>JAXMCI010000015.1:0-183832 GCA_046349435.1 Dongiaceae bacterium | reverse complement strand
AGAGCGAGCCCCACAGCCGGACCCGGCCGTAATCGAGCCGGTTGGCGCGGCAGGCCGGGACGGCGATGCTCTCGGCCAGGGGCTGCAGGTTGGCGAAGCAGCCGCCGGCCAGCAGGCTGACCGCCAGCAGGCCCCAGAATCCGGCGGCCAGCCCGAACAGCGCGTAGCCGGCGAGCGTCGCGGCGGCCAGCGCCAGCAGCAGCCGGCGGGCGCCCAGGCCGCGGTCGGCGAGCCGCGCGGCGAACGGGTTGGTCGCCAGCCGCAGCCAGGGCACCGAGGCCAGCAGCAGCCCGATCGCCTGCGGGTCGAGGCCCTGCGCCTGCAGCCAGCGCGGCCAGAAGGGCGCGGTGATCCCGGTGACGCCGAACAGCGCGGCATAGAACACCGACAGCCGGAGATAGAGGCCGGCCCGTCCGGCCGGCGTCAAGCGGCCCGTCTCGGGTCGACAGTCACGTCGGCGCTCACGTCGGCCGTCACGTCGGCCATCACGCCGGGCGGAAGCTCGCCGCGGTGAAGGCGAAGGGCAGCAGCTCGCCCATCGTCACGGTGCGGCGGCGGCCCTCGAGGTCGCACAGATGCACCGGCACCGTCGGGCCGGCGAGCTCGGCCAGGCGCTGGCGGCAGCCGCCGCAGGGCGAGATCAGCGCCGGCCCGCCGGCCACTACCAGCACCTCGACGATGCGCGTCTCGCCGGCCGCGACCAGGGCGGAGATGGCGCCCGCCTCGGCGCACTGGCTCTGCGGATAGGCGGCGTTCTCGACGTTGCAGCCGGCATAGAGGCCGCCCTTGTCGCCGCGCAGGCAGGCCCCGACCTGGAAACCGGAATAGGCGGCATGCGCGTTGGCCCGCGCCGCCAGCGCGCGGGCCAGCATGGCCGCGATGCCCTGGTCCTCGTCCATCCCGCTCCTCGTGCCTCGCTCCTCGTGCCTCTCAGGCCCGGCGGACCATAGCACCGGCGCCCGCCCGGCGCCTATGATGCCGGGCATGGAGAGGGGCAGGACCGGCGGCCGGCGGCCGCGGCTCGACCGCGACGGCGCGATGGCGGTGGCGGCGCAGGCGGCCGCCTTCATCGCCGAGGAGGACGACCGGCTGGCCCGCTTCCTGGCGCTGACCGGGCTCTCGCCCGAGGCGCTGCGCGCCGGGCTGGCGCAGCCGGCGATGCTCGGCGCGGTGCTCGACCACCTGCTGTCGGACGAGCCGCTGCTGCTGGCCTTCGCCGAGAGCGCCGGCCTGCCGCCCGAGCTGCCGGCGGCGGCACGCGCGCTGCTGCCCTGAACCCCCTCCCAGCTTGCCGGGCGCGGAACGGGACAGGGATCGGCCAAGGCAGAGCCGTGTTTGTTCAGGCGGGACGGCCGCAGGGCCGCCCGTGTGGCGAGGAGGCGTCCGGGTGAGCGGCAAGGCGGAAGCGAAGCGGCGGCTGCCGGTCGGGGCGGAGCCGGTGGCGGGCGGGGTGGCGTTCCGCGTCTGGGCGCCGGAGCGGCGACGGGTCGAGGTGGTGATCGAGGATGGGAGCGCGCCGCGGGTGGAGCGGCTCGCGCCCGAGCCCGGCGGCTATTTCGCCGCCACGGTCGCGGGCGCCGCCGCCGGGCAGCGCTACCGCTACCGGCTCGACGGCGAGGGCCCGCTGCCCGACCCGGCCTCGCGCTTCCAGCCGGAGGGGCCGCACGGCGCCTCCGAGATCGTCGATCCGATGGCCTTCATGTGGACCGACGCGCGCTGGGGCGGGCCGGCGCCGCGCAAGGCGGTCGCCTACGAGCTGCATGTCGGCACCTTCACGCCCGAGGGGACCTGGGCGGCGGCCGAGTTGCTGCTGCCGGAGCTGGCCCGCCTCGGCATCACCGTGATCGAGATGATGCCGGTGGCCGAGTTCCCCGGCGAGTTCGGCTGGGGCTATGACGGCGTGCAGCTCTTCGCGCCGACGCGGCTCTACGGCCGGCCGGACGACCTGCGGCGCTTCGTCGACCGGGCCCATGCGCTCGGCATCGCGGTGATCCTCGACGTCGTCTACAACCATCTCGGTCCGGACGGGAACTACCTCAAGTCGTTCGCGCCGGCCTACTTCACCGACCGCTACGCCAACGAGTGGGGCGAGGCGATCAACTTCGACGGCCCCGATGCCGGACCGGTCCGCGAGCTCTTCCTGGCCAACGCCGCCTACTGGGTCGAGGAGTTCCACTTCGACGGGCTCCGGCTCGACGCCACGCAGCAGATCTTCGACGCCTCGGCCGACAACATCATGGCCGCCATCGTCCGCCGGGTGCGGGACGCGGCCGGCGGCCGCCGGACGCTGGTGGTCGGCGAGAACGAGCCGCAGCACGCCCGGCTGCTGCGCGACGAGGCGGCCGGCGGCTACGGCCTCGACCTGCTGTGGAACGACGATTTCCACCACAGCGCCATGGTGGCGCTGACCGGCCGGGCGCAGGCTTACTACAGCGACTATCGCGGCACGCCGCAGGAATTCGTCTCGGCGGCGCGGCACGGCTTCCTGTTCCAGGGGCAGCGTTATCACTGGCAGAAGAAGCCGCGCGGCTCGCCGTCGCTCGACCTCTCGCCCGACCGGCTGGTCACCTTCCTGCAGAACCACGACCAGGTCGCCAATTCCGGCCGCGGCCTGCGCATCCACCAGCTGGCCGGCGCCGGCCAGCTGCGGGCGCTGACCGCGCTCATGATCCTCGGCCCCGGCATGCCGATGCTGTTCCAGGGCCAGGAGTTCGCCGCCTCGGCGCCGTTCCTCTATTTCGCCGACCATCACGACGACCTCGCGCCGCTGGTCGCCGAGGGGCGGCGCAAGTTCCTCTCGCAGTTTCCCAGCCTGGGCGACCCGGCGATGCAGGAGCGCTTGCCCGACCCCGAGGACCGGGCGACGTTCGAGCGCTGCCGCCTCGACCACGGCGAGTGCGAGCGGCACCGCGAGGCGCTGGCGCTGCACCGCGACCTGATCCGGCTGCGGCGCGAGGACGCGGTGCTGGGCCAGGTGCCGGCGGGCGGCCTCGACGGCGCCGTGCTGTCGCAGGCCGCGTTCGTGCTGCGCTTCTTCGGCGCAGAGGGCGACGACCGGCTGCTGCTGGTCAATCTCGGGCGCGACCTCGACCTGCGGCCCGCCCCCGAGCCGCTGCTGGCGCCGCCCGAGGGCGCAAGCTGGCGGCTGCTCTGGTCGAGCGAGGATCCCGCCTACGGCGCGGCGGGAACGCCGCCGGCCGAAGGCGAGTTCGGATGGCACCTGCCGGGGAATGCCGCCCTGGTGATGACCGCCGAGGTACCGCATGGCGATGGAGACTGAGCTCGTCCGCCGACCGTCGCTGGAAGGGCTGGATGCCGAGGCGCTGGCGCGCCGCGAATGGATCGTCGGCAACGGGCTCGGCGGCTTCGCCTCGGGCACCGTCTCGGGCGAGCTCACCCGGCGCTATCACGGGCTGCTGATCGCCGCGCTGCCAGGCCCGCTCGGCCGCATGGTGATGCTGAGCAACGTCGAGGAGGAGGCGCTGGCGGGCGGCGGCGCGCCGGCGCCGCTGCGGCTGGTCGACTTCCGGCTGGAGATGAGCCTGCCGATCTGGCGCCTCGCCGCCGGCGAGGCGCTGCTCGAGAAGCGCGTCGTCCTGCCCTACCGGCAGAACATCGTGCACGTCACCTACCGCCTGCTCGAGGGCGGCCCCCTGCGGCTGCGGCTGCGGCCGCTGCTGCATGTCCGCCCCCTCGAGGCGACGGTCGGGCGCGACGCCGGCCGCTCCTACGCGATCACCGCGCAGGAGGACCGCTACGAGATCGCCGCCGGGCCGGGGCTGCCGCCGCTGCGTCTGTGGCTGACCGGCCAGGAGGTGCGCTTCGTGCTGAGCGGCGGCCGCCGGCGCGAGGTCGCCTATCGCGACGAGGCCGAGCGCGGCTACGAATCGCGCGGTCCGCTCTGGGAGCCGGGGTTCTTCTCGGTCGACCTGCCGCCGGGCGGCGAGATCACGCTGATCGCCGCGACCGAGCCCTGGGACCCCATCATCGCGCTGCAGCCGGCCGACGTGCTGGCCAACGACCGCGCCCGCCGGCGGCGCCTGTTGCAGCAGGCCCATCCCGCCGCCCGCCAGGGCTTCGGCGCCGAGCTGGTGCTGGCGGCCGACATGTTCGTGTTCACCCCGGTCGGGCGGCTGCGCGACGTCGCCTGGGCCCGCGCCGAGGGCGACGAGATCCGCACGGTGATCGCCGGCTATCACTGGTTCAACGACTGGGGCCGCGACACCATGATCACGCTGGAGGGGCTGACGCTGGCCACCCGGCGGACCATGGAGGCCGGCTGGATCCTGCGCACCTTCGGCCACTATGTCCGCGACGGGCTGATCCCCAACATGTTCCCGGACGGCAGCGACGAGGGGCTCTACCACACCGCCGACGCCTCGCTCTGGTTCTTCCACGCGCTCGACCGCTATCTCGATGCCACCGGCGACCGCGCCACCCTGCGCCGGCTGCTGCCGGTGCTCTCCGACATCGTCGCGCACCATCTCGCCGGCACCCGCTTCGGCATCCGCGTCGATCCCGCCGACGGCCTGCTGACCCAGGGCTGGCCCGACCTGCCGCTGACCTGGATGGACGCCAAGGTCGGCGACTGGGTGGTGACGCCGCGGCGCGGCAAGCCGGTCGAGATCAACGCCCTCTGGTACAACGCGCTGTCGGTGCTGGCGCGCTGGCTGGCCGAGGAGAATCGCGGCGCCGACGCGGCCGGCATCGCCGCCCATGCCGAGCGGGCGCGCGCCGCCTTCAACGCCCGCTTCTGGAACCAGCGGACCGGCCACCTCTTCGACATCGTCGACGGCGACGGCGGCGACGATCCGGCCTGCCGGTCGAACCAGCTGCTCGCCGTCTCGCTGCCCAACCCGGTGCTCGACGAGGCGCGCTGGCCCGCCGTGGTGGAGATCGCCGAGCGGCGGCTGCTGACCCCGTTCGGCATGCGCTCGCTGGCGCCCGGCGAGCCGGACTACAAGCCGGCCTATTTCGGCGACCTCCGGGCGCGCGACGCCGCCTATCACCAGGGCACGGTGTGGGTCTGGCCGCTCGGCCACTTCATCGACGCCTGGCTGAAGGTGCATCCCGGCGAGCGCGCCCGGGCCCGGGCCATGCTCGAGGCCTTCGCCGGCCATCTCGACGTCGCCGGCATCGGCTCGATCAGCGAGATCTTCGATGCCGAGCCGCCCTACACGCCGCGCGGCTGCATCGCCCAGGCCTGGAGCGTCGCCGAGGTGCTGCGCTGCTGGATCAGGACGGCGCCGGAGGCGGCGCCGACGCCGTAGCGGCCGGGGCCGAGGCCGGGGGGCGTCGCCCCCCAGGCGCGTCGGCCCCGGCCGGCGGCATCGCGCCTAGTTCGAGGGGTAGCGCGGGTCGGTGTTGCGGCGGGGCGTCGTGTCGGAGGCCTGCGGCACGACGACCACCGGCTTGGTCCCGGCCGCGGTATCGACGATGGCGCCCTGCGGCCGGCTCGAGGGCGGCGTGGGATAGCGGGGATCGGTGTTCGACCAGCCGAGGCTCGGCTGCGCCGCGGTGTCGGACGGCGCCTGCGCGGCAGTGTCCGCGACGGCCGCCGCAGCGGCGAGGCACAGCGCGAGGGACAGCGAAGCCCCGATGATCCATGGCAGCGAAGAACGCATGGCACCCCTCCTCCGAAACTGAGGGCGACGGTCCGGCGGAGCGGGATCGCCGCGCCCACGACCGGTGGACGCGACGGCCCCTCACCCCATGCCGGTCCCGGCCGCCGTCGATTTCCAACGGACATCCGATGCGCCAAGCCTAGACCAAAGGCCGGGGCCGGACAACGCGCCGCGCGGCGGTGGCTCAATGATGCAGGCGGGCCACCGTCACCGGGCAGTGGGCGCGCGCGATGATGGCGCTCGACACCGAGCCGAGCAGCAGCCGGGCGGCGAAGCCGGGACCGCCGGTGCCGACCACGATGTGGTCGATGCCGTTCGCCTCAGCGTAGTCGATCACCGTCGCGGCGACGTCACGCCCCTGCGCCATCACGGTCTCGACCTCGGCCACGCCGGCCTTGCGCACGCGCTCCGCCGCCGCGGCCAGGATGCGCTCGATCTCGGCATCCTCGATCATGAAGCTGCGCACCCCGCGGGTCAGCAGGGCGACGTTGACGGTGATGACCGTCAGCGAGGCGCCGAGCCTCTTGGCGAAGCCGGCGGCGAAGTCGAGGGCGTCCTCGGAATGGGGCAGCCCGTCCGTGGCCACGAGAATCTTCATGTCGTCCTCCGGGGTTCTGGTTGACACATGAGACTCCCATCAGCCTGGGCGGGCTGCCTTGGCAGAGGTCCTGGCTAGAGGGCCGGCTCTGGGCTATAGAAGAGGGTTAGCCCGGACTTGGCCGCCAGGCCCGCCCGCCGCGGCCGGACCCGGCGGACCACCAGCGCGATCGTCAGCAGGCCGCCGCAGAGCAGCAGCATCGAGCCCGGCTCCGGCACCGCCTCGGCATCGTTGAGCGCGACCAGCCGGACCATGCCGCCGCTCGACGTCAGGTCGTACTGGAAGCCCTGCGCGATGCCGGAGAAGAGCAGATCGACGCTGTCGAGCCCGAGGATCGACTGGGCGAGCAGGAAGGTGAGCACGTCGCCGGTCTGCGGCAGGAAGCTCTCGAAGGCGAGCACGATCGAGCCGCCCGTGAAGGTCGCCGTGCCGGTGACGTCGAGCACGTCGAACTGGCCGGGGGCGAGGCCGGCGATCTCGATGTCGAGCTGGCCGGCGTTCTGGACGTAGTTCCCGTCGATCGTCAGCCGGCCCGGCGACAGGCCCGGCGACACCGTGCCGCCGTCATTGGCGACGTCGCCGACGATGGTGCCGTTGCCGCCGAGGAAGCCGTTGGCGCCGATCACGGTCTGGCTGGCCTGGATGACGCCGCCGTTGCGCACGCTGACCGTGCCGGTGCCGCCCGGGCTCGCCAGGTCGAAATCGGTGCCGATCGCGAGCAGCGCGCCGGCGTTGAGCTTCGATGCCGCCCCGTCGACGATCACCGTCCCCACGCTGCCGGGCGCCTGGGCGACGAAGACGCTCGAATCGCCGGTCGCCGAGGCAACGGTGACCTGGCCGCCGCTCTCGATGTCGAGGGTGCCGTTGCCGCTGCGGCCGACCCCGAGGAAGCCGTAGCCGTCGGTGCCCGTGATGGTCACCGTGCCGCCGTTGCGCACCGTCAGGCTGCCGGGGCCGTCGGTCCCGACGTTGATGAAGGCCTGGTTGGCGGTCACCGCGACCGAGGCATTGTCGACCAGCAGCGAGCCACCCGGTGCCGTCGCCGTGTGATGCGAGGCGATCTCGATGCCGGTGTCCGCCGGATCGGTCGCCAGCCCTTGCAGCGTGACCGAGCTGCCTGACAGGACCTGCATGGCGCCGACGCCGTCGCGGCCGATGAAGAGCAGCGGGCTCTGCCCGGTCAGCGACAGGCTCGAGCCGTTCGAGAGCGTGACGTTGCCGACCCCGCCGGTCCCCTCCCCGACATACAGGCCGACGCTGCTGAATTCCGTCGTCGGCTGGCCGGTCAGCGACAGGGAGCTGCCGGAATCGAGAGACAGGCTGCCTTGTCCGTTGCGGCCGACGAAGAGGTAGGACTGGCCTCCCGAGAATGTCATCTGCCCATTGTTCGTCAGATTGACGGTGCCGCTGGTGCCGGCCTCGGTGCCGATGCTTGCCGAGGCGATGGCGTTGCCGCCATTGAGCGACACCAGGCCGCCGCCGGTGACATCGAGCTGGCCGACACTGCCGGTGTGATGACCGACTGCCAGGAACGCATCGGTGCCGGTCAGCGCCAGCGTGCCGCCGTTCTGGACCGTCATGCTGCCGTTGCCCGCGGATCCGATCTGGGTCGCGGGCCCGTTGGTGGGGGTGCAGGCCGCGCAATCGACGGTGATCTTCGAGCCGGTGCCGTCGATCAGCACGGTGCCCTGCCCGCCGGCGTTGGCGCCGACCAGCATCGCCGGCGTGATCCCGGTCGCCCCGGCATCGATGTTCACCTGGCCGCCGGCGGTGACGTTCAGCTGGCCGACGCCGGCCCGCCCGACGCTCAGGAAACCGCCGAGCCCGTCGTCGAACCCGTCATTGATCACCCCTTGCAGCTTCCAGGCTGAGCCCGTCCCGGTCACCGTGACGGTGCCGGACGACCCGGCGAGCGTGCCGAGATGACCCTGCGGGTCGGGCGAGGGCGTGGTCAGCACCGAGCCGCCATTGATGGTCATGGTGCCGGTGGCGGGCCCGTTGAAATCGCCGCCGACGAAGACGTTGGCGGCAGTGCTGTCGCCCGGCCCGATGCCGAACGGCAGTACGCTGCCGGTGGTGAAGATTCCAGCCATCGAGGGCGTGGTCGTCAGGCCGGGTATGAGCAAGGCGACAGCGCCGAGCAATGCACGACGAAAGGATCTCATCCTGAGTCTCCCCGGTTAAGGACAAACAAGGCATGCACTGCGCGATTCCAGAACATGCAGATGATATGGCACGCAATATGTGTGCCACATAACTACAATGCCGCCCGCAAGGTTAGACTGACAAAGCACGAGGTCGCGTGCCACGCTTCCACGCCGCTCGTTTTTCCTGGGGGGCCCCGGGGGAAACGAGAACGAAACGGACAGATCACGACCTACCAAGACCGGCCAATTTGACAAGCTAGAGCATTCTCCGATCAGTCTGGTTCGTAACCAGAGCCTCGGAGGTAGGTGCGGCATTCGTTGGGAGGGAACGCGTCGAGCGCGTCAGCGATGGCGCGCCAGAGCGCCTCTTTTGTTCGGGCGGCGGCCTTGCGGAGCAACGCTTTGAACTCTGCGAGCAATTGCTCGATCGGATTGAAGTCGGCACTGTAGGGTGGCAGGAACAGGCGGCCGGCCCGGCGGCTTCGGTCGCCTCGCGGACCCCGGCGACGCGGTGGGCGGGCAGGTTGTCGAGGGCGACGATGTCGCCGGGCCTGAGCGTCGGCACCAGCAGTTGTCGGACATAGGCCTGGAACACCGGTCCGGTCATCGGGCCGTCGAGGACCATCGGTGGGCCCCACCGCAGCACGAGCGCGATCGCCAGCAGGTCCCGCAGAGTAGCAGGATCGAGCCCGGCTCCGGCGCTGCCCTGTTGCGCGAGCAGCCCGATCATGTCGCCGTCCTAAGTGCCGTTGCCGCCGAGGACGCTGTTGTCGCCGATCACGGTGTGTCAGGTCTGGATGACGCCGCCGTTGCGCACGCTGACCGAGCCGGTGCCTGGACAACATCCGTCTCCACTGCCACGCTTGGCCAGGACCTGGACTGACAGCTGCCGGCGACCAATTCGCGGGTGACGCCGCGCGGTCCGGCGAAAGGGGAGAGGCGACCATGAACGATGCAATGCGTCCGAGGGATCATATGCCGGCGGGGCCGGTACCGGGGACAATAATGCATCCCGCCTATGCGGGCCTGATCGCCAGATTGGCCTATGTCTGGGGCTGGCCGCTGGTCAATATGCACAATCGCCGTGAGGTGTTCCGCAGGGTCCCGAGCATCACCTACGTCGGCGGCGCACCGATGGCGCCGCCGAACCATCTCGCCATGTACTCGGATTACGTAGACGCGCTGCAGCGCCACGTCGCACATCCGAACCAGGACGTGGTTTACGGATTTGGCATCGTTTCGCCCGGCGAGTCGCCAGCGGTCCTGCAGGTCCCGGACTTCGGCAACCGCTTCTGGGTTTACGCTTTCTATGACCAGCGCACCGACGAGGTGGCCGAAATCGGTCGACAGTACGGCACCGCGCCGGGCTTCTACCTCATCACCGGTAACGAGTGGAGGGGAGAGGTGCCGGCCGGCATCTCCGGCGTCTTCAGGCTTTCGACCTCCATGGGGGTCATCGTGCCGCGTGTCTTCATGGACGACACGGCACAGGACCGCGAGGCGATCCAGCAGGTCATCAGCCAGATCGCCCTCTATCCGCTCGCCTCATTCGACGGTCGCATGAAGGTCACGGATTGGAGAAAGATCCCAAGCGTGCCCTCGCCGGCCGACGAGCAGGGCGAGATGAAATGGGTCGAGCCGGGCAAATTTTTCGACCAGCTTGGCGCGGTGCTGGACGAGGTGCCGCCGCTGCCCGGCGAAGAGGCGCTCTACGGTCAAATGCGGGCGCTGCTCGCAGCGGCGGCGGCCGACACGGCCGTGAGGGCGGCCATGGTCGAGGCTGCGGCGCGAACCGAAGGAGAACTGGTGGACGAGTTCTTCCGCTTCAGCAACGTCGGCGTGCTGCTGCCGGGCAACTGGACGCGAGGCTTCAACGGCGCGGCCTTCGGGACCGACTATCTGACCCGGCTGGCCATGGCCAAATCGAACATCTTCGTAAACCGGACCGAAGAAACGGTGTATTTCTACCAGTACCGCGACGCGTCCGGCAGACGGCTGAACGGTGGAAATCGCTACAAGCTCACTTTCGCAAAGGGCGCGCTGCCGCCAGTTCGCGGCTTCTGGTCGCTCACCATGTATGATGAGCATCACTTTTTCCAAGTCAACGACCTGAAACGATACTCGCTCGGCACCAAGAACAAGACGCTCCAATTTGCAGCTGATGGTTCGCTGACAATCTATCTGCAAAAGGACCGGCCCGCGGAAGACCTCGTCTCCAACTGGCTGCCTTCGCCGAAGGGTACATTCGGCGTGACGATTCGGGCCTACTGGCCCGACGAACCTCTCGTCAAAGGCACCTGGGTCCCCCCCGCTATCGAGCAGGTCGGGCCGGCGCAAGACGTCCTGCCCGAGCTCCAGGCCATCTCGGATCGCGCATACCTGTACGCCTATGGCATCGACAAGGCGTATCAGCATCTCTACGAGACCATGGTGCAACCGGGCTATCCGGCCAACCGCTTTCAAATCATCCGTCACCTGGCCGACGACAGGTACACGGCGCATCCGACGATCAACAACGATACGCTGCACCTCATGGGTTGGCTGGATGTCGCTGCCGAGCCGGTGATCGTCTCGGTGCCCGACCACGATGACGGCCGATACTGGCTGCTCCACACCATGGACATGGGGCACTACACCACCAGCCTCTTCGGCAAGCGGACACGCGGCGCGAAGGGCGGCCGCTTCATGTTCGCGAACCGAACCTGGAAGGGCGACGTTCCTGATGGCGTCACGGAGGTTGTCCGCGTCGAAAGCAACTTCCTCAAGCTGATGGGGAGGGTGATGGCGACCGGGGTGGAGGATGAGAAGAAGGCGCTGAAATACGTCGACGACTGGAATATCCGCACCCTGAGCGAGTTCCTCGGGCAAAACGGGCCGAAGCCCAAGGTTCGACAGTATATTCGTCCCTCGGGCAACTCCTGGCTGGAGCGCGTGAACTTCGTGCTGGCGGACAGCACCATGGCGACCGCAGACGCCCACTGGCTCGAGGGTCTGGAGGAGTCCGGGATCGGCGCGGGCAGGAATAGCCCTACGCCCGAGCAGCTGGCCGCGGCCGAGATCAGCGAGCAACGTGCCGTCGAACGGTTGAAGGAAATTCTCCCGACGCTCACCAACGCCACCAGATCGCTGGGCACGCGCGAGGAGCTCGGTCGTGGCGACCGTCTGTTGTTCCAGGCCGGGACCTATATCGGGCAGTGGGGCGCTCCGCCGGTCGAAGCCTCGTACATCCAGATGGTCAAGGACCAGAACGGCGACGCCCTGAACGGGGCGAATGACTACGTCATCACCTTTACGCCCCCCAACGTCTCCCAGTTCTGGTCTGTGACGGCCTACGGCTCGAGAACGATGCTGATGATCGCCAACGATCTCAATCGCCACAGCCGGGGCGACCGTCATGTGAAGCTGAATGCCGACGGTACCGTCACGCTCCGGCTGAGCCACGATACCAAGGGCAAGGGAGAGGATACCAACTTCCTGCCGGTCCCGAACGAAGGCTTCTATCTCGTCCTGCGCATGTATGGTGGCGACGAGCAGGTCCAGGCTGGAAAGTTCCCGGTGCCGGTCGTGCAGAAGCTCGCGTAGTCCCCGTTCCCATCGCGAGACCGGATGAACGGGAGATCCATGTTGGCCACCTCCCGGCCCGGCTACGCCGCCGGCGGCCCCTTGAGCTCGACCGTGTTGCCTTCGGGATCCAGCAGGTAGAGCGAGGGCCCGTTGCCCTCGGCGCCGTAGCGCTGCACAACCTCGCCGGGCTCGACGCCGTGCCGGCGCAGATGGGCCGCGACCGCCGGCCCGTCGAACGGCTCGATGCGCAGGCAGAAATGATCCATGTTGCGGCCCTCGCTGCCGGGCGGCGCTCCGCCCTGGCGGCCGAGCGGGCCGGCGACGTCGACCAGGTCGATCAGGGTCCGCCCGGCGCGCAGCTGGGTGAGGCCGATCGCCGGCTGCAGCTTCTCGACGCTGCAGCCCAGCACCTCGCAATAGAAGCGGCTCATCGCGGCGACGTCGCGCGCCCGCAGGACGACGTGGTCGAGGCCGAGGATCGCGAAGACCATCGCCTCTTATACCACGATCGCCGCCGCGCGACGGAACCGCCGCCGAGGCGGCGGGACCAGGCGCGCGGGCCCGGCCGCCTCGTCTAGCCGAGGACGGCCAGCGCCGCGACTGCCGCGAGCAGCAGCGCGACGAGGTCGACCCGGATCTGGACGACGACCCGAACGACACGCATGGGAGCAATGCCTTTCAGGCCGGCGACGCGCCGCCGACCGTCTGGGGTGGCAGCTCGCGGCAGGGAGGCGGATCTGGCGCCGCACCCTGCGATCGCGCCCCCGGCCCCCGCCGGTGCACCGGCGCGGCCGGGCCGCCCGGTGCGTGCCGGGCGGATTCGCGGGGGCGCGTCGGCCGTGCTCGGGCGCCCCCGAGGGCCGCCGCTCCCGCCGGCATATATTCCCACACCGGCCGGGCCGGAGTCGAGGGCGCGGCGGGGAGCCCCGGCGGCGCCCGGCTTGACCGCCCGCGGCGCCGGGGCCCATGCTCGGCCGATGAAGCCGGATATAGACGCGGAGCTGCAGCGCCGGCTGGGCCGGATCCATGCCCGGCAGCGGCTGGGCCTGGAGGCCGACCACGAGGCGCAGGTCTTCCGCCGCGGGCGCCACCTCTTCCACATCGAGAACTGGTACTCGATCCACGGGCTGATCCGCGCCGTCCTGCGGCTGACCGGCCTCTACGGACGCGGCCACCGCAACGCCGAGCGCGTCGAGCTGCTGCGCAACCGGGTGGTCTCGCCGGCGCTGCCGCAGCCCTTCCACGGCTTCACCATCCTGCATCTCAGCGACCTGCATCTCGACCTCAACCCGGGCGCCATGCGCCAGGTGACGGCGATGCTGTCCGGCCTCGCCTACGATCTCTGCGTGCTGACCGGCGACTATCGCGGCCGCACCTTCGGCCCGATCGAGCCGACGCTGGCGGCGCTGGCGGACCTGCGCTCGCATATCGGGGGTCCGGTCTACGGCGTGCTCGGCAACCACGATTCCGTGCGCATGGTGCCGGGCATCGAGGCGATGGGCATCCGCCTGCTGCTCAACGAGCATGTCGCGATCGAGCGGGGCGGCGCGCGCATCCACCTCGCCGGCATCGACGACGCCCACTATTTCTGGGCCGACAACATCGAGAAGGCCGCCTTGGGCATCCCGCACGAGGAGTTCTCGATCCTGCTGTCGCACACCCCGGAGATCTACCGCCAGGCGGCGCACGCCGATTTCGACCTGCTGCTCGCCGGCCATACCCATGGCGGGCAGATCTGCCTGCCCGGGGCCGTGCCGATCACGCTCGATTCGCGGCTGCCGCGGCGGTACGGCGCCGGCGCGTGGCGCTATCACGCGATGATCGGCTACACCTCGGTCGGCTGCGGCTCCTCGGTGGTGCCGGTGCGCTTCAACTGCCGGCCGGAGATCACGCTGCACCGGCTGGAGCGCGGGCCGGCTCAGTAGGGCCGGTCGCGGATGTGCAGCCGGTAGAGCAGGCGCGAGACCAGCAGCTCGCCGACCAGGAACACGCCGACCAGGACCGCGACGTCGAGCCAGCCGAGGCCGAGCAGGACGCGGCAGGCGAGCAGCGGCAGCAGCGATTCCGGCACCTGGTCGAGGCCCAGCGCCTGGCTGCTGGAGGCCAGGCCGAGCCGGCGCTTGACGAAGCTCGACAGCAGGTCGCCGGCCATGGCCAGCGCGCCGACCGCGAGCCCCAGCCGCCAGCCCAGCCCGAGCAGCGCCGCGCCGGCGGCCGTCGCGGCGAGCGCCAGGACGAGGCCGCGCAGCGTCTTGGAGCGGCCGAGCAGCGGCCGGCCGTCGGGGAGGACCAGCCCGCCGTCGAGCGGCCAGGCGAACCGGCTGCCGAGCAGCCGGGCGGCGATCACCGGCGTGCCGTTGGCCAGCGTCAGCAGCAGCAGGATCTCGAGATCGCGGAGCGGCTGCATCGCCCCGGGGCCGGCCGGGATCGGCCGCGCCGTCTGCCGGAGCGCCGCCGCCCGCCCGTCAGCGCAGCCCGTCCTGGCCCTTGACCTCGTGCTTCTGCAGCCCGCCGACCCGCGGCAGCGGCCGGCCGCTGTCGGTGACCGCGACGGCGACCAGGATCTCGTCGGCGCGCGGCGCGTCGGGCAGGCGGACCTCGATGGCGTCGAAGTGGCTGCGCACGAAGGCGGCGTCCTTGTGGCCGAGCGGCACGTCGATCGGCGATCCCAGCCCGCCCATCTTCTTGGCCGAGGGCACCAGCGCGGCGCCCTTCTCGACCGCCTCGCGCAGCGGCTTGCCGAGGCGGGGATGGAGGATCGCCGCGGCATGCTCGAGCTCGCCCGCCTCGCCGACGATGGCGGCCTTGCCGTAGCTCTCGATCGCTCCCGGCGCGACGCCGAGCGCCGCCACGGCGCGCCGGCCGAGCAGGCCGCCGAGCTCCTCGCCGATCGCCATCAGCGCCTCCAGATCCTCGGCGTAGCGGCCGGCGAAGGGGTTGCGGATGACGGCGATGGCGGCCGCCTTGCGGGTCGGCGGCTCGACCGATTTGCCGGCCTCGCGGCGGGTCTCCTCGACCAGCACCACCAGCTTGCGGATCTCGGCGCTCATCGCAGCCCGTCCTCCCCCTTGATCTCCGCCGCCTGCAGCCCGCCGGCGCGGTGGTGGATGCGCGGCCCGGTGGTCATCACCAGGGCGACCAGCATCTCGTCCGGCCGTGGCGCGTCGGGCATGCCGACCTCCATGGCGTCGAAATGGCTGCGCACGTAGGAGGCGTTTATGTGGGTGACCGGGATGTCGAGCCGGGTGCCCGGGCCGCCGACCTTCTTGGTCGAGGGCACGATCGCCTTGGCGCCGCCCAGCACCTCGCGCATCGCATAGCCGCCGGGCGAATGCCAGAGCGCGCCATGCTCGAGCTCGCCGGCGGCGCCGACGATGGCGCCCTTGCCGTAGCCCTCGACCGCCTTGGCGTCGCCGCCCAGCGCCGCCACCAGGCGCCGCGCCATCTCCAGGCCGAGCGGCTTCAGCGCCTCCATCAGCGGCAGGATGTCGGGCTCGTAGCGCCCGGCATAGGGGTTGCGGATCACCGCGCAGACGGCGGCGCGGCGCAGCGGCCGCGACGGCTTGGGGCCGCCCTCGTGGAAGATCTCCTCGACGGTGGTCAGGTACTTGCGGATCTCGACGTCCATGGCTCCCGCCTGGCTCCCTGGGCACGGCTGTGGCGACCGGGCCGGAGCCTGGCGGCTCCGACCGGGCGCGAGCCTAGCGGCTCCGGGCGGGCTTGTCTCGCCCGGACCGGCCCCGCCTCGGCCCCGCCTGGGCCCCGCCTACTGGCCGGTCGGGGCCATCCCCGGGCAACACGGGGCGAGCAGCGGGTCGAGCGGCGGCGTGCAGGTGATCGGCGGGTATTTCGGGCATTGCGCCTTCGGCCGGTCCGAATCGTAGAAATCCTTGTAGCGCTCGTGCAGCTCGCGGATGTCGCGCTTGGCCTGCTGGTCCGACCCGTTGCCGGCGAAGGCGGCCGCCGGCGCCAGCGCCAGCAGCAGGAAGGCGGTGCGGAATCGGTTCATCGCGGAGGTCCCCTTGCGGCTTGCCACTGAGATGGCGTCGCCGCCGCGAATATCGAGAGGGCGGCTACCGCCCGGCGGCGACGTCGAGCAGCGCGCCGGTGACGTAGGAGGCGGCGTCGGAGAGCAGCCAGAGGATCGCCTCGGCGACCTCCTCGGCGCGGCCGGCACGGCCGAGCGGGGTGTCGCGGCCGAGCCGCGCCGCGCGGTCGGGGCGGCCGCCGCTGGCATGGATCTCGGTCTCGATCAGGCCGGGGCGCACGGCGTTGACCCGGACGCCCTGCGGCCCGAGCTCGCGGGCCAGCCCGATGGTCATTGTGTCCATGGCGCCCTTGGCGCCGGCATAGTCGACATACTCGAAGGGCGCGCCGAGCCGGGCGGCGGCCGACGAGACGTTGACCAGGGCGCCGCCGCGGCCGCCGCGGTCGCGCGACAGACGCCGCGCCGCCTCGCGGGCGCAGAGATAGGCGCCGAGAACGTCGACCTCGAAGATGCGGCGGAGCCGCTCGGCGGTCATGTCGGCGAGGCAGGCGGCCGGGGCGACGATGGCGGCGTTGTTGACCACCCCGTCGAGCCCGCCGAACCGCGCCGCCGCGGCATCGAACAGGGCGACCAGCTCGGCCTCGACGGCGACGTCGGCCCGCAGCGCCAGCCCGGCGGCGCCGGCCGCCTCGATCGCCGCCAGCGTCTCGGCGGCCGCCGCCGCGTCCCGGGCATAGCCGATCGCCACCGACCAGCCGCGGCGCGCCGCCAGGATGGCGGTCGCCCGGCCGATGCCGCGGCTGCCGCCGGTGATCAGGATCGCCTTCTCCGCCATCGCCGCCTCCGCCCCCGCCGCTGCCGTGGGGCGGCATCATCGCCCGCCGCCGGCGCGCCCGCCACCCCGGCAACCCCGGTGCCGCTGCGGCTGTTGCTCCGGCGGAGCAGCGCAGGACCATGCCGAGCCGAAGCGAGGAGGAAGCCGAGCGGCGGACCGTGCTGGCCGCCGACCGCACCGTGCTGGCGGCGGAGCGGACCTATGCCTCCTGGGTGCAGCTCGGGCTGGGGTCGCTGGCCGCCGGGGTCGGCACCAAGAAGCTGCTCGCCGGGCTGGTGCCGGAATGGATGATCGTCGGCGCCGGCACCCTGCTGGTGCTGTTCAGCGCCTTCTGCTTCTGCGCCGCGGTGTGGCGCCAGCTGTTCCCCGGCGCGCCCCCGCCGCAGCCGACGGTGCGGCGCATCCCGGCGCCCCTGCTCGTCCTGATCAACGGCACGCTGGCCATCGTCTCGCTGGCGGCGCTGCTCGGCGTCTGGCTCGGCCGCAGCGGCTTCTGAGGCGCGGCGGCACGGGCTGGCGCCGGCGGCGCGGCGGCGGCATGCTGTGGCGATGACCCAGGCCGAGCTCTTCGTCCCGCCCTTCCCGGTGCCGCCGGCGGCGCCGCTCAACGTCGTGGCGATGGCCCGGGCGATGCGCCGCAACGCGCTGACCGCCTGGTCGTCGCGGGCCTATGACGAGACGCTGCTCGAGGGCCGGTTCTTCGGCCGCCCGCGGCTGCTGCTCAACAGCCCGCCGGCGATCCGCCGGGTGCTGATGGAGAACACCGACAACTACCGGCGCACCCCGGCGACCCTGCGCATCCTGCAGCCGATCATCGGCCGCGGCCTGTTCCTCAGCGAGGGCGAGGCGTGGCGCCACCAGCGCCGCACGCTGGCGCCGGCCTTCGCGCCGCGCACCCTGCCGCTGCTCGCCCGCCACGTCGCCACGGCGGCGGCCGAGGCGGTCGACCGGCTGGGCGGAGCGCCGCAGCCGGTCGACCTGCTCGCCGTCATGCAGCGGCTGGCGCTGGAGATCGCCGGCCGCTCGATGTTCTCGCTGGAGATGGGCCGCCATGGCGTCGAGCTGCGCGACCGGCTCACCCGCTACGCCGCCCGGCTCGGCCGGCCCTACCCGCTCGACCTGATCCTGCCGATCGAGGTGCCGACCTTGCGCGACCTGGCGCGGCGGCGCTTCGGCCGCGGCTGGATGGGGCTGATCGAGCGGGTGATCGCCGAGCGGCTGGCGCTGCCCGCCGACGCCGCGCCGCGCGACCTGCTCGACCTGCTGCTGGCGGCGCGCGACCCGGAGACAGGGGCCGGCTTCGCGCCGGTCGAGCTGCGCGACCAGGTGGCGACGATGCTGGTCGCCGGGCACGAGACCACGGCGGTGACCCTGTTCTGGTCCTGCTACCTGCTGGCCTCGGCCCCGGCGGCGCAGGAGCGGGCGGCGGCCGAGGCGGCCGGCGCGGGCGAGGCGGCGTCGATGGAGTCGCTGCCCTGGATCCGTGCGGTGGTCAGCGAGACGCTGCGCCTCTACCCGCCCGCCTATCTCATGGTCCGCCAGGCGATCGGCCGCGACGCGATCGGCGACCGGGCGATCGCGCCGGGCACGCTGATGATGATCTCCCCCTGGGTGCTGCACCGCCACCGCCGGCTGTGGCCTTCGCCCAACGCCTTCGATCCCGAGCGCTTCATGCCCGGCGCCCCGGCGGTCGACCGCTTCGCCTACCTGCCCTTCGGCATCGGGCCGCGGGTGTGCATCGGCGCGCAGTTCGCGCTGACCGAGGCGACGCTGGTGCTGGCGCAGCTGCTGCGCCGCTTCCGCCTGGCGCTGGCCGATGCGCGTCCGGTCCTGCCCCAGGCGGTGATCACCACCCAGCCCGACCACCCGCCGCCTTTCGCCCTGATCGCCCGCGCATGACGGTCGTGTCTCTGTTATAGTCCGCGCGGCTTGGATTGCGCGCAACCGGCGGCGGTGCTCCGCCCCCGGTCCCAGGGGGTCTCGCATGCTGTCTCTGTCCGACCGGTCGAGCGGGGGCGGCGTGCTCCGCTCCGTCCGCGGCCCGCGCCGCGCGCTGGTACCGGCCGTCGCGCTGGCGGCCCTGCTCGCCGGCTGCGGCAAGCAGGACGCCTACGTCCCGCCGCCGCCGCCCAAGGTGACGGTAGCCCAGCCGGTGAAGGGGCCGGCGACGCTCTATCTCGAGCTGACCGGCAACACCGACGCCTACAACGCCGTCGACCTCGAGGCGCGCATCGCGGGATACCTGACGGAGATCAGGTACAAGGACGGCCAGGCGGTGAAGAAAGGCGACGTGCTGTTCGTCATCGAGCCGCCGCCCTACCAGGCGCAGTACGACCAGGCCAAGGCCGCGGTCGCCCAGCAGGAGGCCTCGCTGGCCCAGGCGCAGGCCGAGTACTACCGGCAGTCGACCCTGGGCAAGCAGCAATATGCCTCGCAGTCGGTGGTCGACCAGGCGCGCGCCAAGCTCGGCGAGGTGCAGGCGGCGCTCGACCAGGCCAAGGCCAATGCCGAGGTCGCCAAGATCAACCTCGGCTACACCCAGGTGATGGCGCCGTTCGACGGGGTCGTCACCAACCACCTCGCCGACGTCGGCGCGCTGGTCGGCTATGCCGGGCCGACCAAGCTCGCCACCATCGTCCAGTCGCAGCCGCTCTACGTCTACTTCAACGTCAGCGAGCGGCAGGTGCTGCTGGTCAGGGAGGGGCTGGCCAAGAAGGGCAAGACGCTGGCCGACATCGGGCCGGTGCCGGTCGAGGTCGGGCTGCAGACCGAGACCGGCTTCCCGCACCAGGGGACGATCGACTACCAGTCGCCGCAGGTCGACCCGAGCACCGGCACGATGACCGTCCGGGCGCTGCTCGAGAACAAGAACGGGGCGCTGCTGCCGGGCCTGTTCGTGCGGGTGCGCATCGGCCTGCGCAAGCAGGCCGACGCCATCCTGGTCGACGACCGCGCCATCGGCAACGACCAGCGCGGGCCCTACGTGCTGGTGCTGGGCCCGGACAACAAGGTCGAGCAGAAGCCGATCAAGATCAGCCAGCTCTCCGACGGCCTGCGCATCGTGGAATCGGGCCTCGGCGCCGAGGACTGGGTGGTGGTGGGCGGCATCGCGCGGGCGGTGCCGGGCGCCACCGTCGATCCGGCGCGGACCAAGATGGCGCCGCCCGAGACCGCGTCCGCGCAGTAGCGTCCCGGCATCCGGAGGGCCCGGCCCCATGTTCTCGAAGTTCTTCATCGAGCGGCCGGTGCTGGCCAACGTCATCGCGCTGCTGATGATCCTGATCGGCGCGGTGTCGCTGCTCGAGCTGCCGGTGGCGCAGTACCCCAACGTCGTGCCGCCGACCGTCCAGGTCACCACCCGCTATCCCGGCGCCAGCGCCCAGACGCTGATCGACACCGTCGCGCTGCCGATCGAGCAGCAGGTCAACGGCGTCCAGGACATGATCTACATGCAGTCGACCAGCGCCAGCGACGGCAGCTACACGCTGACGGTGACCTTCAACATCGGCACCGACCTCGATTTCGCCCAGGTGCTGGTGCAGAACCGGGTGGCCAGCGCGCTGGCCTCGCTGCCGACCGCGGTGCAGGCGCAGGGCGTGACGGTGCAGAAGAAGTCGACGGCGATCCTGCAGATCGTCACGCTGTCCTCCGCCGACGACCGCTACGACAGCCTGTTCCTGGCCAATTACGGGATCATCAACCTGCAGCCGGAGCTGGCCCGGCTGCCCGGCGTCGGCAACGTCAACGTCTTCGGCGCCGGCCAGTACGCCATGCGCATCTGGCTCGACCCCGACCTGCTGCAGGCGCGCGGCCTGACCCCGAAGGACGTCATCGACGCGGTGCAGCAGCAGAGCCAGGAGGTGGCGGCGGGCCAGGTCGGCATGCCGCCGGTGCCGACCGGGCAGAACTTCCAGTACGTGCTGAACGTCAACGGCCGGCTCGACAACCCCGACGATTTCGGCAGCATCATCGTCAAGGTCGAGCCGGGCAATGGCGGAAGGCTGACCCGGGTGCGCGACGTCGGCCGGGTCGAGCTGGCGGCGCAGACCTACAGCCAGGCCTTCACCCTCAACGGCCATCCCGCCGCCGGGCTGGCGATCTACCAGCTGCCCGAGGCCAACGCGCTGCAGGTGGCGGGCGCGGTCAAGGCCAAGATGCAGGAGCTGTCGCGCAGCTTCCCGCAGGGCCTCGTCTACGGCGTCCCGTTCGACACCACGCTGTTCGTCACCGCCTCGATCGACGAGGTCTACCGCACGCTGATCGAGGCCGGCATCCTGGTGCTGGTGGTGATCCTGCTGTTCCTGCAGGACTGGCGCGCGATGCTGGTGCCCGCCACCACCGTGCCGGTCACCATCATCGGCGCCTTCGCCGCGATGGCGGCGATGGGCTTCACCATCAACCTCTCCACCCTGTTCGCCATCGTGCTGGCGATCGGCATCGTGGTCGACGACGCCATCGTCGTCGTCGAGGGCGCCGCCCGCCACATCGAGCACGGCATGTCCGGGCACGACGCGGCGATCAAGGCGATGAGCGAGCTGTTCGGCCCGATCATCGGCATCACGCTGGTGCTGATGTCGGTGTTCATCCCGGCCGCCTTCCTGCCCGGCCTCACCGGCCAGCTCTACCGCCAGTTCGCCCTGGTCATCGCCGCCACCGCGGTGATCAGCGCGGTCAACGCCGCCACCCTCAAGCCGACCCAGTGCGCGCTGTGGCTGCGGCCGTCGGTGCCGCCGGAGAAGCGCAACTTCTTCTATCGCGGCTTCAACCGGGTCTACGACGCGGCGGAGCGGCGCTATGCCGGGCTGATCCGCCGCATGGTGCGCCACAGCGGCCTGATGGTGGCGATCGCGCTCGGCCTCATCGTGCTGGCCGGCTGGGGCATCTCGCGGGTGCCGACCGGCTTCCTGCCGATCGAGGACCAGGGCTACGTGCTGATCGGCGTGCAGCTGCCCGACGGCGCCTCGCTGGAGCGAACGAAGGCGGCGATGGCCGAGGTCGGCAAGATCGCCAAGGCGACGCCGGGCGTCGACCAGGTGATCAACATCAGCGGCGTCTCGGTCCTCGACAACAACGCGACGCTGGCCAATGGCGGCGTCTCCTACGTCATCCTCAAGGACTGGAGCCAGCGCGGCAAGGGCGAGGACCTCGCCTCGCTCTACCGGAACCTGAACGCCCAGCTCGACAAGTTCGAGGACGGCGCCAGCTTCGTGCTGGTGCCGCCGGCCATCCAGGGCATCGGCAATTCCGGCGGCTTCACCATGCAGACCGAGCTGAAGGACGGCAGCTTCGACTATCCCAAGCTCGGCAGCATCACCCGGGCGATCATCGGCGCCGGCCAGGGCCAGTCGGCGCTGCAGCGGCTCAGCACCTCGTTCCGCGAGGGCACGCCGCAATTCTCCGTCACCGTCAACCGCATCAAGGCGGAGACGGTGGGCGTGCCGGTCGGCAACGTCTTCGCCGCGCTGCAGTCCTACCTGGGATCGAGCTTCATCGCCCAGTTCAACAAGTTCGGCCGGGTCTTCCAGGTCTACGCCCAGGCCGACGGCAGCTACCGCAGCCAGATCGACGGCATCCGCCAGCTCAAGGTGCCGAACGCCAGCGGCCAGCTGGTGCCGCTCGGCACGCTGCTCGACATCGCGCCGGTGCAGGGCCCGTCGCTGATCAGCCTCTACAACCTCTACCCCTCGGCGACCATCGTGGGATCGCAGGCGGCGGGATTCAGCTCGGGCCAGGCGATGTCGATCATGGAGCAGATCGCCGACGCCACCCTGCCGCACGGCACCGGCTACGAATGGACCGCGATGTCCTACCAGGAGAAGATCGTCGGCAACCAGATCTACTACGTCTTCGGGCTCGCCCTGCTGCTCGTCTACTTCGTGCTCTGCGGCCAGTACGAGAGCTGGATCGCGCCGCTCGGCGTCATCCTGGCGGTGCCGCTGGCGCTGCTCGGCACGGTGGCGGCGCTGACCTGGCTCGGCATCGCCAACAACCTCTATACCCAGATCGGCCTGATCCTGCTGATCGCGCTGGCCAGCAAGAACGCCATCCTGATCGTCGAGTTCGCCCGCGACCTGCGGCGCCATTCCGGCACCCCGATCGAGGAGGCGGCGGCCGAGGCGGCGCGGCTGCGCTTCCGCCCGATCCTGATGACCTCCTTCGCCTTCATCCTCGGCGTCGTGCCGCTGGTGATGGCGACCGGCGCCGGCGCCAATGCGCGACGCTCGATCGGCATCGCGGTATTCTCCGGCATGCTCGCCTCGACCCTGCTGGCCGTCGTCTTCGTGCCCTCCTTCTTCGTCGTGCTGCAGCGCATCGAGGAGCGGCGCCAGAACCGCAAGGCGGTGCCGCCGCCCGCCGCGGCCGCGCCGGTGGCGCAGGGCTGAGGCGATGGAGATCGGCAACCGGCGCCCGATCGCAGCGCGCAACTGGGCGGTGTCGGAGGCGGCGGCCGCCTGGCTCGCCGCGCGCGGCGCCACCGCCAACGGCATCTCGCTCGCCGGCATGGCGGCGGCGCTCGTCGCCGGCGCCGCGCTCGCCACCACCGCGCCCTGGCCGACGCCCTGGGCCTGGCTCGCCGCCGCGCTGCTGGTGCCGTTCCGGCTGACCTGCAACATGCTCGACGGCATGGTGGCGATCCGCACCCGGACCGCCTCGCGCCGCGGCGAGCTCTACAACGACGTGCCCGACCGCATCGCCGATTCCGCCGTGCTGATCGGGCTGGGCTACGCCGAGGGCGGCATCCCGGAGCTGGGCTACGCCGCCGCGGCGGCCGCCATCCTGACCGCCTACCTGCGCACGCTCGGCGTCTCGATCGGCGCCCCCGCCACCTTCGCCGGCCCGATGGCCAAGCAGCAGCGCATGCTGGCTGTGATCCTGGTCGCGGCGGCGGCGGGGCTGTGGCGGCTCGCCGGCCTGGCGCCGCCGGCGCCGCTCGGCCTGCCGCTGGCCGCCATCGGGCTGACGGTGATCCTGGCCGGCTCGCTGGCCACCGCCGTGCGCCGGCTGATCATCGTCGCGCGGGCGCTATGACGCTGGCCGGCGAGCGCCTCTGGGGCTGGTGGCACGCCTTCGACCGGCCGGTCACCCTGTGGATCACGCTGGCCGCGGCGGCGGTGCTGCTGCTGGCCCTGCCGGCGATCGAGCTGCTGGCCCGGCTGCGCGGCCTGCCGCCGGCGCTGCACCGCGAGCTCAGGGTGCGCACGCTCTCCTGGATGGTGCTGCTGCCGCTGATGATCGGCCCGGTGCTGCTCGGCGCCTTCTGGACGATCGCCGCGGTCTGCGTGCTCAGCCTGTGGTGCTACCGCGAATATGCCCGGGCCACCGGCCTGTTCCGGGAGAAGGCGATCAGCCTCTGCATCGTGCTCGGCATCCTGCTGCTGACCTTCGCCAGCCTCGACCACTGGTACCACTTCTTCATGGCGCTGACGCCGCTGGTCACCGTGCTGATCGCCATCTGCACCATCCCCTTCGACCGGCCGCAGGGCTATATCCAGCGCGTCGCGCTCGGCATGCTGGGCTTCCTGCTGCTCGGCAGCGGCCTCGGCCATCTCGGCTACATGGCCGACGACTGGAGCTACCGGCCGATCGTCCTGCTGCTGCTGCTCGCGGTCGCCGCCAACGACGTCTTCGCCTTCATCGTCGGCAAGTCGCTGGGCGGCCCGAAGCTGCTGCCCGCCACCAGCCCGAACAAGTCGGTGAGCGGCGCGCTGGGCGCGCTGCTGCTGACCACGCTGCTGGTGACGCTGCTCGGCGGGCCGGTCTTCGCCGGCACGCCGATGGCCGGGCTGCCGCACCGCATCGGCCTCGGCCTGATCGTCGCCGCGCTCGGCCAGCTCGGCGACCTCACCCTGTCCTCGATCAAGCGCGACGTCGGGATCAAGGACAGCGGCACCATCATCCCCGGCCATGGCGGCGTGCTCGACCGCTTCAACAGCCTGCTGCTGGTGGCCCCGGCCGCCTTCCACTATATCGGGTACTTCAACGGCTTCGGCCTCGACCAGCCGACCCGCATCATCACCGGATCCTGAGCCGGGGAGCCGCGATGGAGCCCTGGCAGCTCCGCCCCGCCGCCGATCACGGGCTCAGCCTGCGCCAGCAGCTGACCAGCCTGCGGCGCGAGAGCGGCCTGATCGGCACCTGCGGCCACCTCGCCTGGCAGGGCTGGATCCGGTCCTATCTGCGCCTGTACCACCGGCTGGCCGTTTCCGGGCGGCAGCTTCTGCCCGCCGCGCCGCCCATCGTCCTGGTCGCCAACCACAGCAGCCATCTCGACGCGCTGACGCTGTCCGCCGCCCTGCCGCTGCGCTGGTGCGACCGTGTCTTCCCGATCGCCGCCGCCGACACCTTCTTCACCGGCCTGCCGAGCGCCGGCTTCGCCGTGCTGGCGCTCAACGCGCTGCCGCTGCAGCGCCGCCGCGCCGGCCCGGCAGCCATCGCCGAGCTGCGGCGCCGGCTGGTCGAGGAGCGCGCCATCTACATCCTGTTCCCCGAGGGCACGCGCAGCCGCGACGGCCGCATGGCGCCGTTCAAGCCGGGCCTCGGCCCGCTGATCGCCGGCACCGACGTGCCGGTGGTGCCCTGCCGGCTCGAAGGCACCTTCGCCGCCCTGCCGCCGCACCGACGCTGGCCGCGGCCGGGCCGGCTCGCGCTGACCATCGGGGAGCCGCTGCGCTTCGCCGGAACCGCCGACGACCGCGCCGGCTGGGAGGAGATCGCCGCCGCGACGGAGGCGGCCGTGCGCGGACTCGGCGCGGAGCCCCCACGCCGGGCGGGGCCGGCGTGAGGGCCGCGGGTCGGTCTCAGGCGGCGTTCGGCACGAGCTGCATCAGCTCGTCCTTGCCCCGGTCCGGCGTGTATTCCTTGTAGAGCACGTCGGTCCCCGCCTTCGGCGCGTACCAGTGGGTGATCGTGGTGTAGGGCTGGTCGGGGTTCTTGCCGAACCGGCACACCACCTTGTAGGTGTCGAAGGTGCCGGCCGGCACCGTGACGCTCTCGGTATCGGCGACGTTGCAGGTCTGGGTGCCGGTCCAGGACCCGTCCTTGTTGGAGCTGCCGCTGTACTGCGTCGTCACCGTCTTGCCGACCTGCAGCGGGAAGATGGCATCGAGATCGGCGGTGAAGTCCTGGCGGCCCATCTCGCCATCCTTGCTCTTCCAGCTGCGGCCGCGCTCGAGATAGGCCTTCTTGCTCCACTCCCAGCCGTCGCTGCTGGTCCAGCTCTGCACCCCGTCCGACGACACCGTGACCGTCTGGACGATCGTCGCCGTGCCGTCCGAGTAGCTGAACTTCTGCCCGGTCTGGTAGACCGGCGCCGGCGCCGGCGCGATCGCCGCGGCCGCCACCGGCTTGGCCACGCCGGCCGGCACCGCGCTGCCCTGATTGGCGCAACCCATCAGCGCGCCCAGCCCGAGGGCAAGCACCGCAATGCCGCCCATCCTGTACATCCCATGCATGATAAAGAATCCTCCAGCTTGACAGTTGGCAAAGTTTACAATGCCAACAACAATCTGGAGAGTGCCACAATATACATAGATTGCGATCTGCTAAATATGCATGAATGACAATCTGCATAAGAATATCGGTAGCAGATTGCGGTCGCCGGACTTCTTGCGCGTGCCAGCCGGAAAGCCGCAAGAATCCTGTCGCCTCCGGCTTCTGCCGGGGTGCCGGGGCGGCCGAGCGGGGCCCGGTCCGGACGGGCAGGGGGCACCTCAGGGGCGGCGGCAGCCCGATCCCGGGCGCCCGCCGCCACTGGCCTCAGCGGCCGCGGGCGCGACCCTGGCCCCAGAAGGGCTGCTGGGCGCCCCCGGCATTGCCGCCCGCGCCGCCGCTCCAGGACTGGTAGCGCTGCTGGCCGTTGGCGCGGCCCTGGTAGTCGCGCTGCAGCGACTGGCCGGTCTGGCTCTGGTTGAAGCTCGGCTGCACCGGCTGCCAGCCATTGCCGGACTGCTGCTCCCAGCCGCCGCCCTCCTGGCGCTGGTAGACGTTGCCGTCGTGGCCGGCATAGACGTTGCCGTTCTTCCAGGCCACCCCCGACTGGTTCTGCACGTTGACCGCGGCACCCTGGCTGTTCACGTTGCGCGTGCCGTCCTGGACATTGCCGGTCACCGTCCGGCTGGCGGTGGCGGCGCGGCCGGTCTCGGGGTTGTAGCCGGCGGCCTGGCGGCCGGCGGCGTAGTCGCCATTGCCGTTCACCGCCACGCCGGCGCGCTGGCCGGCCGCCGCGCCCGTCTGCGGGTTGTAGTAGCCGCTGCGCACCCCCGCGGCGCTGGCCCCGGTCTGGTCGTTGTGCACCGCCCCGCCCTGCACCGTGCGGGTGGCGCCGGTATAGGGGTTGAACGCGGTGGCGCTGCCGGCGCGCCAGCTGCCGTTGTTGTTCCAGCCCGAGGCGGTGGTCACCGTCGCGCGGTTGCCGTTCCAGCTGTTGTAGATGTTGACCTGGTTGATGTTGACGTTGTTCCAGGAATTGTAGTTGCCGTTGTGCGACCAGTAGGGTCCCCAGTAGGGCGTGCAGCCGCCGCCCCAATAGGCGCCCGCGGCGAAGCCGAAGGCGAACCCGACGGCGCCGCCGACCGCGAAGCCGGCGCCGTAGCCGTAGGTCTGCGGATAGCCGTAATAGACCGTGCCGACATAGGGCGGATAGGCATAGCCGGTGCCGTAGACGACGGTGCCGGCCGGGCTGACCGCGACGCCGAGATAGCCCGGCATGTAGCCCACCACCACGGTGGTCGGTGTCGTCTGGTAGATCCGGACATAGGTGACGTAGTAGATCGGCGAGCTCGGCGGGATCGTGTAGATCACCGGCGGCACCGAGTCCGCGACCTGCCAGGGGCCGGTCGGCTGCGCCGCCACGAACCAGACGCCCTGCGCCACGGCGTAGAAGCGGCCGGCCGCCTTGATCACCGGGATCGGCGTGTTGACGGCATAGAACAGGGTCGTGCCGGCGATCGGCTCGAAGCGCGGCGCCCCGTCATAGGGCACCACGAGCGCCGACTTGCCGCGCTGCACCGTGGCGGTCTGCGGGATGGTCGTCTGGATCGCCGCCTCCCTGGCCTGCGGCGTGCCCGGCACCGAGGCGAGCGCGGCGGCCTTCGGATCGTCGGGCGGGATGCGGGCGAAGTCGGCCGGCAGCTGCTCGCCCGGCACGTAGCTCCAGGGGCCCGCCACCTGGCCGGCGCGGAACCAGCGGCCGGAGACCAGCACGTAGTAGCTGTTCGAGGTCGGGTCGAGGAAGATGGCGTGGTCGCCGTTGCGCAGCTCGAGCAGGGTCAGGCCCTCGACCGGCGCGAAGAGCGGCTCGCCGTCGGTCTGGATGAGCTCGGCCGGGCCGGTGCTGACGAAGACCACCGGCGGCGGCGCCTTGGGGTCGCTCATCGGCAGCGGGTCGGGCTTGGTTCCGGCATTGGCGGCCTTCTCGGCCGCCGCCAGGCCCTGGGCCGGCTTGGCCTCGGCCTGCCATGGCGCGTCGAGCCCCGGCGCGGCGTACCAGCGCCCGGCCGCCTTCAGGTGGAAGCTGCCGTCCGGCGCCTGGACCAGCAGCACGCGGGTGTTGATCACCCGCTGATAGGGCGTCGGCGGCAGCGGCCGCAGCACCGGCGCGCCGTCGACCAGGACCAGCACGGAGGGCACCGGGCTGAAGATGATCTGCGGCACGTCGTTGCGTACCGGCACGGCCTCCTGCTGCTGCGCCACGTCCTGCGCCACCTCGTAGCTGGCCGAGAGATGCGCCAGCGCCACGGTCAGCCCCTCGGCCGGGAGCTTCGACTGCAGCAGCGCGCGGATCGGCTCGGCGCGGGCCGGCGCGGTCGGGATCTCGACCTTGTCGATGCTGACCGGCGCCAGCAGCACCAGCCCGGAGGCCTTGTCGATCTGGGTCTCGGCCCGGATCGCGGCGACGCCGAAGACCGGGGCGCCGCCGGTCGGCGTCACCGAGATCGCCGCGCGCGCGATCAGCACGCCGTCCTTCCAGCTCTCGACCTGCGGCTGATAGATGGTGAGGCTGCCCTCGGCGCCCGGCAGGGTGCGCGGCCAGACCAGCTGGCGCGGCGCCGGCAGGGTGTCGGCGAGCGCCGCGGGCGGCAGCGGCGCGCCGGCGGCCAGGAGTACGGACAGCGCGACCGTGACCGCACGCAAGGCTTTGCCCACCATGATCCCCCTCCTCACGCCGGCAGGTCGATTGCCGCGCCGCGATCATCGCCAATCGCCGGCCGGGGGGGAAGAGCCTCGCAGGAACCGGCGCAGGCCATCGCGCGGCGGCGGCGGCGCTGCTACCCTGGGGCCGAGCAATGCCAGGGAGTGACAGCTCCATGACCAACCCCGCGGATGGCTGGGTCGCGGCCTGCGCCGTCGACGAGATCGAGCCCGAGGACGTGCTGCGCTTCGACGCCGGCGGCCGCACCTTCGCGATCTACCGCGCGCCGGACGGCGGCTTCTACGCCACCGACGGCTGGTGCACGCACGAGCAGGCCCACCTCGCGGAGGGCTTCGTCATGGACAATGTGATCGAGTGCCCGAAGCACAATGGCCGCTTCGACTATCGCAGCGGCAAGGCGCTCGGCGCGCCGGTCTGCGTCGACCTCGCCACATATCCGGTCAAGGTCGAGGGCGGTCGCGTGCTGGTGCGCCTGGGCTGAGGATGGGCTGAGGAGGCCGCGATGGGCGGGACGCCGAAGGGCCGCGACTACTCGCTGACCGGGCCGCAGCGCGAGGCGGCGATCGCGGCCGGGCTGGCCAACGCGAAATGGTACGCCAGCCCGGTGCCGCGCAAGCAGCTCAAGGCGCTGATGCAGCGGCGCGACGGGCCGGCGCTGCGCGACACCGCGATCTGGCTGGCGCTGCTGGCCGGCACCGGCACGGCGGGCGCGCTGCTCTGGGGCAGCTGGTGGGCGGTGCCCTTCTTCCTCGTCTACGGCGTGCTCTACGGCTCGTCCGGCGATTCGCGCTGGCACGAATGCGGCCACGGCACCGCCTTCCGCACCCGCTGGCTGAACGACGCCGTCTACTGGCTCGCCTGCTTCTTCATCCTGCGCGAGCCGACCTGGTGGCGCTGGAGCCATGCCCGCCACCACACCGACACCATCATCGTCGGCCGTGACCCGGAGATCGCGGCGCCGCGCCCGCCGAAGCTGCACTACCTGCCGATGGACCTGCTGCAGCTCCACACCGGCGTCGAGTCGCTACTCAAGATCCTGCGCCATTGCGGCGGCCGGCTGCGGCCCTGGGAGGAGGACTTCATTCCGGCGGCGGAGCGGCCGAAGGTGATCCGCGAGGCGCGCATCTTCGCCGCCATCCTGGCCGCCTCGGCCGGTCTGTCGATCGGCCTCGGCAGCGCTGCTGCCGCTGATGCTGGTCGGGCTGCCGACCTTCTATGGCGGCTGGCTGGAGCTGGTGCTGTTCGGCTACACCCAGCATGCCGGGCTCGCCGAGGACGTGCTCGACCACCGGCTCAACTGCCGCACCGTCCACATGAACCCGGTGTTCCGCTTCCTCTACTGGAACATGAACTACCACGTCGAGCACCACATGTTCCCGATGGTGCCCTACCACGCTTTGCCGCAGCTGCACGAGGCGATCAAGGCTGACTGCCCGCCCGCCTATCCCAGCCTGTGGGCGGCGTGGAAGGAAATCCTGCCGACCATGATCCGGCAGACCCGCGAGCCCGGCTACTTCATCCGGCGCAGGCTGCCGGCCGGCGCCAGGGTCGCCGTCCCGGCCGAGTAGGCCGCGGCGCCGACCACCCGGTGCCGGCCGCGCAGGAACAGCGCGGCGCCCGCGATCAGCCCGGCGGCCAGCATCCGCTCCGCCTCCGCCGCGCCGGCGGCCAGCGCCGCCGCGACCGCGTCGGGCGACAGTGCGCCCACCGCGACGGTGACCGGCAGGTCGCCGAGATCGGTGTCGTCGCGCAGGCTGGCGGCCGGGCGGCGCTCGATCGCGGGGTGGTCGGGGACGTCGACACAATTGGCGATCAGGGTGGCGGCGGCGTCGGCAGCCGCCGCGTCGCGGGCCAGCACGGTGACCGCATCGGCGATGCCGAGGCTGAAGCTGCGGCCGCCGCGGCCGCTGGTGGCGATGCCGCGCACCGGCATCCCCGCGGTGATCGCGGCGGTGCCGTCGAGCGCCGGCGCCTCGAGGTCGGCGACCAGCCCGGCGACGAAGCGCTCGCCCGGCGCCAGGTGCAGCGCGATGTCGCCGCCGTCGTTGACGTAGGCGCGCGCGAGTCCGCGGCCGGCCAGCATCGCCGCCAGCACCTCGTCGGCGACGGCGCCGGCGACCGCCGCCATCGGCGTGACGTAGACGGCGCGGTGCGGCCAGACGGCGGCGGCCATGCGCCGCGCCACCCGCCCGCGCAGCGCCGGCGGCTCGGCGCCGACCGGGCGGCGAAGCAGGGGCAGTTCGGCAACCAGCTCGGCCAGGATGCCGGCGAAGCGGGCCTCGGCCTGGGCGTAGGCGAGGCTGATCTCGGCGGGCGGGCCGAAGGCCTCGACCACCACGTCCATCGGCCCGTGCTGCAGGAACAGCCGCCGCCCGTCGGGCAGCCGGCGGGCCTGGTGGCCGCCGGCCGTCATCGCCGCCTCAGCCCTCGGCCTCGGGAGGTGCCGGCACCAGCGGCCAGGGATTGTCCGGCCGCCAGGCGGTGTGGCGGACGCGCGGCTCGTGCACGACCTCGTCGAGCTGCCGGACATAGTCGACATGGCCGCCGAGCGCGCGATAGTCCTCGAGCCGCAGCGTGAACTCGATCGGCGCGACGATCGCCGGCGTCGGCACGTAGCCGAAGCCGTTGTCCGGCATGGTGGTGACGTCGACCATGTAGGTGATGCCGCCGCCCGGCCAGACATAGACCGGCGCGCCGCCGGAGGTGACGCGGGTCAGCGCCTGCTTGATCGAGCGGGTGAGCCGGATCGGGTTCTCGGTGACGCCGGCGCGCAGCGAGCCGCCGGCCCCGGCCATGAACAGCACCGAGGTCAGCGCCGGCTCGCAGTTCTCGCCGATCCGCTCGACCACCCGGGCGACCGCCTCGGGCATCGCCGCCGGCACCGGGCGGAGCGACTCGTCGAGCACGAACCAGGCGGAATCCTCCCCGGTCGTGCTGACCATCAGCAGCCGCAGGCCGGGACGCGCCACTTTGGGGTCGATCTTCTCGATGATGCCCAGCGGGTCCTTGACGTCGGTGCCGCCCCAGCCGAGCCCGGGCTCGGCGACCTGGAAGTAGCGGCCGGGGGTGGAGCGGCGGCCGCGCACCCGGATGCCGGCCGGGCTGAGGCCGAGGAAGCGGCCGGCCTGGTGCTCGCTCAGCACGCCGGTGATGTGGTCGTCGACCACGATCACCTCGTCGGCATGGCCGTGCCACTGCTTGGCGAAGATGCCGATGGTGGCCGAGCCGCAGCCGACGCGCATGCGCGTCTCCTCGACCCCGTTGATCACCGGCGGCCGGCCGGCCTGGACGGCGAGCGTTGCGCCGCCGTCGATGGTGAGCTCGACCCGGCCCTTGTTGCAGAGCGCGAGCAGCGTGTCGCAGGTGACCACGCCCTCCTTCTTGCTGCCGCCGGTGAGGTGGCGCACCCCGCCCAGCGCCAGCATCTGCGAGCCGTACTCCGCCGTCGTGACATGGCCGACCTGCTCGCCCCTGGCGCGGACCGGCGCCTGCTCCGGCCCGACGAAGCGGTCGGTGTCGATCTTCAGCTTGAGGCCGCAATAGGAGAAGATGCCCTCGGTCACCACGGTGACCATGTCGACGCCCTGGTGCCGGCTGGCGACGATGAAGGGCGCCGGCTTGTAGTCGGGATAGGTGGTGCCGGCGCCGATGCCGGTGACGAAGGTGCCGCCCGAGGGCACCAGCGTGCCGTCCCAGTCGCCGCCGAGGAACGGCACCATGGCGCCGCTCCGCCCGGCCACCTTCTCGGCCACCAGCATCGGGTCGAGCCGCGCCAGCTTGCCCTCGACATTGCCGTAGCGGTCGCAGGCGCCGGTCTTGCCCGGCCGGATGCGGCAGAGCACCGGGCAGGCGTCGCACACGACGATGCCGGCCGCCTGCTCCGCGCCGGTGGTCTCGTGGGGGGCGGTCTCGTGGGGGGCTGCTTCGCTCATTCCGCCGCCTCGGCGAGATCTGCCGCGCGGATCGCCGCCAGCACCCGGTCGGGGGTGGCCGGCAGGCGGTGGATGCGGGCGCCCGTCGCGTGCCGGATGGCGCCGAGGATGGCCGGCGCGGTCGGGATCAGCGCCGGCTCGCCGATGCCCTTGGCGCCCCAGGGGCCGAGCGGCTCGGCATCCTCGACGATGATGGTCTCGATCGGCGGCACGTCGCCGACCGTCGGGATCAGGTAGTCGTGCAGGTTCTCGCTGACCCCCGGCACGTAGTCCTCCATCAGGGCGAATCCCAGACCCTGGGCGATGCCGCCATGGATCTGGCCCTCGACCTGCATCGGGTTGATGGCGCGGCCGACATCGTGCGCCGCGGTGATGCCGATCAGCCGCACCGTGCCGAGGCGGGTGTCGACCTCGAGCTCGGCGAGCTGCGCGGCGAAGCCGTAGGTGGCGTAGGGCACGCCCTGGCCGTCGGCGTCGAGCATCGTGGTCGGCGGGTCGAACTGGCCGATGCCGGTCAGCACGTCGCCCTGCTCGTCCTCAGGCAGCGCCGCGAGGTCGATCTCGCGCACCGTGACGCCGTCCTCGACGGCGAGCCGGCCGCCGGCCAGGCGCAGCCGCGCGCCGTCGCCGGCATTGGCCAGCCGCAGGATCTGCCCGCGCAGCGCCTCGCCGGCCCGCTTGGCGGCGTTGCCGGAGACGAAGGACTGGCGCGAGGCCGAGGTCTTGCCGGCGTCGAGCGTACGGTCGGTGTCGCCCATGACGATGTGCAGCTCGGCCACCGGGATGCCGAGCGCGTCGGCGCAGAGCTGCGCCATGATGGTGTTGGAGCCCTGCCCGATATCGACGGCGCCGTTGTAGAGGGTCACCCGCCCGGCCCGGTCGATGCCAACCCGCATCGCCGAGGGGTTGGAGAGCGAGGTGTTGCCGATGCCGTACCACATGCAGCCGATGCCGACGCCGCGCCGGGTGGTGCCGCCCGGGGCGCGGTTGTGCGCCTCGGCGGCGGCCAGCGCCCGCCGCCAGGCCGGGCGCAGCGCCTCGAGGCAGAGCGGCAGGCCGGCGCTCGCCGCCAGCACCTGGCCGGTGGCGGTCGCCTGGCCGGCCCGCAGCGCGTTGACCAGCCGGAACTCCAGCCGGTCGATGCCGACCTTGCCGGCGAGCTCGTCCATCAGCGCCTCGTGCACCACGGCGCATTGCGGCACGCCGAAGCCGCGGAAGGCGCCGGCCGGCGGGGCGTTGGTGTAGACGGCGCGGGTCTCCGCCCGCACCGCCGGCACGAAGTAGGGTCCGCTGGCATGGACCGGCACGCGGTTGGCGACGGTCGGCCCCCAGGAGGCGTAGGCGCCGGTGTTGAAGTCGCCCCGGAAATCGACCGCGGTCAGCCGGCCCGCGGCGTCGCAGGCGAAGCGGGCCTGCATCCGGGCGGGATGGCGCTTGGTGGTGGAGCGCATCGATTCCGGCCGCGTGTAGGTGCAGCGCACCGGCCGGTCGAGCAGCCAGGCGGCGACGGCGATGAGCGGCTGCAGCGACAGGTCGAGCTTGCCGCCGAAGCCGCCGCCGCAGGCGGTCGGCAGGATCCGCACCTGCTGCTTGTCGAGCCCCATGACCAGCGCCACCTCGTCGCGGTCCATGTAGGGCGTCTGGGTGCAGGCGGAGATCTCCAGCCGGTTGCCGGCGCGCCGGGCATAGCCGGCCTCCGGCTCGATATAGGCGTGCTCGACGAAGCTCGTCTCCCAGGCCCCTTCGGCGACCGCCGCGGCGGCGGCGAAGCCGGCCTCGAGGTCGCCCTTGCGCACCCGGCCGCGGACCAGGACGTTGTCGGGCCTCGCCGCGTGCAGCGCCGGCGCGCCGGCGGCCAGCGCCTTGTCGAGCGTGTCGAGCGGCGGCAGGACCTGCCATTCGATCGGCAGCTCGGCATCGGCGATGCGCGCGATGGTATCGGCGTCGCCGACCAGCGCCAGCACCGCCTCGCCGCGATAGCGCACCAGCCCGTCGGCCAGCACCGGCTGGTCCTTGATGTCGGGGTAGATGCCGAAGCCGTTGCTCGGCACGTCCGCCGCGGTCAGCACGCGGACCAGGCCGGGATAGCGGGCGTGGAGCGCGTCGAAGCTGCCGAGGGTGAAGCGGGCGCTGGCATGGGGCGAGCGCACCGCGCGCAGCCAGAGGCAGTCCTCCGGCGCCGCATCGGCGCCGAAGCGCTCCGTCCCGTCGAGCTTGGGGATGCCGTCGAGCCGCGGGATCCGCGCGCCCACCGCTGCGCCGGCCGGCGGCGCGTCGGGCAGCGGCTGCGGCCGGGCGGCGTCGAGCACCGCCTCGACGATCTTGCGGTAGCCGGTGCAGCGGCAGAGCACGCCGCCGAGCGCCGCCTCGACCGCTTCGGCGTCGGGCGACGGCTCGCGGCGCAGCAGGTCGGCGGCGGCCATCAGCATGCCCGGCGTGCAGATGCCGCACTGCGCCGCGCCGTGGCGGTGGAAGGCCTGCTGCAGCGCCGAGAGCTCGCCGTCGGCGAGCCCCTCGACGGTGGTGACGCTGCGCCCCGCCGCCTGCGCCACCGGCACCAGGCAGGCGCAGACCTGGGCGCCGTCGAGCAGCACCGTGCAGGCGCCGCAATCGCCGGCATTGCAGCCGACCTTGGTGCCGGTGAGCCCGCACTGCTCGCGCAGCACGTCGGCCAGCCGGCGCAAGGCCGGCCTGGACCGCGCAAGGCCGGCCGTTGAGGGTGAACTTGTAGAACGTGAACATGCCTAGGACCGCAGGAAAGGTGGTGCGCCGATGCCTCACCCTCCCGTCGCCGGCGCGACGGCCCTCCTCCCCCGCTGCGCGGGCGAGGGAACGAAGCGGCGCCGCCGCTCCCTCTCCCGCCTGCGGGAGAGGGTCGGGGTGAGGGTCGCCGTCACCGCGCCGCCGCCGCGGCGAGCGCGCGGCGGACCAGCTCGAGGGCGGCGTCGCGGCTGTAACCGGCCGGCGCGCGGACGTCGTCGATCGGCGTCAGCGCGGCGAGATGCTCGGGCCGGACGAGGTCGCCGCCAGCCCCGGGCCGAGCGGCCGGCCGGCCAGCGCCTGCTCCAGCGCCGGCAGCCGGCGCGCCACGGCCGAGCAGGCGCCGACGGCGACCCGCGCCGCCGCCACCGTGCCGTCCTCGGCCGCCTCCAGCATCGCCGCCACCATGACGATGGAGATCACCAGGTACTTGCGCGCGCCGAGCTTGAGGAAGACGGCGCGGCGCCGGGCGGCGCGGCTTCGGCACCAGGATGGCGGTGACCAGCTCTTCCGGGCCGCGCTCGGTGCGGCGGTTGCCGGTGACGAAGGCGGCGACCGGCAGGATGCGGGTGCCATCGATCGAGGCGAGCTCGACCTGGGCGTCGAGCGCCAGCAGGTTGGGGATGCCGTCGGCCGCCGGCGAGGCGTTGCAGAGATTGCCGACCACCGTGCCGGCATTCTGGATCTGCCGGCCGCCGACCTCGCGCGCCGCCTGCTTCAGCCCGTCGAAGCAGGGCGGCAGCGTGGCCTCGACCAGCTGCGTCCAGGTCACGCCGGCGCCGATCCGCACCTCGTCCGCGGTCTCCGCGATCTCGCGCAGCGCCGCGATGCCGGTGATGTCGAGCACATCCTCGGCCATCGGCCGCTCGACCCGCGCCGGATAGAAGTCGGTGCCGCCGGCGAGGATGGTGCGGGGTCGGTCGGCCAGCATCCGGAGCCCGGCCTCGACCGTCTCCGGCCGCTCGTACCAGGCCGTCATGCTGTCGTCCTCGCGATCATGGCGCATTACGGTCCGCTGCCGTCGAGGCTGTCAAGCAAGGCCAGGGCGGGCCGGCGCCAGGGAGCAACAAGGGCGCATCCAGTCCGCGGCGGTGCCTGGATTGCCGGGTCAAGCCCGGCAATGACAATGAGGGAGGTGCGGATCGGCGCCATGGCCGTCCTCGTCTTCATCGGGGTCAGCACCGGCGGATCGCTGATCAACCGCGTGTTCCCGCGCTGGGCGGCGCTGCTCGGCCTCGAGGGGGCGGTGCTGCGCGGCGTCGACCTGCCGGTCGGCGTCGATGCCGCGGCGCTGCGCCCGGCGATCGCCGCGCTGGCCGCCGACGCCGAGGTGCGCGGCGCCCTGGTCACCACCCACAAGATCGCCGTGCTGGAGATGGCGGGCGACCTGTTCGCCGCGCTCGATCCCTGGGCGCGGCGGCTGGGCGAGGTCAGCGCCATCGTCCGCCGGACGGACGGACGGCTGGCGGGCTTCGCCAAGGACCCGATCACCGCCGGCCGCGCGCTCGACGCCATCGCCGGGCCGGGCTGGTGGCGCGAGCGGCCGCGGGCCGAGGCGCTGCTGCTCGGCTCCGGCGGGGCCGGGCTGGCGCTGGCCGCGGCGCTGCTCGGCCGGCCGGCCGGCGAGCGGCCGGCGGCGATCGCCATCACCGACATCGCCGCCGCGCGGCTCGAGCATTGCCGGGCTCATCTCGCCGGCCTGCCCGGCGCCGAGGCGGTGCGCTACTTGCAGGTCGCCGGCGCCGCCGACCACGACCGGCTGCTGGCCGCGCTGCCGCCGGGCAGCCTGGTCGCCAACGGCACCGGGCTGGGCAAGGACCGGCCGGGCTCGCCGCTCTCCAACGCCGCCCGATTCCCCGAGGGCGGCATCGCCTGGGAGTTCAACTATCGCGGCGCACTCGGATTCCTGCACCAGGCCGAGGCGCAGGCGGCCGCCCGCCGGCTGACGGTGGCCGACGGCTTCCGCTACTTCGTCTTCGGCTGGTCGGCGGTCATCGAGGAGGTGTTCGGCCTCACCCTCGACGACGCCGCCGACGCCGCGCTGCTGGCAGCGGCCGAAGCGGCGCGGGGCTGAGCATGGCGCCGCCGCTGCTGCTCGCCGTCGATGTCGGGACGCAGAGCGTGCGGGTCGGGCTGGTCGACCCGGCGGGGCGGCTCGAGGCGGTGGCGAGCCGGCCGCATGAGCAGACCGTGCCCCAGCCCGGCTGGACCGAGCAGGATCCCGAGGCCTGGTGGGCCGGAGTGCGCTCGGCGATCGGCGAGGTGCTGGGCGCCGTGCCGGGGGCGGCGGGGCGGCTCGCCGCGATCGGCTGCTGCGGCCAGATGCACGGGCCGGTGCCGGTCGCCGCCGACGGGCGCTGCCTGACCGAGGCGGTGCAGCTGTGGAACTGCAAGCGCGCCGCCGAAGGGGTGGCCGCGTTCGCCGCCCGGCCCGACGCCGCTGCGCTCGCCGCGCGCGCCGCCAACCCGCCCTCCCCCGCCTGGGTCGGCTTCAAGGCGGCCTGGATGAAGCGGCACCAGCCCGCCGTCTACGACGCAGCACGCTGGCTGCTGGTGCCGAAGGACTTCGTCAATTTCCGCCTGACCGGCGAGGCCGCCACCGACTTCTCGGAAGCCTCGGGAAGCTTCCTGCTCGATGCCGCCGGGCGCACTTACGACCCGGCGCTGGCCGCGGCGCTGGGCGTCGACCTCGGCAAGCTCGCGGCGCCGGTGCGCTCGGACGCGGTGATCGGCGGCGTGACGCGGGCCGCGGCGGCGGCGACCGGCCTGCCGGCCGGGCTGCCGGTGGTGGCGGGCGGCGGCGACTTCCTGGTCTCGCTGCTGGGCTCCGGCGTGGTCGGGCCGGGCCAGGGCTCGGACATCACCGGCACCTCGAACCTGCTGTCGCTCAACGCGCCGGCGCCGATCACCGCGCCCGAGGCGATGAACCTCGCGGGGGTCGGCTCCGACTGGGTGCCGTTCACCATCGTCGATGCCGGCGGCGACAGCCTGGCCTGGGCGCGGCGCGCCTTCGCCGACCCGGCCACGCCCTATGCCGCGCTCTCCGAGCTCGCCGGCGCGGTCGAGCCGGGCGCCGAGGGGCTGCTCTTCCTGCCCTTCCTCGGCGGCGAGCGGGCCTTCGGCCGCGCCCATGTCCGCGCCGAGCTCAAGGGCCTGTCGGCCCGGCACGGCAAGGGCCACCTGGTCCGCGCCGTGATGGAGGGCGTGTGCCTGGCCTCGCGCGAGGCCTTCGGCCCGCTGCGCGCGGCGGCCCCGCCGCTGACCCGGCGGGTGGCGAGCGGCGGCGGCGCGCGCAGCCCGGTCTGGGTGCAGATCAAGGCCGACGTCTTCGGCCTGCCCGTGGCGGTGCCGGAAGCGACCGAGGCCGGCCTGATCGGCTGCGCCGCGCTCGCCGCGGTGGCCGCCGGGCTCCATGCCAGCCAGGCCGCGGCGGCGGCCGCCATGGTGCGGTTCGACCGTACCGTCGAGCCGCGGCCCGAGGCGGTCGCCCTTTATGACAGGCTGGCCGAGCGCTTCGCGGACGCCCATATGGAGCTGATCCGGCAGGGCGGCCGAGCCGCCGGAGCGACCGACGGAGAGTGACCATGAAGGCAGTGTGGCGCGGCCAGGTGATCGCCGAGAGCGACCGGACCCAGGAGGTCCACGGCTATGTCTACTTCCCCCGCGAGGCGGTGCGCATGGACCTGCTGAAGCAGGCGCCGAAGACCGGGAGCGACCTCGAATGCCCGCACGGCGTGCAGTTCTACGACGTGGCCGACGGCACGGCGTCGAGCGAGCGCGCCGCCTGGTCCTACGAGAAGCCGAAGCCGGCGATGCAGAAGGTCGACCACTGGGTCGGATTCTGGGACGAGGTCGAGGTCGCCTGAGAGGCCGGCCCGGCCTCCCCTTCGACAGGCTCATTGTAAGGCTATCGCCGGGGAGCGGCCGCGGACCGGCTGCCCCTCACGGGCCGAGCGCCTGGCCCGGGCCCTGCACGACCAGCACCTTGCCCTCGGCGAAGCTGGTCGCGAGCAGGCGCCGGCCGGTGCGGTCGAAGACGACGCCGCGCAGGTCCTTGCCGACTCGGCGCGAGAGCAGCAGGCGGTCGGTGCCGACGTCGATCAGGCTGAGCGCGCCGTTGCGGCTGGCGACGGCCGCGACGTGGCCGTCGGGCGAGAGGGCGACCGCCATCGGGGTGAACTCCTCGCCGCAATCCTCGCAGCCGGGGTCGGCGAGCGCGATGCTGGCAAGCACCGCGCCGTCGGGCCCGAGATGCAGCAGCCGGTCGGCGCCGGCGTCGGCGAGCAGCGCGCCGCCCTCGGGCAGCACGGCGAGGTCCATCGGGCGGACGAAGGCGCCCTGCTCCCAGCGGCCGGCGGCGCTGCCGTCGGCGAGGCTGAACAGCCAGAGGGCGCGCGTCGTGCTCTTGACCAGGATCAGCCGCCCGGCGGCGAGGTCGGCGGCGACGCTCTGCGGCCGGTCGCCGCCGTCGAGATGCTGCAGCACGGTGCCCTGGGCGCGGTCGACCATCGCCACCGTGCCGTCGCCGGAATCGGCGACCCAGAGCTTGCCGGGCGACAGCGCCATGCCCTGGGGGAAGGCGCCGACGGCGATGCGCGCCGCGACGGCGCTGAGGTCCGGCCGGATCGCCAGCACCTGGCCCGCGACCGAGGCGGTGACGTAGATGGTGCCGTCCTCCGGCGCCACCACGACGCGGTTGAGCCGGCCCTCGGCGGCGAGGTCGAGCCGGCCGGCGATGGCGGGTGGCTCGCCCTCGGCGGGCGTCGCCAGCCGATAGAGCGCCTTCTCGCCGGCCGCCACCACCAGCGCCGCGCCGTCCGGCGCCAGCGCGATGCCGAGCGGCTCGGCGCCGACGGGGATCTCGGCGACCAGGTCGAGCGGGGCTGCAACGGCGCGACCGCCCGCCGCGATACCGAGCGCCAGCGCCAGCAGCAGGCCGGGGAGCCGCCGCCTCATTCGCGGCTGGTCTGCTCGACCGCGTCGCCCTGGACGATCAGGCCCAGCACCTCGTCCTCGGTGGTCTCGGCGATGCGGCGCTCGCCGACGCCGCGGCCGCGCTTCAGCACCATGACGCGGTCGCCGACGGCGAAGATGTCCTGCAGCCGGTGGCTGATGATGATCTGCGCCACGCCCTGCCGCTTCAGGTCGAGCATCAGCTCGAGCAGCCGCTCGGTGGCCGGCACCGAGAGATTGGCGGTCGGCTCGTCGAGGATCAGCACCTTCGGGTTGAAGGTGACCGCGCGGGCGATGGCGACGAGCTGCTGGCGGCCGCCCGACAGGCTCTCGACCCGCAGGTTGACCGAGGCGATCTCGACGCGCAGCCGCTCGAGCACCTTGCGCGCCTCCTGCTCCATCTTGCGCTTGTCGACGAAGAAGCCGCGGGTCGGCCAGCGGCCGAGGAACATGTTGGCGGCGACGTCCATGTTCCCGCACAGCGCGAAGTCCTGGTAGATCATCTCGATGCCGCGGCCGCGGCTGTCGTGCGGGGTGGCGAAGCTGACCTCGTGGCCCTCCATCAGGATGGCGCCGGAATCCTTGCTGTAGGCGCCGGACAGCACCTTCATCAGGGTCGACTTGCCGGCCGAGTTGTCGCCGACCAGGCCCAGCACCTCGCCGGGGCCGAGCCGCAGGCTGACGTTCTCCAGCGCCTGGACGGCGCCGAACGACTTGGAGATGCCGCGCATCTCGACGACCGGGGTGACCGCATCGCTCATGGCATGACCGCTTCGCTCACGGGGTGGCGCGCTTCGCTCGGGCGGGTGGGGCGCCGCCGGCGCTGCGCCGGAAGCGGTCGACGAGCTGGCCGATGATGCCCTCCTGCCGGATCCAGATGTCGAGCAGCACGGCGGCGATCAGGATGACGCCGATGCCGACATTGACCCAGTGCTGCGGCATGACGAAGGAGCCGCCCGGCGTGATGATCTGCAGCGACATCAGCCCGCGCAGGAGCGTGATCACCGCGGCGCCGGCGAGGGAGCCCAGCACCGAGCCGTAGCCGCCGAAGATGCTGCCGCCGCCGATGATTACCGCGGCGATGACGTCGAGCTCGCGCAGCGTGCCGGCCAGCGTGTTGAAGGAACGGAAATAGGCGATGTAGACGACGCCGGCGATGGCGGCGCAGCCGGCGCTCAGCACCAGGTTGAGGAAGCGGACGCGGTCGGTGGCGATGCCGGCGAAGCCGGCCGCCCGGACGTTGCCGCCGATCGCCTTCACCATGTAGCCGTAGGGCGTGCGCCACAGCACCACGGCGAAGAAGGCGGCGAGCACGAAGAGGATCAGCGTCTGGGTGCTGATCGCCGAGCAGATGGCGTGCAGCAGCCCGCCGGGCGCCGGCGCCATGTCCCAGGCCTGCAGCAGCAGGATCAGCTTGCGGCCGAGCAGGTTGAAGCTCTCCGGGAACCCCTGCAGCTGGCGCCCGGCGGCAAGCCAGGCGGCAACGCCGCGCCCGATGTAGAACATGCCGAGCGTGACGACGAAGGCGGGCAGCCTGCCCTTGGTGGCGAGGAATCCGTTCACCGCGCCGGCGATCAGCCCCGCCATGAACCCGAGCACCGCCGCCAGCGCCGGCGGGTAGCCCATCTTGACCATGAGGAAGGCGGCGGTGGCGCCGGACAGCGCCAGCACCGAGCCGACCGAGAGGTCGATGTCGCCGCCGGCGATGACATAGGTCATGCCGATCGCCATCAGCCCGACCTCGGTGAAGGAGAGCAGCAGGTTGCCGGTGTTGTCGAGGTTGCCCCAGAAGTCGGGCCGGAGATAGAGCCCGACCAGCCAGAGGGCGACGGCGAAGAACAGGGCGGCGACCTCGCGATGGGCGAGCAGCCGGCGGACGCCGCGGGCGAGGTCGGCCTGGGCCTCGCGCGCCGTGCCGTGGGTGCGCGCCGCGGCGATGGCGACGGTCTCGATGAATTGCGGCGGCGGCGGCAGGTTGCGCAGCCGCGCCCAGGCCCGCGCGATCACCCGGCGGCGGATGATCCAGGGCTCGATCAGCACGGCGAGCAGCACGATCACGCCGAGGAAGGCCGGCACCGCGCCGGGCGGCAGCTGCGCCATGCCCTGGATCTGCATCTCGGTGCCATTGATCAGCTGCGTGCGGGTGATCGGCACGCCCTCGCGCAGCACCTTGTTGATGAGCACGATCAGCACGGCGCCGAGCGCCGCGCCGAGGATCCGGCCGCGGCCGCCGAGGATGCTGGCACCGCCGACGATCACCGCGGCAATGACGATGAGCTCGGCGCCGAGCCCGGCATAGCTGTCGGTGCCCTTGCTGGTGGCGACGTTCATGATGCCGGCGAGCGTGGCGCAGAGCGCGGAGATGACGAAGGCGCGGATGCGCACCAGGTTGGTCGGCACGCCGGCGAGCTTGGCCGCTTGCAGGTTGCCGCCGGTGGCGTAGGTCTCGTAGCCCCAGCGGGTCGAGGACAGCACGACCCCGCCGAGCACCGCCACCACCAGGAAGGCGAAGACCTGGTTGTTGAAGCCCCAGCCATTGACCTCGCCGATGGCGAAGAAGTCGGTCGAGGCCGCCTTGTCGGCGAAGCCGATGTTCTTCCCGCCCGTCATCCCGAGCACCAGGCCGCGGCCGATGAAGAGCGTGGTCAGGGTGGCGATGAAGGTGGGCACCCGCAGATAGGTCACCAGCACGCCGTTGAGCAGCCCGATGCCGGTGCCGAGGGCCAGGCAGGCGGCGAGCGCGAACCAGGGCGATGCATCGTAGAAGCCGGGGGCGTAGAGCTTGGAGAAGACCGCCGCGGTCAGCCCGAGCACCGAGCCGACCGAGAGGTCGATGTCCTTGTTGATCAGCACGAAGGAGCTGCCGACCGCCATCACCCCGAACTGCGCGGCGTCGCGCATGGTGGCGGAGAGCGAAGCCGGATTGCCCCAGAAGCGCGGGTTGACGTAGAGCCCGACGAGATAGAGGACGGCCATGACCAGCAGGAGCCCGAGCTCCCACTGGCCGATGGCCCGCGCCAGCCGCCTCATCGGCGGGCCGGCAGGAGGCGGAGGCGCCGTCCCCCTCCGGCCGCCCGAGCCGGGCTGCTTGCCGGAGGAGGAAGAACGCCGGAACGCCGCATCAGGAGGTGCTAGTTCTCGAACCGCTTGCCGATATTGCCGACATTGGCCTTGGTGACGAGCTGGGCCTTGGTGTCGAGATCGGCCGCCGAGATGCCGCGGTCGATCTGCAGGTAGAGCTGCACGATCGGGTAGAAGCCCTGCAGGAAGGGCTGCTGGCCGAGCGAGCCGACCAGCGCGCCGGACTTGATCTGGTCGAGCATCTTCGGCCCGAGATCGAAGCCGAAGGAGCAGAACTTGCCGATCAGCTTGAGCTGGGTGACGGCATCGCCCAGCGCCGGCGTGGTCGCGGCGTTGGTCGCCATCGCGCCGACCACGTCGCCGCGCGACTCGATCAGGCTGACGGTCGAGTTCACGAGGTTGCTCTGGTCGACGTCGACGCCGATGTTCTCCGGCCCGGCATCGACCTTGAAGTCGTTCAGGCGATTGGCCTTCTTCAGCGCCTCGACGGCGGCATTGAAGGCCGCGGTGGTGCGCTTGTTGACCTCGACATTGCCCATCGTGGTGGTGTTCGGGAACAGGATGGTGCCGCTCTTGGCCCCCGACTTCAGCACGCAGTCGACCATCGCCTCGCCGCCGATCGCCGCCGCGCTGGCATCCTGGCCGGTGTGGCTGATCTGGTTGCGGTTGAGCAGGCTCGGGTCGAAGCTGTTGAAGGTGGCGACCGGGATGCCGATCTCGAACGCCTTGGCGACGATGTCGTTGTAGGCGCCGGCCTGGCCGGTGGTGAAGGCGATGCCGTCGACCGTCGGGTCCTGCAGCACCTGGTTGAGGATCTCGAGCTGGCGCGGATAGTCGTCGATCGGCGCCTCGGGCCCGAGCTTCAGCAGGTTGATGGCGAAGGCGTTGGCGGCGACCTGGGCGCCGACATAGGCCGGGTCGAAGAAGCCGTTGCCGGCGGTGTGGCTGACGATCGCGAAGGTCAGCTTGCCGTCCTTGCTGTGGAAGTTGGGCGTGTTGGGATCCGGCTTGGCCGCATCCTCGAAGCTGGTGCCGCCCACCGTCTTGTCGACGCCGCCATTGGCGGCGAGCGCCGCGCCGCCGCCGAAAGCGAGCGTGATCATGGCGGCGCCGAGCGCGAGCATTTTCCTGGTCATCGCGGCATTTCTCCCTGATTGCAATCATTGGCCGGCCGGCGCCCTTCCGGGATCCGGCCGCGGCTCATGGGTGCGAGCGTTCCCGAACGGTCCCGCATTGCGCCGACGTTGTCAAATCATTCGTACTACAAATGGCCGTACCCGCCAGACGCGAATGTCACGGCTTCTGCACGTCGCCGCCTCCTTCCTGTCATTGCCGGGCTCGACCCTGGGCTCGACCCGGCAATCCATGGCTGCCGTAAGCTGGATGCCCGGCTCAAGGCCGGGCATGACAAGAAGAGAGGAATCTCAGGATTGCGCCGGCGCGTCGGCCTCGCGGACCTCGAAATCGTGGGTGATCTCCGCGACATGGCCCAGCATGATGCTGACCGAGCAGTATTTTTCGGCGGAGAGCTGGACCGCCCGCTCGACCTTGGCCGGCGCCAGGCCGCGGCCGGTGACGATGTAGTGGACGTGGATCCTGGTGAACACCTTGGGGTCGGCCGGCGCGCGCTCGGCGCTGAGCTCGACGACGCAGTCGGTGACGGGATCGCGGCCGCGGCGCAGGATCAGCATGACGTCGATGGCGGTGCAGCCGCCCATGCCGACCAGCACCATCTCGGTCGGCCGCATGCCGAGATTGCGCCCGCCCGCCTCGGGCGCGGCATCCATCGTCACGGCGTGCCCGCTGTCCGCCTCGCCGACGAACAGCATGCCCTCGACCAGCTTGACCCGCGCCTTCATCACCGTCCTCCCGTCGTGCCCGGTGCAGATTCGGCGCGCCGCCGGCACGACGTCAAGCGCCCGCGCCGGCGGTTGAAAATGCGCCGCGGCGGGCCAGATGATCGGGCTATCGCGCGACGCAGAAGCGGCGGGACCATGAAGCGCACAGCCCACCAGCCCGACGAGGACGAGGACCGGCACATACGCTGGCTGCTGGCGCGGCTGCCCGAGGGGGCGCGCCGGCCGATCGACTGGCTGCGCCGCCCCTCCTCGCGCTGGGTGCGGATGCCGGCCGGCGGGCTGCTGATCTTCGGCGGTCTGTTCGGGTTCCTCCCGGTGCTGGGATTCTGGATGCTGCCGCTCGGCATGCTGCTGCTGGGCGAGGACATCCCGGCGCTGAAGCGCGCCACCAACCGCAGCTTCGACTGGGCCGAGCGTCGCTGGAAGGCGCGGCAGGACCGCCGCCGGGATCAGGCGTAGGCGAGCAGCCGGCGCGGGTTGCCGACCAAGATGGCGTCGATCTCAGCGGCGGAGAAGCCGTGCGCGCGCATCAGCGGCACGACGTTCTCCAGGATGTGGGCGAAGCCGTGCCCGCCATAGCGGGCGAGCTTGTCCTTGAAGCAGATGTCATGGGAGACCGTCAGCTGCTCGAGATGGCCGCGCTCGATCAGGAAGCGCAGCCAGCGCAGCCGCCCGGCATCGTTGGGCATGTCCACCGGCAGCGACCACGCATAGTAGGAATGCTCGAAGCCGAACAGGTCGTACTCCAGGACGACGCCGGTGGCGGCCAGCCGGGCGAGCAGCTCCGGCCGGTCGACCGTGCGCTCGACATGGCAGAGGATGGTGCGGCCGAGATCGGCGCCGGCCGCCTCGAGGATCGCCAGGATCTCCTCCGGCGCCTCCTGCGAGCGTCCGGGATGGATCATCAGCGGCGCGCCGGTCCGGCGCTGGGCGCGGGCCGAGGCGCGCAGCACCTTGCGCTCGACCGGAGCCAGCGGCCAGGAGCAGCCGACCTCGCCGATGATGCCGGCCCGCACGCCGGTGCCGTCGACGCCCTCGGTGAGGTCGCGCTCGATCCGCTCGGCGATCGCCTCCTCGGGCGCGTCGGCCAGCCCGTCGCCCGGCGGGTGGGTCTCGGCGACGTACCAGGCGCTGCCCATGACGATGACGAGGCCGGTCGCCCGCGCGATGCGGGCGAGCCCGAGCGGGTTGCGGCCGATGCCGATGCTGGTGGCGTCGACGATGGTGCCGCCGCCGGCGCGGCGGAACAGCAGCGCCTCCTCGATCGCCACCGGCTCGCTGGCCAGCCGGCAGTTGTCGGCATTGACCAGCCGGCCGTAGCGCAGCCGGCCGAGCAGCGGCAGCCCGACCGGCTCGGCGAACAGGCTGCGCTCCGGCTCGGACGGCGGCGGCTTGGCGATGTGCACGGCCTGCATCAGCAGGTGCTCGTGCATCAGCGTGCGGCCGAGCGCCTCGCCCGGCACCGGGCCGAGCACGCCGACCGCCTGGCCGCTCATGCTGGCGGCGCCGCGCCGACGCGGTCGACGTCGAGCGACAGGATCGAGGCGAGCAGCTCGCGGGTCATCGGATGGCTGGGCCGCGCGAAGATCTCCCGGGTCGGCCCGGACTCGACGATGCGGCCGGCGCTCATGATCGCCAGCCGGTGGGCGATGAAGCCCTCGACGCTGAGGTTGTTGGCGACGAACAGGTAGGTCAGCGACAGCCGCTCCTGCAGCTCCTTCAGCAGGTTGAGGATCTGCGCCTGGATCGAGACGTCGAGCGCCGAGACCGGCTCGTCGAGGAAGAGGAAGCGCGGCTCGCTGGCCAGCGCCCGGGCGATGCCGAGCCGCTGGCACTGGCCGCCGCTGAACTCGTGCGGATAATATTCCGCATGGCGCGGGCTGAGCCCGACCATGGCGAGCAGCTCGTAGACGCGCTCGCGCCGCTCGCGTGCCCCGCCGCGGCCGAAGCAGCGCAGCGGCATCTCGACGATCGAGCGGGCAGTGCGGCGCGGGTTCATCGAGGCGACCGGGTTCTGGAAGACCATCTGCATGCGGCTCAGCACCTCGGTGCGGGCGCGACCGGAAAGCCCGGTGATCGGCCGGCCCTCGAGCAGCACCTCGCCGGCGGTCGGCCGCGACAGCCCCATGATCATCCGGCCGACCGTCGACTTGCCGCTGCCCGACAGCCCGGCCAGCCCGAACGCCTCGCCGGCGGCGATCGAGAAGCTGACATCCTCCACCGCCGCCACCCGCCCGCCGGCCGGCGAGCGGAACTCCTTGCGCAGGTTGCGCACCTCGATCAGCGGCGGGCTCACGGCGCGGCCTCCCGCGGCACGGCCGTGCCGGCCTCGCCCTTCGGCACCGGCACGACGGTGCCGGTGCGGCAGCGCCACGGCTATGCCGCGCCGGTCGCTCGCGTCACGACGCGCTCAGCCGGCCGTGGTGCTCGGCCAGCACGGCGTCGGCGTTGCGCAGGAAGGCCTTGATGTTGCGCACGGCGTGGCGCAGGCGCTGCTCGTTCTCGACCAGCGCCAGGCGGACATGGCCGTCGCCGTGCTCGCCGAAGCCGACGCCGGGCGCGACGGCGACGCGCGCCTGGGTCAGCAGCAGCTTGGCGAACTCGAGCGAGCCGAGATGGCGGAACGGCTCGGGCAGCGGCGCCCAGGCGAACATCGAGGCGGCCGGGCGCGGCACCGGCCAGCCGGCCGCCTCCAGCCCCTCGATCAGCACGTCGCGCCGGCCGCGGTAGCGGGCGCGCATCTCGTCGATGCAGTCCTGCGGCCCGTTGAGGGCGGCGGTGGCGGCGACCTGGATCGGCGTGAAGGCGCCGTAGTCGAGGTAGGACTTGACCCGCGCCAGCGCGGCGATCAGCCGGGCATTGCCGGCGCAGAAGCCGATCCGCCAGCCCGGCATCGAGTAGGTCTTGCTGAGCGAGCTGAACTCGACGGCGATCTCGCGGGCACCCGGGACCTGCAGGATCGAGGGCGGCGGCTCGCCCTCGAAGAAGACCTCGGCATAGGCGATGTCGGAGATGACGTAGATCTCGTGGCGCCGGCAGAAGGCGACGACCTCGCGGTAGAAATCGAGGCTGGCCAGCTCGGCGGTCGGGTTGCTCGGGAAGTTGACGATGACGGCGAGCGGCTTGGGCACGGAATGGCGCACCGCGCGGTCCATCGCCTCGAGGAACTCCGGCCCGGGCCGGTAGGGGATCGAGCGGATCGCCGCCCCGGCGATGATGAAGCCGAAGGCGTGGATCGGGTAGCTCGGGTTGGGCGCCAGGATGACGTCGCCCGGGCTGCTGATCGCCTGCGCCAGGTTGGCCAGCCCCTCCTTGGAGCCGAGCGTCACGATCGCCTCGCGCTCGGGATCGAGCTCGACCCCGAAGCGCCGGCCGTAGTAGCCGGCCAGCGCCTTGCGCAGCCCGGGGATGCCGCGCGAGTTGGAGTAGCGGTGGACGCGCGGATCCTGCAGCGTCTCGGCGAGCTTGGCCGAGACATGGGCCGGCGGCGGCTGGTCGGGATTGCCCATGCCGAGGTCGACGATGTCCTGGCCGGCGGCGCGGGCCGCCGCCTTCAGCTTGTTGACCTCGGCGAAGACGTAGGGCGGCAGGCGCCGGATGCGGTGGAACTCGGGCTCCATCGGGCAGGCCTCGGCATCGGGTTGGCGGGCCGGCGGGGCGGGGCGCCGGATCGCGCGGCACTATGCGCCCGGGCGCGGCCGGGGCGCAACGCCGCGCCCCACTGTCGCGGGCCGGGGAAGCGGGCTATCTAATCGCGCTCATGGCGGTCCTCTTCCTCATCGTCTTCGTCGACCTGCTCGGCTTCGGCATCGTCATCCCGCTGCTGCCCTTCTATGCCGAGCATTTCGGCGCCGGGCCGGCGGCCGCGACCTGGCTGATGGGCTGCTACTCGCTGGCGCAGCTCTTCTTCTCGCCGGTCTGGGGGCGGCTCAGCGACCGCCACGGCCGCCGCCCGATCCTGCTGGTGGCGCTCGCCTTCTCGGTGGCCTCCTATCTCTGGCTGGGCTTCGCCGATGCGCTCTGGATGCTGTTCGCCGCCCGGCTGCTGGCCGGGGTCGGCGCCGGCAACATCGCCGCGGCCCAGGCCTACGTCGCCGACGTCACCACGCCGGAGAACCGCGCCAAGGGCATGGGCATGATCGGCGCCGCCTTCGGCCTCGGCTTCACGGTCGGCCCGGCGCTCGGCGGGCTGCTCGCCGGCAGCGCGGTGACCGCGGCCAGCGCGGCGCTGCCCGCCTTCGTCGCCGCCGGCCTGTCGGCGGTCGCCTGGCTCGCCACCCTGCTGCTGCTGCCGGAGAGCCTGAAGCCCGGCGAGATGCCGGCCGGCCCGGCCGGCCGGCTGCGGCTCGCCCGCGAGGCCTTCGGCCAGCCGGGGCTGCGCCGGCTGATCCTGCTGCTGTTCCTGACGCTCACCGCCTTCGCCGGCATGGAGACGACCTTCGCGCTCTGGGCCCAGGCCGGGTTCGGCTGGGGGCCGCGCCAGGTCGGCTGGATCTTCTTCCTGGTCGGGATGGTGCTGATCCTGGTGCAGGGCGGCCTGATCGGCCGGCTCACCCAGCGCTTCGGCGAGGCGCGGCTGGTGGTCGCCGGCACGGCGCTGATCGCCGCCGGGCTGCTCGGCCTGACCCAGGCCCGGGGGCTGGCGGGCGTGCTGGCGGCCAGCGCGCTGCTGGCGCTCGGCATGGGGCTGCTCAACCCGAGCGTCAACAGCCTGCTGTCGCGGCGCGCCCGCGGCGACAGCCAGGGCGGCATCCTGGGCGTCGCCCAGTCGGCCGGCAGCCTGGCGCGGATCGTCGGGCCGGCGATCGCCGGCGCGCTGTTCGCCGCCCAGGGGCGCAACGCGCCATACTATCTCGGCGCCATGATCATGGTGGTGGTGCTGGCCTTCGCCGTCGGCCTGCTGCGCGAGGCGCCGCCGCTGCGGGCACGCGCCGCGGGCGCCGCCGAGCCGCGATAGGCTCGCAATCGCGCTTGCCGCCCGGCGCGGCTCCGCTACACTGGCCCCTCGGGGGTGCGAGGGGGTTATGCCGGTGCGTATGCGTGTCCTGGTGATTGCGGCGCTGTTGCTGGCGCTGCTGGCGGCGCCCTGCCGGGGATGGGCGCAATCCGACCCCATTCCTGTCGAGATGATGCCGGCACAGCCGGCGCCGGCCGACCACGTGCTGCCGATCGTGGTCGGGCTCGGCGCCATCGCCGGCGTGATCGGCTTCAACCTGCTGGCGCTCGGGGTCGAGGCGCTGCCCGGCGGCTTCGCCTACGCCGCCGGCGCCACGGTGCCCGCCGAGATGTCGGTGGCGATGAACCGGGTCTACGCCGTGACCAGCGCGGTCGTCGGCGGCTGGGTCGCTTACTACTTCTATGCCCGCTGAGCGGCGCGGCCGGGCGCGGCCGGCTGCCGTCCTCGCGCTCGTCGCCGTGCTCGTCCTGTCGCTGATCGGCGGTCCGGCGCTGGCCGATGCCGCCGCGCAGCCCGCGCCCGCGGCGCCGCCGGTCGATGCCCGGCTCGCCCTGCTCGGGGCCGGCGCGGTGCTCGGCGTCGTGGCGTTCGGCCTGATCACCGGCCCGCTCGGTACGGCGCCGTTCGCCGGCGGGACGCTGGCGCCGGTGCCGATCGCCGTCTCGCTCGGCAGCCGCCTGATCGCCGCCACTGCCGCCGCCGCGGGCGGCCTCGGTGCCGCCTGGATCTATTCGAAGGTCACCGGCCGGGCGGTCGACATGGCCTACGGCCAGGCGCTGGCGGTCGGCGCGCTGGGCGGCGTCGCGATCGGCAACCTGCTCGCCGGCGGGCTCGGCGTGATCCCCTACTATGCCGGATCGGGCGCGGCCATCGCCGGCCCCTACGGCACCGCCGCCTTCCAGGCGGCGAGCCGGGTCTACGTCGTCACCTCGGGCGTGCTCGGCGCCTGGGCCGCCGACTGGTGGTACCGCAGCCAGGCGCCGGCCGCGCCGGCCGCCCCCGCGCAGTGAGGCCGCACCGCCTCAGGTGACGAGGCGGAACTGGTCGTCGGCCTCGAGCCGCTGCAGCTCGCCGCTGAGGGTATCGAAGTAGAAGCCCTCCAGCGACAGCCGGCCGTTCTGGACCGCCTCGTCGATCCACGGGAAGGTCCGCAGGTTGGCCAGCGAGACGCGGATCGCCTCGTGCTCGCAGGCGCGCTGGCGGGCGGCGGGCGGCGTCACCGCCGCGGTGCGCGCCCGCGCCTCGGCCGCGATCCCCATCCAGGGCTCGACGAAGTCGCCGGTGCCCGGCGGCGCCCCGTCGAGCAGCGCGCCGATGCCGCCGCACTGGGCGTGGCCGAGCACGACGACGCAGCGCACCGCCAGCGCCCGCACGGCGAACTCGATGGCGGCGCTGGTGCCGTGATAGGCGCTGTCCGGCTGGTAGCGCGGCACCAGGTTGGCGACGTTGCGCACCACGAACAGCTCGCCCGGCCCGGCGGCGAAGATCATCTGCGGGTCGACCCGGCTGTCGGAGCAGGCGATGACCATGGCGGGCGGCCGCTGGCCCTCGCGGCTCAGCCGCTCGAAGCGCTCGCGCTCGAGCGGCCATTGCTCGGTGCGGAAGCGGCGATAGCCTTCGAGCAGCAGGTCCATGGGACTTCAGCCTCGGGCGAGCAGCGCGGCGGCGATCTCCGCCCATTCCTCGGGAAGGGACAGGGCCGAGCGCGGCCGGCCGGCGCGGCGGTACCAGTAGCCGGCGTTGGACGGGTCGCCCTCCTTGCGGTGGAGATAGGCATGCACCCAGGCGCCGACCTCGTCCTCCTGCGCCTGGGCGCATTCGTGCGCGGCGTCCCAGTCGCCCTTGCCCTCCCACCACAGCGCCTGCAGCGCCAGGCCGAGGCCGGGCGGCGGCGCCGGCTCGGACAGCGAGCGGCGGAACGCGGCGAGGTCCATCCGGTCAGTCGACCATGGCGTAGGCGGGGAGCGTCAGGAACTCGACGAAGCTCGGCGCCTCGACCAGCTCGCTGAACAGCGCCGCGGCATCGGCCCAGCGGCGGTCGTCGGCGGCGTCGCGGGTGAGCTGGGTCAGCTCCTCCTCGAGCACGCGGCGATAGAGATCGAGGTCGACCCGGCCGCCGCCCTCCAGCGCGGCGCCGTGGCGCAGCCACTGCCAGACCTGGGCGCGCGAGATCTCGGCGGTCGCCGCGTCCTCCATCAGGTTGTAGAGCGGCACGCAGCCGGTGCCGCGCAGCCAGGCCTCGATGTAGCCGAGCCCGATGTTGATGTTCTGGCGCAGCCCGGCCTCGGTGACCGGCCCCTGCGGCACGGCCAGCAGCTCGGAAGCGGTGACGTGCACGTCCTGGCGCTGCCGGGCGATCTGGTTCGGCCCCGGCATCAGCCGGTCGAACACCTCCCTGGCCACCGGCACCAGCCCGGGATGGGCGACCCAGGTCCCGTCATGGCCGTCGCCGGCCTCGCGCTCCTTGTCGGCGCGCACCTTGTCGATGGCGCGCTGGTTGGCCTCGGGGTCGCTGCGGATCGGGATCTGCGCCGCCATGCCGCCCATCGCGTGCACCCGGCGGCGGTGGCAGACCTTGATCACCATCTGGCTGTAGGCGCGCAGGAAGGGCGTCGTCATGGTGACCAGCGCGCGATCCGGCAGCACGGCCGCCGGGTCGTTGCGGAACTTCTTGATGAAGCTGAAGATGTAGTCCCAGCGGCCGCAATTGAGCCCGGCCGAGTGGTCGCGCAGCTCGTAGAGGATCTCGTCCGCCTCGAAGGTGGCGAGGATCGTCTCGATCAGCACCGTCGCCTTGATCGTGCCCTTGGGCAGGCCGAGCTTCGCCTGGGCGTGCAGGAACACCTCGTTCCACAGCCGCGCCTCGAGGTGCGATTCCATCTTCGGCAGGTAGAAATAGGGACCCGAGCCCCTGGCCTTCAGCGCCTTGGCGTTGTGGAAGACGTAGAGGCCGAAATCGAAGAGCGAGCCCGACATCGGCTCGCCGTCGACCAGCAGGTGCTTCTCCGGCAGGTGCCAGCCGCGCGGCCGCACCAGCAGCACCGCGGTCTTCCCCGCCAGCTTGTAGTCCTTGCCGGAGGCGGGGTCGGTGAAGGCGATGGTGCCGCGGACGGCGTCGCGCAGGTTGAGCTGGCCGTCGAGCAGGTTGGCCCAGGTCGGGGTCGAGGAATCCTCGAAATCGGCCATGAAGCAGGAGGCGCCGGAGTTCAGCGCGTTGATCACCATCTTGCGGTCCGGCGGTCCGGTGATCTCGACGCGGCGGTCGAGCAGGTCGGCCGGCAGCGGCGCCACCGTCCAGTCGGCCTCGCGGATCGCCCGGGTCTCGGCCAGGAAATCGGGCCGCTCGCCGGCATCGAGCCGGGCCTGCCGCTCCTGCCGCAGCGCCAGCAGCCGGCGCCGTTCCCCGTTGAAGCGCCGCTCGAGCTCGACCACGAAGGCGATCGCCTCGGGCGTCAGGATCTCGGCCTGCGCCGCGCTCAGCGGATGCAGCAGCAGGACGCCGTGCGGCAGGGCAGGGGTGGTCGAGGGGCTGCTCATGAGAGGCTCGGGACTCCTGTCGCGTCTTTCAGGCGGCGGGTTTCAAGCATCTGGGCGCGGCCAGTCGAGCCGAAGCTCCGCCGCATCCAGCGGGAAGAGGTCGCAGTTCTCGCCCGGCCCGCCACGATCTACAACCAGAAACTCGGCGTCCGGCTCCAGGGCGAGAAGCGGATGGTGCCAGGTGCCGCGCGCATAGTTGACGCCCTGGCGACCGTCGGTCACGAAGGCGCGGATGGTGGCGGGCGCGGGGGGCGCGCCGGGCGGCGCCACGACCAGCAGGAAGCGGGCCCGGCCGAGCGGCAGGAACGCCTGGCTCGACAGCGGATGGCGCTCCAGCATGGCGATGCGGATCGGCGCCGGCCAGGGCCGGGCGCGGAAGATGTTGATCAGCGGCCGGCCGCCGGCCTCGGCGACGTCGACCGTGGCGAGGTCGTGGAAGCGCTCGGCATGGCCGTCGTTGATCGGGTAGTGGCGGCTGCCCGCCGTCTCGACGACGTCGCCGAAGGGCGCGAAGGCCGCCCGGTCGAGCGGCGCCACCGGCAGCAGGATCGCCATCTCAGGCCAGCCGGCCGAACAGCCGCACCCGGCTCAGCCCGCCATCGGGAATGATGTTGACCCGGACATGGGTGATCGGGCCGAGCGCCGCGATCTCGCCGGCGAAGAGGTGCTGGCGGTCCATCTGCAGCTTCTGCTCGGGCAGCAGGGTGCGCCAGAACATCGACTGGGTGACCAGCGACCGGTCGGTGCCGCCGGCGACGTCGGCGGCCAGGATCGAGCAGCGGTCGGGATAGTTGCCCTTGAAGTGTGCCGTGTCGACCTCGATGCGCGCGACCGTGCCGCGATGGCCGAGCGCCAGGATCGCCCAGTCGTTGCCCGGCTCGCGCCGGCGCCGGGTTTCCCAGCCATCGCCCATGTTGACGCCGCGGCCGGGGGTCAGCAGGTTCCACGGCGTGCCGTAATGCTGGTCGCTGGCGCCGATGGCGCGGCCGCCATTGCCGAGCGCCAGCAGGTCGATCTCCTCGTCGCGCCGGCGCGCCGACCAGTCGATGACGATGCGGCCATAGACCCGCAGCCGGGCGACGCCGCCGTCGGGGTAGATGTTGAGCCGGACATGGGTCCAGCTCCGCTCGTCGGCGACGGCCACTAAGTGGTGGCTGTTGCCCCGCAGGTTGGTCGCCGGGACGATCTCGGTCCAGGCGGTGCCGGCCTCGGGATCGCCGTCGCAGCGGCAGGCCTCGAGCGAGGCGGCCGGCGGATAGTTGCCGGTGAAGTGGCTGGTGTCGATGTCGACGCCGCGGATCACCCCCTGGCGGCCGAGGCGGACGACGCACCAGTCGTAGCCCTCGCCGCGCTTGCGCCGGCTCTCCCAGCCATCCATCCACTTGCCGTTGTCGTCGTACTTGCCGGGGATGAAGACGGCCGGCCCGGGATCGAGCATCCGCTCCTTCGGCGCGAAGAAGTCGTCGCTCGCGGCCAGCGCCACGGCGCCGAGGCGGGGATCGGCGAGGTTGACGTGGCTCAGCGCGAAGTCGGGCGCGTCGGCGGGCTCGCTCGTCATGATCGAAGAGATCTCCGGCTGTGTCGCCGGGGCGCGATGGGCCGCGGCGGGCCGCTTGTAGCGCGCCCGGCCGGCGACCAGAAGAGCGCAATCGTTTGCGCTCAACGCCCCCGGACTGCCCCGAAGCGGGCCCGCACGATGGTCGATTGACCCAGCGTCGCCGGATGGATAATCGTTTGCGCGGAAGGAGAGGCTGGGGATGGGCCAGGCCACCATCGCCGATGTCGCGCGCGCCGCTGCGGTCTCGATCGCCACGGTGTCGCGCATCGTCAACGGCCAGGTCTCGCGCTTCGCGCCGGAGACGGTCGCGCGGGTCCGCGCCGCGATCGCCGCGCTGGACTACCGGCCGGCCGAGGCCGGGCGGGCACTGCGCACGCGGCAGTCGCGCATCGTCGCGGTGATGGTGCCCGACGCCGCCGACGAGCTCGGCGCCGCGCTGGTCGGCTCGCTGGAGGCGGCGCTGCGTTCCCTCGGCCTCGCGACGATGCTGCGCGGCGCCGGCGAGACCGCGGAGCGCCAGGATGACGGCCTTGCCGGAATGCGCTCGCACGGCGCGCGGGCCATCGTGCTGCTCGGGGCGGTCGACAGCCCGGGGCTGCGCGCCCTGCTGGCGCAGGGCTTCCCGCTGGTCTTCGTCGATCGGCGGCCGCCCAAGGGAATGCAGGGCGACTTCGTCGGGGTCGACGACTACGCCGCGGGCCGCGCCGTCGCCGACGAGCTGGTGCGCCGCGGGCGGCGCCGTGCGGCGGCGCTGCACGGGCCGCGCTCCAGCGCGGCCAGCGCCGGCCGGCTGCAGGGCTTCCTCGACCGGCTGGAGGAGCATGGCCTGCCGGTGCCGCCGGAGCGGCTGCGCGAGACCCGCCTCGCCATCGAGGATGGCTACCGCCAGGCCGCCGCGCTGCTCGAGGGCGGCCCGCCGCCGGACGCGATCTTCTGCGGCAGCGACCCGATCGCCTACGGCGCCCATCGCCGCTGCCGCGAGCTCGGGCTGGAGGTGCCGGGCCGGCTGCTGCTGTTCGGCTTCGGCGACAGCCCGCGCAACCCGTGGCTGGCGCCCTGGCTCAGCAGCGTCCAGGTGCCGGTGGACCGGTTCGGCCCGGCGATCGCCGGGCTGATCGGCGGCATGGCGGGGCGGCGCGAGCGCGGCGAGGTCGCTACCCTGCTGCTGCCCTTCGCGCTGGCGGTGCGCGGCCTGGAGCCTGGCCCGGCCGCCGGCCCGCCGGCGCGCACCGGCGATCGGGCCGGCGGCCGGCGGACCCTGGGGGATGGAGAATGAGGGGCTTGATCCTGCGATCGTCGCGGCGGGTGCGATGAGCGTCAGCCTGAGCTGCGTCGGCGCCGTCTTCTTCGACGAGGTGTTCCGGCTGCCGGCGCTGCCGGCCGGCGACGGCAAGTACTTCGCCTCGGCGCTGCTCGAGGGCGGCGGCGGCATGGCGGCGACGGCGGCGGTCGCCGCCGCCGCGCTGGGCGGCCGCGTCGCCCTGCATGGCCGGATCGGCGACGACGCGGCCGGGCGCTTCCTCGAGGCCGCGCTGGCGCGCGCCGGGATCGACCCGGCCGGCTGCCGCAGGGTGGACGGCGCGCGGACCTCGCACTCCGCGGTGCTGGTCGCGGCCGGCGGCGAGCGGATGATCATCGTCCATGTCGATCCGGCGCTCGATCGCGACCCGGGCTGGCTGCCGGTCGACGCCATCGCCGGCAGCGACGCGGTGCTGGCCGACGTGCGCTGGCCGGAGGGGGCCCGCGCCGCCTTCGCCGCCGCCCGGCGCGGCGCCGGCATCGCCGTGCTCGATGCCGACGTCACCGACGATGCGGCGACCGCCGGCCTGCTGCCGATGGCGACGCACGTCGTCTTCTCCGAGGCCGGCCTGCAGCGGCTGGTCGGGGCCGGCGACCTCGAGGCCGGGCTGGCCGGCGCGGCCACGGCGACCGCCGGCACGGTCGCCGTCACGGCGGGCTCGCGCGGCTGCTTCTGGCGCGAGGGCGGCCGGCTGCGCCGCGTGCCGGCGCCGGCACTGCCGGTGGTCAACACGCTCGGCGCGGGCGACGTCTTCCACGGCGCCTTCGCGCTGGCGCTGGCCGAGCGGCGGCCGCTGGCTGCCGCGCTCGCCTTCGCCACCGCCGCCGCCTCGCTGAAATGCACCCGGGCCGAGGGCTGGACCGCGATGCCGGACCGGGCCGCCGTCGAGCGGCTGGCGGCGAGCCTGCCGCCGGGCGACTGACACGGTCCCGGGCGGGCGAACGGCCGTGCAGGTGGCGTGCCGGGCGGAGCGCTTTCCACGGCCGGGCCGGGCCACTAAGATCCGCCCTCCTGAAACGATAAGACCGGGGGACATCAATGCATCGCAGGGGATTCATGGCCGCCGCGGCGGCCGTCGCGCTCGGGCTCGCCGCCGGGCCGGCGCTGGCCGAGACCACGCTGAAGCTGGCCCACGCCTCGAGCGAGGACAGCCTGATCCAGCAGGCGGTGGTGAAGTTTGCCGACGAGGTCGCGGCCAAGACCGGCGGCAGCGTCAAGATCAAGATCTTCCCGAACGGCCAGCTCGGCGACGAGGGGCCGATCGCCGAGGGGGTCGGCTCCGGCGCGATCGACATCGGGCTGGGCGGCGTGATCGACGCCATCGACCCGAAGCTCGGGGTGCTCAGCCTGCCGTTCCTGTTCAAGGACTTCGCCACCGTGCATGCGGTGCTCGACGGGCCGGTCGGGGGCAAGCTGCTGAAGATGGGCGGCGAGCGCGGCTACCGCATGCTGGGCTTCCTCGATTCCGGCTTCCGCAACTTCTCCAACAACCGCGGGCCGATCGCCAAGCCGGAGGACATGCAGGGCCTCAAGCTGCGCACCCCGCCCAACCCGGTCATCCTGGAGACGATCAAGCAGCTGGGCGCGCTGCCGCAGTCGATCCCCTTCGGCGAGGTCTATACCGCGCTGCAGTCCAAGGTGGTCGACGGCGCCGAGCCCGAGCTGCGCGACTTCTATGACCAGAAGTGGTTCGAGGTGCAGAAGTATCTTTCGGTCGCCAACTACATCTGGACGCCGAACTACTGGTTCATGAACGCCGCCAAGTACAACGGCCTCGGCGAGGCCGAGCGGGCGGCGATCGACGCCGCGGTGGCCGACACCACCAAGTGGTACCGCGACCAGCTCGGCGGGGTCTACGCCAAGATCCTCGAGACCGTGAAGGCCAAGGGCGTGCAGGTGAACGGCGTCGATACGGCGCCCTTCATCGCCAAGGTCGGCCCGGTCGACGAGAAGTTCTCCAAGGAGTTCGGCAAGGACCTGATCGCCGAGGTTCGCCAGGCGGCGGCCGCGGCGCACTGATCCCTTGTCCGACGGCAACGATGGCGGGCGGCCCGAGGAGGGCCGCCCGGTCGCCCTTCTGCTGGCCGTGCTCGGCGGCATCGCCTTCGCGGCGATGCTGGGCGCGACGGCGCTCGGCACCATCGTGCGCTACCTGCTGGCCGGCGGCTTCGAATGGTCCTTCGAGGCCGCCGCCTTCTCCTTCATCTGGGTGAGCTTCCTCGGCGTGCTGCTCGCCGACCTGCGCGGCGACAACATGTCGTTCGACAGCATCGTCGCCGCGCTCCCGGGCGGGGCGCAGCGCGGGCTGGCGCTGCTCCGCACGCTGCTGCTGCTGCTGCTCGGCGCGGTGCTGCTGCGCAGCGGGCTGGCCATGGTGGCGCAGACCGGCGCCACGCCCTCGCCGGTGCTGCGCTGGCCGATGGCGGTGACCGGGCTCGCCGTGCCGCTGCTCGGCGCCGGGCTGATCGGCTTCGCGCTGGCCCGGCTGGCGCGCGGCCTGCGGGCCGGCCGGGGCGTGCGGCGGTGACCGTCGCCATCCTGATCGGCAGCTTCCTGCTGGCCATGGCGATCGGCGTACCGGTGGTCTGGTCGCTGGGCCTCGCCAGCATCGCCGCGCTCTGGCTCGGCGATCTCGGCCTGCCGACCGCCTGGCTCGCCCAGCAGGTGCTGCGCGGCGCCGACTCGCTGCCGCTCGCCGCCATCCCGCTTTTCCTCTTCGCCGGCGGGCTGATGAACGAGGGCGGGCTGACGCGCCGCATCATGCGAGTGGCCGAGGACGCCATGGGCAGCCTGCGCGGCGGGCTCGGGCCGGTCAACGTCGCCACTGCCATGGTCTATGGCGGCATCACCGGCTCGGCCACGGCCGACACCGGCGCGGTCGCCTCGGTGATGATCCCGGCCATGGAGGAGCGCGGCTATCCCCGCGACTTCTCCGCCGCGGTGACCGCCGCCAGCGGTACGCTCGGCATCATCATCCCGCCCAGCGTGGTGATGATCCTCTACGGGGTGCTCACCGGCACCTCGATCGGCGGGCTGTTCGTCGCTGGCGTCATCCCGGGCCTGCTGATCGGCATCGCCTTCATGGTCACGGCCTATCTGGCCGGTCGCCGGCTTGACCTGCCGGCCGGAAACCGCCGGCCGCCGCTCCTGGTCTGCCTGAAGCACCTGCTGGCGTCGCTGCCGGCCCTGGTGATGCCGGTGGTGATCCTCGGCTCGATGGTCGGCGGCATCGCCACCGCCACCGAGGCGGCGGCGATCTCGGTCGGCTACGCCTTCCTGGTCGGGCTGCTGGTCTATCGCGAGCTGACCGTCGGCGCCATCCTGCGCATCGCCCGCGACACCGTCTCGATGACCGGCGCGATCATGCTGATCCTGGCCATGGCGACGCCGTTTTCCTGGATCCTCACCGTCGAGCAGGTGCCGTCCGCCGCCGCCGGCCTGATCACCACCCTGCAGGCCGGGCCGGCGGCTACGGTCGCGGCGCTGATCCTGCTGCTGCTGTTCGTCGGGCTGTGGCTCGATCTCGGGCCGGCGCTGATCATCCTGGCGCCGATCCTGCGGCCGATCGCGCTGCATGCCGGGCTCAGCGACTACCAGTTCGGCCTGATCACCACCGTGGCGCTCGGCATCGGCCTGTTCACCCCACCCGTCGGCACCAACATCTACGTCGTCTGCAGCATCGCGCGGATCGGCATGTGGCCGGTGGTGCGCCAGCTGGTACCCTACTGGCTGGCCAGCCTCGTCTGCCTGGCGCTGCTGGCGCTGGTGCCGGGGCTGACCGGGTGGCTGCCCCGGACCTTCGGCCTGTAGCCCGGAGCGCTAGTCCTCGATCCCGGCATTCTCCGCGGCCACGCGCGACAGCGCCGACCAGTCGAGCTCGCCATAGCCGCGCGCCAGCCCGCTGATCAGCTGGTCGCGGATCAGGCTGGCGAGCGGCAGCGGCACCGCCAGCGCCTCGGCGGCCTGCAGCGCCAGCCGCGCGTCCTTGAGGGCCAGCGGCATCTTGAAGCCGGCCGGCTCGAAGCGGCGGTCGGCGATCAGCCCGCCATAGGTCTTGTAGGCCGGGGCGCCGAACAGGGTCGAGGTCAGCAGCTCGAGATAGAGATGCGGGTCGATCCCCGCCTTGCGGATCAGCGCGAACGCCTCGCTCAGGCCCTCGACTACGGCGGCCAGCAGGAAGTTGCCGGAGAGCTTCACGGTATTGGCGGCCGACGGGGTCTCGCCGACTACGAAGGTGCGCTGGCCGATCGCCTCGAAGAGCGGGCGGCAGCGCTCGACGGCGGCGGCCGGGCCGGCCGCCACGACGAACAGCCGGGCCGCCGCGGCCGCCTCCGGCCGGCCGAACACGGGCGCCGAGAGGAAGACCTGTCCGGCGGCGGCATGGGCCGCGGTCAGCCGCTCGGCGATCGCCACGCTGATCGTGCTCATCGAGACGTGCAGCGCTCCGCGCGGCAGCGTGGCGAGCAGGCCGTCCGGACCGAAGGCGACCGCCTCGAGGGCCGCGTCGTCGGCCACCATGGTGAGCACGGCCTCGCGACCCGCGGCGGCCGCGGCCGCCCGGTCGGCGACGGCGGCCCCTTGCGCCGCCGCCAGCGCGCTGCGCGCCGGCGTGCGGTTGTAGACCGTCAGGCGATGGCCGGCCTTGAGCAGGTTGGCGGCGATCGGCAAGCCCATATTGCCGAGACCGACGAAGCCGATATCCATGGGTGCCCCGCTGCTGGTGATCGTGCCGCAGAACTCTAGCGGCGAGAGGCCGGTCCCGGCCAGCCCGGCATCTGACCGGGGGCCACGGTTGCTGTGCGCTTTACTTGGGGATCCACACTAATCACGATAATGTATACGCAGAAATAATTGAAACCACACTATAGATTAATCGGCATTGACATTTGGTGAGGCAGGCATCAATTTGGTCGACGGGTTTCGATCAATTGTCTGGCGGGTGGGGGAGCCGGCGAGGCGATTTCATGGGTGACGTAGTTCAGTTTCCGCAACCGCAACCGCAGCAGCAGGCCGACCGGCGGACCGATCTGATCGGCGAGGCGATCCAGGCCTACAGGCGGTTCTGCAAGCGCGAATTCGGCTTCATGGTCCAGGCCCCCAAGGCGGATCGCTCCGTCTGTCGCCGTCTCGACGACCGGCGCTGGCTCATCAGCCTGCAGGACGACAGCCGCGGGCTGGCCGACTACGAGTGGGACGGGACCCGGATGGTACGGGTCGCCTGACGGGAACCGTGGCCCGTCGAGCGTGACGGCAGCCACCCGCTCCTCTGCAAACTCTCTTCTGGATGAATCGATCGCCGCGCGAAGCGCGGCGAACCGGGGATCATGCGCGTGCCAACCGAGATCGCCTTCGAACCCGTGCAGCTCGGCAACTGCTGCCTCAGCGTCGAGCTGCCGGTCGGCTGGCCTTGCGGCCTCAGGCCATCGGGATCGTGGTGGTGCCAGGATCCCGACGGACTCTACAGCCTGGACATCGCGCTCGAGATCCGCGCCGAGGACGCGCCGGCCGCGTCGCGGCCGCTCGATCGCGCGCAGCGCCGGGCGGCCGCCCTGCGGCAGGAGCTCGCCGGGCGCCATGGCCGGGTCGAGGTGATCGAGGAGCCGACGCCGTCCGGCGTCATGCTGCGCGCCGACTATCGCGATGGCGGCGCCCGGGCGGCGAGCTGGCGATCGCTGCTCGGCTTCGACCGGTCCGTCGCCGAGGCCCGCTTCACGCTGCGCATGGCGCCCGAGCGCTGGGCCGATCCGATCGTCCCGGCGCTGGTCGCGCGGCTGCGCGCCCAGGCGCTCGGCGCCGACTGCATGCCGCCGGCCGGGCTGGCCTCGGCGCGCGACTACCGCATCGACGATGCCTGCGTGATCACCATGCCGTCGAGCTGGCATCTCCAGCGGCAGGAGCGGGCCTTCCTGTTCCACGCCGCCGAGGAGGCGGCGCGGTTCACCGTGGCGCACCACTGGGACGAGCTGCGGTCCCCGTCGCCGGAGAACCCGGCCGAGCTCGGCCTGGCGCTGGCCTACGACTTCCAGGCCACGCTGCGCCGCAACGGCGACGATGGCGACGTCGAGCCGGCGCCGCTGGGCGGGCTGGTGACGACCGTCCGCTCCGAGGGCGGCGCCGATCCGCGCGACGGCGGCCCGCCGCTGACGGTGACCGCCTGGTACTACCTGATCCCGGTCGAGCGCCGGCTGCTGGCGATGGTGTTCGGCCTGATGGCGCCCGGCCCGCTGCCGGGCGAGCCCTGGATCGCCGCCCTGCCCGGGGACTTCCGCCGTCGTATCCGCGAGGTGCGTCTTGCCTAGGCTGGTGCCGCGCCTGGACGTGAAGCCCGTCGACCTCGGCGGCGAGATCGGCGTCGAGATCCCGGCGGCCTGGATCTGCCGGCCGCTGGAGCCGGGCCGCTGGTGGTGCGGCGAGGCCGCTTCGCGCGGGCCCGGCGTGATCCTGCTCCAGGAGCTCACCGACCCCTGTCGCAGCGAGCCGGGCCGCCCGCCGACCCCGCTGGCCAACGCCGACCATCGGGCCGACCAGATCCGGGCGGCGGTCGAGGCGCGGCATCCGGGGGTGGCGGTCACAGATCGCCCGACCCTCTCCGGACGCCTGCTGCAGATCGGCACCCGGCCGCCGCGGCGGGCGCGTCAGGGCGCCGGCGAGGTGCGCTGGGCGGCGGTCGAGGGCTACAGCACCGCCGCCTCGGTCTTTCACGTCGCACTCGACCTGCCCACGCGGCTGGCCGGCCAGCCCGTCGCCGAGCAGCTCGTGGCGCACTTCGCAGGCCAGGCGGCGCTGGGCAATCGCTGCCCGCCGCGGGCCGCCGGGCGGTTGCGCCAGCGCGACCTGCGGATCGGCGATGCCGCGGTGCTCGGCGTGCCCGCCGAATGGCGCTGCCGGCCGGAGGGCGAGGCGATCCGCTGCGAGTTCGGCGGCGGCGCGACGCTGCTGATCCGCTCGCATGCCTGGCCGAAGGCGGCGCTGCTGGGGCAGCTCGATCCGCCGCCGCCGGCCCGCCTGCCGCGCAACGCGCTCGCCGCCCTGGTGGCGGACCATTTCCGCGCCAGCCTGCCGGACCACCTCGAGACGGCGCCGGTCGAGCTGACGACCCATGGCGCTCTGCTGGCCGCGCGCGATCCGCTGCCCGGGGCCGGCGGCCCGGCGGCGGACAAGCTGTTCTGGATCTACGCGCTGATCGGCACCGGCGGGATCGTGGGCATCTGGTTCACCCTGTTCCTGCCGGCCGGCGCGGTGGGGGAGGCGGCTATGGCCGACCGCATCGCCGACTGCATCCGCGGGCTGCGCCCCGCAGGGGGTCGGCTGAGCGTGCCATAGGTTGTATTATTTTGTAGATTTACAACCTGAAAGTTGAGCCGTATCATCGCATCCGTGATCCAGTCGGGTGGACCGGAATGCGTTCGTCGCTGACTCTCGAGGCTGTCCAGCTCGGTGCCGACACCTGCGTCGAGCTGCCGCGTCACTGGCCGTGCGGCATGCGCGCAGACCGCTCCTGGTGGTGCCGCGACCCGCTCGGACGCTACCTGATCGAGATCTCCTGCGATCTGCTGGAGGATGCCGACGAGCCCGCGCGGCGGCCGCTCGACCGCGCGGTCCGCCGCGGCGAGACCCTGCGGGCGGAGCTGGCCGCCCAGCCCGGCCTGTCGCTCGACTGGCAGCCGACGATCTCGGGCGTGCTGCTGCGGGCCGACGACCGCGAGCCGGGCGACGGCGGTGCCTTCCGCACGTGCTGGCATTCCCTGCTGGGCTTCGATCGCTCGGTCGCCGATTCGCGGTTCACCCTGCGAGTCGCGGCGGACCATGCGAACGATCCGGCCGTCGCCGAGCTGCGCGACAGCCTGGAACGGCAGGCCGTCGCAGCCAACGTCACGCCGGCCCCGCACCGCGGCACGCTGCGCGAGTACCGCATCGGGGACAGCTTCGTCATCGCGATGCCCGCCGATTGGCGCGGCCGCGCCGACGACGATGCATTCTGGTTCCGCGCCCCGGGCGACAGGCCGAAGCTGGTAGTCTGGCATCATTGGTCGGACCTGCCGCAAGGCAGCGACCCGAACGCGCCGGAGCTCGGGCTCGCCCTCGCCCACGACCTCCGGGCGAGCCTGCCCGATCAGGAGGGAGAGCCTGGCGTCGAGGCAGCCCCGCTGGGCGGCCTGGTGACCACCTTCAGCGCGGACGATCCTGCCGAGGACGATCAGCCGGATGATCCGCCGCTGGCGACGACCGCCTGGTACTACGTCATTCCGGCGGGCGGACGTCTCCTCACGGTGACGGCCGGCCTGATGATCCCGCTCTCCTGGCAGTCGGAGCCGTCGATGGCCGCGCTGCCCGGCCAGTTCCGCACGCTGATCCGGGAGCTTCGCCTTGCCTGATCCTGAGCCCGCGGCGGCGCTGCCGCTCAAGCCGGTCGATCTCGGCGGCGAGGTCGAGGTCGAGATTCCGCGGGGCTGGACCTGCCACTGGGTCGGCTCCGGCCGGTGGTGGTGCGGCGAGGACGCGGAGGAGGGGGTCGGCGTCTACCTGAAGCAGGAGCTTGCCGATCCGATGCCGAGCGAGCCGGCGGCGCCGGCGACGCCGCTGGGCAATGCCCGCCACCAGGCCGGCCGGCACCGCGAGCTGCTGAAATCCTGGGGCTACGGCGCACTGCCCGGCGCGGAGTCCACCGTCTCCGGTCACCTGCTGCATGCCGACCGGGAGCTGACCTGGCCGGAAGGCGACCGGTCCCGCCAGCTGCGCTGGATGAAGATCGACGGCTACAGCGCCAGCGCTGCCCTGTTCCACCTGATCCTGAACATTCCGATCGAGCGGCTGGACGACCCGGAAACGCCGGCCCTGATCGCGCACTTCGCCCGCCAGGCGGCGATCGGCAACCGGCTGCCGCCGCGGGCTGAGGGGGCGCTCGGCCTGCGCGAGCTGCGCGTCACCGGCGGCCTCGCGGTCGCCGTGCCGGCCGAGTGGCGCTGCGAGGGCGACGGCGAGTCGCTGTGCTGCCGGCTGGACGAGAGCGGCCTGACGCTGCTCGTCATGCCGCGCCACTGGGAGCGCGCGGAGCTGCTCGCCCGGCTCGACCCGCAGCCGCCGGAAAACCTGCCCGACGATGCGATGGCACGCGAGGTCGCCGAGCACTTCGCCGCCAGCATGCCCGAGGGCACCGAGAGCGGCGCTGTCGAGCCGGCCGCCCACGGTGCCATCGTCACGGCGCGCGAGCCGGGCCAGGGCGGCAGCGGTCCCGAGAGCGTCGATCGGCTGATCTGGGCCTATGTGCTGGTCGGCGCGGCGCGGGTCACCGGCGTCTGGTTCACCCTGTTCCTGCCGCCCGGCGCCGATGCGGCCCTGCCGCCCGAGCGGCTCGACGAGATCGCGGCCTGCGTCCACAGCCTGCGTCCGACCGGCCCGGCCGAGGACGGCGATTGACCGCTGCCGCCCCGCCCCGGCAAAAGGGGCGGCGGAGGTCGGCATGGCGGAGCCGCAGGACGAGATCTTCGACGCGGCGGTGATCGGCGCCGGCGTGGTCGGCTGCGCCGTGTTCCGGGCCCTCGTGCTGGCCGGGCTGCGGACCGTGCTGCTCGAGCGCGGGGCCGACATCCTGGGCGGTGCCAGCAAGGGCAACAGCGCCATCCTGCACACCGGCTTCGACGCACCGCCGGGCAGCCTGGAGCTCGCCTGCATGCAGGCCGGCCGGGCCGAATACCTGGCGATCCGCGAGCCGCTCGGCCTGCCGCTGCTCGAGACCGACGCCGTGCTGGTCGCCTGGACGGCGGAGGAGGCGGCGCAGCTGCCGGCGATCCGGGCCAAGGCGCTGCGCAACGGCGTGCCGGCGGTGCGGCCGCTGGCGCCCGAGGCGCTGGCGGCGCGCGAGCCGCAGGTGGCGCGCGGCGCGGCCGACGGGCTGCTGGTGCCGGGCGAGCACGTCATCGATCCCTGGTCGGCGCCGCTCGCCTACGCCCTCCAGGGTCTCGCCAATGGCGGCACCGTGCGGCGCCGCGCCGCCGTCGAGGGCGGGACGCTGAGCGGGGGGACCTGGCGCCTGGCGACCGCCGGCGGGCCGGTCGCGGCCCGGCTGGTGGTGAATTGCGCCGGGCTGCAGGGCGACCTGGTGGAGGCGATCGCCCGGCCGAGCTCGTTCGCCATCCGCCCGCGCAAGGGACAGTTCGTCGTCTTCGACAAGCCCGCGGCGCGGCTGCTCGGCGCCATCCTGCTGCCGGTGCCGACCGAGCGGACCAAGGGCGTGCTGCTCGCCCGCACCGCCTTCGGCAACCTGCTGGCCGGGCCGACCGCCGAGGATCAGGAGGACCGCGAGCACGCCGCCACCGATCCGGCCACCCTGGCGCGGCTGGTCGAGCGCGCGCAGCAGCTGGTGCCGGCGCTGGCCGGGATGCCGGTCAACGCCGTCTATGCCGGGCTGCGGCCCGCCACCGCGGTCAGCGACTACATCATCGAGGGGCAGCCGGCGCGCCGCTGGATCACCGTCGCCGGGATCCGCTCCACCGGCCTCACCGCCGCGCTCGGCATCGCCGCCCATGTGCGCGCCCTGGTCGGGTCCGACTTCGCGGCGCTGCGGCCGCTCGCCGATCCCGCCTGGACGCCGGTGCCGAACCTCGCGGAGGATCGCCCGCGCCCCTGGCAGGCGCCCGGCGCCGAGCTGGTCTGTCATTGCGAGCTGGTGACCCGCGCGGAGATCGAGGCGGCGCTCGCCGGGCCGCTGCCGGCCGGCGACGTCGGCGGGCTGAAGCGCCGCACCCGCTGCATGATGGGCCGTTGCCAGGGTTTCTATTGCAGCGCGCGCGTGGCGACGCTGGCCGGCGACCGGCTGCTGCCGCCGCTCGCCGAGGCGGCCGCGTGACCGCCCGCGTCGTCATCGTCGGCGGCGGCCCGGCCGGGCTGGCCGCAGCCGCATCGTTGCGCGACGGCGGCGCGGCGGTGACCCTGCTCGAGCGCGAGCCCGCGCTCGGCGGCGTGCCGCGCCATTGCGGGCATACCGGCTTCGGGCTGCGCGAGCTGGGCTGGCCGATGAGCGGGCCGGCCTATGCGCGGCGGCTGGCGGCGCGCGCCGAAGGTCGAGCTGCGCACCGGGGTCACCGTCACCGCGCTGCTGCCCGGCGGCGTGGTCGAGACCGCCGGCGGCGGCGGGCTGCAGCGCCTGGCGGCCGACCGGGTGCTGCTGGCGCTGGGCGTGCGCGAGCGGCCGGCGAGCGCGCGGCTCGTCGGCGGCGACCGGCCCTGGGGCGTCACCACCACCGGCGCGCTGCAGCAGTTCGTCTATCTCGAGCGCCGGCGGCCGTTCCGCCGCGCGGTGATCGTCGGCACCGAGCTCGTCTCCTTCTCGCTGCTCCTCACCATGCGCCATGCCGGGATCCGGCCGGTGGCGATGCTGGAGGAGGGCGAGCGCATCGTCGCGCGCCGGCCGGGCGACCTGGTGGCCCGCCACCTCTTCGGCGTGCCCGTGCTGACCGGCACGCGGCTGGTCGCGGTGCACGGCAAGCCGCGGGTCGAGGCGGTCGAGATCGAGCGGGCCGGCCGGCGCGAGCGGCTCGCCTGCGACGGGGTGGTGTTCAGCGGAGGCTTCGTGCCCGAGACGGCGTTGCTGCGCGCCGGCCATCTCGCGATCGACGCCGGCACCGGCGGGCCGGCGGTGGACCAGGAGGGGCGCTGCTCCGACCCCGCCTATGTCGCCGCCGGCAATCTGCTGCGTCCGGTCGAGACCGCCGGCGTCGCCTGGGCCGAGGGCCGCGCCGCCGCCGGCATGCTCCTCGCCGAGCTCGCCGGCGCGCGGCCGCCGATTCGACGCGACCTGCCGGTGCGTGCGGCCGGCGCGCTCGCCTGGGTGCTGCCGCAGCGCATCGCCCTGCCGGCGGCCGAGGGCATGTTGCGGCTCAGCGCCCGCGCGGCCCGGCGCACGCGCGGCCGGCTGGTGCTGCGGATCGATGGAAAGGAACGCTGGTCCAGGCACTTGACCGTGCTGCCGGAGCGCCGCATCGCGGTCCCGCTCGAGGCCGGCTGGCTGCCGGCGGCCGAGGCGGTGGAGCTGGCCCTGGAGCCGGCCTGAGCCGCGCTAGGTCCGGCCGTCGATTTGACGGCATGGTTGCAGTCCACCTAACCTGCCCGGCGGAAGCGGCCGAAACCCCGCCGATCCGACCACAAGGATCGGACCGAATTCAGGGGGCGGGGAAGGCCGGATTGCAGGCCTTGTGGCAGAGGGGGCTCAAATGGCCACGGATCCGAATCGCGCCGGTCATGTCATGGACCATGGCGCCGACATCACCGAGGACGTCAAGATTCTGCACAGCATGGGCTACGCCCAGGAGCTGTCGCGCCGCATGAGCGGCTTCTCCAATTTCGCGATCTCGTTCTCGATCATCTGCATCCTGGCGGGCGGCATCACCTCCTTCCAGCTTGGATTCAGCGCCGGCGGCGGCGCCTCGATCGGCATCGGCTGGCCGGTCGCCTGCGCCTTCTCGATGATCGTGGCGGCCTCGATCGGGCAGATCGCCTCCGCCTATCCGACGGCCGGCGGCCTCTACCACTGGTCCTCGATCCTCGGCGGTCGCGGCTGGGGCTGGGCCACCGCCTGGTTCAACCTGCTCGGCCTGATCTTCGTCGTCTCGTCGGTCGATGTCGGCGTCTGGATCCTCTTCCAGAACCTGATCCTCTCGGGCCTGTTCGGGGTGGATGTGTCCGCGCTCGCCGATGTCAGCCAGTGGCACGGCTATGTCGTCCAGGCGATCGCGGTGATCGTGATCGTCGGCTCGCAGGCGATCCTCAACCACATCGGCATCCGCGCCACGACCATGCTGACGGATTTCAGCGGCTACCTGATCTTCGCGGTGGCGATCGTGCTGACGATCGCCCTGCTGGTCGCCGCTCCCAGCATCGACCTGTCGCGGCTCTTCACCTTCACCAACAACACCGGCGAGGCCGGCGGCGGCGTCTGGCCGAATGCGGTGAGCCCGGTCTGGGCCTTCCTCCTCGGCCTGCTGCTGCCGCTCTACACGGTGACCGGCTTCGACGCCTCCGCCCACACCTCGGAGGAGACGCGCCATGCCCAGGTCAACGTGCCGAAGGGCATGATACGCTCGGTCTTCTGGTCGTTCCTCTTCGGCTACGTGATGATCTGCTCGTTCGTCATCGCCATGCCGTCGGTGACCGACGGGGCGAAGCAGGGCGGCAGCGTCTTCTACTGGCTGATGGGCGGGGCGGCGCTGCCCGGCTTCCTGAAGGCGGTGCTCGGCATCGGCATCGTGCTGGCCAACTACCTGTGCGCGCTGGCCGGCCTGACCTCGCTGTCGCGGATGATCTTCGCCTTCGCCCGCGACGGCGGCTTCCCGGCGTGGAAGGTCCTGCGCTTCGTCAGCCCGACGCACCGCACCCCGACCTATGCGATCTGGGTCGGCGCGGTGCTGGCCTTCCTGTCGACCCTCTACTCGCAGGACTTCTGGACGCTGGCCTCGGGCTGCGCGGTGTTCCTCTACCTGTCCTATGCCATGCCGGTCCTCGCGGCGCTCCGCGCCGAAGGCACGACCTGGACGAAGAAGGGGCCGTTCTCGCTGGGCGCCTTCTCCAAGCCGCTCGGCGTCATCACCGTGCTCGGCGCGCTGCTGCTCTACGTCATCGGCGTCCAGCCGCCGAACGACAAGCTGATCTGGTACACGGTCGGGCTTCTCGTGATCATGGCGATCCTGTGGTTCGGCGTGGCGCGCACGCGCTTCCCGGGCCCGCCGATCGGCGACGTCATCCGCAAGCGCCAGGCGGAGATCGCCGCCGAGGAGCGGGCGGTCGGCGCGGCCGAGTAGGGCAGCGCGGCGGCGGGCGGGCGAGCGCCCGCCCGCGCCGGGACCGGCGGCGATGACCGGCGTGCTGGCCCTCGACCAGGGCACCACCGGCACCAAGGCCCACCGCCTGGCGCCGGACGGCGGCTTCGCCGCGCTCGCCGCCTTCGAGCATCGCCAGATCCTGCCGCAGCCCGGCTGGGTCGAGCACGACGCGGCCGAGCTGCTCGAGCATCTCCGGCAATGCCTGGCGGCCGCGGCCGGGCCAGATGGGCCGTCGGCCATCGGGCTCGCCAATCAGGGCGAGACCGTGGTCGCCTGGGACCGCGGCACCGGCCGGCCGCTCGCCAACGCCATCGTCTGGCAGGACACCCGCACCCGGGACGAGATCGAGCGGCTGCGCGCGGCCGGCGCCGAGGCCGAGACCAGGGCGCGGGCCGGGCTGCCGCTCGATCCCTATTTCTCGGCGGCGAAGCTGCGCTGGCTGCTCGACCATGCCGCCGGTGCACGCGACCTGCTGCGGGCCGGGCGGCTCGGCCTCGGCACCTCCGACAGCTTCTTCCTCGACCGGCTGGTCGGGCGCTACGCGACCGACGTCACCACCGCGTCGCGCACCAGCCTGATGAGCCTCGCCACCGGCGACTGGGACCCCGAGCTCTGCCGCCTCTTCGGCGTGCCGATCGAGGTCCTGCCGCCGATCCGCCCGACCCTGGCGCCGTTCGGCGAGGTCGCCGGGGGGCCGCTGGCCGGCGTGCCCGTCACGGCCAGCGCGGTCGACCAGCAGGCGGCGCTGTTCGGCCATGGCTGCCACCGGCCGGGCCGCGCCAAGATCACCTTCGGCACCGGCGCCTTCGCGCTCGCGGTGATCGGCGAGGCGCTGCCCGCGGCGGACCGCGTCGAGCGGGCCGGCCTGCTGCCGACCGTCGCCTGGCAGCATCCCGGGCGGCCGCCGACCTATGCGCTCGACGGCGGCGTCTATCACGCGGCATCGGCGGTGAACTGGGCGCGCCGGCTCGGGCTGTTCGGCGACTTCGCCGAGATCGAGTCCTTCGCCGGGCCGAGCGCGCTGGAGTCCGGCCTGGTCTTCGTCCCGGCGCTGTCGGGCCTCGGCGCGCCGCATTGGGACCGCAGCGCCGCCGGCCTGTGGATCGGGCTCGGGCAGGACACCGGGCCGCTCGAGCTGGTGCGGGCCGTGCTCGAGGGCGTGGCGCTGCGCGCCGCCGAGGTGGTGGAGGCGATGGCCGGCATCGCCGCGCTCGAGGACAGCGTCTCGATCGATGGCGGGCTCAGCCGCAACGGCTACTTCCGCCGCTTCCTCGCCGCGGCGCTCGGGCGGACCGTGGTGGTGCCGGCGACCGCCGAGCTGACCGGGCTCGGCATCGCCGCCATGGCGCTGGTCGGCGCCGGCGGCGCCGCGCCGGGCGATCCGTCGCTGCTGCCGGCCTCGCGGCTGCGGGTCGAGCCGCAGGCAGCGCTGCCGCCGGCCCTGAAGGCCCGCTTCGCCGCCGCCCGGGAGCGCAGCCGCGGCTGGCGCTGAGCGGCCGCGCGGTGCCGCCTGGCTGTACGGCAAATGAAATCGCGACGACACGTGAATTTGGCTAAGATCGCGCCCGCTGCCCAACCGGGCGGGCAACGAAGAAGCGTCGAATCCGGAGGACCTTCATGCGTATGGGCGTCGTCAAGCAGGGTTTCCTCGGCTGCCTCACGGCGGCCGGTCTCGTCCTCGCCGCCGCGGGCGTCGAGGCCGCCACCACCGGCCTCAAGCCGGCCTCGCCGCAGCCCGATGCCGCGCAGGTCGCGCCGGGGCTGGCGGTGTCCTACTACTTCCAGATGTTCCAGGACGTCAGCGAGGTCGCCGGCCAGTCGGGTGGCGAGGCGGGCGAGCCGCTCGCCCAGATCAACGACGCGCCGCAGCAGGGCGGCCCGGTGCTGACCTCGGGCAAGCCGATGGGCGTCGGCGCGCAGATCCGCGGCCTGATCCATTTCGACAAGACCGGCACCTACATGCTCCGCGTCACCTCGAACGACGGCGTGCGCGTGACCCTGGCGGGCCAGAAGATCTTCGAGGATCCCGGCATCCACTCCGACCACACCTCGCCGCCGCTCGACATCGCGATCGACGAGGCCGGCTGGTACGACCTGGCGATCGACTACTTCCAGAAGAAGGGCACCGCCACCCTGAAGCTGATGTGGACGCCGCCGGACGGCAGCGAGGCGCCGGTCCCGGCCGCGGCCTTCGCGCACAAGAAGTGAACGTCGGCGCGGCGATGACGGCCCAGCGCATCCTGCTCCTGGCGGCCTTCGCCCGCCGGGGGCTGCTTGCAGTGGCGGCGCTGCTGCTGGCGCCGGGCCTCGGCCCGGCGCTGGCCGGGGCGCCGCCGGCCAGCTACAGCGAGGCGCCGATGCTGGCCGCCGAGGTGGCCAAGGGCGCGCTGCCGCCGCTCGCCGAGCGCCTGCCGCAGCATCCGGCGGTGGCCGAGCTGCCCTGGCCCGGCCAGCGTCCGGGCGTCTATGGCGGCGAGCTGCACACGCTGATGGGCTCGACCAAGGACACCCGGATGATGGTCGTCTACGGCTATGCCCGGCTGGTCGGCTACGACAGCAAGTACGAGCTGGTCCCGGACCTGCTCGAGAGCTTCGAGGACCAGGACGAGAAGGTCTTCACCTTCCACCTCAGGCCCGGCCACAAATGGTCGGACGGCTCGCCCTTCACGACCGAGGATTTTCGCTACTACTGGGAGGACGTCGCCAACAACGAGGACCTGTCGCCGAGCGGCCCGCCGCAGGTGCTGATGGTCGACGGCAAGCCGCCCAAGGTCGAGGTCCTCGACGAGACGACGATCCGCTACAGCTGGGAGGCGCCCAATCCGGACTTCCTGCCGGCGCTGGCCGGGCCGAGCCCGCTCTACATCTACCGCCCGAGCCGCTATCTCAAGCAGTTCAACCCGAAATTCACCGACCCGGCCAAGGTCGAGGCGGCGGTCAAGGAAATGAGCATGCGCGGCTGGGCGCCGCTGCACAACAAGCTCGACAACATGTACCGGAACGACAATCCGGACCTGCCCTCGCTCGAGCCCTGGGTGCTGAAGACCCGGCCGCCGTCCGAGCGCTTCGTGTTCGAGCGCAATCCCTACTACCACCGGGTCGATCCGGCCGGCCGCCAGCTGCCCTACATCGACAAGGTCGTGCTGCAGATCGCCGACAGCAAGATCATCCCGGCGATGACCGGCGCCGGCCAGACCGAGCTGCAGGCCCGCTACCTCCGGTTCGACAACTACACCTTCCTGAAGAAGGCAGAGGCACGCTCCAACTACCGCGTGCTGCTGTGGGACAGCGGTACCGGCTCCAACCTCGCGCTCTATCCCAACCTCAACGCCACGGACAAGGTCTGGCGGACGCTGCTGCGCGACGTGCGCTTCCGTCGCGCCCTGTCGCTCGCCATCGACCGGCACGAGATCAACCAGGTGATCTATTACGGGCTGGGCAAGGAGGGCGCCAACACCGTGCTGCCGACCAGCCCGCTGTTCAAGCCGGAATATCCCAAGGCCTGGTCAGGCTTCGACCTCGCGCAGGCGAACCAGCTGCTCGACGAGATGGGCCTGACCCAGCGCAACAGCGAGGGCATCCGGCTGATGCCGGACGGGCGCACCCTGGAGATCGTCGTCGAGACCGCCGGGCAGAGCCCGGAGGAGGGCGACGTGCTCGAGCTGATCTCCGACAGCTGGCGGCAGATCGGCGTCAAGCTGTTCCAGAAGGCCTCGGAGCGCGACTACATGCGCAACCGGATCTTCAGCGGCGCCACCATCATGTCGGTGTGGACCGGCCTGGAGGACGGCATCCCGACCGCCGCCTTCAGCCCGCAGGAGCTGGCGCCGACCTCGCAGCAGCAGCTGCAATGGCCGAAATGGGGCCAGTATGTCGAGACCGCCGGGGAATCCGGCGAGCCCGCCGACCAGCCCGAGGCCAAGCAGCTCGGCGCGCTGCTGGAGCAGTGGCGGCAGACCACCAACCGCGAGCAGCAGACGAAGATCTGGGCCGAGATGCTGGGCCTGTGGAGCGATCAGGTCTACACCATCGGCACCGTCGCCGGGGCGCCGCTGCCGGTGGTCGTCGACAAGCGGCTGCGCAACGTCCCCGACCAGGCGGTGTTCAGCTGGGACCCCGGGGCGCATTTCGGCATCTACCACCCCGACACCTTCTGGTTCGAGGGCGGCGCGACGGCGCAGGCCCAGTAGCCGACGACCGGCAGCCGACGACGCCGCCGCCGGCCACGCGGCCGCCTGCCGGGGCTATTTGTGGATCACCACGCGGTCGCGGGTGAAGCCGGTCTCCAGCAGGTGGGTCTGCAGCCGCTCCTGCACCGAGGCCGACATCTTCTCGGCGAACAGCGTGGTCTTGAGGTGGTCGATCAGCGCCCGCATCCGCGGGATGTCCTTGTTCTCGCGGTGGCAGACCAGCCAGAAATCGAGCCGCGGCGTGTAGTCGTCGAGATCGAGCATCACCAGGTTCGGCTCGAGCCCGGCGAGCGCCACCGGCTGCAGGCTGATGCCGGCGCCGTAGAGGGTATTGTGGCCGAGCGTGATCGAGGAGTTGGTGCGGTAGCTGACGCAGGGATGGTCGCGGACGATGTCGGCCCAGACCTGCCACTCGCCGGTCGTCGGGTATTCCGTATGGTCGCAGATGCGGTGCTGCTGCAGGTCGGCGAGCGTCTTGGGCGTGCCGTTGTACTGCAGGTACTCGCGCGAGGCGAACGGCCGGAAGTCGATCGAGGCGCGGGCCAGCACCACCAGGTTCGGGTTGACCGGCTTCTCGTAGGTGACGACGATATCGGCCTCCATCTTGGTGAGGTCCGGGATGTCGTTCGAGCAGATCACCTCGATGGTGATCTCGGGGTGGGTCTTGTGAAACTCGACCAGCCTTGGCGGCAGCCAGTAGCCGCCGATGCCGTCGGTCACCCACAGCCGAATGCGCCCGGCCAGCGAGCGGTCGGCCGCGGCCTGCAGCTCGATCTGCCGCATCAGCCGGTCGATGTCGGTGGCGACCTTGTAGACGGCCTCGCCCGACGGCGTCATCCGCACGCCGTGCGCCACCCGGCGCAGCAGCTTGGTGCCGAGCCGCCGCTCCAGCCGCTCCACCCGGCGGCCGACCGTCGGCTGAGTCGTGCCGAGCGCTGCGGCGGCGCTGCGGAAGCTGCCGGTGCGTGCCGCCTCCAGGAAGTGCCGGAGGTCGTCCCAGTCGGGATGGTGCGTGTTGGTGATAAGATCCTGCATATCTTCATCTCAATTTTTAACCAACCATACCCTCTTCCCATCGCTTAGTCTAACCGAATATCGCGTTGGCAATGGTCCCTGCGGCCTACCGCTGGGACGATTGGCGGTCGTTAGCAACTATACCTGGGATATACACAAATGCAGACTCAGCAGAACCCCCAAGCGGCGCCGGTCCCGCGGATCGCAGTCCGGGTAGCGCACTCCATGGACGACCTGATGAAGTGCTGCAACGTCCGCGCCATCGTCTTCATCGGCGAGCAGGGATCGCCCTACGACGAGGAGTTCGACGGAAACGACTTCACGGCCACGCACATCCTGGCCACCGTCGACGGCGAGCCGGCCGGGGCGATGAGAATCCGCTATTTCGGCGACTTCGCCAAGCCGGAGCGGCTCGCTGTTCTGCAAAGGTTCCGCTCGCAGCGCTTCCGGGAGCGCGGCGTCGCCTTCGCGCTGGCCCGCTACGCCTTCGATTTCTGCGCCCGCAAGGGGATCACCCGCTTCTACGGGCACGCCCAGAAGCGGCTGGTGCCGTTCTGGTCGCGTTTTGGTATCTTCAAGCCGATGGCCAACGGCGAGTTCTATTTTTCGGATCACGAGTACGTGGCGATGGCGGGGCAAGTGGCGCCGCCGGCCGACGCGCTTGGCCTGAACAGCGACCATCTCGTGCTGATCCGGCCCGAGGGCGAGTGGGATCGTCCCGGCATCTACGACCAGTCGCTGTCGCGGCCACCGACCAACCCTCTCGGGAAGGCAGCATGAGCTGGCAGATCGGTGGGAGTGCTCTGCTGGCACGCCGTTTGCGCTTCGGCAGCCTGGTCACCGGCAACGTCATCGTCGACGGACGCCGGACCAGCATGCGGCTGGAGCCGGCCATGTGGTCGGCTCTCTGCCGCATCGCCGAGCGCGAGGACCTGACGATCCACGATCTCTGCACCGCGATCGACCGGCTGCGCGACCCGAGCTGCGGGCTGACGGCCGCGATCCGGGTCTTCCTGATGTCCTATTTCGAGGAGGCCGCGACCGAGGAGGGCCATGCCCTTGCCGGTCACGGCCGGGGTGCGCGAGACCCGCTCGCCACCGCGCAGATCCTGCCGCTCGACAAGGGACCGGCGGCCGCCTGAGCGGCGCCGGTCGGACGCCCCGGGCTGCGGGGCGCGCGCTCCCGACGATTGCCTGACGGCCGCTCGCCGTGCTTGGCTGGCCGCTTACGGCCGGCCCCGGTGCCGGCGGCAATCGAGGAGTTCCCGATGACCGATAGCGAGGACGTCGCCCTGATCGTCGGGGCAGGCGCGGGGCTGAGCGCGGCGCTCGCCCGGCTGCTCGCCCGCGAGGGCATGCAGGTGGCGCTGGCGGCGCGCGACATCGGCAAGCTGGCGGCGCTCGCCGAGGAGACCGGGGCCAGCGCCTATGCCTGCGATGCGGCCCGGCCGGAGGACGTCGCCATGCTGCTCGGCGCGGTCGACGGCGACCTCGGCCCGCCGCGGCTGGTCGTCTACAACCCGAGCTACCGCAGCCGCGGCCCGCTGGTCGAGCTCGATGCGGCCGACGTCCGGCAGGCGCTGGAAGTCACCGCCTTCGGCGGCTTCCTGGTCGGCCAGGCGGCGGCCCGGCTGATGCTGCAGTCGGGCGGCGGCAGCATCCTGTTCACCGGCGCCTCGGCGAGCGTCAAAGGCTATGCCCGCTCGGCGCCGTTCGCGATGGGCAAGTTCGCGCTGCGCGGGCTGGCCCAGAGCATGGCGCGCGAGCTGGCGCCGCAGAACATCCACGTGGCCCACTTCGTCATCGACGGCGCCATCGGCCCGGCCGGCGGCGAGCGCGACGACCGGCTCGATCCCGACGCCATCGCCGCCACCTACCTGCACATCCACCGCCAGCCGCGCAGCGCCTGGACCTGGGAGGTCGAGCTGCGCCCCTGGGTGGAGACCTTCTGACGCCGACCGGCGGCGGCTACAGCACCACGCCGGCGAACGGGTTGCGGCCCTGGCGGTCCTCGACCTCGACGACCCAGAGGTCGGGATCGCGCGCGACGGCGCGGTCGACATAGGCGGTGGCGTCCGGCGGCGCCATGTCGGTGCCGACCTCGAGCCAGCCGAGCCGTCCTTCGGCATCGCGCGCCTGGACCAGCAGGCGGTAGCCCAGCGCGAAGCGGTCGATGCGCAGCAGCACCGTGCCGCGCTCGGCGTCGCCGCGGCGCACCAGGTAGGTCGGCAGGCCGAGCGCGTTGCAGCGCTTGATCTCCGCCATCACCCAGAGGTGGGTCGGCAGCCGTGGCTCGGTCAAGCCGGCGCCTCAGTCCGCCGGCAGGTGCTGCCGCACCCAGGCGAGCAGCTGCGGCAGCGGCATGGCGCCGGCGGTGCGCGCCAGCTCGCGCCCGCGCCGCAGCAGCACCAGGCTGGGGATGCTGCGGATGCCGAAGCGGGCGGCGAGCTCCGGCTCGGCGTCGCTGTCGACCTTGGCCAGGCGCAGCGCCGGCTCGAGGTGGCGTGCGGCCTCGGCGAAGATCGGCGCCATCGTCCGGCAGGGGCCGCACCAGGCCGCCCAGAAGTCGATCAGCAGCGGCAGGTCGCCCTGGCCGGCGTGACGCTCGAAGCGGGCGCCGTCGAGCGCCAGCGGGGCGCCCTCGAACAGCCTCTCGTGGCACTTGCCGCACTTGCCCTCGGCCGCCGGCCGGTCGGCCGGCACGCGGTTGACCGTGTCGCAATGCGGGCAGACGACGTGCAGCGGCGCGCTCATGGCGACACTATAGCAGGGTTCGCCGTCCCTCACTCGGCGCGCGGCAGCGTGCCGGTCGGCACCGCCAGCAGGGCGAGCAGGCCCTGGAGCAGCTGCGTCGGGCTCGGCGGGCAGCCGGGGATGTGCAGGTCGACCGGCAGCACCGCCGCCACCCCGCCGGCGATCGCGTAGGAGCCGGCGAAGCAGCCGCCGTCGCGCGCGCAGTCGCCGGAGGCGACGACCCATTTCGGCGCCGGCGTCGCCACCCAGGTGCGGCGCAGCGCCTCGGCCATGTTGTGCGTCACCGGCCCGGTGACCAGCAGCACGTCGGCATGGCGCGGCGAGGCGACGAAGCGCAGGCCGAAGCGCTCGAGGTCGTAATAGGGATTGTTGAGGGCGTGGATCTCGAGCTCGCAGCCGTTGCAGGAGCCGGCATCGACCTGGCGGATCGAGAGGCTGCGGCCGAGCCGGGCCTCGGCCAGGTCGCGCACCTGGCCGGCCAGCTCGGCCAGCCCGCCGGCATCGGCGGCCGGGGCCGGCTCGGTCAGCGGCCCGCGCAGCAGCGAGCCCGCGATCAGGTGCCACATGGCGCCATTGCTCCTACAGATCGTGCCCGGAATAGCTGCAGTTGAACGATTTGTTGCAGAGCGGGAAGTCGGCGACGATGTTGCCCTCGATCGCCGCCTCGAGCAGCGGCCACTGGAACCAGGAGGCGTCGCGCGGATGACAGCGCGCGACGCGTCCGTCCCGGTCCAGCCGCACCCAGGTCAGGATCTCGCCGCGGAACGCCTCGACCAGCGCGGTGCCCATGCCGTCGTCCTGCGGCAGCGCCACGGCGATCGGCCCGGCCGGCAGGCCCTCCAGGATCTGCTCGATCAGCCCCAGGCTGGCCGCGATCTCGCGGGCCCGGATGTGGACCCGGGCATTGACGTCGCCCTCGTGCAGCACCGGGACCTCGAAGGTCAGCCGGTCGTAGGGCGGATAGCCCGGATTGACCCGCGCGTCGAAGCTGCGGCCGGCCGCCCGTCCGACATGGCCGCCGGCCGCGAAGCGGTGGACCAGGGCCGCCTGGGTGACGCCGGTGCCGACCATGCGGTCGAGCAGCGAGGGCCGGGCCTCGTAGATGCGCATCAGCCGGGCGAGCTCGGGACGCACCCGGCCGACCAGCCCGGCGAGCGCCGCGGCGCCCTCGGGCGCCAGGTCGGCCGCCACCCCGCCCGGCACCACGCGGTCCATCATCAGCCGGTGGCCGAAGCAGGTCATGGCGGCGCGCAGCACCTGCTCGCGCAGCACCATGAGCTGCTGCTGCAGCAGCGGGAAGGTGGCGTCGTTGCAGATCGCGCCGATGTCGCCGAGATGGTTGGCGATGCGCTCGAGCTCGGCCATCAGCGCGCGCAGCCAGTCGGCGCGCGGCGGCGCCGGCACGCCCAGCGCGGCCTCGACGGCGCGCGCGAAGGCGAGCGAATGGGCCACCGTGCTGTCGCCGGAGATGCGGGCGGCGATGCGGGCGGCGGCCTCCGGCCGCAGCCCGCGCATCAGCCCCTCGCTGCCCTTGTGCACGTAGCCCAGCCGCTGCTCCAGCCGCACCACCGTCTCGCCCGAGGCGCTGAAGCGGAAATGGCCGGGCTCGATGATGCCGGCATGGACCGGGCCGACCGGGATCTGGTGCAGCGCCTCGCCCTCGGCCGCGAGGAAGGGGTAGGAGTCGGCGGGCCATTCCGGGCCGGGATCGGCGGGGGTGCGGGCGAGCGGGCGGGCGACCGGCCAGCGGCCGTGGTCGAGCCAGGGGCGCTGGTCCTCGGCACCCTCCGCGACGAGGCCGAAGAGATCGGCGGTCGCGCGTTCCAGCCGGACCGCCGCGGGCCGCAGCGGGCTCACCGCCGGGTAGGAGCCGTCGGGGCAGTCGAGGGTGAAGAGGGCGACCGCGCCGTCCGCCTCGTCGCGCAGCGCCAGCCAGATGCCGCCGGGCTCGCCCCAGAGGCCGAGCAGCGACCACTCGCTGGTGCCGGCCATGGCCTCCAGCAGCCCCTCCCAGCCGGCGCGATCGAGCAGGCAGGCGGGCCACGGCGCGTGGCGGCGCAGCCGCCGGGCGTCGGCGGCGAAGCGGGCGAGGGAGGGCGCGTCCAGCATGGCTCAGCCGAGCAGCCGGGCGACCGTCCGGAACCACTCGACCAGCGGCACCGGGATGTAGAGCCCGGCGCCGGCGACCAGCACGAGATGGGACCAGATCGGCAGCATGCCGAGGAGCTTCGGGCGGTGGCCGTTGGGCGCCACCTGCGCCGGCGGGCCGAAGGCGACGCCCTGCAGGCGCAGGATCAGCGCGCCGAAGCCGAGCAGCAGCCCGAGCACCAGCGGGATCGCCAGCAGCGGCTGGCGGGCGATGGTCGAGGTCACCACCAGGAACTCGCTCATGAAGATGCCGAGCGGCGGCAGGCCGGCGATCGCCACCACGGCGACGACGAAGCTCCAGCCGAGCCACGGGGCGAGCGTGGTCATGCCGGTGATGTCGCGCAGCTTCTGGGTGCCGGTCAGCTGCGCCATGTGGCCGACCGAGAAGAAGATCGCCGACTTGGTCAGGCTGTGCATCGTCATGTGCAGCAGCCCGGCGAAGTTGGCGAGCGGCCCGCCCATGCCGAAGGCGAAGGTGATGATCCCCATATGCTCGATCGAGGAATAGGCGAAGAAGCGCTTGATGTCCTTGCGCCGGTAGAGCATCAGCCCGGCGAGCAGCAGCGAGGAGAGGCCCATGGTCACCATCAGCGGGCCGGGCGCCAGCGCGCCGGCATTGGCGGCCAGCAGCATCTTGAAGCGCAGCACGGCGTAGAGCGCGACGTTGAGCAGCAGCCCCGACAGCACCGCCGAGATCGGGGTCGGCCCTTCGGAGTGGGCGTCGGGCAGCCAGGCATGCAGCGGCGCCAGCCCGACCTTGGTGCCGTAGCCGACCAGCAGGAAGACGAAGGCGAGGTTGAGGATGGCGGGGTCGAAGGCGGCGACCCGGCCGATCAGCGCGTCCCAGGCCATCGCCTCCAGCCCGGAGCCCATCACCGGCTGGGCGGCGAGATACATCAGGATGGTGCCGAACAGCGCCAGCGCGATGCCGACGCCGCACAGGATGAAGTACTTCCAGGCCGCCTCGATCGCCTCGCGCGTGCGGTAGAGGCTGACCATCAGGGCGGTGGCCAGCGTCGCGCCCTCGACCGCCACCCACATCAGCCCGAGATTGTTGGCCACCAGCGCCAGCAGCATGGTGAACATGAAGGCCTGGTACATGCCGTGGTAGAAGCGCAGGCGCAGCGCATCGAGCCGGCCGGTCTCGACCTCGTGGGCGATGTAGGCGGCGCTGAACCAGCTGGTGGTGAACCCGACGAAGGCGGTCAGCACCACCAGGTAGACGTTGAAGTCGTCGATGAAGAAGAACAGCGACGGCGCCGGCCGGACGAAGAGCAGCGCCACCCCGGCGGCCAGCGTCGCCGCCGAGGCGACGACGTTGAGCCGCGAGGCGAGCCGGAACAGCCGGCCGGGGATCGCGGCCAGCAGGATGCCGGAGACCAGCGGCAGGCCGAGGATGAAGGGCAGGGGGCTCACATCGTCCTCTTACTGGCGCTCGCCGCGGAAGGTCTCGAGATATTGCAGGTCGAGCGTGTCGAACCGCTCGCGGATGTGGAAGAAGAAGATGCCGAAGATGATGAAGGCGACGAGCACCGAGAAGGCGACGCTCATCTCCACCACCATCGGCATGCCGCGGACGCCGACGGCGGCCAGGATCAGCCCGTTCTCCAGCGACATGAAGCCCACCACCTGGGTCACCGCATTGCGCCGGGTGATCATCATCAGCAGGCCGAGCAGCACGATCGAGAGCGCCATGGCGAGGTCGTCGCGGGTCAGCGCGATGGCGCCGTGCGTCACCGGCAGCACCAGCAGCACGGAGAGCGCCACCAGCCCGACCCCGGCCAGCATGGCGAGCCCGACGCCCAGCACCGTCTCGACGGTGCGGTGGATGCCGAGCCGCCGCACGATGTGCCAGAGCGCCAGCGGGATGGCGACCGCCTTGAAGAGCAGCGCGATCGCCGCCGTGATGTAGAGGTGCGGCGCGTCCTGGATGTAGGCCTGCCAGGCCGCCGCGGCGGCCAGCGCCGTCGCCTGCAGCGCGAAGATCCGCAGCACCGAGAGCAGCCGCCGCTGGAACAGCAGCGCGAAGCTCAGCACCAGCACGGTGGCGCTGAGCAGGTGCCCGACATCGTAGGTGAGGTCGATCACGGCACGGCCCCCCCGCAGCTCTCGCCCGGCCGCGCCGCCTCTCCACTGTCATCCCGGCGAAAGCCGGGATCCATGCGGCCGTGATCGCGCTGCCCGACGATGGATCCCGGCTTTCGCCGGGATGACGATGAGGGGACGGTGTCCGCCGACATCCCTACAGCCCCTTCGTCACGTAGAGCAGGATCATCGCCAGCAGGCCGAAGAGCAGCGCGGCGGCGAGGAACTCGCTGACCCGGAAGACGCGCATCTTGGCGAGGCTGGTCTCGAACACCGCCAGCAGCACGCCGCCGGCGCCGAGCTTGGCGAGGTAGGTGGCGAGGCCGAGCGCCAGCGGCCCGGGGCTCTCCGCCCGGGCCATGCCGAAGGGCAGGAAGATGCAGGCGATGAGCGAGACGTAGAGCAGCAGCTTGAGCATCGCCGCCGCCTCCATCAGCGCGAGGTGGCGCCCGGAATATTCCAGGATCATCGCCTCGTGCACCATGGTGAGCTCGAGGTGGGTGGCCGGGTTGTCGACCGGCACGCGCGCATTCTCGGCGATGGCGACGATCAGCAGCGCGATCAGGCCGAGGCCGAGCGAGACGCGCAGCCCGACCGGGTGGGCGATCAGGTAGTCGGCGATCACCGACAGCGAGGTCGAGCCGATCAGCAGCGAGACGGTGAAGATCACCAGCAGCATGGCGGGCTCGGCCAGCGAGGCGATCATCACCTCGCGGCTGCTGCCGATGCCGCCGAAGCTGGTGCCGACATCGAGGCCGGCGAGCGCGGTGAAGAAGCGGGCGGTGCCGAGCAGGGCGACCAGCGCGATCAGGTCGGCGGTCGGCCCGAGCAGCAGCTGGGTGGCGAAGGAAGGGATGATCGCGGCGCCGAGCCAGATGGCGGTGAACACCAGGTAGGGCGTCGCCCGGAACAGCCAGCTGGCGCTCTCGGCGACCACCGCCTCCTTGCGCAGCAGCCGGATCAGGTCGCGATAGGGCTGCAGCAGCGGCGGTCCGCGCCGGCCCATCATGCGCGCCTTCAGCTTGCGCACCAGCCCGGTCAGCCCCGGGGCCAGCAGCAGCACCAGCGCCATGTGCAGCAGCTGCAGCAGCAGCGCGGTCATTGCGACACCGCGACGATGGCCAGCAGCAGCGCCAGCGCGAAGAACATCAGCGTGAGGTAGCGCCGGATGGTGAAGGACTGCAGCAGGTTGGCGCGCTCGGTGGTCCACCACAGGGCCGCGCCGACCGGGCGGTAGAGGCCGTCCCAGAAGGGATCGCGCCAGCGGGCCTCGTGGCGCGCCGCGACCAGCTCGCCCGGCGCCGGCATGGCGACGCTCTCGCGCGCCGCCAGCAGGGTCGGGCCGAAGACGCGGCGCAGCGGCTGGGCGAAGCTGGCGCCGCTGTACTGCGTCTCCGGCCGCGGATCGGGGAAGCCGCAGTCCCAGGCCGGGGCGCGGCGCAGCCGGGCATTGGCCAGGCGATGCACCAGGACCATCAGCGCCAGCGCCAGGGCCGCGATCGCCGCCAGCATGATCAGGCCGCTGTAGCTGTTGCCGCCGCCCGGGGCGAGCCACAGCCAGCCGGCGCTGCCGCGGGTCTCGGGGGCGGCGCCGACCAGGCGCTGCGCGGCGGCGCCGATCGGCACCAGGGCGGCGCTCGGCAGCAGCCCGAGCAGCGCGCAGCCGGCCGCCATGGCGGCGAGGCCGGCCTGCATCGGGCGGTCGATCTCGATCGCCGCCGCCGCCTCGGGCGAGCGCGGCCGGCCGAGGAAGGCGATGCCGAAGGCGCGCACGAAGACGGCGGCGGCCAGCGCGGCGGCCAGCGCCAGCAGCGCGCCGACGGCGACGACGGCGAACTTCAGCTCCCATTGCGGCAGCACGGTGCCCTTCAGCACCGACTGGAAGAGCAGCCATTCCGAGGCGAAGCCGTTGAGCGGCGGCAGCGCCGCCAGCCCGGCGGCGCCGATCAGGAAGCAGGCGCCGGTGACCGGCAGCCGGCGCAGCAGGCCGCCCAGCCGCTCGATGTCGCGCAGCCCGGTGGCGGTCAGCACCGCGCCGGCGCCGCAGAACAGCAGCCCCTTGAGCAGCGCGTGGTTGACGACGTGCAGCAGCGCGGCGGCCAGCGCCAGCGCCGCCAGCCCGGGCAGGCCGTCGGCGCGGAACAGCAGGGCCAGGCCGAGCGCGATGGCGATGATGCCGATGTTCTCCACGGTGGAGAAGGCGAGCAGGGTCTTGAGGTCGCGCTGCAGCAGGGCCAGCAGCACGCCGTAGACGGCGGACAGCCCGCCGAAGGCGAGCAGCAGCGCGCCGGGCCACCAGGGCAGCGGCCCCAGCAGGTCGAACAGGATGCGCACGATGCCGTAGATCGCCACCTTGGTCATGGCGCCGCTCATCAGCGCCGAGACGTGGCTCGGCGCCGCCGGGTGGGCGAGCGGCAGCCAGGCATGGAGCGGCATCAGGCCGGCCTTGGAACCGGCCCCGACCAGCGTCAGCACGACGGTCAGCGCCATCGCCAGCGGGGTCAGGTGGGTGGCGCGGATCTGGGCGAAGCCGTAATCGCCGGCGATGCCGGAGAGCAGCCCGAAGGCGAGCAGCAGCGCGGCGGTGCCGATCGCCGCCATCACCAGGTAGAGATGGGCGGCGCGGCCTGCCGCCGGGTCGCGATGGTTGCTCAGCACCAGCAGCCAGGAGGCCAGGGACATCGATTCCCAGGAGAGCAGGAAGCTGAAGGCGTCGTCGGCCAGCAGCACCAGCGTCATGGCGGCGATGAAGGCGGGGTAGAAGGGCAGCGCCCGGGCGGGCTCCTCCTCGTGCGTGCCGTAGCCGACGGCGAACAGGCTGACCAGCGCGGCCAGCCCGTCGACCACCAGGACGAAGACGGCGGACAGCGCGTCGAGGCGGAAATGCGCCTGCAGCCAGGGCAGCCCGAAGGGCAGCGACAGCGCCGGCTCCGGCGTCCCGCCGAGCAGCCAGGCGAGCGCCAGCGCCGCCTGCAGCAGCGCCACCAGCCCGGTCGCCCCGTAGACCAGCCGCACCAGCAGGGCCGACCGGTTGCCGGCGACGCCGACGGCGGCCAGCAGCAGCAGCGCCGCGATGCAGCCGGCGAAGGCGATCAGCATGGCCGGTGCCCGAAAAGGCGGCCGCCCGACCGCGCAGCGACGGCGCGGCCGTGGAACCTGGTCGGCTCTCTCATCGATCCCCCGCACGGCGCAACCCGCGCCGGGCCCCGCCGGGGGTCATGATAGCGGGGCCGGAGGGTCGTGCAAGCGATAGGGCCCGCGACGCAGGCGCGCGGGCCGGCGGCTTCCTTGCCACGGCCCGTCCTCGTCCCCGGCGGGCGGCGCCGGCGCACCTTTCCATCCGGCCGTGGCTCCGGCAGGATCGGCCGCGTCCTCGCCCAGGTGAGCCAGCCGAGCATGAACCGATCAGCCTCCCGGGCGGCCCGCTGATGCCGCGGCAGGTCTCCCGCCAGCGCGCCCGCTCGCGCGACGCGGCGCCGCGCCAGCCGCCCTGGCGGCGGCTGGCCAATCCCTACCGCCCGTTCGAGATCCTCTCGGCCGACCAGATCGAGGCCATCCACCTGGCCTCGCTGCGCATCCTGGAGGAGCTCGGCATCGAGTTCCTCAGCGACCGCGCGCTGGACATCCTGGCGCGGGCCGGCGCCGCGATCGACCGCGAGCGCCGCCTGGCGCGGCTCGATCGCGGGCTGGTCGAGCTGCTGGTCGGCCGGGCGCCGTCCGCCTTCACGCTGACCGCGCGCAACCCGGAGCGCAGCGTCGCCGTCGGCGGCAATGCGGTCTGCTTCGCCTCGGTCGGCGGGCCGCCCAACTGCGCCGACCTCGGGCGCGGCCGGCGGCCGGGCAGCCTCGCCGACTTCCAGGAGATCGTCCGGCTGGTGCACTGCCTGGAGTCGATCCACCTGGTGGGCGGCGCGCCGGTGGTGCCGATCGACCTGCCGGCCGAGACCCGGCATCTCGACTGCGCGCTGGGCTTCGTCACCCTGACCGACCGCGTCTGGCACGCCACGGGCCTCGGGCGCGAGCGGGTCGAGGACGCCATCGCCATGGCCTGCCTGGCGCGTGGCATCGACCGCGACGCGCTGGCGGCGAGCCCCGGCCTCTACAGCATCATCAACGCCAACTCGCCGCGCCGCTTCGATGGCCCGATGCTCGACGGGCTGATCGAGATGGCGCTGCACGGCCAGGCTGTGGTGGTGACGCCCTTCACGCTTTCGGGCGCCATGGCGCCGGCCACCGTCGAGGGCGCGCTCACCCTGCAGAACGCCGAGGCGCTGGCCGGCATCGCGCTCGCCCAGGCGGTGCGGCCGGGCACGCCGGCGGTCTATGGCGGCTTCACCTCGAACGTCGACATGCGCACCGGGGCGCCGGCCTTCGGCACGCCGGAATATGCCAAGGCCTGCATCGCCGCCGGCCAGCTGGCGCGGCGCTACCGGCTGCCCTACCGTTCGAGCAACACCGCCTCGGCCAACCTGGTCGACGCCCAGGCCGCCTACGAATCGCAGATGTCGCTGTGGGGCGCCCTGCTCGGCCAGGCCAACCTGGTGCATCACGCGGCGGGCTGGCTCGAGGGCGGCCTCACCGTGTCCTACGAGAAGCTCGTGCTCGATGCCGAGATGCTGCAGATGATGGCGGCGATGCTGCAGCCGCTCGACACCGCACCGGACCGGCTCGGCGTCGCCGCCGTCGCCGAGGTGCCGCCGGGCGGGCACTTCTTCGGCAGCGCCGACACGCTCGCCCGCTACGAGACGGCGTTCTACGCGCCGCTGCTCTCCGACTGGCGCAGCTACGAGAGCTGGCGCGAGGCCGGCGCGCTGTCGGCCACCGAGCGGGCGCACCGCCTCTGGCAGGAACTGCTGCGCCGCTACCAGCCGCCGCCGCTCGACCCGGCGATCGCCGAGGATCTCGCCGCCTATGTCGCACGGCGCAAGCGCGAGGCCGCGGCCGTCGCCTGAACCTCCCGGAGTCCCCAAAGTCCCCGGAGTCCCCAGAGTCGAAGGAGCGGAGCCTGATGCAGAGCCATGCGCGCGTGGTGGTGATCGGCGGCGGCGTCACCGGCTGCGCCATCCTCTATCACCTCGCCAAGGCCGGCTGGACCGACAGCATCCTGCTGGAGCGGCGCGAGCTGACCTCCGGCTCCTCCTGGCACGCCGCCGGCAGCCTGTTCGCGCTGACCACGCCGTCGAACGCGGCGCTGCTGCAGAAATACACCATCGAGCTCTATCCCCGGCTGGAGGCGGAGAGCGGCCAGTCCTGCGGCTATCACCGCACCGGCGGCCTGATCCTGGCGCGCCGGCCCGACGAGGTGATGGCGCTGCGGCTGGCCCATGGCCGGGCACGGCGCAACGGCATCGAGACCGAGCTGCTGTCGCCGGCCGAGGCGAAGCGGCTGGCGCCGATCCTCGATCTCGCCGGGGTCGAGGCCGTGATGCTGGAGCCGCTGCGCGGCTATTGCGACCCGGCCAGCGTCACCCAGGCCTTCGCCAAGGCGGCGCGCGACCTCGGCGCCACCGTGCAGCGCTTCACGCCGGTGCTGGAGACCACGCAGCTGCCCTCGGGCGAATGGCGGGTGACGACGCCGGCCGGCACGATCACCGCTGAGTACGTCGTCAACGCCGCCGGCCTCTGGGCGCGCGAGGTGGCGGCGCTGGCCGGCATCGTCCTGCCCCTGATGCCGGTCGAGCATCACTACCTCGTCACCGAGGCGATCCCGGAGATCGCCGCGCTCGGCCACGAGCTGCCGAACATCTCGGAGCCCGGCGCCGGCTACTATTCGCGCCAGGAGGGCAAGGGGCTGCTGTTCGGCGCCTATGAGGAGCGCTGCGTCCACTGGGCGGAGGAGGGGACGCCGCTCGAGTTCGGCCACGAGCTGCTGCCCGACGACCTGCAGCGCATGGAGGGCGTGCTGGCCCGCGCCGTCGCGGCGCTGCCCTGCCTCGCCACCGCCGGCATCAAGCGGGTGATCAACGGGCCGATGATCTTCTCGCCCGATCTCGGCCCGCTGCTCGGGCCCTGGCCCGGCCGGCGCAACTACATCTGCGCGGCGGGGGTGATGACCGGCTTCAACCAGGGCGGCGGCATCGGCCGGGTGATCGCCGAATGGATCATCGAGGGCGAGCCCGGCCTCGACGTCTCGTTCTGGGACGTCGCCCGGTTCGGCGACTGGGCCGGCCGCGGCTACACCAAGGCGCGGACCCGCTATCACTACGAGAACCGCACGCGGCTCACCTATCCCTGCCAGGAGTACGCCGCCGGGCGGCCGATCCGGACCTTCCCGATCCACGACCGGCTGGCCGCCCGGGGGGCGGTGTTCGGCTTCAGCTTCGGCAGCGAGGTGCCGCTGTGGTACGCGCGGCCCGGCGAGGCCGCCGAGGATCGCTACGGCTACGGCCGCGGCAACTGGTTCGCGGCCGTGGGCGAGGAATGCCGGGCGGTGGCCGAAGGCGTCGGCCTCTTCGAGATCTCGGGCTTCGCGAAATACCTGGTGAGCGGCCCCGGTGCCGCCGCCTGGCTCGACCGGCTGCTGGCCAACCGCGTGCCGGCGGTCGGGCGCACCGTGCTGACGCCGATGCTGAGCCCGCGCGGCCGGCTGATCGGCGACTTCACCCTGTCGCGGCTCGACGCCGGGCGCTTCCTGCTGCTCGGCGCCGGCAGCATGCAGCGCGCCCACCTGCGCTGGTTCGCGCAGCAGGCGCCGGCCGACGGGTCGGTCGAGATCGAGAATCTCAGCCTGCGCTGGTGCGGGCTGCAGATCGCCGGCCCGCAGGCCCGCACGCTGCTGCAGCGCGTGGCGCTCGGCGACGTCGGCGGCAACGCCTTCCCGTTCCTGGCGGCGCGCCCGCTCGAGGTCGGGCCCTGCCCGGAGGCGGTGGCGGTGCGGGTCTCCTTCACCGGCGAGCTCGGCTACGAGCTCTATTGCCCGGCCGAGTACCAGCGCACCCTGCACGAGGCGCTGCGCGAGGCCGGCCGCGATCTCGGCCTGCGCCATGCGGGGATGCGGGCGCTGATGGCGCTGCGGCTGGAGAAGGCGTTCCCGAGCTGGGGCCTCGAGCTCGGCCCGGACACCGGGCCGGACGAGCCGGGGCTCGGCCGCTTCGTGCGCCTCGACAAGGGCGATTTCATCGGCCGCGCGGCGCTGCTGGCGCGCCGCGCCGGTGCGCCGGGACCGCGGCTCGCGAGCTTCCGCGTGGCAGCCGGCGACGCCGACTGCTTCGGCGGCGAGCCGATCTTCCGCGACGGCGCGCTCGCCGGCTACGTCACCTCCGGCGGCTACGGCCACCGCATCGGCGCCAGCGTCGCGCTCGGCTACCTCAAGCCGCCTCATCTCGAAGCCACCGACGGCTTCGAGATCGAGATCCTCGGCGAGCGCCGCCCCGCCGAGCGCGCGCTGCGGCCGCTGCTCGATCCCGACGGGGTGCGGATGCGGGCATAGGCGGGACTCGACGCGGCAACACAGGATGGCGGCTCAGGCGGTGAGCCGCTCCGCGGCGCGCGGGCGCACCGGGTCGAGGCCGGCGAGCCAGGATTGCAGCGCCGCGGCGGGGCGCAGCAGGCTGTCGCGGTGGCTGTCGGCGAGGTCGAGCCCGGCGCTGTGGCGCTTGTGGAACTCGTCGAGATAGAGGATGCCGGCGAGGTGGCCGACATCGTCGGCGGTCAGGCCGTAGAGCTGCCGCAGCCCGGCGACGTAGCGGCCGAGGAAGTCGCTCTCCCAGCGGCCGGTCCAGGCCTGCTCGAGATAGGCGGCGATCGGCCGGCGGCGCTCGATGGCGAGGCTCATCAGGGCGAGGTGCAGGGCGTCGATCCCCGGCGTGCCGTGGGCGCGGCAACGCTCCCAGTCGACGATGCCGCTGACCGAGCCGCCCTCGAACATCAGGTTGCGCAGCCAGTAGTCGCCGTGGGTCAGCTGGCCGGGCAGGCCGCGCCGCCGCTGCCAGTCCTGCAGCCGGGCGATCAGCGGGCGGAGCAGGGGCGACAGCTCCGGCCAGCGCCCCGGCAGCTCCGGGAAGCGGTGGAAGATCAGCGCGTGGTCGGGGCCCTCGGCGCGATGCCGGGAGGTCGCTCGCAGCAGCAGCAGCGGCTCGAGCGCGCGAGCGATCGCCGTCTCGACCGCGTCCGTCGGCGCGTCGCGCAGCACCTTCATGCGGCCGGGCAGGCGGGTCTGGGTCAGCAGCCGGACGTCCTCGCGCTCGACCAGCCCGAGGAGCTCCGGGATCAGCCGGCGCAGCGCCGGCGGGACCTCCGCCGAATCCGCCATGCGCAGCCCGTCGCGGTGGCGCTCCTGGGCGCGCAGCGCGGTCGGCGAGGCGGCGAGGTGGATCACCACCGGCCGGCCGGCGCGATGGCCGAAGAAGATCAGCAGCAGGTTGAGCGAGAGGTAGAGCCGCAGCTCCGCTGCCTCGTCGATGCCCAGGATGGCGCAGGCCCGGGCCAGCGGCCGCGGCACCGCGCTGCGGACCAGCATGAAGGGCTGCAGCAGGCGTGCCTGGCCCAGCGCGCGGCGCACGAGCGCGCGCTCGGCGAGCACCGCCTCGCCCTGCAGCAGGTTGGGGCCCGCGGCATGGACCAGCAGGGCGCCGGGCCCAGCGCCCACGGCCTGCGGCAGGAATCGCAGGCTGTAGAGCGCGCGCTTCAGGCGCCCGAGGCGCGACGGCCAGGGCGGCGGGATGAGCGCGGGCGGCACCCGCGCCGCCGCGCCGACGAACCGCAGCGCCTCGTCGAGCAGCCTCGCCGGGCCGTCGCCGGAAGGAGCGCCCGGGTCTCTCCTGGCCATGGCTGTCCTCGAACCGCAACGCGACGGTCATGCTTCCGTCACGCTGATGTAACAAGGAATAGGATCCTGCGTTGCGGCGCCGTGGTGTGACAATCGCCGGGACGGGCCGGCTTTCCCGGCATCGGCGCCCTCGCGGGCCGCCCGGAACCGGCGGCTGCCGGCGGCTGTTCACGCGCGGCAACGGCTGAACCAGACGGTAACCGATCGGTCATGAAGCTGAACTACACCCGGCCGGCGTCGGGCTTCGGCCACAACCTCTTCCGCTGGTCCCTGCGGCGCGTGTCGCGTTCCTTCGTCGCCTACCATCCGGTGTCGCTGCAGGGCGAGACGCTGCAGCCGGGACAGCGGGCCTGCATCGACCGCTGGGCGATGATCGCCGGAGAGCTCCGCGCCGCCGGCGCCCGCAGCCTGCTCGACCTCGGCTGCGCCGAAGGCTATTTCGTGCGCCGCGCCGCCGGGGAGCTCGGCTGCTTCGCGCTCGGCGTCGACGGCGACTTCACCCGCCTGCTGGTGGCGCAGACCTGCGCCCTGGAGGACCGGGTCGAGGGCGCCGCCTTCGCGCTGGCGACGATCGACGCCGCGCTGCTCGCCCGGCTGCCGGTCTTCGACGCCGTCGTCTTCCTGTCGGTGATGCATCACGTGATGTACGAGCACGGCGTCGACCATGCGCGCGACCTGCTGCGCGCCATCCGCGAGCGCACCCGGCTCTGCCTGCTGTTCGACATGGGCCAGTCGAACGAGACCGGCAACGACTGGGCCCGGCTGCTCCCGGACATGGGCACGGAGCCCGCCGCCTGGATCGCCGAGTTCCTGCGCTCGGCGGGCTTCGCGGCGGTGGAGAAGATCGGCGAGACCGACTCCTGGAAGAACGACGCGCCCCGCAGCGTCTTCCTCGCGCGACCCTGAACGTCGCTGCTGCAGCACGGCAGCCAGACGCTATCGGCTTGGAAAGCGTCGCTTTTCCGTTGCTGCACCTGCGAAGTCGCCGTAGGCTCCCGCGCTTCGGAGCGGGGAGATGTCGGTGGCTGAGAGCGATGGGGCGGCGGCGCTGGGCCGCGCGCAGCGGTTGCACGAGGACCTCACGGCCCGCCTGGCAGGGCGGCGCCGGGAGACGGCCGGCAACCCCTATGCCAACCCGATCCAGCTGCTCGCGCTCGACATCGCCCGGCGGCTCGACGCCGGCGAGCTCGACGAGGGCGCCGTCGGCGACCTGATGCAGCTGCTGGTGGGCGAGGCCTTCGCCGACCGCGCGGCGCGGCTCGGCGCCTATCTCGGCGAGATCGATCCCGCGGCCAACCTGGCGATCCTGGAGCGGCTGGTCCGCGGCATGGCCCACGGCGCCGCGGGCGGGCTGCGGCCATTCGCCGAGTTCCAGGCGGCGCTCGGCCGCGAGCTGTTCGGCCTCGTCGCCACCGCCCACCCGACCTTCGCGCTGCCCGCCGGGCTGATGCGCAACCTCGCCATGCTGGCGGGCGGCCACGACCTGGCCGGGGCGCCGCTCGGCGAGGCCGAGCTCGTCCGGCTGCGCGCCGAGGCGGCGGTCGCCGACCACCGCCCGGAGCCGCGCCTCGACCTCGCCTTCGAGCACCGCCTGTCGATCGAGGCGATCGGCAACATGCAGGCGGCGCTGCGCCAGCTCTACGAGATCGCCGTGGCGGTGGCGGAGGAGCTCTATCCCGAGGACTGGACCCGGCTGGTGCCGCGGCTGGTCACCATCGCCAGCTGGGTCGGCTACGACCTCGACGGCCGCTCCGACATCAAGTGGAGCGACAGCCTGATGAAGCGGATGCGCCTGCAGGCCGTCCAGCTCGACCAGTACCGGGCGACGCTCCGGGCGCTGCGCGGCCGGCTCGGGCCGGACCTCCCGATCGAGCTCGGCCACACGCTGGAGCTGCTGGAGTCGCGGCTGGCGCTGGCCGGCAAGGAGGTCGAGGACGAGTGCGCCGTGTTCCAGGACGGCGGCGCCGGGCGGACGCCGGCGGAGTGGCACGAGAGCGTGCGGCGGATCGCGCGGCGGATGAACGACAGCCGCGAGCTCCGGCTGATCGAGGCGGCGCCGCTGCGGCGGCTGATCGACCGCGCCGTGGCGCTGTCGCCCGACGCGGCGGCGCGGCGCACGCTCTGCGTGCTGCGGGCCGAGCTCGACAATCTCGGGCTCGGCATGGCGCACACCCATGTGCGGATCAACGCCACCCAGATGCACAACGCGATCCGCAAGTCGATCGGCATGGAGACGGCGCCGGACGACCCGACCCGGCGGCGCACCTACGTCGCGGCGATCGGCGAGCTGATCGACAAGGTCGAGCCGGTGCAGGTGAACTTCGGCTCGATCCTGGCCGAGAAGTCGACCGCCAAGCGGCTCTTCATGCTGGTCGCGCAGATGCTCAAGCACGTCGACGCGACGACGCCGGTGCGCTTCCTCATCGCCGAGTGCGAGACCTCCTTCACGCTGCTGACCGCGCTCTACTACGCGCGGCTGTTCGACATCGCCGACCGGCTCGACATCTCGCCGCTGATCGAGACCGAGAAGGCGTTCGAGCGCGGCGCGCGGATGATCGAGGACTGCCTGCAGAACCCGCACTACGCCGCCTATCTGAGGAAGCGCGGCCGGCTCTGCATCCAGACCGGGCTGTCCGATGCCGGCCGCTTCCTCGGCCAGACCACGGCGGCGGCCGCCGTCGAGCTGCTGCGCCTGCAGCTCGCCCGCGTGCTGCAGGAGCGCGGCTTCGGCGACCTCGAGCTGGTGATCTTCGACACGCACGGCGAGTCGATCGGCCGCGGCGCGCACCGCTCGAGCTTCGCCGACCGGCTGGCCTACGTCTCCTCGGCGGCGAGCCGGCGCCAGTTCGCCGAGCGCGGCATCCGCCTGAAGCAGGAGGTCAGCTTCCAGGGCGGCGACGGCTATCTCTACTTCATGACGCCGACCCTGGCGCTGGCCGTGCTGACCCGCATCGTCGAGTTCGCGCTCGAGCCGCCGGACGAGCCGGCCGACGACCCCTACTATCTCGACTTCGACTATTCGACCGAGTTCTTCGTCACCATCCGCAAGTTCAACGAGCGGATGATGCGCGACCCCGACTACGCGGCGCTGCTCGACGCCTACGGCGCCAACCTGCTCTATCCCTCGGGCTCCCGCGCGCTGCGCCGCGACGATGGCGGGCCGCGCGTCGAGCTGTCGAGCCCGGCGCAGCTGCGCGCCATCCCGCACAACGGCATCCTGCAGCAGCTCGGCATGCTGTCGAACAGCCTGGGCGGCGCCGGCGCGGCGATCGCCCGGGACCCCGAGCGCTTCCAGCGCTTCTACCGCGACTCGCCGCGCTTCCGGCGGCTGTTCGCCGTGGTCGAGTGGGCGGCGGAGTTCAGCGAGATCGACCTGGTGCAGGCCTATGTCGACCTGCTCGATCCCGGCCTCTGGCTCGACCAGACGGCGCGCGGCGGGGTCGGCGATCCCGGCGAGCGGCGGCGGCTCTCCGAGCATCTCGAGCGGGCGGGGCTGCATGGCCGGCTGCAGCGCGTGGTGCGCGCGCTGGCCCGCGACCGGCTCGACCTGGCGGCCGGGCTGGCCGCGGCCCGCAACGGCGAGGGCGGGGCGCTGATCGCCGGCATCGGCGCGGCGCGGCGCGACGACCTGCACCTGCTGCACGCGCTGCGCATCGCCGTGCTGCAGCGGCTCTTCCTGCTCGCCACCCACATCCCGCCCTTCAGCGCGCAGCACGCCATCACGCCGGACGAGCTGATGGCCAAGGTGCTGCATCTCGACATCGAGGCGGTGCTGCGCCAGCTCGCCACCATCTTCCCCAAGGTCGATCCGCTGGACCTCACCGGCGATTTCGGCGAGGTGGCGACCTACCGCACCGACGAGACGCAGTCCTACGAGCAGGAGCACGCCCGGATCTTCCAGCCGCTCGGCCGGCTCTACGAGCTGACCCGCCAGGCCGGCATCGGCATCACCCACGCCGTGGGCGCGCTCGGCTGACCCTCCCGTCGATCTGTCACGCGATCGACCGCAAAGCGTAACAGCCGCTCCCTAGGATCCGCCGCGCCGGGCGAGCGGGTCCATCCGCTCCCGGCGTGACAGCGGCATGCGTCCATTGGCGTCACGGTTCTGCAACCTGATCGACATCCGTCGGCGGGCGACGTGGGCGCGGCCTCGGGCAATCGAGGAGGACATGGGATCATGATGGAATCGTCGCGCCGGAGCTTCGGCCGGCTCGCGGCAGGCGCGCTCGCCGCCTGCCTGCTGACCGCGGCCGGAACAGCCGAGGCCAAGACCTCGCTCCTGGTCTACACCGCGCTGGAGGACGAGCAGCTGCCCGTCTTCAAGAAGGCCTTCGAGGCCGCCAACCCCGACATCGAGATCAAGTGGGTCCGCGATTCGACCGGCACCATCACCGCCCGCCTGCTGGCCGAGAAGGCCAATCGCCAGGCCGACGCGGTCTGGGGGCTGGCCGCCAGCAGCCTGCTGGTGCTGGAGCAGCAGGGCATGCTCGATCCCTACGCCCCGGCGGGGCTCGACAAGCTGAAGCCCGCCTTCAAGGACAACGACAATCCGCCGCACTGGGTCGGCATGGATGCCTGGGCCTCGGCGGTGTGCGTCAACACGGCCGAAGCCGGCGAGATGAAGCTGCCGCCGGTGAAGACCTGGTCGGACCTGCTGAAGCCGGAGTTCAAGGGCAACGTCGTGATGCCCGACCCGAACTCGTCCGGCACCGGCTTCCTGGCGGTTTCCGGCTGGCTGCAGATGATGGGCGAGGAGAAGGGCTGGGCGTACATGGAAGCCCTCAACCAGAACATCAAGACCTACCTGCACTCCGGCTCGGCGCCCTGCGTCAAGGCCGGGCAGGGCGAGTATCCGGTCGGCATCTCCTTCGCCTACCGGGCGGTCATCGAGAAGAACAAGGGCGCGCCGCTCGACGTCATCCTGCCGGCCGACGGCATCGGCTGGGACATGGAGGCGACGGCCATCATGAAGGGCACGCCCAACCTCGACGCGGCCCGGAAGCTGGCCGACTTCGCGGCCTCCGAGGCGGCCAACCGGCTCTATAACGAGAGCTACTCGGTGGTCGCCTGGCCGGGCGTCGCCAAGCCGATCAAGAACTACCCGGAGGGCGAGGAGCAGCTGATGATCAAGAACGACTTCGGCTGGGCCGCCGCCAATCGCGAGCGCATCCTCGCGGAATGGCAGAAGCGCTTCGGCAGCAAGTCGGCGAAGAAGAACTAGGCTGAAACGGGCCTGCCGGCCGGCTGCCGCGGGCGCCGGCCGGCATCGCCGACGGGGGCCGGACCCATGAACGTCGCGATGAACGGCGCCACCCGGCGCCCCTATCTCGAGGTCGAGCATGTCAGCAAGCGCTTCGGCGCGTTCGAGGCGCTGAAGGATGTCTCGCTGACCATCCACCAGGGCGAGCTGGTCTGCTTCCTCGGCCCCTCGGGCTGCGGCAAGACGACCCTGCTGCGGGCCATCGCCGGGCTCGACATCCAGAGCAGCGGCACGATCCGGCAGGCCGGCCGGGACATCTCGGCGCTGGCCCCCTCGCAGCGCGACTTCGGCATCGTCTTCCAGTCCTACGCGCTGTTCCCCAACCTCACCGTCGAGCAGAACGTCGGCTACGGGCTGAAGGGCCAGCAGCGCTCCAAGGTCGCCGCCCGGGTCGCCGAGCTGCTGGCGCTGGTGGGACTGCCGGAGCAGGGCAGGAAGTACCCGGCGCAGCTCTCCGGCGGCCAGCAGCAGCGCGTCGCGCTGGCCCGCGCCATCGCCACCTCGCCCGGCCTGCTGCTGCTCGACGAGCCGCTGTCGGCGCTCGACGCGCGCGTCCGGGTGCATCTGCGCGCCGAGATCGTCGGGCTGCAGCGCCGCCTCGGCATCACCACCATCATGGTGACGCACGACCAGGAGGAGGCGCTGACCATGGCCGACCGGATCGTGGTGATGAGCCAGGGCCGGATCGAGCAGGTCGGCACGCCGCTCGAGGTCTATCGCCGGCCGGCCAGCGCCTTCGTCGCCGACTTCATCGGCCGGATGAACTTCATGCCGGCGACGGTCGCGCCCGACGGCACGGTGCGGGTCGGCGACGTGTCGCTGGCCTGCGACCACGGCACCGACGGGCTGGCGCCGGGCAGCCAGGCGCTGCTCTGCATCCGGCCCGAGGATGTGGTGGTGCGCGGCGTCGAGCCCGGCACCGGCAACGTGGTGATCACCCGCATCGTCGACATGGAGTTCCTCGGCTCCTTCTTCCGCGCCCGCTTGGCGCCCGAGGTCAGCGCCGCCGAGCTCAGCGCCGACTTCTCGGTCAACGCCGTGCGCGACCTCGGGCTCGCGGCCGGCGGCAACGTCGCGGTGGCGCTGCCGCGCGATCGCCTCAGCGTCTACCCCAAGCCGTGACCGCGGTCGCCGACACGGCCGCAGCGCGGGCTGCGTCGCCCCGGCCGGTCCGCGCCAGGCTCGGGCGCGACGGCTGGGTCATGCGGGCCGGGCTGGCGGCGATCGGCCTCTATCTCGTGCTGACCGTCTTCCTGCCGCTGCAGTCGATGCTGCAGAAGAGCGTGCAGGACCGCGACGGCGCCTTCGTCGGCCTCGCCAACTTCCTCGCCTACTTCGCCGACCCGGCGCTCAGCGCGGCGCTCTGGAACAGCCTCTTCATCTCGGCGATCGCCACGCTGATCACCATCGCGATCGCCTTTCCCTATGCCTATGCGCTGTCGCGCACGGCGATGCCGCTGCGCGGCTTCTTCAAGGGCGTGGCGCTGGTGCCGCTGCTGGCTCCCTCGCTGCTGCCCGCGCTGTCGCTGGTCTATCTCTTCGGCAACAAGGGGATGCTGAAGGGCGTGCTGCTCGGCGCCAGCATCTACGGACCCATCGGCATCGTCATCGGCGAGGTCTTCTTCGCACTGCCCGTGGCAGTCATGATCATCCTGACCGCGCTGGCGGGCGCCGACCGCCGCCTCTACGAGGCCGCCGAGGTGCTGCGCGCCGGTCCGTGGCGCACCTTCACCACGGTGACCCTGCCGGGCTGCCGCTACGGGCTGATCAGCGCCTGCTCCGTCGTCTTCACCCTGGTCTTCACCGATTTCGGCGTGCCGAAGGTGATCGGCGGCGACTTCAACGTGCTCGCCACCGACGTGTACAGGCAGGTCATCGGCCAGTTCAACTTCTCGATGGGCGCGGTGGTCGGCGTGCTGCTCCTGCTGCCGGCGGCGATCGCCTTCACCGTCGACCGCATGGTGTCGCGCCGCCAGGTCGCCCTGCTCTCGGCGCGCGCCGTGCCCTACGAACCGAGCCCGAGCCCGCTGCGCGATGGCATCGCGCTGCTCTTCTGCATCGTCGTCGGCATCTTCCTGGTCGGCGTCATCGGCACGGCTCTCTATGGCTCGCTCATCACCTACTGGCCCTACAACCTGACGCTGACGCTCGCCAACTACGATTTCGCGGCGATCGATCCCTTCGGCTGGCAGGCCTACGCCAACAGCCTGATCATGGCCGCGGCGACGGCGCTGCTCGGCACCGCGATCATCTTCACCGGCGCCTGGCTCGTCGAGAAGGGTCGCAGCCTCGGCAAGCTGCGCACGGCGATCCAGCTGATGTGCATGGTGCCGCTGGCGGTGCCCGGCCTGGTGCTCGGCCTCAGCTACATCTTCTTCTTCAACGCGCCGGGCAATCCGCTGAACTTCCTCTATCCCACCCTGGCGCTCATGGTGATCAACTCGATCGCCCACTTCTACACGGTGTCGCACGTCACCGCCTCGACCGCGCTGAAGCAGGTCGATGCCGAGTTCGAATCCGTCTCGGCCTCGCTCAAGGTGCCGATCTACCGCACCTACTGGCGGGTCACCGTGCCGGTCTGCCTGCCCGCCATCCTCGACATCGCCATCTATCTCTTCGTCAACGCGATGACCACGGTGTCGGCGGTGGTGTTCCTCTACTCGGCCGACAGCAAGCTGGCCTCGATCTCGATCCTCAACATGGACGATGCCGGCAAGACGGCCAACGCCGCCGCCATGGGCATGGTGATCGTCGTCACCTCTGCCGTGGTCCGCGGCCTGCAGGCGCTGCTCGCCCGCCGGCTGGCCCGCACGCAGGCCTGGCGCAAGCGCTAGCCGAGCGCCGGCTTTCCCCTCTGCATCGGGCGGCGTAGTCTCGCGGCCCCATGCAGCCTCACCCGCGGCAGGGCCTGCTTGCCGGCCTTGCCTTCATGATCCTGACCGGCCTCTGCTTCACGGCGCTCGACAGCATCGTCAAGGTGCTGATCCGTCGGCACTATCCGATGACCGAGGTGCTCTGGGCGCGCTATGCGTTCAGCCTGCTGCCGCTGCTGGCACTGCTGCCGCGCCACGGGCTCGGGCTGCTGGCGACGCGGCGGCTGCGGCTGCAGCTCGGCCGCGGCGGCCTGATGCTGATCTCCTCGGCGGCGATGTATGCCGGGCTGCGCTTCCTGCCGATGGCCGACTGCTACGCGGTCGGGTTCGTCACGCCGCTGCTGGTCGCGCTCGCCTCGGCGCCGCTGCTCGGCGAGCGCGTCTCGCGCCGGCAATGGCTGGCCATCCTGGGCGGGCTCGCCGGCGTGCTGGTGGTGATCCGGCCGGGGCTGGGCGCGCTCAGCTGGGCGGCGCTCTTCCCGCTGACCACGGCGGCGGGCAATGCCGGCTACCAGCTGATCACCCGGGTGATGCGGGCGACCGAGAGCGCGGCCACCACCATGGTCTACACCTTCCTGATCGGCACGGTGCTGACCTCGGCGCTGCTGCCCTTCGGCTGGACGGCGCCGGACGCCGAGGGCTGGGCGCTGATGGCGGCGGCCGGGCTGATCGGCTTCGCCGGGCAGCTCAGCCTGTTCCAGGCCTTCCGCCGGGCGCCGGCCGCGCTGGTCTCGCCGGTCTCCTACCTGTCGATCGTCTGGGCGGTACTGGCCGGGCTGCTCCTCTTCGGCGACCAGCCCGACCCGGTGACCCTGGCGGGGGCGGCGATCGTCATCGCCAGCGGCCTCATGGTGGTGCGGCGGCCGGGCCGGGGCGCCGCCCCGGGATAGGCGGACGGCGCGTCAGCCGCCCGTCGCCGCGGGCGTCACCACCTGGACGACCTCGAACCCCTCGAACTCGGGATGGGAGACGGTCAGCGAGCGTCCCTGTCCGGCATCGCGGTGCGCGGCGCGGAACGCCTCCGACCGCGTCCAGGCCGCGAAGTCCGCCTCCGATCGCCAGAGCGTGTGCGAGGCGTAGAGGACATGGTCCTCGTGCTCCGGCCCCCGGAGCAGGTGGAACTCGACGAAGCCGGGGACGTCGCGCAGATGGCTGTCGCGCTCGAGCCAGCGTGCCTCGAAGGCGCTCTCCTCGCCCTTGCGCACCTTGAAGCGGTTCATCGCGATGAACGCCGCGGAGGCGCCCTTGCGGCGTTCGGTTGCTCGGGCGGTCTTCTTCATCCGGTGCGCCTCCACCTGCAGTCAGCATCGTAGCCGGTCGGCGGCAAGGTATTGTCGCCCGCCGGCTTCGCCCCGGCCCGGACCAGCACGGCGAGCCGCTGCAGGATCGCCGCCGTGGCGGCCGGGGCTTCGACGGCCAGCATCACGTCGCCAGCATACCGTCGATCGCGAGGTTGCGCAGCCCGATGGCCGGGCTCAGGCCGGCCCGGCGGTCCCGACGATCTCGAGGAAGGCGCGGACCAGCCGCAGCTCGCGCGAGGGGGCGAGGCAGACGAGGTACTCGACGCTGTCGAGCTGGCGGCCGGCGAGCGCCAGCCGCACCAGCCGGCGGTCGTCGCCGAGCTCGCTCTGGGCGACGATGCCGATGCCGAGCCCGGCCGCGACCGCTTCCCGCACCGCCTCGCGGCTGCCGATCTCCAGCACCTCGCCGATGGCCAGCCCGGCCCGCGCCATCGCCGCCTCGAACAGGCGGCGGGTGGTCGAGCCGGACTCGCGCAGCACCAGCCGATGGCCGGTGAGCTCGGCGAGCTCGACCGGGCGGCGGCGGCGCGCCCAGGAATGCTGCCGGTCGACGAAGGCGACCAGCCGGTCGTGGCGCAGCGGGCGGGCGTCGAGCCGCGGATCGCCGGGCACGTTGGCGATCACCGCGACATCGATCCGGTGCTCCAGCAGATCGTGCAGCAGCGTGTCGGAATTGCCGGTGGCGAGCGACAGCCGGACGCCGGGATAGCGCCGGCCGAAGGCGGCGAGCGCGGCGATGATGTGGTAGGGGGCATCGGCGCCGACCCGGAGGTGGCCGCTCTTCAGGCCGCGGCTGGCGGCCAGCAGGTCCTCGGCCTCCGCCTCCAGCGCGAACAGCCGGCGGGTGAGGTCGAGCAGGGCGCGGCCGAGCTCGGTCGGGGCCACCTTGCGGCCGCGCCGCTCGAGCAGCCGCACGCCGTAGGCGGCCTCGAGCGCGCCGACCTGGGCCGAGAGGGTGGGCTGGCTGACATGCAGCAGCGTGGCGGCACGGGTGAAGCCGCCGGCGTCGGCGACGGCATGGAAGGCCCGGAGCTGGGCATGATTGATAGACACTGGCTATCCTTCATATAGAAAGGATCGATTTGATTTATGGTAGGGTGCAATCCATCCTCCCGGCAAGCGGCCCCGAGCCGCGCCGACGAGGATGCTCCCGAGATGCCCGACACCGTCCGCGACCCCTGGCTGCTGACCCCCGGACCCCTCACCACCTCGCCGACCGTGAAGGCGGCGATGCTGCATGACTGGGGCTCGCGCGACGCCCGCTTCATCGCCATCAACCGGCAGATCCGCGAGCGCCTGGTCGAGCTCGCCGGCGCCACCGGCAGCCATGTCTGCGTGCCGCTGCAGGGCAGCGGCACCTTCGCGGTCGAGGCGATGCTGGCGACCCTGGTGCCGCCCGCGGGCAAGCTGCTGATCATGGTCAACGGCGCCTACGGCAAGCGGATGGCGCGGATCATGGGCTATCTCGGCCGCGCCCATCAGGTGATCGAGGCGCCGGAGGACCGCGCCATCGACCCGGCCGCGGCCGCCGCGGCGCTGGCCGCCGACCCGGCGATCAGCCATGTCGCGGTGGTGCAGTGCGAGACGACCTCGGGCGTGCTCAACCCGGTGGCCGAGCTGGCGGCGGTCGTGGCGGCGGCCGGGCGCAAGCTGCTGGTCGATGCGATGAGCGCCTTCGGCGCGCTGCCGCTCGATGCCCGCCAGGTGCCGTACGAGGCGCTGGCCGCCTCCTCGAACAAGTGCCTCGAGGGCGCGCCCGGGCTGGGCTTCGTCATCGTCCGCCGGGACGCCATCGCGGCGGCGGCCGGCAACGCCCACTCGCTCAGCCTCGACCTCGCCGACCAGTGGCAGGCGATGGAGAAGACCGGGCAGTGGCGCTTCACCCCGCCGACCCATGTGCTGGCCGCCTTCGGCCAGGCGCTGGAGGAGCATCGCGCCGAGGGCGGCGTCGCCGGCCGCGGCCAGCGCTATCGCGACAACTGGCGCATCCTGGTCGACGGGATGCGGGCGATGGGCTTCGAGACGCTGCTGCCGAACCGGCTGCAGGCGCCGATCATCGTCACCTTCCACATGCCGGCCGACCCGGCCTTCGACTTCCAGCGTTTCTACGACAGCCTGTCGCAGCGCGGCTACGTCATCTATCCCGGCAAGCTCACCGTCGCCGACAGCTTCCGCATCGGCTGCATCGGCCGGCTCGGCGAGGCCGAGATGAAGGGCGCGCTCGAGGCGATCCGCGAGGTCATGGCGGAGCTCGGCGTCGCCAGCGGCGCCCCGGCGCTGCGCGCCGCCACCGCCTGAGGGAGGAGCGCGCCATGGCCCCGCATCCCGCCGCGGTGACCGTCAACGGCCGCCGCTACGCCTGGCCGAAGGAGCCGGTGGTGGTGGTCTGCATCGACGGCAGCGAGCCCGACTACACCACCCGGGCGATGGCGGCGGGCGCCATGCCCTGGCTCGCCGCGGCCCTGCCGCAGGGCACCGACCGGCTCGCCGACTGCGTCGTGCCGAGCTTCACCAACCCGAACAACCTGTCGATCGTCACCGGCGCGCCGCCGGCCGTGCCCGGCATCGCCGGCAACTACTTCTTCGACCGCGACAGCGGCGAGGAGGTGATGATGAACGACCCGGCCTATCTCTACGCCGACACCATCCTGGCGGCCTTCGCGCGGGCCGGGGCCAAGGTCGCCGTGGTGACGGCGAAGGACAAGCTGCGCCGGCTGCTCGGCAAGGGCCTCTCCGGCATCTGCTTCTCCGCCGAGAAGGCCGACGCGACGACGCTCGCCGAGCACGGCATCGAGGACGCGCTCGGCTTCGTCGGCCGGCCGCTGCCGGACGTCTACAGCGCCGATCTCAGCGCATTCGTCTTCGCCGCCGGCGTGCGGCTGATGGAGACGCGGCGGCCGGACCTGCTCTATCTCTCGACCACCGACTACATCCAGCACAAGCACGCGCCGGGCAGCCCGGTCGCCAACGACTTCTACCGCATGATCGACTCGCATCTCGCGCGGCTCGACGCGCTCGGTGCCTGCATCGCCGTCACCGCCGACCACGGCATGAACGGCAAGACCGACGCCGAGGGCCGGCCGCAGGTGATCTACCTGCAGGAGATGCTCGACGGCTGGCTCGGCGCCGGGCGGTCGCGGGTCATCCTGCCGATCACCGATCCCTATGTCGTGCATCACGGCGCGCTCGGCTCCTTCGCCACCGTCTATCTCGACGGCGGCGTCGATGCCGAGGAGGTCCGCGGCCTTCTCGCGCGGCTGCGCGGCATGGAGCTGGTGCTGCCGCGCGCGGCGGCGGCGGCCCGCTTCGAGCTGCCGCCCGACCGCATCGGCGATCTGGTGGCCATCTCGCGGCGCGACGTGGTGCTCGGCACCAGCCCGGCGCGGCACGACCTCTCCGGGCTCGACGCGCCGCTGCGCTCGCATGGCGGCATCTCCGAGCAGCGCGTGCCGCTGCTGCTCAACCGGGCGACGCCGGGTCTCGCCGCCGACGCGCCGCTGCGCAACTTCAGCGCCTTCGACCTCGCCCTCAACCACGCCGCCGCGGCCGCCGCGCCGGCCCTCTCCCGCGCCGTCTGAGGAACCCCATGAGCGTCATCCGCCGCGAATCGATGCGCATCGCCGGCCAGAGCGTCGGCAACGGCCGGGTCATCGAGGTGCACAATCCCTGGAACGGCGCGCTGGTCGGCACCGTGCCGAAGGCGACGGTCGAGGACATCCGGCTCGCCTTCGACAAGGCGGCCGCCTTCCGCTCGAAGCTGTCGCGGCACGACCGCGCCACCATCCTGCGCCGCACCGCCGAGATCCTGGAGAGCCGCAAGGCGGAGATCGCCCAGCTGATCACCGCCGAATCCGGGCTCTCGATCAAGGACACGCTCTACGAGGTCGGCCGCGCCTTCGACGTCTTCAACCTGTCGGCCCAGCTCTGCATCCTCGACGACGGCCAGTCCTTCTCCTGCGACATCAGCCCGCACGGCAAGAAGCGCCGCATCTTCACCCAGCGCGAGCCGCTGACCGCGATCTCGGCGATCACCCCGTTCAACCATCCGCTGAACCAGGTGGCGCACAAGGTGGCGCCGTCGATCGCCACCAACAACAAGATGGTGCTGAAGCCGTCGGAGAAGACGCCGCTGACGGCGCTGCTGCTGGCCGACATCCTCTACGAGGCGGGGCTGCCGCCGGCGATGTTCTCGGTGGTGACCGGCGATCCCCGCGAGATCGCCGACGAGCTGATCACCAACCCGCATGTCGAGCTGATCACCTTCACCGGCGGCGTGGCGGTCGGCAAGTACATCGCGTCGAAGATGGGCTATCGCCGGGCCGTGCTCGAGCTCGGCGGCAACGACCCGCTGATCGTCATGGAGGATGCCGACCTCGAGGAGGCCTCGAGCCTCGCCGTCGCCGGCTCCTACAAGAACTCCGGCCAGCGCTGCACCGCGGTGAAGCGCATGCTGGTGCAGGAGAGCGTCGCCGACCGCTTCGTCGAGCTGCTGGTCGCCAAGACCCGCGCCGTGACGTACGGCGACCCCGGCGATCCCGCGACCGACATGGGCACGGTGATCGACGAGGCCGCGGCGCGCTACTGCGAGGCGGCGGTGGACGAGGCGGTGGCGGCCGGCGCGAAGCTGCTCTGCGGCCATGAGCGGCGCGGCGCGCTCTACGCCCCGACGGTGCTGGACCACGTGCCCTATGATTGCCGCCTGGTGAAGCAGGAGACGTTCGGCCCGGTCTCGCCGGTGATCCGCTGCGGCGACATCGACGACGTCATCCGCATCTCCAACTCGACCGCCTACGGCCTGTCCTCGGGCGTCTGCACCAACCGGCTCGACTGGATCACCCGCTTCGTCAACGAGCTGCAGGTCGGCACCGTCAACATCCGCGAGGTGCCGGGCTACCGCATCGAGATGTCGCCCTTCGGCGGGATCAAGGATTCCGGGCTGGGCTACAAGGAGGGCGTCATCGAAGCGATGAAGAGCTTCACCAACCTGAAGACTTTCTCTCTGCCCTGGGGCTGAGGCAACTGCCGGTGGCGTCGAACCGCCCCCCCTTGTCATCGCCGGCCTTGAGCCGGCGATCCAGGGCGACCGCACTGGCGCCTCCAGTGGAGGCGTCGGCATGGATCGCCGGGTCAAGCCCCATAGGCGCTAGGTTAGGTCTGGCATGGCCTCGGAATCGACTGGAGCTGTCGTCGTCGCGGAGCTTCTGCGAGCAGCCGCCAGTGCCTGTGGAAGATGGCTGCGAGCTGCCTGGGATCGAGCGGCGGCCAGATGGCGGCGAGTAGTGCTTTGGCGAGGACGCAGACGCGGCGCCAGACTGGGATCTTGGTGTGGTGGTGCAGAGGGGGGAGATTCGGCGAGTTTGGCCGTGACGTCGTCGATCAGCAGGGCAAGAAGCAGGTGAGCGGCGATCCAGGTTCGTGCCAGATCGGGGTCCTTGGCAGGCAGCCGATCGATATGAAGTATGGATTTCAGCCGTTTGATGGCGAGCTCGATCTGCCAGCGAACGCGGTAGAGATCGGCGAGGCGCTGGGGTGGGAAGGCGGCGGCGTCGAGCGAGGTGATGAGGATCATGCACTCGGCGGCCTGCAAGGTGCGCGGGTCGACATGGTGCTGGTTCTTGCTGGCGGTCTTGGCGGCTTTCTTGCGTGCGCTGGTGGCTGCGTCGGCCGGCTTCGGCAGGATGACCAGGCGCAGCGGCAGCGGCTCGAAGCGCCCCCGCGGCTTGTGCACGGTCACCGCGATGTCGACGCTGCCCTCGCGGGCTGCCTGGGCGAGCAGCTTCGGCCAGTCCAGCGGCCGGTTCTCGCCATCGCGCATGTTGAGGCTGTTCCAGGTGACCCGGCCGAGCAGCTCGTTGCCGTCCTGGCGCACCTTGCGCAGGCTGTCGGCGTGCGGATAGCCGCGGTCGAAGATGGCGATCTCGCCCGGCTGCAGGCGTACGCGCTCCAGCTTCTCGCCTTGCTTCATCGTCGTCAGGGCGAGGTCGGCCATCCGCTCGGCACCCGCGTCGTAGCACAAATGCAGGCGCCAGCGGCTCTTGCCGGGGCCCTTTATGAGGCTGCCGTCGATCAACCGGACCCGCCCCTCGAACCCGGCGATCGGGGCGGCACCGCGGGCCAGCAGCTCGCTGCAAAGCGCCATCAGCCAGGGGCCGCAGCGTTGGAAACGTTCGAGCAGCGAGACATCGCAAAGCTCGGCGATGTCCCGAGCCGCGGCTTCGGCCGCCGTCACACGCAGCGACCGGCCGCCCGGCGCGTAGCTCATCAGCAGTCCAAGCAGATCGACCGCGCTCTTGATCTTGCGGGCCCGCTGAAAGGCCCCATGAAGGCGCGCCGAAGCCTCCAGCGCTTCGGCACCACCCAGCCGCGCCACCAGCAAATCGCCGATCCTGGCGTGCGGCGAATCGATCCCCATGTCGTTCATCCGCAGCTTGAATCGCAACCCAGCGCCGCGGCCAAGCCGAAAGCTGCAATCCGAGTCGATTGGTCGCAGCCACGCCCTCAAACCCAATCGTCATGAGAGCCCACCCCCCCTATCCTAGCGCCTATGGGGTCAAGCCCGGCGATGAGCCCGAGGAGGCGCGTGGCAGGGCGTCCGTGCTCGCCGGCGCGGAGGCCGCGGGCACCGCTGTCGCCGTCCGCTGGGCCGGGGGCGCGGCCAGCCGCTTCCCCGCGATCTGGCTGCGCGACAACTGCCTCTGCCCGGCCTGCCGGCACGCCAACGGCCAGCGCCTGCTCGACCTGCTCGACATCCCCGACGACATCGCGCCGCGGCATGTCACGCTCGGGCCGGACGGTGCGCTCGAGGTGGCGTGGAACGACGGGCATGCCAGCCGCTATCCCGCCGCCTGGCTCGCCGCCCACGAGCTCGGCGCCGCGGCGCGACGGCAGCGGCGGGCGCGGCCCGAGCTGTGGGGCGCCGGTCTCTCGCCGCTGCCCGAGGTGGATTGGCCGACCCTGCTCGCCGACCCGGCGGCCGAGCTCGCCGCGCTCGAGCGCTTCGAGGCGCTGGGCTTCCTGCTCATCCGCCGCGTGCCGCTGGAGAGCGCCGCGGTGGCGGCGGTCGGCGACCGGCTCGGCCATGTCCGGGTGACCAACTACGGCCGGCACTTCGACGTCATGTCGAAGCCCGACCCGAACAACCTCGCCGACACCGCGCTGGCGCTCGGCGTGCACACCGACAATCCCTATCGCTTCCCGGCGCCCGGCATCCAGCTGCTGCACTGCCTGGAATGCGAGGCGCCGGGCGGCGAGACGGTGCTGGTCGACGGCTTCCGCGCCGCCGGGCTGCTGCGCGACGAGGATCCCGACGCCTTCGATCGCCTGTCGCGGCTGCCGCTGCCCTTCCGCTTCCGCAGCGCCGACGCCGACCTCACCGCCACCACGCCGGTGATCGAGACCGACTTCGAGGGCGCGGTGGTCGGCATCCACTTCAACAACCGCTCGATGGCGCCGCTCGACCTGCCCGAGCCAGAGGTCGAGCCGTGGTACCGCGCCTGCCGTGCCTTCGCCCGCATCCTGCGCCGGCCGGAGGGTGAGGTGCGGCTGCGGCTGGCGCCGGGCGATTGCGTTGTGATGATGAACCAGCGGGCGCTGCACGGCCGCACCGCGTTCGACCCCAATCGCGGCCGCCGGCACCTGCAGGGCTGCTACGTCGACCGCGATGGCGTTGCGAGCCGGCGTCGCGTGCTGGCCCGCCAGATCGCCCGTCAGATCGGAGGAAAGAGATGAGCGCCACGCATCCCGTGATCGCCGAGATCGAGCGGCTGTTCGCCGACAAGGGCGGCGCGCATTACGGCGAGGGCGTCAGCCAGGCCGAGCATGCGCTGCAGGCGGCGCTCTGCGCCGAGCGCGACGGCGCCCCGCCGGCGCTGATCGCCGCCGCGCTGCTGCACGACATCGGCCACCTGCTGGTCGAGGAGCCCGAGGACATCGCCGAGCAAGGCATCGACACCGAGCATGAGAGCGTCGCCTCGGCGTGGCTGTCGCGGCATTTCGGGCCGGCGGTGACCGAGCCGGTGCGCCTGCACGTCGCCGCCAAGCGCTATCTCTGCACGGCCGAGCCCGGCTATCTCGGGCGCCTCTCGCCGGCCTCGGTGCTGAGCCTGAAGCTGCAGGGCGGGCCGCTCGGCGCCGCCGAAACCGCTGCCTTCGCCGCCGGCCCGCAGGCGGCCGAGGCGGCCGCGCTGCGGCGCTGGGACGACGAGGCCAAGGTGGCCGGCCTCCCGACGCCCGGCCTCGCTCACTTCCGCCGCTATGTGGAGGCCGTGCTGCGCGGCTGAGCCGCTACTGCACCGCGGCCTCGCCGCGGCATTTCGGGCAGAGGCCCTGCATCTCGATGGTCAGCCGGCTGACCACGAAGCCGGCCGCCGCCGCGCTGGTCGAGACCGCGGCGGCGATGTTGGGGTCGTAGATCTCGGCCACGCCGCCGCAATCCCGGCAGATCAGGAACTGGCTGGTGTGGCGCTGCTCGGGATGCGGGCAGCCGATATAGGCGTTGAGCGATTCCAGCCGGTGGACCAGCCCGTGCTCGAGCAGGAAGTCGAGCGCGCGGTAGACGGTGGGCGGCGCCGCCGGCTTGCCGCCGCGCTGCTGCAGCCGGCCGAGCACCTCGTAGGCGCCGACCGGCGCGTGGCTGCGCCAGACCAGCTCGAGCACCTCGCGGCGCAGCTCGGTCAGCCGCGCGCCGCGCCGGTCGCAGAGCAGCGCCGCCTTGTCGAGCGCCTCGGCGACGCAGGCCTGGTGGTCGTGCGGCCGCTGCCCGAAGGAGCGCCGGCTCTCGTCGAAGCCGTCCACTGCCGCCACCTTGGCCGCCATTGCCGAACCTCCGTCCTGCGCTGACCGACAGGATATTAGGCCGCGCTAGCCTTCGGCAATGCCGATGGGGGGCCACCGGCAGGAGCCGCAGCGGCAGTTCCCCGTGAGGCCCCCCTCAAGCCGACGAGTATCTCGCGCCGTGCTTCTCGATCAGGGAAGCTCGAATAGGGTCACGCAGAAATATGATTGTCCGCCATAATTCGTCTTCGGCGGAACATAGCGCTGCTTGTACCGCAGCTCCAGCTGATGATTCCCCGCATTGAGATCGAGTTGGATGAAAACCGGAACAAGCGCGGCATAGACGCCGCCATCGATCTCGGGGTCGAACTTGCGGCCCTGCAGCACCGGGTTGAAGACGCGGAAATAGGGCGCGGCGTCGGCGCCGGAGCCGGCCACCCACTGCCAGCCGGCGGCGTTGTTGGCGAGGTCGGCGTCGACCAGCGTGTCCCAGAACCAGTCCTGGCCGCGCTGCCAGGAGATGAGCAGGTCCTTGACCAGGAAGGAGGCGACGATCATCCGCACCCGGTTGTGCATCCAGCCGGTGTGCCAGAGCTGGCGCATCCCGGCATCGACGATGGGATAGCCGGTGCGGCCGCGCTGCCAGGCGGCCAGCGCCGCCGGATCCTCGGCCCAGGGGAAGGCGGCGAAGGCCGGCCGCCAGGGCCGCTCCGGCAGCTCGGGCCAGTGGAACAGCAGGTGCCAGGCGAACTCGCGCCAGGCGAGCTCGCGCAGGAAGGGCTCGGCGGCGCCCTCGTCGCCGCCGGCCGCCGCCGCGGCGAGCGCGGCGTGCCAGGCCTGGCGCGGCCCGACCTCGCCCCAATGCAGGTGCGCCGACAGGCGCGAGGTGCCGTCGCGGTCGGGCCGGTCGCGGCCGCTGCCGTAGCCGGCGACGCGGTCGGCGAAGGCGGCGGGCCATCGCGCGCCCCGGCCTCGCCCGGCCGCCGGAGCCTCGCGCAGCCCGCCGGCCCAGTCGGGGCGGCTGGGCAGCAGTTCCCAGGAGTCGAGCGCGTCGGAGCGCGGCAGGCGCTCCGGCGCGGCGATCGCCGCCGGGGCGGGCAGGGGCGGCGGCGGGGCGCGCTCGGCGCGCAGCGCCCGCCAGAACAGGGTGAACACCTTGTAGGGCTGGCCGGCACCGGTGCGCACCGTCCAGGGCTCGGCGAGCAGCGCGGCGTTGTGGCTGGTCGCGCCGACGCCGGCCTCGGCCGGCCTCTGCTTCAGGGCGTCGCGGGCGATCGCGAAGGGCTCGTAGCAGCGGTTCCAGTGCACCGCCGCGGCGTCTCGGCGGCCAGCGCCGGGATCGCCTCGGCCGCCGCGGCGCGCCGCGGACCAGCGGCGCGCCGCGACGCGCGAGCTCGGCGGCGAGCCGCCAGGCTGTGATGCAACCACCAGCGGGATGCGCCGCCCGGCCGCCAGCGGCCCGGCGCCGCCTCGTCGAGCACGTAGACCGGCAGCACCGGGCGGCCGGTGGCGATCGCCGCGGCGAGGCCGGGATTGTCCGCCAGGCGGAGATCCTGGCGGAACCAGAACAGGACGGGCGCGGTCATCTCGGGCTCCGGTCGGGTGCGGTCCGAACCATATGGAGCATGGCGGCCGTTTCGTCAGGCCCCGCCATGGCGGGTGCGCATGAAGATGGCGCCGATGATGCAGGCCAGCGCCGCGAAGGCGGCGCCGGCCAGGAAGGCCGCGTGATATCCGCCGGCGAGAGCCGCCGCGGTCGGCGCCCCGGCCGCCGCCAGCGCCTGCGTGCGCGCCGCGGCAAGGCTCGCCAGCACGGCCAGCCCGAGCGCGCCGCCCATCATGAAGGCGGTGTTGGCCACGCCCGAGGCCAGGCCGGACTCGCTCGGCGCGACATCGCTCATCGCCGCCAGCAGCACCGGATTGAAGGCGATGCCGGCGCCGAGCCCGAGCAGCAGCATGCCCGGCAGCACGTCGGCCAGGAAGCGCCCGTCGACCGGCGCGCGCGCGAACAGGGCGAGGCCGAACGCGGCGAGCAGCAGCCCGGCGGCGAACGGCAGGCGCAGCCCGAGCCGCGTCACCAGCATCGCCGAGATGCCGAGCGAGCAGGCCGCCATGATCAGGTTGGCCGGCAGGAAGGCCAGCCCGACCTGCATGGGGTCGTAGCCCAGCACCAGCTGCAGGTAGAGGGCGGAGAGGAAGAACCAGGCGAACATCGCCGCGGCCCACAGCACGCCGACGACATTGGCGGTCGCCACGTTGCGCAGCCGGAACAGCGCCAGCGGCATCAGCGGGTAGGCCACGCGCGCTTCGATGACGACGAAGGCGGCCAGCAGCAGCGCCGCCGCGCCGAGCAGCCCGAGGGTGCGCGGCGAGCCCCACCCGGCCTCGTTGCCGCCGACGACGGCGAGCACCGCCAGCATCAGCGCCGCCGTGACGGCGATCGCGCCGGCGACGTCGAGGCGCCCCGGCGCCCGCTCGGCGGGGTCGGCCGGCAGCAGCGCCAGGGCGAGCCCGAGCACGGCGGCGCCGATCGGCAGGTTGACGAGGAAGATCCAGTGCCAGCTGAGGGCGCCGGTGAGCAGCCCGCCGAGCAGCACGCCGAGGCTGCCGCCGCCGGCGCAGACGAAGCCGTAGACGCCCATCGCCCTGGCGCGCTCGGCGGGCTCGGCGAACAGCCGCATGATCAGCGCCAGCGCGACCGCCGAGACCACCGCGCCGCCCAGGCCCTGCACGGCGCGGGCGGCGATCAGCCAGGACTGCGACCGGGCCAGCCCGCAGGCCGCCGAGGCCAGCGTGAACAGCACCAGGCCGATGAGGAACAGGCGGCGCGGCCCGTAGAGATCGCCGAGCCGGCCGCCGAGCAGCAGGAAGCCGCCGAAGGTAAGCATGTAGCCGTTCACCACCCACACCAGGCTCGTCTCGGTGAAGGCGAGGTCGGCGCGGATGCTGGGCAGCGCGACGTTCACGATGGTGGTGTCGAGCACGATCATCAGCACGCCCAGGCAGAGCACCAGGAGCGCGAGCCAGCGGGCCCGCGGCGATGGCTGCGGCGGCTGCACCGTCAGCCGACCCGGCGCAGCTGGGCGGCGCTGAAGCGGGCGAGCCGGCGGCGGCCGAGCAGCAGCGCGTCGAAGCCGCCGGCGAACAGGCCGGAGATCGCCGGCGCCAGCACGTCGAGGCCCCCGGCATAGGCGCCGAAGGCGGGCAGCACCAGCCGGGCGCGGCCGGCGACGAAGCAGCGCCCGCCGACCCGGCGGCCGCGCCAGCTCAGGCTGGCCTTGGGATGGAGATGGCCGGAGATCTCGCCGGCCACCGGCCCGGGCCGCGCCTGGTGGCGCAGCACCAGCCCGCCCAGCACCAGCTCCTCGGCGACGGCCCCGCCGATGCCGGCCGGCGGCGCCGGGTCGTGGTTGCCGAGCAGCCACAGCCATTCGCGGCCGGCGACCAGCGCGCGCAGCAGCGCCGCGTCGGCGCCGTCGAGCCGCGCCGCCGCGTCGCGGTCGTGGAAGCTGTCGCCGAGGCAGATCACCCGCTGCGGCCGCCGCCGCTCGATCGCCTCGGCCAGCGCCGCCAGGGTGGCGCGGCTGTCATAGGGCGGCAGCAGGCTGCCCGACCGCGCCAGGCCCGAGCCCTTCTCGAGATGCAGGTCGGCGACGATCAGCGCGGCATGGGCCGGGACGAGCAGCGCGCCCGAGCGGTCGGCGAGCAGCGCCGTCCCGTTCAGCGTCAGCGGCAATCCGTCGTCGTCGGGCAAGTCGGCCGCAGCCCCGTCGGGCGAGTTCCGAATCATGCCCGAGCATAGCAACCTTCCCGGCCGCGCGGATCGGCCACCGAGCCGGGCGGCTCACAGCGGCAGCTCCGGCATCTCGTCCTCCTCGGTCGCCTCGGCGACCAGCGCCGCCGCCGCCTCGTCGAGCAGCTCGTCGAGCGCCGCGCCATAGACCTGCTCCTTGCCGATCTCGAGCAGCACCGGCACCGCCAGCGGCGAGACGCGGCGCAGCCGGCGATGGATGATGCGGCCCTGGACGCGGGCGAGCATGGCGGAGAGGCGCGACAGGTCGGTGAGGCCGCCGGCCGCGTCGGCGCGGGTGGCGCGCAGCAGCACGTGGTCGGGCTGGTGGCGGCGCAGCACGTCGTAGATCAGGTCGGAGCTGAACAGCACCTGGCGGCCGGTCTTCTCCTGGCCGGGATGGCGCCGCTCGATCAGCCCGGCGATCACCGCGACGTTGCGGAAGGTGCGCTTCAGCATGCTCGATTCGTCCATCCAGGCCTCGAGGTCGTCGCCCAGCATGTCCTGGTCGAAGAGCGGCTCGACGCGGATCGCCGGGCGCAGGCTCCAGGCGGCCAGCACGTAGTCGGTGGCGACGAATCCCAGCGGCCCGAGGCCGGCCCGCTCCATCCGCCGGGTCAGCAGCATGCCGAGCGTCTGGTGCGCGTTGCGGCCCTCGAAGCAGTAGGCGACGAGATACTCGCGGCGGCCGCGCGGGAAGGTCTCGACCAGCAGCCCGTCGCGGTCGGGCAGGGTGGAGCGGCGGCGCTGCAGCTCCAGCCATTCCTGCACGGCCGCCGGCAGCACCCGCCAGCGGCCGGGCTCGGCGAGCAGCCCGCGCACCCGCTCGGCGAGCTGGGTGGTGAGCGGCAGCCGGCCGCCGGCATAGGCCGGGACCTTGGGCGCGTCGCCGCCGCCGCGCGTCACCTCGGCGACGGTCTCGCGGATGCCCTCGAAGCGCAGCAGCTGGCCGGCGAAGACGAAGCTGTCGCCGGGGACGAGCTGCTGGACGAAGTGCTCCTCGACCTCGCCCAGCGTCGGGCCGCGGCGCAGCCGGATGCGCATCATCGGCTGCTCGACGATGGTGCCGGTGTTCATCCGGTAGCGCCGCGCCACCGCCGGGCCGGCGACCCGCCACAGCCCGTCCTCGTCCTGCGCCAGCCGGCGCCAGCGCTCGTAGCTGCTGAGCGCGTAGCCGCCGCTGGCGACGAAGTCGAGCACGTCGTCGAAATCGGCGCGGGCGAGCCCGGCATAGGGCGCCGCCGAGGTCACCTCGGCAAAGAGCGCGTCGGCGGCGAAGGGCGCGGCGCAGGCCATGCCGAGGATGTGCTGGGCGAGCACGTCGAGGCCGCCCTGGCGCGGCGGCTCGCCGTCCAGCGTGCCGGCGCGGATGGCGTCGAGCGCGGCGCGGCACTCCAGCACCTCGAAGCGGTTGGCCGGCACCAGCAGGGCGCGGCTCGGCTCGTCGAGCCGGTGATTGGCCCGGCCGATGCGCTGCAGCAGGCGCGTCGCGCCCTTCGGCGCGCCGACCTGGATGACGAGGTCGACGGCCGCCCAGTCGACCCCGAGATCGAGCGAGGAGGTCGCCACCACGGCGCGCAGGTCGCCGCGCGCCATGGCCGCCTCGACCTTGCGCCGCTGCTCGGGCGCCAGGCTGCCGTGATGCAGCGCGATCGGCAGGTTCTCGTCGTTGATCCGCCACAGCGCCTGGAAGACCATCTCGGCCTGGGCACGGGTGTTGACGAAGACCAGCGCGGTGCGGGCCAGCCGCAGCGCGTCGTAGATCTCGGCCAGCGCGTGCAGCGCCATGTGGCCGGACCAGGGCAGCCGCTCGCGCGTCGCCAGGATGGCGACCTCGGCGGCGGCGCCGGCCCGGCCGCGGACCAGCCGCACCGTGCCGTCCTCGCGGCCGCCCGGCGACAGCCAGGCGAGCAGCGCCGGCTCGTCGGCGACGGTGGCCGACAGGCCGACCCGCCGGGCCCGCGGCGCCAGGCGCGAGAGCCGGGCGAGGCCGAGCGCCAGCAGGTCGCCGCGCTTGCTGCCGGCGAGCGCGTGCAGCTCGTCGACGACGACCCGCTCGAGGCCGCCGAACAGCGCCGGCGCGTCGGCGTAGGAGAGCATCAGGGCGAGGGATTCCGGCGTGGTCAGCAGCAGGCTCGGCGGCCGCCGGCGCTGGCGCTGGCGCTTGCCGGCGGGGGTGTCGCCGGTGCGCGTCTCGCTGGCGATCTCGAGCCCGATCTCGGCGATCGGCCGCTCCAGGTTGCGCTGGATGTCGACGGCCAGCGCCTTGAGCGGCGAGAGGTAGAGGGTGTGCAGCCCCGGACGCGGGCGCGCCGCGAGGTCGACCAGGCTGGGCAGGAACCCGGCCAGCGTCTTGCCGCCGCCGGTCGGCGCCACCAGCAGCGCCGACTGCCCGGCGGCGTCGGCCTCGAGCAGCGCGAGCTGGTGCGCGTGGGGCCGCCAGCCGCGCGCCGCGAACCAGGCCGCGAAGGCCGGCGGGAGGAGGTCGGTCAGCGGGATTCCCTCCGGCGCAAGGGGGAGGGCGTGATCGTCATCCCGCCGACTCTAGCCGCTTCCCCTGCGCTCTCCTATCCTGCGGCGACGCCGCATCCCGGGGATTCCCATGACCGACAGCGCGCCGCTCGGCATCATCTGCGCCCTGCCCGAGGAGATCGCGCATCTGCGCGGCGGGCTCGAGGCCACCATCAGCGGGCCGCTCGGCGGCTTCCACTTCGAGCAGGGGCGGCTCGACGGCGTGCCGGTGGTGCTGGTCGAGGGCTGCGTCGGCAAGGTCGCCTCGGCGCTGGCCGCGTCGCTGCTGCTCGACCGCTTCGGCTGCCGTGGGCTGCTCTTCTCCGGGGTCGCCGGCGGGCTCGACCCGGATCTGTCGGTCGGCGACGTGGTGGTCGCCGAGCGGGTCATCCAGCACGATTACGGCGCGCTGCTGCCCGACCGCATGCGGCCCTACCGCCCGGGCACCGCGCCGATCGGCGAGCCGCGCCACCCGATCGCCTTCGAGTGCGACCCGGCGCTGCTGGCGCGGACCCGGGCGGCGCTCGCCGGCCTGCTGCTGCCCGAGCTGCCGGCGGCGGCGGCCGGCGGCGCCGCGCGGGTGCCGCGGCTGGCCTACGGCACCATCCTCAGCGGCGACCAGTTCATCAACAGCGAGGCGGTGCGCCGCCGCCTCTTCGCCGACTATGCCGGCCATGCGGTGGAGATGGAGGGCGGCGCCATCGCCCAGGTCGCCGAGCGCTTCGGCGCGCCGGTGCTGGTGGTGCGCTCGCTCAGCGACCTCGCCGGCCATGACAGCCATCTCGACTTCGCCGCCTTCCTCGGCCACGCGGCGACCACCGCGGCGATGGTGGTGCGGCGGCTGGTGCCGGTGTTCTGAGCGGGCTCAGCCTTCTTTGTCATGCCCGGGCTTGACCCGGGCATCCAGCTTGCGGCAGCCATGGATTGCCGGGTCAGGCCCGGCAATGACAAGAATGAGCGCAGGCCACCGCAAGTCTGTGTCACCAGCTACGGCACCCTGCTTAGCGGCGGCGCGCCACCGCGATCAGGTTCTTGCCGAAGAGCCGGCCGGCGACGGGGTCGAGGATGCGGCTGACGGGAAACAGGATCCGGTCGTAGAGCAGGATCGCCCGCGGATCGAGCCGTCCGTCGCGGTTCAGGAGCCGATAGGCGAGCGCGGCGGCAAAGCCGAGCGAATCGACATAGCGGAGCCGCTCGACGGCGAAGCCGGCCCGGTGCAGCAGAGGCTCCAGGTCGCGGCGGCGGTAGCGCCGGAGGTGGCCGACCGCGAGATCCAGGGGGCTGTAGAGGAGCTGGAAGGCCGGCACATAGATCAGCAGGCGGCCGCCGGGCCGGAGCTTGGCATGGAGCTGCGCGAGCATGCCCGCGTCGTCGGCGACGTGCTCCAGCACGTTGAGGGCGTAGGCCGCCTCGAAGCTGCCGTCGGGCAGCGTGGCGAGGTCGGGGCTGACCGGCAGCCCGGCCTGGGCGAGCGCGCGGCAGAAGGCCGGGTCGATCTCGACGCAATGGACCTCGCGGCCCTGCCGCAGCAGCGGCAGGGCGAAGCGCCCGTCCGCCGCGCCGACGTCGAGGACGCGATGCGCCTCGCCGATCGCCGCCGCGACCAGCCCATGCAGGAAGGCGTTGTAGTTGTCGGCGGCGGCCATCGAGGCGTAGCTGTCGTGCCCGCCATAGGCGAGCGTCGCGGTCGCGGCCTGGGCCACCGGCCGGTTCATTGCCCGGCCAGCAGCGGCGCCAGCGCGCGGCGCAGCCGGTCGATCCACGCGGCCAGCGCCTGCGCCTCGTAGGGCTCCGCCCGGCCATGGCCCCAGACCGGCCCCGGCCAGGCGGGATCGCCGGCGCGGCGCGCGACGACATGGACGTGCAGCTGCGGCACCAGGTTGCCGAGCGCGCCGACATTCATCTTCTCGGCGCCGGACAGGGCCTGCAGCGCCCGGCTCGCCGCCGCGATCTCCTCGACCAGCTGGCGGCGCTCGGCCTCGGGCAGCTCGTGGATCTCGCGCAGCCCGGGCCGCCGCGGCACCAGCATCAGCCAGGGATAGCGGCGGTCGTTCATCAGGCGGATCTCGCAGAGCGCTGCCGCGCCGACGGCAACGCTGTCGGCCGCCAGCCGTTCATGTAGTGTGAACGCGCCACCCATGCCGATACCTCCCAACCGCTGGCTCAGGGTAACGCCGGACGGGCTCTATTGCGAGCCGGGCGGATTCCACATCGATCCGCCCCGCCCGGTCGAGCGCGCGGTGATCAGCCACGGCCACGCCGACCACGCCCGCCCCGGCCACCGCGCCGTGCTGGCGACGCCCGGCACCCTGGCGATCATGCGGGCGCGCTACGGCGAGGCGGCGGGGCGCGGGCTGCAACCGCTCGGCTATGGCGAGCGGCTGCGGCTCGGCGAGGTCGAGCTGCGGCTGGTGCCGGCCGGGCACGTGCTCGGCAGCGCCCAGGTGGTGATCGAGCATGGCGGGGTGCGGGCGGTGATCTCCGGCGACTACAAGCGCCGGCCGGACCCGACCTGCGCGCCCTTCGAGCCGGTCGCCTGCGACCTCTTCGTCACCGAGGCGACGTTCGCGCTGCCGGTGTTCCGCCATCCGCATGACGCCGAGGAGATCGACCGGCTGCTCGCCTCGCTGCGGCTGTTTCCGGAGCGCGCCCACGTCGTCGGCGCCTATGCGCTGGGCAAGTGCCAGCGCGTCATCGCCCTGCTGCGCCGCGCCGGCTACCAGGCGCCGATCTACCTGCATGGCGCGCTGGCGCCGCTCTGCGAGCTCTACCGCGCCCAGGGGATCGAGCTCGGCGAGCTGCGCCATGCCACCGCGGCGGCCAAGGCCGAGATGGCCGGGCAGATCGTGCTGGCGCCGCCCTCGGCCATCGCCGATCGCTGGGCGCGCCGGCTGCCCGACCCCGTGGTGGCGATGGCGAGCGGCTGGATGCGGGTGCGGGCGCGCGCCCGGCAGCGCGGCGTCGAGCTGCCGCTGGTGATCTCCGATCACGCCGACTGGGACGAGCTCAACCGCACCATCCTCGAGGTCGGGGCGCCGGAGATCTGGGTCACCCACGGCCGCGAGGAGGCGCTGGTCCACGAGGCCGCCAAGGCCGGCCGCCGCGCCCGCGCGCTGGCGCTCGCCGGCCGCGAGGACGAGGAGACGTGAGGCGCGGCGGCGGCCGTCACCCGCCCAGGCGGGCCCGGATCGTCGCCGCCGCGATGCGGCCGGATTGCGAGGCGTCGACGCCGTCGGCCGGCATCATGTAGTCGCCGGCGAAGGCGATCCGGTCCCAGCCCGCGGCGAGGCTGTCGACATCGGCGGCGCGGCCGGGATAGCCGAGCGCGGTCCCGAGCGGCCAGCGCTGGATGACGACCTCCCGGACGATGCCGCGCAGCTGCGGGAAGATCGCCGTCAGGTCGTCGAGATAGCGCCGCTCGATCTCCCGGTCGGCAAGCGGCAGCAGCGCCGCCGCGCGGTCGGCCACGGCATAGACCACCAGGCTGCCGCCGGGCCGGCGCGGCCCGGCGCCGCGCAGCGCGTTGGCCGGGTTGAACAGCATGCAGAAGGAGCGGCCCGGCACGGCCACGGCGTAGAGGTCGTCCCAGGGCATCGCGCCGGTCTCGCCGGTGAACAGGCCGGCGACGACGAAGGGCGTGTAGCGGAACCGCGCCAGAGCCCCGTCGCGGTCGGCGGGCAGGTCGGCGACGAGGTCCCGCGCCAGCGGCGCGGGAATCGCGACGATGCAGGTTTCCGCGGCGAGACGGTGGTCCGTGCCGTGCCGCCGGTACTCGATCTCGACATGGTCCGCCGCCTGGCGGATCCGGCCGACCCGCGCGCCCGTCTCGATCCGCGCTCCCAGTGCCTGGTGCAGCGCGGCCGGCAGGGCGGCCGAGCCGCCGTCGATGTTGAGGCGGCTGCCCAGCCAGAGGTGCCGGAAGCCGTTGACGCCGACCCAGGCCGAGAGCTGGTCGAGCTCGCCGGTCAGGCGGTTGGCCACGACCCGCATCAGCGCCTCGACCTCGGGGTGCATCGGGCCCAGCAGCGCGGCGAAGGTCATCCGGTCCAGCCTTGCCTGCCCGAGGCGCCGGGCGCGCGCCATGCGCCAGCCGACGCGCGCCAGCGACAGGCGGGCGGGCAGCGACAGCGGCAGGCCGAGCAGCGCCGACAGGCCGCTCCTCGCGCGGACCACCCGGCCGCCGAGCGCGATCGCCAGGAACTCGCCCGGCGGCTCGATCAGCCCCACGCCGGCCTCGGCGGCCAGCGTCGCCATCGGCCCGCCCCGCAGCAGCACGTGGGCGCCGAGGTTGAGCCAATAGGGGTCGCGCGTCTCCGTGCGCAGCCGGCCGCCGACGAGGTCGGCGGCCTCCAGCACGCGCAGGTCGAGGTCGCGCAGCGACCAGGCTGCGGCGAGGCCGGAGATGCCGGCCCCGACGATGGCGACCCGGCAGGTGCCGGCTTCGGCGCGGCTCACGAGGCGGCGTCCGCCGCCGACCGGTCCGGCGCCGCCTTGAGCGGATCGAGCACGCGGCTGAGGAAGCGGCGCGTCACCGGGCTCTGCGGCGCGCCGAAGATCGCCTCGGGCCGGCCGATCTCGACGATCGCCCCTTTCTCCATGACCACCACGCGGTCGGCGACCTGGCGGGCGAAGCCCATCTCGTGCGTCACCACCACCATGGTCATGCCCTCGTCGGCCAGCTCCTTCATCACCAGCAGCACCTCGCCGACCAGCTCCGGATCGAGCGAGGCGGTGGGCTCGTCGAACAGCATGATGCGCGGCTGCATCGCCAGCGCGCGGCAGATCGCGACGCGCTGCTGCTGCCCGCCGGAGAGCTGGCTCGGCCGCTTCGCCGCGTGCTCGGCCAGCCCGAAACGGTCGAGCAGCTTCATGGCGGCGGCGCGGGCCTCGGCCGCCGGCGTCCGGCGCACCCAGAGCGGGCCCTCCATCACGTTGTCGACGACCTTGCGGTGGGGGAACAGGTTGATGCCCTGGAAGACCATGCCGATCTCCTCGCGGGCGCGGCGCAGCCCCGCCGCGTCGACCGTGCGGGCCCGCTCGCCCGGGCGCGCCGTGAACAGCAGCATGCCGTCGACCCAGACCTCGCCGGCGTCGGGCGGCCCGAGCAGGTTGATGGTGCGCAGCAGCGTGCTCTTGCCGGCGCCGCTCGGCCCGATCACCGCGACCACCTCGCTGCGCTGCACCTCCAGGGACACGTCCCTCAGCACCTCGGCCGTGCCGTACCTCTTGCTCAGGCCGACGAGGCGGATCAGCGGATCGGCGGTCATCGAGACATGGTTCCCATCGAGTGGTCCCGCCGCAGCGCGAAGCGGTCGGGCGAGAGCGGGCGCGGATCGAGCGGCGGCGGCATGCCGGCGAGCAGGTCGGCGACCAGCCGGCCGGTGATCAGCGCCCGGGTGTTGCCCTCGCCGGCATGGCCGGTGGCGAGCGCCAGGCCCTCGACCTCGGCGGTCGGGCCGATCAGCGGCCGCCCGTCGGGCGTCCAGGGCCGCAGCCCGGCATAGCTGCGGATCACCCGGCGGCGGGCCAGCAGCGGCACCAGCCGGCAGGCGCGGCGCGCGATCTCGGCGAGGCGGGCGCGGCTGACCTCGCGGTCCTCGGCGAACTCGCGGCTGCTGCCGATCAGCAGCTGGCCGCTGGGCAGCGGCTGCAGCACCGCCGCCACGCGCGGCGGTGCGGCCGCCGGCGGCCCGTCGGACGGGGCGGGGCCGGCGAAGGACGCCGCGCCGGCCTCGTACTCGGCCTCGGTGACGTAGTGGCGCAGCAGGCCCGGCAGCGGCTCGGTGACCAGCACGTGTCCCTTGAGCGGCCAGACCGGCAGCGACAGGCCGGCGAGCGCCGCGAGGGCGCGGCTCCAGACGCCGCCGGCGATCACCACCCGCGGAGTGGCGATGCGGCCGCCGCTGGTGGCGACCGCCGCGACGCGGCCGCGCTCGAGCTCGATGGCGGTCACCTCGGTCCCGGTCCGGATGGTGGCGCCCCGTCCGGCCGCCCGGCGCGCCAGCGCATGGACCAGCTTCATGGGCGAGACCTGTCCCATGTCCGACAGCCGGAGGGCGCCGGCGAAGCCGGGCGCCAACCGCGGCTCGGCCTGCTGCAGGGCCGCCGGGTCCAGCCAGGCGCAATCGAAGCCGAGGGCGGCGAGCTGCGGCAGCCGCGCCGCGACCGACGCCGCCTCGGCCTCGCGGCACACCAGCAGGGCGCCGGTGCGCTCGTAGCCGGCGTCGAGGCCGTCGGCCACCAGCGCGCGATAGGCGTCGATCGCGGCGCGGTCGAGCCCGAGGTCGTAGGCGTCGCCGCTCACGCCATGCCCGACGCCGCTCTGGCAGGCGCTGGACGTGCCGGCGGCGAGGCCGAGGCGCTCGACCAGCGTGACCCGCGGCCAGAGGCGCGACAGCGCCTCGGCGCACGCGGCGCCGATCACGCCGCCGCCGATCACCACCGCATCGGCCGTCGCCGTCACCCGCCGGCCTCCGCGCCCGGCCAGTCGCCGAGCGGCACCGGCCGCAGCGGCGGGCGCACGCGCCAGGGGCGGCCGCCGTCGGGCAGGCCGAACCCGTGCTCGCTGCGCAGCCATTCGATCAGGTAGGGGCCGCAGATCCGGCCCTGGCACAGTCCCATGCCGGCGCGGGTCGCGGTCTTCAGCGCGACCGGCGTCGGCGGGTTGAGCGCGAGCGTCGCCGCGGCCTCGGCGAGACTGACGCCCTCGCAGCGGCAGAGCGTGGTCGCCGGGTCGGCCAGCCGCCACAGGCCGCGGCGCGGCGCATAGGCGCGCCGCATCCAGCCGGCGACGCGGCGGAGCGGCCGCAGGCGGCGCCGGATGGGCGCCGCCCGGGCCTCGTAGTCGGGGCGGCTCAGCAGGCCGGCATCGTGGGCGGCGGTCAGGCCCGCCAGCCGGCCCTCGGCGACGGCCATGCGCATGCCGCCGATGCCGGTCACCTCGCCGGCGCCGTAGACTCCGGGCAGCGACGTCCGCATCGCGGCATCGACGACGAGGCGGAACCCGGCATCGAGCGGGTCGTGGGCGAGCGCGCAGCCCAGCAGCTCGGCCAGCTCGAGCTGCGGCACGAAGCCGAAGCCGAGGCAGACGCCGTCGACGGCGACGGTCCGCTCCGACCCCGGCAGCGGGATCCAATGCCCGTCCACGCGGTGGATGGTGGCGGCCGCGACGCGGTCGCCGCCGTGGATGCGCGTCACCATGGCGCCGTAGCGCAGCCGGACGCGGTGCCGCGCCAGCCGGGCGAGATGCGCGACCGTCTCGCCGGCGAGGCGCGGCACCCCGGCGATCGCGGCGAGGCCGCGCGCCGAGGCCAGGGCCGGCGTCGCCTCGACCAGCTCGACGGCGCAGCCGACGGCGGCGAGATCGGCCGCGACCGACAGCAGGAACGCGCCCGAGCCCGCCACCAGCATGCGCCGGCCGGGGGCCACGCCATGGACCTTGGCCAGCGTCGAGGCGCCGCCGGCGGTGAGCACGCCGGGCAGCGTCCAGCCGGGCAGGGGCACGGCGCGGTCGACGGCCCCGGTCGCGATCACCAGCCGGTCATAGGCGAGGTCGCGCGCGCCCTGCCGCGCGTCGTGCACCGTGAGCGTGCCGGGCGCGGGCGCGTCGACGATCGCCGCCTCGAGCACCAGGTCGACGCCGGCGTGGTCCCGGCGGAACCGGCCGGGCGAGCCTTCGGCGCGGGAGCCCTGGCGGCCGCGGAAGTACTGGCCGCCCGGCTGCTGCGATTCGTCGATCACGGTGACCCGCATCCCGGCTGCGCGGCCGGCCGCCGCGGCGGCGAGGCCGGCGGGGCCGGCGCCGGCCACGACCAGGCTGGCGGGCGCGGCCGTCATCCCGCGCTCCCGGTGGTGACGGCCTGGCCCGGCCGCGCGGCGGTGACGCAGGCCCGCAGGCCGGGCTCGCCGTCGACCGTCAGCACGCAGTCCTGGCAGACGCCGATCCCGCAATAGAGGCCGCGGGCGCCGCCCTGCCGTGGCCGGCGCAGCGCCAGGCGGCCGGCCCGCATCAGGCAGGCGCCGATCGTGTCGCCGGCGCGGATGGCGACCGGCTCCCCGTCCACCGTCAGGGTCCCGATCGTCGCGGTGCGGCCGGCCGGCATCCCTGGCGCGTCAGCCGAGCGGCCCGAGCCGCCGCTCGAGGCGGTTGTTGCCGGCGAGAAGCACCAGCCCGAGCCCGACATAGATCAGCGTGATCAGCAGGTAGACCGACCAGTCGCCGGTACGGTTCATGATCTGGTTGGCCTTGGCGGCCATGTCCTCCAGCCCGACCACGAACACGAAGGAGGTGGTGAGCAGCAGGCCGGCCAGCATGTTGCCGACCGCCGGCAGGACGACGCGGATCGCCAGCGGCAGCGTCACCCGGACGAACACCGTCCGGCGCGACATGCCGATCGCCAGCCCGGCCTCGATCTGGCCCCGGGGCACGGCCTGGAGGCCGGACCGGTAGCTCTCGGCGACATAGCCGCCGGTATTGAGGACGAGGGCGAGCACGGCGGTCTCGAACGGCGGCAGCTGCAGGCCGATGACCATCGGCACCGTCGCGAAGAAGGTCAGCAGCTGGACCAGCATCGGCGTGCCGCGGAAGACCTCGATATAGGCGATGGCCAGCCAGCGCAGCGGCAGGATCGGGCTCATCCGCAGGATCGCCACCACCATGCCCCAGACGAGCGTGAGGAGAGCGGAGACGAGGAAGGCGGCCATGGTGTTGCCGAAGCCGCGCGACAGCCCGCCTGCGGTCCAGTAGCTGCCCCACTGCGCGAGCTGGCTCATCGGCTAGTACTGCATCGCCAGGCGCCGCTCCAGCCAGCTCACGGCGCGCGACATCGGGTAGGCGATGACGAGGTAGGTGAGGGCGACGACGACGTAGAGCTCGTTGCTGAACCAGCTGTAGATGATGTTGCGCGACATGCCGGTGATGTCCTTGCCGCCCATCACCGAGACGAAGGAGGAGTTGAGCAGCGTCACCACCACCTGGGCGCCGATGGCGGGCAGCAGCAGGCGGATCGCGATGGGCAGGACGACGCGCCGCCACACCAGCCGGCGCGACATGCCCATCGCCAGCCCGGCCTCGATCAGGCCGCTGCGCACGCTCTGGATGCCGGAGCGGTAGATCTCCGACATGTAGGGCGTGAGCAGGATGCCGAGCGCGACCATGCCGCAGACGGCGGGCTCGAGCGGCCCCACCGCGGAGATCACGCCGAAATAGACGAGGTAGAGGAAGGGCGGCACCGGGATCGTGCGGAGCACGGAGGTGACCGCCTGCGCCGCCGCGGAGAGCCAGCGCGCCCGCGACAGCCGGGCCAGCACCAGGGCGAGCCCGAGCAGCATGCCGATCGCCACCGCGCCCGCCGTGACGTAGAGGGTCACGATGGCGGCGTCCGGCAGGCGGTCGAGATAGAGGGCGAGGGCCCGCCGGAAGTTCTCGCTGCCGAAGCCCAAGGTGCGTCCTCCGGCCGGCGCGTCGCCGCTAGTTGACCCAGCCGGGCCGCTGGGCCCAGGGACCCGGCAGCCACATGGCGCGGAAGACGAAGTCCTTCGAGGTCGCGAAGCTGGTGCCGACCGCGGTCGGCCCGGGCGCCGCGAGCACCGAGGAGTTGGCGCCGCGGAAGGCATTGCCGTAGGCGGTGGCGATCGCCTTGCCCTGCCAGGCCGCGACGATGCCCTGGTTGAGGGCGTCGATCAGCTTGGCGTTGCCCGCCTTGACGCCCCAGGCGAAGGCGACGCCGCTGGAGTAGCTGTTGGTGTTGCGGGTCCAGCCGATGCCGACCTTGGCGAGGTCGGGGTCGGCGCTGGCCGCCGCGACGTAGTCGAGCGACGAGCCGACGAAGCCGGCCGCCGACTTGTCGGCCAGCGCGTGCAGCCCGGCGGCCGCGTTCTCGACCACCAGCAGGTCGGCCCCGGCGGCCGTGAGGTCGGCGATGCGGGGATTGCCCTTCACCACGGCGATCTTGCCGTTGGCCGCCTTGACGTCCTCCCACTTGGTGAAGCCGGGATAGGCGCCGTCCTTGTCGGGGGCGACGTAGATGTAGTCCGGATCGAAGCCGATCGGGATGGTCTGCCAGTATTTGTGGCTGTCCTGCTCGGTCGCCGGCAGCGCGCCGGCGGCGATGTCGACCTGCCCGGCCTTGAGGGCGGCGGTCGGGTCGCTGACCGATACGCCCTTCAGCTTCAGGCCGAGCTTGCCGGCGACGAAGCTCAGGATGTCGGCCTCGGGACCCTTCAGGGCATCGCCGTCGAGCTGCAGCAGGGGCGAGCCGGAGCCGACGCCCACGGTGAGGACGCCGGCCGCGATCGTGGGCACGTCCTTGGGGTAGTCGGCGGCGGCCGGCGGCGTGGTGTCGGTCTCCCACGGCCCGGGCAGGTAGAGCCCGTGCGCGGCCGGCGGCTGGAGGAAGACGGTGCATTCCGGCACGTTCTTCAGCACCTGGCAGGTCGTCTTCTCGATCGAGCCGTCGCGATGCAGCTCGTCGACGGCCCGCGACAGGGCGCGGGCCAGGACGGGATGCTCCTTGGCGACGGCCAGGCCGTTGGGATCGGCCAGCACGCGCGGCCCGGTGACGACGATCGACTCGAGCTTGGCCGCCGGGCTGTCCGGCGCATTGACCTTGCGCAGGAGGTGCGTCAGCACGCCCACCGCGCAGCCGGCCGAGGCGCCCTTGGTGACGTCGAGAAAGCAGGCATCGTCGGAGTCGAAGGTGTGGAGGTTGATCTTCATCTCCTCCCAGATGCCGACATAGTAGTAGCCGACGCCGGTGGCCAGGGTCAGGCCGTTCTTCGCGGCATATTCCCAGCTCGGGATCTTGGTGCCCGGCGTGACCGCGATGGTCTCCGGGCCGAACAGCCACGGCGTGCCGTAGTAGAGGATCTGGGCCCGCGGCTGGGTGATGCTGAAGCTGCCGGAGTTGACGTCGACGCGGTGCGACTGCACCGCCGGGATCAGCGCGGGGAAGGCCAGCGGGACATAGGTCGGCTTGAGCCCGAGCCGCTTGGCGATCTCGGTCATCAGGATTCCGTAGATGCCGGAGACGGTGCCGTCCTCGGCGACCTCGAAGATCCCCGGCGTCGGGTTGAAGCCGATCGTCAAGGTGCCGGGCGTCACCAGCTCGAGCGCGTCGTCGGCGGCGAGCGAGGCGCGCGGCGCCCCGGCCAGCGCGGCGACGATCGCGCCGGCAGCGAGAAGCGACAGAGGCCTGATCCGTTTCATGCGATCCTCCCTTCTTCTTGTTGCGGCAAGCGGCTTCTTCTTCGCCACGCCCCCTTGCCTCACGGGCTGTGGCTGCGTTGCTCCGGATCGACGTCGAGGATGCCCAGCGACGGCAGCGCCCGCAGGAGGGCGCGCCTCTCGTCGCTGCTCAGCGGCTCGAGCGGCGGGTAGGTGTCCTCGCCGCAGACTCCGGCGGCGGCGAGGATGGCCTTGGCGACGCTGGCCGGATTGCGCGGCGTGCCGAAGAAGAGCAGGTCGACGGCGCGGGTGATCCTGGCCTGGGCCTGGCGCGCGCGGGGCAGGTCGCCGTCGCGCATGGCGGCGAGCACGGCGTTGTCGAGCGGCGCCGCGAAGTTGCTGAGCGCGCCGATCACCCCGGCCGCGCCGTGGGCCAGCGCGCCGAGCAGGAAGCCGCTGCCGCCGACGAACAGCCGGAAGCCCGGGAGCGCCGCGACCTCGGCGGCGAGCCGGGCGAGGAACACCGCGTCGCCGCTGCTGTCCTTCGCGCCCGCCAGGACGCCGTCGCGCGCCAGCGCGGCGATCGTCGCCGCGCTCGGCCGGGCGCCGGTCATCTGCGGATAGTTGTAGTAGAGCAGCGGAACCGGCGCCGCGGCCGCCAGCCCGTGGAAGAAGCGCCGGACCTCCGCGTCCGGCAGCGGGAAGTAGTAGGAGGGCGTGACCAGCACGGCGTCGGCGCCGCAATCCGCCGCGGCCGCGATCTCGGCGATCGTCTCGGCGAGGCCGGGGCGCCCGCAGCCGACCATCACCGGGACGCGTCCGGCGGCGGCGCCGACCGCCGCGCAGATGATCGGCCCGCGATGGTCGGGCGGGACCAGCGAGAACTCGCCGGTGCTGCCGAGAATGCTGACCGCATCGACGCCGGCCTGCATGACGTGCTCGACCAGCCGCTTCATGCCCGCTGGGTCCGGCTCGGCGCCGCCGGCCCGGCACGGGGTGACCAGCGCCGGGACGTTGCCGCGGAAGCGGGCGTCGAGCGCGGTCATCGCGGCCGCTCCGGTGCGGTGCGCGGCAGCGCGCCCAGCACGTTGCCGTGCAGCCGCTCCAGCATCGTCGCCGAGGAGGTCATGTGCGCGCGCATCGCGACCTCCGCCGCCGCGGCGTCGCCCAGCTGGATCGCCTGCACGATCGGGCCGTGCTCGGCGTAGGACTGGCGGGCGCTGTGCAGCAGCGTCAGCTGCACCCGGTAGACGGGCCACAGCCGCAGCTGCAGCTTGAGGATCATGTCGACGAGCACCTCGTTGTGGGAGCCGCGATAGATCAGCTCGTGGAACTCGTCGTTCAGCTTGGCGTAGAGCTCGGCCTCGTCGAGCAGGTGATGGCGCATGCGGGCATGCAGCTCGACCAGCCGGGCGCGCTCGGCCGCCTCCATGCGCAGCGTCGCGAGCCGGACGCAGGCGACCTCGAGCTCGGTCGCCGCGTCGAGGAAGGCGGCGAGCCGTTCGGTGCTGAATCCGGCGACCGTCGCCCCCTGGTGCGGCTGGCTGTCGGCCAGCCCGGTCGCCACGAGATGGCGCACCGCCTCGCGCACCGGCGTGCGGGAGACGCCGAACCGGTTGGCGATCTCCTGCTCGTCGAGCCGGGCGCCCGGGCCGAGCAGGCCCGACATGATCTCCTCGGTCAGCTTCTCGCGCAGCAGCTCGGCGCGGGTCACCCGGCCGCCCGGCGCCGACGGGCCCGGGTCAGCCACGGTCGCCAGGATCGGGCCGGACCGGGGCACCGGCGTGCCTCTCAGAGGCTCCGGGCATCGAGCGCGCCGACCGGCACGCCGGGCAGGCCCAGCGTGGCGGCCGCGTCGCGCACCTGCTGCCGGTGCTCGGGGCCGAGCTCGCAGCCGGGCAGGCGCACCGGGCCGAGATCGAGCCCGCGCAGGCGGCAGACCTCGTTGATGACCGCGAAATAGCCCATGTTCTCGCGCATCGCCTGGAGCAGCGGATAGACCCGGTTCTGCAGCCGGCGGGCCGCGGCGATGTCGCCGCCCTGCACGCGGCGCCACATCTCCCGGCAGATCTCCGGGATCATGTTGCCGGGTCCGGCCACCCAGCCGTCGGCGCCGAGGCAGAAGGACGGGAAGGCGAGCGTGTCGACCCCTTCGTAGATCGAGACGCGGTCGCCCAGCCGCAGGCGCAGCGCGGTGACGTGGTCGATCACGCCGGTGGTGAGCTTGACCCAGGGAATGTTGGCGGCGGCGACGATCTGCTCGATGTGCTCGGGCTGCAGCAGCACGTGCGAGGCGTAGGGCGCGTTGTAGATCATGATCGGCAGCGGGCAGGCGTCGGAGACCGCCGCGTAGTGCCGGACGGCGACGTCGGCCGGCGTCGCGCCGTAATAGGGCGGCATGATCATGACGCCCGCCGCGCCCAGCGACTCGGCGTGCCGCGTCCAGCGGATCGCCTGGTGCGTCGAGGCGGCGCCGGCGCCGACCAGCACCGGGATGCGGCCGGCCGCCTGCTCGATGGCGGTCACCGCCACCCTGGTCCGCTCGGCATCGCTGAGATAGGCGAACTGACCGGTCGCCGCGTTGGCGATGATCGCCGCCACGCCGGAGCCGATCACCTGGTCGATGTGCCGGCGATACGCGGCGTAGTCGACCTCCTCGCCGCCCGCGGTGAACGGGGTGGCCAGAGGAACGATGATCCCACGGAGCTCTTGCATACAACCTGCTCCCCTGCGGCAGGGGCCATCGGCCCCGGAATAGCCTTGTCGGACGCGACGGACGTTAGAAGATCCAAGCTTTTCTGTCAATGGGAGCGGCCGAGGATTGTATGCAATAGCGCGGTGATTGTGGCTGTAATGCTGACCATTATTTGGTTTCTCCGCGCCGGATTGTATACGAAGGAAGCTCAGATCAGCCTCCCCGACCGGTACTGCGCAGGTCCGCCGCAACGCTGCCCGGGGCCGGACATTCCTGTAAGAGTGGCGAGGGCGACCTGCCCGTCGCCTGCTCCGGGAGCCATATGCACGGGACGAGAGGACGATCGGTTGCGGCGCCGCCCGCAGCGCGCCGGCAAGGCGGAGCGCCGGGGCGGTGATCCGCTTCGCCGCGCTGCTCGATCGCCTGAGCTTCACGCCGGGACGGCTGGAGAAGCTGCGGCTGCTCGGCGACTATTTCGCGACGGCGCCCGATCCCGACCGCGGCTACGCGCTGGCGGCGCTGACCGGCGGGCTCGCGCTGCGCCATGCCAAGCCGGCGCTGGTGCGCGACCTGGCGGCCGGGCGCAGCGACCCCGAGCTGCTCGCCTGGTCCTACGACTTCGTCGGCGACCTCGCCGAGACGGTGGCGCTGATCTGGCCGGCGCGGCCCGGCGCCAACCGCGCGCCCGGCCTCTCCGAGGTGGTCGAGCGGCTGGGCGCGGCGGGGAAGGCGGAGATCCCGGCGCTGGTCGAGGGCTGGCTCGACGCGCTCGACGCGACCGGGCGCTGGGCGCTGCTCAAGCTGATCACCGGCGAGCTCAGGGTCGGCGTCTCGGCGCGGCTGGCCAAGACCGCGCTCGCCGCCTTCGGCCGCGCCGGCCTCGCCGAGATCGAGGAGGTCTGGCACGGGCAGGCGCCGCCCTATGGCGAGCTGTTCCTCTGGCTCGAGGGGCACCGGCCGCGCCCGGCGGTGTCGCACGCCGCGACCTTCCGCCCGCTGATGCTGGCCACGGCGCTCGACGAGGCCGACCTCGCCGGGCTCGATCCCGCCGACTTCCTGGCGGAGTGGAAGTGGGACGGCATCCGCGTCCAGGCGGCCGGCTCGCCCGATCCGGCCGAGCGGCGCCTCTACTCGCGCACCGGCGACGAGGTCGGCGCCGCCTTCCCGGAGATCGTCGCGGCGCTCGACTTCGACGCCGTGCTCGACGGCGAGCTGCTGGTCGGCGCGATGCCGGACGTGGCCTCCTTCAACGACCTGCAGCAGCGGCTGAACCGCAAGACCGCCAGCCCGAAGCACCTGGCGCACTACCCGGCCTTCGTGCGGCTCTACGACATCCTGCTCGAGGGCGGCGAGGATCTGCGCGCCCTGCCGCTGGCCGAGCGGCGGCCGCGGCTGGAGCGCTGGTACGCGGCGCGGCGGCCCGACCGGCTCGACCTGTCGCCGCTGGTGCCGTTCTCCGGCTGGGCCGAGCTGGCGGAGATCCGCGCCGGCGCGCGCGACGCCGGCATCGAGGGGCTGATGCTGAAGCGGCGCGACAGCCTCTACGTCGCCGGCCGGCCGAAGGGCCCGTGGTTCAAGTGGAAGCGCAACCCGCTGACCGCCGACGTCGTGCTGATGTACGCCCAGCGGGGCCACGGCAAGCGCTCCTCCTTCTACTCCGACTACACCTTCGGGGCGTGGCGGCAGGGCCCGGCCGGCGGCGAGCTGGTGCCGGTCGGCAAGGCCTATTTCGGCTTCACCGACGAGGAGCTGCGCCAGCTCGACAAGTGGGTGCGCGACCACACGGTCAACCGCTTCGGCCCGGTGCGGGAGGTGAAGCCGGCGCTGGTGCTGGAGGTCGCCTTCGACAGCATCCACGCCTCGACCCGGCACAAGTCCGGCGTCGCCATGCGCTTCCCGCGCATCGCCCGCATCCGCTGGGACAAGCCCGCCGCCGAGGCCGACCGGCTGGAGGACCTGGCGAAGCTGATGACGTAGAGCGGGCGTTCGCTGCCGCGGTCGCCGTTCGCCCGCACCGCTCTCTTGCTTTGTCATGCCCGGGCTTGACCCGGGCATCCAGTGCGCTCCATGGATTGCCGGGTCAAGCCCAGGGTCAAGCCCGGCAATGACAACAGGGAGCGAGCGACAAGCGTCTGGGCGAGGGATCATCGCCGGCGTAAGACTTCGCATGTCGCGAGTGCCGCGCGCGATGTCGTAGCCGGGCTTGTCCCGGCGCGCCGCCTCGGGCATCAACTCGGCCTCCACGACAGGACGTCCGCCGCCTTGCTCCAGGCCCTCCGCTCCGTCGCCTCGCTGCTGGTCGGCGCCGGCATCCTCATCCTCGGCAATTCGCTGATCGGCATCGTCGTGCCGATCCGGCTCAACCTCGAGGGCGTCGCCACCGAGCTCTCCGGCCTCGTCATGTCGGCCTACTATGCCGGCTTCGTCGCCGGCAGCTTCTGGGGCAAGGGGATCATCGCGCGGGTCGGCCATATCCGCGCCTTCGCCGCCTTCGCCGGGCTGCTGGCGGCGGCGACGCTGATCTTCCCGCTGTGGTTCGCGCCGGCGCCCTGGGCGGTGCTGCGGGCGATCGACGGCTTCTGCATGGCGGCGCTCTTCGCCACCATCGAGAGCTGGCTCAACCTGCGCAGCAGCAACGCGGCGCGCGGCCAGATCCTCTCGCTCTACATGGTGACCGCCTATTTCGGCTCGGGGCGCCGGGCAGCTGCTGGTCAATGCCTGGGGCGTCAAGGGGCTGGAGCTGTTCTGCCTGGCGGCGCTGCTGGTCAGCATCTCGCTGGTGCCGGTGACGCTGACCCGGGTGAGCGGCCCCGACCTCGGCAACGTCCGGCCGCTCGGCCTGCGCCGGCTGACCCGCGCCTCGCCGCTCGGCGTCGCCGGCTGCTTCGGCGCCGGGGTGATGAGCGGCGCCTTCTACGGGCTCGGCGCGATCTTCGCCCAGGATGCCGGCCTCAGCGTCTTCGAGGTCTCGCTCTTCATGGGCGCCATGGTGTTCGGCGGGCTGCTGCTGCAATGGCCGATCGGCCGGCTCTCCGACCGCTTCGACCGCCGCACCGTGCTGCTGCTGATGCTGCTCGCCAGCGCCGTGGTCTGCATCGGCCAGTATGGCTGGGTCAGCACCCGCGGCGACTTCGTGCCGATGCTGGTGCTGGTGGCGCTGTTCGGCGGCGCCGCCTCGACCGTCTACCCGGTCTCCGTCGCCCACACCTTCGACTATGTCGAGCGCGACCGCATGGTGGCGGCGAGCAGCGGCCTGCTGCTCGCCTGGGCGGCCGGCGCCACCATCGGCCCGCTGCTCGCCTCGCCGGTGATGCGCTGGGCGGGGGACGCCGCGCTGTTCCTGTTCCTGGCGGCCGTCGCCCTGGCGCTGGCCGCCTTCACGCGCTATCGGATGAGCCGCCGCACGGCGCTGCCGTCGGCCGAGCAGGCGCCGTTCGTGCCGGTGCCGGCGACGGCCGGCGTCTCCGGCGAGCTCGACCCGCGCGCCGACCATGCGGCCCCGGCAGCCCAAGGAAGACCGGCCGCCCAAGGAAGAGCAGAATGAGCAATGCCAAGAGCTACGACTACATCATCGTCGGCGCCGGCTCGGCTGGCTGCGTGCTGGCCAACCGGCTGACCGCCCGGCGCGAGAACCGCGTGCTGCTGCTCGAGGCCGGCGGGCGCGACCATTTCTGGAACTGGAAGATCCAGATGCCGGCCGCCTTCGCCTATCCGCTGGCCGACGACAAGGTCAACTGGTACTACCACACCGAGCCCGAGCCCTACATGGACGGGCGGGTGATGTACTGCCCGCGCGGCCGGGTGCTGGGCGGCTCCTCCTCGATCAACGGCATGGTCTACATCCGCGGCCACGCCCGCGACTACGACCGCTGGGCGCAGGCCGGGCTGCGCGGCTGGTCCTATGCCGACGTGCTGCCCTATTTCCGCCGCGCCGAGAGCCGCGACAAGGGCGCCGATCCCTATCACGGCGGCGACGGGCCGCTGCACGTCTCGGCCGGGCACACCCGGCAGCCGCTGTTCCAGGCCTGGCAGGAGGCCGGGCGGCAGGCCGGCTACCGGCCGACCGCCGACCTCAACGGCCACCAGCAGGAAGGGCTGGGGCCGATGGACATGACGACCTGGAAGGGCCGCCGCTGGAGCGCCGCCAAGGCCTATCTGCGCCCGGCCATGGGCCGGCCCAACCTGACGGTCGAGACGCGCGCGCTCAGCCACCGCGTGCTGTTCGAGGGCGACCGCGCGGTCGGCGTCGAGTATTCCCAGGCAGGCGCGCTGCGCCAGGCGCGCGCCGAGCGCGAGGTCATCCTCTGCGGCGGCTCGATCAACTCGCCGCAGCTCCTCCTGCTCTCCGGCGTCGGCCCGGCCGACGAGCTGCGCGCCCTCGACATCCCGGTGGTGCGCGACCTGCCGGGGGTCGGGCGCAACCTGCAGGACCATCTCGAGATCTACGTGCAGCACAGCTGCACCCAGCCGATCACCCTCTACAAGGCGATGAACCCGGTCGCCAAGCTGCTGATCGGGATCGAGTGGACCTTCCTCGGCACCGGCCTCGGCGCCTCCAACCAGTTCGAGGCGGGCGGCTTCATCCGCAGCCGGGCCGGCGTCGAGCATCCCGACCTGCAGTACCACTTCCTGCCGATGGCGATCTCCTATGACGGCAGCAGCGGCGTCGCCGGGCACGGCTTCCAGGCGCATGTCGGGCCGATGCGCCCGACCAGCGTCGGCCGCATCCGCCTCAGGTCGAAGGATCCGCGGGAGAAGCCGTCGATCCTGTTCAACTACATGCAGACCGAGGGCGACCGCCAGGAGATGCGCGCCGCGGTGCGGCTGACCCGCGAGATCTTCGCCCAGAAGGCCTTCGACCCCTATCGCGGGCCGGAGGTGGCGCCGGGCGCCGCGGTGCGCAGCGACGCCGACATCGACGCCTTCGTGCGGGCCAAGGCGGAGAGCGCCTACCACCCCTCCTGCAGCTGCAAGATGGGCCTCGACCTGATGGCGGTGGTCGACGGCGAGGCCCGCGTGCACGGGCTGCAGGGGCTGCGGGTGGTCGACGCCTCGATCATGCCGAACGTGGTCAGCGGCAACCTCAACGCGCCGACCATCATGATCGCCGAGAAGGCGTCGGACATGATCCTGGGCGAGCCGCCGCTGCCGCCCTCCGACGCGCCGGTCTGGATCGCGCCGGACTGGGAGACGGCGCAGCGCTCGGCGTAGCGGCCGCCCGAGATGCCTGGACAGCGGGGCTAGCCTCCGGCCAAGCTCCGCCGCTGATCGATGCGCCCTGCGGGCGCGCGCTGCTGACGGGTGGGACGATGAACGAGCGGACGGCTTCCGCGGGATCGATGACTCTGGGCAGGCAGGCATCGGCGGCCTGGCGCGTGCTGGCGACGCCGGCGAACGGTCCGACGCTGCACCAGCTCTGCGACCCGCTGCTGGCCGGGCGCGGCGGCGGCGACGCGCATCTGCGCCGGTTCTACAAGACGGCGCTGGCGAACCCGGTCATGCGGCTGCTGCTGCGCCGCGCCGGCCTGCCGCAGCTGCGCGACGAGGCGCGCCTGCGGGCGCTGACGGAGTCGCTCAGGGCCGCCCGCGACGACGCCTCGCCGGACTGGGCCGCCATCGGCCGGCCGCTGGCGGCGCTGCTCGACGAGATGCCGCGGGCGCATCCGCGGCCGCCCGCGGTCGCGGCGACCGCCGCGGCGCCGCCGCAGCAGGAGCTCGACGCGATCATCGGCGACTGCGCCCGCCACCTGCTCGGCACCTTCGAGCGGCGGCGCTTCATCCCCGCCGCGGCGGCCTTCAAGCTGGTCGGCGATCCGGATTTCCACGGCCGCGACCTGATCACGGCGCTGCAGGGCCTCAACGCCCGGACCTACAAGAACGCGACCCTGCTGTTCAACCTGGCGCGGGTCTTCGTGCTGGGCAATCCGCAGGTCGGCGCGCTGGTCGACCGGCCCTGGCAGGGCATCGCCGAGCCGCTCTGGGAGCCCGTGCAGATCCGCCATCGCTCCGCCTACTACGACGCCTTCTACAGCGAGGCGCTGATGGACTTCATGGCGAGCGGCGTCGCCACGGCGGCCGAGACGGCCGCCGCCCGCGCCGCGGTCGAGGACATGATCCGCTTCTGCATCGCGACCAGCCGGGAGACGGTGCCGGCGCCCCGGGACGGCCGGCGGTTCGACGTGATCACGGCGCTGGTGCCGCCGCCCGACGTGCGGATGAGCAAGTTCTTCTGGCGGATCAAGAGCGAGCTCGGCTTCGGCGTCTACGTGCCGGACTGGGACACCACGGTGTGCTCGCTGTCGGCGGCGACGCAGTTCGGCGCCGAGGCCGCCATCCTCGAGCAGCCGCTGCCCGATCTGCTGGCCGACTATCAGGTCGGCAACGGCAATCGCGGCCACCTGCCGACGGTCACCATCAACGACGTCATCGACTACGAGGGCGGCATCGCCTCGTGGATCGAGAGCATCGAAGGGGCCAAGCCCTTCGGCAACGACCTCGACCCGACGCTCAATCTCGACGTCGTCGAGACCATCCTGCGCAACCTCGATCGCTGGCGGGTGCTGGAGACGCCGTCCCGGCTCGATGTGCTGCGCCGGATCATCTCGTTCCAGCGCCGCCTGGTGGAGAGCGGCGCCTTCGCCGATCCGCGCGCGCACATCTACTACCTGCCGGAGCTCTATTGCGCCTATGTCGGGCGCTGCTGGGCCGCCTTCGCGGCCCTGCCGGCCGCGCAGCAGGCGGCGATCGATCCCGACGGCGCCTTCGCGGTGCTTCGCCGCGGCGCCCTCGGCTATGTCCGCGACGATCTCATGGCCCACGAGATGAACCCGTTCGACGCGGCGCTGGCCCTGCTCGCCCTGGCGAAGCTCGAGGCCGGCCCGGAGACCTTCGCGCCGGCGCTGGCCGCCATCGTGCGCGGCGCCGGCGAGGGCGGCCGGCACGGGCCGTTCAAGGCCTATGAGTGGAACAAGATGAAGACGCCGACCCGCATCCTGGTCGGCGGCCCGGAGGTGACGTCGGCCTTCGTGCTGTCGGCGCTCGCCCATGCCCGCGTCGCCCGGCAGAGGGCCGCATCGCAGCGGCCCTGATCGCCGGGCGACGGAGCGCGCGCGGGGGGGGGCGTGCCGGCCGCTACCGCTTGCCGGCGCGCGGTGCCGCCGCGCCGGGGCTGCCGGCCCCGTCCCAGGGGCCGAACAGCATCGCCTTCATGCGGTCCGGCCCGATCGCCCGGCTGAGGTTGCGGAAGCCGAAGAACGGCATCAGCGCGAAGAAGAAGATCACCGCGACGCAGACGAGGCCGGCGAAGCCGCCGCCGCCGACCGCCGGCACGCTCTGGGCGAGAGTCTCGCCGTGGACGAGCCCGACCACCAGCTCCTCCAGCACGTGGAAGGCGATGAAGAGCGCGGTGAAGAGGAAGGATTCGTGCAGGATCGGATAGATCAGCGGCCGCCGGTCGAGCCAGCGGGAGAGGTTGAGGTCCTCGGCGACCAGCATGACCTTCGCCAGGACCAGCGCGTTGATCAGCGCGAAGCCCTGCGCGGAGTAGTGGATCCCGTTCTCGCGCAGGACGATGCTCTGGTGCAGCACGAACACCCCGAACAGGATCCAGAGATAGAGGAACAGCACCACGAAGCGCGTCATCTCGTGGAGCGCCCACCGGCCGAGCTTCTGTGCGCGGCTGGCGGGGGCCGTGTCGTGGCTCTGCGGCATCAGGCGGACTCCTCTCGCTGTGCCAGCGCCTCCGCCAGGAGCGGGACGCCGAGATTGATCGCCTGCACGCCCTGCGCGACGCAGAGCTTGAGCACCTCCATGATCTCCGCGACCGTCGCGCCCTGCTTCAGCGCCGCCTTGATGTGACGGCGCGTGCCGGGCGCGTACATGTGGGTGAAGGAGGCGTCGAAGGCGATGCTGATCAGCTCGATCTCCTTGGCCGGCAGCACGCCGCTGGCATAGATCCCGGTGCCGGCCGCCATGAAGGCATCGGTCCAGCCGGGATCGAGGTCGACGAACGGGTCCCAGGCAGTGTTCCACTGGCCGAGCGCTCGCATCTTGTCGGTGGCCGGGGTGGCGACCGGTGGCCGCGGCTGCACCGGCACGCCGGCCTCGCGCGCCTCCTCGAGCAGGATCGGCGCGCCCAGGCTGCAGGAGTGAAGCGCCATCACGGTGGCGCATTTGAGGATCAGCAGGATCTCGTCCCGGCTGGCGCCGGCGTCGAGCGCCGCGTGCAGGTGGCGGCGGGTGCCGTCGGCGTTGAGGTTGGTGCAGGCGGCGTTGAGGCCGAGGCTGATCAGCTCGACCAGCTTGCGCGACAGCACGCCCGACCGCCAGGGGTCCATGGCGACGCGGTCGCAGGCCTCCGCCCAGGTCGGGTCCCAATCACGCAGCTGCCGCAGTGCGGCGTCCCACGGGCCGTTCGTGGTCTCGGTCTCCATGTTCCGGTCCTCGCTGGCAGGTCGAATCGGCGGCGGGGTGGTGCGCCGCGGGCCGTCCTTGGCCCGCGGCGCCCAGGGTCCGCCTGCTGGAGCTAGAGGATGCTGGTGGGCGCGGTGCGGGTCCCCGCCGCCTTCGGCAGGCGCCCGTCCGTGTCGTAGGCGAGGAAGCCCTTGTAGCCCTCCGGCCGGTTCGGCGGCAGGCCGAGCTTGAACAGCGTCTCCTCGACGGTATCGTACCAGACGCCGATCTTCATGATCTGCCGGGCCTCGTCGGCGGTCGCCACCTTGCGGCCGAAGTGCTCGGCCTGCTTCACCGCCCACTCGACCTGCTTCACCGATTCCCAGCGCTGCCGGTTCGCGTCCCAGAGATTGTCCTCGTTGCCGACTCGAACATGGGTGCCGAGCACGACCGACATGGTCTGGATCGCGATGTTGCCGCGCATGCTGCTCCAGAAGGTGACGGAGGATGCGCCGTGCGGCGTGCGTCGGAGCATCTCCATCCAGTCGAACGGGTTGCGGCCCATCGTGCCGCCGCCATAGCCGCAGAGCGCGAGGTTCAGCGGCCCCTTGTAGACGCCGGCCCGAAGCAGCCGCTCGACGATCTCCAGCTGGTGCACGTGGGCGGGGACGAAGTAGGGCTGGATCTTGTTGGCCGAGAGCCGCTTTAGGTGCTCGAGGTAGAACTTCGAGGTCGAATCCACCACCATGTCAGCCCAGGCGGCGGCGACCTTCGGGTCGTCGAGATGGGTGCCCTTGACGTCGCTGGGAATGAAGGCCTGCGTCACGTCCCAGAGCGTCGTGCCCGTGGTCACCGTCACGCAATCCGGCTTCGGATTGAGCTCGGTGAGCATGTGCCGGGTGTCGTAGTCGAGCCACTTGGCCTTGGCATCGTCGGTGTGCGGCGCGAAGGAGATCGAGCCGCCGATCTGCAGAATCATTTTCGGCACCGCCTCGCGCAGCCGGCCGAGGAAGTAGTTGTACTCGTCGAAGTTGGTCGAGCCCTGGCCGGTCTTGGGGTCGCGTACATGCACATGCAACATGGTCGCGCCGGCGTTGTAGCAGTCGACCGCCCGCTGCACCTGCTCGTCCCAGGTCAGCGGTATGTCCGCGTCGCCGGGCAGCCATTCCGGCCCGAAGGGCGCCGCGGTGATGATCAGCGGCTGCATGTTCTCGGGGAATAGCGAATCGTCCGTGAAATACATGGTCTCTTCTCCCTGGGATAGGAAGTTGCCCTCATCCGATCCAGCGAGCGGCACTTGCTGATCTGCCGGCTTGCGGACGCGCGGAGTATGTTGTCGCGACCTCGGCGCCGATTATCTTTTTTGGCCAAAATCCCCCCGCGCCGAGGTCGGCGGTACGAGCTGCCCCCAGCATGGGTGAGGTGGTTCGCGCGCCGCGGCACGCATGTGACGCGGTGGTCTCGCCGACGGTTGCGCCGGGCGGAGCCGGCTAGCGGGCTTCGCCCGATGTGCCCGATGTGCCGCGGCCGGAGCGGACCATGTCGCGCCACTGCGCCGGGGCGTAGCCCGACCAGCGGCGGAAGGCGCGGGTGAGCGCGCTCGGGTTGGCGTAGCCGAGCAGCGAGCCGATCTCGACGATGCCGAGATCGCTGTCGCGCAGCAGGTGGCAGGCGACCTCGGAACGGACCTCGTCGAGGATGGCCCGGTAGGAGGTGCCGAGCTCGCTCAGGCGGCGATCCAGCGTGCGCGGATGGAGCCCGAGGGCGCGGGCCGCCTGCTGCGCCGTCGCGGCGCCCTCCTCGACCATCTGCCGCAGGATGCGGCGGAGCTGCGCGGCGGTGTCGATGCGATGCGTGCGCGCCGCCTGGCCCTGCAGCCGCGCGAAGAGCTCCGGATCGGCGCTCGGCAGGCTTCGGCTGAGCCACGAGGCCGGGAACGAGACCCGCGACTGCGGCGCATTGAACCGCACCGGCGCCCGGAAGAATTCGAGGTAGGGACGGGGATCGGCGGGCGGGCGGAACGTCAGTTCGACCGCGGTTGGCCGCCATTCCGGGCCGCAGAGCTGGCTCAACCCGTTGAAGGCAATCGCGATGCAGAGCGCGATGATGTGGTCCGCCGCGTCCACGCCGTGTGCGTAGTGCGCATAGTGCAGGGCCGCCTCGCCGCCGCGGTTCGAGATGTAGATGAGCCCGCCGCGGCTGTTCATGTGCTGCAGCCGCGTGAGGACGCGCAGGCCGGTTTCCACATCCGGCGCTGCCAGCGCGAGCTGCCCGGGCAGCCCCAGGCCGGAGAAGTCGCAGCGCTGCCCGATCAGCAGGCCGAGATGCGGGCACCCGGTCGCCGCCGCGGCCGCCTTGATGACCCTGGCGCAATCGTAGAAGGAGACGCGGGCGGTGGGATCGGCGAGGTCGTCGACGCTGATCGGCCCGGCAGCGGCGATCGGCGCCGGATCGATGCCGCGTTCCCTGAGGATGGCGGGCAGCGCCGCCATCGGGCCGACGCGCTGCTCGGCCCAGGGCCGTGTGATCGAGTCCATGTAGCGCTCCGCTCCCCCAGGACGGACGTTCCAGGTCGCCTTGCGATTTTTCCCTGAGCACGCTGTCGCGAGGCTGACGATCGCCTACGCCATGCCATTGTACTGCAAAGCCTACTCGGAGGCGAGCGTATGCGAGGGATGCGCACGACCGTCGACGTCGTCTCCCGGCGGAGAGGCCCCGGCAAGGCGCGGCCCGGTGCCGCAGTCCGGCGGGCCAGGCCCGGTCAGCCGCCCGAGAGCCCCAGCGCCTCGGCGAGCAGCCGGTATGATTCCATCCGGGCGCCGTGGTCGTGCAGCACGGCGACGATCATCAGCTCCTCGACCTGCCATTCGGCGGCCAGCCGGCGCAGGTCGGCGGCGGCGCTCTCCGGCGTGCCGACGACGTAGCGCAGCGGCTCGCCGGGGATCTGGTCGAGCGGGTCGGGGCCGGGGCCGAGCTCGGCCAGCGCCTCCTCCGGCGTCGGCACCGGGCGCAGGTCGTTGCGGCGGACCCGGCGGCGGAACAGGCGGGCGCTGGCGAACAGCCGCTCGGCCTCGGCCAGGCTGGCGGCGCAGACCGCGCCGAGGCAGACCATCGCGGTCGGCCGAGCGGCGCGGCGGGAGGGGTTGAACCCGGCGCGGTAGCGCTCCAGCGCGCCCGCCGTCGGCTTCGGGCTGATGAAGTGGGCGAAGGCGTAGGGCAGGCCGAGCTCGGCGGCGGCCTCGGCGCTCCAGCTGCTGGAGCCGAGCAGCCAGAGCGGCGGCGGCTCGGGCGTGCCGGGCGCGATGCGGATGCGGCAGAAGGGGTGGTTGGGCGGGAAGCCGCCCTCGAGGAAGGCGAGCAGCTCGGCGAGCTTGGCCGGGAAGTCGTCGACCGGCACCTCCTGGTCGCGGCGCAGCGCATAGGCCTCGAGCCCGGTGCCGCCGGGCGCCCGGCCGATGCCGAGATCGATGCGCCCGGGCGCCAGCGCCTCGAGCGTGCGGAAGGTCTCGGCGACCTTCATCGGGCTGTAGTGCGGCAGCAGCACCGCGCCGGAGCCGAGCCGGATCCGCGCGGTCTCGCCGGTCAGCCGCGCCAGCAGGATCTCCGGCGCGGTCGAGGCCAGCCCCTCCATGCCGTGATGCTCGGCCACCCAGAAGCGGCGATAGCCGAGCCGGTCGGCGAGCCGGGCGAGCGCGATGCTGTTGGCGAGCGCCTCGGCCGGGCTGGTCCCGGAGGGAACCGGCGACTGGTCGAGGACGGAGAGCCCGAGGCCGGCCAAGGCGACGGCGTCAGGTCGCCTTGACCTTCTCGAAATAGGGGTTCTTCAGGCTGCGCTGGTTCTCGTAGATCGAGCCCTGGTGCGAGGCGCGCGGGAAGGGCATGCGCACCGGCACCGGCTCGACCCGCGGCACGACGGTGTCCTCTCCGGCCACCATCCAGCCATGGTACTTGTCCCAGTTGCCGTTGAACTCGGTCAGCGACAGCGCGTCGGCGGCGGCGTAGCCGATCAGGAACAGCCGGCGCGGCCGGTTCGAGCGGTTGACGCCCGAGCCATGCACCATGCGGACATGGTGCACCGTGATGCTGCCGGCGGGCGCCAGCAGGCTGACCGCACGCGACCGGTCGACGCCGGCGGCGACCGGATCGAAGGCGCCGCAGAAGCGGCCGTCGACATGATGGTCGTGGACCGGGCCCTTGTGGCTGCCCGGCACCACCATCATCGGCCCGTTCTCGGCCTCGCAGGGATCGATGACGATGCCGATCTCCAGGATGTCGTCGTTGGTCGCGGGGTAGAACGCCCAGTCCTGGTGCCACTCCACCGCGGCGCCGTAGCCGGCCGCCTTGATGTTGATCTTGCTGTGGTGGTAGCGGATGTTCGGCCCGACCAGCTTGGCCACGACGTCGAGGATCTCCGGCCGCCGCGCGGTGGCATAGAACAGGCCGTCGAGGTCGCAGGGATCCTTGATCCGGCGCACCCGCGGCAGCTCCGGCCGGTGCGACTCCTCGAGGTCGTGCACCGCGTCGCTCGCCACCTTGCCGCGCGCGCTCTCGAGATAGAGCTCGGTGCGCTCGCGCAGCGCCGCCACGGTCGCCGCGTCGAGCAGGTTGGGGACCACGAGATAGCCGTGCTCCCGGTAGTGCCGGACCTCCGCCTCGCCGATCATCGCCGTCCTTCCCGAGTTTCCGCCGTGCCGGTGTTCTGCATATGTTATCCTGAACCGGCGCGGCGTCACCAGGGAGGATGGCAGCCGCGGAGCCGGGCCAGACCGAGGGTCGCTTTGCGCAGGCTTGCCGCCGTTCTCGCCGCCGACGTCGTCGGCTACAGCCGGCTGATCCGCGCCGACGAGACGGCTACGCTGACCTCGCTGCGGGAGCAGCGCGCCGGCGTCATCGAGCCCAGCGTGGCGGCCCACCGCGGCCGCATCGTCAAGCTGCTCGGCGACGGCTTCCTGGCCGAGTTCGGCAGCGTCGTGGACGCGGTCAGCTGCGCGGTGGCGATCCAGCGCGCCGCGGCGGAGCAGGCCGGCGGCGCGGGCGGCCTGCCGCTGCGGATCGGCATCAACATCGGCGAGCTGGTCATCGAGGACGGCGACATCTACGGCGACGGCGTGAACATCGCGGCGCGGCTGCAGGAGGTCGCCGATCCCGGCGGCATCGCCGTCTCCGACCTGGTGTTCGCCGAGGTCCGCAACAAGCTCGAGGTGCAGTTCGAGCCGCTCGGGCTGCAGCAGCTCAAGAACATCGACGAGCCGGTCGGCGCGCACCGGGTGCGGTGGTCCGGCGCGATGCCCGAGCGCGCGGCGCCGCCTGCCCGGCCGGTGCTGGGGCGGCCGGCCGTCGCCGTGCTGCCGTTCGAGAACCTGAGCGGCGACGCCGACCAGGGCTACTTCGCCGACGGCATCACCGAGGACGTCATCACCGCGCTCTCCTGCTGGCGCTGGTTCCCGGTGATCTCGCGCAACTCCACCTTCGCCTTCAAGGCCAGGGCCGCCGAGGTCAGCGAGATCGCCAGGCAGCTCGGTGCCCGGTACATCGTCGAGGGCAGCGTGCGGCGCGCCGGCGGCCGGATCCGCATCGGCGCGCAGCTGGTCGACGCCGCCAGCGGCCACCAGCTCTGGGCGGAGCGCTACGACCGCCAGCTCGCCGACATGTTCGACCTGCAGGACGAGATCGCCCGCGCCATCGTATCCGCCATCGAGCCGCAGATCGCCCGGGCGGAGGACGCCCGGGTGCTGCGCAAGGCGCCGCACAGCCTGGACGCCTGGGACCTGGCGGTGCGTGCCTTGTGGCTGATCCGGCGCGGCACGCGCGCGGAGCTCGGGGAGGCCCGCGGCATGCTCGAGCAGGCGATCCGGCTCGATCCGGCGGCCAGCTATCCGCGCTCTCTCCTCGCCCTGGCGCTGTTCCAGGAGGCGCTGTCCGGCTGGACCAGCGACCCGCCCCGCGCCCTCGCGGCGACCCGGGCGGCGGCCGCGGAAGCGGTCGCGGCCGACGACGGCGACTGGCTGGCGCATGCGCTCCTCGGGATCGGGCTGGTCTGGACCGAGCACGCTTTCGACCGGGCCATCGCCGAGGAGGAGCGGGCGATCACCCTCAACCCCAGCTCGGCCATCGCCTACCAGTTCCTCGGCTGCGCGCTGGGGTTCGGCGGCCGGCCCGAGGCCGCGCTGAAGGCCCTCGAGGCGGTGCTGCGGCTCGATCCGCGCTACCAGTCCCGCTCCCTCATCCTCGCCGACATGGCGCTCTGCCATCTCCTGCTCGGGGCGAACGACGACGCGGTGCGCACCGCGCGGGAGGCGGTCGCCGAAGGCCGGCGCAACGTGCGGGCGTGGCAGCGCCTTGCGGCCGCGCTGGGGCGCCGGGGCGAGACCGCCGAGGCGGCGGTGGCGCTGGCGCAGGTGCTGACCCTGCAGCCGGACTTCTCGCTCGCCTATCTCGACGCCACCTACCCGTTCCGCAGCCCCGAGGATCGCGCCATCATGCTGGACGGGCTGCAGCGGGCCGGCTGGCAGCCGGAATAGCCGGGCGCCCGCGCCGGATCAGGGAGGGAAGGGGATGACCGAGGTCACCGTCGCCGTCGATTGCCGGAGCCATCTCGGCGAGAGCGCGCGCTGGGAGGCGCGGGCCGGCGCCTTCTGGTGGGTCGACGTGCCGCTGCCCTCGCTGCTGCACCGCTTCTACCCGGCGACCGGCCGGCACGACAGCTGGCCGATGCCGGAGATGATCACCTGCGTGGTGCCGCGGCGGAACGGGCAGGGGGTGCTGGTCGCCAGCCATGGCGGGCTCAACCTGGTCGACACCGAGAGCGGCCGGCTGACCCGGATCCTGGCGCCGGAGCAGGACCGGCCGTTCAACCGCAGCAACGATGGTGCCGCCGACCGCGCCGGCCGCTTCTGGCTCGGCACCATGCAGAACAACATCGCCCCGGACGGCAGCGGCATCCCGCTGGTCGGCAGCGCCGGCGCGCTGTGGCGCATCGACGGCGACCGCAAGGCGACGCGGATGGCGAGCGACATCGCCATCGCCAACACCGTCTGCTGGAGCCCGGACGACCGCACGATGTATTTCGGCGACACCGCGACCGGCTGGATCTTCGCCTACGATTTCGACGCCGCGGCGGGGACGATATCGAACCGCCGGCCCTTCGCGCGGCACGAGCGCGGCCATCCCGACGGCTCGACGGTCGACGCCGAGGGCTTCCTCTGGAACTGCCGCTGGGACGGCGGCTGCGTCATCCGCTTCGCCCCGGACGGGCGGGTCGACCGCATCCTCGAGCTGCCGGCCGAGCGGGTGACGAGCTGCGCCTTCGGCGGGCCGGATCTCGACACGCTCTACATCACGACCGCGCGCTACGGCTTCGGCGAGGCCGAGCTCGCCCGTCAGCCCCATGCCGGCAGCATCTTCGCGGCGCAACCGGGGGTGCGCGGCATCGCCGACGCGCTCTACGCGGGGTGACGGAATCCCGCCAGAACCTGACGCAGGCGGAGCCGACGCGGGCCTGAAAGCCCCGGAGAGTGCCGCGCAGACCGTCGAAGGCGGTGTCAGGGCGCCGTTGCGGACGATGCCCAAGGCAAAGCCGGCGCTCGTCACGGGCGCCGCGCGATCATGGAGGCGAACGACCAATGAATCTGACCCGATTGATGGCCGCGGCCGCGGTCTCGCTGCTGGCGCTCGGCGCCGCGGCCCAGGCGGCCGAGCCGGAGTCCTGCAAGAAGATCCGCATGGCCGATGTCGGCTGGACCGACAACACGGCGCAGAACGGCCTGTTCAACGTCGTGGTCAAGCCGCTCGGCTACGAGACCAAGATCGACGTGCTCGACCTGCCGGTGATCCTCGCGGGCCTGAAGAGCAAGAAGCTCGATCTCTTCCTCGACAACTGGCTGCCCTCCAACGAGGAGGGGACCAAGCCTTATCGCGACGCCAAGACCATCGACGAGCTGCCCCCCGATCTGACCGACGCACCCTACGGGCCGGTCGTGCCGAACTATGTCGCCGAGGCCGGCGTCAAGGACATCAAGGACCTCGGCCCGAACGTGAAGAAGTTCGGCGGCAAGTTCTACGGCATCGAGCCGGGCAATGACGGCAACAAGATCGTGCAGAAGGCGATCGACGATCCCTCGGCCGGGCTGAAGGGCTTCAAGCTGGTCGAGTCCTCGGAGCAGGGCATGCTGGCCCAGGCCCAGAAGGCGATGAAGAAGAAGCAGTGGATCGTCTTCCTCGGCTGGGCGCCGCACCCGGTCATGGCGAAGATGCCGATCACCTACCTGACGGGCTGGGACAGCCGCGGCTTCGGCGCCTCGCAGATCCACCCGCTCACCCGGGTCGGCTACACGGCCGAGTGCGCCAACCTCGGCAAGCTGCTGGCCAACCTGAAGTTCACCATCCCGATGGAATCGGAGGTGATGGACGGGATCACCACCAACAAGGACAAGGATGGCGACCGGGCCGCTACTGCCTGGCTGAAGGCCAATCCGGCGGTGCTCGACACGTGGCTGGCCGGCGTTACCACGGTCGACGGCCAGGATGGGCTCGCCGCAGTGAAGAAGTCGCTCGGCCTCTAGGCCCGCGATCCCGGCGCCCTGCCGACCTCGCCTTTCGACAAGCTGCTATGAAAGTCGAGGGTCGAGCTGTGAGCCCTCCCCCCTTGCGGGGGAGGGTTAGGGTGGGGGGTGGACCCGGCGCCGTGCGGGCGGCACCCCCGACCTCCCCCGCAAGGGGGAGGGAGCGATGTGGCGCCGCTGCGCGTCTATTTTCAGCGATCGTGGTGCACGCCCTGCGTGCTCCTCGTCTCAGGACGAGGTGAGAGAGACGGGAGCGATCCCGCCGAATAGCCAGGACGGCCCCCGCTTGATTTGCCCGGCGGGGGCCGTCACTGTTTCCGGGGCATGACGACGGCGGCCACGCCGCACCCAGGGAGAGCGGTCATGGATCGGTTGCAGCAACTGATCACCGACAACAAGATCCCGATCGGCGATTGGGCGCGGATGTTCGTCGACTGGCTGACCACCAACTACGAGTGGTTCTTCGACGCCATCTCCAACGGCCTGCGCATCCCGATCGAGGGCCTGGTGGAGTGGCTGGAGTCGGTGCCGCCGCTGATCTTCGTGGTGTGCGCGGCGGCGTTCGCCTTCCTGCTGCAGCGCAGCTGGAAGGTATCTCTCTTCATCCTGCTTGGCCTGCTGCTGATCCTCAACATCGGGCTGTGGAACGAGATGCTGGAGACCTTGGTGCTGGTCACCGGGGCCAGCTTCGTCTCGCTGCTCATCGGCATCCCGGTCGGCATCATCTCGGCCCGGCGGCCCTGGATCTACCAGGCCCTGGCGCCGATCCTCGACATGATGCAGACGATCCCGACCTTCGTGTACCTGGTGCCGACCCTGGTGCTGTTCGGGCTCGGGCTGGTGCCCGGCCTGATCGCCACGGTGATCTTCGCCGTGCCGGCGCCGATCCGGCTCACCTATCTCGGCATCAGCCAGGTGCAGCTGCCGCTGATCGAGGCGGGCGAGGCGTTCGGCTGCACCCGCTGGCAGCTGCTGATGAAGGTCAAGCTGCCGGCGGCGCTGCCGACCATCATGGCCGGCGTCAACCAGTGCATCATGCTGTCGCTCTCGATGGTGGTGATCGCCGCGCTGGTCGGCGCCGGCGGGCTCGGCACGCCGACGGTGCGCGCGCTGGCGCAGAGCAACGTCTCGCTCGGCGTCGAGGCCGGGCTTGCCATCGTCATCGTGGCGATCGGGCTCGACCGCATCCTGAAGCAGCGGCGCCGCCAGCGCCGGCCGGCCAAGTCCTGAGAACGTCCGGAGATTGGGGGAGGGCACCGCGATGACCCGCTCGGCGGTCAGCTTCGAGCATGTCGACGTCATCTTCGGCCCGACGCCGAAGCGCGCCCTGGAGCTGCTCGATGCCGGGCACGGCCGCGACGCCGTGCTCGAGGAGACCGGCAACCTGGTCGCCGTGCACGACGCCTCGCTCTTCGTCAACGAGGGCGAGATCCTGGTGATGATGGGGCTGTCGGGCTCCGGCAAGTCCTCGCTGCTGCGCTGCATCAACGGGCTCAACAAGGTGTCGCGCGGCAAGGTGCTGATCCGCGACGGCGAGCACGAGGTCGACGTCGCCTCCTGCGGCGAGGAGCGGCTGCGCCAGGTCCGCCGCAACCGCATCTCCATGGTCTTCCAGCAGTTCGCGCTGATGCCCTGGCTCAGCGTCCGCGACAACATCGCCTTCGGCCTCGACGTCCGCGGCGTCGCGCGCAAGGAGCGCGACCGGGTGGTCGACCAGAAGCTCGCGCTGGTGCGGCTGGAGAAGTTCGCCGAGAAGGTGCCGTCCGAGCTCTCCGGCGGCATGCAGCAGCGCGTCGGCCTGGCCCGCGCCTTCGCCACCGACGCCGACATCCTGCTGATGGACGAGCCCTTCTCCGCGCTCGACCCGCTGATCCGCGAGCATCTCCAGGACGAGCTGATGGAGCTGCAGCGCAGCCTGAGGAAGACCATCGTCTTCGTCAGCCACGACCTCGACGAGGCGCTCAAGATCGGCAGCCGCGTCGCCATCATGGAGGCCGGCCGCATCGTGCAGTTCGGCTCGCCGGAGGACATCGTCACCAAGCCGACCAACGACTATGTCCGCCAGTTCGTCGCCTCGATGAACCCGCTCAACGTGCTGACCGGCGGTATCCTGATGCGGCCGGCGGCCGAGCTGGTGCGGGAGGGGCCGCTGGTGCTGCTCGACCGCGCCGGGCGCTGCCGCTGCCGGCTCGACGGCAACGGCCATCCGGTCGACCTCACGGTCGACGGCGCGCCGGGCCGCTTCGTCGCGTTCGACGGCAGCCTCGACGTCGAGCGCCTGCCGGCCGACTGCATGGTGACCGGCACGCCGGAGACCCGCATGCGCGCCGCCATCGTGGTGCGCCAGACCACCCGCCGGCCGATGGTGCTGCTCGGCCCGGCCGGCGAGCTGGTCGGCGTGGTCGGCGAGCACGAGCTCTATCGCGGCATGCTGAAGCAGACCGACCTCGCCCTGGCGCCCGCCGCCGCGGCGGTGCCGTAGCCGGCGCATGGTCGAGCGGACGAAGGCGGCCGGGCGGCCGGTGATCCGCGGCGTGCTGTTCGACAAGGACGGCACGCTGTTCGATTTCTTCGCCACCTGGGTACCCGCCTACGAGACGGTCGCCCGGCTCACCGCCGGCGACGACGCGGCGCTGGTCGAGCGGCTGCTCACCCTGGGCGGGCGGGACCCGGTCACCGGCCGGATCGATCCCGGCTCGGTGCTCGGCGCCGGCACCGCCCGGCAGCTCGCCGAGCTCTGGGTGGGCGCGCTCGGCCATGGCGACGTCGAGGCGCTGACCCGCGCCTATGGCGAGGCCTTCCACAGCCACGGCGTGACCAGCGCACAGCCGGTCACCGACCTGCCGGCGCTGTTCGACCGGCTGCGGGCGCGCGGGCTCAGGCTCGGGCTCGCCACCATGGACAGCCACGCCGCCGCCGAGGCGACGATGGCCGCCTTCGGCCTGACCGGCCATCTCGACTTCATCGCCGGCTTCGACACCGGCCACGGCATCAAGCCCGGCCCCGGCATGGTCACCGCCTTCTGCGCCGCGGTCGGGCTGCCGCCGGCCGAGGTGGCGGTGGTCGGCGACACGCCGCACGACCTCGAGATGGCGCACGCCGCCGGCGCCGGACTGGCGATCGGCGTGCTGACCGGCGCCAGCCCGCGCGCGCGGCTGCAGACGCGCGCCCACCACGTTCTCGACAGCATCGCCGGGCTGGAGGCGCTGCTCGACCGGCTCTAGCAAGGGGGAACCGACAATGGCCGACCACCATCCGACGCCCGAGGGCATCCTGCAGCTGGGCTTCGCCTTCTGGGGCTCCAAGGCGCTGCTGACCGCGATCGAGCTCGACCTCTTCACCGTGCTCGCCGAGCAGCCGCTCGACGCCGAGGCGCTGACCCGGCGCCTGGGTCTCGCCGGGCGCGGTGCCCGCGACCTGTTCGACGCGCTGGTGGCGCTCGGCATGCTGGAGCGCGAGGGCGGGCTGTACCGTCCGACCGCCGCCACCGGGACGTTCCTCGACCGCCGCAGGCCGGAGTATATGGGCGGCATCCTGGAGATGGCCAACGCCCGGCTCTACCCATTCTGGGGCCGGCTCACCGAGGGGCTGCGCACCGGGCTGCCGCAGAACGAGGCGCGCGAGGGCGGCGACTTCTTCGCCGCCATCTATGCCGACCCGGCGCGCATCGAGGGCTTCGCCCGGGCGATGACCGGCATCAGCCGGGGGCCGGCGGCGGCGCTGGCGCAGCGCTTCCCGTGGCAGCGCTACGGCAGCTTCGCCGACATCGGCACCGCCCAGGGCGCGGTGCCGGTCACGCTGGCCGCCGCCCATCCGCACCTCGCCGGCATCGGCTTCGACCTGCCGCCGCTGCAGCGGCTCTTCGACGCCTTCGTCGCGGAGAACGGCCTCGCCGGCCGCGTCCGCTTCCACCCCGGCAACTTCTTCCAGGATCCGCTGCCGCGGGCCGACGTGCTGGTCATGGGCCATATCCTCCACGACTTCGGCCTGCCGGAGAAGAAGCTGCTGCTCGCCAAGGCGCGGGACGCGCTGCCCGAGGGCGGCGCGCTGATCGTCTGCGAGGAGCTGATCGACGACGACCGGCGGACCAACGTGCTCGGCCTGCTGATGAGCCTCAACATGCTGATCGAGACCACCGCCGGCTTCGACTTCACCGGCGCCGACTGCATCGGCTGGATGCGCGAGGCGGGCTTCCGCGAGGCGCGGGCCGAGCCCCTGCTCGGCCCGACCGGCATGGTGATCGGGATCAAGTAGGAACCGGCGGCGCGGCTCCGGCTCAGCCCTCGGCGGCGCGGCGGCGCTCGCCCCTCGCGCGCCGGCGGCCCTCGGCCGGGGCGGTGCCGTCCTGCTGCTGCGCGGCGCCGGCCGAGACCTGGCCCAGCCGGGCGACGATCTCGGCCGTGCTCGGCTTCGCGCCCGGCTGGTAGCCGTCGAGCGCGGCGCGCATCGCCGCGAGATGCTCGGGCGAGGTGCCGCAGCAGCCGCCGATGATGCGCGCGCCCGCGTCGCGCGCCAGGCGGGCATAGTCGGCCATCAGCGGCGGCGTGCCGTCATACTGGATCTTGCCGTCGACGTAGCGCGGCACGCCGCAATTGCCCTTGGCGACCAGCACGTCGCCGGCCTCGGCGCTCTTCGCCATGCCGACGATGGTCATCACCAGCTCGGCGGCGCCGACCCCGCAATTGGCGCCGTAGCCGGCGGGATGGGGATGCAGCTGGTGGACGAAGCCGGCCGCCTCGGCCGGGGTCACGCCCATCATGGTGCGGCCGTTGGTGTCGAAGCTCATCGTGCAGACCACCGGCAGACCGGTCCGGCCGGCGCCGGCGACCGCCGCCTCGACCTCGTCCTTGGAGGACATGGTCTCGACCCAGAGCACGTCGACGCCGCCCTCGACCAGGCCGGCGGCCTGCTCGGCGAAGGCCTCGGTGCCCTCGGCGACGGTGAGCGGCCCGAGCGGCTGGAACAGCTCGCCGGTCGGCCCCATCGAGCCGGCGACGACGATCTCGCGGCCGAGCGCGGCGCCCTCCTCGTCGGCGACGCGCCGCGCGATGCGGGCGGCGGCGAGGTTGATCTCGTGCACCCGGCCCTCGGCCTTGTGCAGCTTGAGGCGGTGCCGGGTGCCGCCGAAGCTGTTGGTCAGGACGATGTCGGCGCCGGCCCGGATCATCCGGCGATGCAGCTCGGCGATCTTCCCGGGCTGGTCGAAGTTCCACAGCTCCGGCGCGTCGCCGGTCATCAGGCCCATCTCGAACAGGTTGGTGCCGGTGGCACCGTCGGCGAGCAGGAAGGGGCGGGCAGCGAGCAGGCGGGCGAGACGGTCGGACATGGCTGATCTTCCGGCAGGGTCCGGGGCTGACCCGGAAAATTGGACCCGGACCGGCCGGAATGCAAGGCGGGGCTCGATCCTCCCACGATCCTATCGGGGACGCCCGCGTCAGAGCCGCAGCCGGAAGCCGGCGGCCACGTAGTTGGTGGTCTCGTTGGCGCGCAGCTCGATCTGGTAGCCGCCATAGAGCTGCACGCCGTCGGCGACGGTGCCGGCGAGGCCGACGCCGAGGACGGCCGCGTTGCGGCCGACCTTGCTGCTGTCGACGCTGAAGGACGCGCCGCCGAGGTCGGCGTCGATGCGGCCGCTGCGGTCGAGGAAATCATGGTCCCAGCGGGCGCGGAACTCGGCCACCAGGGGGTGGGCCTCGTCGGGCGCCAGATGCCAGGCGACGCGGCCGCCGAGCGAGGAGCGCAGCATGTTCTCGACCTGCTGGTCGATCGCCAGGTCGAAGATGCCGGCGCCGGATTCGTTCAGGCTGTCGACCTCGATGCGATCGTAGCGCAGCCCGGCCTCCGGCACGAGCGAGAGGGCGCCCAGCTCGAAGCGCCAGCCGGCAGCCAGCCCGGCGGAGACGTCGTTGCCGTTGGTGCTGCCGTGGGCGGTGCGACCGGCGAAGTCGATCGGCCGGTCGACGTCGTACTGGTTGAACGCGTAGCCAAGGCTGCCGGTGACGAGCGCCGGTCCGGACCGATAGCTGGCGTAGGCCAGCGCCTGGTAGCTGTTGATGCTCGCGCTGCCGAGATTCCGGTCGGCATCGAGGTCGCTATGGGCGTAGCCGAGCGCCGCGCCGAGCAGCAGCTGGTCGGTGATCGGTGTCTCGGCGCCGACCAGCAGCCCGCCGGTGCGGCTGCTCGCGCCGGCCGCGTTGCCGTCGCCGGAGACCGTGTCGAAGTTGCCGAAGCCGCGCGCCCAGAGGTGGCTGCCGAGGCCTCCGCCGTCGGCCGCGGCGGCGGGCATCCCGGCATCGGCGATGCTCGAGCCGCCCATGGCGAGCTGCAGCAGGCCGACGGCCTCGGCCTGCTGCGCGCCGGCCGGCGTCGCGCCGAGCCCGGCCAGATGATCGCCGAGCGCGGTGGCGAAGGCCCGCCGGTTGGCGGCGCTGGCCATCGCCGCGTCGGCGTAGACCTGGCCGGAGAGCTGGTCGAGGGCCGAGGTGATGCCGCCGGCGCCGAGCGGGTCCAGGCTGTCGAACAGCAGCTTGGTGCCGCCCTGGGCGAGCGTGCCGGCAGGGGGCCGCAGCCGGTCGAGCGCCGCCCCGACGGCGCCCTGGTTGGCGGTCTGGTCGATGCCGGCGGCGCCGAGCTGACCGTAGCGCGCCGGGGTGACATAGAGCTCGACCGCGTCGCTGCGGTAGAGCAGGTCGAAGCGGGTCCCCGGCGGCAGGCCGTCGGCCGGCTGCACGAGGCCGGCAAAGGAGCCGGAGATCCCGGCATCGGCGGCGATCACCGTGAAGCCCTGCCCGAGAGCCGGCGTGAAGCTGTTGGTGGCGTTGCCGGCGATGCCGCGCAGGATCGGCTCGAAGCTGCCGCCCAGGGTGATGCTGCCCAGCGGTCCCGCGGCCAGGATCCGCGAATAGCTGCCGGCGCCGCTCCCGGTGCCGGGGCCGTCGATGTCGATCGCCAGGCTGCTGCCGGCGCCGAGCGCGAGGGGCTCGGTGAAGGTCAGGGTGCCCGGCGAGTCGCCGGGCTCCAGCCGGCCCTCGACGCTGGTCGGCGCCTGGATCACGCCGGTGCCCTTGAGCCAGCCCGCGGCCTGGATGTCGAGGGCATGGGCCAGCAGGAGGCCGTCCACCACCAGGCCGCCGCTGGCGACCGTCCCGCCGCCGAAGGCGGTGAGATCGTCCCCGGCGCCGATCCGGTAGACCGCGCCCGGATTCTCGACCAGCAGGCGGCGCACCAGCGTGCCGACGCCGGCCTCGACCACGCCCGGAGAGTCGAGGTCGATGAAGGGCGGCAGGTCGATGGTGACGGTGAAGGCGTTGTTGGAGGCGGCGCTGTGGCCGAAGTTCGGCGCGTCGGCCTCGATGCCGCCATAGACCCAGCCGAGCACGAGCTGGTCGGACGTGGCGGTCGCCATCAGCTGGTCGAGGTCGATGACGCCGTTGTCGAAGGTTGGGATGCCGTCGGCGAGGAAGAAGTGCGCCTCGGCGCCGAACAGCAGCGGCTCGCTGTTGGTCTGCGACAGCAGCGTCGGGAAGGCGGCCGCCATCACCACCTGCGTGTACTGGCCGTTGCGGTCGATGACGATGGTGGTGATGGTGCTGTCGAACGGCAAATTGGGGTCGGGGGTGAAGGTCCCCGTGCCGCTGTCCCAGGTCCCGGCGCTGATGCCGCCGAACAGCGTGTCGTAGTTGGCCCCGGTGGTCTCCGAGAAGCTGCCGACCTTGGCCGAGCTGTAGACGTTGAGGGCCTGCTTGAAGGTCGCCGGCGCGCTCGGATCGGCCTGGACCGGCACGCCGTCGGCGCCGATCTCGACCGGCACCGTCCAGCCGCCGCCGCTCTCGGTGAAGACGCCGGCCAGCGCCACCAGCCCGTCGGAGAGCTGGCCGGTCAGCGGGTCGCGCCGGACGACGTCGAGCAGGTTGTAGTCGCGGCGGCGGAACTGGCTGGGATCGCCGGGGTCGGGGCTGGCGCCGAGATCGGTGATGGCGAGCGCCGTGCCGTTGTCGACGATGGTGAAGCTGCGCACCTGGCTGGTGTAGTCGCCGTTGCTGCCCGGCGTGTAGCCGCCGGTGAAATTCTGCCCGAAGACGAGCATGGCGCGCCCGTCGACCTCCGACAGCTCGCCGCCGGTGACCTGCAGGGCGGGGTCGTGGATCGTGCGGAAGATGCTGTCGATCGGCGGCGCGTCGGGCGCGCCCTTGACCCAGCTGATCAGCCCCTCGAGATCGACCGAGGTCAGGCCGTCATAGGTCTTGAAGGCGGCGTCGGTGGTGTCGTAGCCGTAGCCGCCCACCATGTAGAGCCGGCCGCCGCTCTGCAGCGTCTCGTAGTTCGTCGCCGAGAGGGCGTCGATCTCGGCGGTGGTCAGGCCGGAGCCGTCGAGCGAGCGGCTCCAGCTCTGCTTGGTCACCGGGTCGATCACCCAGATGGTGTGGTTCTGCGCCGCCGGCGGAAAGTTGACCAGGCCGCTGTTGGTGAAGTCGTGCAGCCCGTTGGTCCGGCCGCCGATCAGCACCCACTCGCCGTCCGCCTGGCCGGCGGCATAGGACTGCAGCGTCGGCAGCGCGGTGGCGCCGAAATCGTCGACGCCGAGCGCGAGGGCATAGGGCAGGGCCACGTCGGTGACCGGCGTCGTGAAGCCGGGCGTCTGGTTTTCCGCGCTGGCCGGCGCCGCGGCGAGCAGCAGAACCGCCGCCGCCGCGAGGCCGACGCGGCGCGATCGTGTCCCGGCAACCATCGGCTTCCCCCATCCCGCCGCGCCACTGCCGGGATCTGATCATCGCGCCGGCGGAATGACAATAGTCTCATGCCGGCGGGGGCTGCCGCTCCTCCTGGCGTGCCAGGAGAGGCGGCGGGAGGGAATCGCTCCTAGGCGCGCAGGCGGGCGTTCTCCGGATCCCAGGGCGACTCCTCGATGATCCGCGCCGGGAAGCGCTCGCCGAGGATCTCGACCTCGAGCTTGGTGCCCGTCGCGGCGTGGGCGGTCTTGACGTAGGCCAGCGCCATGCTCTTGCCGAGCGTGTAGCCGTAGGCGCCCGAGGTGGTGCGGCCGACCATGAGCCCGTCGCTGTAGACCGGCTCGTTGCCGAACGGGTCGGCGTCGCCGACGGCGATCTCCAGCGTGACGAAGCGCTGCGGCACGCCGGCCTGCTGCTGGGCGACCAGCGCCTCGCGGCCGGGGAACGGCCCCTTGTTGAGCTGCACGAAGCGGTCGAGCCCGGCCTCGAAGGCGCTGCATTCGGTGGTCAGGTCGGCGCGCCAGTAGCGGTAGCTCTTCTCGATGCGCAGCGAGTCCATGGCGCGGATGCCGAAGGGGCGGATGTCGAATTCGGCGCCGGCTTCCATCAGCGCGTCCCAGATGGCGTTCTGGTAGGGCAGGGGATGGTGCAGCTCCCAGCCGAGCTCGCCGACGAAGTTGACGCGCAGCGCGCGGACCGGGGCGACCCCGACCTGGATCTCCTGGCCGGTCAGCCAGGGGAACGCCGCGTTGGAGAGGTCGGCGTCGGTGACCTTGGCCAGCACCTCGCGGGCCTTCGGGCCGGCCAGCACCAGCACGCCGGTCGCCATGGTGACGTTGTCGAGCCGCACGCTGCCGTCGGCCGGTAGCGCGCGCCACAGCACGTCCTGGTCGTGCCGCTCGGCGGCGGCCGCGCTCACCAGGTAGAAGCGGTCGGCGGCGAGCCGGGTGATGGTCAGCTCGGAGAGCACGCCGCCGGTCTCGGTCAGCACGTGGACGAGCTGGATGCGGCCGACCTTGCGCGGCAGCCGGTTGGCGACCAGCCGGTCGAGATAGGCCTCGGCGCCGGGGCCGCTGACCTCCCACTTGGAGAAGCCGGTGAGGTCGAGCAGCCCGACCCGCTCGCGCACCGCGCGGCACTCCTCGCGCACCGGCTCGAAGAAGTTGGCGCGGCGGAAGCTGTAGGCGTCCTCCGCCGGCGTCCCCTTGGGCGCGTACCAGTTGGCCCGCTCCCAGCCGTACTTCTGGCCGAACACGGCGCCCAGCGCCTTCTGCCGGTCGTAGGCGGGCGAGGTCTTGGCCGGCCGCGCGCCCGGCCGCTCCTCCAGCGGATAGTGCAGGACGAAGATGTGCTCGTAGGCTTCCTCGTTCTTGATCTTGGTGTAGCGCTTGTTGGCGTAGGGCCCGAAGCGGCGGGGGTCGACGTCCCACGGGTCGATCGCCGGATAGCCCTCGACCATCCACTCGGCGAGCAGGTGGCCGGCGCCGCCGGCGGCGGTGATGCCGAAGCTGAAGCCCTCGGCCAGCCAGTAGTTGCGCAGGCCCCAGGCCGGGCCGATCAGCGGCCCGCCGTCGGGGGTGTAGGGGATCGGCCCGTTGACGCAGTCCTTGATGCCGGCCTTGCCGAAGATCGGCACGCGGCGGATGGCGGCCTCGATATGCGGCTCCAGCCGCTCGATGTCGGGCGGCAGCAGCTCCTGGCCGAAGCTGTCCGGCACGCCGTCGACCGCCCAGGCCGGGGCGCCCTTCTCGTAGGGGCCGAGGATCAGGCCCTGGCGCTCCTCGCGCATGTAGTAGGACTGGTCGCTCTCGCGCAGCACCGGCAGCTCGGGCAGCCCGGCCTTGTGCCGCTCCTCGAGCTCGGAGATCGCATCGGTGACGATGTACTGGTGCTCGACCGGGATGACCGGGATGTCGAGCCCGACCAGCCTGGCCACCTGGCGCGCCCAGGAGCCGGTGGCGGTGACGACGTGCTCGCAGCGGATGTCGCCCTTGTCGGTCTTGACCAGCCACTCGCCCCCGGGCTGGCACTCGATCGCCGTCACCTTGGTGTTCCGGTTGATCTCGGCGCCGCCGCTGCGCGCGCCCTTGGCCAGCGCCTGGGTGACGTCGACCGGCGCGACATGGCCGTCCTGCGGGTGGAAGAGCGCGCCGACGATGCCCTTGATGCTGCAGAGCGGCCAGAGCTTCTCGACCTCCTGCGGCGAGATGATCTCGAAGGGCACGCCGATGGTGTTGGCGGTGCCGCAATAGCGGCGGTACTCGTCCATCCGCTCCTTGCTGGTGGCGAGCCGCAGGTTGCCGGTCTTGTGGAAGCTGACGGCCTGGCCGGTCTCGGCCTCCAGCCGCTGGTAGAGATCGACCGAGTATTTGTGCAGCTGGCCGACGCCGTAGCTCATGTTGAAGAGCGGCAGCAGGCCGGCGGCGTGCCAGGTCGAGCCGGCGGTGAGCTCGGTCTTCTCGACCAGCATCACGTCCGACCAGCCGCGCTTCACCAGGTGGTAGAGGATGCTGACGCCGACGATGCCGCCGCCGATCACCACCACCCGCGCATGCGTCTTCATGAGCCTCGCTCCCTGCTCCGATGTCCGGCCTGGCCGGCCCCGATCATAGCGTCGCCCGGGGCCGCGGGGAGGCATAGCCGTGCCCCGCGGCGCCCCCTCGCGCTCGCGCGACAGGCTCTATCGGGTTCGCGTCAGGAGGAGGGACGGCGGCCGGGCTCAGGCGTAGCGCGGCACGACCATGAAGGCGAAGCCCAGCTTCTCGTCGGTGTAGTTCCAGTACTGGTGCGGCGTGCCGCCCGGCAGATAGAGCAGGTCCCAGGCATCGAGCTCGAACCAGTCGAAGCTCTGCGGCAGGTAGACATGCAGCTTGCCCGAGGTGACGAAGATCACCTTGTCGCTGGGATGGACGCGGTCGTCGCTGCGTGCGCCCGGCATCAGCTCGACCACCCCGGCGGTCATCTCCTTGCTGCTGACCATCACCGATTCCAGCACCGGATGGTCGTCGCCGTGGATGAAGTGCAGCGCCTCCTCGCGCCGCACCGTCACCATGCCGCCGCCGGCCTCCGCCTCGGTGCGGGCGGCGTGGCGCGCATCGGGCCAGCGGCCGAGCAGGTCGTCGCGGCCCGGCTTGCTTCCCTGGAACTTCGGCTTGGTGCGGCCGAACTCGAGCTCCGAGACGTGCGGCGGCCGCTCCATCGGGGCGTACCAGTCGAGCACCCAGCATTCCTCGGACTTGAAGTTGAAGCCCGAGTGCCACTTGGCGCCGCGGAAATGCACCGCCTCGCCGGTGCGGGCGACCGCGATCTCGCCGGTCGCCGGGTCCTGCACGGCAAGCTCGCCCTTGAGCACGAGGTAGAAGCGGTTCTGGTCGAACCAGGACTTCCACTCGTCGGAGGAGCGGAAATAGCCGCCGGGCTTCAGCTTGTAGATCAGCGTGCCGAGCACGTCGTTGCGGCCGTAGATGACGTCGGCGACCTCGCCCGACGCCTTGTCGCCCCACAGGAAGCGCGTCGCCTCCTGGTAGCGGACCTGGGTCGGCCCCTTGAAGATGCGCAGGTTCTTCGGGGCGTTCCGGGGCGGGGACTCGGTCACGGGCATGCTCCTGCGAGGTTCGTCGGGACCGCAGACTAGGCGCCGGGCGGGGGCCGGTTTTCTCCGCCCGCGCCAGCTTCTTGACCGCAGGTGCCAAGGCTTGCCTGCCGCCGGCGGCGCGGCAGGATGGTCGAAGCAGCAGGAGGGCGCCATGCGCATCGCCGGAGTGGAGGTCGTCGCGCTCGCCGGGCAGGGGCGCCAGGGCGCCTACGGCGCGCCCTACGGCGTGGTGGTGCGGCTCACCGCCGACAGCGGCCTCGTCGGCCATGGCGAGGCCGACAGCATGCCCGCGGTGGTCCGGGCGGTGATCGAGGCACCCGCCATCGACGAGATGATGTCCGGCCTGAAATGGGTGCTGCTCGGCCAGGATCCGCTCGACATCGAGGGGCTGTGGCGGCGGATGGCGCGGGCGACCTCGGGCTTTGGCCGCGACGGCGCCAGCCTTCACGCCATGGCGGCGATCGACCTGGCGCTCTGGGACCTCAAGGGGAAGGCGCTCGGCCAGCCGGTGCACCGCCTGCTGGGCGGCGCCCGGCGCCGCACGCTGCGGTGCTACGCGACCCACCCGCTCGGCCGCGACCTCGCCGAGACCGCCGGCTTCGCGTCCGCCCTGCGCCGGGCCGGCTTCTCGGCGGTGAAGTTCGGCTGGTCGCCGCTCGGCCCCGACCCGGAGCGGGACGAGGCGATCGTGCGCTGCCTGCGCGGCGCGGTCGGCGAGGAGGCCGACCTGCTGATCGACGGCGGCATGGCCTGGGACCTGCCGCAGGCGCTGGAGCGCTGCCGCCGCTTCGCGCCCAGCCGGCCGTTCTGGCTGGAGGAGCCGCTGCCCGCCTACGACTTCGCCGGCTATGCGCGGCTGCGCGCCGCGACGCCGCTGACGATCGCCGCCGGCGAGATGGCGGCGGGCGAGGCCGAGCTCGGGCGGCTGGCGGCGGAAAGCTGCGTCGACGTGCTGCAGGTCGACATCAGCCGCGTCGGGCTGACCCAGGGGATGCGCATCGCGGCGCGTGCCGCCGCGGCCGGCATCCCCTGCGTCAACCACACCTACGGCTACGGCATCAGCCTCGCCGCCTCGCTGCACTTCGCGGCGGCGATCGAGCGCACCTCGCTGTTCGAGATCCAGGCGACGCCCAACGAGATCCGCGAGGCGCTGGTGCCCGACGCGCCGCGGCCGGTCGACGGCATGATCGCGGTGCCGGACGGGCCGGGCCTCGGCGTCCAGGTCGACCCGGCGGCGCTGGCCCGCTTCGCCGTCGCGCTGACGGCCAGGGCGCGACCCGCCAGGGCGCCAGCGGGCCTCGTCGAGATCGATGCCGAGGCCGGGGCCTCGCCCGGCGCGGCCCAGCCCTCGACGATGCGGAAAGCCGGTGCGCGCAGCAGCTCGTCGCGCCAGGGCAGCGGGTCCTGGTCCCATTCGAAGTACGCCCCGTTGGGCAGCGCGTAGAGCAGCTGCAGGCAGGCGGCCGAGCTGACCGCCGTGCTGTAGTTCTTGCTGGTGAAGGGCAGGTGCCGGACCTGGGCGTAGGCGGCGATCTTGCGCGCCTCGGTGATGCCGCCGGCCTGCACGATGTCGGGCTGCACCATCTGGATGGCGCCGGCGTCGATCAGCCGGGCGAAGGCGTGGCCGGTCTCGGTCTCGAAGCCGGCGATGGCGAGGCGGGTGCGGCGCGCCAGCTCGGCGCAGCCGGCGACGTCCTCGGCCGGCACCGGCTCCTCGAACCAGCGCACCTCCAGCCGCTCCAGCGCCTCGGCGTAGCGCATGGCGACGCGCGGGGTCAGCGAGGTGGTGGCGTCGACCATCAGGTCGCGGTCGGCGCCGAGCGCCTCGCGCGCCGCGGCGACCCGGGCGAGGTCCTCCTCGATGGAGCGGCGCAGCGGCACGTCGGGCAGGGTGCGGGCATGCACCGCCTGCGGCACGTTGCCGACCTTCATCTTGTAGCCGCGATAGCGGCGACGTCGGCGGCGAAGGCGTCGAGCGGATAGTCGCGCCGGTAGCCGGAGGAGGCGTAGGCGGCGAGCGGCCGGCCGAGCCGCCGAGCGCCACAGCGGCAGGCCGGCGGCCTTGCCGAGGATGGTCCCACAGCGCGATGTCGACGCCGGACAGCGCCGCGATCAGGATGCCGCGGCGGCCGTGATAGATCTCCTGGAAGACCTTCTCCCAGAGATATTCCGGCCGGCGCGGATCTGGCCGACGATCGGCGCGATCTCGCGCTCGATCACCGCGGCTGACGGCGTGCGCCCCACATCGCGGATTCGCCCCAGCCGAACACGGCGTCGTCGTCGGTCAGCACCTTCACCAGCAGCGCCTCGCGCTCGTCGTACTCGCCGCGCGCGGGTAGGTCAGCGCATAGGGCATGCGGTAGCGCAGGCAGAAGGTCTGATCCTCACGGGCCGTGTCCCGCACGATGGATGCAGGATAGGGGGGGCTCTCTTGAGGGCGTGGCTGCGACCACTCTTGCAGCTTTCGGCTGCTGGCTGAACGACATGGGGATCGATTCGCCGCACGCCAGGATCATTTGCTGGGCTGGGTGCGCGCCTTCATGGGGCCTTTCATCGGTCGTGCTGATGACGCGGGCGGCGCTGCGGTCGCGGCTCGGGACATCGCCGAGCTTTGCCTCGAACGTTTCCTGGGCTGCTGGCCCGCGGTTCGAGGGGCGATCGACGGCAGCCTCATCCCGGCAATGGCGCTTGCTACGACGCGGGTGCCATGACCTCACGCCGATGAAGTGGCGTGCAGCCGGGCGAGATCCTTCGACCCTATCCGTGCGCCAGCGCTGCTCCTGGCATGCGCGATGGCGAGAACCGGCCGCTGGACTGGCCGGCTCGCCCCCGCGAGGGCAGCGTCGACATCGCGGTGACCGTGCACCTTCGCCGCTGCCCTGCGCCATCCGCGCCGGCCGACGAACCAAGACCGCCAGCAACCAGCTGTCGACCCGCGCAGTGCCCTCATCACCTCGCTCGACGCCGCGCCTCGCCGATCTCTACCGCGTTCGCTGGCAGATCGAGCCATCAAACGCCATCCGCTCCTCTGGGACGGGATCGCCCTCAGCTTCTTGCCCTGCTGATCGGTCACGGCCTCCCCCTCTGCCCCCTCTGCGCTCGCCCCATCTGGCCGCCGCTCGGCGCTCGCACTCTTCCCTGGCGGCTGCCCCGACGACGACGTCGATTCATGACCTAACCAGCCTATGAGCCCGGGCTTGACAATGAGCTCCGTGCCCTCCGTCTCCTTTGGTCATTGCCGGGCTTGACCCGGCACGCGTCCGCGGGCTGGATGCCCGGGCCGGACCCGGGCCTGCTCAGCCGCGGCGCTCCTCGCGCGGGGTGCGGCCGAACTGGGCTCGGTAGCAGCGGCTGAAATGGGCGCCGGAGACGAAGCCGTTGGCGACGGCGACGTCGAGGATCGACTTGCTGCCGTGCATCAGCATCTTGCGCGCCCGCTGCAGCCGCAGCTCGCGGTAGAACTCGGTCGGCGGCTTGCCCAGCACCTCGATGAAGCGGCGCTGCAGGTGGCGCAGCGACAGGCCCGAGGCGGTGCAGATCTGCTCCAGGCTCAGCGGATCCTCGAGGTTCTTCTCCATCGCCGCGACGGCGGCGAGCAGCCGGGCGTCGTTGATCCGGGTGCGCGCCTCGAGCGACAGGCGCTGCGGATCGTTCGGGCTGCGCACCCGGTGCTGGATGAACTCGTCGGCGATCTGCCAGGCGAGGTCGCGGCCATGCTGCTGCTGCACGATGTGGAAGATGAGGTCCAGCGAGGCGGTGCCGCCCGGGCAGGTCAGCCGGTCGCGGTCGGCCTCGATGAGGTCGGCGGTGACCTCGAGATGGGGGAACTCGCGGGCGAAGTTCTCCAGCTCCTCCCAGTGGATGGTGCAGCGATAGCCGTCGAGCAACCCGGCCCGCGCCAGCGCATAGGCGCCGGTTCCCACCCCGCCCAGCACCGAGCGGTTGCGGGCCAGCCGCCGCAGCCAGGCGAAGACCCGCTTGTTGCGGTAGCGGTTGCCGCCGATGCCCGCGCAGACCAGCATGATCGGGAAGCGGTCGACCGACGTCATCGCGCCGTGCGGCGTCACCGGGATGCCGCAGCTCGGGCTGACCGGGCCGCCATCCTCCGAGAGCAGCGTCCATTCGTAGAGCGTCCGGCCGCTCACCCAGTTGGCGACGCGCAGCGCCTCGATGGCGGCCGAGAAGGCCAGCATCGGGAAGTCGGGGATGAGGAAGAAGCCGACCCGCACCGGCCCCGCGTCGCTGGCCCTGCTCATGTCCCTCCCGCTCCGGCACCGGCGCTTCGCGCCCGGCGTTTCCGGTCAAGATCGCGGCGCCAGCGGACCAAACGCCGCCGGCGCTGTCAACATAGACTGCGCCCCGGTCGCGGACGGGCCGCGGGAGGAGGGGGCCTTGGCCGAGCGCGTGCTGGCCGGACGGGTGGCCTGGGTGACCGGCGGCGCCTCGGGCATGGGCCGGGCCACGGCGCTGGCGCTTGCCGCCGCCGGAGCGGACGTGGCGATCGGCTCGCTGCTGGCCAGCCAGCGCGGCGTCGTCCTGCCGAACCAGAACTGCTTCACCCCCGACGACGGCAGCCTGGCCCGCGTGAGGGCGGAGATCGAGGGCCATGGCGTGCGCGGGCTGGCGCTGCCGCTCGATGTCTGCCTCGACGAGTCGATCGAGGCCTCGCACCGCGCCGTGCTCGACGCCTTCGGCCCGATCGACATCCTGGTCAACGCCGCCGGCTCCTCGGTGCGGCACCTGATCGACGGCCACCCCGACGCGCTCTGGCAGCGCATGCTCGACCTCAACGTCACCGGCCCCTTCCGCACGATCCGGCGCTGCCTGCCGGCGATGAAGCAGCGCGGCTGGGGGCGGATCGTCAATTTCGGCTCGACCGCGGCCAATGTCGGCTATGCCATGCACGGCGCCTACTGCGCCGCCAAGGCGGCGCTGATCGGCCTGACGCGCACGGCGGCGCTCGAGGGCCGCGGGCACGGCGTCACCTGCAACGCGATCAATCCCGGCTTCGTCGACACCGGCAGCAACTACGCCGCATCGCGGCTGGAGATCGACATCGCCGGGCTCGACGTCTCGGTCGACGACTACCGCGCGCAGGTCGCGGCGACCCTGCCGCAGAAGCGCTATCTCACGCCGGAGGAGGTGGCGGCGCTGGCGCTGCATCTCTGCCGTCCCGACGCCGCCAGCCTGTCGGGGGAGGCGATCACCATCGCCATGGGCTCGCAATGGTAGGGACCGCGCCGGGACCGGCGATCGCCTTCTGGCTGGAGCAGGCCAGCCTGCCGGCCTGCGAGATCGCCGCCGCCGCCGGCTATCGCGCCGTCATCCTCGACCGCGAGCACGGCGTGATCGGCGAGCCGGAGGCGGACGCGCTGTCCTTCGCCTGCCGCGGCCTCGGCCTCGCCGTCTACTGGCGGGTCGCCGCGCTGAGCCGGGCCGAGATCCAGCACGCGCTCGATGCCGGCGTCGACGCGGTGATCCTGCCGCAGATCGCCGACCTCGCCGAGGCGCGGGCCGCCAGCGCGCTCGCCAAGTACCCGCCGCTCGGCAGCCGCGGCGTCGGCTACAGCCGGACCATGGGCTATGGCGGCACGGGACCGGACTTCTTCGCCGCGGAGAACCGGCGCACCGGCTGCTGGTGCATGATCGAGACGCCGGGGGCGCTGGCCGACGCCGCGGCGATCGCCGCGCTGCCGACCGTCGACGGGTTGTTCGTCGGCCCCAGCGACCTGTCGATGAGCCGCGGCCGCGGCCCGTACCGCCAGACCGACGCCGACCGCGCCGACATCGCGGCGGTTGCGGCCGCGGCCGCCGCGGCCGGCAAGCCCTGGGGCATGCCGGCGCCGGGCGCCGCGATGTTCGCCTTCGCCCGGGGCCACGGCGCCGTGCTGCTCACGGTGTGCGACGACCTCAGCGCGCTCGGGCTCGGCTTCGCCCAGGCGCTGAAGACGGCGGGGCTGTGAGCGTGGGACCGCTCGCCGGCCGCGTCGCCTGGGTCACCGCCGGCACCGAGGGACTCGGGCTGGCGATCGCCTCGGCCCTGGCCGGGGCCGGGGCGGATGTCGCGATCGGGGCGCTGCCGCCCGAGGCGGCGCTGCCCGCCGGCGTCCAGGCGCCGCGCGCCGGACCGGCCGGGCTCGCCCGCGCCCGGGCCGCGATCGAGGCGCTCGGCGTGCGCTGCTTCGCGGCCCCGCTCGATCCGCGCTCGTCGGACTCGGTGAACGGCTTCCATGCCGCCGCCAGCGCCGCGCTCGGTCCCATCGCCGTGCTGGTGAATGCCCAGGGCGCGATCGCCGAGCAGCCGCTCGGCGCGGGCGGCGATGCGGCCTGGCTCGCCGTGCTCGACATCGCGCTGACCGGCGCCTTCCGCGTCACCCGCGCCTGCCTGCCGGCGATGCTGGCGGCGGGGTGGGGCCGCATCGTCCAGATCGGCGCCGCCGAGGCCGGCACCGGCTGGGCCAGGCACGGCGCCTACTGCGCCGCCAAGCAGGGCCTGCTCGGCCTCGTCCGCTGCGTCGCGCAGGAGGGCGCGGCCCACGGCGTCACCTGCAACGCGGTCAGCCCGCCCGCCGCGATCGCCGAGTCGCTGGCGGACCCGGCGGTCGGCCGCGAGATCGCGGCGCTGGTGCTGCATCTCTGCAGCGATGCCGCGCGCGGCCTCACCGGCGAGGCCCTGCCGATCGCGCGCTGAGCGGGGATCACGACCCCGCCTGCGAGTCCCAGAAGCGGTGGTTGGCGCCGGTCATCAGATCGGCGTGGCGCAGCGCCAGGCAGCGCCGCATCGAGGCGTCGGAGCCGGTGGTGACGGCGAAGCGGCAGCCGGAGAACGCCTCGTGCGCGAGCTCGATGCCCTCCGGCGAGGCGCCGGCGGCGCCCGCGGCCTGCGCCGCCTCGTCCCACAGCGTCATCGGCGCCGGGTGGTAGTAGTCGCCGGGCGAGAGCGCGTTGACCATCAGGTTGGTGATCCGGGCCGCCTCGGCGACCGGGCCGGGCCGCTCGAAGCTGGCCTCGGCCTGGACCCGCACCGGCCCGGTGGCGAGCGCGATCTCGCCCGCGCTCTGCGGGTTCGGGTCGCCCGGGACGGGCACCGGCAGCATGGTGACGCGCGGCCCGACCTCGACCGCCACCGCGGCCGCGCCGAGCGACCGCAACGCCGCCGCGGGCAGCGCGATCCTGAGGCCGGTGAAGCCGATCAGGGCGGAGAAGCGCAGATAGGGCGCCCCGTCGAGGCGCCGGGTGCTGCCGTCCGGCGCGGTGACCAGCAGGGTGACCGCGGCGCCCGGCGCCGGCGCGTAGGCGTCGCCGCGGGCCGGCGAGGGCCGTGCCTCCTGCAGGCAGAAGGCGCTGAACTCGGCGCTGCACTCGCCGTCGCGGCAGGTGAGCGGCGTCGGCAGGCCGTTGCTGGCGACCAGCCCGAGCGCCTGCGGCGCGGCATGCGCGGCCGGCGCGGCGGCAAGCAGCAGGGCGGCGACGGCGATGGCAGGGGCGACCGGCTTCGGCATGGGCTCCTCCCGCGGCAGCGGCCAGCGATCGGCGATGCTCTCACCCCCGGGCCGGCAGGGTCAACCGCTGCCGGTATCCCCTGGCGCGAACGCGCCATGGCCTGTCGCTGCTTCGCGAGTGGGGCCGGGAGGCGCTGCCGATACTTCCGGCCCCCGGACGAAAGGGCAGGGCTGAGATGGCGAGCGCGGAGCGGAGCGAGGCGGGCGGACGGCGTGGGCGCGGCGGCGCCGATGCGCGGCGGGCGGCCCGCAGCCGGCCGAAGCTGCAGGCGCTGCCCTTCATCATTCGGAAGATCCCGCTGACCGAGGTGCTGGGCGAGGAGGGGCTCGCGCTGATCGAGCGCAACGCCGACACCATCCTCGAGGAGGTCGGCATCGAGTTCCGCGACGACGAGGAGGCCCTGCAGCTCTGGCGCGCCGCCGGGGCCGACGTCAAGGGCACGCGGGTGCGCTTCCCGCGCGGCCTGCCGCGCTCGATCATCCAGAAGACGGCGCCGCGCGAGTTCGTGCAGCACGCCCGCAACCCCGAGCGCAACGTCACCATCGGCGGCAAGGCGACGGTGTTCGCGCCGGTCTACGGGCCGCCCTTCGTGCGCAACCTCGACGAGGGCCGGCGCTACGCCACGATCGAGGATTTCCGCAACTTCGTGAAGCTCGCCTACCTCTCGCCCTCGATCCACCATTCGGGCGGCACGGTGTGCGAGCCGGTCGACCTGCCGGTCAACAAGCGGCATCTCGACATGGTCTATTCGCACATCCGCCTCTCTGACAAGCCGTTCATGGGCTCGGTCACCCAGCCCGAGCGGGCGGCCGACACGGTGGCGATGGCCAAGCTGGTGTTCGGCGAGAGGTACCTCGACGACCACACCTGCATCATCAGCCTGATCAACGCCAACTCGCCGATGGTGTGGGACGGCACCATGCTGGGCGCGCTCAAGGTCTATGCCCGCGCCAACCAGGCCTGCATCGTCACGCCCTTCATCCTGGCCGGCGCGATGAGCCCGGTGACCGCCGCCGGCACGCTCGCCCAGGTGCTGGCCGAGGTGCTGGCCGGCGCCGGCACGACGCAGCTGGTGCGGCCCGGCGCGCCGGTGGTGTTCGGCGTCTTCGCCAGCTCGATCTCGATGCAGTCGGGCGCGCCGACCTTCGGCACGCCGGAGCCGACCCTGGTATCGCTGGCCGCCGGCCAGCTCGCCCGCCGGCTCGGCATCCCCTACCGCACCGGCGGCTCGCTCTGCGCCTCCAAGGTGCCCGACGCGCAGGCCGCCTACGAGAGCGCGCAGACGCTGCTGCCCACGCTGCAGGCCGGCACCAACTTCGTGCTGCACGCCGCCGGCTGGCTCGAGGGCGGGCTCGCCTCGGGCTACGAGAAGTTCGTCATGGACGCCGACCAGTGCGGCATGATGCAGGTGCTGGCCAACGGCATCGACCTCAGCGAGAACGGCCAGGCGCTCGACGCCATCCGCGAGGTCGGCCCGGGCAGCCACTTCCTCGGCTGCAGCCACACCCAGGCCAATTTCGAGACCGCCTTCTACCGCTCGTCGATCGCCGACAACAACAGCTACGAGCAGTGGGAGGCCGAAGGCCGCCAGGACGCCGCCCAGCGCGCCAACAAGATCTGGAAGCGCATGCTGCAGGAATACGAGCCGCCGGAGATCGACCCGGCGGTCGACGAGGCGGTGCAGGACTTCATCGCGCGCAAGAAGGCGGCGGTGCCGGACAGCAACGTCTAGCCTGCGCGGTCAGTCCGCCATCGCGGCAGGGGGCTCGCCCCTCGGCATCGCGAGGGCGTCGCGGATGGGACCGCTCGCGAATGCGATTGCCCGCAGGTAGGAAATCGCAGCTTCATCCGGCGCCCTGATGCCCTGCTCCCAGCCCTGCAGGGTCCGCAAGGGGATTCCGTAGGCCTCGGCGAAGGCCGATTGCGACATCCCGACGGCATGGCGCAGCCGCTTGGCGAAGGGCATGGCGTGGACGCCCGACGGGTGCAGAACCCGCTCCGGTGCATGACGCAGATCGTGCTGCAGCTTGCCCAGCGTCAGGTCCGGCACGGTATCGGGATCAGCCTCGATGCGCGCCTCGAGTTCCTCCTCGGCCAGGGCATCGACCGTCGTCCAGTCGATCTGCATTGCCGCCTTCGCCTCTACCATCATTCTCCATATACCCGATGGCTGGATATCAGGGGAGCAAGGCTCGAGGGTTGACACGCAGCTCTGCCTCCGCCTCTACTCAGGTTCATTCGAACCTGTATGATAGGTCGAGGGGGGAGGATGGGCTCCGCCACCGCCGTGCAGCAGCCGGAGACAAGTTCGGTCGACCAGGTCGTCGCTGCCGTGCGCGCGCGCATCCGGGCCGATGGCCTCGCGCCGGGCGACGCGCTGCCGGGCGAGAGCGCGCTGGCGCTGGAGCTGGGCGTCTCGCGGGCGGTGGTGCGCGAGGCGTTCCGCTCGCTGCAGGCGCTCCGGCTGATCGACATCGGGAACGGGCGGCGGGCGCGGGTCTCGAAGATCGATCCCAGCGTGCTGGCGCTGGTGCTCGACCACGCCGTGCACACCGACCAGGTCAGCATCCAGCAGATCTACGACGTCCGGCGGACCATCGAGCTGCGCACCGTGGCGCTGGCGGCGATGCGGCGCAGCGAGCGCGAGGCGGCCGGGATCGCGGCGCTGGCGGCGGCGATGCGCGCCGACTTCCTGCAGCCGGAGCGGGTCATGGAGCACGACATCGCCTTCCACGAGGCGATCGGCCGGGCCTCGCGCAACCCGATGTTCGACCTGCTGGTCGGGTCCTTTCACGTCATCACCCGGCAGACCTGGGGCATCGGCTGGAAGAGCCGGGCGCGCGACGGGCAGCGGATGGCCAGCGTCGAGGGGCACGAGGCGATCGCGCGGGCGATCCTCGCGCAGGACAGCGAGGGCGCGCAGGCGCGGATGGCGGAGCATTTCGACCTGTCGGTGAAGGCGCTGCTCGCCGCCGGGATCAACTAGGGAAGATTGTCCCATGACCTGGACCGGGCTCGTCTCCATTCTGTCATCGCCGGGCTTGACCCGGCGATCCAGGGAGGCCGCACCGGCCCATCCAGCGCGGGGCGCGGGCATGGATGGCCGGGTCAGGCCCGGCCATGACATGGGGGTGGTGCGGGGCCTGGCTCGGGGCCCGGCCCGATGAAGATCACCGCGATCGAGACCCTCCGGCTGAAGGAGTTCGCCAACCTCCTCTGGCTCAAGGTGCACACCGACGAGGGGCTGGTCGGGCTCGGCGAGACCTTCTTCATGCCGGCCACCGTCGAGGCCTATGTCCACGAGGCGCTGGCGCCCAAGGTGCTGGGGCGCGATCCGCTGGCGATCGACCGGCTGGCCAAGGACCTCACCGGCTATCTCGGGTTCCGCTCGACCGGCGCCGAGATGCGCGGCAATTCGGCCTTCGACATCGCGCTCTGGGACCTCTTCGGCAAGGCGACGGGCCAGCCGATCGCCCAGCTGCTCGGCGGCTTCTCGCGGCAGAAGATCCGCACCTACAACACCTGCGCCGGCACCGCCTACATGCGGCAGGGCCGCGGCCAGACCAGCGCCAACTGGGGCCTCGAGGTCAAGGACCTCAACGACCTCGACGCCTTCCTCCACCGCGCCGACGAGCTCGCCCAGGACCTGCTGTCCGAGGGCATCACGGCGATGAAGATCTGGCCGTTCGACATGGCGGCGGAGCGCTCCGACGGCCTCTACATCTCCGGCCCGGATCTCCGCCAGGCGCTGGAGCCGTTCGAGAAGATCCGCCGCGCGGTCGGCGACCGCATGGACGTGATGGTCGAGTTCCACTCGCTGTGGCAGCTGCTGCCGGCGATCCAGATCGCCAAGGCGCTGGCGCCCTACGGGACCTTCTGGCACGAGGACCCGATCAAGATGGATTCGCTGGCCGACCTGGCGCGCTACGCCGCCGCCTCGCCGGCGCCGCTCTGCGCCTCGGAGACGCTGGCCAGCCGCTGGGCCTTCCGCGACCTGCTGGAGACCGGCGCGGCCGGGGTGGTGATGCTCGACCTCAGCTGGTGCGGCGGGCTCAGCGAGGCGCGCAAGATCGCCGCGATGGCCGAGGCCTGGCACCTGCCGGTGGGCCCGCACGACTGCACCGGGCCGGTGGTGCTCTGCGCCTCGACGCACCTGTCGCTGAACGCGCCCAACGCGCTGATCCAGGAGAGCGTGCGCGCCTATTACCGCACCTGGTACCGCGACCTCGTCACCGCGGTGCCGCCGGTTGAGAATGGCGAGATCACGGTGCCGCCGGGGCCGGGACTCGGGCTCGAGCTGCTGCCCGACCTCGACCGGCGCTTCACCGCCACGGTCCGCGTCTCGCGGCCGGAGTGAGGGGCGGGCGCCCCGAAGGGTCCACAGCAACGTCATCGGGAGGAAGGAAGACATGCGCAAACTGATGCTCGGAGCCAGCCTGGCCGCGCTCACCCTCGGCTGGGGCGCGGCGCACGCCGCCGACCAGCTCAACATCGCCTTCACCATCCACTCCTCGGCCTCCAACACCTTCTGGCAGGCGGTGAAGAAGGGCTTCGAGGATGCCTGCGGCAAGCTGCAGGCGAACTGCCAGATGATCTTCACCCAGACCGAGGGCTCGATCGAGCAGCAGGCCGCCAACATGCAGGCGGCGCTGGCCCGCAAGCCGGACGCCCTGATCACCTCGATCGTCGACAACAAGGCCTTCGACCAGATCATCCACGACGCCCGCCAGGCCGGCGTCATCGTCATCGCCACCAACGTCGACGACACCGACGGCGCGGCCGGCAACGAGCGCGAGGCCTTCATCGGCCAGGGCTTCATCCCGGCCGGCTACTCGCTGGCCAAGGCGCAGTCGAAGAACTTCCCGAAGGACGGGCCGATCCACGTGCTGGTCGGCATCTCGGCACCCGGCCAGAACTGGTCGGAGCAGCGCGGCGCCGGCGTCATCAAGTTCATGGAGGAGTTCAAGAAGGCCAATCCCGGCCGCGAGGTGACGGTGGAGCGGATCGATTCCGGCACCGACCTCGCCGTCACCGCCGACCGCATCGGCGCCTATCTCAGCGCCCATCCCGACACCACGGCCTATTTCGACACCGGCTACTGGCATGCCGCGGTGGCGCGCGTGCTGAAGGACCGCGGCGTGCCGCCGGGGAAGGTGCTGCTCGGCGGCTTCGACCTGGTGCCGGAGGTGCTGCAGCAGATGAAGTCCGGCTACGTCCAGGTGCAGGTCGACCAGCAGCCCTACATGCAGGGCTTCATGCCGGTGATGGAGGTCTACCTCGCCAAGAAGGCGGGGCTGGCGCCGGCCGACATCGACACCGGGCAGGGCATCGTCACGCCCGACCAGGTCGACGCGATCATGGCGCTGTCCAAGCAGGGCCTGCGTTGAGATCGGCCACCGGGGAGCGGCGCCGCCGCTCCCCGTCCTTCCCTGGCCTGCGGCGGGATCCCGCATGAAGCGGCTGCTCAAGATCTATTTCGAGAAGCCGGAGTTCGCCGGCATCGCGCTGCTGGTGATCCTCGCCGTGGTCTTCCAGTGGCGCTCGCAGGGCGTCTTCCTCTCGGCCGACAACGTGCGCGGCATCCTCGGCATCCTGCCGGAGGTCGGGCTGGTCGCGGTCGGCGTCACGCTGCTGATGATCTGCGGCGAGTTCGACCTCTCGGTCGGCTCGGTCTTCGCCCTGATGCCGATGTCGATCGCCATCATGCTGGAGGCGGGCTGGCCGTTCTGGCCGGCGGTGCTGGTCGGGCTCGTGATCGCCGCGCTGATCGGCCTGGTCAACGGCTACGTCACGGTGCGCTTCGGCATCCCGAGCTTCATCACCACGCTCGGCATGCTGTTCATCGCCCGCTCGCTGACCGTGGTGATCTCCGGCGGCTTCCCGCCGCTGCTGCCCGACGACGTGCCGTCCTGGATCTTCACCCAGTTCATCGGCCCGGCCGGGCTCTTCCGCATGTCGTTCCTGTGGTTCGCCGTGCTGGCGGCGCTGATCGCGGCGGCGCTGTCGCTGACCAATTTCGGCAACTGGGTGAAGGCCACCGGCGGCTTCGTCGACGCCGCCGCCTCGATGGGCATCCCGGTGGTCCGGGTGAAGATCGCCTGCTTCATGCTCTGCTCGATGCTGGCCGGCTTCGCCGGCCTCATCCAGGTGCTGCGGCTGGGCTCGCCCTTGCCGTCGATCGGCGAGGGGCTGGAGCTGCAGGCGGTGGCCGCCGCGGTGATCGGCGGCGCCGCGCTGACCGGCGGCGTCGGCACCATCGTCGGCGCCATCGTCGGCGCGCTGCTCATCCGGGTGATCGACAACGGCCTGGTGCTGAGCCAGGTCGACGCCAACTGGTTCAAGTTCGCCATCGGCCTGCTCACCATCCTGGCGGTGGTCGCCAATGCCTGGCTGCGCCGCACCGCGCGCCGCATCAAGGTGGAGGCCTGACCCATGGCGACGCCGATCATCGAGGTCCGCGACCTGCACAAATGGTACTCGGGCGTGCACGCGCTGAAGGGCGTCAGCCTGGCGATCGCGCCCGGCGAGGTGGTCGGGCTGGTCGGCGACAACGGCGCGGGGAAGTCGACCCTGATCAAGATCATCTCCGGCGTGCACGGGCCGGACCGCGGCGAGATCCTGGTCGACGGCAGGCCGACGCGGATCGCCAGCCCCAAGGACGCGATGCGGCTCGGCATCGAGACCATCTACCAGTACAACTCGATGGTCCCGACCATGTCGATCGCCCGCAACCTGTTCATCGGTCGCGAGCCGCTGAAGGCCGGGCTGTTCGGCATCGGGCTGCTCGACCAGGCGCGGATGCGCGCCGAGAGCATCCAGGCGATCGCCGACGTCGAGCTGCATGTCCGCTCGCCCGACGCGCTGGTCGGCGAGCTCTCCGGCGGGCAGCGCCAGGGCGTCGCCATCGCGCGCGCCATGCATTTCAAGTCGAAGGTGCTGGTGCTCGACGAGCCGACCAACCACCTCTCGGTCAAGGAGACCGCCAAGGTGCTGGGCTTCGTCAGGGGCCTCAAGGCGCAGAACGTCACCGGCATCTTCATCTCGCACAACATGCAGCACGTCTTCCAGTCCTGCGAGCGGGTGGTGGCGATGGCGCGCGGCGAGATCGTCTTCGACAAGCAGATCGCCGAGACCAGCATCGACGAAGTGCAGGAGCATCTCTGACGCCATGGCCGACCTCTCCGGAAAGACCGTCCTCCTCACCGGCGCGCTGGGCTCGCTCGGCCGCGCGCAGTCGCAGGCCATCGTCGCGGCCGGGGCCAGCCTCGTGCTGCTCGACCGGCCGGGCCACGCCGACGCGGCGGCGTTCGTCGCCTCGCTCGGCCCCCGGGCGCGCTGGCTCGGCCAGGACCTCAACGACCTTGCCGGCACGCGGGCGGCCGCCGAGGCGCTCGCGGCGGAGACCGGCGGCATCGACATCCTGATCAACAACGCCGCGCTGATCATCAACCGGCCGTTCGAGTCCTTCTCGATCGCGGAGTACGAGGACCAGATCCGGGTCAACTCCTCGGCCGCCTTCGTGCTGGCGCAGGCCGCGGCGCCCGGAATGAAGGCCAAGGGCTACGGCAAGATCGTCAATTTCTGCTCGATCACCCTGATCGGGCGCTGGGACGGCTACGTCCCCTACGTCGCCTCGAAGGGGGCGATGCTCGGGCTGACCAAGACGCTGTCGCGCGAGCTCGGGCCGCACGGGATCCGGGTCAACGCCGTGTCGCCGGGCGCCGTCGTCTCCGAGGCCGAGGCGCGCGTCTATGGCGACCGGCTGCAGCAGTACAACGACTGGATCCTGGAGAACCAGGCGGTGAAGGCGCGCATCGAGCCGCGCCACATCGCCGATCTCGTGCTGTTCCTGATCTCGCCGGCCTCCGACATGATCAGCGGCCAGAACATCGCCATCGACGGCGGCTGGTAGGGCCATGCGCGCGCCGATCCGCATCACCGCCATTCGCCCGACCACCGTCACGGTGCCGCTCGAGGCGGCGTTGCGCCATTCCAACGGCGCCCACTGGAATCGCTTCGTGCGGACGATCGTCGAGGTCGACACCGACGCCGGCATCACCGGCCTCGGCGAGATGGGCGGCGGCGGCGAGAGCGCCGAGGCGGCGTTCCGCGGGCTGCAGTCCCATCTCGTCGGCCACGACGTGTTCCGGCTCGAGGCGCTGCGCTGGGCCGTCGCCAACCCGACCGCCAGCCTCTACAACAACCGCACCCAGCTGCTGGCCGCCCTCGAGTTCGCCTGCCTCGACATCGTCGGCAAGGCGCTCGACGTGCCGGCCCATGCGCTGCTCGGCGGCAAGCTGCGCGACAGCGTGCCCTTCGCCTCCTACCTGTTCTTCCGCTTCGCCACCGACGATTCCGGGACGCACGAGGTGCGCACGGCCGAGCAGCTGGTGGCGCATGCCCGCGCGCTCAAGGCGCGGCACGGCTTCACCAGCCACAAGCTGAAGGGCGGCGTGTTCGCGCCGAAGCACGAGCTCGCCTGCTACCGGGCGCTCGCCGAGGCCTTCCCGGACGACACCTTCCGCTACGACCCCAACGCCGCCTTCTCGATCGAGGAGTCGATCCGCTTCGGCCGCGCCATCGCCGACCTGCCGAACGACTTCTACGAGGATCCGACCTGGGGCCTCAACGGCATGCGCCAGGTGCGCGCCGCGGTGCCAATCCGGCTCGCCACCAACACGGTGGTGGTCAATTTCGAGCAGCTCGCCACCAACCTGCGCGACCCCGCCGTCGACGTCATCCTGCTCGACACCACCTTCTGGGGCGGGGTGCGGCCCTGCCTCAAGGCGGCCGGCGTCTGCGAGACGATGCAGACCGGCATCGCCGTGCATTCCTCGGGCGAGCTCGGCATCCAGCTCGCCTCGATGCTGCATCTCGGCGCGGTGCTGCCCAACCTGACCTTCTCGGCCGACGCCCACTACCACCACCTCGTGGACGACGTCATCCAGGGCGGCAAGCGCTCCTATGCCGGCGGCGGCATCGCCGTGCCCGACGGCCCCGGCCTCGGCGTCGAGCTCGACCGCGACCGGCTGGAGCGCTATGCCGCGCTCTACCGCAAGCTCGGCGGCTATCCCTACGACCGCGACCCGTCGCGGCCGGGCTGGTACCCGCTGGTGCCCAACCAGGACTGGGCCGACGCCGAGGCGCGCCACGCGCAATCGCTGTGATCGGCCGCCGCACTTGCCGGTGACCCGGCCGGCCCCCACCTCAGGGGCCGGATCGACGGCGAGGGATGGCGCGATGCGTCGGGGTCTGGCCTGCCTGCTGGCGTCGGCGCTGGCCGTCGCCCTCTGCGGCGCCGGGACGGGCAGCGCGGGGACGGGCAGTGCCGGGGCCGCCTCGCGGCTGGCGTCGCCCGCCGCCTGGCCGGCGCCCGACTCGGTTGCCGGCGTCGCCGGGACGCCGGTGCAGTTCCCGAGCAGCAGCCCCTTCGCTCTCACCGATGCCGCCGGGGCGGAGCCGACCACCGCGATCGGCCGGCTGTTCCTGCCGCCGGGCCGGCACCCCCAGCGCTCGGTGCCGGCCGTGATCATGCTGCACGGCTCGGCGGGAGTCCTGGCCAGCCGCGAGCTGACCTACGGGCCGCAGCTGGCCGCGCTGGGCGTCGCGGCGCTGGCCGTCGATTCCTTCGGCGCGCGGCGCGACCGCGGCGTGGCCTATATCGACCGGCTGATCAACATCACCGAGACGATGCTGATGGCCGATGCCTATGCCGCGCTGCGCTTCCTCGCCGCCCGGCCGGAGATCGACCCGCAGCGCGTCGTGCTGGTCGGGTTCTCCTACGGCGCCATGGCCACGATGTACGCGATGTCCGCCGACGTCGCCCGGCGGCTGGCGCCCGACGGGCTGCGCTTCGCCGGCCACGTCGCCTTCTACGGCCCCTGCATCGCCCGCTTCGAGGACAGGCGCACCACCGGCGCGCCGCTGCTCATGCTCTACGGCGCCAGGGACGAGCTGATCGACCCGCGGCGCTGCGCCGAGGTCGCCGCGGACCTGCGCGCCGGCGGCAGCACGGTCGAGGTGCACGCCTATCCCGGCGCGGTGCACCAGTGGGACGGCGGCTGGGCGCGCCGGCTGATCGGCCGCAACCTGTCGCCCTGCCGGCTCACCGTCGAGCGCGACGGCACGATCCGGGACGACGACACCTGGCTGCCGATGACCGGCACGCTCACCCGCAAGATCATCCTGGGCCTCTGCGTCGAGAGCCGGCCCTATCCGATCGGCCGGGACGACAATGTCCGGCAGATGTCGAACCGCGATCTCGGCCGTTTCCTGGCCCGGGTGTTCGGGCTCACGGAGTGAGGATGCGGCGCGCGGGCGGGGGCCCGCCCGGCGGGGCCGCGACGCGCGAGGCGATTCCGAGCGATCCACCCCATGCCCGGCGAGGCCGCCCGCCGGGCGCGCGCCTCGGCGGAGGGCTCCGCCGCGGTGGCCGCCAGCGCCGCCAGCCGCCGCCCGGCGGCGGCGGCCTCGGCGCGCAGCCCGATGGCGGCCGCGCTGCATGCCCGTGCCGCAGCCGCGCCCGGCGCGCGCGTTCCCGCCCGGCCGCCGTGGCCGGCCCGCGGCTGTTGCCGCCATGCATCCGGCCGCGGCCGTTGGCCATCGCCGGCTGGCGCAGCAGGCGCCGCCGACCGGGTGCGCGCGCCGCAGCGCAGCGCCGCGGCGAGCTCGCCGGAGGGATTGCCGCTGCGCAGCCGGCCGGGGCGGGCTGCGGGAGCGGCACCGGCCGGCGCGCAGCCGGACTCTCACGGCATCGCCCGGAGACGCGGCACCGCCACCGCCCGGACCGCCGGACCCGCCCTGCGGGCCGCCCGGGTCGTCGTCGTCCCGGCTTGCCCCCAATAGAGCCCGACCACCTTCTCGATGATCCCGTCCTTGCCCCGGAGCGTGTGCAGCGCCATCACCCCGACGCGATAGCGCTCCATCATGCGTGCCACGACGGCGGCGAGCCGCGCCGCCTCGATGCCGGTGCGCTCGTCGCCCGCACCCGGTCCCAGCTCGTCGATCATCCCGTCGAGCCGCGCCGCCAGCCGCATCACCAGCCGATGGCTGACCGCGAGCTCATGCCCGAGCAACGCAGCCAGCGTACGCCCGACCGCGGTCGGCTCCGCCGCCGCGGCGGCGAGCTCGCCGGCGCCGGCGGCGATGGCAAGCGGCAATGCAGCCTGAACGATGGGGTGAAGGGGCTCCTCGTTCTTGCCCTTGATCCTGGCCATCCGGCGGCTCCTGGATTTACGTATAAATATAATATACGCAGTCGGAGCGTATGCCGCAAGAGCGCGGGAGAGCTCGGCAGCCCCGGAGGCCTCTCCTCCAGCCCTCGACCCGTCACGGAAACCGCGCCGGCCTGCCTCTCATTCCGCCGGCCTCGCTGCGCCGCGGGCCGGCGTGGTCGCACCCTATGCGGCAAGATCCGCGAGATGCTCGGACGTCGGTGCTACGCCAGTAAGCAGCAGATGCTCGCGCGCCCAGGTGCAGGCGACATAGATCAATCGGCGCTCGGTTTCGTAGATGTCGTCGAGCTCCGCCTCGTCGGCGGCATCGGCGACGCGCTCGTCGAGCGGCAGGGTTCCTTCAGGCTCAGCCTGCGGGCAGGCGAGCGCTCGCTCAGAGGCGCGCGCCGGCCGGACGATTTGCCGCGCCAGCTGCGCAGGCGCGGTTGTCAGCGCGCGACCGGCCTGCTATCCAGGCTTGCCGTCGGCGCAGCCGACCCCTCGCGGAGGCCAGCCCGCCATGCACGACACCGCCTTCGCCATCGGGCGCGCCTTCTTCGCGATCTACCTCGGGGACCGCCCGGCGGAGATCCTCGAGATCGGCTCGCGCGACGTGAATGGCGGCCTGCGCCAGGCCGCGCCGGCGGGCGCCGGCTTCACCGGCGTCGATGTGGCGGCGGGGCCGGGTGTCGACGTGGTGCTCGAGGAGCCCTATTCCCTGCCGTTCCCCTCGGACCGGTTCGACGCCGTCGTCTCGTCCTCCTGCCTGGAGCACGTCGAGATGTTCTGGCTCGCCTTCCTCGAGATGGCGCGCGTGACCAGGCCGGGCGGCTACATCTACGTGAATGCGCCCTCCAACGGGCAGTATCATCGCGTCCCGATCGACAGCTGGCGCTTCTATCCCGATGCCGGGCTGTCGCTCGCCGCCTGGGCGCGGCGCGAGGGGCATCGCATCGAGCTCGCCGAGTCGTTCGTCGCCAGGCGCGGGGTCGGGGGCTGGAACGATTGCGTCATGGTGTTCGCCAAGGATGCGCGGCCCGACCGGCTGCCGTCCCGCCGCCTGGCTGCCGCCTTTCCCGGCTCGTACAACATCCGCCGTCTCGGGACGGAGGCGGTCGAGAACCTCTCGCCCGGCACCGAGGACATGATCCTGCTCGCCGAGGCGCGGCAGTGGCTGCCGCTGCGCTACGCCCGCCGCCTCAAGCGGATGCTGCTGCCCCGACGCTGACGCCGGCTCGCGGCGGGCGTGACCTCAGGCCGGACAGGAAAGCGTCGGCGAATGCGCCCGCCGCTTCGCCCCCGGCAATCGATTTGCAACCACCATCGCGCAGACCTAGTCTGGATGCCGGCGCGATCGTGCGTCCGGGCCGCGGCATCGGGGGATTTTCGGCGGCCTCAAAGGCGGGGGAAACGGATGACGACGCGGCGGACCTTCCTCAAGGGTGCCACGCTTGCCTTTGGCGTGGCGGCCACGGCCGGGCTGGACAAGCTCGCGCTGGCGTCCGGCCCCGGAGCGCTGATCGACCCGGTGGCAGCCGCCTGCCGCCGGTTGGCGCCGCTGGGCTGGCGGCAGCTGCTGCTCGATGCCACGGGCGGCGAGCTCGACATCGCCGCCGGCGATCTCCGGCGCGAGCTCGCCAAGCCGCTCGCCCACATCGACCGCACTCATCCGGGGTTCGGCGACTTCGACGTCACGGCCGTCCGCGCGATCGAGCCCGGCAACCCCGACCGCAGCCTGCTCTATCACGCGCTGGCGGCGCCGACCGTCGTGGCCGACCGCGCCGGCACCGAGCTCGGCGGCTTTCCGACGCTGGCCGAGATCGAGGCGGTGGAAAACTATGTCTATGGCTGCAGCCCGCCGACGCTCGACGCGCTGCGCCGGCGCGCCGCCGGGCGGCCGCTCGGGCTCGCGGTCTTCGCCCTGCAATACCGCAATGCGCCGGAGTCGGTGCATGGCCGCCACGCCGAGCTCTGCTTCGCCCGCGCCGGCATCGCCCGGCTGGGGTCGATCGAGCCGCACTACGACGCGCGCCGCCGGCTCTTCACGGCCGCCGACGAGGCGCGGCCGTTCGACTTCCGCGTCGTGCCGCGGCGCTTCGCCGCCTTCCTCGCGGTCAGGATGACGGGACGCTGGGACAGCTTCGGGCCGCAGGACATCCAGCCGGGCGACGACAAGCTCGATTTCTGGGTGCCGATCCACAAGCTGTTCTCCGGGCCCGAATGCATCGCCGGCCTCGACCTCCGGCTGACGCTCGAGCGGGGCTTGCGCAACGACCTGCTGGCCGAGTTCCACCGCTTCCTCGATCTCAACGGCCTCGAGAACAACTGGCGCGGCGACGACCTCGAGCAGTTCCCCTTCGTCATCAAGGACGAGATGCTGGGCTCGCTGTCGTCGCGCCAGGACTATGGCGACGGCGTGCTCGAGCCGCGCCCGTCGCCGCTGGTGACGCCGGCGCAATACAAGGGCCGGCCGCTGACCTTCCCGGTCGACGGCCGCTACATGTCCGATCCGCAGAACAACCAGCTCTCCTCCTTGCAGGTGCTGCCCGCCTTGCCGCCCGGCGAGCCGGCCTATCTCGACGATGCCGCCCAGCAGACGCAGCGGCCGGCCCCGGAATACGTCAACATCCGTCATCGCGTGCTGCCCAACGGCCAGATCGAGAATCTGAACGACCGGCCCGACATGGACGAGATCTTCCGCCGCGGCGGCTACCAGGCGCTGCATTACTACGACGCCGCCGGCGACGGGTGGATCGCGGCGCGCTGCCCCGAGATCGAGGATGGTCTCGATGCCCGCCTGCCAGCCTACTGCATGGTCGGCCTGCCGGATTTCTTTCCCAAGGTGAACCAGCGCGAGCTGATGGTGTGGTGGCAGAACGAGGTGCCGGCGCCGGTGCGCGCCGCGCTGTGGGCCCTGCCGCCGCTGGCGCTGTCGCAGACCCGGATCGCCGCCAACGTCAACCTGGGGGTGGGCTTCAGCCTGCAGGACGTCACCGTCGCGGCGATCGTCTCGCAGCCGGCCGAAGACCCGGGGCCGGCCCAGGCACCCAACGGCCCGGTGCCGGGCGAGAAGGTCGGGCTGCCCGACGGTTCGCCCGGCCTGTTCGACCCGGGCTGGGAGACCAGCCAGAACGTCTACTACACCGATCCGGAGCAGCCGCTGCGCAAGTTCCTGACGGGCCACGCGCTCGGCTCGCCCTTCATCGAGGACGCCAAGCTCTGCGCCGCGCTCGGCGCCTATTGGCCGGGCGTCGCGCCGGACTCGACGCGCACCTTCCCGCCGGACAAGCGGATCGGCGGCGTCTTCTACCCCTATCCGACGATCGTGCCGCTGACCGACCAGGAGATCGGCAGCGCGCCGCTGCCCGACGGCCGCCTGCTGCCCTGGGACGGCGTGCATGGCCCGCGCCTGGCCAGGCACGGCGACCGGCCGGTCGTCGCCTACGCCAATGCCTGGCGCACGGACTACATCGATCTGCTGGGGACGATGACCGCGGCGCTGACGGCCCGCATCGACGCCGCCGAGTACAAGGCCCGCATCCTGGCCATGGAGGCGGTCTACTGGAGCCTCGGGATCCACGATCCCGACTTCCTCGCCCGGCACGGCGAGCCGACGGCGACGCACAAGGTGATCCGGGCCAAGGCGGATTGGGCGGTGCTGTCGTTCCGGTCGGTGGCCGCCGGCGACGCCGACCTCGCGGCGGCGGAACGGGAGGCCGGCGCGCGGCTCGCCGGGGCGCGCCGCTACGGGTTCCATGTCTTTCGCTGGGGCAAGGAGATCCCGGATCCCGACGACCTGCACACCGTGTTCGTCGAGGTCATCGAGCAGGCCTTCGCCTATGTCGCCGGGAACGTCGTCCTGCTCCGCCACGGCGAGGGCCGATGGACCGTCGACAGCTCGATGCCGACCTAGTCGTCGTCGGCGGCGGGCCGGCCGGCGCCGCGACGGCGATCGCCGCTGCCGCGCGCGGCCGCAGCGTCATCCTGCTCGAGCGCGACCGCGCCGGCAGCGACCGGCCGGGCGAGACGCTTCATCCCGGCGTGGAGCCGCTGCTCGGACAACTCGGCATCGCCGATCGCCTGGACGGCGTCGTCGGCGCCCGCCATCCCGGCCTGTGGATCGCCTGGGGCGGTCCGCCGCGCTTCGAGGCGTTCGGCAGGGATGCCGGCGGGTCGTGGCAGGGCTTCCAGGTCTGGCGGGCCGATTTCGACGCGCTGCTGCTGGCGCGTGCCGCCGAGCTCGGGGTCGCCGTCCGCCAGCCCTGCGCCGTCACCGGCCTGCTCGTCGAGGACGGCGTGCCCTGCGGCGTCGCGACGGCGGCCGGGCCGCTGCGGGCGCGGCTGGTGGTGGATGCCAGCGGCCGCGCCCGCTGGCTGGGCCGCGCCCTTCGCATCGCCGCCCGGGCGCGCTCGCCGCGGCTCATCGCCCGCTACGGCCATGTCGAGGGTTCCTGCCCCGCGCGCGACGATGCGCCGGCGCTGGTCGCCGATGCGACCGGCTGGACCTGGACCGCGCGGGTCCGCCCGGCGACCTACCAGTGGACGCGGCTGTCCTTCGCCGCGCCGCCGCCGGCCGGGTGGCTGCCCGACGAGCTGAATGGCCTCGCCCCGCGCGGCCGCGCGCGCGGCGCCGACGTCACCTGGCGGCTCGCCGCCCGCACCGCCGGCCCCGGCTGGTTCATGGTCGGCGACGCCGCGGCCACCCTCGACCCGACCTCGTCGCATGGCGTGCTGAAGGCGATCATGACCGGCATGATGGCGGGTCACCTGGCCGCCGCCGTCCTGACCGGCGCAGCGCCGCCGCAGCCGGCCGCGACGGCCTATGGCGACTGGCTCGCCGGCTGGTTCGCCGCCGACGCCGCCCGGCTCGGCCGCTTCTATCGCGATCTCGGCGCCGTCGGATTCGTCACAGATGCCGGCTCGCGGCCGGCGTGACCTCAGCGCAGCGGCGCCGTCGCCGCGCCGGTCAGCGCGCCGAGGCTGCGGCGCTGGCGGCCGGCGGCGTCGAAGTTGGCCGGGTCGAGCCAGGCCTCGTAGGCGGCGCGCAGCGCCGGCCATTCCTTGTCGACGATGGCGTACCAGGTGGTGTCGCGATTGCGCTCGCGATAGATGACGGCCTGGCGGAACAGGCCCTCATAGGCGAAGCCCAGCCTGAGCGCGGCCCGGCGCGAGGGCGCGTTCAGCGAGTCGCACTTCCATTCGTAGCGGCGGTAGCCGAGCTCGTCGAAGACCCGGCGCATCATCAGGAACATCGCCTCGGTCGCCGCGACGGTGCGCTGCAGGCGCGGCGCGTAGTGGATGTTGCCGACCTCGATCGCCCCGTTCGCCGGATCGATGCGCAGATAGGAGGCGACGCCGAGCGCCTCGCCGTTCCCGTCGAGGATCGTGTGGAACAGCGGGTCCTGGCTGCGCGCCGCCGGCTCGGCCCAGGCGCGCCAGTCGGCGAGCGTGGCGAACGGGCCGTAGGTCAGGTAGGTCCACATCCGGCCCTCGCCATCCTCGGCGAAGGCCCGGTGCAGCGCGGCCCCGTGGCGCTCCGGATCGAGCGGCTCGATCCGGCAGTGGCGCCCCTCGATCGGCGCCAGCGGCGGCCGCGGCCGGGCCGTCCAGCCCGGCAGCGGCTCGCCGATCGGCTGGCCGAGCGCGTTCTGCCGCCCGGCCATGGCTCAGCGCCCGGCCGTCGCCGCGGTGCAGGCGGGCGACAGCTCGGCGCTGTGCTGCTTCAGGCAGGCCTGGATCCGGCCGCCGCCGGGCTGCACGCCCTTGCACAGCTTCTCCGCGTCGGCGGCGCAGGCCCCGGCCTGCTTCTGCTGCTGGGCGCGCTGCAGGGCGGCGATCTCGGCCTTGCAGCCATTGGA
>JAXMCI010000014.1:0-187991 GCA_046349435.1 Dongiaceae bacterium | reverse complement strand
TCGAAGGCGTCGGGCCGGACCGGCACCTCGATCTCCCAGGTCTGCTGGGGATAGCGCGCCTCGACCCAGAAGTCGGTGCGGGTCTCGCCCGGCCCGGCCTCGGCGTGGAAGGCGGCCGCGCCGGCGGCGAGCTCGGCCAGCACCGCCTGCGCCGCGGCCGGGTCGGGCGCGTCGCTCCGCAGGTAGCGGACGCGGCCGTCGGTGTAGACGAGGTCGGAGAGCAGCGCGCCGGCGGCGCTCAGCGCGGCGCCGAGCTCGGGGAACAGGGTGGCGCGGCAGCCGAGCCGGCGGGCGATGGCGACGCTGTTGAAGCCGGCGGCGCCGCCGCCGGCCACCAGCACGGCGGCGCGCGGGTCGATGCCCTGGTTGACGGTGATCTCCTCGATCGCCGCCACCATCGCCTGGGTCAGCAGGTCGAGCACCGCGGCGGCGGCCGCCTCGACCGGCAGGCGCAGCGGCTGGGCGAGCTCGCTCTCGATGGCGCGCCGCGCCGCCGCGGCATCGAGCGCCATGCGGCCGCCGAGGAACCGGCCGGGATCGAGATAGCCCAGCGCCAGCGCGCAGTCGGTGACGGTCGGCCGGGTGCCGCCGCGCCCGTAGCAGGCCGGGCCCGGCGCCGCCCCGGCGCTCTGCGGCCCGACATGCAGCAGCCCGCCGCCGTCGAGCCAGGCGATCGAGCCGCCGCCGGCGCCGATGCTCTCGACGTCGACCGCCGGGAAGCCGGTCATGTGGCCGAGGAAGCGCGGGCCCAGCCAGCTCTCGCTGGTCCAGGGCAGCCGGTCGCGCCGCACCAGGCTGACGTCGTAGCTGGTGCCGCCGGTATCGGCGACGATGGCGTCGGCGCCGGCGGCGTCGAGCCGGACGGCGTGGCGGCCGGCGACCGGCGCCATGGCCGGCCCGGAATTGAGCGCATGGATCGGCGCGGCCGCCGCCGCGGCGGCGTCGATCACCCCGCCCTGGCTGGTCACCATCAGGGTGCGGCCGGCGAATCCCGCCGCGGCCAGCCGCTCGGCCAGCCCGGCGAGGTAGCGGGTCATCAGCGGCTTCAGCGAGGCGTCGATGCAGGCGGCCGAGGCCCGCCGGTACTCGCGCACGATCGGGTTGAGGCGGTGCGAGAGCGTCACCGGCACGCCGGGCAGGTGGCGCTCGAGCAGCGCGCCCACCGCGAGCTCGTGCGCCGGGTTGGCGATCGACCAGAGCAGGCAGACGCCGACCGCCTCGACCCGCGCCGCCTTCAGCTGCTCGACGATCGCCAGCACCGCCGCCGCGTCGAGCGGCGTCACGACCTCGCCGGCCGCCCCGATCCGCCCCGGCACCTCGAAGGTCAGCGCCCGCGGCACGTAGGGCTTCGGGAAGCCCTGGCGGTTGTCGTAGGGGTTGAGCCGGCCGCCCTCGCGCAGCAGCAGCACGTCGCGGTGCCCGGCGGTGGTCAGGAAGGCGGTGCGCGCCGTGCCGCCGGTCAGGATGGCGTTGATCGCCCGCGTCGTGGCGTGGACGAAGCGGTCGGCGCCGGCGAGGAAGGCGCGCCGCTCACGGCCGGCCGCGGCGGCGGCGAGGTCGATCGCCGCCAGCACGCCCTCGACCGGGTCGGCGGGGGTGGTCGGCGCCTTGTGCAGGCGCCAGCCGTCGGGCGCCATCACCACCAGGTCGGTGAAGGTGCCGCCGACGTCGCAAGCCAGGCTGATCATCCGCCGTCCCGCCTCCCCACGGGGGTCCCCCGCCGGCGGGAGCCGCCGCATCTTTCAGCAGGCGTGGCCGGCCGGCAAGGGGACTCCGGGCAGGGTCGGGCGGGCGCGTCAGACGTCGGTGAAGTCGCCGCCGCCGAAGTCGCTGCCGCCGAGATCGCCGCTGTCGAGGCCGTCGGCGAGATCGCTGCCGGGGTCGTAGCCGGCATCGAGCAGGCCGCCGCCCGCGTCGGAGCCGGGATCGGCAATGCCGGCGTCCCGGGTGCCGGCAGCCAGCGCGCCCGGATCCTCGTAGTAGTTGTTGATCACCGTCTCGCTGATGCCGGGCTGGGCGGCGTTGGCGAAGCCGCCGAGCCCGCCATGGCCGAGGCCGAGCAGCGATTCGATGCCCTGGAAGAGCAGCGCGCCGCCGGCCACGCCGGCCGCGGTGGCGGCCGCGCTGCGCAGGAAGGAGGAGCCGCCGCCGCCCTGGGCGAACGGCCCGGCGGCGGCGCTGCCCCACGGGCCCGGCGCGGCGGCGGGCGCCGCCATCGGCCGGCGCGGCGCCGCCGGCTGGGGCGCGGCCGAACAGGCCGCCGAGGAAGCTGCCGCCCTCGGGCTCGGCGGGCTCGGCCTGCTTCTCCAGCTCGGCGATCCGCGCCTGGGCCTGGTGCAGCGAATAGTCCTGGATCAGCACGGTCTGCGCCAGCAGGTAGGCGGCGTCGGGGCGCTCGCGCAGCAGGCCGGCGATCGCCTGATCGGCCTCGCCGTCGCGCTTCTGCGCCGGCGCCTGGCGCAGCCGGTCGATCAGGTTGGTCAGCAACTCGCGTTCCTGCGGCGTCATGGCAGCCTCCGCCTCGAAGGTCGATGCGATCCGCCATATGGGGCGGCGACCGCCGCCCCGCAATCCGCCACCCCCGGCGCGCCGGAGAGGCACCAGGTCTGGCACGGCGGAGCCGCGGAGGCCGCGGAGGGGTGCGCCGGCGGGTCTCGTACAGCCTCTTCTCCGCGGCTCCGCGCCTCCGCGTGAGCTACTTCTTTCCTACCGCCGCGTCAGGCGGCGCCGGAGGGGCTCGACGGGGTGGCGCGCAGCCGCTGGGCGTAGACGTTGATGATCAGCGCCGCCAGCAGGATCAGGCCGCGGATCAGGATCTTGAGGAAGCTGTCGATATTGACGTGGTCGAGGCCGTTATTGAGCACGCCGAGCACGAACAGGCCGACGATGGTGTTGGGGATGCCGCCCTGGCCGCCGAACAGGCTGGTGCCGCCGACCACCACCGCGGAGATCGAATCGAGCAGGTAGTTGTCGAACTCGTTCTGCTGGGCGCTGCCGAAATGGGCGACGCCGAGCATGCCGGCGAGGCCCGAGCAGACCGCCGAGATGATCATCACGGAGGCCACGATGCCGCGGACGTTGACGCCGGAATACTCCGCCGCCTCGCGGTTGCCGCCGACCATGTAGACGTAGCGGCCGAAGCGCGTGTAGGTCAGCACGACATGGCCGATCAGCAGGGTGATCGCCAGCACGATCACCAGCCACGGCACCGGCCCGATCGAGCCGGCGCCGAGCGTGCCGATCAGGTCCGGCACGTTGTAGGCGATCTGGCCGCGCACCAGCATGGCGCAGACGCCGGCGCCGATCTGCAGCATGGCCAGCGTCATGATGAAGGACGGGATGCCGATGCGGGTCATGCCGAAGGCGTTGACCACGCCGAGCACGAAGCAGCCGGCCAGCGCCAGCAGGATCGCGGCGAAGCCCGGCAGCGGCAGGTTGGCGATGTTGACGCTCTCGTCCTGCAGCGTGAAGAAGGCGACGGCGATGCCGGTGGCGTTGGCGATGGCGGCGACGCTGAGGTCGATCTCCGCCGTCAGGATCACGAAGGTGAGGCCGACCGCCATGATCCCGGTGACCGAGATCTGGGTCAGGATGTTGGCGAGGTTGTCGAAGGTGGCGAAGGACGGGCTGGCGACGCTGAAGAAGATCACCAGGAAGAGCAGCGTCGCGAAGGGCGCGATGTTGCGCAGCCGGTGGCGCAGCCAGATCCGGAGGCCGGAGCGGCGGGCGGGAGCGGCGGGGGCGGCCGGGGCGGTCATGCGCGTGCTTCCTCGATTCGGGCCCTGTCCATCCGCCCTCAGGCGGCGGCGAGCAGGCGGTCCTTGCTCACCGCCTCGCTGGCGAACTCGTGGGCGATCGCCCCTTTCTTCATCACCAGGATGCGATCGGCAAGGGTGAGCACGGTCTCCGGCTCGGTCGAGACGACGATGATGCCGATGCCCTGGTCGCGCAGGCTGCGCACGATCTTCACCACGTCGTCCTTGGCGCCGACATCCATGCCGCGGGTCGGCTCGCTCAGCATCAGCACCGCCGGCAGGTGGGTCAGCCACCGGGCGAGCGCCACCTTCTGCTGGTTGCCGCCGGACAGCGTGCCGAGCGGCCGGTCGACCAGCGGCGGCCGGATCGACAGCTTCTCGACATGGCCGGCCGCGATGCGCCGCTCGACCGCCGGCTTGACCCACAGCCGCGAGATCCGCTCCAGGATGCTGATCGACATGTTCTTGAAGACCGGCTCCAGCGCGAACAGCATGCTGCGCCGGCTCTCCGGCACGAAGGCGAGCCCGGCGCGCTTGGCCGCCGCCGTGCTGTTGAGCTTCACCGGCCGGCCGTCGACCTGCATGCTGCCGGCATCGGGCGGCAGCTTGCCGAACAGGGTGCGGGCGAGCTCGAGCTGGCCCGAGCCCATGAAGCCGTAGATGCCGAGCACCTCGCCCTTGCGCACCTCGAGCGAGACGTCGCGGTAGGCGCCTTCGCGCGACAGGCCGGCGGCGGCCAGCACCACCGGCGCCGCCGGCTTGCTGTCGAGGAAGACCTCGCCGGTGTAGCTCTCCTCGAGCTCGTCATGGCCGCGGCCGATCATGCGCTGGATCACCCAGGCCTTGTCGATGCCGGCCCCCTTGTCGGTTCCCGCGCCCTTGTCGCTTCCGCCAACCGGCGCGTTCACGATCTTGCGGCCGTTGCGGAAGATCGTCACCTCGTCGCAGATGGCCAGCACGTCGTCGAGGAAGTGCGAGATGAAGATCATGCTGCGCCCGTCGGCGCGCAGCCGGCGCAGCAGGCCGAACAGGCGCTCGATCTCCGGCGGCGACAAGGCCGAGGTCGGCTCGTCGAGGATGATGATGCGGGCGCCGGAGAACAGCACCCGGCCGAGCTCGATCAGCTGCTGCAGGCCGAGCGGCAGCGAGCCCATGCTCGCCCAGGGATCGACGTCGATGCCGAGGTCGCGCAGATGCTGGCCGGCCTCGCGCCCCATGGTCGGCCAGTCGACCAGCCCCAGCCGGTTGACCGGCTGGGTGCCGAGAAACACGTTCTCGGCGACGCTGAGCTCGCGCACCACGCTCAGCTCCTGGTGCACCATGCCGATGCCCGACGCCAGCGCGTCGCGCGGCGAGCGGAAGCGGGTCGGCCGGCCGAACAGCCGCATCTCGCCCTCGAAGTCGGTATGCACCCCGGCGATGATCTTCATCAGGGTCGACTTGCCGGCGCCGTTCTCGCCGACCAGCCCGTGGATCTCGCCGGCCCGCAGCGCGAAGTCGACCTCGCGCAGCGCGGCGACGCCGCCGAAGCTCTTGGAGATGCCGGTGAGCTCGAGCAGCGGCTCGCCCGCCGGCCCCGTCCTGGTCTCAGTCTCTGCCGTCATCGCCATCCTTGTCCCCCGCCCGCGCCGACGGGGGAGGAAAAACGCGAGAGGGGGCGAAGCGGCACGGGCCTCGCCCCCTCCCCGGCACTCGTCCCGGCTCAGATGAGGAAGTGGCTCTCCATCCACATCATGCCGGGCGCGTTCTCCTTGGTCACCACCGGGCCGTCGGTGACGACGCTCTTCGGGATGCCGCCCTCGCCGGTCTTCTCGCCGCCGACCACCGCGGCGACGCCGGCGATGATGGCGCCGCCATGGATGCGGCAGGACGGGTTGCGCACGGTGGCGTGCATGCGGCCGTCGGCCACCGCCGCCAGCGCCGGCGGCATGGCGTCGACGCCGCCGATCAGGATCTTCGTGCGGCCGTGCGCCTTCATGACGTTGTAGGCGGCGAGCGCCATGTCGTCATTGTGGAAGAAGGCGGCGTCGATCTCCGGGTACTTGGTCAGCAGGGTCTCCCAGATGCGCGCCGTCTTGGCGACGTCCCAGTCGGCCGGCTGGGTGTCGAGCACCTCGATCCCGGGATACTGCTTGACCACCTGCTCGAAGCCCTTGGCCCGGCCCTGCGCGCCGGTATGGCCGAGCGCGCCCTGGGTCATGGTGATCTTGCCCTTGCCGCCGATCGCGCTGACCAGCGCCTGGGTCACCGCCGAGCCCATGAAGACGTTGTCCGGCGCGAGCAGGGTGTGGACGTTGATCTTGTCGAGCGGGGCGATCAGCGTGTCCATGTCGATCACCGGGATGCCGGCGTCGATCATCTTCTGCACCGGCTGGGTCAGCGTGCCGATGCCGAAGGCCTGGATGGCGACGAAGTCCCACTTCTGCGAGGCCATGTTGTCGATCGCGGCGCGCTGCTTGGGCGCCGAGAGCTCGCCGTCGAACCAGGTCACCTCGACGTTGAACAGGCTGCCCCAGTACTCCGCCGCCTGCTTGCCCTGGGCGCACCAGGTGGCCTGCAACCCGGCGTTGGAGAAGGCCGCCTTCAGCGGCTTCTCGGAGCGGCCGACCGCCTTGGCCGCCTCGGCGGCGAAGACCGGGTCGATGCCGAAGCCGCCGAGCAGCGCGGCCGCGGCCGCACCGGACGCGGTGGCGGCGCGGATGAAGTCGCGGCGCGAGTGCGGCGGGATCTTGGGCTGGTCCGTCATGTTTCCTCCCGTGGCTTGCCGAGGCCGCTCATCGGCACCGGCCAAACGAATTGTCGGACAATTTACGGCGGCCGCCCGCACCTTGCAATCGACTCGCGCGGCCGGCGCCGTCGCACGACGGACATGCCGCCGCAACATGGCTGCAACCGGGCTGGGTTATGCCAGGGGCGTGGACAGCTCCATCGCCAGCCCCGAGGATTTCGCCGCGCCGCTGCCGGCGCCATCCTTCACCTACGCGTCGGACGAGCTCTCGCGCCTCGCCCGGCACGTCGTGCGGAGCATCGAGCGCGTCTCCGGCCAGCCGCGCATCAAGCGGATGTACTTCGACTACCAGGCGCGGCGCCGCCCGCGCGAGCAGTTCTGGAACGACGCCGTGGCGGCCCTCCGCCTCGCGGTCGATCTCGACCGGCCGGCGGCCGAGGTGCTGCCCGCCACCGGTCCGCTGGTCGTCGTCGCCAACCATCCGTTCGGCGTCGTCGACGGGGTGCTGCTCTGCTGGCTGGTGGCGCAGGTCCGCCCCGACTTCCGCATCCTCACCCACCGGGTGCTGCACCAGGCTCCGGAGGTGCGCGACCACGTGCTGCCGGTCGATTTCGCCGCGACCCCGGCGGCGCTGGAGAACAACCTGCGCTCGCGCCGGGCGGCGCGGGCGATCCTCGATCAGGGGGGCGTTCTCATCCTGTTCCCGGCGGGCGCCGTCGCCTATGCGCCGCGGCTGCGCGGCCCGGCGGTCGACCTGCCCTGGGGCACGCTGGCCGCGAAGCTGGCGCTGGCCGGCTGCGCCGACGTGCTGCCGGTCTTCTTCGCCGGGCAGAACAGCGGGCTCTACCAGCTCGCTGCCAACCTGCACCAGACCCTGAAGTACGCGCTGCTGTTCCACGAGGTGCGCAACAAGATCGGCGCCCGCATCGCCATGCGGCTGGGCACCCCGATCCCGCATCGCGCGCTGCGCGAGCTGGGCGACAGCCGGGCGGCCACCGGCCTGCTGCGCGCCGCCACCGAGGCCCTCAACCCGATGCCCTGTTCCAGGGGCCCGAGCGGCAGGCTCGGCTTGAACCGCGGGCCGTGATACTTACCTAGCGTTGACGGCGCAGCCGAAAAAGCGCCCTGCCGCTAGGGACCTTCATACGCATGGCGTGGCTCGCCGACCCGCAGATCTGGGCGAATCTCCTGACGCTGACCGCGCTCGAGATCGTGCTCGGCATCGACAACCTGGTGTTCATCGCCATCCTCGCCGGCCGCCTGCCGGAGCGGCAGCGCGACAGCGCCCGCAAGGTCGGGCTGGCGCTGGCCCTGATCACCCGGCTGGCGCTGCTCGCCTCGCTCAGCTGGCTGATCGGGCTGACCGAGCCGGTGCTCGAGGTCTTCGGCCTGGCGCTGTCCTGGCGCGACATCATCCTGCTGGTCGGCGGCCTCTTCCTGCTCTTCAAGGGCACCCGCGAGATCCACGAGCGGATCGAGGGCGGCGACGAGCATGGCGCGGCCGGCGGCAAGCATGCCAGCTACGCCGCCACCATCCTGCAGATCATGGTGCTCGACATCGTCTTCTCGCTCGACAGCGTGATCACCGCGGTCGGCATGTCGAACGAGCTCTGGGTGATGGCCGCGGCGGTGATCCTGGCGGTCATCATCATGCTGGCCGCCTCCGGCCCGGTCTCGAGCTTCGTCAACCGGCACCCGACCGTGAAGATGCTGGCGCTCAGCTTCCTGCTGCTGATCGGCATGACGCTGGTCGCCGACGCCTTGGGCTTCCACATCCCGAAGGGCTACATCTACGCCGCCATCGCCTTCTCCCTGCTGGTCGAGGCGCTCAACCAGGTGGCGGCGCGCCGCCGCCGGCTGCTCGCCGCTCCCGACGAGAGTCCCGGCCGGACGGAGGCGCGGCGGTCGCCGGAATAGGCGCCGCCGCCGGGACCCGGCCGTGGCCGGCCGGGCGCCGCGCTGACGCAAAATTGTGTGCCGCGGGACGGAATAGGGCGCGCCCAGCCCTCGTTGTCGACCTGCCGGCAGGACCCGCCGCGGGCCACGCCCCTGCCCCGCCGCATTCAGGATCCGTTCATCCCTGACGCGGCATAAAGGGCGCGCCCGCAGCCGCGATCGGGTGCGGCTCGCCGGACGGGATCAATCGGGCACCGCGCAACGTGCCCGGCAACCCCATGCGAGCTCGGGTGGCGACCGGTGGACCAAGACCATCGGCGTGGCGGCGGGGCGGGCCCGGCGGGCCCGCCCCAACCGCCACATCGGCCGCCCCTCCCCCCGTGCCGCCGTCGCTCCGTCAGCCGCCCGCCGCGGCGATGAAGCGCGTCGCTTCCTCCACGAGCCGGTCGCGGTAGCGCCGGTGATAGCCCGGGTTCTCCGGCGGCGCATCGCAGTCGAAGCCGTGGCGGCCGGCGAGGAAGCCGTCGCGGTCGACGTGGTGCAGCAGGTCGCGCAGCCCGTCGAAGCGGTAGGCGTCGGCGGCCCGCTCGACGAAGAGGACCGGGGTGCCGAGCGCCAGGCAGGGCAGCGCGCAGTGCAGCCGGGTGGTGACCACCGCCTTGGCCCGGGCGTAGAGCTGCAGCCGCCGCTCGGCCGCGGCGAGCTTCTCCGCCGTCCCCTTCCCCCGGACGAGGTGGCTGACGACGCGCAGCGGGGTGCGCAGCCGGGCCTGCAGCTGCTCGATCATCGCCGGGCCGAGATCGACGGCGCAGACGAGGTCCTCGCGCGGCGCCGGCGGCCGCTCCAGCGTCAGGGTCAGGCAGGCCGACCACCAGGCCGGGATGCCGGCGCGGTCGAGCAGCTCGAGCGTGTGCCAGTCGCGCGCCCCGACCGGCCCCCAGCGCCGCAGATACTCGGCGCCGGCACCGGTCAGCAGCAGCCGGTCGGGGGTCAGGCCGCTCCGGTTCTCGTGCGACAGGTCCCGGCTGACGTGCATCGAGACGAGCAGCGGGCGCAGCCCCTCGGGCGGCGGCCACCTCTCCGGATGGTGCATGAACCAGCCGTTCAGGATCAGGCTCGCCGGGCCGTCCAGCCGCAGGTCCGGCAGGGCCTCGCGGTCGACGGTGAAGTCGACCCGCGGCAGGAAGCGGCGGGCCGCCAGCGACTGGATCTCATCGCCGAGATTCATCGATTCGGCGTAGCTCAGCAGCCCGTACCTCACTGGCGCTGCCCGGTGGTCGGCGGCAGGCCGTCCAGCACGGCCGGGTCGCCGCCGCCCGAGGACGGCCAGTCGCCGCTCGACAGGAAGGCCTCGTGGGTCCCGGGCTGCCGCGGCTTGGTCAGCCAGTCGAGATGGCGGATCCGGTAGCGGGCGAGCGCGACGTCGTCCTTGGAGCCGCGCCACAGGCGCAGCAGCACCGCGTCGCCGAGCAGCTCGCCGAGCAGGATCTCGGGATAGGGCAGCAGGCTGCGCCGGCTCCAGTCGTAGCGCTTCACCAGCCGCAGCCGGCGCACCAGGCCGACCGAGAGCAGGACCAGCCCGGTCTCCAGCCAGCCCTTGCCCGGGGTGATCGCGGCCAGCGCCTCGATCCGCCGCGCCGCCATGTCGCGGCAGATCGCCGGCAGGTCGAGCCGGGTCAGCAGGTCGCCCTCGACATGGATGACGTAGTCGTAGCCGCCGGCCATGCCCGCGAGCAGTCCCTGGCAGAAGGCGCGGCCCCAGCCGTCGCGGCCGCCGGCCGAGAGGTGGCCGACATTGTCGGGGAAGCTGACGATCGAGCGGTGGCCGGGCGCCAGCAGGCCCGGCTCGCTGCTGATGAAGCCGCGCGGGCCGAAGCCGGAGAGCAGCGGCAGGGAGGCCGTATCGAACACCGGGGAGTTCGAGTCGACGACGAGATGGTCGAACCCGGGCGCGACGCGTCGCAGCGCCTCCGCCCACTGCTCGAGCAGCCGCAGCTTGCTCTCGTCGCCGCAATAGCATGTACCGAAGACCAGGACCCGCATTCCCGTCATCCCCCGAGATGGCGCGACACCACCCGCGCCTCGCCGATCAGGCCGCGCGGGCGGAGCAGCAGCACCGCCGCCAGGACGATGCCGATCAGCACGATCTGCAGCGCCGCGCCGCGCACCTGCAGGGTCGCCGGCAGCAGCTCGTGCAGCAGCGCGCCGCTGCCGCTCCACAGGCCCCAGACGAGCAGCGATCCCAGCAGTGCGCCGCGGTTGCTGCCCGAGCCGCCGAGGATCAGCATGGTCCAGAGCTGGAAGGTGACGATCGGCTGGAAGTCGGTCGGCGAGATGAAGCCGAAGAAGCTGGCGAACAGCCCGCCGCCCAGCCCCATCAGCATGGCCCCGAGCACGAAGGCCTGCAGCCGGAAGGCGGCCGGGTTCTTGCCGAGCGCCGCGGCCGCCGTCTCCTCCTCGCGGATGGCGCGCAGCGCCCGGCCCCAGGGGCCGCGCACCAGCCGCTCCAGGGCCCAGTAGGCGAGCCCGACCAGCCCCAGCACGACCGCCAGGTAGAACAGGCTGTAGGCGAGCGGGTCGGCGATCGTGCCGTAGAGCGGCCGCGGGATGAAGTTGAGCCCGAGCGGGCCGCCGGTCAGGCTCTGGAAGTTGAGCGCCACCAGCTGGATGACGATGGCGATGCCGAAGGTGCTGATGGCGAGGTAGTCGTGGCGCAGCCGCAGGGTCGGGATGCCGACCACCAGCGCCGCCGCGCCGGCCGCCAGCAGCCCGCCCAGCCAGCCGACCGGCACCGGCAGGCCGAAGCCGCCGACCTGGCCGGGATAGTCGGGCCCGGTGAGCAGCGCGGTGGCGTAGGCGCCGACCGCGAAGAAGCCGGCCACCCCGACATTGAACAGGCCGGTCATGCCCCATTGCAGGTTGAGGCCGAGCGCCATCAGCCCGTAGATCGCGGCGATGGTCAGGAAGAAGGCGCCGTAGGCGACGAGGCCGGTCACGGCGCGCGCTCCCCCAGCAGCCCCTGCGGCCGCCACAGCAGCATCGCCAGCATGGCGAGGAAGCCCACCGCCTGGCGGTACTCCGAGCCGACCAGCGGCACCGACAGGCTCTCCGCCAGCCCGAGCAGCAGCCCGCCCAGCACGGCGCCGTAGGGGCTGCCGATGCCGCCCAGGATGGCGGCGGCGAAGAGCGGCAGCAGCAGGTCGAAGCCCATGCCCGGCCGCACCGTCTGGGTGAGGCCGAGGAAGGTGCCGGCGACGGCGGCGAGCCCGCCGCCGATCAGCCAGGTCCAGCGCACCACCGCCGCCACGTCGATGCCGAGCAGGGTGGCGAGGCTCGGGTTCTCCGCCGTCGCCCGCATGGCGCGGCCGAGCGTGCTGCGGCTGAGGAAGAGGTGCAGCGCCACGACCAGCAGGGCGGCGAGGCCGAGCACCGCCAGCTGGTCGGGGGTGACGCGCAGGCCCGGCAGCAGCCGGATGGCGATCTGCAGGTCGCGGCTGTAGTACTCGGGCTGCGGCCCGTAGGCGAAGACCACCAGGTTGCGCAGCGCCAGCGAGGCGCCGAAGCTGGCGATCACCACGGCGATGGCCGCGCCGTGCCGGCGCAGCCGGCGGAACAGCAGCGCGTCGAGCGCCAGCGCCAGCCCGCCGGTGAGCGGCAGCGCCAGCCCCAGCGCCAGCAGCAGCGGCCAGCCGAAGGAGAGCGCCCCGAGCTTGCCCGGCCCGGGCACCAGCCCGGCGCCGGCGGCGGCGGCGAGCAGCGACAGCACGGCATAGGCGCCGACCGTGATCAGCTCGCCATGGGCGAAGTTGGCGAAGCCCAGGATCGAGTAGGTCAAGGTCAGGCCGATGGCGCCGAGGCTGACGGTGGCCCCCAGGATCAGGCCGTCGGCGACCAGCTGCAGCATCAGGCGGCGGCCCCGAGATAGAGCCCGGCCACGGCCGGGTCGTCGGCCATGGCGCGGGCCGGCCCGGCGAGCCGCTCGCGGCCCTCGACCAGCAGCACGGCGCGGTCGGCCAGCGCCAGCCCCGCCTTGACGTTCTGCTCGACCATCAGCAGGGCGACGCCGCCGCGCGCGATCTCGGCGAGCTTGGCGAAGAGCTGCTGCACCATCAGCGGCGACAGCCCGGCCGAGGGCTCGTCGAGCAGCAGCAGCCGCGGCTCGAGGATCAGGGCGCGCGCCACCGCCAGCATCTGGCGCTGGCCGCCGGAGAGCCGGCCGGCGAGCAGCCGCTTGCGCCCGGCGAGGTCGGGGAATAGGGCGTAGAGCGCGTCCAGCCGCGCCGCCCGGCGGCGGCCGAGGCGATGGCCGGCGAGCTCGAGATTCTCGGCGATGCTGAGCCGGGCGAAGACGTTGTCGGTCTGCGGCACGAAGGCCAGCCCCTCATGCACCAGCCGGTGGGCGGGCCGGCCGAGGATCTCGGCGCCCAGGAAGCGCACGCTGCCCGATTCGGCCGGCACCAGCCCGGCCACCGCCTTGGCCAGCGTCGACTTGCCGGCGCCGTTGGGGCCGATCAGCGCGACGATCTCGGCGGCGTCGACCGAGAGCGAGGCGCCGCGCACGATCGGCAGGCCGGGCTCGTAGCCGGCGACCAGACGGTCGACCTCCAGTACCGGGCTCACCATCCCCTCCTCACGCCGGCCGCTCGCCGGCCGCCAGGCCCGGCCGGGGCCGGGGCCGGGCGAACGCCGATGCAGATGCGTGCCACGCGGCGCGCCGTTTGCCTAGACGCGCAATCGGCGCCGCAGCGCGACCAGCGCCGCCAGGCTGACCGCCGCCGTCGCCATCAGGTAGTAGGACGGCGCCAGCCGCGATCCCGTCAGCCCGATCAGCGACTGGGCGAAGAACGGCGCGAAGCCGCCGAACGCCAGCACCGCGACGTTGTAGCCGAGCGCCATCCCGGAGACGCGGGTGCGGACCGGAAAGATCTTCGCCATCAGCGACGGCAGCGCGCCGCTGAAGAACGACTTCAGCAGGGCGATCCAGCAGACCACCGCGATCAGCACCGCCAGCGAGCGGTGGCCCTCGGCCAGCGCGAAGGCCGGATAGGCCGTGAGCAGGAAGAGCAGGGCGGCCGCCATCATCACCAGGCTCTGGCCGACGCGGTCGACCAGCATGCCGACGAACGGCACCACGAGGGTCTCCAGCGCCGCGGCGACCGCCGCGGCGGTGAAGCCGGTCGCGGCGGGCAGGCCGAGCTCGCGAATCGCGTAGGTCGGCATGTAGACCGAGAGGTATTGCGAGCCGGTCGAGACGGCGACCACCAGGACGGTCAGCAGGAGGCGCCGCCATTGCGTGCCGAGCAGCTCGCGCAGCGGGGCCCGGGCGGCGCCGCTCTCGACGAAGGCCGGCGACTCGTCCAGGCGGCGGCGGATGTAGTAGCCGAGCGGCCCGATCAGGAGCCCGAGCGCGAACGGGATGCGCCAGCCCCAGCCCTGCAGGTCGGCGGCCGACAGGGTGGCGGTGAGGAACACGCCCATGCCGGTCGCGGCCAGCGCGGCGAGGCCCTGGCTCGACCACTGCCAGCTGCCGAAATAGCCCGCCCGGTCCGGGCGGTGCTCGACCAGGAAGGCGGTCGAGCTGGCGAACTCGCCGCCGACCAGGAAGCCCTGCAGCAGGCGCGCGCACAGCACCAGCACCGGCGCGGCCGGCCCGAGCGTGTCGTAGCCCGGCATCGCCACCATCAGGCCGGTGCCGGCGGTCATCAGCAGGATCGACAGGGTGAGCGCGCGCTTGCGCCCCCGGCGGTCGCCATAGGCGCCGAAGACCACCGCCCCGACCGGGCGCGCCAGGAACGAGACCCCGAACGAGCCGAGGGTGACGAGCATCGAGACGGTCTCGTCGGCCGCCGGGAAGAACACCTTGGCGAGGACCACGGCGAAATAGCCGTAGACGAGGATCTCGTAGAACTCGAGCGCATTGCCGAGCGAGGTGGCGACGATCAGCCGGGTGGCCGCGCCGGCGCCGCTCGTCGTCCCGGGCCTCGCCGTCGCGCGCACGGGCTGCGTCTTCCCCGGTGCTCAGCGAGCCGGCGCCGCGGCGCCGCCGAGATAGGCCTCGAGCACGCGCGGATCGGCGCGCACCTCGGTGGCGCTGCCCTCGAGCAGCAGGCGCCCCTGGGCCATCACCAGGATCGGCCGGCAGAGGCTCATCACCAGGTCCATGTTGTGCTCGATCACCAGGAAGCCGATGCCGCCGGCGTTCAGCGCGGCGATCTTCTCGACGATGACGGCGAGCAGCGGCGGCGCCACCCCGGCGCCGGGCTCGTCGAGCAGGATCAGCTGCGGGTCGGCCATCAGCACGCGGCCGAGCTCGAGCAGCTTGCGCTGGCCGCCGGAGAGCACGCGCGCCGGCTCGCCCGCCAGCCGCTCCAGCCCGAGGAAGGCGAGCAGCCCGCGCGCCTTGTCGGCCAGCCGCCGCTCCTCCGCGGCGATGGCGCCGGAGGCGAGCCAGTTGCGCCAGAAGCGCTCCCCCGCCTGGCGGCGCGGCGCCACCATCAGGTTCTCCAGCACGGTCATCGCCGCGAAGGGCCGCGGGATCTGGAAGGTGCGGGCGATGCCGGCGGCATAGACGGCATGCGGCGGCCGGCCGTCGATCCGCCGCCCGGCGAAGGTCAGCCGCCCGGCCGACGGCTTCAGGCTGCCGGCGATCAGGTTGAAGAGGGTGGTCTTGCCCGCCCCGTTCGGCCCGATCAGCCCGGCGATGCAGCCGGCCGGCAGCGCGAACGACACGTCCTCCACCGCCGCCACGCCGCCGAAGCGGCGGGACAGGTGCTCGGCCCGGAGGATCATCGGCGTCATTCCCTCCCCCCTTGCGGGGGAGGGCTAGGGTGGGGGGTGGGCCGCCCGCGCAATGCCAGCAGGATGGACTCCCCCACCCCCTCCGGATTCGCCAGCACGTCGTTGTTCCAGAACCTCAGCACGCGAAACCCCCGCCCCGCCAGCCACGCGGTCCGAGCACCGTCAACCTGCTCGTTGTGCTGCCCTCCGTCGACCTCGACGACGAGCCGCTCGGCGAGGCAGGCAAAGTCGGCGATATAGGAGCCGATCGGGACCTGCCTGCGGAAGCGGAATCCGCCGAGCCGCTTGTCACGGAGGAGCAGCCACAGCCTGCGCTCCGCATCGGTCGGATTGCGGCGGAGCTCGCGGGCGAAGGTCGAGGGCATCGCGAGACAATAGACGCTCGCGTCGTCGCTCGCATCCCGACCACCGAGCCTGTGGCCACCCCCCACCCTAGCCCTCCCCCGCAAGGGGGGAGGGAATACAGTTTGCGCCCGTCCGCCGGCTGCGATTTCATGGCCGGCCATGAGCGACGATTCCTTCACCCTCTACGATCTCCGGGTCGAGGTGGTGGCCGGCGAGCGGCCGATGGTCTGCGCGCACCGGGCCGGCGACTTCTTCACCCTGGTCGGCGAGAGCCTGTCCTTCCCGCCGGGGCAGAGCTTCCCGCTCTACCCGCTGGCGGCGATCCTGCCGCTGCTGCCGGCCAAGCAGCGCGAGACGGATCCCAACGACTGGATGACGACCGATGCCGAGATCGCCTGCCCCGACCCGCATTGCGGCGGGCGCTTCCGCATCACCCGCACCGGGCGCACGACCTTCCGCCACGGCGCGGTGACGCGCGTGCCGCTGCCGCCCCGGCCATGACCGAGACGATCGAGCTGGCGCCGGGCTACCGCGTCTCCCGGCTGCTGAAGGGCGGCTGGCAGCTCTCCGAGGGGCACGGGCCCGCCTTCGCGGCGGAGGACGCCATCGCCGGCATGTTCGCCTTCGCCGACGCCGGCATCACCGGCTTCGACTGCGCCGACATCTATACCGGCGTCGAGGCGCTGATCGGCGCCTTCCGCGCCCGCTACCGCGAGCAGCGCGGCGCGGCGGCGCTGGCGCGCCTCAAGGTCCACACCAAGTACGTGCCGGACTGGAGCACGCTCGGCCGGCTCGACCGCCGCCAGGTCGAGGCGGTGATCGACCGCAGCCTGCAGCGGCTCGGCCAGGAGCGGCTCGACCTCGTGCAGTTCCACTGGTGGAACTACGCCGCCCCGGGCCTCGCCGAGACGGCGGGATACCTCGTCGACCTCCAGCGCGCCGGCAAGATCGACCGGCTGGCCGGCACCAACTTCGACACGCGGCACAGCCTGGCGCTGCTCGAGGCCGGCTATCCGCTGGTCGCGATGCAGGTCCAGTACTCGCTGCTCGACGCGCGGCCGGAGAACGGGCTGGCGGCGCTCGCCCGGCAGCGCGGCTTCGGCCTCTTCTGCTACGGCGCGCTGGCCGGCGGCTTCCTCGGCGAGCGCTGGCTGGGCGCGCCCGAGCCGGCGCCGCCGCTGCCCAACCGCTCGCTCGTCAAGTACAAGCTGATCATCGACGATTTCGGCGGCTGGGCGCTGTTCCAGCGGCTGCTCGCCGTCCTCAAGGGCATCGCCGACCGCCACCGCGCCGGCATCGGCGCGGTCGCCACCCGCTGGGTGCTCGACCGGCCGGCGGTGGCCGGCGTCATCGTCGGCGCCCGCGACGGCCGCCACCTCGCCGCCACCCTGCAGGCCAACCGGCTGCGGCTCGACGCCGCCGACCGCGCCGCCATCGACGCGGTGCTGGCCGAGCGCCGCGGGCCCGAGGGCGACACCTTCGCGCTCGAGCGCGACCGCACCGGCCGGCACGGCTCGATCATGAAGTACGAGCTCAGCAAGGAGACGCCGTGAGCGGCGCGCCCGGCGCCGCGGCGCTGGCCGAGATCGAGCGGCTGCACCGCTTCTTCGAGGCCTGGTTCCGCGGCACGCTGCCGCGCGACGGGGCGAGCTTCGCCGCCTGCGCCGGGGCGCTCGCCGCCGATTTCGTGCAGGTCGATCCGCAGGGCAACGAGAACGGGCGCGCCGACCTGCTGGCCCGGCTCGAGGCCGCCCATGGCTGCCGCGCCGGCGCGCCGTTCGCCATCGCGGTCGAGGACGCCCGCATCCTGCTGGAGCGCGACGGGCTGGTCCTCGCCGGCTATGTCGAGCGGCAGGCGGGCGGCGGCACCGCGACCGTGCGCCGCTCGACCGCGCTGCTCGCGCCCGACCCGGCCGCGCCGCTCGGCATCGCCTGGCTGCACCTGCAGGAAACCTGGATCGCCCCGCCGGCCGGGACCTAGCGCCGGCAGCGCCCGGCTTGCCGGCGCGCGGCTTTTGTCGCCAGAATGCCGCCGCGGAGGCGCGCGCCCGGGCTGCCGGGCGCCAGCAACAGGAGAAACGGGAGAATGAGACGGCATCTCTTCGGGTCGGCGCTGGCCCTGGCCCTGGCGGCGCTCGCGGCCCCGGCCGCCAAGGCCGACTGCACCATCACCATCGGCGTCGTCATGGAGCTCACGGGCCCGGCCGGCGAGTACGGCCAGAAGGCCTCGAAGGCGGTCGAGCTGGCGCTCAACGACCTCAACGCGGCGGGCGGCGCGGCGGGCTGCAAGCTCGCCGCCGACATCCGCGACGCGCAGAGCCAGGGCAGCGTCGCCGCCGACGTCGCCAAGCAGCTGGTCGAGATCAAGAAGGTGCCGGTGATCATCGGCGGCATCATCTCCTCGGTCTCGATGCCGATCCTGACCTCGGTGACCGCGCCCTCGGGCGTGGTGCAGATCTCGCCCGCCTCCTCCTCGCCGAGCTTCACCAACCTCGCCGAGCAGGGCAAGACCGGCGGCTGGTGGTTCCGCACCATCACCTCGGACGCGCTGCAGGGCACCATCGCCGCCAAGTACGCGCTCGACCTCGGCTTCAAGAAGCTGGCGATCGTGAACGTCAACAACGACTTCGGCGCCAACATGGTGAAGGAGTTCGCCCGGGCCTACCAGGCCCTCGGCGGCACCATCGTCTCGACCACGCCCTACAACGAGAACCAGCCCTCCTACGCGCCGGAGGTGACCAAGGCGCTGGAGGGCTCGCCCGACGCCCTCTACCTCGTCTCGACGCCGGGCGACGGCGCCACCATCGCGCGCAACTGGATCTCGCAGGGCGGCGTCGCCAAGTTCCTGCTCAACGACGGGATGAACAGCGAGGAGTTCATCAAGAACGTCGGCGCGCAGTATCTCGACGAGGCCTACGGCACCTCCTCGGGCGCCGACAAGTCGGCCTCGACCGACTACTTCGCCAACGCCTTCAAGGCCTATTCCGGCTTCGACTGGCAGGCGCCCGCGGCCGACCGCAGCTACGACGCCACGGCGATCGCCGGGCTGGCCATCGCGCTCGCCGGCAAGCCCGAGCCGGCGGCGATCCGCGACAGCGTCCGCAAGGTCCTCGACCCGCAGGGCGAGGTCATCTATGCCGGCGCCGACCAGTTCAAGAAGGGGCTCGACCTGATCAAGGCCGGCAAGCCGATCCGCTATGTCGGGGTGATCGGCGCGGTGCAGTTCGACAAGAACGGCGACATCACCGGGCCGTTCCGCCTGTGGCGGATCCAGAAGGGCGAGGTGGTGACCACCGGCGAAGTGCCGACCGACAAGGTCGACGCGCTGATCAGCCAGGTGAACAAGCAGTAGAAGCGGGGCGGCCCCGCCGGCAGGAGGCCGGCGGGGCCAGCCCGCGAGCGAGGCCGGCTTGACCCCGCAGGACGCGCCAGAGGCCCCGCCAAGCCCGGACGACCGCCCGGAATCCGGCGCCCATACCGACTTCCGCGCGGCGATGAGCTATGGCGAGTACCTGCAGCTCGACCGGCTGCTCGGCGCCCAGCAGCCGCTCTCGCCACAGCACGACGAGATGCTGTTCATCGTCGCGCACCAGTCGACCGAGCTGTGGCTGAAGCTGGCCCTGCACGAGCTCGAGGCGGCGCGCGAGCGGATCCGCGCCGACGACCTGCCGCCGGCCTTCAAGATGACCGCGCGGGTGTCGCGGATCCAGGCGCAGCTGATCCAGTCCTGGGACGTGCTCTCGACCCTGACGCCGGCCGACTACCTCGCCTTCCGCGACTGGCTCGGCCATTCCTCCGGATTCCAGTCGCACCAATACCGGCTGATCGAGTTCATCCTCGGCAACAAGAGCCGCGCCATGCTGGCGGCGCACCGCGACCGGCCGGCCCGGCACGCCCTGCTGCTGCAGGCGCTGGAGACGCCGAGCCTCTATGACGAGGTGCTGCGGCTGCTCGCCCGGCGCGGCTTCGCGATCGCGGCCGAGCGGCTGCAGCGCGACTGGAGCGAGCCCTACCGGTCCGATCCGACGGTGCGCGAGGCGTGGCTCGCGGTCTATCGCGACACCGCCCGCCACTGGGACCTCTACGAGCTCGCCGAGGAGCTGGTCGACCTCGAGGACTCCTTCCAGCAATGGCGCTTCCGCCACGTCAAGACGGTGGAACGGATCATCGGCATGAAGCGCGGCACCGGCGGCACCGCCGGGGTCTCCTATCTCCGCCGCGTGCTGGAGACGACGTTGTTCCCCGAGCTCTGGGAGGTCCGCACGCTGCTGTAGCGGCGCGGCCGCCGCACCAGGAACAGCGCGAACACCCCCCAGACCAGCGCCAGGCTGACCGGCAGGCCGCCCGGCCCGCCGAGCTGCATGGCGGCGCCGACCAGCGCCGGGCCGACCAGCCCGCCGGCGCCCCAGACCGCGGCGATCGCCATGTTGGCGATCAGCAGGTCGTCGCCGGCCAGCCGGTGGCCGAGCACCGCCAGCACCACCGGATAGATGGCGAAGGTCAGGCCGCCCCAGCCCATCATCACCGGCCACAGCCAGAACTGTGTCTCCACGACCAGCGGCAGCAGCAGCGCCCCGGCGCAGCCGGCGAGCGCGCAGCCGGCCAGCACGGTGCGGCGGTCGATGCGGTCGGCGAGCCAGCCGACCGGGAACTGCAGCAGCACGTTGCCGACCACCAGAGGCGCCAGCAGCGCCGCCGCCTGCCGCGGCCCCAGGCCGTGGTCGATGACGTAGACGGGCAGCAGCGACAGCAGGGCGCCGTCGAACAGCGACAGCGCGACGATGCCGAGCAGCAGCGTGCCGTGGCGCTGCAGCAGCTCGACGACGGGCAGCGTGCCGCCGCCGCCCATCGGCGCTGCCGCGCCGCGGGCCGGCAGCAGCGACAACGCGGCCAGCAGGGTAAGCGCGATGCCGACCGCGAAGGGCAAGGGCGAGTCCGGCCCGACCGCCGCCAGCAGCACCGGGCCGAGGGCGAAGCCGACCGCCAGGAAGGTGGTGTAGAGGCCGAGCGTGCGGCCACGGCTCTCCGGCCGGGCGATCAGGTTGATCCAGGTCTCGCTCACCCCCATCACGCCGTTGATGGCGAAGCCCAGCAGCAGGCGCAGCGGGAACCAGGCGACGGGATCGCGCAGCAGCCAGATGCCGAGCAGGATCAGCGCCGTGCCGGCGAGCGAGCCGACCATCACCCACCACGGCCCGAAGCGGCGCACCGCCCAGGGCAGCAGCGGCGCCGAGACCAGGCAGCCGGCCGGCGTCATCGCGGCGTTCATGCCGATCATCAGGTCGCTCGCCCCCTGCGCCTCGAGCAGCAGCGCCAGCAGCGGATAGGTGACGCTCAGCATCGAGCCGTAGATGCAGGCCGCGCCGATCATCGAGACGAGCAGCCAGCGGCGGGCGCGCTCGCCGGAATGCTGGCCGTCCATCGGGCAGGATCCTTCGGGATGCGAGATCTGAAGTGCGGAGAATACCCGAACGCGTGAAAACTCTCATGCGCCGGTGCGGGGGGGAGACCGGAAAATGACTCACGCGGAGGCGCGGAGGGCGCGGAGAACACGCGCGATCCTCCGCGTCCTCCGCGGCTCCGCGTGAATCCTTGCGGCGGCAGCCGCTTGGCGCCCGCGAAGGCCGAGAAGGGACTCTTGAAGATTTCGCGGCTTCGCGCCTTCGCGTGAGCCCTGCGGCGCCTGCCACGGGGCGATATGCCTGGGCTAAGTCCCCCGCGCGCGCCACAGCGCGACGAGGCGCCGGTAGCTCTCGGCGATCGTGGCGATGGCGGCTTCGTCGTCGATGCGGCCGGCGAGCCAGGCCTCGGCGGCGGGCATGAAGACGCTGCGGCCGATGGCGAAGCCGCGGCAGAGGCGGCGGCCGGCGGCGGCGTCGAAGGCGCGCTTCAGCTCCGCCTCGGGCTGGTCGAGGCCGAGCAGCAGCACGCCGCGGCAGTCGGGGTCGCCGGAGTCGATCGCCGCCTCGAGCGCCGGCCAGCCCTGCGCGTCGGGCGGCGGCAGCTTCCACCAGTCGGGCTTGAGCCCGGCCTGGTAGAGCGCCTCGACGGCACGCCGCACGGCGTCGGGCTCGCCGGCCCGCTCGCGCGGCGGGATGACCTCGAGCAGCAGCTCGCGCGAGGTCGCCCGGCAGGCGGCCTGGAGGGCGCGCAGGCTCTCCTCCTGCTGCGCCCGGCGGGGATCGTCGGGATGGTGGAAGACGAGGCACTTGGCGATGTGCTCGGCCGGCCAGGCGCGCAGCGTGAGGGCGATGTCGGGGCCGTGCTCGAAGGCCAGCGGCAGGCTGCCCGGCCGCTCGACGGGCCGCGCCAGCCACCAGCCCTCGCCGGTCATCCGGTCGAGCACGGCCTGGCCGTAGCGGTCGTCGATCAGCGCGCCGGCGCCGGGCACGCCGGCCCCGGCGCGCTCCAGCGCCCGGCCGACCAGGTCCTTGAAGGCGGGGATGCGCGATGGCTCGGCGCCGGCCTTCGCCGCCGCCTGCTCGAGCTGGACGCGGTGGTCGAAGGCGAGCGCCGCCACCTCCGGCCAGTCGCGCTTGCGCCCGGCCAGCCAGTGCAGCTCCGACAGGCGCGCATCGTGGCGCGGCTGGCGGCCGACCGCCTGGCGGCGGGCGAGATAGTCGGCGAGCTCGCGCTCGTCCGGCATCGCCGGCGCGCAGCCGTGGCGCGCCACCACCAGCGCGCCGCAGGCATTGGCCCGCGCGGCGCACTCGGTCAGCGGCCGGCCGCGCAGCCAGCCGGAGAGGAAGCCGCTCATGAAGGCGTCGCCGGCGCCGAGCACGTTGAAGACCTCGACCGGGAAGCCCTCGACCACCAGCCCGTCCTCGATCCGGGCGGGGATGGCGCCCTCGAACATGACGCAGCCGAGCGGCCCGCGCTTCATCACGATCAGCGCCTGGCTGGCGCGGCGGATGGCGGCCAGCGAGGGCAGCGCCCGGTCGTCGCCGCCGGCGATCGCCACCTCCTCCTCGGTGCCGACGATGAGGTCGCAGAGCGGCAGCAGCTGCTGCAGCCGGTCGGTCACCGCCTTGGCGGCGACGTAGCGGTCCTCGCCGCGGCCATGGCCGGTCAGGCCCCACAGCACCGGCCGGTAGTCGATGTCGAAGATCACCTTGCGCCCGGCGTCGCGCGCCAGGCGGGCGGCCTTGAAGCAGGCCGCCGCCGGGCCGGGCTGCGAGAGGTGCGTGCCGGTGATCAGCACTGCCTTGGCGCTGGCCACGTACCCGGCGTCGAGATCCTCCTCCGAGAGCGCCATGTCGGCGCAGTTCTCGCGGTAGAAGATCAGCGGGAAGTGCTCGCGGTCGCGCACCCCGAGCACCACCAGCCCGGTCAGCCGCCGCGGGTCGGTCGCGAGGTGGCCGACATCGACCCCCTCGCCGGCCAGCGCCTCGCGCACGAAGCGGCCCATATGCTCGTCGCCGACCCGCGACAGCATCGACGACTTCAGCCCGAGCCGGGCGGTGCCGAAGGCGATGTTGGCGGCGCAGCCGCCGAGATACTTGGCGAAGGAGGTCATGTCCTCCAGCCGGCCGCCGATCTGCTCGCCGTAGAAATCGACCGCGGCGCGGCCGATGCAGATCAGGTCGAGGGTCGGCTCAGCCATAGGGCTCGAGCTCCGCCGGCCACCAGAAGCGAGCGTCCTTCTCCATCGTCCAGGAATGCTCGGCGGTGAACTCCGGGATGGTGTAGGGCCGGTCCGGCAGGTGGCGGATCACCCAGGCGTAGTACATGCCGTAGCCCGGCGCCGCGCACTGCGCATGGTCGAAGCCGTCGAAGATCTTCACCGTGTCGTTGTTGCGCACCTTGAGCACGGTGTCGCCGAGCTCGGCATGGCCGAAGCCGCGCGGATCGGTGAAGCGGTAGTGGTAGATCTCCGGCTGGGGGTGGTGGTGCGGCGGGTAGCTCGACCAGCGGCCCGGCATGGTGATGACCTCGCCCAGCACCAGCTCGGCCGCCTCGGGCGCGTTGCGCCGGTCGAAGATGGTGCGCACGAAGCGCAGGCAGGCGCCGCCGACCTGGCCCTTGCCGCGATGCTCGTTGGCGGTCGCCGAGGCCGGGTAGAAGCGGGCCGGGAACGTCGCGGCGTTCGCCGTGGCGTAGAGGGTCAGCTCGCAGTCGCTCTCGCCGCGGATCTCGACGCGCTCGCCGGCCGCGACGTGCAGCGCGCTCGGGCTCTCGTCGAACAGCGAGCGGCGAGTGAAGACCTGCGTCTCGCCGGCCGCGCTCAGCCGGGCGCTGCCGGCCATCAGCATGAAGGCGGTCTCGCCCTTCGGCGTCGTCGACCAGCTCTCGCCGGCCGAGAGCCGCAGCACGGAAAAGGCGATGCCGGTGTCGTCCTCGGGCTCGCCGAGCCGGGTGACCTCGGTCAGGCCGTGCGGGAATCCGGCCCGGTTGTCGGTGAGGTGCAGGGCCATGGGGACCTCCCTGAAGGCAGGCGAAAATGGAACGAAAGTTTTAGTTGACCCCTGCAAAAAGAACAGGGATTTTTTCGCGCCTCATTGCCTGCGGGCCGCCGGCCCGCGGTGCCAGACCCGCCCAGGGGGAACGCCCATGGTGACCTTCAGCCAGTTCGGCGCCGGCCGCATCGGCCAGATCCACGCCGCCAACATCGCGGCTCGCACCGACGCCCGGCTGCGCTACGTGGTCGACGTCAACCGCGCCGCGGCCGAGGACCTGGCGGGGCGGTACGGCGCCGCCGTGGCCGACACCGAGACGGCGCTCGCCGACCCGGCCGTCGACGCGGTGCTGATCGCCAGCTCGACCGACACGCACGCCGACCTGATCGAGCGCGCCGCCCGGGCGGGCAAGGCGATCTTCTGCGAGAAGCCGGTCGATCTCGACCTGAAGCGGGTCGATGCCTGCCTGGCGGTGGCCGGGAAGGCCGGCGTGCCGCTGCTGATCGGCTTCAACCGCCGCTTCGACCCGAGCTTCGCGACGCTGCGCAAGGAGCTCGCCGGCGGCGCCATCGGCCGGCTCGAGCTGCTCGCCATCACCAGCCGCGACCCCGGCCCGCCGCCGCTCGCCTACATCAAGGTCTCGGGCGGCCTCTTCCGCGACATGATGATCCACGATTTCGACCTCGCCCGCTGGATCCTGGGCGAGGACCCGATCGAGGTCTACGCCACGGCGAGCTGCCTGGTCGACCCGGCGATCGGCCAGGCCGGCGACATCGACACGGCGGTCGTCGTGCTGCGCACGAAGTCCGGCGCCATCGCCCAGATCTCGAACAGCCGGCGCGCCGTCTACGGCTACGACCAGCGCGTCGAGGCCTTCGGCTCGGGCGGCATGCTGCGCGCCGAGAACCGCACCCCGACCACGGTGGAGCGCGCGACCGCGACCGGCGTCGCCCGCGACAAGCCGCTGCATTTCTTCCTCGAGCGCTACGCCGAGGCCTACCGGGCCGAGCTCGACCACTTCCTGGCCGCGCTCGCCAAGGGCGAGGCGCCGAGCCCCACCGGCGGCGACGGCCGCGCCGCGCTGGCGCTGGCCGAGGCGGCGCTGGAGAGCTCGCGCACGGGCCGGCCGGTCAAGCCGGCTTAGGGCGCCAGCCCGCCTCAGATCGCGTAGCGCTCCAGGGCGGCGCGGTCGAGCGCGACGCCGAGGCCCGGCCGGTCGGGCGGGCGCACGCCGCCGTCGCGCAGCAGCCAGGGCTCGCCCTCGACCAGGTCGTCGGCGACGAGGTCGATGAGGCCCTGGGAGGGACGTTCGATCGCCGGGGTGGCGAGCGCGACGTGGCACATCGCGGCCCAGGAGATGCCGAGCTCCCAGCTCGAGCGCAGCCAGAAGCGGTGGCCCCGCGCCGTGGCGGCCGCCGCGAGGTCGCGGATCGGGCCGATGCCGCCGTGATAATGTAGGTCGCTGACCACCGCGTCGATCGGCGCGCGGCCGTGCGCGGCGTGGGCCAGCAGGTCGAGCTCGGTGCAGTGCGTCGAGGTGGCGATCCGGTACTCGTCCTGCAGCCGGGGATAGTCGGCCAGCCGCGGCGTCGGCTCCTCGAAATTCTCGATGCCGCAGGGCGCGGCGGCGTCGAGGAAGGCGCGCGACGCGGCCAGGCTCATGCCCATGTTGGCGTCGAGCGCGATGCCGACCGCCGGCCCGAGGGCCTCGCGCACCCGCCTGACCGTGGCGGCGTCGCAGGCCGGCGAATGGATGCCGACCTTGAGCTCGAGCAGCCCGCTGCCGGTCTCGGCGATGCGCCGGGCGGCGAGGTCGGCGGTCAGGCTGGGGATGTCGGCCTCGCCGCGGCCGGGCTCGGCACCGGCGCCGTAGAGATAGGCGACGAAGGGCGCGCGCTCGCGCGCGGGGCCGCCGAGTAGGGCGTAGACCGGCAGCCCGCAGGCCTTGCCGAGCAGGTCCCAGAGCGCCATCTCGACCGCCGAGAAGGCCATCAGGTCGAGCCGCTGCTCCGGGGCGAGGCCCCAGTCGATCCGGGCCGGCAGGCAGCGGGCCCGGGCGGCGTGGCGGTCGGTCGCGCTGCAGCCGGCCAGCGCCGGCGCGAAGCGCTGGTTGATCGCCGCTGCCGCCGGCTCGCCGCGGGTCTCGCCGATGCCGGCGAGCCCGCCTTCGGTGGCGATCTCGACGATGGTGCGGGTGACCTGGCTGCGCACCGCGCCCGACATCACCGCCGGGCGGGTGATCGGCACCCGCACCGCCCGCGCGGTGACGTTTGCGATGCGCAGCCCGGCCGCGCCGCTCTCAGCCGGCGGCATAGGTCGAGGGCTCGCGGTCGCGCAGGAAGACCTGCCCGAACCAGCTGCGGGCGCGGAAGCGGACGAGGTCGGCGCGGAGCGCGATCGTCGCCAGCGCCACCCCCTCCCCGGCCGACTCGGCGATCACCTGGCCGGTCGGGTCGACGATGCGGCTGTGGCCGTGGAAGCCGGGGGCCGGCCCGTCGACGAGGTTGGCGGACACCAGGAAGAGCTGGTTCTCCAGGGCGCGGGCCCGGGTGAGCAGGTCGTAGCCGCGGGCGAAGGTCGGGTCGGCGGCATTGGCCCAGGCGGTCGACATCACCAGGATCTCGGCGCCGCCCAGCGCCAGGCTGCGCGCCGCCTCGGGAAACACCAGGTCGTAGCAGATCAGCAGCCCGAGCCGGCCGGCGCCGCTGTCGGCCACCACCCAGCGGTCGCCGCGGTTCCACAGGCACTTCTCGACGCCGCCGGTGTGGATCTTGCGGTAGCGCGCGACGACGCCCTCGGCGCCGACCAGCGCCACCGCGTTGTAGAGCCGGCCGGCCTCGCCGCGGCGCTCGTCCGGCTGCTCGGTGAGGCCGAGGGCGGCGACCGCCGGCGAGCCGGCCAGCGCCGCCTGCAGCGCCGCCGTCGCCGGGCCCGGGATCGGCTCGGCGAAGCGGGCATGGTGCTCGTACTGGTCGAGGTCCGGCGCGCCGAGCCCGAGCGGATAGCCCTGCACCGCGCATTCCGGGAAGACGATCAGCCCGGCGCCGGCGCGCGCCTGCTCCCGGGCGATGGCGCAGACCCGCTGCAGGTTGCGGGCCGGGTCGCGCCCGGCGGGCAGGCTGACGGCGGCGATGGTCAGGCGCTCGGCGGCTTGCTCCATCGGATCGCTCCCTGTCAGCGCTTCAGCGCGCGGCGGACCGAGGACCAGCGGAACTCGCCGCGCACCGCCTGGTTGATGACCACCGCCAGCACGATGATGGCGCCGACCGCGACCTGCTGCCAGAACGCCTGGACGTTGAGCAGCACCAGCCCGTTGCGGATCACCGAGATGATCAGCACGCCGGCCAGCGTGCCGACCACCGAGCCGACGCCACCCGTCAGCGAGGTGCCGCCGACTACGGCCGCGGCGACGGCGTCGAGCAGGTTGCCGGCCCCGAAATTGCCGTTGCCCGCATCGAGCCGCGCGCTCAGCACGATGCCGGCGATGGCGCCGCACAGGCCGCTGATGACGAAGCTGGCGATGACCACCCGGCTGACGCGGATGCCGGCCATCTCGGCGGCGCGCCGGCTGCCGCCCGCGGCATAGACCTCGACGCCGAACCGGGTCCGGGTCAGCAGCAGGTGGATGGCGATATAGACGACCAGCGCGATGACGATCGGCAGCGGGATCGGCCCGATCCTGCCCTGGCCGATCGCCGCATAGGCATCGGGGAAGCCCGAGACGGGCCGGCCGTTGGTCAGCAGCAGCCCGGCGCCCTGGGCCATGCCGAGCATGGCGAGCGTGACGACGAAGGACGGGATCTGGAAGACGATGGTGACCAGCCCGTTGAAGAGGCCGGCCAGCAGCCCGGCGAGCAGCCCGGCGGCGATCCCGATCAGGATCGGATAGCCCAGCTGGATGACCAGCACCGCCGCCACCGAGCCGGTCATGCCGATCAGCGAGCCGATCGAGAGGTCGATCTCGCCGGCGATCAGCACCACGGTGAAGCCGGCCGCGATGATCGACACGGTGGCCGCCTGCAGCAGCACGTTGAGCAGGTTGGCCGGGGTCAGGAAGAAGGGCGAGACGAGCGACAGCCCGGCCGAGATGACGAGCAGCGCGATGTAGACGCTGCTGACGCGGATCAGGGCCCGCAGCCGTCCCGCGGCCGCGGCGCCGCCGCGACGCGGGGCCGGCGCCGCGGACTCAGACGGCATGGCGCATCACCTGCTCCTCGCCCAGCCCGGTGCCGGGCAGCTCCGCCGCGATCATGCCCCGCCGCATCACCAGCACCCGCTCGACATTGCCGATCAGCTCGGGAATGTCGGACGAGATGGCGAGCACCGCCACCCCCTCGCCGGCCAGCGCGCGGATCAGCTGCCAGATCTGCGCCTTGGCGCCAACGTCGATGCCGCGGGTCGGCTCGTCGAGGATGAGCACGCCCAGCCGGCTGGCGATCAGCCGGGCGAGCACGACCTTCTGCTGGTTGCCGCCGCTCATCGTGCCGACCCGGGTCCCGAGGCCGCCCGGGCGAACCTGCAGCTGCGCCACCAGGCCGGAGGCCAGCGCGCGCAGCCGGCGCCGGTCGATGCCGCGCAGCGGATGCGCGATCTCGCGGGCGATGGCCGGCCGCGAGAAGGCGCCGATCGCGATGTTCGCCTCGGTCGAGAGCAGGTGGAAGATGCCGGCCGACTTGCGGTCCTCGGTGGCGTAGCCGATGCCGGCGGCGAGCGCCTCGGCCGGCGATTCCGGGCGGAAGGGTCGGCCGAGATAGCGGATCTCGCCGGCGGCGACCGGACGGGCGCCGTAGAGGCAATGGGCGAGCTCGGTGCGGCCGGCGCCGACCAGCCCGGCGAGCCCGACGATCTCGCCGCGGCGCAGCACGAGATCGGCGTGGCGGACCGCCGGCGGGCTCGACAGGCCGCGCACCTCGAGCACCACCTCGCCACCGGCGGCGGGCGGCGGCGACGCCGCCTCGACGGCGCGGCCGGTCATCAGCCGGACGATGCCGTCGATGTCGAAAGAAGCGGTCGGGCCGCTCGCCACCACGGCGCCGTCCTTCAGCACCGTCACGCGGTCGGAGAGCTCGAGCACCTCTTCCAGCCGGTGCGAGATGTAGAGGATGCCGATGCCGGCGGCGCGCAGGCGGCGGATCTGGACGAACAGCTCGTCCCGCTCGCCGGGGCCGAGCGAGGAGGTCGGCTCGTCGAACAGGATGATGCGGAACTCGCCATCCAGCGCGCGGGCGATCTCCAGCAGCTGCGCCTGGGCGACGCTGAGGCTGCCGGCGAGCGCCTCCGGCCCGACCGCCGTCCCGGCTGCGGCGAGCGCGCGCTCCGCCCGGCGGCGCATCTCGCCGCGGTCGAGCACGCCGAAGGCACGCCCGAGCAGCCCCGGGCGCAGCGGCAGCGAGCCCAGCGCCAGGTTGGTGGCGACGTCGAGCTGCGGCACGAAGGAGAGCTCCTGGTGGATGACATGGATGCCCGCCAGCCGCGCGTCGCGCGGCGAGTCGAAGGCCGCCGGCCGTCCCAGGATCTCGAGGCTGCCGGCGTCGCGCGCCTGCAGCCCGGTCAGGATGTTGACGAAGGTGCTCTTGCCGGCCCCGTTCTCCCCGACGAGGGCGTGCACCTCGCCGGGGAGGAGGTCGAAGTCGATGCCCTTGAGCGCGTCGACGCCCGGAAAGCTCTTCCGGATGCCGTGTGCCCGGAGCAGCGGCTCGGGCATGGCCGGCGGCGGCCGGGCCGCTACTTGCAGCCGGCCGCGGCCTTGGTCACGCGCGCCTTGACCTCCGGCTGCAGGTCGGCCGGCACGGCCGAGAGGTCGCCGCCGGCGACCGCCTTGGCGGTCGGCCCGTCGATGCCGAAGACCGGGGCCGCCATGAAGTCGGGGACCTTCTCGCCGTTATGCACCTTGATCGCGGTGTCCACGGTCAGCCGGCCGAGCGGCTGGTTGAACAGCATCACCGTGAAGTCGAGATCGCCCTTGAGGATGCTGGCGATCGCCTCGCAGGTGCCGTTGTGGCCGGCGAGCAGCACCGCGTCGACGCGGCCCGCCGCCTTCAGCGCCTGCAGCGCGCCCATCGCCACGTCGTCATTGGCGCCGTAGAGGCCCTGCAGGTCGGGATGGGCGGTCAGGATGTCGGTGGCCACGGCCAGCGCCTTCTCGCGATCCCAGTCGGACGGCGCCGAGGCGACCAGCTTGGTGATCCCGCCGGTCGCCAGCCCCTCCTTGAAGCCGCCGGTGAGGTCGGCGCCGGCCGCGTCGGCCGGGTTGCCCTCGACATGGGCGACGATGCCGTCCTTGCCCAGCTTGCCGGCCATCCAGCGGCCGATGATGCGGCCATCCTCGCGGAAGTCGGGGGTGATGAAGGTGACGCTCTTGCCGCCGGAGGCCGCCGAGATGGTGGCGATCACCGGGATGTTGGCCTCGTTGGCCTTGACGATCGCCGGCCCGACCGCGGCGGCGTCGATCGAGTCGTAGGCGATCACGTCGACTTTCTGGGCGACGTAGTTCTCGATCGCCTTGGCCTGCTCCTCGCCGCTGTAGCTCGCGGTGGTCAGGATCTCGACGGTGCCGAGCTCGGCGGCGCGAGCCCGGGCGCCGGCGTCGATGTCGGCGATCGCCTGGTTGGAGAGATCGGGCAGCACGAGCCCGATGCGGATCTTGTCGGCGGCATCGGCTGTGCCGGCGAGCAGCACGCCGAGCCCGGCCGACAGCAGCAGACTGGTCGCGTATCTCATTGTTTCCTCCCCAGCTCGATTGCATCCCCGGGTCGTTGTCCGACGGGTCCCGGCCGCAATGCGCGCTCGGTTCCCATTCCCTGGCGCGCCGAGCCTAGCATTCATATCGATGATATCCAATCGGTATTTCAAAGATATCCAGATGCTGCTAGGGTGCCCGCATGGGGAGCGCGAGACACCTGCGCCATCGTGCAGCGAGAGCGACCGCAGGGGTGCTGCCGTGAACCGGCGCGGCCACGCCATCGTCGTCGGCGACGGCATCGTCGGGCTCAGCTCGGCGCTTGCCCTCATCCAGGACGGCTGGACGGTGACGCTGCTCGGCCGCGATCCCGACGGCGCCGGCGGGACGGCGCTGGGCAGCGCCGGGCTGCTGGCGGTGCAGACGGTGCAGCCGCTCGCCCTGCCAAGCCTTTGGAAGCAGCTGCCGCGGCTGCTGCTCGACCGCGACGCTCCGATCGTGCTCGACATCGGCTACCTGCCCCGCGCGCTGCCGTGGCTGGCGCGGCTGCTCTGGGCGAGCCGCCGCCGCGAGGTCGAGCGGCTGTCGGTGGCGCTCGCCTGGCTGCTGCAGCGCAGCTATGCCGGCTACGAGGCGCTGCTCGGCGGCGACGGCGCGCGGCAGCTGGTCCGGCGCGACGGGCTGCTGACCATCTATCGCACGCCCGAGCAGGTGGCCGGCGCGGACCTCGAGATCGGGCTGCGGCGCCGGCGCGGCATCCGGCTCGAGGTGATCGAGGGCGCCGCGCTGCGCCAGGCGGCGCCGGCGCTGTCGCCGGACTACAAGCTCGCCGTCGCCTATCCCGATTGCGGCCACGTGCCGGATATCGGCAGCCTCGCCAACGCGCTGCTCGAGCGCTTCCTTGCCGAAGGCGGGCAGCGGGTGGTCGACGAGGCCGAGGGCCTGGAGGAGGCGGACGGCCGGGTCGCCGGCGTGATCGGGCGCGGCGGACGCCACCGCGGCGACCTCGTCGTCGTCGCCTGCGGAGCCTGGTCGCGGCCGCTCGCCGCGCGGGCCGGCGCGGCGGTGCCGCTCGACACCGAGCGCGGCTACCACGTCATGCTGCCCGATCCCGGGGTGACGGTCGCCACGCCGATGATCGTCGGCGACATCCGCTTCGCGATCACGCCGATGACGGCCGGGCTGCGGCTCGCCGGCACCATCGAGTTCGCCGGCCTCGCCGCGCCGCACAATCCGCGCCGCCCGGCGCTGCTGCTGGACGGCGCGCGGCGCTGCCTGCCCGGCCTGCGCACCGACGGCGCGCAGAGCTGGATGGGCTTCCGGCCATCGCTGCCCGACTCGCTGCCGGTGATCGGCTTTGCGCCGCGGCGGCGCAACGTCCTGCTCGCCTTCGGGCACGGCCATCTCGGGCTGACGCTCGGCCCGGCGACCGGCGCGCTGATCCGCGACCTGGCGGCCGGCCGCCCGGTCGAGGAGCCGCTGCGGTCCTTCCGTCCCGACCGCTTCGGCCGGCACGCCGGCGGCGCGTGACTGCAGCAGGGAGAACCGCGGGGACCATGCGATCCGTCACGCGCATCGCCGCCGACATCGGCGGCACCTTCACCGACATCGCCGTGCTGCTCGAGGACGGCGCCATCGTCACCCGCAAGCTGCCCTCGACCCCGTCCAACTACGCCGACGCGGTGATCCGCGGCGTGGTCGAGCTGATGGCCGAGATCGGCGCCCCGCTGGACGGGCTGCAGGAGCTGCTGCACGGCTCGACCATCGCCACCAACCTGATCCTGGAGCACAAGGGCGCCCGCACCGCGCTGCTCACCACGCGCGGCTTCCGCGACGTGCTCGAGCTGCGCCGCGTGCGGGTCCCGGCGCTCTACCAGCCGCTGTTCGTGCGGCCGGCGCCGCTGGTGCCGCGCAACCTGCGCTTCGAGGTCGGCGAGCGGGTCGATGCCGAGGGCCGCGTGGTGCGGCCGCTCAGCGAGACCGACGTCGCCGCCGCGATCGAGTCGATCCGGCGCGAGGAGATCGAGGCGGTCGCCGTCTGCTTCCTGCATTCCTATGCCAACCCGACGCACGAGCGGGCCGCCGGCGCGATGCTGCGGGCGGCGCTGCCGGGCTGCCACATCTCGCTGTCCTGCGAGGTGCTGCCGCAGAAGCGCGAGTACGAGCGCACCAGCACCACGGTGATCAATTCCTATGTCGGCCCGCCGGTCAGCCGCTATCTCGGCGCGCTGACCGGCGCGCTGGCCGAGGCCGGCATCCCGGCGCGGCTGATGATGATGCAGTCGAGCGGCGGCATCCTCGACGGCGCCTCGGTGATGCGCACGCCGGCGCAGATCGTCGAGTGCGGCCCCGCCGCCGGCGTCGTCGGCGCCCAGCACATCGCACGGCTGATCGGCGAGCCCAACGCCATCACGCTGGACATGGGCGGCACCACCGCCAAGGCCTCGATCATCGAGCGCGGCGAGCTCGCCTATGCCGAGGAGTACGAGGTCGGCGGCGGCATGTCGGCGCGCAGCAAGCTGGCGGGCGGCGGCGGCTACGCCCTCAAGCTGCCGGTGATCGACCTCTCCGAGGTCGGCGCCGGCGGCGGCAGCATCGCCTGGCTCGACCGCGGCGGCTCGCTGAAGATCGGGCCGCACAGCGCCGGCGCGGTGCCGGGCCCGGCCTGCTACGGCATGGGCAACGACCAGGCGACGGTGACCGACGCCAACGTCGTGCTCGGCTACCTCAACCCGTCGGCGCTGGCCGGCGGCTCGGTCCCGATCGACGCCGGGCGCGCGCGGCGCGCCGTGCAGGCGATCGCCGACGGCCTCGGCCGCAGCCTCGACGAGGCGGCCTACGGCATCCACACCGTGGCCAACGCCAACATGATGAAGGCGGTCAAGGCGGTGACCACCTATCGCGGCCGCGACCCGCGCGACTTCTCGCTGATCGCCTTCGGCGGCAATGGCGGCATCCACGCCGTCGACCTCGCCCGGGTGCTGCAGGTGCGCCGCGTCGTGGTGCCGCCGGCCGCCGGCGTGCTGAGCGCGCTCGGCCTGCTGGTCTCGCGCCAGGAGGTCAACCTGACGCGCGCCTTCCTGCGGCTGACGCGCGACCTCGATGCGACGCAGGCGGCGGCACGCTACGCGGAGATGCGGGCCCGCATCCTCGAGATCCTCGGCGGCGACGGCGCGGCGATCGCCTTCGACCACCTGGTCGATGCGCGCTTCGCCGGGCAGGCCTTCGAGCTCACCGTGCCGTTCCAGCCGCCGCCCTTCGACGCGGCGTCAGCCGAGGCTCTCGCGGCGCGCTTCGCCGCCGAGCACGTCGCCCGCTACGGCCACGACTTCGCCGGCCGCTTCCCGGTCGAGGTGGTCAATCTGCGGCTGGTCGGCTCGATCCGCACCGCGGCGCCGGACCGCCTCGCCTTGCCGGGCAACGCCGCGGCTGCGGCCGGCACCCGGCCGGTCTATTTCGGGCCGCAGGCGGGGCGCCGCGAGGCCCGGGTGATCGCCCGCGCCGGGCTGGGGCCGCACCCGGTCGACGGCCCGATCGTCGTCGAGGACTACGAGGGCACCGCCGTCGTGCCGCCGGACTGCCGCGCCCATCGCGACGGCAACGACAACATCGTCATCAGCCTGCCGTGAGGAGGCCTCCGATGGACAACGACATCGACCCGTTCCAGCTGGAGATCATCCGCAACAGCTTCGACACCATCGCCGACGACATGGCGCTGACGCTGATGCGCACGGCGCATTCCGGCATCGTGCGCGATTCGCTCGACTTCTCGACCTCGATCTGCGACGCCGCAGGCCTGCCGCTGGCCCAGGGCGTGTGCACGCCGATGCAGCTCGGCAGCTTCTACGACGCGATGCGCGCGCTGGTCACCGGCCATGCCGGGCGGATCGGGCCGGGCGACGCCTTCATCTTCAACGACCCCTATGCCGCCGCCGGGCAGCACCTGCCGGACATCTACATCGCCGTGCCGGTGTTCCACGCCGGCGCGCTGCGCGCCTGGGCGGTCAACATCGCGCATCACTCCGACGTCGGCGGCATCGTCGCCGGCAGCAACGCCATCGGCGTCACCGAGATCTTCCAGGAGGGGCTGCGGCTGCCGATCGTCAAGTTCATCGAGGGCGGCCGGCGCAACGAGGCGCTGTGGGAGGTGATCGCGCTCAACGTGCGCACCCCGGACAAGGTGCTGGGCGACCTGCAGGCGCAGCTCGCCAGCTGCACCAGCGGCGAGCGCGAGCTGGTCGAGCTGTTCGAGCGCTACGGGGTCGACGCGGTGCTGCGCTACGGCGAGCACCTGCACGACTATGCCGAGCGGCTGACCCGGGCCGAGCTGGCGGCGATGCCGGAAGGCACCTACCGCTTCGTCGACCATCTCGACGGGCTGGGCGCCGACCCCGCGCCGATCCGGCTCGAGGTCGCGGTCACCATCGCCGGCGGCGCGGTGACGGTCGACTGGACCGGCTCCTCGCCGCAGGTCCGCGGCGGCATCAACCCGTCCTTTCCCTTCACCAAGGCCTGCGCCTACACCGCGCTGCGCTCGGTGATGGCGGCCGACATCCCGAACTGCCACGGCTTCACCCGGCCGATCACCGTGCTGGCGCCCCAGGGCAGCATCATGAACCCGGACTTCCCGGCGCCCTGCGGCGCCCGCGGCATCACCGGCTACCGCATGATCGACTGCCTGTTCGGCGCGCTGGCCGAGGCCCTGCCCGACCGCGTCACCGCCGATGGCAGCGGCGGCTCGACCCTGCCGACCATCGCCGGCTACCGCGACGGCCGGGCCTTCGTGTTCTGCGAGACCTTCATGGGGACCTGGGGCGCGGCGCGCGACCATGACGGGCAGGAGGGCGTGCCGCACATGGGCGCCAACCAGTCCAACGTGCCGGTCGAGATGATCGAGTCGGACTACCCCATCCGCATCGAGCGCTACGGGCTGGTGCCGGACAGCGGCGGCGCCGGCCGGACCCGCGGTGGGCTCGGCCTGATCCGCGAGTACCGCATCCTGGCCGAGGAGGCGATCCTCAGCGTCCGCTCCGACAAGCGCCGCTTCCCGCCGCACGGCCTGTTCGGCGGGCGCGACGGCTCGCCCTCCTGGAACATCGTGGTGTCCGAGGCCGGCGAGCGGGTCGTGCCGGCGCTGATGACCGAGGTCGAGACGCTGCATGCCGGCGACATCTACCGCCATGTCATGGCCGGCGGCGGCGGCTTCGGCGATCCCTTCGAGCGCGACCCCGGCCAAGTGCTGCGGGACGTCGTCGAGGAGCGGGTCGGCCTGGCGCAGGCGCGGGACGCCTACGGCGTGGCGATCATCGAGGGCGATGGCGGCCTCGCCGTGGACGCCGCCGCGACCGCGGCGCTGCGCGCCCGGCGGGCAGCCTGAGAGCGGGTGACGGCAGAGCCCCGCGGGTGCTATGCGCAGGCACCCAGCCGAGCGGAGCCGTGCCGTCGATGCCGTCCCAAGCCAAGCAGTCCTCGATGGTCGAGTCAGCGACCGAGACGATCCGCAACAAGATCCTCGACCTCACCCTGCCGCCGGGCAAGCCGATCAGCATGCGCTGGCTCGCCGACACGCTCGGCCTCGGCCGCACGCCGAGCCGCGAGGCGCTCAACCGGCTGGCCTCCGAGGGGCTGGTCCATATCGAGGCCAACCAGAGCGCCATGGTGCGCGCGCTCGACCTCGACGAGATCAACCAGCTGATGGAGGCGCTGCGCATCGCCGAGCGCGTCTCGGCGCTGCATTGCCAGTTCGCCGACCCCGGGCTGCTGGAGGACGTCGCCGAGATGCAGGCGAGCCAGCGGGCGGCGGTGCGCGAGCACCGCTATCTCGAGGCGAGCCACTGGAACGCCGCCTTCCGCTCGCGCATCGCCGCCACCAGCGGCAACTGGCATCTCATCGAGTTCCACCGCCGCGTCGCCAACCAGGCGCGCCGGCTGAGCTGCCTGATCTACGCCCGCGAGGCCAAGGACGGCACCTACTACCAGCAGCAGATCCGCATGCTGGAGGGCCTCCACGCCGAGCTGCGCGACGCGCTCGCCCGGCAAGACCGCGAGCGGCTGATCGAGGTGCTCGAGGGCCACGTCGCGATCTTCCGCCGGCGTATCGCCTGGACGCTGGAGCAGCCCTCGAGCTCGCTCGAGCGGCTGCGGTAGGGGCCTCTCACGCCCGCAGGCGCTTTCCCTTCGATCCGCCGTTCGCCGCGTATTTTGGATCGTCGATGTTGACCTTGAGCTCGATGGCGAAGACGTCCGCGAAGCTGGGATCAGAAAAATCCAGCACGAAGCCGGGACCCCGGACGAAGTCGACGAGGTCATCGATGAGGCATAGGTCAATGAATCGGATCGAACGAATAAGCCTTCCTCACCTGCGAACAGCCTTGACCTACCTGTTGATTGTTTCTTGGAGTGCAGCAATCTTCGCGAGTATGTCGTCGAACGGCGGTGGGGCCACGTCGAACATCATTGGTGCCATCGCCCGGTAGTCCGCGCGCAAGTCCTTGATCCGCGCCTCGCTCGGCATCAGCCGCAGCGTCCCCGGCCGAGCGGTGTCGTAGCTGGCCCAGCTCGAACGGAAGAAGGTTGCCTTGTGCTTGACCACCTGCGCCAGCAGCTCGAAGTTGGCGGCGGCGGCCTGGCCCTCTTCAATGTCGAGAAGCATGGCGAGGTCATAATAGTGCCGCGAGAAATATTGCGGCGCCGGCGACTCGGCCGGGCGATGCGCTTCCGCATGAAGCGCGGTCGCCTTCTCCCAGAAGGTGCGCCGCGCCGACAGGACGGTCACCTTGGTCTCGGGATCCTCGAAGAAATCGGGATAGTCGTCGGCCGCATAGGGGCGGATGACCTTCTCCTCGGTCGGCCAGGGATCGCCTCGCGCGCCGAGCTCGAGCTTCACCCGCGGCGTGATGTAGGCCATCCCCTCATATTCCGCGGCGGGCAGCGCCGTCGGATAGTGGAAGTTGATGGTCTGGGCATCGTCGGCATCGATCTCCAACGACCACTGGCCGTTCTCCGGCTCGCCAAGCTGTTCAACGATCGCGGCACGGAGCGCCGGGAGAAGCTTCTCGGCGATGTGGCGCTCGACGTCGCCGACCAAGTCGTCGATAAGCCGGGCTGCCTGCTTCTTGCTGATCCCTTCCTTCCCGGGATCGCGATCGCCGGTATATCCGAGTTCGGCACGGTCGAACGACAGGTCGATGTCCTCGGAAAACCGGCGGATAGCGCTGAACGCTTTGGAAAGCGACGTGCCGCCCTTGAAGACGAGGCTTGCCACGGTCCCTTTCGGGAGACCGAACAGGCGCTTCAGGGTCCAGCAGACCCAGAAGTCCTTTTCGATGATGGTGTCGGCGACGCCTCGCCCGGCGCCTGTCTCCCCGAAGAGGGCAGCGCGATCCTCAACGGGGAGGCGGGCGACCTTATCCATCGATATCGGCTACTGCCGCGTTGGCGATCGAGACGAGCGTCGGCCGCATCCAGGCGGGCGCCTGAACGGCGGCTGAGGCCAGCGTCTTCCTGTCGTTGGCCGAAAGCCGACGCGCCGCAACCTGCGCGACGTCGGCGGCACGCACAGGGCCGACGTGACGAAGAGCCTGAACGACCGTGCCAGCGGGGCTGCCTGGTGCGATCAGATGCTTCGGCGAAGCGTGGCGAAGATCAACGACGCGCTTTCCCAGCACGACGCGACGCGATGGGCCATCGGTCAAGTAGGTGCTCTGAGCGGGAACCTGCGTCGAGAGACCGAGCGCGTTCGCGGCCCGCGCACCAGCGATCTGTACCTTTGAGCCGGTCTCCCGGGCGAGAGCCCGGGCGACATCGTCTGGAGCGGGTGAGAGAGGCCCAAGCTTCGGATGCAGCTTGGGGAAGTCGTACAGCCCACGCGCAAGCCGGCGGAGCTGGCCACCCTTGACCAGTCGGGAGAGGGCCTGGTCGACGGCCGGACGAACGGCAACAGCGAGGAAGTCGCTGGGCGTGAAGACGCTGCCGCGTCCGCTAGCGCGGACGCGCTTCATCACTCGGTCGGGAACAGAGGCGGTGATCGTCTTCACGCGTCAGAAAATGATGTATCTTTTTCTGACATTCAAGGGGTAGCCCCGCAACGCAACCAGCAACCAACAGGCCGGGTCGGTTTTCCATGTCGTCTGCCAAGATCCCGCCAGGCGCGCCTTGCGGCGCAGCCACGACCGGTCACTGCTCGTGGATCGAACTGACGACCGTGCAGGTGATCTTGTCGATGAGCATGACGGGCGTCCCCCCAGGGTGCCGGGCGGCAGCTCGTAGAGCACTTCCCACACCTTGCCACGATCGAAAAGAATCGGCTTCAGCGTGCTCGTCTCGTCGCTCTCGCTCGGCCAATGCCGAGCCACGTACGAAGCGGCAATCCCGACAAGCTGCTCGCGACTGCTGCATGTCGGAGGTGCAGGCAGGTTGGCGCGCTGATCGACGCCGGACGAACTCGACGCGGAGGCCGTCACCGCCGGCTGCGGCGGCCTGCAATCGGGGAAGCCCTGCGCCGCATCGGTGACGCGCCTCAGCTTCACGGATCGCGTGGTTGCGTCGCCGTTGTCCTGGATCGTGCTGAGCACGCCCTCGATTGCGGCCGGCACATAGGCACCGTCGAATGCCATCGCCGGCCGAAGGGTTGCCGCCGGAACGGCGAACGAGATCCGCCCGCCGCGGACCCGGAGGTCGGTTGCGGGAAGCGGCTCGGCCAGCACGCCGCCGGCCGGCTGGGCAAGCACGAACAGTCGGTCGGCGGCGTTGATCACGCATAGAGGCGCAGGCCGCGGAGGTCGCCCGATCGCCGATCGATGCACAGATCCTCGTAGGCCGAGACGATCGACGGAAACGAATGGAGGTCCGCGGGCTCGTCGGCGACCGCGCCCTGCGCCAGCCAGCAGCACGCGGCAGCCGGGAGAAAGGTCAGCCGCAACTCGGCCCTCATCGCTCGACGTCCTCCCGCGGCCCCCTCACGCCCGCCCCGCCGCGGCGCGGCGCGGGCGGCGCAGGTCGAGCTGGTAGCCGAGGCCGATCACCAGGGTCAGCGCCAGGCACATGGTGGCGCCGAGCGAGCGGAAGCCGCGGGCCTCGACCTCCTCGACCTCGAAGGCGACCGAGGCGTGCGGGATCAGCGGGCTCAGCGGGCCGTCGGTGATGGCCAGCACGGAGGCGCCGGCGCGGCGCGCCTCGAGGCCGCCTGCAGCACCTCGGGCGAGTAGTCGGGGAAGCTGACGGCGACCAGCGCGTCGTCCGGCCCGACCGCCCGGCTCTGCTCGGCCAGCATGCCGCCGACCCCGTCCATCAGGTGGGCGCGGCAGCCGAGATGGCTGAAGGAATAGGCGAGATAGGCCGCCACCGGGAAGGAGCGGCGCTGCGCCACGAGGTGGATCACCGCGGCGCCCTTGAGCAGCGCGATCGCCTGCTCCAGCCGGCGCGGGTCGACGGTCGATCCGAGATGCTGCAGCGACTGGATGCCGGCCTCGACGAAGTCCATCAGCACCGCCTGCGGCGCCGCCTCGCCCTGGCTGTCGACGCGGCGGCCGACGGCGCGCAGCCGCTGGCCGTAATCGGGCGAGCGGGCCAGCAGGTGGCGGCGGAACACCCGCTGCATGTCGCTGAAGCCGTCATAGCCGAAGGCCCGGGCGAAGCGGATCAGGCTGGAGGGCTGCACCAGCGCCTGCTTGGCGATCGCCGCCACGGTGTCGAGCGCGATCGCGTCGGGATGCTCCAGCGCGTGCCGGGCGATCCGCTGCAGCCGGTCGCTGAGCTGGCCGAAGCGCTGCGCGATGGCGGCGCGCAGCTCCTCGTAGCTCTGCGGCGGCGCCGTGCCGTCGCGCATGGCTTGTCCTCCCCCGGCCGCGGGATCCGGCCGTGTCATGGAACGTTCATTCTAACGGGCTACAGCCGCGAGACAATCGGCTCCCGGATGTGGTGATATTCCCGGCGGGACCGGGGGGACGGACCATGCGCTGGATCTTCACGAGCCTCGGCCTGGCGGCGGCATTGCTGCTGCCGGGCTGCGGCAGCTCCGATTCCGAGGGGCCGCACCGCGTCCAGGCGACCGCGCCCTCGGTGACCTACAGCTATGACGGCGACCAGCTCGACGACGCGACCGATCGCGCCACCAACTATTGCCGGCACTACAGCCAGGAAGCCAAGCTCACCGACCTGACCACCCGCGAGGGGCTGCACTACGCCACCTACGAGTGCCGCTGACGCCCGCCGGCCGCGGCCAAGCCTGCCGGAACCGCCCCGGCCAAGCCCGTGTTCCTCGGGCAGGACAGCCATGGAGGATGGAATGCGGAGGATCATGCTGGCGGGGGCCGGGTTGGCGCTGGCCACGGCGCTGACCGCCTGCGGGTCGCATCGCGACGAGCCGCAGCGGGTGAGCGCGACGCGGCCCTCGGTCACCTACAGCTACGACGGCGACAAGCTGGACCAGGCTGCCGACAAGGCCAGGGCCTATTGCGACAACCTCAACCAGGAGGCCAAGCTGCGCGACCTGTCGACCCAGAACGGCATCCACTACGCGACCTACGACTGCCGCTGAGGCGTTCCCGCGGTCGAGCGCGGCCCGGCCGTCCCCCGGCCGGGCCAAGACGTCTGCCAAGACGTCTGCCAAACTCAGTTGATCACGTTTTGTTCTCATGACAGGCTTGCCTCATGGAGCGCGAGCCGAACGACCTGCCGAACCCCGACGCGCCGCGCGCCGACGAGCCCGGCGTCGAGCCCGGGCAGCTGCAGGGGACCTTCGCCGACATCCTGGAGCGGGGCCTGCGCGAGCGGCAGCGGCTGCCGCGGCCGGTGCTGGCCTGGTCGCTGGCGCGCGACCTGATCGGCCACATGGTGCATTGCCGCTACCGCATCACGCTGGCCAAGGGCGACGGCCGCTTCCGCATCCCGCGGAGCGGCGAGTGAGGCGCCGCCGCTCAGGCCCGGCGCCGGCCGGCGAAGACCAGCCCGCCGCCGATCACGATGGCGACGACGCCGAGGATCGGCGGCAGCGCGACATTGTGCTGGTTCTCGGTGGTGGCCTCGATCGGGCCGACCTTGGCGACCTGCTCCTTGGTGGTGAAGGAGATGGTCTGGAAGGCGAGCGCGACGATCCCGATCAGGATGAGGATGACGCCGATCACGGCGAGGGGGCGCATGCGAATCTCCGCGGCTGGTTGGCTCGGCAGTTCAATGCGGCGCCGCCGCGTCGGTTCCCGCCAGGCTCAGCCGCAGGGATCGCCCGGCCGGCCGGGGGCGACGCGCATGCGCTCCTCGATCACCGCGGCGCGGCGCTGGACGAAGGCGGTCGGGCGGGTCGGCGACCAGCGGCGCGGGCTCGGCAGCACGGCGGCGAGCAGCGCCGCCTCGTGCCGGGTCAGGCTCGCCGCCGGCTTGCGGAAGTGATGGCGGGCCGCCGCCTCGATGCCGTAGACGCCGCTCGCCCATTCGACGTCGTTGACGTAGAGCAGCAGGATCCGCGGCTTGCCGAGGAACAGCTCGAGCAGCACGGTGTACCAAGCCTCGAACGCCTTGCGCACGATCGTCCGGTCCGGCCAGAGGAACAGGTTCTTGGCGGTCTGCTGGGTGATCGTGCTGCCGCCGCGCAGCCGCCCGCTGTTGCTCTGGCTGCGCTTCCAGGCCGCCCGCAGCGAGTCCCAGTCGAAGCCGTAGTGGGTGCAGAAGGAGGTGTCCTCGGCGGCGATCACGGCGCGGAAGACGTCGGGCGCGACCGCGCCGAGCGGCACCCAGTCGCGGTCGATGCCGGCGCCGCCCAGCGCGCGGATCAGCATCAGCGGCGTGCCGGGCGGCGGCACCACCGCATAGAGCAGCACCCAGGCGACCGAGAGCAGCGCGAAGCCGGCCGCCAGCCGCACCAGCCAGCGCCCGATCCGTCGCAGACCCGGCCAGCGCAACCTGCCCCGCACGATCCCCATCCCCTGCCGCCCCGCGCGGGTCGGATATCACGCCGGCCGCCCTGGCGGCCAGCCGTCCGCTTCCGGCCGGCCGGCGCCGCGCCGTAGGATGCCGCGATGGCGGACGCGGCGATGGACGGGACGGCAGCTGACCAGGTGGCGGCGGACCAGGTGGCGGCAGACCGGGTGGCGGCACGGCTGGCGCGCGGCGTCTGCCGCCATCTCGGCGCGCTCGGCTATGCCACGCTGACCGAGTTCCCGCTCGCCTCGGGCCGGCGGGTCGACGTGATCGGCATCGACGGCGGCGGCAAGGTGGTGATCGTCGAGATCAAGAGCTGCGCGACCGACTTCCGCACCGACCGCAAATGGACCGAGTATCTCGAGTTCTGCGACGCCTTCTACTTCGCGGTCGACGCCGGCTTCCCGCAGGCGCTGCTGCCCGACGGGCACGGGCTGATGGTGGCCGACGCCTACGGCGCCGAGATCGTCCGCCCGGCCCCGGCCGGCAGCATGAACGGCAGCCGGCGCAAGGCGCAGCTGCTGCGCGTCGCGCTGACCGCGAGCCAGCGCCTGCAGCGTCTGCTCGACCCGACGGGGATGTGAGTCTCCGCCGGACACCTGTATCGGCTGCCAGCGCGATTGGCGCTCGCCCCCCACGCTGTCATCCCGGCGAAAGCCGGGATCCATCGGGCCGCATCGTGGCGGTGGATCGATGGATCCCGGCTTTCGCCGGGATGACATTGAAGAGCATGGTCGCGGAGGTTCGGAGGCCCGGCGCCGCTCAGCTCCGGCGGTGGCCCGCGAGGAACAGGTCGACGCAGGATTCGATGTAGGGGCCGAGCTCGCTCTCGGGCACCGGGGCGAGGCCGAGCAGCGGGCGCAGGTAGTTGTGGCCGCGGATCAGGCCGATGAACTGCATGGCGGCCCGGCGCGGCGCCGGCACGGCGATCAGGCCGCGGGCGTCGGCGGCGGCGAGGAAGTCGGCGACCCGGCCAATCATGCGCTCCGGCCCGGACTCGAAGAAGATGCGGCCGAGCTCGGGGAAGCGCGGCGTCTCGGCGATCACCATGCGGTAGATGGCGAAGGCGCGGCTGGAGAGCAGCCGCTCGATGAACTGGCGGGCGACGCGGACGAGCGCGGCGCGGAGGTCGCCGGCCTCGAACGGCGGGGCGGCGTCGAGACCGAGCGAGAGCTGCCGGCACTCTGCCTCGACCACCGCCGCGAACAGCATGTCCTTGCCGCTGAAATGGGCGTAGAGGGTGGCCTTGGAGACACCGGCGAGGCGCGCGATCCCGTCCATGCTGGTGGCGCCGTAGCCCTGCTCCAGGAAGCTGCGGCCGGCCGCCGCCAGGATCTGCTGCGCCTTCGGGCTGAGCCCCTCCTCGCCCGCGATCGCCCGTGCCGCCGTGCCCTCGGCCATCATGCTCCTCGCCCGGCCGGGCGTTCCGCCCGCCTTGACCCCGGTCGGGCGTTCCGCCCGCCTTGACACAGCATGCCCGGCGCGATCATTCTCGGCAAGCTGAACTGAACGGTTCAGTTCAGTTGGTGGATGGGCGCGGGCGATGCGCAGGATCGTGCTGATCGCGGCAGGCTTGCTGCTGCTGGCCGGGCTGGCCGGCGGCGGCGCCTATTGGTGGCGCGTCTGGCGCTTCGTCGAATCGACCGACGACGCCTACGTCCAGGGCGACATCTCGGTGGTCGCGCCCAAGGTCGAGGGCTACATCGCCACCCTGTCGGTCCAGGACAACCAGGCGGTGCGCCGCGGCGAGGTGCTGGCGACCATCGACGACCGCGACTTCCGCGCCCGGGTTCAGTCCGCCGAGGCCGCCGTCGCGGTCCAGCAGGCGGCGATCGCCAACATCGACAGCCAGCTCGCCCTGCAGGAGTCCGAGAGCCGGGGCGCCGGGGCGGCGCTGGCCAGCGCCGAGGCCGAGCTCGCCCGCGCCCGGCCGGACTACGACCGCTTCAAGTCGCTGATGAAGAGCGACTGGGTCAGCCACCAGCGCTTCGAATCGGCCGAGGCCGACCTGCACAAGGCGGAGTCGGGCCTCACCGAGCGCCAGGCGGCGGTGGCCAGCGAGGAGCATCGCCGCACCGTGCTCGGCGCCCAGCGCCGCCAGGCTGCGGCGCTGCTGCAGCAGGCCGAGGCGCAACTGCAGCTGGCGCGCAACGCGCTGGAAGACACGGTTGTCCGGGCGCCGATCGACGGCGTCGTCGGCAATCGCGGCGTCCAGCTCGGGCAGTACGTCAAGGCCGGCACCCAGCTGCTCTCGCTGGTGCCGCTCGGCGCGGTCTATGTCGTCGCCAACTTCAAGGAGACGCAGCTGGCGCGCATGCGCACCGGCCAGCCGGTCCGCGTCGCGGTCGACGCCTATCCCGGCCAGGACCTCACCGGCCATGTCGAGAGCTTCGCCCCGGCGAGCGGCGCGCAGTTCAGCATCCTGCCGCCGGAGAACGCCACCGGGAACTTCACCAAGATCGTGCAGCGCGTGCCGGTGCGCATCGCCGTGCCGCGCGACGGGCCGCTGGCCGGCCGGCTGCGCCCCGGCCTCTCCGTGGTGGTGACGATCGACACGCGCGACCCGGCCGAGCCGATGCCCGGCGTGGCGCTCGCCGCCGAGCCCTGAGATGGAGGGCGGCGCCGCCCCGGTCGCGGCGGGGCCTGCCGGCAGCAGCGCCGCCACGCCCGCGCCGACCCCGCCGCCGACCCCGCCACGCCCGGCAGGTCCGCCGCCCGCACGGCCACTGACCGGCCGCCAGAAGGCCGCCTTCCTCGCCATGGTCGTCGGCATGTTCATGGCGATCCTCGACATCCAGATCGTCTCGAGCTCGCTGTCGGAGATCCAGGCCGGGCTGTCGGCCAGCGCCACCGAGGTCAGCTGGGTGCAGACCTCCTACCTGATCGCCGAGGTGGTGATGATCCCGCTGTCGGGATACCTCTCCCGGCTGCTCTCCACCCGCGTGCTGTTCGTCGGCTCGGTGGCCGGCTTCACCGTCATGAGCCTGGCCTGCGCGATGGCCAACAGCCTCGGCGCGATGGTGCTGTTCCGGCTGCTGCAGGGCTTCCTCGGCGGCGCCATGATCCCGACCGCGTTCGCCGCCAGCTTCATGCTGTTCCCGCCGCAGCGCCGCGCCGCGGTCGGGGTGATGATGGGGCTGGTCGCCACCATGGCGCCGACCATCGGGCCGACGCTCGGCGGCTACCTCACGCAGCTCTTCTCCTGGCACTGGCTGTTCCTCATCAACCTGCCGCCCGGCCTGGTCGTCGGCTTCGCGGTCTGGGCGCTGCTCGACATCGACAAGCCCGACCGCAGCCTGCTGCGCGGCTTCGACGTGGCCGGGCTGGTGCTGATGGCGGTCTTCCTCGGCAGCACCGAGTACGTGCTCGAGGAGGGGCCGCGCTGGCAGTGGCTGGAGGACCCCAGCGTCGCCGTGATGGCGGTCGTCGCGACGGTCGGCGGGCTGCTCTTCTTCGCCCGGGTGCTGACCTACCGCCGGCCGATCGTCGACCTCACCGCCTTCGCCGACCGCAACTTCGCGCTGGGCTGCCTGTTCAGCTTCGTGCTCGGCGTCGGGCTCTACGGCTCGGTCTACCTGCTGCCGCTCTTCCTCGCCCAGGTGCGCGGCTACAACAGCCTGCAGATCGGCCAGATCATGATGGTCACCGGCGCCTGCCAGTTCGCCTCGGCGCCGCTCGCCGGGATCCTGTCGAAGCGCATCGACCTCAGGCTGATGCTGGCGATCGGGCTCGGGCTGTTCGGCACCGGCGTCTACCTCAACCACTTCGTGACGTCGGAGTGGGGCTTCTGGGAGCTGATGGTGCCGCAAGGCATCCGCGGCCTGTCGCTGATGCTCTGCTTCCTGCCGATCAACACGCTGGCGCTCGGCACGCTGTCCCACGACAAGCTGAAGAACGCCAGCGGCCTCTACAACCTGATGCGCAACCTCGGCGGCGCGCTCGGGCTGGCGGTGATCAACACCGTGCTGATCGAGCGCCAGGCGCTGCATCTCGAGCGGCTGTCGGAGCACCTCACCCTGACCAGCCCGAAGGTGCAGGCGATGCTCGACGGCCTCACCGTGCGGCTCGGCGGCGCCATCGTCGACAGCCCGAGCCTGCCGGCGATCGAGATGCTGTCGCGCATGACCCACCGCCAGGCGCTGGTGCTGACCTTCGCCGACTGCCTGCTGCTGATGGCCGGCGTGTTCTACTGCGCCATGCTGATGATGCCGCTGATCCGCAAGCCGCGCCTGGCCGGCGGCGGGCACTGAAAAAAGGATCTCACGCGGAGGCGCGGAGCCGCCGAGGGAGCCGCGGCGCCGCCCGGCGCACCCCTCCGCGTCCTCCGCGGCTCCGCGTGCCAATCTTCTTTTCTACCCCCGCTCCGCCGGTGCCGCCGTGGTCGGCGGCGGCTCCCAGCCGAAGACGCTGCGGCCGCCATGGTCGTGCGAGTCGCGGAACTCCGCCGCGGTCAGCGCGTCGAGGGACGGCCCGGTCGCGGTGCGCTCGAGCAGGCGGGCCTGGCGGTCGAGGCGGCGGATGGCGTCGAGCCGCTCCTCGCGACCGAGCCTGGCCTGCGTCAGCGCCGTCTTGAGCACGGCGATGGTCTGGTCGTAGACCCGCGTCGGGACCGGGAAGGGGTGGCGGTCCTTGCCGCCATGGGCGAAGGCGAAGCGGGCCGGATCGGCGAAGCGGCAGGGCGTGCCGTGCACCACCTCGGCGACCAGCGCCAGCGACCGCACGGTGCGTGCCCCCACGCCCGGCACCAGCAGCAGCTCGGCGAAGTCGGCCGGGCCGCGCTCGGCGGCCGCCGCCAGCGCGCCGTGCAGCCGGCGCAGCATGACGTCGCCGGCCCGCACCTCGTGATGCGCCGGCATGACGAGGTGCGGCAGGGTCGGCTGCGACCGGGGAGCGGCGGGTGCCTCCCCGGTCTCGGCCAGCGCCGCCGCCTCGCGCACGATGCCGTCCGGCCCGAGGCCGCCGAGCAGCTCGAGCTGCGCCCGGTGCGAGCCGGCGGCGCGCCGGTCGGCGAGGTTGACGATCTCGCCCGGGCGCTCGCCGGCGATCGCCGCATGCGGGTCGGCGACGAAGCTTTCCAGCCCCTCCGACAGCCAGTGATAGCGCCGCGCCTGCCGGCTGGCCTCGTTCATCCCCTGCTGCACCACCACCCAGCGGCCGTCGGCGGCCAGGATGAAGCCATGCAGGTAGAGCGCGAAGCCGTCCTGCACCGCGGCGCTGTCGACCTTGGCGACCAGCCGGCTCGCCCGCACCAGCCCCGCGGCGTCGAGCCCGAGCCGATCGCCCAGCGCCGTCAGCTCGTCCGGCGTGCGTCGCGAATGCCGCCCCCGGCCGCCGCAGACATGCAGCCCGAGCTCGCCGGAGAGCGGCGCCAGGCCGCGCTTCAGCGCGCCGAGCACGCTGGTGGTGATGCCCGAGGAGTGCCAGTCCATCCCCATGACAGCCCCGAAGGACTGGAACCAGAAGGGATGGGCGAGCCGGCGCAGCAGCTCCTCGCGGCCATAGTGATGGACGATCGCCTCGGCGATCACCGCGCCGAGCCGGGCCATGCGCTGACCGAGCCAGGCTGGCACCCGCCCGCCATGCAGCGGCAGATCGGCGCTGCCCGCGCGCTGTGCCACGGCTCCTCCGGAGGGAACGAACGACGAACGGAGACTATCATCTCCGGCGGCGCCGGGGAAACGGCGTCGTCCGGCCGCCGGCGATGGACGTCCGCCGGCGCTTGCGGCATCGTCGTTCGCGGGGGTGCAGGGGACCAGGGTTGCGTCGCAGCCAGAGGGGGAAGCATGCCATTGGTGTCGCAGGCCGCGCTCCAGGAGCGGCTCGATCAGGTTCCCGTGATCCGCTTCGCGCCCGGGGAGACGGTGGTCGCCGAGGGCTCGGCCACCGGCCGGCTCCTGGTCCTGCGCAGCGGGGCGGTCGAGGTGGTGAAGGAGGGCGTGACCATCGCCCGGGTATCGTCGCCGGGGGCGGTGCTGGGGGAGATCGCCGTGCTGCTCGACCAGGCCCACTCGGCCGACGTGCGCGCGGTGGAGGCCTCCGAGTTTCACGTCGCCGACGCCGCCACCATGCTGGCCGGCGACCCGGCGGTGGCGCTGCACGTCGCGGCCGTCCTCGCCCGCCGGCTCGATCTCGCCAACCGCGCGCTGGTCGACATCAAGCGGCAGCTGCTGGCCGGCGAGTCGCGCCGCGCCATCGGCCGCATGGTCGACCAGGTCGGGGAGATGCTGCAAACCGCCGATGCCAGCCTGGTCTATGCCGGCTATCCCTTCGACCCGCTCGCGCCGGACGAGCAGCCGCGCTGAAGCCCCGGCGCGTCAGCCGACCAGCCGCCGCACGCTCTCCCGGAAGGCTGCCGTGTGGCGGTCGATGTCGGCCTCGGTCGCGCTCGGCGCGACCAGCGCCATGTTGTGGAACGGGGTCAGCAGCACGCCGCGATTGAGCGCGGCGAGGTGCAGGTAGCGGTCGAGCTCGGCGTCGGCGGCGGCCGCCGCCTCGCCGCCGTTGCGCGGCGGCACCGGGCGGAACCAGTACTCGGCGCGGCAGCCGAGCTGGGTGACGTGCCAGGGCAGGCCGTATTCGTCGATCGCCTGCTGCACGCCCTCGCGGAAGCGGCCGGCGAGCGCGATGGTGCGCGCGAAGCTCTCCGGACCCAGCGCCGGCGAGGCCAGCGTGGCCCGCATCGCCGCCAGCGAAAGCGCATTGCCGGCCAGCGTGCCGCCGATGCCGCCGGTGTCCGAGGTGTCCCGGTCCATCGCCGCGCGGATCCGCTCGCCCAGCGCCGCGGTCATGCCGTAGGCCGCCGCCGGCAGGCCGCCGGCGATCGGCTTGCCGATGGTCAGCATGTCGGGCGCGAGCCCGTGCGCGCCGCTATAGCCGCCGGGCCCGCTGCAGATGGTGTGCGTCTCGTCGAGGATCAGCAAGGTGCCGGTGTCGCGGGTCAGCCGGCGCAGCGCCTCGTGGAAGCCCGGCTCCGGCAGCACGATGCCGATGTTGGTCAGCGCCGGCTCGGCCAGCACGCAGGCCACCGCCCGGTCGGCCAGCGCCGCCTCGAGCGCGCCGACGTCGTTGAACTCGACCACCCGCGTCGTCTCGGCCGGGTCGACCGGCGGGCCGATCAGGCCGGGGCGGGGGCCGACGCTGCCGTCCGGACGCAGCGTCGCGAAGGTCTCGTCGACGCTGCCGTGGTAGCACCAGTTGAAGACCAGCACCTTGCGCCGGCCGGTGACGTGGCGCGCCAGCCGCAGCGCGAAGCGGTTGGCGTCGGTCGCGGTCAGGGCGAACTGCCAGAGCGGCAGGCCGAAGCGCCGGCCGAGCTCGCCGCCGACCCAGGCGGCGTCGGCGGTCGGCAGCATGAAGGTGATGCCGCGCTGCAGCCGCGCGGCGATCGCCGCCACCGTCTCGGGCGGCGAGTGGCCAGCCATCGCGCCGGTGTCGCCGAGGCAGAGATCGACGTAGCTGCGCCCGTCGACGTCGGTGAAGCGCGCCCCGCCGGCACTCTCGACGAAGAGCGGGAAGGGGCCGGCCCACCGCACCATCCAGTTCATCGGCACGCCGTCGAGCAGCGTCGCCTTGGCCGCCGCGAACAGCGCCGCCGAGCGCGGATGGTCGGCCGCGAAGGCGCGCTCTTCCTCGGCGAGCAGGGCGCCGAGGCGGGCGCGGTCGATGCGGTTGGCGGCGGCAGCGTTCATGGCGGTCCCCGGGCGAGTCGTCGGTCGGCGCCGGGATCAAACCATCCCGACGCCCTCGCCACCAAGAGGGATCAGCCCGCCGCCTGCGCCCGGCGCGCCTCCAGCGCGGCCAGCGCCGCCCGGAGCGCGGCCTGCGCCGGCTCGATCGCCGCCGCCTCGATCGCCGCGGCGTCGAGGAACAGCTCGAGCCCGGTCGCCTGCGCCGTCACCACCTGCCGGCGCTGGCCGAGCTCGCCGAGCAGCCCGTCGACGACATAGGGCACCACCGGCCGGCCGATGCCCTTGACCGCGATCGGCGGCAGCGGGCGGGCCCGCACCAGGTCGCGGACCAGCGCGTAGGTCTCCTGGCTGAGCACGATGCCGCCCGGCTCGGCGATCGCCTGCAGCCGGGCCGCCAGGTTGGCCTCGCCGCCGATGATGGTGTAGGCCATGCGCTCGCTGCTGCCGAAGTTGCCGACGTTGCAGAATCCGGTATTGATTCCCATCCGGGCGCGGAACGGGCGGTCGATGCCGCGCCGCCGCCATTCCAGGTCGAGCTCGGCCAGCCGCTGCTGCTGCTCGATCGCCATCTCCAGGCAGGCGCGCGCGTCGGCCGCCTCGCCGCGGCTCTCGGGATCGCCGAAGAAGACCAGGATGGCGTCGCCGACGAACTTGTCGACCGTGCCGCCGTGGCGCTGGGCGATCGCCGACATCTCGGTCAGGTACTCGTTGAGCAGGCGGGCCAGCTCCTCCGGCTGCAGCCGCTCGGTGGTGGCGGTGAAGTCGACGATGTCGGAGAAGAAGATGGTCAGCTTCTTGCGCTCGGTGGCGATCACCACGTCCTTCTGGCCGCTGAAGATGCTGCGGTAGAGCTGCGGCGAGAGATAGCGCGCGAGCTTGTCGGAGACGCTGCCGAGGAAGGCGTTGGCCCGGCCGAGCTCGCGGTTCATCCGCGCGATGGTGCGCGCCTGGCGCCGCTGCAGCGCGATGAAGGCGACGCCGATCGCCGCGCCGGCGGCGAGGTAGGCGAGCAGGTACTTGAAGGCCAGGATGTTGGCGGCGAGCGGCTGGTCGAGCTCGACCTCCTGCAGGCCGCGCACGTCGCCGATCTTCCAGTCGTGCTTCGGGCTCTTGTCGTCGGCGTTGTGGCAGCCCAGGCATTCCGCGCCCATCAGGATCGGCGTCACCAGCCGGATGCGGCGGTCGAGGATGGTGCCGCTGACCTCGGAGACCGGCGCGCGCGGGTCGCGGCGCAGCCGGGCCAGCGCCTCGCGCTCGAACCCGTCGAAGGGGTGCGGCGGCCGCCCGCCGAACGGGATGTCGGAGAAGAAGCGGTAGGCGAGACCGCCATCCTTGCTGGTGATGACGTTGCCGAGCCGGAGCGACAGGGTGGCCGGGATCGGGATGGCGCCGGGCACCGCGAGATAGTCGGGCAGCACCGGGACGGGCAGGGGGCCGGCCTTGACCCGCGCCACCACGTCGTGGCTGTAGAAGTTGCGGATGCTGGTGATGGCGGCGTCGAGCGCCGTCGCCTGGCGCTGCAGCGCCCGCTCCGACAGGCTGCGCAGGTCGAGCCAGACGGCGACCGGCAGGCCGGCCAGCAGCAGGGCGACGACCGCGATCATCAGCGGGATGCTGCCGGCGAGGCCCGGTTGTCGCACCGGCTGCTGGCGCACTGGCTGCTGGCGCGCCGGCTCCGGCGTCGTGCTGGCCATCGGCGACCCTCCTGGTCGAGGCCCCGTCCCCCCGGCCAGTGAAGCACGCCGCATCCCCCCCGTCACGCGCCGCCCGCGGGCTCTCCCGCGGGTGGCGCGTGGGTCGGGCGAGATTTCAGTAGAGCGGGCCGAACAGCTGCTGGTACATCGCTCCCGCCTTGGGGAACTGGTTGTTCGACAGCATGCCGTTGTAGTCGGACGCCTTGTAGTCCCAGTAGTCGTGGTAGCGCACGTTGTGCGTCTGGATCCAGCTGTACATCTGCTGGATGAAGTAGGGATCGTCGCCGGCGCCATGGCCGTTCGGCCGCGTGCCGGTCGCCCATTCCGGGAAGGAGATCATCTTGCCGTGCTGGGCGGCGAAGCTCGCCTGCCAGGCCAGGCCGTAGGGGCGGGTGACCGCGGTGTTCCAGCGATGCACCGGATCCTGGTCCTTGGGATCCCACCACTCGTTGTAGACGTCGAGCCCGATATAGTCGACATAGGCGTCGCCGGGATAGACCTTGTCGGCGTTGATCGAGAGCGACCCGATGCCGGGGTTCCAGTCGAACTTGAACTTCTGGCCGGGCACGCTGCGCAGCGTGGTGACGATCTGCTGCCAGTACTGGACGAAGCAGGTCGGGCACTTGACGGCCGACCAGACGAACCAGTTGCCGTTGAACTCCCAGCCCAGCCGCAGGATGGCGTCGGCATGGCCGGTCGAGACCAGCATGGCGCCGATCTGCTTCCACTGGCTGTTGTAGGCGCCGGTCGCGCCCTTGGCGAGGGTGCTGACCCCGTCATTGGGCAGCATCGGCATGCCCCAGGACACCTTCCAGCGCCAGTTCGACCAGGAGCCCCACGACTTCGCTGCCCAGGTGCCGGTCGACAGCATGTTCGACCAGGTGTCCTGCGGGAAGAAGTCGAGCGCGCGCGGCACCGCGGAGCCCTTCCAGGCCTCGAAGGCCGGCATCTTGCTGGTGCCGGTGGTGCCGCCGCCCTTGTAGGCGCCGATGTCGGCGGCCGCTGCGGCGCCGGCGCCGATGGCCAGCAGCGCGGCCAGCGCCGCGGCCGCGCCCAGGCGGGCCCGCCGCCTGATCTGCTTCGTCATGTGCTTCCCCCAGTGCTCGCATCTCGCATCGGGGAAGCGGCGGCTTGCCTGCCGCCGCTTCCGCGCCCGCGAACACTAGAGGGACAGTATTAAGAAACTCTGGCCAAATAAGCGCGAACGCCGGCGCAGAATTTCCATCTTTCGTTTATTACTCGATCTCTTGGTCGATTCCGGCCCGAAATCGACCGAAAGTCACTCGATCCCGTCACCCGAGCTCGGCGGCCGAGCCGACGATGCGTCCGACGATGCCGTAGTCGCGCGCCTCCTCGGCGGTCATCCAGAAGTTCCGGTCGGTGTCGCGCTCGACCTTCTCGATCGGCTGGCCGGTGGCCGTGGCGATGCCCTGGTTGATGCGGCGGCGCATCTTGATGATCTCGCGCGCCTCGATCTCGACGTCGGTCGCCGCCCCGCCGACCCCGCCCAGCGGCTGGTGGATCATGAAGCGGGTGTTGGGCAGGCAGAAGCGGTCGGCCTTGTCGACCGCCAGGAAGATGTGGCAGCCGGCGCTCGCCACCCAGCCGGTGCCGATCATCACCACCTTCGGCTTCACGAAGCGCACCATGTCGTGGATGCTGTCGCCCGATTCGACGTGGCCGCCCTGCGAGTTGATGATCAGGCGGATCGGCTCGTCGCTGTCGTTGCCCAGCGCCAGCAGCTGCATGACGGTGGCCTGCGCCACCTTCTGGGTGATCTCGCCGAACAGCAGGATGGTGCGCGACTTCAGCAGGCTGTCGGCGACCTTCTGGCCGACCGACGGGGTCGGCTCGGCTTCCGGCTTCTCGGGCTCGTCGTCGGAACGGCGCGGGGCCATGGCTCCTCCAGGGCAAAAGCGGGCCGCGACTATTGCCCGGTTCGCCCGCCGGATCAACCGGCCAGCTTCGCGTGCAAGCGCCCGCCACCCGCGAAGTGGAGAGGCCTGAATCGGCACGCGGAGACGCCGAGCCGCGGAGGACACCGTCCTTCTCGGCGCCTCCGCGCCTCTGCGTGAGTCAATCCGGCTTCTCCGCCTGCGCCCGCGCCGGCCGGGGTCTGCTCAGCTCGCCGGGCCGAACAGGCGGCGGAAGGCGGCGGCGGCCTTGGGATACTGGTTGTTCGAGAGCTTCGCCTTGAAGTCGCCGGCGTTGTAGTCCCAGTAGTCGTGGTAGACGACGTTGTGGGTGGCGATCCAGTCGTGCATCTGCTCCACGAAGTACGGATCGTCGCCGCCGCCGACGCCGGGATAGCCCGGGCGCGTGCCGGTGCCCCATTCCGGGAAGGACATCGGCTTGTTGTGCGCCGCGGCGAAGGCGGCATGCCACTTCAGCCCGTGGTCCTGGTTCATCAGGTGGGCCCAGCGCTTGGTCGGGGTCCTGAGGTCGACCGGCCACGCGTCGTTGTAGACGTCGGCCCCGATGATGTCGACGTAGTCGTCGCCGGGATAGGCCTTCTCGGCGGCGACGCCCTGGAAGCCCAGCGCCATGGTCCAGTCGAAGCGGAAGTTGGCGCCGGGCACCGCCCGCATGGTGGTGACGATCTGCCGCCAGAAGCCGGCGAAGCAGGATGGGCACTTCCAGGCCGACCAGCGGTACCAGCCGCCGTTGAACTCCCAGCCCAGCCGGATGATCGACGAGCCGAAGCCCTTGGCCACCAGGTCCTGGGCCATCAGGCGGAAGTAGCGGTTGAACTGGCCGGTCTGGCCGTCGGCGAGACCGATGGTCCAGTCGTTCGGCAGCATCGGGATCGAGAAGGTCATGTGCCAGCGCTGGCCCCGCCAGGACTGGGTGACCCAGGCGCCCTCGTTGACCATGTCGGACCAGGTCATGTTGCTGAAGAAGTCGATCGCATGCGGCACCGGCCGGCCGAGCCAGGCCTCGAAGTTCGGCATCGCGTTGCGGCCGGGCAGGCCGTTGCCCTTGTAGGTGCCGAGCTCGGCGGCCCCGGCGGTCAGGCCCCCGCCGGCCACGCCGCCGGCAGCCAGCGCCAGCGACAGCATCATGGCGCGCGCCAGGCGCGCGGCGAGCTTCCTGCTCTCCATTGTCCCCTCCCCTTGGGTCATCTCCAGAAATGAATCGAGATCTCGCGCCACCGGCCGAAGGATCGCGGCCGGTCGAAAGGAAAAGCGCAAGTGCTGACGGCCGAATAGCGGCCGGGTCCTGACCTACACGACAGTGCTGCACTGAAGCATGTGGCAAGGACATGACAGGGATGGACGCGAAATCATTGTTTGTAGAAGCACGCCGGCGGCCGGGACTGCCCGGCTGTCGCCAACCACTATGAGTGCCCGCAGTTTCAGTGACTTGTGCGGGCCTCGCCCTGGCGGGGCCGGGGGGGCCCGCCCCCTGCGGCGTCACAGCCCTGACACAGCCCCGGGCCGCCCGGCGCCGGAACGCTGCGGCTGTGCCGGCATTGACGCGCGCCCGCGGCGGGGCCGACCATCGCCTCGATGCTGCGCCGCCTGACGCCCGCCGACTACCGCTCCATGCCGTGGGCCAACGGCCGCGGCACGACGCTCGAATATGCCCGCGAGGAGGATGGCGAGGGCTGGCTCTGGCGGCTGTCGCGCGCCGCCGTCGTCGAGCCGGGGCCGTTCTCGCCGCTGCCCGGGCTCGACCGCGTGCTGCTGCTGCTCGAGGGGCCCGGCTTCACCCTCGATCTCGGCCCGGCCGGCCGGGTGCGGGTGAGCCGGCCGCTGCAGCCCGTCCGCTTCTCCGGCGACTGGCCGGTCGCGGCCATCGCCGTCGACGGCCCCTCGCAGGACCTCAACCTGATGACCGCGCGGCGGCGGGTGACCGCCGCGCTCGCGGTGCTGCGCGAGACCGCCCCGGCGGCGCCGGCCGGCGCGCGCTGCCTCGCTCTGGCGCTGGCCGGCGCCTGGCGGATCGCGCTGCCCGGCGCGGCCGTCGCGCTCGCGGCGGGCGAGCTCGCCCTGGCGAGCGGCGAGGCCGGCCGGGCGCTGGCCTGCGATGGGACCGGAATCCTGGTCCGGATCGACCTCGCGATCGCGCCCTGAGCCGGCGCCGGCCCGTCAGCCGCCGGCCGCCTTGCGGTGCGCCTCGGCCAGCGCCGCCATGCTGGTGAAGCGGAAGTCGACCTTGGGCTCGTGCGCCGGCCGCATCGTCGCGCCGAAGCCGCCCGCCTCGTGGCGGCGATGGATCCAGCAGGTGGCGAGCCCGAGCCCGGCCGCCGGCACGTGGTCGTGGAACAGGCTCTCGGCGGTGTGCAGCACGGCGCCCCGCTCGACGCCCATGCCGGCCAGCTTCTCCAGCATGTAGTCGAAGTTGCGGCGGTCCGGCTTGTAGCTGCCGATGTCCTCGGCGGTGAAGATCGCGTCGAAGGCGACGCCGAGCTTCGCGTTGCTCGCCGCGAAGCTGCGGTTGTCGACGTTCGACAGGATGGCCAGCCGGTAGTGCTGCTTCAGGTAGCGGAGCGCCTCGGCCGAATCGGGGAAGGCCGGCCAGTCGGGGATCGAGGCGCCATAGGCCTCGGCCTCGTCCCAGCTCGCCGGCACGCCCCACTCCTCGGCCAGCCGCTTGTAGACGACCGCCAGCAGCTCGCTGTAGCGCTTGGCCGGCGTCCAGCGCTGCTGCGCCGATTCGTGCCGGGCATGCGCCTCCAGCACCTGGTCGCGGCCCGGCCGCTGCGGCAGCTTGTCGAGCAGCGGCGCCAGCGCCGCGAACATGCCGCTCTCCCAGTCGATCAGCGTGCCGTAGCAATCGAAGGTCAGCGCCTTGTAGCGGGTCAGGCTCATCCGGTGGCTCCCATGCGAGGATCGGCCGGAGCTATAGCGGCTTTGCCGCCGCCTGCCAATTCGCCGGGCCTTCACACGGCTGTCACGCTTCCTCCGTAGAGCAGGCGGGCGAAACCCGCGACTGCAAGGGGACCCCGTGATGAGCCTGCGCAAGCTTCTCCTCGCCACCGCCGCGCTGCTGCCCTGCCTGATGTCCGCCGCGCATGCCGCAGATCCCGCGCCGCTGCGCGTCAAGGCGGTCGCCTTCACCGCGACCCCGGCGCCGGCCAGCGACATGGAGCGGGTGCTGCCCTACACCCGCTCCGAGGCCGTGGTCACGCTGGCGGACGGGACGGAGAAGCGCTTCCCGCTGACCTACCGCGCGCTCAACCGCTCCGGCGAGTTCATCCCCGGCTGGTATGCCGGGCTGGTGGTCGACCGGACCGGCAAGCCGATCCTCGAATCGGTCGCCGACGGCAAGGGCAACGTCGCGCGCGGGCCGTTCTTCGCGCCGGGCGCCGACGGCACCTCGCTGCTCGTCGTGCAGGGCGCGGCGGTGGACGGCGTCAAGGGCCACACCCTGTTCCTCGTCAACCACCTCGAATACGACACCGAGTCGGACAATGCCGATCCGACCAGGCCGCCGGTCGATCTCTACGGCGCGCTGCCGATGGCGATGAACCTGACCGTGCTCGATCAGGATCCGGCGACCGGAAGGCTGACCCCGGTGAAGCTCGCCAACGTCGACTTCTCCGAGGTCGCCGGGCTGTGGATCCCGTGCAATGGCTCGACGACGCCCTGGATGACGCACCTCGGCAGCGAGGAATACGAGCCCGACGCCCAGCTCTTCGAGGGCAAGCCGCTCGAGGCGATGAACCTCTATCTCGGCACCCTCGGCAAGACCGCCGCCCAGGGCGGCGCCAACCCCTACCGCTACGGCCACCTCGTCGAGGTCACCGTCCGTCCCGACGGCACCACGAAGGCGGTCAAGCACCTCGCCATGGGCCGGCTCGCCTTCGAGCTCGGCGACGTCATGGGCGACCGCCGCACGGTCTATGTCGGCGACGACGGCGACGACGTGATCCGCGCCATGTTCGTCGCCGACCGGGAGGGCGACCTCTCGGCCGGCACGCTCTACGCCGCCCGTTGGGTGCAGCAGAGCGGCGACGACTACGGCACGGCGACGCTGGAATGGATCCGGCTCGGCCACGCCACCGAGGCCGAGATCGAGGCGCTGATCGGCAAGGGCACGAAGTTCAGCGACATCTGGGAGGTCGCCGCCCCGGACCAGGTGAAGGCCGATCCCGCGAAGCACGAGGGCTTCCGGCCGGTCTTCGCCTACACCGGCACCGGCGGCAAGGCCGCCCTGACCTGGCTCAGGCTGAAGCCGGGCATGGAGCAGGCGGCGGCCTTCCTCGAGACCAGGCGCTACGCCGCCTGGCGGGGCGCCACCACCGAGTTCACCAAGATGGAGGGCCAGGCCCACAATCTCGCCGACAGGAAGCTCTATACGGTGATCAGCTATATCCGGAAGGGCATGATCGACGGCGAGAACAAGGACCGGCCGCGCGACGACATCCGGCTGGCCGGCGACGCCAAGGACCTCGCCTGCGGCGCCGTCTATGAGAGCGCGCTCGCCGGCGGCGTGAAGGACAGCGACGGAAACCCGATTGCCAGCGACTGGGTGGCGGTCGACATGCACGCCGTCATCCACGGCGCCAGGCAGCCGGCCGGCGCCAAGGCCGGTCCGTTCGACAAGTGCGACACCGAGCAGGTCGCCAACCCCGACAACATCCGCTTCTCGGAGGCCATGCGCACGCTCTTCGTCGGCGAGGACTCCGGCAACCACCTCAACAACTTCCTCTGGGCCTGGAACGTCGACAGCAAGGCGCTCGTCCGCATCTTCAGCGGCCCGGCGGGCGGCGAGAACACCGGCCTCAACGTCTACGACGACGTCAACGGCCGGGCCTACATCACCGGCAACGTCCAGCATCCCGGCGCCGCCGAGGACCTCTCGGGCTATCCCGACGAGATCAAGGTCGCGCTGCGCCGCTTCGTCGACCAGCGCGGCATCGTCGGATATTTCGGCGGCCTGCCGGCGATGACGCGCTAGCCGCGGCGCGGGGAAGGGGCGGCCTCCGCCTGCCGTCCCTTCCACCGGCGCCCGCCCGCGCCCGCCCTGCACCCGAGGGCGCCCGTTTCAGCGCAGCCTGCGCCGTGCTAGGAGTGCGCCCCGACCGCGCACCAGGGAGACGCGCCGATGACCGCCGATGCACCGCACGCCCAGATCTCGCCCGACCTCTTCATCGATTCCCTGCTCGGCTACCAGAAGACGGCGGCGCTGCGGGCGGCGCTCGCCCTCGACCTCTTCTCGATCATCGCCGACAGCGACGGCACGGCGGCGACGCTGGCGGCGCGGACCGGCTGCGCCGAGCGCGGCATCCGCATCCTCTGCGACTACTTCACCGTCATCGGCTTCCTCGAGAAGCACGAGGCGCGCTACCGGCTGACGCCCTCGACCGCGACCTTCCTGACGCGCGGCTCGCCGGCCTGGATGGGCAGCATCGCCGACTTCATCGCCTCGCCCGAGATGCTCGGGCTGTGGCTGGAGGATCCGGTTTCCTATGTCCGCAACGGCGGCTCGCCCGGGCTGGCCAATGTCGCCGCCAACAACCCGGTCTGGGTCAAGTTCGCCAAGGCGATGGTCCCCTTCATCGCGGCCCCGTCCGCGGCTATGGCGGCAGAGATCGGCAGCTGGCGGCCGGCGCCCCGGCGCGTGCTCGACATCGCCGCCGGCCACGGCATGTTCGGCATCGCCATCGCCAAGGCGGTCCCGGGCGCCGAGATCACGGCGCTCGACTGGCCGGCGGTGCTGCAGGTGGCCGAGGAGAACGCCGCGGCGGCCGGGCTCGCCGGCCGCTACCGGCTGCAGCCGGGCAGCGCCTTCGAGGTCGACTGGGGCAGCGACAACGATGCCGTGCTGCTGCCCAACTTCCTGCACATTTCGACCAGGAGACCTGCGTCGGCCTGCTCGCCCGGGCGCGCCGCAGCCTGGCGCCCGGCGGCCGCATCGTCGCCGTCGAGATGGTCCCGAACGACGACCGCGTGACGCCGCCGGGCGAGGCCCGCTTCGCCTTCATGATGCTGGCCTCGACCCCGAAGGGCGACGCCTACACCGAGCGCGAGTACCTCGCGATGGGCCAGGCCGCCGGCCTCGGCGCGCTGCGCATGCAGCGCGTCCCGCAGAGCATCGAGGCGCTGCTCGTCTGGGACCGGGACTGAGCCGCCGGCGAGAGGGGCTTGCCGGGCGGGCACCACCGGGCGCATCCTGCGGGCCGGCATCGGCTGATCGCAAAGGGGCGTGCGATGACATCCTGGCCACCGCTGGGCGCGGCGACCGCCGCATGCACCGCGCCGGGCCGCCCGCGGCCGACCCGCCCGGCCTCACGCTCACGGCCTTCAATCGCCAATCCGGTCTTCCGCAGCAGCGAGGGAGCGGCGGCCCCCGCCGACGCCTGCGCCAAGTACCGGCAGTTCCCGGCCGGGTTCGCCCTCGCCGCCGCCGATGACGGCGGCGTCCGCCTGGTCACGGTGCGGGTGTTCCCCGGACATCTCGTCCGCGATTCGATCAGCGTCGGGCCCGGCGCTCCCGAATCGGGCTGGGACATCGCTGCCCTCGGTCCCGCCACCGAGCTGCTGACCATCCGGCTGGCGCCCCCCTCGGCAGGCAGCGTTCGCACCGGAGTCCTGGCCATCTTCGAGGTCGCGCCCGCCAACCCGGACGGGGTGGCGATCCTGGCGTCCGCACGCGACTACCGCGGCAACCAGGGCGACCTCTACCAGGTCGATGCGCGGCTCGACGCCGACCCCGTGATCTGCCGGGGACAGCGGGGCCAGGGCTGACGGCAAGGCCGGCCGGACCCGGCGCCGTCGCCCGGCTAGGGCAGCGCGAGCGCCTGGCTGAGCGTGGCGGAGAGCTCCGGCATCGGCCGCCAGCGGAAGATCGTCGCCGCGCGCGTGCAGCTGCGGAACCGCTCCTCGAAGCGTTCGCTGCCGCCGTCGCGGTCGATCAGCTCCTGCACCAGCGCGACGTAGCGGGCGCGGTCGGCCTCGACCCGGGCCAGGGTCCTCGCCCGGACATGGTCGCGCGGCAGGTTGCGCGCCGCCAGCGCCTGCACCGCCTCGCCGACGCTGCGCGGATCGGGCGGCACGACGAGGCAGAACGCGTCGTCGAAATAGTGGTCCCGGCCGCCCAGGCTCGGGGTCGAGACGACCGGCAGCCCGGCCAGCAGGTACTCGATCGAGACCAGCATGGCGCCCTCCGCGGCGGACAGGCAGAGTCCGACCCGCGACTCGGCGAGCACGCGATTGACCTCGGGCTTGGGCAGCCACTGGCAGCCCTCCGGGGTCAGCGGATTGACGAACCGGGCGGCGGGCAGCATCGCCCGGTAGCGGGCATGGCGCTCGTGGAAGGCCTGCGGCGGCCCGTCCTCGGCGCAGTAGTAGTAGACCAGGGCGAGCTTCTCGATCCCGGCCGCCAGCTCGTGGCGCTTCATCGGCGCCAGCCGCGCGTTGTAGACGGCGTCATGCACCGGATCGACGTCGGGCAGCGGCCGGAACACCGCGTCGTCGACCAGGCAGTTCTGGTTCAGCGTCTCGGCCGCGAAGCCCTCGGCGCGCATCAGCTCGGTCTCGCGCGCCGTGTTGCACAGGAAGGTGAGCCGGTGACGCGGATGGTCGGCGAGATAGGACCGCGCCGTGCCGGCCAGCCAGCTGCGGGTTCCCGCCAGCTCGAGGGTCGAGGTCGGCATGACGAGGAAATGCGCGTCGCGCCGCCGCAGCAGCGGACCGACCGCGCTTGCCGCGCCGAGCGGAAACTCGACCGAGGGCCAGACATGGATGATCGTCGGGTGGAGCGAGAGGATCTCGGCCCAGGTGCTCGCCGCCGGATCCACCGGCGCCCAGCATGGCTGCCCGGCCGGCCGGCTCATCCCAGCGCCTCGCGGGGGCGCAGGAAGCGCCGCAGGCCGCTCACCGGCGAGGGGCCGAGGCTCCATTTCAGCTCCCGCCAGAACGCCTTCGGCCGGGAGGCCGCGGCGCGGAACCCGTAGAGCCGCAGCAGCATGGCGCGGGCTCGACGATCCTCCTCGCCGTTCTTGCTGACGCTGGTCGCGCTCTCGATGTAGTCGACCAGGACCAGCGGGATGCGCTGCAGCCGGTGCTCCCGGGCGAGCCGCAGCAGCAGCTCGAGATCCTCGTAGCACCGCATGTCCTCGCGGAATCCGCCGGCCGCGGCGAGCGCCGTGCGGCGCAGCAGGCAGCTCTGGATGCCGAGCCCGAAGGTCTGGTAGAGGCTCGGCCGCCGGTCGAAATAACGTCCCGGCGCGAGATCGGGCGCGATGATGACGAAGACCTGCCCGTCCGCCTGGTGGCGGCGCAGGTCGCCATAGACGCCGGCCAGGTCCGGCCGCGCCCGCAGCGCCTCGAGCTGGCGCGCCAGCTTCTCCGGCATCCAGATGTCGTCGGAGTCCTGGAACGCCACGAGGTCCGCGGTCGATGCGGCGATTCCGGCATTGCGGGCCGCCGCCTGGCCGCGGTTGCGCTCGAACGGGAGATAGCGGAGGCGCGGCTCCGCAAGGGCGGCGACCACCTCGCGCGTCGCGTCGGTGGAGCCGTCGTCGACGACGATCAGCTCGAGCGCGCCATGCGTCTGGTCGAGCACGCTGCGAATCGCCCGCGGCAGGGTGGCGGCACGGTTCCAGGTCGGCAGGACGACGCTTACCCGTTCTGTCTGACCCCCCATCGCAGTGCGTCCGCCGGGCGATTGTCCCTGCCTTGGCCGCTGACTATAGTGAGCGGCCAGAAGGTTGCAAAGCCCGCCCCGACAGATGAAAGGCTCCCCTGCGGACATCGTCTCCGGCCGACCTGAATGACGGCAGGGCGCCTCCGCTGGTCGGTGATGATCCCGACCTTCAATCCCGATCCGCTCTATCTCGGGCAGGCCATCGACAGCGTTCGCGCCGCGCTTCCGGCCGACCGGTCCGAGATCGTGCTCGTCGACGACGACAGCGGCGCGGCGCCGGCGCAGGCCGCGCTGCGCGAGCAGGCCGCGCGCGGGGTGCGGGTCCACCGCTGCCGGCCGCGCGCCGGGCTCGCCGGCAACTTCAACCGGTGCATCGAGCTGGCCGGCGGCGAGCTCGTCCACATCCTGCACCAGGACGACAGGGTCCACCCGGGATTCTACCGGCGGCTCGATGCCGCCTTCGACGCCCATCCCGGCCTCGGGGCGGCGGCGACCGAGACGGAATACATCGACGCCGAGGGCGCGGTGCTGCGTCGCGGCCACTGCACCCAGAAGACGGCCGGGCTGCTCGAGAGCTGGATCGAGAACGTCGTGGTCAACCTGGCGATCCAGTGCGCCGCCATCGTCGTCCATCGCGAGACCTATCGGGCGCTGGGCGGCTTCCGCGCCGACCTGCGCTATGCGCTCGACTGGGAGATGTGGGCCCGGATCGCCCGCAGCCACCCGATCTGGTTCGACCCCGTGCCGCTGGCGCAGCGGCGCGAGCATCCCGCATCCGAGAGCGCGCGGCTCTACCGCCGGCTGCTGCCCTGGATCGAGCGGCGCGCCTGCGCCCGGCAGCTGACGCGGGCCCTGCCGCGCCCGGTCGCCGGGATCGCCCTGGCGTCGGTCCGCGGCCATCTCGTGCGGCTGGCGCGGGAGGAGCGGCGCAGGGCGCTGGCCGGCGGCGACCGGCTCGGCGCCGCCATGGTCGGGATCGGCGCGCTCTGGGTCGGCCCGCGCGAGACCCTGCTGCGGCGCTGGCGGGCGGCTGCGCCGCCGCCGCTGCCCTCGCGCGCCCCGGCGCGGTCCTCCCGCCTCGGGCCGCGGCGCCCGCGCATCCTCCTGCTCAGCGAGTTCCTGGCGGCGAGCGAGGAATGGGCCGCCATCGGGGTCTTCCAGCGCTGGGGCGGCAACCTCGACGCGCTGGCCGAGGTCGGCGAGGTCGACGCCGTCTTCCTGCTGCGCGAGGACCGGCCGCCGGAGGACGAGGCGCGGCTGCGCCGCCGCTGGCCGGCGATCGGCGCGGTGCGCCTGCTGCGGCTGCCGGAGCGGATCCGCTATCGCCACCGGCCGCGCGCCGCCCTCGGGGCGCTGCGCGGCTGGGTCAGCTACTTCGACGGCTGGCCGGACCTGCGCATCGCGGCGCCGCCGGTGTCGGCCGCCGTGTCGGCCGCCCTGGTCGAGCTCCAGCCCGACCTGGTCTTCGCCCACCGCCTCGGCGGCAGCGCGGCGCTCGCCGCTCAGCCCGTGCCGTGCCCGCCGGTCGTCACCGACCTCGACGACGTCGAGCATGTCAAGTATCGGCGCATCGCCCGGACCCGGGGGCGCTACGGCCCGCGCCGCCGGCTGCTCACGGCGCTGGGACGCCATGCCGAGCGGCTGGCGGTCCGCCGCGCGCGGCTGTCGCTGTCCTGCTCGGAGATCGACGCCCGCCGTCTCGCCGCGCTCTGGCCCGGCGCCCGCGTCGCGGTCGTCGAGAATCCGGCCCGGCCGGGCGCGCGGAGCCCGCTGCCGGCGGAGCCGCAGGCGATGTTCGTCGGCGTCGCCGGCTATCCGCCCAACGATCGTGCCGTCCTCTGGCTGTGCCGCGAGATCTGGCCGCTGGTCCGCGCCGCCCTGCCCGGCGCGCGGCTGGCCATCGTCGGCTTCGGTACCGAGCGGCTGGGCATCGCCGATCCCGCGCTCGGCATCGAGGCGCGGGGCTACGTCGCGGATCTCGACGCCGTCTACCGGGCGAGCCGCGTCGCGCTGTGCCCGGTGCGGGAGGGATCGGGCACGCGCATCAAGCTGATCGAGGCGGCGCTGCGGGGCTGCCCCGCCGTCTCGACCACGGTGGGCGCCGAGGGGCTCGTCTTCCGCCCCGGCAGCGAGATGCTGATCGCCGACGAGACGGCCGGCTTTGCCGCGGCCTGCATCGAGCTGCTGCAGTCCGGGAACGGGCGGGCCGAGGCGATCGGCCTGGCGGCCTGGCAGCGTGCGCGGGAGGCCTACGACCCGGAGCGGCGCAGGCGCAGGCTGGCCGGGCTGCTCGAGCAGGCGCTGCGCGGTGGCGATGGCGCCGCCGTCGCCGGGCCGGCGGCATGACCGCGCGCCGGCGCCACGTGGTGCTGGTCGGCGGCACCTCGGAGCCGGGCGGGCTGCACGTCCATACCGCCGACCTGGCCTGCGCGCTGGCGGCGGCCGGCCTGCGGGCGACCATCGCCTGCACCAGCATCGACTACTTCTCGCCGCTGCTGCGCGGCACGCCCGTCGCGCTGGCGATGATGCCGCCGCCGGGCGACGGCGCGCGCGCCGCGCTGGCCCTGCGGGCCCGGCTCGCCGCGCTGGCGCCGACCGACGTCGTGCTGTGCCACGGCTGCTTCGCCCAGTCCGGCCCGCTCGTCCTGGCGGCGGCGCGCAGCGCCTGCCGGCGGCTCTACACCGTCGAGCACCGGCCGGTCGAGGGCGGCGCGTCCGCCACTCCCGGGCGCCGCCTCTATGGCTGGTGGATGTCGCGGCTGGTCCTGCGGGCGATCGCCGTCTCGGACGAGATCCAGGCGCAGGCCGTCGCCGCCTACGGCCTGGGGCGCGGCAAGGTCGCGGTCCTGCCCAACTGGGTCGACCCGTCCGTCCGGCCGGCTGGCCCGGAGCGCCGGGCTGCGGCCAAGGCGGCGCTCGGGCTGCCGCCCGGGCCGGTGATCGGCTTCCACGGCCGGCTCGCGCCGGAGAAGCGGGTCGACTGCCTGATCGCCGGGTTCGCGCGCCTGCCGCCGGAGCGGCGGGCCGCCGCCTGCCTGGCGATCGTCGGCGACGGCTGGAAACGGCGCGAGCTCGAGGCGCTGGCGGGCGGCCTCGGGCTGGGGTCCGAGGTCCGCTTCCTCGGCTGGCGGCCGGATCCGGGGGAGGCCGTCTCGGCCTTCGACGTCGCGGTGCTGCCCAGCCTGGAGGAGGGCTTCCCGCTCGGGCTCATGGAGGCGATGGCCGCCGGCGCGCTGTGCCTGGCGCATCCGATGTCCTCGACCGAGGCGCTGCTCGGCGACGGCCGCGGCCTGCTGCGCGACCTCGGTGCGCCGCAGGGGCTGGCCGAGGCGCTGGCCGCCGCCCTGGACCTGCCGCCCGCGGCGCGCGCCGCGCTCGGCGCGGGCGCTTCGCGCTGGGTGCTGGCGCACCACTCGCGCGACGAGCGGCTCGGCCGGCTGCTCGCCGCGCTCGGGGTCCCTCCCTCGGACGCGCCGCCGGGAGACGCCCGGCCGCGCCGGCTGGAGTTTCCCGCCCCGTGACCCGGCCGGCGGTGAGCGTGATCATGCCGGCCTTCAATCGCGCCGGCTATGTCGGGGCCGCCATCGCCTCGGTCCGGGCGCAGTCGCACCCCGACTGGGAGCTGCTGGTCGTCGCCGAGGGCAGCAGCGACGACACGCTGGCGATCGCCCGCCGGCACGCCGCCGAGGACGGCCGGATCCGCGTCTGCGTCAATGCCGGCCGGCCCGGCCCGGGCGGCGCCCGCAACCACGCCGCGGCGACCGCGCGGGCGGACTGGCTGGCCTTCCTCGACAGCGACGATCGCTGGGAGCCGGGCAAGCTGGCGCTCTTTCTCGAGGCGGCGCGGGCGCGGCCGGCGCTGGTCGCCAGCGACTATGTCAGCCTCGACCGCGACACCGGCCGCGCCACCCGGCTGCGCGACTTCATCCTCGGCGTCATGCTGCCCTGGTGGCGCAGCGACGCGATCGCCGCGGCCGCCATCCCCTGCGCCCGCATCGACGGCGACTTCGCGGCGATCGCCGAGCCCGACCTGCTGCTGTCGATGACGATCGGCGGCGGCCTCTGGATCCACACCTCCTCCGCCATGGTCCGCGCCGACCTGTTCCGGCAGCTCGGCGGCTTCGATGCGCGCCTGGCGCGGACGGAGGATTTCGACCTCTGGACCCGGCTGCTCGGCCGCGGCCCCTTCGCCTATGTCGACCGCGCGCTCGCCACCTACGACGTCACCGGGCGCGACGCCGCCGCCGGGCCGCGCTACGGCCCCGAGCGCCGCCACGACGCCTATCTCGAGGCGCTCTTTCACCTGCGCCTGCTGCGCCGCCTGCCGCGGCGGTTCTCCCTGTCGCCGGCCCAGCGCCGGCTGCTGCGCGAGCGCATCGCCGCCCACCATCGCATGTGCGCGCATCCCGCCGGCCCGGGCCTCCGGCGCGCCCGCCATGCGCTGCTGGCCGCCGCCGGCTCGCCGCGGCTGCGCCGGCTGCTGCTCGCCGGGCCGGGCGAGTTCTTCGCGCGGCCCTACTAGCATGGGCGGATCGGACGGCGGACCGGTCGTCAGCGTGCTCATCCCGACGCTGGCGCGGCCTGCCCAGCTCGCCGCCCTGCTCGAGTCCCTGAGCGCCCAGGTGAACGCGCCGGACTTCGAGATCGTGCTGGTCGACAACGACGCGGCCGGAAGCGCGCAGGCGGTCGCCCGCCGGTTCGAGGGGCGGCTGCCGCTGCGCTACGTGCTGGAGCCGCGGCCCGGGCTGGCCTCGGCGCGCAACCGGCTGGTGGCCGAGAGCCGCGGCGCCTTCCTCGCCTTCGTCGACGACGACGAGCGGGCCGCGCCCGGCTGGCTCGGCGCCCATCTCGAGGCCGCCCTGGCGTACGGCGCCGATGCCGTGTTCGGCGCGAAGCGCTACGCCTTTCCGGCGACGGTGCCGGGCTGGATCCGGACCTGCCGCATCTTCCGGCGCCCGCAGCTCGAGGCCGGGGCCGAGCTCCCCTGGTGGTTCGGCGACACCGGCAATGCCCTGGTCAGGCGCGCGGCGCTGCCCGACCGGGAGCGGCCGTTCCGCGACGCCTTCAACGAGACCGGCGGCGAGGACATGGACCTCTTCCGCCGCATGGCGTCGCGCGGCGCCCGGCTGGTCGCGGCGCCCGCGGCGCTGGTCGAGGAGGACCGCCCGGCCGCCCGCGCGACCTTCGGCTGGATCCTGCGCCGCGCCTTCCGCAACGGCAACAACCAGGCGACCTTCGCGCTCGAGGACGGGTCCGTCCGCCGCCGGACGCTGGCCGCCGCCAACCTCGGCCTGCTGCTGCGCGAAGGGGCGCGATCGGTGCTGGCGCTGCGGCGGCCCGAGGCGATGATCGACCATGCGATCTCGGCGGCCGAGGCGGCGGGCCGCTGCGGCATGCTGGTCGGGATCGCCTACCGCGAATATGCCCGCCGGCCGGTCAGTTGATCCGGCCGTCGGCGCCGGGCGGCGGCGCCTCGCTGACCCGGACCAGCATCGCGGCCGCGCGGCGCGCCGCCTGGCGGGTGATGCCGAAGCTGAGCCAGCCGAGCCCGGGGTGGCGGAAGGTCAGCACGGGATCGCCGCTCAGCGCGTCCTTGCCGACGCCCCAGCGGTCGGCCACCGGCGTCGGCGCCTCGTGCCGGTCGATCGCCCGGCGCACCGGCGGGTCCATCGCCGCCCGCAGCGCCACCAGCCGCGCGATCAGCCGGTCGACCGCGGCGGCGTCGAGCCTGAGGCCCGCCGCGGCCGGTTCGCACCAGCCGAGATCCAGGCTGCGCCCGTCGCCGGCGACGCCGAGCCGCAGGCGTGATTCATCATCCATCGGCCGTTCCCCCGTCCTGCCCGGCACCCCGGCGGGTGCCGCCCCCGGCGGCCGAGCCCGGCCGCCGGCCCGGCTGATGGTCCTATGGCCGGGAATGGCAAGCGTGGCGATGATGCGCGATGGGGGCGGGGCGGGCGCCCGGCCGCTCAGTCGCGCTTGGCCGACAGGACGTCCAGGCTGCCGGGGCGCAGCTTGACCTTGTACTTGCCGCCGTCGGCCCGGCGCGCATCCTCCACCTTCCACGCCCCGTCATCCATCTTGATCTCGTCCCAGCTGGTATAGCCCTGGCCCTGCAGCGCCTTCTCGATCGCCGCCCGCTCGTCCGGCGTGGGCACCCGGTCGTCGGCGCGGACGGCCGGCGCGGCGAGACAGAGGGCGAGCGACCAGAGGCCCGCGATGAGGAACCGCTTCGAGCTCATGGCGAATGCTCCAGAGTGCGAGGAATGTTGCACGGGGAACATGGCCCGGGCGGCAGGGGTTCCGGCTACGATCCGGCAACGTCGCCTTGCGGCTCGGAGAAAAATGTGGCGCACCCGGCGAGATCTGAACTCACGACGTCTGCCTTCGGAGGGGCACGGCCGATCGCCGGGAACCGCCGGATTTCCGTGAATCTCGCCCGGCATTCCCCGGCCTTTTCCCCGGCGCCGATAGCCGTCCGACCCGCCCCATCGCCTCCCGCACGATCTCCAGATCGGCGTCCTGGTAGCGGACCGAGCTTTGCGGATCGGCGTGGTCGAGTGCGCCCATGATCGTCTTCAGGCCGGCGCCGGTCCGGTTGAGCTGCTTGCCGCCGAAGTGTCGGGCCATGTGCGGGGTGAAGCGCAGCCCGAACTGGCACACGAGCGGCCGCAGCCACTTGTAGACGCCGCTGCGGGTGCGCCAGGGGAACAGCCGCGCCTCCTTCGCCGCCACGTTGGCGAGGACCTCCCAGACCTCTTCGTCGAGCGGCTTCTCTCGCCAGGTCGAGGTCTTCCCGATCAGCACGCGGTAGGTCCGGCGCTGCAGGTCGATATCGTCCCACGACGGGCGTAGCGGGTCGCTCACCCGATTCCAATGCCGGAAGAGCCAGAGGACGAGCAGCCTCTTGCCGGCGGCGAGCCGTCGCTTGTGAGGGGTGCGGGCCGCGGCCTCCGCCTCGCCAAGCGCGGCCAGCAGCGCGCGTGCCGTTGCGTCGTCCGATGCTCGGGTCGGGACCGGATCCTCCGCGAAGCGCTCGATCCGGAGCCACTCGCACCAGCGGTTCTTGGCCGCGTAGTGCAGAATGGCGGCCGCCGGCTTGATCGCGCCGCGGTTTTTGGTGGCGTTCTTCCGGCCGGGGTAGAGCCGATCGGCGGCGTCGACCAGGTCGGCATGCTGGATCTCGCTGACCAGCTTCTTCCCGAGCACGGCCTGTAGCCGGGCGATGCGGTTCCGATCGGTCTTGTAGAGGCCGGCCGCTCGGGCGAAGGTCACCGCTTCGTGAGCGCCAGGGACACGACTGTCGAGGAGCCGGAGTTCGAGCTCGGCCTTAAACCGCTCAGCAGCCGCTCGGTCTCTCGTCTTCGTAGAGACCTCAATGTCTCGTCCACCGATCGTGTCTCGGACGAGAACGGGTTGCGCTTCCGCTTGCCCGGTGCGATGAGGTCGAGCGGCATCTGAGGGCCTCCTCGAGGGCAAGCACGTCTGCCCGGGTGAAAAGCATAGTCCGGCCGGCGCGGATCGGTCGAATCTCCGGCAGCTCCGCCAGCCGGCGCCGGAGCGTGCGGATGCTCATCCGCAGGTCGGCCGCTACTTGCTCGGCGGTGACCTTGTCGCTCATCGCGCGCGACCCGGCCCGGGTCGGCCGGGACGCGAACGACGTTCGCCTCTACCTGGAGCTGCTCGGCGGCGGCCGCCTGCAGGATCCGGCGAATCTCAGCCCGGGCTGCCTCGCGCCCGAGCAGCGGCCGCAGCTTGCGATAGACCCGCCGCAGCTCCGGGGGTCATCATCGCCGCCAGCGTCGGCGTCGGCTGGATCGGCATCCTGGCCGTCGTCGCAGTCTGCGGGATCCGAGCGCAGCAGGTCGGTGATCGGCCGGATGCGCCCCTGCAGGTCGAGCAGCGGCACGCCGAGCTGGTGCAGCGCGTGGACCGCCTGGCCGGTGCCCTTGGCCGCGTTCGCCACGCCGTCGGCGAAGATGGTGAGGATCTGGTCGAGGCGATCGGTTTCGATGCCGGTCTGCTGCGCGGCGAAGCGCAGCTCCTGCAGTGCCTCGACATTCACCCCGAGTTTGTCCGCGGAGTCCTGCAGCGCGTCGGCGGTCTCGAGCGCGTTGCGCAGCAGCAGCCCGAGCCCCGAGGTCCCGGCAACCGTGCCGAGGATGTTGCGGAACGAAACCGCCTGCTCGATCGAGGATCGGATCGAGTCGCGTAGCCGGCCCGCCGACTCGCCGAGCGCAGCAGCCCGGCCGAGGCCGGCGCCGCCCCGGCCTCGATCACCCGGAGCGCATTCTGCCCCTCCTTCCCGAGCTGCTCGAGCGCGAGCTTGACGGTTTGCGCGTCCTGGACCGAGAGTCGAATGCTAAGGCTTCTGTCTTGCATTTACTTGCTTCTCAAGGTAATACGATTGAAATCGTAAAGGAGTTTGGCCATGGAGGATTTTCAAAAGATTCAAGACCAATTAAAGGTGGGTCACGATGTGGATTTGAGCCCGTTCAACGTTCTTATATCCTTCAACTATGAGTGGCATCATAGTGATCCGCCCGTGTATGATCTAGAGTTGCTGCTGGGACATGTACAAGATAAGAGATTATTGGGGCCAACGCTGCATCTAAAGCTTGAGGGTGTGCAAATTAAACGTTGCCGTTTGAGGACAACCGAACCACAGGTCATGTTAGGACTCCATTTGACTCGCAGTGATATCGCTCCCTTGGGCTCACTTGGACGATGGTTACTTGGCGACTACCGCAACGAGAACTTAAGTGTCTGGTGCCAAAGCGTTTCTGCGGCACCGGCTCACTGATGGCCAGCAGTGCGGCTCCGACTGAATAGGCCAGCGACCATGCCCGCCTCGGCCGCCGGCAGCAGCTCGAGCATCGCCTCGGGATCGGCGCCGATGATCTCGGCGACCCGGAGCGCGACCGCTAGGTCGAGCCCGGTCGGCGCCGCGGCCATGCCCGAGGCCCGCACCTGGCCCTGGCACCGCCCGAGGATGTCCCAGGCCTGCGCTCCCTCGATCGAGCGCGGCGCATGCTCGAGGAAGGGACAGAGCTCGCCCTCTACGCGCTCGCCGCGGGCGCAGGCCAGCCCGTTGTCCCCGCACCCCTCGCAGTAGTCGGCGCCGCCGCCATAGTGCCATTCGGTGCGACGCCGGATCCGTTTCCCTCGGCGACCAGCGCGGCGATCGGCTCGGTCGCCTGGCGCAGGAACGCGACCGCCATGGCCGGCAGGTCGAGCAGCTCGTTGACCGCCTCCGGCGTGACCGGCGCCGGCCCGCTGCCGTCCGCGAGCTGCACGCCCTCCCAGGCCTCGATCACCTGGCGGCCGAGAATCTTGACGAGCAGCGTCTCGGCCAAGCCGCCATGACATGCTCGTCCTCGAGGTCGGGCAGGTTCGCCGGGTCGAGCCCGGCGAGGAACAGCGCCGTGCGGTTGTCCCGGATAAGGCAAGCGAGCTGGCCGGCCTCGTTGCGCACGGCAGCGAGCACGGCCGCATTGAACGGCCGCACCCGCACCCGAACGCCATAGCCGAGGTCGAGCCAGCGCGACTCGCGCGGCATGCCGAGCCGCTGCATCAGGTGTAAGCCGCGACGTCGTTGATCAGCATCGCGGTGAGCATCGCGCTCGAGCCCGCGCATTGGAACCCCTGCCAGGCAAAGGAGGCCTGGATCCCGCCGGGACCGGCGACCCCGATCTTGGGCTTGGGCAGCTTGACCTGGTTGACCAGCAGCGTGAGCTTGCTGCTGGCGCTGATCGTATAGGACAGCTCGATCGAGCAGGTGGTGTTGGCCTCCGCCGCCGCGAGCAGCGTCGTGACGCCGAAGCGCGCGTCGATGGTGCCGCTGCAGTTCGCACGGCCAGCGGATCCGATTTTTCGGCAGCGACGCGCCCGAATCGCGGCAGCTCTGTGAGGCCGCCGGCCAGCAGTACCGGTGTGGGCAGAACGCAGCGCTCGTCCTGGCCGGCGAGATCGGTCAAAGGACGGTGTCATGCCAGCAGCGCGACGTCGACCGCTACGGTCGCGTCGTTGCTGTCTGCTCAGCCGGCGGAGTCGACCTGAATGGCTGGATGGTACGGCAGGGCTGGGCCCTGGCCTATCGGCAGTATTCGATGGCCTACGTCTCGGACGAGGAGGCCGCGCAGGCGGCTCGAGCGGGTATCTGGCGTGGCACCTTTCAGGCGCCCTGGGCCTGGAGAGCGGCCCAGGCTCACGCCGCCCCGGCCGGCAACGAAGCGACCGGCCAGTGCCTCATCAAAAGCAACATCAGCAGCTCGGGAAAGCACATCTACCACGTGCCAGGCGGGCGCTTCTACGAGGCGACGAAGATCGACCCGTCGAAGGGCGACGCTGGTTTTGCACGGAGGCCGAGGCGCAGGCGGCGGGATGGCGGCGCTCGCACCAATGATCCTCGTGGGAACCTGGCGAGCCGCAGCCATGATGGTCAATCCCTTCGAGTCCACGCCTGGGCTGCTGTTCGCTGGATCTGGGGGCTTTGGAGGCGCCTCGGGGACTGGCGCCGGGCCCCGTTGACGCGCGCGCTGAGCGCTCGCGGCGGGCGCCGGCGAGGCAAAGGCCGTGCTTTGCCTCGCCGGCCCCTCACATCAACGCCAGTGTGACCTCACGACCAGGCGCCAGCGGATCGGCGTCTGCGTCCCGTGCTGGTGGTGGTTCTGCGGCGGCAGCGGATGGGGCAGCACCGACGTGATGCTGAGCCCGCACCCTTCGCACCGGTAGATGCCGGAGATGGGGGTCGCATGACCCGGCTGGCTGGAGGAAGTGGCCATACTTGTAGAACGCCATAGGTTAGTTCTCCTACTGGCCCGGCCGCTTGTTGCGGCGGGGCAAGAGAACCGGCTTGACTGACCTGGGCGACTTGACCAAAACTCTGGCCGCGCAAGACGGCTTTCCGCAGCCGGTTCAGGTGATGCGGATTTCCGGGACCCAGGCTGGCAGGCCCGGTTCTCTTCCCCGCGTTGGTAGCCCGCGACAAAGAATCCACAGGCCTTACAACGAGCAAAGGGCTGGTGCCGCACGGTCCGCCCACCCCCCATATCTCGTTCGCTAAGGCATTGTTAGTACGGCGTTATCCAAGGCCAAGCGCGAGAACGATACGCGAACCCGGAACTCTCGCACCGGCCGCCCGAATCACCGACGGCGCAGCCCCCGCGTGCATCCCCTAGGGGGAACAGCTAACGAACAGATTTCCCGACCTTTCCCCGGCGCGGCTGTCGTCTCCTGGCCGCGGCTGGACGTTTAGGGCCAGAATCGAGGCACCAAGCGGACCGATCTATCGGCTGAAAACTGGCGGATTTCTGCGGAAAAGATGGCGCACCCGGCGAGATTCGAACTCACGACCTCTGCCTTCGGAGGGCAGCGCTCTATCCAGCTGAGCTACGGGTGCAGCACGAGGCGGGCGGCCGTGGCCGCCCGGCTGGAAGCGGCGCACCATACTCCAGGCGCTGGCTGAGTGCAAAGGGTCGGAAGGGGCGCGGTTTCCGAGGGCGGAGGTCGTGCGTTCGCATCTCGCCGGGTGCGGGTGCGAGGGACGTGACGCGTTATGCTTGGCCGGACGCGTTGTGCGGACAGCCACGACCGCGTGCCGCCGTCGTGGCCGGCGACGGTGTCTGCTGAAGTCTGGGCCAGGGAGTTTCGGAGGACACGCCCAGCGTCGCGGACGCGCCAGCCCATTCATGAACCAGCGAAAAGAGAGTTGCTGATGATGAGAATCGCTTGGGACGCGCGGATGCCGGCTGTGTTGTTTTGCTATGGCCGCCTCTGGGCGGCGTGCGGGACGCGGGTGACCGCGGCCTTGAGGCCGCCATGGGCGTCGGAGATGACCAGCTTGACGCCACGCAGGCCGCGGCGCGCCAGCTTGCGCAGGAACTCGACCCAGAAGGTCTCGGCCTCGGAGTGGCCGATGTCGAGGCCGAGCACCTCGCGCCGGCCGTCGCTGTTGACCCCGACCGCGATGATCACCGCGACCGAGACGATGCGGCCGGCCTCGCGCACCTTCACGTAGGTGGCGTCCAGCCAGACATAGGGCCAGTCGCCTTCCAGCGGGCGGTTGAGGAAGGTCTGCACCTTGTCGTCCAGCTCGGCGCAGAGCCGCGAAACCTGGCTCTTCGAGATGCCGCTCATGCCCATGGCCTGCACGAGGTCGTCGACCGAGCGGGTCGACACGCCCTGCACCTAGGCCTCCTGGATCACCGCCGAGAGCGCCTTCTCGGCCATTCGCCGCGGCTCCAGGAAGCCCGGGAAGTAGCTGCCCTTGCGCAGCTTCGGGATGCGCAGCTCCACCGTGCCGGCCCGCGTCTCCCAGCTGCGGTCGCGGTAGCCGTTGCGCTGGTTCACCCGGTCGGGATCGGGCGCCCCGTGCGGCGCGCCCGTCAGGCTCTCGACCTCCAGCTCCATCAGCCGCTGCGCGGCGAACCCCACCATCTCGCGAAGCAGATCGGCGTCGGAGCTCTTCTCCAGCAGCGCGCGAAGGCTCATCATGTCCTCGGCCATCGTCGGCATCTCCTTTGGGTTGATAGGTTTGGCGACCAAACCCTACCGGGGATTCGGCGATGACCACCGCTGCGGAAGTAGCCCGCCGCCGCCTGACTCGTGGCGGTCGCCGCGGCGGGCTACTTGCCCACAGCTCCTGCACCACTCCAGGGGGCACGACCCTCGCCCGCTGCACCTCCCCATAGGACTTTGGTCTGAACTCGTGTCGGGACGCGCGTCAGGGTAGCTTTGACGCGTCGGGCCGCGGTCCCGTGGCGGCTCACGGAGGAGCGAGCGGGGTTGTAGCGGCGGGGCGCCCATCGCGCTGCGGGCCTTCTACAACATGCGAAACATTCGGGAATCGCTCCGTGTAGTGCCGGATCACGGCGCGGGCATTAGGGAACAGGCGCTCGCTTCCAAGCCGGTCTGTGAGACCCGAAGCCTTGATGCACTCCAGCACCCGCGGGCTGAGGTCTGCCAGCCAAACCGTCAGTCCCTCTTCCGTGGCGCGGCGCTCGCCATCGATCAGCATCTGCAGGGCCGAGTACTCGATATCGAGCACCCGGCTCATGTCGAGCGCAACGACGCGGGGCCGATGCTGCGCGATCAGAACCCTGATCCGGTCGGCCACCTGCTGCGCATTGGCGAAGAACAGTCGCCCCTCGGGCCGCAGGATGAGCAGGCCCTCGATGAACTCATCGTCAGGATGCTCCGGTGACTGCGGACGCAGAACGTCGGCGCCACGCTTCTTGCCGATGACGTACACCCTCGCATGGATGGCCTGACTGGACAGGTTGAGCAGTGATACGACGATTGCAACAACGATACCGTTGAGGGTGCCGAAGATGAGGACGCCCGCGAAGGCGACGAGCGCCCAGCGGAACTCCATCACGCGCACCTTGCGAATCGCGGCGAACTCTGCCGCCTGGATCAGCCCGGCGGAATAGACGATGACCACTGCCGCCAGTACCGCGTGCGGCAGCAGGCCCAGCAGCGGCGCGAGAACGAGCATGGTGGCGAGCGCCACCCCGGCGGTGACCAGGGACGCCAGCTGCGTGCGCCCGCCGACAGCGCGGACCACCGCGGTTTGCGAGGTGCCGCCGCCAGCGGGCATGGCGCTGAAGAATGCGCCGGCGAAATTAGCCACACCAGTCGCCAACAGCTCTCGATCGGGCTTGATCGGCGGGTCGGACGCGGCGGCGAAGGCACGCCCCGCGGCGACCGTCTCGGTGAAGCTCATCAAGGCGATGCCCAATGCTCCCGGAAGGAGGGTCCACACCAGTCCGGCGTCGGGCAGCGTGAGCGAAGGAAGCCCCCGCGGGATCAGGCCGACCGTGCTCACGCCGTGCGCGTGAAGGGCGAAGGTCCAGGACGCTGCAATGGCCACTCCGACCGCGATCAGTGGCGCCGGCGAGTGGGGCCACTTGCGCTCCATGCCCGCCAGCAGGAGCAAGGCCGCCACGCCGACGACCAAGGTCAGCAGTGAGGTCTCGGGGGCTTGATGCACGATGCTCAGGATGTCGCGAAAGAATCCCTGCTTGGTGATATGGATCCCGAGCAGCTTCGGCACCTGGTCGAGAATAACAACCAGACCGATTCCCGCCTTGAACCCCGTAAGGACGGGCAACGAGATGAAATTGGCGACGAACCCAAGCCGGAGGACCGCCGCGAGCACAAGCAAGACGCCGGTCAGCGCGGTGAGGGTAGCGGCCGCCGTGATGACCTGCCCCGGATCCCCGTCGGGAACTGCCATGGTCAGCTCCGTGCCGGCCAGGATTGCCAGGGTCGCCGTCGAGCTGACGCTGAGCACCCGAGAGGTCCCGAGCAGCGCATACATGACCATTGGCACCAGGGCGGTGCACAGGCCCGAGGCAACCGGCAGTCCGGCGACGGTCGCGTAGGCCATCGCCTTGGGCAGAACGACGGCGGCGGCGGTCAGGCCGGGAACCAGATCGCGCTTCACGTCATCGAGGGCAAGCCGCCGCATGACAGACTCCTTTTCAGCCGCGCGAGGCCTGGGTGGTCAGGACATCCGCATCATCCGCCGGTTCCGCCTGTCGTTTCGAGCCGCTGCGGCCCTGGACCTGGGCCGGCCCCGTCTCTCGCGGATACACGTCTTGCCAACGCCGCCTGTGACGGTCCAAGTCAATGGCCGCGATGGCCCAGGGCGTCCGTGTCAAACGACATCCGGAACTGACCCGGTGGCAACATCCAAAACCGACCCACCGTTGGTGATATCGATCGTGGCGCTCCGCCGTGGGAAGGCGCCGCCCTGGTGGTCGTCGGCGGGTTTCTTGTTAGAATTGAAGTTCTGTTGGCCATGGTCGTTACCTGGATTGTCCGGCTTGCCGGCCATTCCCGGCGTCGTTGCCAGAAGAAGAGCCGCCCAGACGAGGACAGCGCCAAGCCGGGAGGCGCTTCGAATCGAAAAGCGCATTTGGCAAGATCCTCCTTCTGCCCACACGCAGGGTGCCGGCAAGTGCCGCACCTTTCGCCGGCCCTCGTGCGCTCGCCGGGTCCATGCTTGATGGGGTCTGACCAGCGGTGCGGCACGTCAGCCAGAGAGAATGGTGATGGCTCCAGCCGAGACGTGCGAGGGTATGGTCGGCATGAGCAGATGACTTGTCATCCGATGCCAGCAAGCGCTTGCCACGCCGGGGTCGCCGGTGCTGGGCGGCGTAGGGCGCGAAAGAAGCGGCCCGCAGCGACGCGGCGGCGCTGAGGCCAATGGGCCGTGCCGCCTCCGAGTCGAGGCTCGCATGTGAGCCTCCTGGCGCGCGTTCCCGTCGACGCCAGCGGCCCTGCCGGGGCATTTGCCGGGGGTGGGGGCGTCTGATGCGGAAAACCATCCGGTGGCCACATGGGACGCCGTCGACCGAGAACTCGGGCGAGGCGGCCTGCTCGCTCAAGCACCGGGCGGCCCTGGGTTGGCCGACATCGGCCGCGGCGCCGCGCACCGAGGCCACGCCGTTCGTGACCTTGCAACTGCGACCCGGCAATATCATCGGCCACTAGCGCCAGGGCATTACCGGCACGCTCGAGACGCTGTTCATCGGCGAGCTCCTCGACCACCTTGGTGCTGTAGGCGAGGTGGCTCCTCTGGCCTCGTGTCCAGGGGATGACGACCCTAACCCCTGCTGACACTGCTTGAATTCCCGCGGCAGCGTCACGATCCTAAGGACATGGGCGGACAGGGCTTGCCGCCCCTCGACCTTGCAAATCTGACTCCACGGGACTCCGGCCGGCGGCCCGATGGACCAAGGGAGCGGGTGGCGTGGAACGGTCGGCAGGAACCCGACGGACGCCTCGTGCGCGGCCTCAAGCCGCAGGCGAAACTTTACATCAAGTGGGACGGCGGCAAGGAAACCGGCGGCTTCGGTTGCCGAGTGAACCCCGGCGGCAAGCGGTCCTTCGTCACCCAACCCGACCTCGTCATCGACGGCAGGAAGGTCACCAAGGGTGGAGACGGTGGCGGTGCTCGATCCGCTGCTGCCGAAGGAGGCCGACCAAGCCGGCGATGCCCCCGCAAGGTGCCCATGAACCCTTCGCCGGCGGGGGCTTGATCCCGACCGAACCGTCGCGCGGATCGCTGAAAGGTGAGCAGTGCCGCGATGTTGAAGGCGCGTCGCCGGCCACATGTTCGGGCTCGCCGCCGTTCAGCACGAGGGCAACGGCCCGCTCGTCAGGGAGCTATTGATCATTGATCCAGATCAAGGCGCTTTTTGCTTCGTCCTATAGTTTAGTCTTCGAAGGCCATGGATTACGACGGGTCAGAGCTAGTTGGGTCCGGTGCGTTCTAAAGAGCCGTCCCGTCCAGCGGCAGCCGCGGATAGGAGGAACGCATGTCGCCGAAAGCGAACCTACGTTGTTTCCGAGCGGAATTTGCGGCCGCCGTGTTTTCTAGCCTGATCGCCATCCTTCCGGCAGGCTGTGCACCTGGAGGCATGTCAGGAGGCGGTACGAGCTCGGAAGCACCAATCGTCATCTCTCCCCGCGTATGGGCATTCTTCCAACAGTACGTAGGCGAGGGAATGCCGGGAGCATTTGCCGTGTCGAGGGATGGCCGGCGGGCTCAATATGTTTATTGCATGGGGTCTGAAACTGCAACGGCTGCGAGACCCTGTCAGGCTGCAATGATATCGCAGCAAGCGTTGGTAGCGTGCGGATCTGATTGCATCATATTTGCAGAAGGCAGTTCCATCATTGTGCCCTATCGAGTGGGGTCCGACTGCGGAGCCTCATGCGAGAAGTCCCCAGCGACCGGGCAGCAAGAAAATACCTCCGAACGAAAGCCTCGGAAGTGACGGCGCTCGGACTCTGGCCTTGATCGGTACGCGAGACTGGTGCTCATGCAAGGTGCGAGGATGGATCCATCTCGCCGCAGGATCTTTTCCTTTCTCCACCAACTCTGGGATCGTCAAGTATTATGACGAGCCAATTACGAGGGGAGCATCTCGGGGCGGTCTCCCGACAACCACACTCTCGTAGCACATTCGGCACATTAGCAGACGGTCTACGCCTCTTTGATCAACCCGGTAAGGGAGTCACACTCATGCGCAGTTGGGTCTGCGCTGCGGCGCTTCTCGCATTTTCTGCGTCCCCAGTCACCGCACAAACCTCGGGATGGACGAGTGATGCCTCTACTGGATGTCGGATCTGGACCCCAAATCCGGACCCGAATGAGACCATGAAGTGGTCCGGCGCGTGCCGCAACGGCCTCGCACAGGGCCGAGGCATTGTTGAGTGGACCCGAGACGGGAAGTTAATCGAACGTCATGAAGGCGAATGGCGCGACGGGAGGCTCTACGGAACCGTTGTCATCACCTACCCAAGTGGGAGCCGCTACGAAGGTAGCTGGCACGAGGAGGATCGTAGTGGTCACGGGGTTTTCACCAGACCTGACGGCGAACGCTACGAAGGCGACTATCTCAATGGGAAGAGAAGCGGGCACGGAACCGACACGTGGCCTAACGGTAACCACTACGATGGCAACTTCGCAAATGGAAAGCGCAACGGCCATGGGGTCTACATCTGGGCGAACGGCGACCGCTATGAGGGCGACTACGTGGATGACAAACGCACTGGCCATGGCATCTACACCTACTCGAACGGAACTCGTTATGAGGGTGAGTTCATCGACGGCAAGGCCAGCGGTAAGGGAACCGCAGTGTTCCCAGATGGCAGCACGTACGGCGGTGTGTGGGTCGGCGGCTGCTTCAAGGAGGGAAACTGGCACGCTGCAATAGGGCGCGATCCCTCGACCTGCCCCTGAGCAGGATGGGTTCAGCACACGCTGGCTGAACGACGTCGTCTACCAGATCGCGTCCTTCACGATCATGCCCAATCCGGTGGAGTGGCGCTAAGGAGGAACCGATGCGTGGATGGGTCGTGACGGCGCTGCTGTTGGCGTTAAGTGCGGCTGTGCCGGCTTCGGCCGGAGATGTCGAGGACTGCGGGAAAGCCGATAGCCTGCTCAAGACCCAACCGGCCCGGGCGGTCGCCGCCTGCCGCCGGTTGGCGGAGCAGGGCAACGCAGCCGCGCAGCTGGCTCTCGGGGTGATGTACGGCGAAGGCCAAGGCGTGCCGCCGGACGGTGTCCAGGCGGGCAAATGGGTGCGCAAGGCCGCCGAGCAGGGCTACGCCCCGGCAGAAGAGCGCCTTGGTGCAATGTACAGCACCGGATACTGGGGAGTGCCGCGGAACCCGTCCGAGGCGGTGAGTTGGACTCGCAAAGCTGCCGATCAGGGCTGGGCGATGGCGCAGCATAACCTCGCCGTCTACTATGATGAAGGCTTCGGTGTACCGCGCGACGACACCGAGGCAGTGAAATGGTACCGCAAAGCTGCCGAGCAGGGAGATGTCAGTTCACAGAACAATCTCGGTGTCATGTACTGTACTGGAGAAGGTGTAGCGGAGGATCGTGTCCTGGGATACATGTGGTTTAACCTTGCCGCGTCGCGCATGCCGCCCGGCCCGGCGAAGGACCGCGCGGCAAGAGCCCGCGATCACGTGGCCAGTGAGATGACCCCGGATCAGGTCGAGAAGGCTCGCCAGCTCTCAGCCGAGTGGCTCACCGCCCATCCGATCCTTCCGCCAGTTCAAGAGGTGCCGCCGCCGCTCGCGGAGCAGGGGTTGAGTGGGGCTCCCGCCAGCTCGGCGACGTCGCGCGACCGCGACGGATTGGGCTACGTCACCGCCAGATGCCCCGGCACCACGTTCATAACGGTATGCAACGGGCCAAACTGCGAACACGGCACGACGAAAGTCAGCATCTCGGCACCGGGCTACACATTCGAGGCAGACGTGAAAAAGGGCTCGGGTTATTGCACTTCCTGCCTTCGGCAACCGGATTTGGCCGATTGTCAGAAGGAGTATCTGCCGCTTCGGTAGTTGCCAAAACAACGATGGCTGCCCGGAGCCGTATCGCCACCGGGCAAGGCCGCCGGCGCGCTCGTCTGCCGAGAGCTTGCCACGTCCTCGATGGCGTCCTCGATCTCCTCGTCGGAGCGACGTCCACAAGCTGGTCGAGGGCGTAGCGCTGCCTCGCTGCGCCGGGCTTGTCCATCCTGGATCCTCGTGCCGTCGAAGCCGTCAGGCAGAGCTATGATCCTCGAATTGATCTGGGCGCTAGGCGGTTCCTTACCGGCGAGCATCTTCAAAAGCGCAGCAATCTCCCCATCGAGGGCTGCGGCCGCGTCCTTGAACGTCGGTTCCATAGCTTGGACGTGGCCAAATATATCTCGCGCTGAGTTGTCGAGGTCCTGCTGAGCGACAGGATCTGGGGATCGTGGGCGGTGGGGAAGCCCATGTAGGCGAGCACGTCGTGCTCGACCTCGTCCATGAGGGTGGCGAGCTTGGGCACCTTTGGCCGTGGGGGTCCTCCTGGCGCTGGGGTGAAGCGGCGGCCGGCCCGGGACGGGAGCCTCGAGCGGCACATTGAACCTCCGGGTCGCTGCGGCGTTGTTCCCCGGAGAGGAGGACGTCGCATGACACTCCCGGCCGTGCTGATGGTCGCCGGCGCCGGCGCGCTCACCGCCCTGGTGCTGGCCTTCGTGATGGTCTGCCCGCGGACGGTGGGCAAATGGCTCCGCCTGCAGCGGGACCGGCCCGAGATCCTCGACGAGATGGGGCCGCTGCCGCCGGGGCCGATCCCGGTCGACCGCGACGACGACATCCGCCGCGCCGCCTGAGCGGCCTAGTCTTTGCGGCGGTAGCGAGACAGGGCGGGCCCGTCCCAGACGAGCGGCCGCCTGGCGGCGAGCCGGGCCTGGAAAATGTGATCCTCGGACCGCTCGCGGGCGAGCTTCTCGCGGCGGTCCTCCGAGCCTTCCATGAGGGCGATCTGCTCCTCGAGGCTCGTCGATACGACCCTGGGGCGCATGGCGGCGTTTCCTGCCTTTCGCTGGCGTGGAATTTCGGTGTCGCCGCCGCAAGAGTCAAGACGACAAGATACAAAATAGGAATAACATCTTTCTATTCGCCGGATTCTTGATCGGGCCGCCGGAAGGCCGTGCCGATCCGCCGGCAATCGTCGGCGCGGGCCTGCCCTCCGGCGCAGCCTTGACGGCAGCGGCGCGCCGGGCCACCTATCGCAGATCTCGCGGCTTTCCGGACCCTGGCGTCCGGGCCGGCCGAGCCAGGGTGGTCGAACCGCCGTGCGGACCCCGCTGCAGCTCCGGACGGGCGCCTCGGACGACGCCGACGCATCGGTCGCGTCCGACGCCGATCTCGCGTTCCGTGCGGCGGCCGGCGAGCGCGACGCCTTCGAGATCCTGCTGCGCCGGCATTACGGCCTGATCCACCGCGTGGCGTGCCGGCTGACCGGCTCGGCCGCCGATGCGGAGGACGTCGCCCAGGAGGTCTGCTGCACGCTGGTGGAGAAGATCGGCACCTTCCGCGGCCAGGCCAAGCTGACCACCTGGCTGGTCGGCGTCACGGTCAATGCCTGCCATGACCAGTACCGGCGCGGCCGGACGCTGGCGCGGCTCCGCCGGCATCTCGCCCTGTTCTCGGCCCTGGCGCCGCGGCCGGACGGGCAGGACGCCTACCGCCGCGTCTGGCTGGCCAGCGTGCTGGCGCGGCTGAATGCCCCCCTGCGCGACGCCGTCGTCCTCGTCATCGGCGAGGACATGACCCATGCGGAGGCCGCCGCCGCGCTGGGCGTCGCCGAGGCCACCATCTCGTGGCGCATCCACCGGGCTCGCCGGCTGCTGGCCGCGGGCGCCGGCGGGGAGGTGCTCGATGGCGCCTGAGCGGGACGCGCCGCCCGGCCTGCCGGAGCCGCCGCCGCCGGCCGAGGCGGCGCGGGAGCGCGCCGTCGCGGCGGCGCTGGCGCGGTTCGACGAAAAAAATGCGCCGGGGCGCCAAGGATCCCCGCGCGTCGTGCGTCTCAAGGATCGGACGGCCTCCTCCCTGCCGTCATCCTGGAGATCCCTGATGCCGCGTCTCAGCCATGGAATCGCCGCGAGCCTGCTGTTGCTGCTCGTCGGCTCCTTCGCCTGGATATCCCTCATGCACACGCCGTTCTGGCCCCGCGCGACGGTGCCGATCGGCGGCCCGGCCACCCTCGCCCCTCCCGACGCCGACGGCGTCGCGCGCAAGGCCAAGGTGGCCCAGGACAAGCTGGCCCCGGACGATCTGGCCCCGGACAACCTGGCCCAGGACGAGCCGGCCCCGAGCGAGCCGGCCCAGGAGCCGGGCCCCGTCCCGAAGCCCGCGGCGCCGACGGCCGCGGGCACCGTCGCGCCGCAGCCGACCGGGATCGTGGCCGGGCGGGCGGTCGAATCCGGCGTCGTCACCGGCGTTGCGCCCGACCTCGCGGCGCCGGCCGAGCCGATCGGCCGCGACCGCTTCGCCGGCAAGCCGGCCAACGGCTTCCAGGTCGTGCGTGAGAATCCCGTCTCGACCTTCTCGATCGACGTCGACACCGCCTCCTACGCCTTCGTCCGCGCCGCGCTCGACCGCAACCTGCTGCCGCCGCCCGATGCCGTGCGGACCGAGGAGCTGATCAACTACTTCCCCTACGGCTACGCGCCGCCCGCCACCGCCGACGAGCCCTTCAAGGCCGACATCGCCGTGTTCCCCAATCCCTGGGCCGAGGGCCGCAAGCTGATCCGCATCGGCATCAAGGGCTATGCCCTGGCGCCGGCCGCGCGGCCGCGCGCCAACCTCGTGTTCCTGGTCGACACCTCCGGCTCGATGGACGGGCCGAACCGCCTGCCGCTCGTCAAGCAGGCCCTCGCCATGCTGCTCGGCGAGCTCGACCCGGCCGACCGCGTCGCCATCGTCGCCTATGCCGGCGAGGCCGGCACCGTGCTCGAGCCGACCGCCGTGCGCGAGAAGTCCCGCATCCTCGCCGCCATCGACCGGCTCGGCGCCGGCGGCGCCACCGCCGGCGGCGAGGGCATCCGCCAGGCCTATGCGCTGGCCGAGCAGAACCTCGATCGCGACGGCGTCAACCGGGTGATCCTCGCCACCGACGGCGACTTCAACGTCGGCATCACCAGCCAGGACGAGCTCCAGGGCTTCGTCGAGCGCGAGCGCGGCAAGGGCGTGTTCCTGACCGTGCTGGGCTTCGGCCGGGGCAACTACGACGACGCCCTGATGCAGGCGCTGGCGCAGAACGGCAACGGCGCCGCCGCCTACATCGACACCATCGAGGAGGCGCGCAAGGTGCTGGTCGAGGAGGCGACCTCGACGCTGTTCCCGATCGCCAAGGACGTCAAGATCCAGGTCGAGTTCAACCCGGCCACCGTCGCCGAGTACCGCCTGATCGGCTACGAGACGCGCCTGCTGAAGCGCGACGACTTCAACAACGACAAGGTCGACGCCGGCGAGGTCGGCTCCGGCCAGGCGGTGACCGCGCTCTACGACGTCGTGCCGGTCGGCGGGCCGAGCGTGGTCGACGCGCTGCGCTACGGCACCGCGGCGGCGCCCCGGCCCGACGCCGCCGCCCCGGCCGGCGCCGGGGCGGGCGAGTACGCCTTCCTGAAGATCCGCTACAAGCTGCCGAGGTCCGACACCAGCCGGCTGATCGCCACGCCGATCGACCCGTCCGCGGAGGCGGCGAGCTTCGCCGCCGCGCCGCTGGATGCGCGCTTCGCCACCGCCGTCGCCGCCTTCGGCGAGCTGCTCCGCGGCGGCCGGCACACCGGCAGCTTCGGCTATGACGACGTGCTGAAGATCGCGCTGGCGGCGCGCGGCGACGATCCGTTCGGCTACCGCGCCGGCTTCGTCCGGCTCGTCCGCGCCGCGCGGACGGCCAGCGGCCTGCCGGCGCAGCAGCCCTAGCCACGGCCGGGACCGCGACGGCACGGGCCGTCCGTGCCGTCGCGCGTCCCGTCGTCGTGCTGCCAGGCCGACGGCCATCGCCGGCGGCGACATCGCCGCCCACTGGAGGTGCGTGGCGCGGCGAAGAATTTTTGCCTTGATCTGGGCGGGGCACCGTCCTGCCCGCGTGGCACGTCGCTCGCTCAGCCCGGCGGGTCGCCGTCCTCGGGCGCCGCCGCCGCCGGCGGCCCTTGCGGCTGTAGGCCTTGGTGCCCGGCGCCCGCCGGGTGCGCCAGCGCGCCGTGCGGATGGCGGCCGCCACCGGGTTGCGCGGCCGGGGCGGCGTCCGTCGCTTGCGCATCGCGGGTCCTCCGGGGCCATGGCGGCCATGCTGCCGGAGGCTCAGCATAGATCCGGATGCTGCCCTTGATCTTGATCAAAAGCTGCCCGCCGGGCCCGGGATAGAAGGCGCCGGGTTGCGTGGGGAGAGAGGTCGAGCGGCCGGCCGGCATCGCGCGCCCGCCGGCCGCTCCCTCCGAAGCGCTCGGCTCGCGGATTGCGCCACGGTCTCGCAGGATGCGCCGCTCCATCGGCCGCACCGCGTCGCACCTCGCATTGTTTCGGCCGCGGCAGCGGCCCTGAGACCACGGTCCGCAGCTTGCGTAGGGCCCGGGGAAACGCAATCCGTCCTCGAGGGATCAGAGTAGATGACCGAGCTTCTTCCGCCCCACCGGCTGCGGCCGGGCGCGCTTGCCGTCGAAGGGCCGCTCGCCGGCTGGATCGCCGCCCATGAGCGCGTCCTCGCCGCCCAGTGCGCCGCCTATCCCCGGCTCGCCGCCTTCGTCGCTGCCTGGCGGCTCCATGCCGGCGCGCCGGGCGGCGGCGTGCCGGCGCTCTTCGCCACCACGCGCGTCAAGATCGAGCTGCAGGCCTTCGACATGCGCCGCCAGCTCTACGAGGCGCCCCGCCTGCTGCCCGCCGGCAGCACCGTGCGGGTGGTCGCCGCCTCGCGCCTCGGCGACCTCTGTGTCACCGCCAGCCTGCATCGCGATCGCGGCCCCGAGGCCCGGGTCGCGGCCGACCGGCTGCTGGATTTTCGCGGCGAGGCCTGAACGCCGGCCGCATGCCGCGGGCCGCGTCGCTCAGGCCCGCTCGATGCGCGCCGCGTAGCAGCCGGGCTTGGCGAAGTGCGCGTGCAGATAGGCCGCGCCGGGCAGCGCCAGCAGCCGCCCGGCGGCCGGCTCCAGCGCCGCGCCCTCGGCGAGATCGGCGCCCAGCAGCATGCCCGCCGCATCGAAGGCGCGCAGCGACAGGATGCGGCGGCGCAGCTGGTCGGGCACCCGGTCGACCGCGTCGAAGGTCGTCTCGCCGTCGCGGACATAGACGGCGTGGCGCGAGCGGTAGGGCGTCGCCGCCGGCTGGTGCTCGTAATTGACCAGCAGCAGCGCGTCGCCCGGCGCGGCGTCGGTCAGGCTGACCCGGCAGGGATAGGCGTGCGGCGCATCGGCCACCACCCGCAGCGCGCCGCGGGCGGCGAGCTCGGCGTCGGAGAGCGCGAACAGCGGGGCGAAGTCGGCGGCCGGCAGGCCGGTGATGCGCAGGCGCATGGGACGGGGCTCCTCGTCGGTTGCAGGCCGGCAGGATGGCCGGCGGCGCGAGGCGCCGAACTCCGATTCTTGCGCCGCTCGGAGTCGCCCGGCGGGGACCCGGCGAAGCTCCGATCGCGCCGCTGCGGTCAGCCTCCGCCGCGGCCGGGCATATCGGGCAGCGCGAAGCCCACCCCCGCCAGCATCGTCGTGACCAGCCGCGGCAGGTCGTAGCGCGGGGCCCACCCCCAGTCGCGCCGCGCGACGGAGTCGTCGATCGTCCGCGGCCAGGAATCGGCGATCGCCTGCCGGAAGTCCGGCGCGAAGCTGCAGGCGAAGCCCGGCACCAGCCGGGCGACTTCCGCCGCGAGCTCCCCGGCGGTGAAGCTGAGGGCCGCGAGGTTGTAGCTGGTCCGCACCGTCAGCCGCTCCGCCGGCGCCGCCATCAGCTCGATGGTCGCGCGGATGGCATCGTCCATGTACATCAGCGGCAGGGTCGTGTCGGGCCGCACGAAGCAGCGGTAGCGGCCCCGCGCCTTCGCCTCGAGGAACATCTCCACCGAGTAGTCGGTCGTGCCGCCGCCGGAGAAGGCGCGGTAGCTGACCAGCCCGGGGTAGCGCAGGCTGCGCACGTCGAGCCCGTACTTGCGGAAGTAGTAGTGGCAGAGGTTCTCGCCGGCCACCTTGGTGACGCCGTACATGGTGGTCGGCTCCAGCACGGTGTGCTGCGGCGTCCGGTCCTGCGGCGTGGTCGGGCCGAAGGCGGCGATCGAGCTCGGCCAGAAGACCCGCTCGATGCCTTTCTCGACCGCCAGGTCGAGAACGTTCTTCAGGCTGCCGACATTGGTCGCCCAGGCATGGGCCGGGTCGCCCTCGCCGGTCCCCGAGAGGACGGAGGCGAGGTGGTACACGGTGCCGATGCGGTGCGCGTCGAGCACCGCGGCCAGCCGCGCCCGGTCGGTGTTGTCGACCGTCACGAACGGACCGGCGCGGCGATAGTCGTCGGCCGGCGGGGTGCGGTTGCCGGCCGCCACCACCTGCCCGGCCCCGTGCCGCTCGCGCAGCGCCCGCACGAGGTCGACCCCGACCTGGCCGACCGCGCCGGTCACCAGAATTCGCCTGTCCATGATGGCTCCCGAGCTCGCGATTGCGGATTAAAATGCGAAGAGTATAATAAGATGCGGCGACGGGGTCGAGGGCGCGCGGCGGCGGTCGCGTTCGCGGCCCCGGCCGGGGCGAGGCGCCGGGAAGGGGTGAGCGCGCGATGGGGCGTCAGGCACGGTTCGACCCGCTGTTCGAGCCGATCCGGATCGGGCCGAAGCGGCTGAAGAACCGCTTCTTCCAGGTGCCGCAATGCACCGGCGCCGGCTTCCGCAGTCCCGGCGCCAATGCGGCGCATCGCGCGGTCAAGGCCGAGGGCGGCTGGGGCGCGGTCTGCACCGAGGCCTGCTCGATCCATCCGGAGACCAGCCACACCAAGGTGACGGTGGCGGCGATCTGGGACGAGGGCGACGTCGTCAACCACCGGCACATGGTCGATTCCGTGCATCGCTGGGACGCGCTGGCCGGGATCGAGCTGCTGCATGGCGGCGGCTTCACCGACAATTTCGGCAGCCGCTACGTGCAGACGGGAATGCATCAGCTGCAGTCCGCCGCCGTGCCGCACAGCTACAGCTTCGAGGCGGAGGAGGAGGATCTCGCCCGCATCGTCGCGATGTATGTCGAGGCGGCGCGGCGCGCCGTCGATGCCGGGTTCGACATCGTCTACGTCCACGGCTCCGCCGGCGCCTTCCCGGTGCAGACCCTGTCGCGCCACTTCAACCGCCGCACCGACCGCTATGGTGGCTCGTTCGCCAACCGCGCCCGCTTCTGGCTCGAGCTGCTGGAGGCGATCCGCGGCGCGGTCGGCGACCAGTGCGCGCTCGCCAACCGCTTCTCGGTGGACCAGCTCTCCGGCAGCGCCGGGCTCGAGCTCGAGGAGGGCCTCGCCTTCGTCGAGCTGGTCTCGCGGGCCGGCCTGGTCGACCTCTGGGACGTCAATCTCGGCGGGCTCTACGAGTGGGGCGAGGACGCCGGGCCGTCGCGCTTCTACAAGATCAACCACCAGGAGCCGTGGACCCGGCTGGTCAAGTCGGCGACCGCGCTGCCGGTGGTCGGGGTCGGCCGCTTCACCGATCCCGACGAGATGCTCCGGGTGATCCGCTCCGGCCAGTACGACATCATCGGCTGCGCCCGCCCGTCGATCGCCGACCCCTGGCTGCCGCGCAAGATCGACGAGGACCGCATCGAGGACATCTGCGAGTGCATCGGCTGCAACCAGTGCATCTCGCGCTTCGAGCGCGGCGCCACCATCGTCTGCACGCAGAACCCGACCGCGCTCGAGGAATATCGCCGCGGCTGGCATCCGGAGCGGCTCGACCGCGCGCCGCGCGACGGCATCGTCGCGGTGGTCGGCGCCGGCCCGGCCGGCCTCGAATGCGCCCGGGTGCTCGGCGCGCGCGGCTATCGGACCCACCTGCTCGAGGCGGAGCCCGAGCTCGGCGGCCATCTGCGCCAGGTCGTGCGCCTGCCCGGGCTGGCCGAATGGGGCCGCGTCGTGAGCTGGCGCGAGACCCAGCTCGCCAAGCTGGCCAATGTCGAGATCCTGCGCGGCGTCGGCCGGGTCGAGGCCGACGACCTGCTGGCCTATGGCGCGAGCCGGATCGTGCTGGCCACCGGGGCGCGCTGGGCCGGCGACGGCGTCGCCGGCTTCGGGCCCGAGCCGATCCCCGGCGTCGACGCCGCCATCCCCGGCATCCTCACCCCGGAGCAGTACTGGGCGGGCAAGCCGGTCGGGCGCCGCGTCGTCATCCTCGACGGCGACGGCTACTTCATGGCCGCCAGCCTCGCCGAGCAGCTCGCCGATCTCGGCCGCGAGGTCACCATCGTGACCTGGTGCGACAGGGTGGCACCCTATGCCGACTTCACGCTGGAAGGCGCCAACCTGCGGCGCATGCTGCGCGAGAAGGGCATCGCCGAGCAGGTGGCGCACTGGGTCGAGCGGGTCGAGAGCGGCGCGGAGATCCTGCTGCACGCCTTCGACCTCTACCGCGACGGCTACCGCCGGGCCGCCGGCCCGACCCCCGGCGCGATGCCGCGCCACCAGGGCTCCCGGACCATCGCCCTGGCTTGCGACAGCCTCCTGCTCTGCACCTCGCGGCGTTCCGACGACCGGCTCTATCGCGCGCTGCGGGAGCGCCGCGCCGCCTGGCCCGACCACGGCGTGCGATGCGTCGTCCGGGCCGGCGACTGCCTCGCCCCGCGCTACCTGCCGGACGCCATCTTCGACGGCCACCGCATCGGCCGCGAGATCGAATCGGCGAACCCGGAGCGGCCGCTGTCGATGATCCGCGAGCGGCAGATCTGGGGCCAGCCGGTCATTCCTGAGCCCGGGCTGCCGGTCCTCTGAGGGCCGGCGGCCTTGACCATATAATAATCAGAGTATAATAATCGGCCGACGTCGGCGGGTGGGTTCTGCGGGCGAGCGTCTCTGCCCGGGCAGCCGGCGGCCCAACCAGGCGAGGCCTGATCGTGGACAAGCACAGGAATTCGTCTTCGGCCGGCGCCCGCTACCGGGTCGGCGTCGATGTCGGCGGCACCTTCACCGACATCGTGGCGGTGGAGGAGGGCTCCGGCGCCATCCTCGTCGCCAAGGTGCACACCGTGCCGGCCGATCCCTCGCAGGGCTGCATCGCCGGCATCGACCAGCTCCTCGCCCGGCACGGGCTCGATCCCGCGCAGATCTCCTTCGTGGTGCACGGCACCACCATCGCCACCAACACCATCATCGAGGGCAAGGGCGCCAAGGCCGGGCTGGTCACCTCGGCCGGGTTCCGCGACGTGCTCGAGATCGCCTACCAGACGCGGCCGAACCTCTACGACGTCTTCTACGACAAGGTGCGGCCGCTGATCCCCCGCTACCTGTCGGTCGGCGTGCCGGAGCGGATCGCCGCCGACGGCACGGTGCGCGTCCCCCTCGACGAGGCGGCGCTGCGCGAGGCGGCGCGCTTCCTCGCCGGGGAAGGGGTCGAGGCGATCGCCGTCGCCTTCCTGCACGCCTATCGCGATCCCGCCCACGAACGGCTCGCCGGGCGCATCCTGCGCGACGAATGCCCGGATATCCCGGTCGTGCTCTCGTCCGACGTCTGCCCGGAGTTCCGCGAGTATCCGCGGACCAGCACCGCCGTGGTCAATGCCGTGCTGCTGCCGCGCATCACGCCCTATGTCGGCCGCCTCGAGGACCGGCTGCGCCAGCGCGGCATCGGCCCGGGCCTGCATCTCATGACCTCGGCCGGCGGCATCATGGCGGCCGACACCGCCAAGCGGCTGCCGGTCCACCTCGTCGAGTCGGGGCCGGCCGCCGGCGTGATCGGCGCGGCCTTCGTCGCCGAGCTCTCCGGCTTCCGCAACCTGCTGGCGCTGGACATCGGCGGCACCACGGCCAAGGCGGCGCTGGTCAATGACGGGCTGCCGCAGATCGCCGAGCAGTTCGAGGTCGGCGCGGCGGCGATCGCCAACGTCACCTCGCCGAAGGGGCAGGGCTATCCCGTGCTCACCCCGGTGATCAGCCTGGTCGAGATCGGCGCCGGCGGCGGCAGCATCGCCCAGGTCGACCCCGGCGGGGCGCTCAGCGTCGGACCGCAGAGCGCCGGCGCGGTGCCTGGCCCGGCCTGCTACGGCCAGGGCGGCGAGGACCCGACGCTGACCGACGCGAACGTCGTGCTCGGCCGGATCGACCCGGATTATTTTCTCGGCGGCGCCGTCCGGCTCGACCGCGAGCGGGCCGAGCGGGCGGTCCGCGACAAGGTGGCGGTGCCGGCGGGGCTCGGGGTGATCGAGGCCGCGCAGGCGATCCTCGACATCGCCAACGCCAAGATGACCAGCGCGCTCTACTTCATCTCGGTGGAGCAGGGCATCGATCCGCGGGACTACGTGCTGGTGCCCTCGGGCGGGGCGGGGCCGCTGCAGGCCGTCGCCATCGGGCGGGCGCTCGGCGTGCCGACGGTGCTGGTGCCGCCGATTCCCGGCCTGAACTCGGCGGTGGGCCTGCTGGCGAGCGACCTCAAGCACGATCTGGTGCGGACCTACATGAAGGCCGAGGCGGCCGCGGACCCGGCCGAGCTCGCCGCGATCTATGCCGAGATGGAGGCCGGGGTCGGCACGCTGCTGCGCGAGGAGGGGGTCGCGGCCGGCGACATGCTGATCAGCCGCGAGGTCGAGATGTGCTATGTCGGGCAGTCCTTCCAGCTCAAGCTGCCGGTGCCCGCCGCGATCGACCGGACGACCCTCGCCGGGCTGACCGCGGCCTTCCATGCCCGCCACGCCGAGGCCTACGGCTTCGCCAACCACGGCGAGCCGACGCGGCTGGTCAATCTGCGCCTCAACGGCACCGGACGGGTGAAGCGGCCGATCGTGCGCCGGCTGCCGCAGGCCGAGGACGGCCCCGAGCGCGCGATCAAGGCGCGGCGCAAGGTGCATTTCGACTTCCGCGCGCCGCCGGTCGATACCGACATCTACGACCGGTCGAGGCTCTGCGCCGGCGACCGCTTCTCCGGCCCGGCCATCGTCGAGCAGATGGACACGACCCTGGTCCTGCCGCCCGGGGCCGTCGCCACGGTGGAGCCGGTCGGCAGCATCCTCGTCTCGACCGGGGCGGGCGGCACCGCGCCGGATGCATCCGACCAGCCGGGGAGGACCCTGTGAGCGAGCCCCAACACGAAGCGCGACCCCCCCGGAACAACCGGCTCGACCCGGTCTCCTTCGAGGTCATCCGCAACGCGCTCCTCAACATCACCGAGGAGATGGCGGTCACCATCCGGCGGGCGGCCTACTCGACCAACATCAAGACCCGCGCGGACTTCTCCTGCGCCTTCTTCGACCCGGGCTTCCGCTGCGTCGCCCAGTCCTTCGCCCAGCCGGCGCACCTCGTCTCGATGGCCTCCATCGTGCCGGTCTCGATCCGCGAGATCGGGCCGCAGAACATGCACGCCGGCGACGCCTACCTGGTCAACGACGCCCATCGCGGCACCAGCCACCTCAACGACATCACGGTGATCTCGCCGGTCGAGATCGACGGGGTGCGCATCGGCTATCTCGCCAACATGGCGCACCATGTCGATGTCGGCGGCTCGGCTCCGGCCAGCCTCGGGGTCAGCCGCGAGATCTTCCAGGAGGGCATCATCCTGCCGCCGACCCGGGTCGCCTCGGCCGGCGCCATCGACCCCAACGTGCTGAACCTGATCCTCGCCAACATCCGGGCGCCGCGGGAGACCAACGGCGACCTGCGCGCGCAGATGTCGGCCAACGTGGTCGGCGCCCGCCGGCTGGCGGCGCTCTACAAGCGCCACCCCGGCGGCATGCTCGAGGCGTTCTACGACGAGCTGATCAGCTACACCGAGCGCTGGACCGACAGCGAGATCCGCAAGCTGCCGGAAGGCGTGTACGAGGCGGAAGGCTGCCGCGACGACGACGGCTTCACCGACCAGCCGGTGCGCCTCAAGGCCCGCATCACGATCCGCGACGGCCATGTCCATCTCGACGTCAGCGGCTCCTCCGAGCAGCGCCCGAGCCCGATGAACTGCACCCGCTCGATGGCGCTCTGCACCGTCGCCTTCGTCATCCGCTGCCTGGTCGACAACCGGGTCCCGGTCAATGACGGCTTCCTGCGCCGCATCCACCTCGACGGGCCGGACGGGCTGGTCTGCACCGCGGTCCGGCCGGGCGCCGTGGTCGGCGGCTGGGAGCTGGCCGCGCGGCTCGCGGAGGTGGTGTTCCTGGCGCTGCACCCGGCGCTGCCGGACAAGGTGCCGGCGGCCGGCAAGGGGCTGATCGTCAATGTCGGGTTCGGCGGCGTCGATCCGCGCAGCCGCGAGTACTACTGCTACATGGAGACGATCGCCGGCGGCAATGGCGGGCGGCCGACCAAGGACGGCCCCGACGCCGTGCAGACCAACCTGCAGAACACCGAGAACGCGCCGATCGAGGAGGTCGAGCTCAACTACCCGATCGCGATCAGCCGCTACGAGCTGATCCCGGACAGCTGCGGCGCGGGCCGGTTCCGCGGCGGGCTCGGCGTCAGGCGCGAGTTCGAGTTCCCCTATGCCGGCACCACCTGCACCATTCTCTCCGACGGCCGCACCTTCGCCCCCTGGGGGCTGGCCGGCGGGCAGCCGGCCCAGCCCGCCCGCTTCATCTACGATCCGGAGGGCGAGCATCGCGTGCTGCGCTCCAAATGCACCGTCGACATCCCGGTCGGCGGCCGGATCCGCGTCGAGACTCCCGGCGGCGGCGGCTTCGGCCCGTTCCGCGCCCGCGACCCCGAGGCGATCGCGCGTGATCGCCGCGACGGCAAGGTCACCGACCGCTGGGTCGCCGCGGCATCGCGCGCCGACGGAGACTGAGCGCGGCCGGCCGGTGCCGGCCCGCGCCCGGAGCGCTCTCGATCAGTCGTAGAGCAGGTGGGGCAGCCAGAGCACGATCTGCGGGAAGATCGTGATCAGCACGCAGCTCAGCAGCAGCAGCAGGCAGAACGGGATGGTGGCGATCGCGAGGCGCCCGAGCGACTGCCCGGTCAGGCCCTGCAGCACGTAGAGATTGACCCCGACCGGCGGCGACAGGCAGCCGAGCTCGACCGCGATCACCAGGAAGATGCCGAACCAGACCGGGTCGAAGCCGAGGCGCACGATCACCGGATAGGCCAGCGGCAGGGTGGTGACGAAGATCGACACACCCTCGAGGAACAGGCCGAGGAAGACGTAGAAGGCGCCGAGCACGGCCAGAAACTCGATCGGCCCGATGTTCATCTGGGCGACGTAGGCGGCGGCCTGCTGCGGCAGGTGGAGATAGGAGATCGCCGCCGACATGAAGGCGGCGGTGATGACGATGGTCAGCAGCATGCTGGTCAGGCAGACCGTGCTGAACAGCGAGTCGATCAGCATCTTCCAGCGGAACTGGCCGGTGGCGACGATCACCACCAGGGTGGCGGCGAGGCCCATGCTGCCGGCCTCGTTCGGGGTCGCGACGCCGCTGTAGATGCTGCCCAGCACGATCAGGATGAGGAACAGCAGCGGCCCGAGGTCGCGCAGGCCCCTGATGCGGTCGGCGCGGGTGTAGCGCTCCGCCGGCGCCGGCGTGGCGGAGGGCCTGATCAGGCCGACCGCCGCGATGTAGCCGGAATAGAGCACGACGCACAGCAGCCCGGGCAGGAAGCCCGCCGCGAACAGCCGGGCGATCGAGGTGTTGGTCATCACCCCGTAGATGATCATCACGATCGAGGGCGGGATCATGATGCCGAGCGCGCCCGAGGCGGCCAGCGATCCCACCGCCAGGTTGTTGTCGTAGCCGCGGCTCAGCAGCTCGCGCAGCGTGATCTTGCCGATCGTCGCGGTGGTCGCGACGCTGGAGCCGCAGACCGCCGCGAAGAGCGCGCTGCCGATCACGTTGGTGTGGGCGAGCCGCCCGGGCAGCGGGCCGACCCAGGGCGACAGGCCGCGGAACAGCCGCTGCGAGATGTCGGTGCGGAAGATCAGGTCGCCCATCCACATGAAGACCGGGACGGCCGAGATCTCCCAGCTGTCGGCGTTGCTCCACATCGTGCCCTTGACGATGGCGCCGATGCGGTCGATCGGCAGGCCGAGCCGGAAGTAGAGGGCCGAGAGCCCGACCAGCATCACCCCCGCGAAGATCCAGACGCCGAGGCCGAGATAGAGGAAGACGAAGAGGAGCAGCAGGCCGGCGTTGATCAGGGCGTCCATGTCGCGCTCCTGCGATCGCCGCGCGAGTGCGGCCGGATGGCCGGGCGGACCATCATTCGTTGCCGATCATCTTGGTCGACTTGTCGAGGTCGACCGCCTCCAGCCCGACCGCGACCAGCAGGCCGTAGGAGAGCAGCCGCAGCCAGAAGATCGCGATGCCGATCCACATGCCGAACTCGGGGATCCACAGCGGCATCTCCGAGATCGTGCCGCTGGTGAAGCCGCTGCGGTAGTTGAGGACGACGCTGCGGCCGAAGTACCAGAGCGGCACGAAGATCGCGCCCAGCGTCAGCAGGCAGACGAGGCATTCCAGCGCGCGGCGCAGCCGGTCGGGCAGCACCGAGAAGATCATCGCGAGGCGGATCAGCCCGCCGCGGTCCAGGCATTCGCCGAGCGCCAGGAACGACATCGCCGCCATGCCGTAGGCGACGTACTCGGTGCTGACCAGGGTCGACATGGTGAAGAGCGTGCGCAGCACGATCTCCGTCAGGATGATCCCGACGCACAGCACCAGGATGGCGATGGCCGCCAGGGCGCCTGCCCGGGACAGCGCGACCGAGACCGCCCGCAATGCCAGGATCGCCGCCATCGGCCTCGCCCCCTGCTGCCATGCTGCGCCGCGTCCGCCGGCTCCGCGGCGTACGCGCTCGAGGCGCCGCCTTGGGCCTCGAGCGCGCCGTCTTGCCCGATCGCGCGACCGGGCGGCTAGTGGCTGGTGGCTAGTGGCTCATATGCGCCTGGTAGTCGGCCAGGATGGCGTCGCCCTTCGGCCCCATCTTCTTCTTCCATTCCTCGAGATAGGGCGCCCCGGCGTCGCGCAGCGCCTGGATGACGGGGGCCGGGACGTCGTCCACGAAGGTGGCGCCCGCCGCAGCCATGACCTTCTTGTTCTTGTCGACCCGGCCGTTGAGGGCGTCCCAGGAGAACTTGTCGGCCGCGGCGGCGGCGTCGAGCAGGACCTTCTGCAGGTCCGCCGGCAGGCTGTTGAAGGCATCCTTGTTCATCGTGACGATGCTGATGCCCTGCTGGAAGCCGATCGAGTTGAAGTACTTCACCCCGAGCTCCCAGAACTTGGCGTCGACCCCGCCCTCGTCGGAGGTCAGCACGGCGTCGATCGTGTGGGTGGTCAGCGCGGGCACCACGTCCGACCACGACATCTGGATGGCCGCCGCCCCGGCATTGATGAAGGTCTTGGTGCCGATGGCCTCGTAGGCCCGCACCTTGAGGCCCTTCAGGTCGGCCGGGCTCGCCAGCGCCTTGCGGGCCCACAGGCCGGTCGAGGTCCAGGCCTCGGTGAACAGGATGACCTGGTTCTGCTTCGCCTCCTCGGCCCGGTAGCCCGCCATGCAGATGTCGGTGAGCTCCTTCAGGTTCGCGTAGGAGGGCGCGATGAAGGGCAGGCTCTGGAAGTCGAAGATCGGCGCGATGCCGCCGAGCTTGTCGACCGGCGTGCTCGCCATGGCGATGGCGCCGTCGCGCACCGCCGCGGTGTGGTCCGCCGACTTGTAGCCGAGCGAGCCGTCGAGATGGACGGTGATCTCGATCTGGCCGTTGCTGTTCTTCTTCACGAGGTCGGCGAAGTAGGCCTCGGCCTGCCCGGTCGGCCCGTCTCCCGAATACTCGTCCGAAAGGTCGAACTTGTAGGTTGCGGCATGGCCTGCGGTCGCCCCCAGCATCAGCAATACCGCGGCGGCGCCGGCGATCTTCACGGTGCGTCTCATGGCTGTCTCCCTGCTCGATCCGGCGCGGTCCTTGCTGCCGGGCCGGGATGTGAGCTTGCGCCTGCGATGATGCGGCACTTGCCGCCCCAGGCTCCACCGAGGCATTTTATACAAAGATTTTTAAAGGTGCACAATACTCATGCCGGGACTCATGCCGGGCAGGCGCGGCGCGGCCGGGCGGGCCGCAGCCTTGAATGACGGGGGTGGCCGACGTAGCCTTGCCGGGAGACCCCGGGCGGGCCGCCCCGATGCCGGGAATCGCCCCGCCCCGAGCCGATGGATCGCGATGCCCCGGACCGCGCCCGCCCCCGCAGCGACAGCCGGCAAGCGCAAGCCCGCCGGGCCGATCGGCCGGCCCAAGGGCAAGGGCAGCCAGCTGATCTACGAGGCGCTGCAGCAGCGCATCCTGATGATGGAGATGCCGCCCGGCAGCGGCATCGACGAGGTGGCGCTGGTCGCCGAGTTCGGCGTCTCCCGCACGCCGGTCCGCGAGGCGCTGATCCGGCTGGCGACCGAGGGCTTCGTCAGCCTGCTGCCCAATCGGGGGGCGAGCGTCAGCCCGCTCGACATCGACGAGATCCCGGAGCTGCTCGAGGCGATGGAGCTGTGCATGCGGGTCACCTCGCGCTGGGCCGCCCGGCGGCGCACCGAGGCCGATCTCAAGCAGATGCGCGAGACCGAGGCGGTCCTCGAGGAGGCCAGCCACCGCGACGACTACCTGGCGATGAGCGAGGCCAACAGCACCTTCCATCTCAACGTCGCCAAGGCGGCGCGCAACCGCCACATGATCAAGCTCTTCAAGTCGCTGCTGCCGCAGTACCATCGGCTGTCGCTCGCCCTGCTGTCCTCGGCCAAGCATTCGAGTCCCGTCTACAAGGACTATTTCGGCCGGGTTCACGACGAGCATCGCGGCCTGATCGAGGCGATCGAGGCCGGCGACCACGCCGCCGCCGACACGCTGGCGCGCGCCCATATCAGGCTGATCGGCGAGCGGCTGCAGACCTACATCTGGGGCTGGAGCTCGCTCGCCGACTCGATCGACCTTTCGGAACAGCCGCCCGAGCGCGGCGCCGCCCGGCGGGGCCGCTAGGCCGGTCGATGGCGAGCGACGCCATCGCGGGCATGGGCCGGCCCGGGCCCTACCCCGCGGCCATGGAGGTCGATCTCGCCGCGATCGCGGCGAACCTGGCCATCGTCCGGGATCGCCTGGCGGGCGGGCGGGCCGTCGTCGCGGCGATCAAGGGCGACGCCTACGGCCCGCGCGCCGCCGCGGTCGCCGGCACCCTGGCGCGGTGCGGGGTCGACTGGCTGGCGGCCGGCAGCCTGCGCGACGCGCAGGCGGTGCGGGCCGCCGGGGTCGACACGCCGCTGCTGCTCTTCGGGCCGCTGCAGGCGGAGGAGATCGCGCAGGTTCTCGCCTGCCGCCTGGTGCCCACGCTGGACAGCGAGGGCGCCGCCGAGATGCTGGCGCGCGCCGTCCCGCTGCCGCAGCCGGTGGCCGTGAAGGTCGATTGCGGCTTCGGGCGCTTCGGCGTGCCGCTGGATCGGGCGCCGGCGCTGGTCCGGCGGATCGCCGGCCTGCGCGGGCTCAGCCTGGCCGCCCTCTACACCCATCTGCCCTTCGCGGACGAGGCGGGGCAGCGCTGGGCCGTCGCCCGGACCGCGGAGTTCGACCGGCTCGTCGACGCCCTTCGCCGGGACGGCATCGCGCCGCCGGTGATCCAGTCGGTGGCCAGCCCCGGGCTCGTGGCCGGGATCGCCGACCAGGGGACCGCGGTGGCCGCCGGCCATCTCCTCTACGGCCTGTCGCCGGTGACCGGGCCGCTCGCGGCGCGCTGGGCGGCCCTCGGCCTGCGGGCCGCGTTCCGCGGCCTCGACGCGGCTGGTGCATGTCGGCGATCCCCTGCCGGGCGGCGGCCGGCTACCTGCAACAGGCCGGCGCGGTCGGCGTCGTCCCGATCGGCATCCAGGACGGCTATCGTCCGCAGCCCGGCGCCGCCGTCATGATGATCCGCGGACGCCCCGCGCCGGTCCTCAGGGTCTGCCTGGAGAACACCATCCTCGGCCTGCAGCACTGCCCCGAGGCCCGCCCCGGCGACGCCGCCGTGGTCGCCGGGACAGGACCCGCCGGCGAGGTCCCGCTCGCCGAGCTGGCCGCCTGGCAGCAATCCAGCCCGCTCGCCATGCTGACCGCGCTCGGCCGCTCGGTGCCCCGCATCTACCGCGGCGCGTGACTGTATCCTGCTCGCTGCGGCCCGGCGCTCCCCGAGAAAGCGCCGGACGTGCGCGGTGTTCGGGGCGCGGCTGCCGCAGCTCTTCGAGGCGTTGGCCGACGCCCTGATCGCATGTATTTGCCAAAGATGGATATCAGAGGATTTCGAAGATGGCGGCGAGTTCTCCGATGGCGAGACGGCCCACTGCCTCGGGCGGAAAGGCGACCGCGAAGCTGTTCATGCATGGCCGCAGCCAGGCGGTGCGGCTGCCTGAGGAGTTTCGCTTCCAGGGCAGCGAGGTCCGCGTCAGCAGGGAGGGCGACAGGGTCATCCTCGAGCCGATGGCGGAGGAGCCGTTCGACGTGGATGCGTTGTGGGCGGAGCTCGATGCCATGGGCGCCCGCGACTTCCTGGCCGAAGGCATTCCCGACGACCCGCCCCGGCAGCCTGATGACGAGATCTCGTCAGATTGAGAGTCGCGGTGTTCAATCCCCCGGCTCGCCGCGCCGCTCCGGGAAGCTGATCCTGACGCGCGTGCCGCGATGCCCGGGGTCGCGGGCCGGCTGGCCGCCGAGCTTGGCCGCCATGCTGGCGACGATGATCTCGCCGAGGCCGGTGCGGCTGCCGGCGTCCGGCGCGTAGCCGACGCCCTCGTCCTCGACCGCCAGCTCGAGGGTCTCGGCGTCGCGGCGGGAGAGGCGCACGCGCACCGGCCCGCCGCCGCCCTCCGGATAGGCGTGCTTGAGCGCGTTGATCACCAGCTCGGTGACCACCAGCCCGACGGTGACGGCGCGGTCGGTCTCCAGCCGGATCGGCTCGACCCGGCAATCGACCGAGGGCAGGGCGTCGCCGCCGATCGAGCGGCCGAGCTCCTCGACCAGCCCGCCGAGATAGCGGTCCATCGGGACGAACCGCACGTCGCCCTCGGCATAGAGCTGGCGGTGCAGCTGGGAGACCGCCAGCACCCGGTCGTGCGCCTCGGCCAGCGCCCGGCGGCAGGCCTGGTCGCCGTTGCGCTTGGCCTGCATGCCGAGCAGCGAGGCGATCAGCTGCAGGCTGTTGGAGACCCGGTGGTTGACCTCGCGCAGCAGCAGCTCGCGCTGGTGCGCCAGCTCGGCGAAGCGGTCGCGGGCGGCGCGGATCTCGGCCTCGGCGGCGTCGCGCGCCTGGCGCAGCCGCAGCTTCTCGATGCTGTCGGACAGCGCCCGGCGCAGCAGCGGCAGGAAGACGCCCTCGACGTCCTTGACGACGTAGTCGGCCGCCCCGGCGCGCAGCGCGGCGATCGCCACCTTGCCCTCCTCGGTGCCGGTGACGTAGACCACCGGCGGCGGGTCGGGCAGCGCCTGGATCGCCGCCAGCGTCGCCAGCCCGTCCTGGTCCGGCATGTAGTGGTCGAGCCCGACCGCGTCGATGCCGCCCTCGGCGAGGCGGCGCAGCCCCGCCGCGCCGGTCGACGCCACGCTGACGGCGAAGCCGTGCCGCTGCAGGTCCTTCTGCACCAGCCGGGCGATGCCGGGGTCGTCGTCGATGTAGAGGACGCTGCCGACGCTCTCGTTCATAGGATCAGGCTCCTAGCACGGGAGCGGGGCGCGGCGGAACTGCCTTGCTGTCGCCGCGCGCCGGGCCGCCCTGCCGCCATCGCTCCGCCTCAGCTCGTCTCCGGGACCTGCATGACCGACAGGAACAGCCCGAGCTGGCGGATCGCCTGCGAGAAGTTCTCGTAGTTGACCGGCTTGGTGACGTAGACGTTGCAGCCGAGGTCGTAGCAGCGCTGGATCTCCGCCTTGTCGTCGGTGGTGGTCAGCACGATCACCGGCGAGCGGCGGATATGGGCGTTCGACTTGATCTTCCGCAGGATGTCGATGCCGCTCATGTCCGGCAGGTTGAGGTCGAGCAGGACGAGCAGCGCGCGGCCCTGGTTGCCCTCGCCGCTGCCGTCCGGTCCCAGCAGGTAGTCGAGCCCGGTGGTGCCGTCGCGGAAGGCCTCGATCGGGTTGGCGACCCCGGCGCGCCGGATGTTCTTCTCGATCAGCACGGCATGGCCGGCATCGTCCTCGATCATCACGATGGTGACGGGGCGTCCGTTCAACTCCTGCTCCTCCGGTCGGGGTCGGTCCAGCGGCGGGGCAGGGAGACGCGGAACGTGGTCCCCCGCCCGACCGTCGATTCGCAGGCGATGGCGCCGTCGAGCCGCCGCACCAGCGTGCGGACATGGGCCAGCCCGATGCCCTCGCCCGGGCGGTCCTGCGCGCCGGAGCGGCGAAACAGCTCGAAGATCCGCTCGTGGTCGCGGGGGTCGATGCCCCTGCCGTTGTCGCTGACCTCGTAGACCAGCCGGGATCCCGCCTCGCGGCCGCGCACCTCGATGCGGCCGGGACGGCCCGGCGCCAGGTACTTGACGGCGTTGTCGAGCAGGTTGCCGAAGATCTGCTCCATGGCGAGGCGATCGCTGGTCAGCGGCGGCAGCGGGCCGACCGCGATCTCGGCGCCGGCCTCGCCGGCCTGGTGGCTGAGCGCGGAGGCCAGCCCGCCGACCAGCCGGGTCATGTCGAGCCGCTCCGGCGCGAAGCTGCGCCGCCCCTCGCGCGACAGCTTCAGGATGGCGGCGATCAGCCGGTCCATCTTGGCGGTCGACAGCTTGATGAAGTCGATCGCCTCGGCGAAGTCCTTCTCGGCCTCGAGCAGCCCGGCCTCGTCGACCCGCTCCGGCGCCACCTCGCGCAGCGTCGCCAGCGGCCGGCCGAGCGCCGTGCGGATCGCCTCCAGCTCGCTGGTGAAGCCCATGACGTTGACCAGCGGCGAGCGCAGGTCGTGCGAGACGATGTAGGCGAAGCGCTGGATCTCCTCGTTGGCGTCGCGCAGCTCGGCGGTGCGCTCGGCGACCGCCGCCTCGAGGCTCTCATTGGCCGCCGCCAGGCCGCGATGCGCCGCGGCGAGCGCGGCGGCGGCGCGCCGGCTCATCAGGATGGCGCCGCCGGCCAGCAGCACGATCAGCGGGATGCCGGCGAGGCTGGCGGCGATCAGCCAGCCCGAGGCGGCCCGCGCCTCGGCGGCGCGCGCCGCCAGCCGGTCGTTCTCGGCGCTGCCGAGGCCGCGCAAGCCCTCGCGGATGCGGTCCATCAGCCGCTCGCCGCGATCGGTGCGGACGATGGCGAGCGCGCCCGCGACGTCGCCGGCGGCTCGCCGGTCGACCGTCGCCTTGAGCTCGTCCAGCTTGGCCGTCACGGCCGGCTTGAGCGCGGCCAGCGTCGCGGCCTGGCGCGGCTCGCCCTGCAGCATCGCATCGAGCCCGGCCAGCGTCTGGCGCACCGCCGCCGCGGCCTCGTCGTAAGGCTTGAGATAGAGGTCGTCGCCGGTCAGCAGGTAGCCGCGCTGCCCGGTCTCGGCGTCCTGCACCAGCGACAGCAGCAGGGACAGGCGCCCCTGCACCTCGCCCGCCTGGGCGAGCTCGGCCGTGTAGGCGCGGGTCCGGGCGGCGAAGACCAGCCCGATGGCGCCGATGGCGAGCAGCACCAGGAAGCCGCCGGCCATCAGCAGCGCGGCGCGTCCCGGCAGCGCCGCGCCGCCGCTCGCCGGCGTCGCCGCTGCCGCCCGGTCGGCCTCGCCGCCGATCCCGATCGCCTCGACCTGGTCCATGCCCGTCCTGCGCCGTCCGCATCCCGCCCGGCCCGCCATATGGCGCCCGGCCCGCGGCATTGCGAGACAAACCGGCAAGGCTAAGCCAGGTTCCCGGCGACCCTGCGGAGCGACCGCTTCCCAGCCGGTCGCGTCCAGCGCAGCAGCGTCGGCGACAGCGGCCGGACCGGGTTGCGCCCTCAGCGCGTTGCCGTGCCGCCTCCCGCTGTCGGCACGCCGCGGCCGCTCTGCGTCGCCACCGCGCCGGCGCCGGCCCGGGCGGCGGCGCCGTTGCCATTGGCCGTGGCACCGGGCAGCACCATCGGCGGGGCGGGCAGCGCGGCGGCGGCCACCGTGGTGGCCGGGCCGCCGACCAGCGTCCCGGCCAGCCGGTCGGCCCCCGAGGGCAGCGGCGCGTCGGGATGCTCGATCCAGGCGGCGACGTCCTGCTGCACCTCGGCGGCATGGATGTCGCGCAGCAGCATATGGTAGCCGCGCGGATAGAGCGCGGCGCGGTTCGCCCCGGCGCCGGCCAGGAAGTCGGGCGGCAGGCGGCGCAGCATCTTCAGCGCCACCTCCGGCGGGATCACCTCCTCATGCGCGCCGTAGAGCACCAGGGCCGGCCCCTTGAGCGTGCCGGCGGCGTCCCAGGCGCGGTCCATCAGCCCGACCAGCCCGTAGATCGCGTCGATCCGCGTCGCCTTGATCACCAGCGGGTCGCGGCCGAGCGCGCGCAGCATGGCGATGTTGTCGGAGGGCTGGATCTGCAGCCCCTCGCCGGTGAAGGTCATCCAGGGCACGCTGTGGGCGGCGAACCACAGCACCGTGCTGTAGAACATGCCCTGGTTGTCGCGGCCCCAGATCGCCGGCGCCGAGAGGATCAGCCCGGCGATCGCCGGCCTCGGCTCGCTCGCCGCCACCGCCAGGGCCAGCGCGCCGCCCATGCTCTCGCCGAGCAGGTAGACGGGGACGCCGGGATGGCGCGCCGCCACCAGCGCCAGCGCCTCGCGCACGTCCTGCATCATCCGCCGGTCGCCGGCCCACAGGCCGCGATAGGGCGCGTTGCCGAAGCCGCGCTGGTCGTAGGCGTAGGTGGCGATGCCGTGCTGCGCCCAGAACTCGCCCGGCGCCGCGAAGGCGTTGCTGTAGTCGTTGAAGCCGTGCAGCGCCAGGATCGCCGCCTTGGGCGCCCCCTCGGCCGGCAGCCAGGCGCGCAGCGGCAGGCTGGTGCCGTCCTCCATCACCAGCCGGTCCTCGGCGAAGGCGGGGCTCACCGCCTCCCCGCCGCCCGGCTGCAGCCGCGGCACGCAGGCGGCGAGGCAGAGCAGCAGCAGCACGGCCAGCCCGGCGGCCAGCCCACCGGTCCGCCCACCGGCCCGCCCGCCGGCCAGCCCGCTCCCGCGGGCGCCTCCGCGAGGGTCACGGCCAGGCCTCACGAGGCCCGGCCGGCGACCCGCCCGGGGGGCTGCGCCGTCGAAGGCGGCGCGGCGGCGCGGGTCAGCTGCAGGAAGATGTCCTCGAGGTCGGCTTCCAGGGTGGTCATGTCGGCGATCTCCAGCCCGCTCTGCTGCACGGCGGCGAGGATCTCGCCGATCGCCGTGCGGCTCGGCTGGTAATGCAGCACCAGCCGCCGGGGTCCCTGCAGCTCGGCCTGGAAGCGGGCGAGCGGCGCCGGCAGGGCGGCCACGTCGCGCCCGAGGATGAAGACCAGCTCCTTGCTGTCGAGCCGGCCGAGCAGCGCCGCCTTGGTGTCGCAGGCGACCAGCTTGCCGTGGTTGATGATGGCGATGCGGTCGCAGAGCTCCTCGGCCTCCTCGAGATAGTGGGTGGTGAGCAGCACCGTGGTGCCGGCCTCGTTGAGCCGCCGGACATAGGCCCAGAGCTGCTGGCGCAGCTCGATGTCGACCCCGGCGGTCGGCTCGTCCAGCACCAGCACCGGCGGGTTGTGCACCATCGCCTTGGCGACCATCAGCCGCCGCCGCATGCCGCCCGACAGCGTCCGGGTGTAGGACTCGGCGCGGTCGGCCAGCCCGACCGCCTGCAGGATCTCCATCGTCCGCCGCTCCCGCCGCGGCACGCCGTAGAGCCCGGCCTGCAGGTCGAGCAGCTCGCGCGGGGTGAAGAACGGGTCGATGTTGAGCTCCTGCGGCACCACCCCGATCGAGGCCGCGGCCGCCCGCGGGCTGCGGTCGAGGTCGAAGCCCCAGATCGCGGCCTCGCCGGCCGACTTGACCACCAGCTGGGCCAGGATGTTGATCAGGGTCGACTTGCCGGCGCCGTTCGGGCCGAGCAGGGCGAACAGGCTGCCGCGCGGGATCGCCAGGTCGACATGGTCGAGCGCCAGCTTCTCGCCGCGCCGGCCGCGATAGGTCTTGGTCAGCCCGCGCACGGCGACCGCGTCGGCGGGCAGGGGGGAATCTGGCGGCATCGGTGTCCGAGCGGGGAGGTCCGGGCCCGGCGCTCGCCCCGGGCGTAGCGTCAGGCGGGGGTGACGTCAGGTGGGCGCGGTTGATTGCGGGCTGCCGCAATGGGTATCATCCGGCCGCGCCGACGGTCAATCGACCGCGGGCGCGCAGGGTTCGTGACGCGCGGCAAGCGGGGTCGAGGTGGCAGCGATGGAGCCGGTCGAGATCATTCACGTGACCAAGCCGGTGGTCGGCTGCGACGGCGGCGGCGGCGCGCTCGGCCACCCGCTGGTCTATCTCAACCTGACCCGCGACCAGGTGGTGGAGTGCCCCTATTGCAGCCGCCGCTACGTGCTCGACCACAAGTCCGCCGCGGGCGGCGACCACTGACCCGCGCCCTCTCGCTCCCTCTCCCGCGTGCGGGAGAGGGTCGGGGTGAGGGTCGCGCCGCGCGCTCCGCCCTCACCCTCCCGTCGCTGGCGCGACGGGCCCCTCCCTCTCCCGCTGGCGCGGGCGAGGGAAGCTTGGGAGCGCGCCCGTGACCGCATCCGGCCGCCCGGAGCGGCTCTACCTGATCGACGGCTCGGGCTACATCTTCCGCGCCTTCCACGCCCTGCCGCCGCTGACCCGCGAGGACGGCACGCCGGTCAACGCCGTGCTCGGCTTCGCCAACATGATCTGGAAGCTGCTCGGCGAGACCGGCGACGCCGACGCGGTGGCGGTGATCTTCGACGCCGGCCGCAAGAGCTTCCGCAACGAGCTCTACCAGGACTACAAGGCGCACCGCCCGGAGGCGCCGCCCGAGCTGGTGCCGCAGTTCCCGCTGATCCGCGAGGCGACGCACGCCTTCAACCTGCCCTGCATCGAGCTGGCCGGATTCGAGGCCGACGACCTGATCGCGAGCTACGCCAAGGCCGCCACCGAGGCCGGCGCCGAGGTGGTCGTCGTCTCCTCCGACAAGGACCTGATGCAGCTGATCGGCGACCGCGTCGCCATGCTCGACCCGATCAAGAACCGCCGCATCGGCGTGCCCGAGGTGATCGAGAAGTTCGGCGTCACCCCCGACAAGATGGTCGACGTGCAGGCGCTGATCGGCGATTCCACCGACAACGTGCCGGGGGTGCCGGGGATCGGCGTCAAGACGGCGGCCGAGCTGATCAACGCCTTCGGCGACCTCGATTCGCTGCTCGCCCGCAGCGGCGAGATCAAGCAGCCGAAGCGGCGCGAGACGCTGCAGCAGAACGCCGACAAGGCCCGCCTCAGCCGCGACCTCGTGCGGCTGCGCGCCGACGTGCCGCTGCCCGAGCCGCTCGACGCGCTGCGGGTGCGGCCGGCCGATCCGGAGAAGCTGCTCGCCTTCTGCCGCGCCAACCAGTTCCGCGCGCTCGTCACCCGCGTCGAGGCGCGCTCCGCCGGCCGGCCGCCGGTGCTGGAGAGCGACGTGCCCGCGCCGCCGCCGGCCCCCCCGCCGCCCGCCCCGGAGGCGGCGCCGCGCGACTACGCCCTGCTCGACGAGGAGGCGGCGCTCGCCCGCTGGATCGCCGCCGCCGAGCAGGCCGGCACCTTCGCCCTGCAGCTGGTGCCCGCCGGCGAGGTCGAGGCGATGCGCGCCGGGCTGCTCGGCCTCGCGCTCGCCATCGAGCCGGGCCGCGTCGTCTACGTCCCGCTCGGCCACCGCGTTCCGGCCGCGCAAGGCGACCTGATGGGCGGCGACCTGGTGGACGCCGCCGCCGCGCCGCCGCGCCAGCTGCCGGCCGAGCTGGTGCTCGCCCGCCTCAAGCCGCTGCTCGAGGACGAGGCGGTGCTGAAGATCGGCTTCGACATCAAGCGCGACATGCTGATGCTCGGCCGCCGCGGCATCGCGCTGCGCGCCGTCGACGATGCCATGCTGATGTCCTACGTGCTCGAGGGCGGGGTCCACGGCCATTCGATGGCGGAGCTGCACGAGCTGCATCTCGGCCGGCCGCCGGTCAAGCTCGCCGAGATCGCCGGATCCGGGCGCAACCGGCTCGATCCCGCCGAGCTGGCGCCGTCGCGCCTGCTCGACTATGCCTGCCAGCAGGCCGACCTCGCGGTGCGGCTCGCCCGGCTGCTGAAGCCGCGGCTGCGCAGCGAGCGGCTGCTCACCGTCTACCAGACCATCGAGCGGCCGCTGGTGGCGCCGGTCGCCGCCATGGAGCAGGCCGGCATCGCCGTCGACCGCGAGGAGCTGCGCCGCCTGTCGCAGGACTTCGCCCAGCGCATCGGCGAATTCGAGCTGGCGATCTACAAGCTGGCCGGCCGCGAGTTCAACATCGGCTCGCCCAAGCAGCTCGGCGAGGTGCTGTTCGACGAGCTCAATCTCGGCGCCGGCAAGAAGGGCAAGACCGGCGCCTACGCCACCGGCCACGAGGTGCTGGAGGAGCTCGCCGCGTTGGGCCACGACCTGCCCGCCCGGGTGCTCGACTGGCGCCAGCTGAGCAAGCTGAAATCGACCTACACCGACGCGCTGGTCGAGGAGATCAACCCCGCCACCGGCCGCGTCCACACCAGCTTCGAGCTGGCGGTGGCCTCGACCGGCCGGCTCTCCTCGACCGCGCCCAACCTGCAGAACATCCCGATCCGCACCGAGGAGGGGCGCAAGATCCGCCGCGCCTTCGTCGCCGCGCCCGGCCACAAGCTGCTCTCGGTCGACTACTCGCAGATCGAGCTCCGGCTGGCCGCCCACATCGCCGAGATCGCGCCGCTGCGCCAGGCCTTCGCCGAGGGCATCGACATCCACGCGCTGACCGCCAGCCAGGTCTTCGGCCTGCCGGTCGAGGGCATGGACCCGATGGTCCGCCGCCGCGCCAAGGCGATCAATTTCGGCATCATCTACGGCATCAGCCCGTTCGGCCTGGCGCAGCAGCTGGGGATTCCCCAGGCCGAGGCCAAGGCCTACATCGAGGCCTATCTCGCCCGCTTCCCCGGAATCCGCTCCTACATGGAGCGGACCCGCGAGCTGGCCCGCCGCCAGGGCTACGTCACCACCCTGTTCGGCCGCCGCTGCCACGTGCCGGGGATCAACGACCGCAACCCCGCCCGCCGCAGCTTCATGGAGCGCGCCGCGATCAACGCGCCGCTGCAGGGCAGCGCCGCCGACATCATCAAGCGCGCCATGATCCGCATCCCGCCGGCGCTGGCCTCGGCCGGGCTGCGCGGCCGCATGCTGCTGCAGGTCCATGACGAGCTGCTCTTCGAGGTGCCGGAGGCCGAGCTCGACGCCACCTCGGCGCTGGTCCGCCGCATCATGGAGCAGGCGCCGCTGCCGGCCGTGCAGCTCTCCGTGCCGCTCGTGGCCGAGAGCGGCGTCGGCGACAACTGGGCGGCGGCGCACTGAGCCTCGGCCGGCCGGCGTTCGCGCCGGCGGAGAGGGCCGGATTTCGCACGCGAAGGCGCGAAGCCGCGAAGAGGGAGCGCCCTTGCACCCGGCGCCTGCGCGGGCGGAGAGGCCGCAGGACTCACGCGGAGGCGCGGAGCCGCGGAGGAGAGGATGACCGAGCAGTAGTTGTCACGGCGAAAGCCGATCCATCTCTCCGCCGGCGCGGCGATGCCGGCCTCGCCGGCTTCTTCGCGGTGCGAAACGGCTTCGCCTCTCCGCGTCCCCGCCGACCAGCGCCACGATCTTGCCACGCGACCCGCGCATGGGCGCGGCCATCCCGGCCACTGGCTGGGTTGGCCGGGTCAAGCGCCGGCGATGAATCGCGACCCGGGAACTTCGCTGGGGCGTTCTCCGGCGCCAGGCCGCGCGGGCGGCTGCAGCAACCTCGACCACACCCAGCAGCGCGCTGACCGCCGGCGCCATCGGCACCGCGGCCCGCGCTGGGCGCGGCTGCCGGCGGGCTTCGATCGCCGCCGCTGATCGGCGCCTCGGGGCGCGGGCCGGCGCGTCGTCGACAAGATTGCCGGCAAGGCCGCGCTACCCCGCGCGGGCCGCGCCACCAGCCGGATCAGCGCGGCGCGGGCCTCGCCGGCGTCGGCGATCGGCGCCTGCGGCGACCCGGGCGCCAGGCGGCCGCCCAGGCGGAGGTCGATGCCCTCCGGGTCGCCCGGTCATCCGCCAGCCTTCGCCCGGCGCCGCCGCCAGCCGGCTCGCCATCAGGTCGAGCGCGTCGGCGTGGTCCTCGTTCATGTGGGCGACGATCTCCGGCTCGTGGTCGGCCAGCGCCGCCGCCTGGGCGGCGTCGTAGGTGACCTCGGCCGCCTCCAGCCAATGGATCCGGCCGAAGCCGCCGACCAGGTGGGCGCGCTCCACCACCACCCGGTAGAAGCGGAAATCGGCGAAGCCGGCATAGAGCCCGGCCGATGGATGGCGGGCGATATAGCGCTGCTTCTGGGCGTGCGAGGCTTCCGGCGCGGCATGGCCGAGCAGGGTCAGCCGCGGCCCGGTCAGCGGGTCCTCGTGGCCGGCCGTGCCGTCGATCAGCAGCGACAGCCGCGGGTCGCCCGACAGCGCCTTGGTGTGCTCGGCGAGGTCCGACAGCAGCAGCAGCGGCGTCAGGTCGTGGTCGGTGGCGAGCAGCACCAGCGAGGCGTAGGGCCAGCCCTCGGCGCCCAGCCGGGTCGCCAGGACGGCGCGGTCGGCGGCGCGGATCAGCGCCCGGGCGAGCGCGCCGGGCCCGGGCTCGGTTGCGGTGGAAGTCGCGTCGCTTGCCATGGTGATGCCCGCTCCTTGCCCAGACTTGGCGGCAAAAACGCCGCAATCCGGCCATCTTGGCCCGCCATCTTCACAGCCCTCGGCCGCAAGCCTACTATACAAGGGGAGAGGTCCGCCGTGCCGCAAACCATCGCGCTGGTCGATGACGACCGCAACATCCTGACCTCGGTGTCGATGACGCTCGAGGCCGAGGGCTACGCCGTGCGCACCTACACCGACGGGGCGGAGGCGCTGCGCGCGCTGGTCCAGAACCCGGTCGACCTCGCCATCCTCGATATCAAGATGCCGCGCATGGACGGGCTCGAGCTGCTCGAGCGGCTGCGCCGGTCGAGCGACCTGCCGGTGATCTTCCTGACCTCCAAGGACGACGAGGTCGACGAGCTGATGGGCCTCCGCATGGGGGCCGACGACTACATCAAGAAGCCCTTCTCGCAGCGCCTGCTGATCGAGCGCATCCGCGCCATCCTGCGGCGCGAGCTGCTGGCCCGCGAGGCCGGCGCCCCGGGCACCCCCGGCGCTCCCGGCGCCGCCGCCGCGACGGCCGCCGCCGGCGAGTCCGGCGAGGTGCTGGTGCGCGGAGAGCTGACGCTCGATTCCGACCGCCATCTCTGCACCTGGAAGGGCAGCGCGGTCGACCTCACCGTCACCGAGTTCCTGCTGCTCAAGTCGCTGGCGGCGCGGCCCGGCCACGTCAAGAACCGCGACCAGCTGATGGACGCCGCCTATGGCGAGCACATCTATGTCGACGACCGGACCATCGACAGCCACATCAAGCGGCTGCGCAAGAAGTTCAAGGCGATGGACCCGGAGTTCGCCCAGATCGAGACGCTCTACGGGGTGGGATATCGCTATCGCGATCGCCCGGGCGCAGCGGCCTGACGGCCGCCCGGCGTGGTGACGGCGGAGCTCGATGCCGGCCGGGTGCGGCCGGCGCGCCCGGCCAGTCGTGATTCGGGCGGTCGCGATTCGGCCGGTCGTGATTCGGGCGCCCGCGATCCCCGCGCGCGCGACGAGAGCTCCCGCCCGGCCGCTCGAGCCGCCGCTGGCCGCGCCGCCCCCGCCCGCGACACGCTGGCCGCGGTCACCCACGAGCCGCCGCGCCGCCGCCGCCGCTGGCTGACGCCGCTCACCCGCCGCATCCTGCTGCTCAACCTGGTCGCCATCGCCATCCCCGTCGCCGGCCTGCTCTATCTCGACGCCTATCGCGGCCAGCTGATCCATTCCGAGCTCAAGTCGCTGCGTGTCGAGGGCGAGCTCTTCGCCGGCGCCATCGCGTCGGCCGGCGTCTCGAGCGACGTCGATGAGGACCGGCTGACCCCCGAGGTGGTGCGCCAGACGGTGCGCCGGCTGGTCGAGGTCTCCAAGAGCCGCGCCCGGGTCTTCGCCACCGACGGCGGCCTGATCGCCGATTCCTACCGGCTGATGGGGCCGGGCGGCCAGGTGCAGATCGAGATCCTGCCGCCGATCCGCCGCAGCGACACCTTCGGCGACCTCGTCACCGACATCTACGACCGCGTCGTCTCGCTGCTGCCGCAGCGCGCCAAGCTGCAGCTCTACAAGGAGGCGCCGGTGCAGCATGCCGGCGACTATCCGGAGGTCGCCCAGGCGCTGACCGGGGAGATCGCCGAGGCGGTGCGCGACGACGGCGCCGGCGGGCTGGTGCTGAGCGTCGCGGTGCCGGTGCAGCGCTACCGCGCCGTGCTCGGCGGGCTGATGCTGTCGACCGACGGCGACGCCATCGACACGGCGGTGCGCGACATCCGCTTCGACGTGCTCAAGGTCTTCGCCATCGCGCTCGCCGTCACCACGCTGCTCTCCTTCTACCTCGCCGGCACCATCGCGCGGCCGATCCTGCGGCTGGCCGCCGCCGCCGACCGGGTGCGCCACGGCCACCGCCGCCAGACCACCATCCCCGACTTCACCCGGCGGCGCGACGAGATCGGCGACCTCTCCGGCGCGCTGCGCGACATGACCGAGGTGCTGTGGCAGCGCATGGACGCCATCGAGCGCTTCGCCGCCGACGTCGCGCACGAGATCAAGAACCCGCTGACCTCGCTCAGGAGCGCGGTCGAGACGGTGGCGCGCATCGAGGAGCCGAGCCAGCAGAAGAAGCTGATGGGCATCATCCTCGACGACGTGCAGCGGCTCGACCGGCTGATCAGCGACATCTCCAGCGCCTCGCGGCTCGACGCCGAGCTGTCGCGCGCCGAGATCGACCCGGTCGACCTCGGCCGCATGCTGGGCGCCATGGCCGACGCCCATGCGGCGACCGCCGGCCCCGAGGCGCCCCGCCTGGTGCTCGACATCGGCAGCCATGCCGCGCTCGTCGTCACCGGCATCGAGAGCCGGCTGGCGCAGGTCTTCCGCAACCTGATCGACAACGCGATCTCCTTCAGCCCGCCCCGGGGCGAGATCCGGCTGCAGGCGCGGCGCGAGGGCGAGCGGGTGCGCATCACCGTCGCCGATGAGGGCCCCGGCATCCCGCCCGGCAAGCTCAACGCCATCTTCGACCGCTTCTACAGCGAGCGCCCGGCCGGCGAGAAGTTCGGCACCCATTCCGGCCTCGGCCTGTCGATCTCCAAGCAGATCGTCGAGGCCCATGGCGGCGTCATCCTGGCGGAGAACCGCCTCGACCCCGACGGCCATGTCGAGGGCGCCCGCTTCACCGTCTTCCTCCCGGTCGCGTGACGGCGCCCCGGCTCACCCTCCACGCCACCGCCGTCGCGCTGTCCGACCGCGCCTTGCTCCTCCTCGGCCCGCCCGGCAGCGGCAAGTCCGACCTCGCGCTCCGCCTGATCGACCGCGGCGCCGCGCTGATCGCCGACGACTGCGTCGAGCTCGTCGCCGGCGGCGCCGGCCTCCTCGCCCGCTATCCCGCCGCCGCCGCCGCCCACCTCCGCGGCCACCTGCTGATCCGCGGCCGCGGCCTGACGCCCGTGCCCGCCGCCCCGCCGACCCCGCTCGCGCTCGCCGCCCGCCTGATCCCCGGCCACCGCTCCGAGCCCCTGACCGCTCCCGCCACCGAAAGCTGGCTCGGCCACGCCATCCCCTGCCTCGCCCTCGATCCCTGGCTCGCCTCCGCCCCGGCCCAGCTCCGCCTCGCCCTCGAGACCGCGCCGCAGGCGCATTAAATCTTTCTCACGCGAAGCCGCGAAGCCAAGAAGAAAAGAACCGCCTTCGTGCGCTCGCCTTCGCGCCTTCGCGCCTTCGCGTGAAAATCCTTTCTCACCCGGAGACACGGCGACTCCTGCGAACGCGCCGGCGGGCATCGCGGACTCCCCTCCGCGCCTCCGCGCCTCCGCGTGAATCCTTCCTGCCTGCGCCTCGCGCGCCACTTGCCCGCACCTTACGGGACCGTTAATCCGCCCGCGGCCCGCCGCCGCGCCCCGCCACGTTTCGAGTCGTTGACCGGCGGCGGTTTCAGTATAGTCCGCCGGCCATGAGCGACGACCTGATCGCCGCCCCGCCGGCCGAGCCGACGGCGGCCACGCGCCCGCCCGGCCCATCCGGGCAGCTGCGCGTGCTGCTCGTCACCGGGCTGTCCGGCGCCGGCCACTCGACCGCGCTCAACCTGCTCGAGGATCTCGGGTGGGAGGCGGTCGACAACCTGCCGCTGGCGCTGCTCGGCGGTCTGACCGGCGACGCCACCGCCGCGGCGCGACCGATCGCCATCGGCGTCGACAGCCGGACCCGCGACTTCAGCCCGGACGCGCTGCTCGCCCAGCTCGAGCGGCTGCGCGAGGATCCCGGCGTCGCCGTGGCGCTGATCTTCCTGACCTGCGACGACGAGGTGCTGCGGCGCCGCTTCACCGAGACGCGGCGGCGCCATCCGCTGGCGCTCGACCGGCCGGTCGCCGACGGCATCGCGCAGGAGCGCGCGCTGCTCGCCGCCGTGCGCGGCGCCGCCGACCTGGTGATCGACACCTCCGAGCTGTCGATCGCCGACCTCAAGCACCAGCTGACCGGGCATTTCGCGCTCGACCGCCAGGCGGCGGCGATCGCCGTCACCTCCTTTTCCTACCGGCGCGGCCTGCCGCGCGAGGCCGACCTCGTCTTCGACGTCCGCTTCCTGCGCAACCCCTACTACGAGCCCGGGTTGAAGGGGTTGAGCGGACGCGACCCCGAGGTGGCCGCCTTCATCGAGCAGGATCCTGCCTTCACCGGCTTCTTCGCGGCATTGACGGCGCTGCTGGCGCCGCTGCTGCCGCGCTACGAGCGCGAGGGCAAGAGCTATCTCACCCTGGCGATCGGCTGCACGGGCGGCCGCCATCGCTCGGTCTTCGTCGCGGAAAGGCTGGCGGCCTGGCTGCGCCGCCAGGGCCGGCTGGTCGGGCTGCGCCACCGCGACCTGGGCCTGGAATCGCTGGCGGGCTAGAGCCACGAGGCCGCCATCCCACATGAGGCATGCTTGAATGATCGGAATGGTGCTGGTTACCCATGGCCGCCTGGCGGCCGAGTTCGTCGCCGCGCTCGAGCACGTGGTCGGGCCGCAGCAGCGGGTCGCGACGGTCTGCATCGGCCCCGATGACGACATGGAGCAGCGCCGGCGCGAGATCCTGGAGAACGTCGCCAGGGTCGATGACGGCGACGGCGTCGTGCTGCTCACCGACATGTTCGGCGGCACCCCCTCCAACCTCGCCATCTCGGTGCTCGACCGCGCCCGCGTCGAGGTCATCGCCGGCGTCAACCTGCCGATGCTGATCAAGCTCGCCCGCATCCGCGGCGAGGAGAACCTCGCCACCGCCGTCGCCCACGCCCAGGAGGCCGGCCGCAAGTACATCAACGTCGCCTCCCAGCTCCTCGCCGACGGCAACCACTGATGCCCGGATCCGCCCTCATGCCGCGAGCGGTTGCGAGAAGGATTGATTCACGCGGAGGCGCGGAGCCGCAGAGGAGCGGTGCGCAGGCCCGGCCGGCGTCCCCCTTCGCGTCCTCCGCGCCTCCGCGTGCAAAATCCTTCTCTGCCTCTGCGCCGCGCCGGAGCCGGCCGCGATGAACGACCTGCCGCAGCGCGTCGACGCCACCGCGCCGCCGGCGCGCCGCGTCGCCATCCGCAACCAGCGCGGGCTGCATGCCCGCGCCGCCGCGAAGCTGGTCAAGCTCGCCGACCAGTTCGAGGCCGAGGTCACCGTCGCCAAGGGCGACATGACGGTCTCCGGCCGTTCCATCATGGGGCTGATGATGCTGGCGGCCGGGCCGGGCTGCGAGATCGAGCTCACCGCCAGGGGGCGCGAGGCCGAGGCGGCGCTGGCCGCCATCGCCGACCTTGTCCTGCGCAAGTTCGATGAAGCATGAGGAGCCGCCGCGCCGCGCCGGCGGGCGCCGCCGCCGCGACCGGCCCGAGCAGGTGCTGGAGGGCGTCGGCGTCGCCGAGGGGCTGGCGCTGGGCCCGGCCTTCATCGTCGATTCGCACGCCATCGCCGTCCCCGAATACGCCATCGAGGCCGACGCCGTCCCGGCCGAGCTCGTCCGCTTCGCCGACGCGCTCGCCCGCTCGCAGAAGCAGATCCGCAAGCTGAAGGCGAAGTCGGCGTCGCTGCCCGCCGCCGCCGCCGAGGAGCTCGCCATCCTGCTCGACGCGCATCTCCAGATGCTGACGGGCAGCCGCGTCGTGCGCGGGGTGGAGCGCCGCATCGCCGAGGACCGCGTCAACGCCGAGGCCGCGGTGCAGGCGGAGATCGCGCGGGTCGCCGCCGACTTCGCCGACCTCAACGATTCCTACCTCGCCGCCCGCGCCGAGGACGTCCGCGAGGTCGGCCGCCGGCTGATCCGCAGCCTGACCCAGACGCCCTTCCAGGCCTTCTCGCAGCTGCCCGCCGGCAGCATCGTGATATCGGAGGAGCTGACCCCCGCCGACACCGCGCTGCTCGACCCGGCGCGGGTCGCCGGCTTCGCCACCGTCTTCGGCGGCGCCGCCAGCCACACCGCGATCATGGCCCGCTCGCTGCGCCTGCCCGCCGTGCTCGGCGTCGCCGGCCTCATCGAATCGATCGCCAACGGCGACACCGTGCTGGTCGACGGCGAGGCCGGCATGGTCTTCGTCAACCCGACCGCCGCGCGTCTCAACGAGTACGAGCGCCGGCTGGCGGCGATGGGCCGCGAGCAGCGCCAGCTCGCCCACCTCCGCGTGCTGCCCGCCGTCACCCGCGACGGCACCCGCGTCGCGCTCGAGGCCAATCTCGAGCTGCCGCGCGAGCTCGAGCTGGCGCTCGAATCCGGCGCCGAGGGCGTGGGCCTGCTGCGGACCGAATTCCTCTACATGAACCGCGACGACCTGCCGGGGGAGGAGGAGCAGTACCAGACCTATCGCGGCCTGATCGAGGCGCTCGACGGCCGCCCGATCACCATGCGCACGCTCGACGCCGGCGGCGACAAGCTGGCCGCCGCGCTGGGCGACGACATCGGCGGCGAGGCCAACCCGGCGCTGGGCCTGCGCGCCACCCGCCTGCTGCTGCAGCGCCCGGCCCTGCTCGAGGCGCAGCTCGCCGCCATGCTGCGCGCCTCGGCGCACGGCCCCGCCCGCATCCTGCTGCCGATGATCTCCAGCGTCTCGGAGGTGGTCCAGGTGCGCGCCATCCAGGACCAGGTGGTGCGCCGCCTGAAGCGCCGCGGCGTGCCGCTGCCCGAGCCCCTGCCGCCGCTCGGCATCATGATCGAGATCCCCGGCGCCGCGCTCTCGGCCGACGCGCTCGCCGGCGTCTCCGACTTCTTCGCCATCGGCACCAACGACCTCACCATGTACACGCTCGCCATCGACCGCGGCGAGGAGCAGGTCGCCCATCTCTACGACCCGCTGCACCCCGCGGTGCTGCGCCTCATCCAGTTCAGCACCGAGGCCGCGCTGCGCGCCCGCATCCCGGTCAGCGTCTGCGGCGAGGTCGCCGGCGACCCCCGCTTCGCCGTCCTGCTGCTGGGATTGGGCATCCGCGAGCTCTCGATGTCCGCCGCCCGCCTGCCCCGCGTCAAGCAGCGCATCCGCGCGCTGGACCTCGCCTCCGCCCAGCGCTCCGCCCGCATCATCATGGAGCAGTCCGACAGCACCCGCATCGCCGAGCTCCTCGACGAGCTCAACGCGGGCAGCTGAATTCCCTCGCCCGCGCAGCGGGAGAGGGCGGGGCCCGTCGCGAAGCGACGGGAGGGTGAGGGCCGCCGCCGCCGCGACGGCGCCTCTTGATGCAGATCAACGAAGGTCGCTCGCCACCCGCCTACCCTGCAGGCTGGAAAATATTCTCCCCGGCATCGCGTTGTGCCGCTGTCAGGGAGGCAGCCGATGGACCGATATTACCTGGTGGAATCGGGGACGGTGTACGGCCCCGTCGAAGCGCCAAGCCTTGCCGCTGCGCTGGACCTGGCCCGGCGCAACGTCGACCCGGGTTCCTACGAACGGAACCAGACGGTGTGGGTCACGGTCGAGGCCCGCGCCGAGCATGGCGACGAGACGGCGTCGGCCACGGTCCGGCTCGACCCCGAGGAGCCGGGCTGCGCCGCCGCCCGGCATGACTGGCGGGTCCCGCACGCTGTCCTCGAACTCGACCCGGGCGAGCCGGCGGCCGGCGCGGCGATCGTCGAGGTCTGCGCCCATTGCGGCCGGCGGAAGGTGACCTCCGCCCACGCCCAGGACCCCGAGACCGGCGACCAGTGCCGGAACGGCGACGTAGGAACACATTCCATCCGCTACTTCGAGCCGGGCGAGCCTTCATAGGCGGACCGGGAGGTGCCGAACCGGCGTGCGCGGTCCCCCCCCCGGCCCGGCGGCACGAAGGCCGGAGCTTCCGTCGTTCCGCCACCGGCGCGGCCTGCCGGGGGCGCTGTGGGACCAGGCAAACAGCAGCTCCGGATCGGCGTCGGAATCGCTCACCGCAAGGTGATGCGTCGCGATCCGGCGTGTCCCTTGGCCGGTGATGCGTCGACGGATCGTCGTCGTCGGCCCGCTCGGCAGCGCCGCCCGACCGCCGACGCCTCCCTCGCCGACCCTGCAGAACGTCCCCTGACGCACCCCTCCGCGTCCTCCGCGCCTCGGCGTGACAATCAAATCCGGCCTCGCCACCCGCGCATCCCCCCGCCGCCCGCGCTATCATCCTCGCAGAGCGCCCGGCCCGCCCTCCCGCGTGACCGAGAAGCGCCGACCTCGGGGGACCTGCGATGACCGTCACCAATCTCCGCTTCGAGACGACCTGGAGCTACCCGTACCCGATCGCCACGACCGGCGCGGGCACCGCCCTCACCGTCTGCATCCGCCGCGGCGACCCCTATCTCGCCTTCCTCACCCAGACCACCCTTGCCGACCCGGTCTTCTACCTCCAGACCTTCACCGGCGCCGTCGCCCACCGCCACCGCAGCCCGGTCGGCTACGACACCATCGACGACATGGCCTGGGACCCGCTGCGCCGCGTCATCTGGTGCTGCCAGGGCACCCAGGACGTCGAGACCATCCTCGCCTTCGATCCGAACAACGGCCAGCTCACCGGCACCCGCGTCGCCGCGCTCACCGCCAGCATGCCGGCGCCGCAGGGCCTCGCCTGCAACGGCTTCTTCTTCGTGCGCGGCGGCGGCCCGACCGCGGAGCTGTGGTCGACCGGCGGCCAGCTCCTCGGCACCCATGAATACGCCGGCCGCGGCATCACCGGCCTCAGCGCCGCGCCCTGGAGCTGGTGCTTCTGCGACAAGTACAACGATCAGATCGTCGTCATCGGCCCGCTCGGCAACGAGCTCGCGGTCGGCAGCGGCGTCGGCGCGTCGGGCGGCATGGAGGCGATCTCCTTCGACCTGCCCGGCTATCCCGACATGGCCGTCACTCCGCAGGTCTGGGGCCCCAACGGCACAGTCGGCGCCGTCGGCACGATCAACCACCCCGACACCCCCTGGAACCCCGTCCCCTGGGGCGGCCGCCACCGCCTCTACGTCGCCAACGAGATCGACCAGACGATCTACGCCGGCTACCTCACCGCCGACCCCTGAGGGCCGGCCGCACGCCCCTGTACGCCGCGCCCCGCCTCGCCTTAGAGTTGCCGCGGCCCCGCGCGTCCGGCGGGACCGCCGGCAGGACCGCCGCCGTTCGGCAGGGAGGCTGCGTCGTGAACAGGCCCTTCCAGCATCGCGTCGCGCGCTTCTACCGCGTGCCGCAGGTGGTCGCCTTCTATGCCCGCACCCTCGCGCAGTTCCTGATCGGCGCCTGGATGTTCGGCTTCCTGCTGCTCAAGGGCGTCACCATCCTCGGCTTCTGGCCGGGCGAGCTCGCCGGCGACCTCCAGGCCGCCGTCCGCGCGGCTCCGGTGCTCGGCCTGGTGAGCGGGGCGCTGCTCGCCGCCGCGGCCGTCGAGCTCGCCTACATGCTGTTCACCCCCGGCCCGGACGAGGCGATCGATCCGCTGATCCTGGGCCTCGCCGGCACCACCATACTCGCCCTCTCCCACCACGAGCAGGCGGCCGGCGCGGGCGGATCGGCCGGCACGGGCCTCGACGACCTGATGAACGGCGCCCTCATCCTCCTGCTCGTCGCCGGCCTGTTCCTGCTGTTCTTCCTGCGCTGGAAGGTGCGGCAGTGGTTCGCCGCCGAGGAGGCCGGCCAGGACGCCGCCGCCGCCACGCGCCCTGACCCGCCCGCGGCGGCGCCGCCGCAGGACGCCCGCCTGCCCGATCCCTGAGACGAGTGGCCGCGGTCCGCCGCGCGGCGCGCCGCGCCCTCGCCATTGCCGCGACGGAGCTGCCCCATCCGCACCGGCCTCCTCTGTGCCGCCCTCGCCCTGCTGCTGCTCGCCGCCCCGCCGGCGCGCGCCGCCGAGCCGCTGCGCGTGGTCGGCGACTGCCGCGACCAGGACTGGCCCGACGACGCCGCGATGGCGCTCTGCACCGCCGTGCTCGACCAGCCCGCGCTCTCCCGCCGCGAGCGCGCCGCCGCATACCGCATCCGCGGCCGGTCGCGCCTCGCGACGGGCGACACCGGCGGCGGCGCGGCCGACCTCGACCGGGCGATCGCGCTCGATCCCGACGACCCGCTCGCCTGGCTGTTGCGCGCCGGCGCCCGCCAGGTCGCCGGCGACCTCCCGGCGCGTACGAGGACGCCAGCCGCTCGCTGCGCCTCCGCCCCGACGACCCGGCGGCGCTGCTGGCCCGCGCCGGCATCCTGATGCGCCAGCGCCGCCTCGACCGCGCCTATGACGACGCCAGCCGCGCCATCGCGCTGGCCCCGGCGCCGCCGCCTACATGCGACGGGCAGAGATCTGCCTGGCCGGCCCCGGCGTGCAGCGCGGCACCCCGCCGCCCTGCGACCTCGAGGCCGCGCTGGCCGACGCCCAGCAGGCCGTCGCCGCCGCCACCGACAACGACGCCCAGGCCGACGCCCTGGTCGTCGAGGGCCGCATCCGGGAGGCGCTCGGCCAGCCCGCCGCGGCGATCGCCGCCTACGAGGCCGGGATCGACGCAAACGAGGCCTGCACCGACTGCCTCGCCGGCGAGCAGCGCATCAAGGACCGCGCTCGGCCGGGCGGGCAGGGCGGCGGCCAGGGCGACGGGCAGCCGGGCGCGCGCCCGGCCGCCGCGGCCCGCGCCGCCGGCCCGGCTGGACGTCGCCGCGCTGATCGCCCGGATCAACGAGGAGAGCGGCCGCGCGGTCTTCTCGTCCGGCGGCAAGCTGCTGGTCACCACCGGCCTGCGCCCGGCCGGGGACGGCCGGCTCGAGATCCTCTTCCACGCCTGCCCCGGCCTCACCATGAAGAGCCCGCCGGCGAAGATCGATGCCTGCCGCGCCGGCGGGCCGCCGGCACCGGCGGCCGCGCTCAGCTTCGCCCCCGCCGACATCGACTCCCGCTCCATCCGCATGGAGGCCGGCGGCCGCACCGTCCGCGTCCAGTTCCGCTGCAAGGCGGACAGGCCCTGCGTCGAGCGGGGCGGGGAGGCCGCCCTCCAGGAGGCCTGGATGACCTGCCCCGGCCTCACCGCCTGCAACAACCTGGCCCTCGACCTCGCCACCCTGCTCGACGCGCTGGCCGCGGGGGCGCCGTAGAATCCCCTCGCCCACGAAGTGGGAGAGGGCGGGGCCCGTCGCGTCAGCGACGGGAGGGTGAGGGCCGCCGCCGCGTCATGCCGGCCAAAGAAGGCTTCGCCTTGGTCCGGCACAAAGAACGACCTCTCCAGACGCCGAGCCGGTAGACGCGGTCGAGCGCCGCATGGAGCGCCCCCAGGCTGTCGAGCACGAAGGTGGCGGCACCCGGCCTGGCGCCGCCGGCGGCCGGCGCCACGCCGATCTCGGCGATCACCTCCGGCCGGTCGACGGAGAGCAGCCACGGGCCGGCCGGCGAGGCGCCGCCGATCCAGATCGCGACGTCGGCCGTCGTCGAGGCGAAGCGCCGCCAGCCGCGCTCGACCCCGCGCGCCAGCCGGAAGCCGTTGGCCGCCGCCGCCACTGCGCCTCGGTGCGCACCACGAAGCCCGGCGGATCCTCGGGCCCGAGCATCGCTGGGGCGCTGCCGCCGGCTCGAAGGCGATCGGCAACGATGACGTAAGGGCTTGGACGAGGGCGCTCGCCAGGGCGGAACCTGCAGCGGCATCGTGCTGGCTGCGAGCGCCGCAATCGGCGGCCCCGCCTGCGTCGGCGTGGTCGTCGGGCTGTGCCTCGCCTGCCTCTGCAAGCGGCATGGCCGTAGGCTGAACCCGGCCGAGATCCTGGATCTCGTGAAGGGTGTGCTCGCAGGGAGCCTTCCGGCTCGTTTCGCTGCGGCGGTCCCATAAAATGGCGGCTTCCCGCTGGTGTGCATGGGCGCCGCGGCTGACCCGGATCTTGCCGCGTTGCGGCTTCAGGTTGAAATTCGATGCGTTAGAGCGTATCATTACGCGTCGGCGCACGGGTGACCAATGAGCGGCGAGACTGTTTCACGGAGTGTCCGCAAATCCGCCATCCCCGCGGCGCATGGTCTCGACCCGGCGGCGGGGTCGGGCGCGATGGCGAGCAAGGCTTTGATGGAGGTGCGTGCGGAAACCGCCTTGCTGGTTTGGAAGGCGGCTCGGCGCCGGGGCGTGACGGTGGACGTGCTGCTGGCGAACTTGTTTACTCCCGGGGGCTTCCTGGTGAAGGCGCGTGTCGCTCATCACATGAGAGGAAAGGTCATGGTGAGGCGCGGAACCCGGCCCGCAGCCGAGAGCGAGCTGGACTCGCCCGAGTTCGCGGAGCTTCTTCTTCAGCTGAACCGCAGCATCGAGCGTGCCCAGGCATTGATGGTGGAAGCTCGCAAGGAGCTTGACGAGACCAAGGCCTATTTCGCGGCCAAGCGCCAAGCCCCGTGAAATGGGCAATCTCGCCGATCTCTATAAGGCGCTGAAGGCCGTCATCACCCTCACGGACGAGCTGAGCAAGGCGACCGCCGAGATCAAGTCCCTCTCCAGGGAACTGCGCGACACGGATCGCCGCATCGGCGGGGAGATGCACGTGATGGAGCGGCGGCTCGGCGATGAGCTGGCCGAGATCAAGAGCCGCTTGGCCCGTCTCGAAGGCTTCATCGATGGCGCGACCAGGTCAGCGTCCCCGCCGCAGCGAGACCTGCGGCCGGACGGCTCGACGGTGCTCGAGGACAAGCGAGCGGACCGCGAAGACGACCGCTAGATTGCGCATCTGATTGGGGCTGCCCGGCTCTTCCGGCCGGGCGCGATCGGTCACGCCTCGACCCAAACGCCAGACGGCTTGCAATTGCGGTTCATATGCCGTAAAATGCGTTCATCTGCCGCTCTCATCCAGTGAACGCCATGTCCGACGACCCGTTCTCGCCCTCGGTTCAGGATACGCTTAACCTGACGGTCTCCGCGGCGCCGGCGGCCTCGCCGCCGCGGCGGCGCAGCGCACCTCCGTCCCAGATACGCTCTCTGCGTTGCTCAGCCATGAGCTTGCGGTCGGCCACCGGCTGATGATGCGGCTGGCCGCCGAGGTCGACGGCATGATCGGCGGCATCGCCGGGCGCGGCGGCGATGGCCGCGCGGCGCTGGAGGCGGCGCGGCTGGCCGGCGTCGTCGCCCACCTGACGGAGCGCTATCGCATCGGCGTCATGGCGCCGCACAAGCTGCGCGGCAAGCGGGGGCTTGGGGAGACCATCATCCGCCTGCGCTGGGCGACCTCGGACGAGGAGGACCCGCGCGGCTCGGGGCCGGCGCGCTCCGGCTCCGCCCCCGGGCGGGGGCAGGTTCGCCGCCGGCGGCGACCCCGGCGCGAACCTCGCGCCGGCTGCCGGCCTCCGCCGCGGCCGCTCTGTCCGGCGACCTCGCCGCGGCGCGCGCGCGGCGCCTCGCCGCCCTGATGTCCTCCGCCCGGCGACGACGCTCGCCGGACATGGGGTCGGCTCCACCTCGCCGCGCGCTCCCGCGGCGCCGCCCGGCCGGGCCTCAGCCGCAGCGCTCTGCCGCGAAGCGCAGCGCCGCGGTGATGTCCTCCGCCACCAGGTCGGGATCGTCGGCCAGGATCTCCTCCCGCGAGGCGCCCGCCGCCAGCAACTCGAGGACGTCCGTCACCCGGATGCGCAGGCCGCGGATGCAGGGCCGCCCGCCGCACTGATCGGGGTCGCTGGCAATGCGCCTCAGGTCGCTCCCGCGCATCGTCTCGCCGGCCTCCCGCCGCTCCCGGTCCCGCTTCCGCCGCCGGCGGAGCAATGCCGTGGCCGGCAGTCTGCCATCGTCCCCCGGCACTTGTCGCCTCCGGCCGCTGCTGCTATACGCCCGCCCTTCCGTTCCCGCCGTCCCTGAGGAGTCTCCCGATGCCTGCCTTCACCGACTACAAGGTCGCGGATTTCGCGCTCGCCGGGTGGGGGCGCAAGGAGATCGCGATCGCCGAGACCGAGATGCCCGGCCTGATGGCGCTGCGCGCGGAGTTCGGCGCGTCGAAGCCGCTCAAGGGCGCGCGCATCGCCGGCTGCCTGCACATGACCATCCAGACGGCGGTGCTGATCGAGACGCTGATCGCGCTCGGCGCCACGGTGCGCTGGAGCTCCTGCAACATCTTCTCGACCCAGGACCAGGCGGCCGCGGCGATCGCCGCCGCCGGCATCCCGGTCTTCGCCTGGAAGGGCATGACCGAGGAGGAGTTCTGGTGGTGCATCGACCAGACCATCAAGGGGCCGGGCGGCTGGCACCCCAACATGATCCTCGATGACGGCGGCGACCTCACCCAGGTCATGCACGACAAGTTCCCGCAGCTCCTCGAGGAGGTGAAGGGCCTGTCGGAGGAGACCACCACCGGCGTCCGCCGGCTCTACGAGATGGCGCGCGCCGGCACGCTCAAGGTGCCCGCCATCAACGTCAACGACAGCGTCACCAAGTCCAAGTTCGACAACCTCTATGGCTGCCGCGAGAGCCTGGTCGACGGCATCAAGCGCGGCACCGACGTGATGATGGCCGGCAAGGTCGCGGTGGTCTGCGGCTATGGCGACGTGGGCAAGGGCAGTGCCGCCTCGCTGCGCAGCCAGGGCGCCCGCGTCATGGTCACCGAGATCGACCCGATCTGCGCGCTGCAGGCCGCCATGGAGGGCTACCAGGTCGTCACCATGGAGGACGCCGCCCCGGTCGGCGACATCTTCGTCACCGCCACCGGCAATGTCGACGTCATCACGCTCGACCACATGCGGGCGATGAAGGACCGCGCCATCGTCTGCAACATCGGCCACTTCGACAGCGAGATCCAGATCGCCGCCCTGCAGAACTACAAGTGGGAGGAGGTCAAGCCGCAGGTCGACGAGGTCGTCTTCCCCGACGGCAAGCGGCTGATCGTCCTGTCCAAGGGCCGGCTGGTCAATCTCGGCAACGCCACCGGCCATCCCAGCTTCGTGATGAGCGCCAGCTTCACCAACCAGGTGCTGGCCCAGATCGAGCTCTGGCACAACCACGCCAAGTACGACCGGCAGGTCTACGTCCTGCCCCGCCACCTCGACGAGAAGGTCGCGGCCCTCCACCTCGCCAAGGTCGGCGCCAAGCTGACCAGGCTGACGGAGAAGCAGTCGAGCTATATCGGCATCGGCGAGCAGGGCCCGTTCAAGTCGGACCACTACCGGTACTGAGCCCCGCCGCAGCCTCAGGCTGCGCCTCGCCGACCTCGCCGCGACCCGGGCCCTCGCGGCGAGGCTGGCGTTCCTGCTGCGCCCGGGCGATCTCGTGGCGCTCGAGGGCGACCTCGGCGCCGGCACGGCCGCGCCGCCCCTCCTCGGCCGGCGAGGAACCGCGCGATGCGCCACATGGCCGAGGCTGGCGAGCGGACCTTCATGTCGATGCCGGGCTCCGTCGTGCGGGTCTCTGCCCCGTCGCGACGTCGCGCACCGTGCCGTGCCAGATCAGCCGCACCGCCGCGAGGTCGCCGGAGACGATGATCTCGAGCAGCTCGAGCCGGTTGGCGTAGCGGTGCTGCGGATCGGCCAGCGCCCGCTTCATGTTGCTGCAGAGCGCCTCGAAGCCGCGCGGCGGCGCGCCGCGGAAGCGCGATTGCAGGTCGGGGGCGAAGAGGTCGCAGACCCGGTCGGCGCGGCCGGCGTTGAAGTCGGCGGTCCAGCCCTCGAGCGCGGCGCGGATCGCCGCCGCGTCGGCCTCGGCCTTCGCATCCCGGCCGGCGAGCCCTTCGCGACCTGCTCGCGCCGCGGCCGCGAGGCTGTGCGACCTGCGTGCTGGGGCGCGTTCAGCCGCCGCCGCGCGCTGCGCGGCCGCGGCCGCCGGCCCGGCCGTCGCCGCCGCGAGACACAGAACCAGCGCGGCGCCCGCCGCCCCACCCGATCGCATGCTTGCCTTCCCCGTCATGGCCGTTCCCCGCGCCGACTCTTAGCTGTGCCGGCCGCGCTTGTCACTCGCCGCCCGGCTCAAGCTGGGCGGTCGCCGCCGCGCGTGGTATAAAGCAGGCGGGCCGGCGGGTTCCCGACCGGCCCCGTCTTGGGGGAGCGGGCAATGAGGGATCTTCGGGGACGAACCTGCGCGTCGCGCGCGGCGGCCTGGGGCTGGCGGGCGCTGGCGGTCGGGCTGCTGGCCCTGGCGGGCGCCGTCGTGGCGGCGCCGCGGCCGGCGCAGGCCACCGTGGTCTGCGGCAATCCCGACAACACCACGCAGGAGGTCAAGCTCAAGGACCTCAAGCGCAGCCCCGGCGAGGACCTCCAGGTCGTCGGCAACTGCATCGTCGAGGGCGGGCTGCTGAGCAATCCCTCGCCCGAGTACAAGTTCGGCAAGGTCAACATCTTCAGCAAGAAGCCGGACAAGTGCCGGCTCGACGGCTTCCTGACCGGCAACTTCCTGACCCCCACGCCCTGCGGCGGCAAGCTGACCTTCAAGGACGAGCGCATCGACTTCTGGGCGTCGAGCATCGTCGTCGAGCGCGGCGGCGCGCTGGTCGCCGGCTCGCCGACCGCGCCGATCGGCACCACCGGGCGCGGCGAGGACCAGACCTCGCGCCACGTCCTCACCATCACCCTCTGGGGCCCCGGCAACTCGCTGGCGACCAACGTGCCCGGCGTCGGCTGCGTAACGCCGGCCACCGCCACCACGACCTTCTGCGGCATCCCGACCGACACCTGGAACAACGGCGCGACCACGCCGCAGCCGATCCCCGGGGTCGCCGGCGCCGACTATTTCTACAAGTACGACGCGCTGCCCTTCGATTCATCGGGCTATTACGGCAACAAGGTGCTGGGCGTCGGCTTCGGCGGCCGGCTGCAGCTCTACGGCAAGAAGGGCGCCACCTACGCCACCACCCCCCTGCCGCTCGATTCCGGCACCAGCTGGGTGCGGCTCGCCGCCAACCTCGCCAAGGGCGGCAAGGCGGTGACGCTCGACCGCGCCGTCGATTGGGAGAAGGGCGACAGCGTCGTCGTCACTGGCACCGACTATCTGCCGGCGCATTTCGACGAGCGCAAGATCGACGCGATGGGCCAGGACAAGATGTCCTTCGAGACGGTCCAGGGCATGGACTATCCGCACAACGGCAAGCGCTACGTGCTGCAGGGCGTGGTGCCGAGCGAGCTCGGCATCGACCCGAAGCTGATCAAGAACGGCGCCGAGACGCGGGCCGCCGTGGCGCTGCTCAGCCGCAGCATCGTCATCCGCTCGGGCGGCGACAAGCTTGGCGACCTGCTGTGCGCGGATGTCGGCTGCTACTATGGCGGCCACACGGTGATCCGCCAGGGCGTGCTGGCGGCGCAGATCCAGGGCGTCGAGTTCGCGCTGCTCGGCCAGGGTGGGCGGCTCGGCACCTACCCCGTCCACTTCCACATGATCCGGCATGCCCCGGCCGGCACCATGGTGGCCGACTCCTCGATCAACGAGTCGATGACCCGCTGGATCACGCTGCACGGCACCCAGGACGTGCTGTTCGCGCGCAACGTCGGCTACAAGTCGATCGGCCACGGCTTCTATCTCGAAGACGGGTCCGAGGTTAACAACAAGCTCTATTCCAACCTCGGCATCTTCGCCCGCGCCGCGGTGGTCGGCTGGCCCGACGCCCAGCTCAAGGGCAATGACCCGAACTGGCGCAAGGTGCCCGGCATCCTGGCGCAGCGCTTCCAGATCGGGCCCGACTTCGTCCCGCCGTTCGAGGGGCCGGAGGAGGCCGACCGCTTCCCCTTCCACTCCGACTGGAACCACCCGTCGGTGTTCTGGATCATGAACGCCTGGAACGACTTCCAGGGCAACATGGCGAGCGGCGCCGGCATGTGCGGCGCCTGCTACTGGCTGGTGCCGGCGGCCAATAGCGGCCATTCGCAGATGATGAGCTGGGTCGGCTACGCCTCCCGGCAGAAGCAGACCGACCCGCCGATGTCGAACACCGGCCCCGACCTCAGCCGGGCCGCCTCCACCCCGCTCAAGTCCTTCACCGGCAACTACTGCAGCTCGGCCGAGTTTTCCTTCATCACCATCAGCAAGACGGAGAACTGCCGCGGCTTCGGCAGCGTCAGCGCCAACCGCCTGCAGCCGGTGGCCAACCCGCTGGCCCCCGACACCTGCTGGGTGAAGCCGCCGGGGATGCCCTTCCCGACCCAGGCCGCGTGCGTGCGCAAGGAGCCGGCCGGCAACCCCGACGGGCTGGTCCCGGGCCAGGACTACCACTACTACCCGGTGGTCGGCGACGGCGGGCGCTTCCCGCTGAAATGCACCGACGAGAGCAAGGATTGCGGCCAGAGCGCCGCCGGCCAGCGGCGCTGCGGCAACATCGCCAAGGTGGTCGGCAGCGAGACGATTCCCAGCGGCGACGACGACCCGGCCTGCATGGCCACGGTGCTCGACCACTTCACCAGCTCGTTCAACTGGGCGCCCAACAACTTCGGCGCGATCCTGCTGCGCCCGCAATGGTACCTGGTCAACCACAGCGTCATCACCGACGTGCAGAACGCCGGCCTGTCCTTCATCACCGGCGGCGACTACACCCGCTCCTCGGCGATCAACGGCTACTGGTCGCTGGCCGAGCACAGCGTCTTCATCGGCAACACCCAGAAGCCGGCGGACAACCACTTCGCGGAGAATGTCGGGCCGTTCAACCCGAGCACCTACGCCGACCTGAAGTGCGACGCGCAGGCGACCAACTTCTGCATGAACCGCAAGCAGCAATGGAGCATCAACTTCGACAACTGGTCGGTCGAGCAGCGCCTCTTCAACATCTATGACGGGCCGTTCTCGCAGGCCGAGAACGCCTATCTCGACGTCAGCACGTCGGTGCTCGACGAGAGCAAGTGCAACGTGGGCGAGAGGAAGCTCGACTGCCTGCGGCGCTACTACCCGATCGCCTTCGGGCCGGTCTTCGGCCTGATGAAGACCCAGACGGTGACCGCCAGCGCCGAGACGACCCTGGCCGGCCAGGGCGGGTTCCAGTGCTTCCTGCCCAACGCGGCGATCGCCTGGAAGCAGCCCAACGGCTTCTACTACCCGCCCGCCTTCCATTCGGACGAGCTGTTCTTCGACAAGGTCGACATCCGCCACTTCGTGATCGAGCCGCTGTTCAGCGGCACCGGCTACCAGACCGACAACGCGGCGGTGGAGAAGGTCTACTGCAAGCGCACCGAGACCAACATCTTCAACAACTTCTCCGACGTCGACCGGCAGACCGTGCTGAACGACGACGACGGCTCGCTCACCGGGCTGGTGCACACGCTCTCGGTCAACAAGCAGTCGCCCTTCTTCACGGCGCCCTACGAGACCGACGAGTGCGCCTCCCAGACCGGCGTGACCAGCGTCACGCCGCCGCCGCCGGCGCCGACCGCCACGGCGAAGACCAGCCCCTACGACTACGTCACCACCGTGCTGCTGCCCGGCTGCACGCAGAAGGCGCCCGCAGTGACGAACCAGCCGCTGACGCTCTGCGGCTGCGACGTCAACGGCGAGAACTGCACGGAGTGGGCGAAGACCTGCAGCGACGGCACCTGCGCCGGCGTCAAGCTCTACCGCCAGCTCAAGGTCGCCCTCGGCGAGGATCCGCCCTTCATCCGCATGGCCGGGCAATCGACCTGGCAGCGCAGCACGCTGAGCGCCGACCACGGCGTCTACTTCATCGACACGACCTACACCCAGGCACAACAGGTCGCCGACGGCTTCGACCCGAACAAGCCCGGGCCGGTTCCGGAGAAGGGCAAGATCAACGTCTTCAAGGCGGGCGAGGACTACTACGTGTTCTTCATCTTCGCCCAGGACACGACGAAGCAGGACTACAAGACCTATGTCGGCGGCACCGACCTGAAGAAGGGCACGGCGACGCTGCAGGGCTGCAGCGGCACGCCCGCCATGCCGGCCCCCTATCTGGTGCGCGCCAACATCGCCACCGCGCCTTCCAAGGTCACCAAGCCGGTCGGCACCTTCCCCGGCACCTGGTGCTACAACGAGACGGGCACCGAGCCGGGCGTGCTGACCGTCCATCTCGACATGACCGCCTACGCCGCCGAGCTGTCGCCGCTGCCCAACCCGACCTACAACTCGCAGTGCCAGCCCAAGACCTTCTGCACGGCCACCGGCAGCTCCTGCGGCTGCGCGCCGGGCAACCCGATGTACAGCAGCGCCAAGAAGGACTGCGACAACATCTGCGGCAAGTGGGCGGTCAAGGACCTCGACTGCCCGAGCGCCGGCTGCATCGGCTTCGGCTTCACCCTGCCGACGCCGTTCAACCTGCCGGTGTCGAGCGCGCGGCCGCCCGCCCAGTGCTTCCTGTCGTCGGACCCGAACTGGACCCTCTACCCCGGCAATAACGGCTTCAAGCCGATGACCGCGATCGCCGGCGGCAAGATCCCCGGCACCCAGTGCACCTACGCGCCGAACGCCTTCACCGGCAACGGCAAGTTCTGCCCGTAGGGCGGAAGAACCGCTCCCGCCGGGCGCGGCTTGACAGGCCGCGATCCGCGGCGACAGAGTCGCGGCCGGTGCGTGGGGGGTGACGGATATGACCCGGCGTGGCGTGAGCCGGCAGAGGACCGACGGGGGCTGCGTCCCGCCCCGCCGCCGCCGCGCCCGAGGCTAGGATGGCGTTCCTCAGGGAATATCGGGCGGAGCCGGAGCGGCTCAGCGACCTGCTGCCCTGGGCGGCGCTGGTGGCGCCCGGCGTCGTGCTCAACAAGGACGGCTCCTTCCTCGCCGCGATCCGCTTCCGCGGCCACGATCCGCAAGCCGCGCTCGACGGCGCCGCCGCGGCCGAGGCCTGCGGCCTGGCGCCGGCGCTGGCCGAGCTCGGCAGCGGCTGGGCGCTGCATCTCGAGGCGCGCCGCCGGCGGCTGCCCGACGCGCCGCCGCCCGAGGGCTTTCCCGATCCGGTCAGCTGGCTGGTCGAGGCGGAGCGGCGCGAGGCGTTCGAGCGGGCCGGCCCCGCCTTCGTCACCGACTACCACCTCGCCGTTCAGTACCTGCGGCCGCGCGGCCAGCCGCGCGGCGACGCGCTCGGCGCCTTCGAGGACAGCATGGACCGGCTGGCCGGGATGCTCGCCCGGCTGCTGCCCGAGACCGAGCCGCTGGCCGACGCGGCGCTGCTCTCCTGGCTCGCCGCCACCGTCTCGACCGCGCCGCGGCCGGTGGCGATGCCGGAAACCCCCGCCTATCTCGACGAGCTGCTCGCCGCCGAGCCGCTCGAGGGCGGGCCGCAGCCGCGGCTTGGCGACTGCCACCTCAGGGTCGTCGCGCCGACCGGCGTGGCGGGCGCCGCGACCCCGGCGCTGCTCGACGCGCTCGACCGGCTCGGGCTGGAATATCGCTGGGCGGCGCGGACCATCGCGCTCGACCCGGCGGAGGGCCGGCGGCTGCGCGAGGCGCGGACGCGGCCCTGGTTCGCGCGGCGCCGCGGCGTCGCGGCGCTGCTGCCGGAGGTGCGGCCCGAGGCGCGGCCCGAGGCGCGGGATGCCGGGCTCGGCGCCGCCTATCACGACACCACGGTGACGCTGTGGGACGCCGACCCGGCCGTCGCCGACGCGGCGGCCGCGGCGGTCGAGCAGCTGCTCAACCGCCACGGGCTGGTCGCCCGGCGCGAGACCCTGAACGCGGTGCCGGCCTGGCTCTCCTCGCTGCCCGGCCAGGCCTATGCCGATGTCCGCCGGCCGCCGGTCGGCGGGCTCGGCGTGCCGCAGCTGCTGCCACTCGCCGCGTGCTGGGCCGGCCCGCCGCCCGGCGACGGGCCGGCGCCGCTGCTCGAGACGCGCGGCCCCGACCGCACGCCGTTCCGGCTGCCCTTCGCGGTCGAGGGCGCGGCGCACAAGCTGGTGGTCGGCCCGGCCGGGCCGGCCCGCACGACGCTGCTCGCCCTGCTGGCACTGCAGGCCCGCCGCTATGCCGGCGGCCGCGTCGTCCTGGTCGAGCGCGGCGAGGGCACGCTCGCCGCCACCCTGGCGGTGGGCGGCACCCAGGTCGCGCTGCGGCCGGGGGGCGAGCCGCTGCTCCAGCCGCTCGCCGCCATCGAGCTCCCGGCCGAGCGGCGCTGGGCGCTGCACTGGCTGCTCGGGCTGCTGCCGCCGGCCGGGCCGGAGCAGGCGATCGGCCGCGCCGCGGCCATCGGGACCGCGCTCGACGCGCTGGCCGGCGAGCCGCGCCCGCAGCGCACGCTGAGCCGGCTCGCCGCCCTGCTCGCCGACGCCGACCTCGCGACGGCGCTGCGCGCCTGGTGCGCCGGCGGACCGCTCGGCCCGCTGCTCGACGCCGCCGGGGAACCGGCCTGGGATGCGTCCTGGCTGTGCTTCGAGACGGCGGGGCTGGCGGAGACGCCGGCCCTGGCCGCCGCCGTGCTGGCCTGCCTGCTGCACCGGCTGCCGCCGCCGCCGGCAGGGGCGCCGTCGCTGCTGATCCTCGACGGCATGCTGCCCTGGCTCGACCACCCGACCCTGGCGTGCTGCGCGAGCGGCTGGAGGGGCCGCGCCACGAGGGCATCCTGCTGGCGGCGGAGGCCGCCGAGCTGGCCGCCGCCCCGGCGGCGCGCAGCCAGCTCGCCGCCTTCCCGGCGCGGCTCTTCCTGCCCGATGCCGCGGCCGGCGAGCCGGAGCGGGCGACCGCGCTCGCCCGGCTCGGCCTCGATGCCGGCGCGGCCGCCGTCCTGGCGGCGGCGACGCCGGGGCAGTGCTGGTACCGCTCGCCAGCGGGCAGCCGGATGCTCGACGCTCGAGCTCGGCGAGGTCGCCCGCGCCTTCTGCGCCCCGGTGGGCGCGGAGGATCGCGCCGAGCTGCGCGCGCTGGCGGCGCCTGGGGCCGGCCGAGCTCGCCCGCCAGCTGCTGCGGGCGCACGGGCTGGCCGCCATCGGCGAGCTCGCCGTGGCGGAGCGGACGCCGTGAGCCGCGCGCCGCCGCGCCGCGGCCCGCTGGCCGGCGGCGCCCGCCCGCGGCGGTCACCCTCAACCGCCGGCTGGTGCTGCTGGTCGCCGGCGGCGCGGCGCTGGTCCTGGCGGTCGCCACCGCGGTGGCGCTGCAGTCGCCGCCGCGCCGCGCGGCGCCGGCGACGATCGGCCGCCGCGGCCGGCCGACGCGCCGCTGCCCAAGGCGCTGGCCGAGCTGCCCGGCAGCTACGGCGAGCCGGAGCGCATCGCGCACTACCGGCCGGCGACGGCGGCGCCGCGCCCGATGCCGGCACGGTCGCCCGGCTGGCCCAGCTCGAGGCGCAGTCGGCGGCGCTGCAGAACGCTCGAGGACGCGCTCGCCCAGGTCGCCAAGCTGCAGGAGGACGCTGCGGCCGCCGCGCCCCGCCGCCGGCCGATGGGCGGCACGGCCGAGGACGACGGCGCCGCGGCGGCGGCGAGCGGCCTGTTCTTCAACGGCGGCACCCGGGCCGGGCTCGGCGGCCGCCGCGGCCGGGCGGCCGCCCCGGCGAGGCCGCTGCTCGCCGACCCGGCCGCAGGGCCCGGCGACGGGCTGCTGCAAGGGGAGGCGGCGCCGCCGGTGCGGGCCGCCGCGGCGGGCGGGGTGCAGCGCATCGCGCCGCTCTCGATCGCCGCCGGCACCATCATCCCGGCCAGCCTGATCACCGGCATCAACTCCGACATCCCCGGGTCGCTGGTCGCCCAGGTGCGCGAGAACGTCTACGACACGCTGACCGGCACCCGCCTGCTGATCCCGCAAGGCTCGCGGCTGGTCGGCGCCTACGGCTCCGACGTGATCTACGGGCAGGAGCGGGTGCGCGCCGGCTTCAACCGGCTGATCCGCCCGGACGGCACCTGGATCGCGCTGGAGAGCGTCGAGGCCTCCGACACCGCGGGAATGGCCGGGCTCGCCGACGACGTCAACAACCACTGGGGCAAGCTGATCGTCGGCGCGGTGATCTCCGCCACCTTCAGCCTCGGGGTCACCGCCTCGCAGGGCACGCCGGGCGGCTTCTACCCCAGCCCGGCGCAGGCGGCGGCGGCCAACGCCGCCGGCTCGATCGGCCAGACCGGCGCGATGTTCGCCCAGCGCCAGCTCGACCAGAAGCCGACCATCACCATCCGGCCGGGCTTCTCCTTCGACATCATCGTCACCCGCGACATCCTGCTGCCGGTCTATGACGAGGCGGCGGCGCGTGGCGCCGGGCTGGTGATCCCGGCCGCCGGCGGCTCGCAGCCGTGACCCCCGCCGCCATCGACCCGGCGGCGATCAACGCCGCCCAGGAGCTGATCGTCGGCCAGCTCCAGGCCGGCTTCGCCCGGGTCCAGGCGATCGCCTGGCCGCTGCTCTACGCCTTCGCGGTGATCGAGCTGGTGCTGCTCGGCATCGGCGTCGCCTTCGGCCGCGGCGGGGTGGCCAACGAGCTGCTCGGCAAGCTGCTGCGCATCGGCCTGATCGTCCTGCTGATCGGCAATCACGCCGAGCTGCTGCGGGTCGTGCTGCAGGGCTTCTCCTGGGTCGGCGCCGGGGCCGGCGGCGAGGCCGGCCTCGCCGCCATGCAGGAGGCCGTCGCCCGCCCGGCCCGCCTCTGGCAGCTCGGCTACGACCCGGCGCTGCGCCTCTTCGAGGTCGCCGCCGCGGCCGACGGGCAGCAGCCCGGCATCGCCATCATCTATGCCGGGCTCGGATTCGGGCTGCTCGCCGCCTTCGGCCTGATCGCCGCGCAGCTGATCTTCGCCATCGTCGGATTCTACTGCGTCGCCCTGGTCGGGCTGCTGCTGGTGCCGCTCGGCATCTTCCGCCCGACCGAGCGGCTGCTCGACCGCGCGCTCGGCCAGGTGCTGGCCGCCGCGGCGCGGGTGCTGGCGATCGGCATCCTGGTGGCGGCCCTGGTGGCGCTGTGGTCGAAGCTGACCATCGCCGACTTCACGCTGAAGACGCCGATCGACCAGCCGGTCGGGCTGCTGCTGCTGGCCGCCACCTTCGCGCTGCTCGGCGCCAAGCTGCCGGCGCTGGCGGCGCGCGCCGTCGGCCTGATCGGCGCCCGCGCGCCGGTCCCGCCGCCGGCCGCGCCGGAGCCGGCCCGCGCCCGGCCCGAGCTGCGGCTGGTCGCCGGCACCGACCTGGCGGCCGGCCGCGCCGCCGCCCTCGACCGCGAGGCCGAGGCGCGGCGCGAGACCGGGCTGGCCGCCGCCGCCGGCCCGGCCGCGCTGATCTTCGGCGCCGCCGCGCCGGGGCTGGCGGTGCGCGCCCTGGAGGCGCCGCCCGCCGCCGCGGTGCGCGCCGCGGCGCCGGGCCCGGAGCCGTTCGCGGCGGTGCGCGGCGCCGGCCTGCGCCTCTCCTCGCACCATTCGGTGGACGCCATGGCGGCGGCCTTCGCCCGGGCGCTGCGCCAGGACCGCGAGCGCGAGACCGAGCTGGCGCGCAAGGCGCGCCGGCTGCAGGCGATGCGGGCCGCCGCCGGGCGTCGCCCGCCGGAGCCGGACGGGGACGCGCCGCCGGCCTGAGGCCGGTTCGGTCGGCATTGGACCCGGCCGGCGGGGGCGGCGTCCGGCTTCGGGCGCCGCAGGGGGCACGCGGAGGCGCGGAGGCGCGGAGGAGAGACGCGGCGGTCCAAGGAAGAGTGTCGCAGGAAGATTGTCTCACGCGAAGGCACGATGGCGCGTAAGAGGTCGGCACGGCGGTGCCGTTGCGCCCTCCGCGTTCTCCGCGCCTCCGCGTGCCACAAGACTTGGACCGTCACCTGCCGTCCAGGATGTGCAGCGCGACCAGCGGGTACGGCATCGGCTCGGTGAGCTGCCTGGCCGTGATCTCCACGGTCATCGCCAGGACCGGCGCCTCGATCCTGCCCTCGGCGTCGCCGGAGTGCCGGGCGAGGCGGTAGTCGAGCGGGCCGGGCAGGGGCGCGCGGAAGGTCACCGCATAGCCTTCCCCCCGGGCCTCGACCTCGATCGCGACCTCGTAGGGATGCCCGTCGTCGAGGCCGAGCCGCTCGACCGCATCGCGCCAGACGGCCTCGAACCGCGAATCGTCGAGGAACCGCGTCAGCCCGGCCTGGCGGGTCGGCTCGCCGCCCAGCCCCGCGAGGCCGCCGAGCCGGTCGAGCAGCGCCGGGCCGTCGAGGCCGCCCTCCATCCCGGGCGGCACCGGCGCGCCGCCGACGGAGATGCGGAGCGGCACGGTGCCGGCGCGCCCGGCCAGCCGCTGCGAGACGCCCTCCCGGCCGACCCCGGCGGAATCCGTGGCCAGTTCCTGGCTCAACTGCTTGCGGATCGCGTCGATCTCGTCGCGGCGCGTCTGATCGAGCCGGCTGGTCGGAACCGTCTTGCGGGGCGGCAGCCGCCATCCCGGCTCGCCCTCGAGCCGCTCGAGCCGGGGCGGCGGCGGCTCCACCACGACCCTGCGCCGCGCCGTCTCGTCGGCCCGGCCATCGCCCGGCGACCTCAGGACGCCCGGCGGCGGCTTGCCCGGTCCGGCATCGACCTCGATCTCGAGCGAGGGCCCGGGCTCGGGCGGCAGCGCCTGCAGGATCGCCTGCAGGCGGGCGATCTGCGCGCCGATCTCGGCGTCGATCGCGTCCTCGGCCGCGTCGAAGAGCTGCAGCAGGTCGGGCAGGTCCTGCCAGCGCGCGGCGCGCCCGGCGGTGCCGTCCTCCAGGCTCTCGCCCCAGCCCTCGCGCGACGCCAGGACCTCGCCGTCCGGCTCGCCCCGGCGCAGCGCCTCGAGCTCGAGGATGGCGAGCTCGACGCCGTGGCGGTCGATGCGGGACCGCGCGATGCTCTCGACGCGCTCCGCGCGCCGCAGCAGGCGGTCCGCATCGTCCATGGCGGCGACGTTGGGCGCCGAATTCCGGGCCCGGGCGAGCGCGGTGAAATGGGGCGCGAGGTGCGGGCAGGGCGTCTCCTTGCCGAGCCGCAGCGTGCCCCGCTCGCCGGCCAGCCGGGCGTCGAGCCAGGCGGCCAGCCCGTCGAGCGGCATGGCGACGATCCGGCCGTCGGAGTCGCGGACCTCGACGCCGACCGAGGGGTTCTCCTCCCGTCCATAGGCGGGATGCGACCAGTCGCCGGCGACGCGGATGGCGAGCGTCGCGGGCCGCCCGATCCGGTCCGGCGGCGGCTCGATCTCGATGGCGTAGAATTCGTCCGTCACCCCCAGGCGGCCGTGCACGGACCCCTGCCATTGCTCGACATCCTCGGCGATGCGCCGCGCGACGAACCGGCCGGCATTGCCGGCCTCCAGGTCGCGCGCTCCGATGTCGCGAGCCTCGAAGCCGCGGGCCTCGGGCGGCAGGTTGCGCGCCTCGCCCACCCAGTCGGCGAGCGTCCCGGCGCCGGCCCGCAGCAGCGAGAGCGATCGCACCGGGCCCCCGAGGTGCTCGTTCACCAGAAGCCGGCCGAGATCCTCGCGGCTCGCCGTGGCGACCTCGCCGCCGGGACCCAGCACCTGCAGCATGCCGTCCTCGCCGGGCCGGATGGCGATCAGCGTCGGGGCCTCGGATCCGGCGAGGCCGACCTCGACGGCCCAGACCGGGCGTCCCTCGCCGCCCGCCTCGCGCCATGCCTGGATCTCGCGATCGAGGTCGGCCAGCACCGAGCCGAGCGCCTCGCCCGGGCTCATCCGGCCCCTCGGCCCGGTGCCCTCGATCCGCTCGAGCCGGAGCGGGCCGTCGTCGCCGAGCAGCCGCCGCACCGGCGCGGTGCGGTCCCGCTCGCGGTCGGCGACGCTCAGCATCCGCTCGATCTGGCGACCGGTCAGCGGGTGGTCGGCCGAGGTCTCCCAGCCGCCGTCGGCCCGCGCCCGGCCGACCGCGGCGCGGAACGCCTTGAGGCCGATCGCCTCGCCATATTCGCGCTTCAGCGCCGCCAGGACCGCGTCCTTGGCGTCGCGGTACTGCGCCTGCTTGGCACCGCGATCCTCGTTGAGCAGGCCGATCTTCAGGTTGCGCGCCAGGCGGCCGCCGAAGTTGCGCTCGCCCGCCCGGACGGTCGCCTGCCCGTCCTCGGCGACGGCGCGCAGCTCGAGGTCGCGGCCGGCCCAGGCGCGCAGGTTCTGCATGCTGACCTCGGGCATCCCCACCTCCCGCAGCCGCCGGTCCCCGCCGGGCGGCGTGGCCCCGCTCAGCCCAACGGCAGCAGCGGGCCCGTGATCTCGATGTCCTCGCTGCGTGCGAAGTTGCCGAGCCAGCCGGCGAGGCCGTCCAGCCCCTCGAGCTGCACCCGCGCATCCATCGCCTTGACGTCGACCAGCGGCGGCTCGCCGGCCCGGATCTTGAAGCCGATCATCTCGGATTCGCCGGCGTTGGTGCGGACCGACAGGATCCAGACCCCGACGGCGCCGTCCGGCAGGCGCCGGACGTCCTGCGCCAGCGCCAGGGCGAGCGCGTCGAGATCCGGCCCGTCGCCGCCCGGGCGCCAGATCGGGCGCTCCGGCCACGGCGTCCGGTCGCCCAGCCAGTGCTCCTGGATCCAGGCGGCGGTGCCGCCGTCGCCGGCCTTCGGCTCCGGATCGGCCTTGCGGCGCGGCGGCGGCGGCTCGGGCGGCAGGCTGAGATCATCGTCGAGCGGCGGCTCGGCGTGCGGCTCGATGCGCAGCGCATCGACGACGATCTCCGGGCGCTCCTCGGTCAGCCGGTCGCGCGGGACCGAGACGGTCAGCGCCAGGTCGAGCTCGTTGCCGGAGAGCCGGTCGCCGTGGAACGGGACCACCAGCGAGCCCGGCAGCGGCGCCCGGAAGGTGAGCGCCAGGCGATCGCCCTCGATGGCGACCTCGACCGCCACCGCCCGGGCCCGGCCGCCCTCGCCGCCGAGCCGGGCGCAGGCCGTGCGGTAGGCGTCCTGGAAGGCGTCGTCCTGGAGGAACCGGGCGAGGCCCCAACTCTGCTCCATGGTCAGCCCGCCGGCCTGGGAGAGCCGGACCAGCGTCTCGGCCTCGTGGCGTGGCGACACCCGCATCGCGTGGCCGCCGGCCTGCAGCGTCAGGTGCGTGCCTTCCAGACGCCGGGCCAGCGTCGGCGGAAAGCCCTGCGGCGCCTCGCCCCCGAGCGACTGCCGGTCGCGGGCCGCGCCGTCGGCGAGCCGGCCGGCGATGGCGTCGCGGCGCTCCGCGTCGAGCAGGCCGCCGGCGTCGAGGACCGGCTGGCCGTCGCGCTCGCCGGGCTCCAGCGGCGGCGGCTCGGGCGGGCCGGCCAGCCGCGCATGGCGGACCGATTCGAGCCGCCCGCCCAGCGCCTCGGCGCGGTCCTCGAGCCATTGCGCGATGCCGTCGCGCGGCACCTCGGCCTCGCTCCCGTCGTGATCTCGCACCCGGATGGTGGCGCTGTCAGCGGTCGACAGCGCCAGCCCGATCTCGGCGCGCCGGCCGCCCGCGAGCGCGATCGAAGCAACCCAGAAATCCGCGGGATGCGGCGCCTCCTGCGCGGCGCGGCGCGGCCCGATCTCGCGGCCGAGCGCGCCGACCAGCGCCGAGCGCCGCTCCGTGAGGATCTGCAGCCGCTCCGCGAAGCTCTTCTCCAGGCCGTCGGCGAGCGTCGCCCGGACGCCCGACAGCGGGCCGGGCTCGCGCGGCCAGGCCGGCCGGCCCCGCTGCACCGCCGGCTGCTCGATCGGGCCGTCCCCGCTTTGCCCGGCCATCCAGCCGGCGAGGCCGGGATTGGCGAGAGTCTCGGCCTCGCGCAGCATGCGCTCGATGTGGCGGCCGGTGACCGGGTGGTCGGCCGAGGTCTGCCAGCCGGTCTCGCCGAGCGGCCGGCCGACGCCGGCACGGAAGGCCTTGGTGCCGATCTCCTCGCCATAGGCGTCGATCAGCGCCTGCAGCACCGCCACCTTGGCGAGGCGGTAGCCGGTCTGCTGCGCCTCGCGGTCGGCGCCGGCGGCGATCTTCAGGTTGCGCATGACGCGGCCGCTCCAGGAGCCGTCGCGCTCCTCGAGGGCGCTGCGGTCGGGCGCCATGCGCAGCTCGGCGTCGGGCCGGCCGGCGATGTCGTGCAGCCTGTCGAGGGTGAGGGGAGGCATGGCGCGAGGCGGGGTCGATGGACGCCGGCACGGTCTCAATACTTATAACGTGGCCGTCGCCGGCCGTCGATGGCGGGGCGGCGGTTGCGGGTCGGGCGCGGCGCTGCCATGCTCCGGCGCCGAGCGGGACGCGGGAGGGGGCGATGTCGGATCTGGACGCCGTGCAGCAGGTGATCGGGGAGTTCGGCAAGAGCATCGGGATCGACGACCTGGCGCTCGACGCGGAGGGCTATTGCTGCCTCGCCATCGACCACGACCTGATCGTCAACATCGAGCTCGATGCGACCGACGGGCAGCTGGTGCTCTACAGCGTGGTCGGGCAGCCCGGCCCGGACCGGGCGGCGGTCCTCGAGACGCTGATGCAGGCCAACTATCTCGGCCAGGGCACCCGGGGCGCCATCCTCGGCCTGCAGCCCGGGACCGGGGCCGTCGTGCTGTCGCGCGCGCTGCCGGCCGACCGCCTCGACCTGCCGGCCTTCAACGGCGCGCTGGAGCGCTTCGTCAACACCGCCGAGGACTGGATGCGCCGGCTGGCCGGGCCGGCCGCCGCCGCCGACCCGGCGGCGGAGGCTGCCGCTCCGGCCGCGCCGGACTTTCCGATCCCGCCAGGGCTGCGCGCCTGAGGGTGGCCTCAGCTGCTACTGGCCAAGAAGGGATTCACTGGCCCGGATACGTTTGCCGGCCGCGCTCACCTCCCTTTTGTCATGCCCGGGCTTGACCCGGGCATCCAGCTTGCGGCAGCCATGGATTGCCGGGTCAAGCCCGGCAATGACAAGAAAATGAGCGTAGGCGGCCACCGCAAGCTGCTCAGCCCTGCCCCACCTCGAGGCGCGGCGGCCGCAGCTCGACCTGCGGATGCTGCTCCGGCAGCTGCTGCAGCGGCACGCGCAGCGTCATGGCCAGCACCGGTGCGTCGATGCGGCCCTCGGTCGTCTGCAGGCCGGGCGGCAGCGGTGCCCGGAAGGTGATCTCGTAGAGCGGCAGGCCGTCGCCGCCGCGCAGCGCCTCGACCGCGACGTCGACCCGGTAGTCGGCCTCGGTCCCCGGCGGGTAGAGCCGCCGCAGCGCCTGGTCGAAGACGCTCTCGAACTCGCTATCGTCGAGGAACCGGCTGAAGCCGGAGACCTGGCCGGCCGATCCCGCGAGCTCGAGCTCCGGGTCGTCCTCCGTCCGGAAGAACATCGGCAGCGAGCCGATCCGCCCGGGCAGGTCGGGATCGTCCATCGACGCCGTCTCGCCGCCGAGGGTGAGCTGCAGGTGCCCGCGCCCGGCCCGCTCGGCCAGCCGCGAGGAGACCGTCTCCTCCTCGAAATCGACCGTCTCGGCGCCCAGGCGTTGCGCCTGGCGCTCGACCACGGTCTCCCAGAGCAGCGCCTCGCGGTCGGTCTCGTAGGTCGGGATGCCGCCCTTGGCGGTGCGCTGCCCGAACAGCCCGGGAATTCCGAGCCCGCTGCCGTCCTCGAGCGGCCGCAGCCGGATCGGCACGACCTCGCCGCGGTCGGTCACCTGGACGCCGCCGACCCGCGGCTCGCGATCGGATCGCGGCAGCGGGTCGGGCTGCTGCGGGACGGGGTCCGGCTCGCCGCCGCGCTCGCGCAGCAGGCGGGTGAAGCGCTCGGCCTGGCGGTCGACCTCGGCCAGGATCGCCTGCCGCCCTTCCTCATAGCGCGGCTCGTGCTCCCAGCGCGCCTCGCGCCCCGGGCTCTCCATCTGCACGGCCGCCCGCAGGGCAGCGAGCTCGCGCAACGCCATCTTCAGGTCGTCGATGTCCTCGGGCGGCCGGCCGATGGTCGACTTGGCGATCGCCTCGAGACGGTCGATGCCGTGCTCGAGGTCGGCCAGCTCGTGCTCCCGCACGCGGTAGTCGGACCGCGGTTCGAGCGGGTTCGACAGGTTCGTCTCGATGCGCAGCGGGCCGGTCTCGCGGGTCAGCCGGAGCGTCCCAGGATCCTCGCCGAGATGCTCGCGCAGCCAGGCCGCCATGTCGTCGCTCTTCACCGCGTGGGTCGTGCCGTCGTCGCTGCGGATGTGGTAGACGCAGGCCGCCGGGCTGTTCTCGGTCGGGTCGATCTCGTCCTGGCTGACATGGATGGCGAGCCGCCGGCCGCCGATCTGGTCCGGTCGCGACACCTCGAGGGTGTAGATCTCGTCGGTGTGGGTCCGCCACTTGGCGAACTGCGTGTTGTTGCCCCATTGCCAGACGTCGCGGCCGAGGTTCCGCATCAGCGCGTCGACCCCGTCCTCGCCCCGGCGCGGCTCGATCGAGAGCTCGAGCTCGCGCAGGCCGGTCTCGCGCGGCGATTGCGGCACGCCGCGGATGTCGTTCTTCCAGTCGTCGAGCGGGCGGCCGCGGTCGGTGACGCGGTGCAGCGAGAGCGAGGCGATGCCCTGCGGGGCGCGCTCCTCGAGCTGCCCCATCATGATGGCGTGAAACTGCTCCTTCGGGAAGCTGAACTGCCGTTGCTGGTGATCGCGGAGCACGACCCGGCCGCCCTCCTCGCGGAACACCACCTCGCCGGGATGGTCGCGGAGCAGCTCGAGGGCGATCTGGAGGTCGGGGCCGCCGAGCCGTTCGGTGCTCGGGCGAGGCTCGATGCGGAAGGCATTGAGCCTGAAGATGGCCCTGTCGCCGCCATGCGCGTCGTTCAGCCAGGCTTCGACCTCGCGGTCGAAGTCCCGGGCGAGCGATTCCATCGCGCGGTCCATCGACAGCGGGCCCGTGGGGGTCGAGACCTTCTCGAAGCCGACCGCCACCGGCCGGTCCTCGCCGCCGAGCCGTGCGCCGACCGGCCGGTCGCGCGCCGCGGCGCGGTCGGCGTAGTCCAGCATCTTCGCGATGTGCCGGCCGGTCAGCGGGTGGTCGACCGAGGTCTCCCAGCCGCCGTCCTCGCGCGCCCGGCCGACGCCGGCCTGAAGGCCTTGAGGCCGATCTCCTCGCCATAGGCGGCCTTGAGCGCCTGCAGCACGTCGTGCTTGGCCTGCCGGTACTGCTCCTGGATGCTGCTGCGGTCCTGGAAGGGGATCTTGAGGTTCCGCATCAGCCGACCGCCCCAGGAACCCTCGCTTCCCTGGATCTCCCGGTCCTTGCCCTGGCCGGCGGAATAGAGCTCGAGGTTCTTCTCGGCGCCCCAGTTCCTCAGCTGCTGCAGATCGACCTGAGGCATGCCACCGCTCCCCGGCAATGCCGCCGCCCGCCGCGGCGACGATCCTGGCCGCGCGCTCCGTCAGGCCTTGGGACGCGCGGATGCCCAGGAGCCGCATCCTCCGGTCTCGTTTGATGCCACCATCTCGCAGCGCTCCCGGCGCGGCCTGGACCAAGATGTGCGGCAGCGCGGTTGCTGACCCCGATGCTGAGGCCGGCGACCTCGACCGCGACGCCCGCCCTCGTCGTGCTGGTGCGCGTGCTCGCACGGTTCTCCGCCGCAGCCACTTCAACGCCGTTTTTCGGATGCAGTGGAACCCGAACTGCTGCTGGACGGCGGTCCAGTGTTCGAGGGCGCGCATCGATCCCTTCGCGTGGCGCCGTCGGCGACCGCCCTCTCTCTCTTCGCGTAGCCCTGCTGCCTCGCCCCGATAGCTGGCATGAGGCCTGGCGTCGCGACATCGACAGGTGTTCGAGCGGAAGAATTCTGCGGCGTCGCGATTTCCCCTCCCCAATCGCTGCTCCGGTGATTAGCCGTATCGTCTAGCGTTGATCGATCGAACTGGGCAATTCTTTCATCGCGCTTCGCTTCTTGGTCGCAATTGATACAATTTTTCTTTAAGTTCAGCCAACAATTTGTCATCGTTTAAACTTCTCCACGCTGGCGCGATCGAAAAGAGTCGGCATTCCAATTCCCCGGTAGTGAGTATTGGTTTTTCTGTCAAATATCTCAGGGTCTGTCTTCGATCCAAAGCACGCATCATTGTCGATCAGCTTCAGGTCCGCAAATTTCATATTAGAATCGTATTGGATTTTGTAGTTATTTGAGTGACGATCGCCCTGCCCGGTAATGTAGTCAAGCAATTCTGCGTTGCACATCGCGCGAGCGAGAAGAGGGTCCCTGTAATCTATGTCATATGGTATCTGAGTTACTTTATGAAGAACGAATTCATCGGAGTCAGTCTCATGATCAGAGTCAGTCTGAGGAAGCAGGCGATTTAAGAGGGATTTAAAATTGCCGGGACTGCCGATGTTGAATTTTTCTTTCCAGATGACGCGCAGATTAAAATCTCCTGCTGCCCTCTCAATGTTCTCCCGTGTTGACGGCAGTTTGGACGTTTTCAAAGATGCTTTTATATCCCGGTACTCAACGGCACTGGCATGAAGCTCTGTGACCGATTCTATTCCCGCCCCACTGATCCCCTCGGCAAAATCCATAGCTAGATGTAGGCGGCCCTTGTAGATCGTATAATCCGCGTTGGGAACGAGGTTCGTGCCGAGCCATCTATCGACTTCTCGCGTGGCAAGATTTCGATTGCCAAGCCTTGAATGATTCTCGGGTATCCCTAGTGTGCCCTCAAGTGGAGAGGACTTGCTTTGCGCGCGCTCCGGCTTGAGAACTTTCTTTGTTCCATCGCGAAGCGTTACAATAGACACTTTGTTGAATGCGCCCTTATCCGAGCTTGCTGATTTGATGTTCGATTCGATGTTGCTAAATACAATTAGTTTGCTTGGCTTTATTCCGCAACGCGCGAGCTCCATTGCTTGCTGTAATGTATAGCCGTCCGAACTCATCATTTCTCTATTGAAATTGGTTCTAAAGCGATCTGCGTCATCCATTACTTTGCGAAGCAGTGCTTTTTCGCCATCGAGCCTGAGTCGTAGTGATGCTTGCTGTTGCGCGGGCAGGGAAGAGATTTGTTCTTCTATTTCATGTAGCGCTCGAAAAAGTTCGCCTTTGGTGCCTTGGGAGCGCAGCGCTGCGATATGCGTCTGGGTGAGAAGCTTCTCGTACTGTTTCATTGCTTTCAGAACTGATTTATATTCCTTACCCTTTGCCTCGAGGTCTGCGCTCGTATCCATCCGCTCGATCGGTGGCTCGAGCGGGTCCATATCCGTCCGCTCGATCGGCGACTCGAGCGGGTCCAGGAGAAACCTCTTCGGCCAGGAACCCATCGCCTTTGCGCTAGAGGTGTCTGCCTGGCCAATAGAAGATCTCTTCGGCGATGAGTTGGGGCTTTTGGCGACGTCGTATTCCGTTTGCGGTGCGGTATCTATGTCCTCAACGAGTGCGCTGCGCCTAGGGTCCGGCTGCGGGGCAGCTCTTGGTATGAGAATGGGATGTTCTTCGATGATTTCTCGCTCCACCTGTTGCGCGGGGGCGTTGCCCGGTGGCAATCCGATCATACTCGGCGGGAGCGTATTGGGGGCAGTAGCTGTCGCAGAGGAAAGCCTTGCCACTGGATCGATGTTGCCGGAGGGGAAGGCTGCGGGCGGTAGGCTAGCGGGCGCGCCCGGCGCTACCTGGTTCTGTCCGATAGTCCCGGTCGCCGTTTGAGCTTGGCCGCCCGTGGGGCCGGTTGCGACGGATTTGGGGCCCTCGATGGAGTAAGACTGTTACTACTGGATGGAGTAAGACTGTTATTCAACGCCATGCTTCTCCTCCCCTAAACGCGCAGGCCGCCCCTATCGGGAAGCCGCCGCCGGCCACGCCCTCCGCCGGCGCAGTATCGATCCCCCGGGCGAGCCGCTCGGTCCAGGCGAGGCCCGCCGCGATCATCCGCTCGAGCAGGCGCTCGAACGCGGCGTCGTCCAGCTCAATGGGATCGTACCGCACGAGCATGGCCTCGCCGGTGCGGGGGTCGATGGCGAGCGCGCCCGGCAGGCCGTCCCGGGCGTTGGCCTCGAGCATCGACCGGTGCATCGCTGCCTCGCCGTCGCCCGGCAACGGCCCCAGCGGTATGTACAGAACCGCCGTCTCGGCACCCGGATCCGCGAAGAGATGCAGCAGCAGCCGGCCCTCGACGTCGATGGCGCAGATGCCGTTCGCGTCCAGGGCGAGGGCCGGCATGCCCAGCCGCCGGCCGAGCCTCTCCACGCATTCGCCGAGCCTGTCTCGCGCGCTCATGCGGCCACCCACAGCGTCGGGGCCTCGACCGAGGCCCGGTTGCAAGCTACCCAGGCAAGAAGCTTGTCATGAGCGGGCGTGGACGACAAGCAGCGTACCATCGCATCCAGCAGCCACCACGAGATGTCCGACATTGAAACCAGCAAACACTACGCAGCAACAGCGATAGTGGGTGGAAAACCCTGACAGAGCGGGCATTGCTGCGCCGCCGGAATACAGGCGATCAGAACTTCCGGCTACTGCGGACCGATCCTGTTTTTTGCCATTCGCTCCTGCGGGTGGTAAGGATTCTCCACCGGAGGCGCGGCAGCGGCCAGGGAAGAGCGACCGGGCGCCGGGCAGAGGCGCGAGCCGATCTCCGGGGGAGGCGACGTCGATGCAGCCCGAAGAAGCGCGGACAGCATTGGATGAGGCCCTGCGTGCCTACGGAGATGCGGTCGGCCTCGGCCCGCTCGCCACCGACGCGAACGGCACCTGCACGCTGGAGTTCGACGGCCGGCTCGAGGTAACGCTGGCGAGCGATCCGGATCGGGCGCGGGTGGTCCTGTGGCTCGTGCTCGGCGCCCTGCCCGAGAGCGGCAGGGCCGAGGCCATGGAGGCGCTGCTGCGCGCCAACCTGTTCTGGCGGGAAACCGGCGGCGCGACCCTGTCGCTGATGCCGCAGGGCGGCGACGTGGTGATGGCGGCGGAGTGGCCGCTGCCCGGCCTGGACGGCCAGACGCTGCGGGTGCTGGTCGAGGGTTTGGTCGAGCGCTCCGACGCGCTGCTGCCGCTGCTGCGGGGACAGCCGGTCGCCGCGAGCCCGGGCGCCCTGCCGCCGCACGGCATGATCCTGGCCTGAGGGAGGCGGCGATGGTGACCAGCACCCCCTTCGCGGCGCTCGACGGGCTGGTGGCCCGGGACGTCGGCGCGATCGACCTGCGCAAGGACAACGCCGGCGAGCTCACGGGCAAGGGCGGTGCCTGGGTGACCTTGATGAGCGGCCTCAGCCGGATGCTCGGCTTCAAGCCCAGCGACGAGGTCGCGCGCAACAAGGAGTCGATGGAGACGCTGCTGTCCTATATCGAGCGCAAGAGCGATGCCACGGTGCGGGCCTATGTCGAGAGGCAGACCGTCCGGCTCGAAGGCGATGCCAGGGACAGCAACCATACGGTCGAGCAGCGCAAGGAGCGCGGCACCTTCGTCACCACCGAGTTCCTGTCGCAGGTGCACAAGCATGCGGCGGACGGCCTCAAGCTGCGCGACGACAATCTCAAGGAGGTACGCGCGTTCAGGTACGGCTCCGGGCTTGAGACGGCTCTGAAGGAACGCAGTCCCGAGGAGAGGAGAACGACGGCCGATGCGGCGCTCGTCGGGTTCGCCCGCGACTTCCGGAGACAGGACTTGCCGGCCAACCATCCGGTCGCGGCGAAGCTGGAGCAATTCCTCGTCGATCTGGCGACGAAGAAGACAGCGGACGGCCTGAGGCTGACCGAGGAAGAGATCGCCAGCGCGGCGGTCAAGTTCCTCGGCGAGCACGACAACATGCGGTACTTCATCGGCTTGGCAAATGCCGCGCACGCAGTCGAGTTCCTGAACAACTCGAACACGATCGAGCTGCTCGTGCGCGCGGAGGCTGCGAAGGGCCGATTCCATGACCGGACCGACGGCGACTGGCTGCTCGGCAACTCCGGCGGTCAGCTCGACAGGATAAAGAGCGCGGTGGTGGACAAGGCCCGCGATTGGCCTTTGGAGATGACCGATCGGCAGATCAAGGAACACGTGCAGGAGGTGGCGCCTGAGCTGATTTCCCGGGCGCTTGCTGCCCGAGCAGACGCGATGTCGAATGACCCGGAACGCAAGGGCATTCGGGAGTTGCACGACCGTCTCGGCGTCGTGGACGAGGCTCTCCAGCGCATGTACGAGACCTCCGGGCTCCAGGGCTTTGACATCGAGACCGTCGAGGGTTTCCTGCGAGCCGTCGTGCTCAACGAGGTTGAAACGCAGTATCTGCGCCGCGCCGCGGCGGCTGGCGGCCGGAGCTTCGATGACCTGGTCCGGGAGAAAGGCCACCCGGAGGCCAGGAAGGAGATCTGGAACGCCGCGAAGTACACGCCGGGGATCCGCGATGAATTCTTCAAGTTCCAGGATTGGGAACGGGCCGTCAGGAGCGGGCTCTCCTGCCTCGACCAATATGTCGATCTGCTGAAGGAGATCGAAGGAACTTTCTTCCCAAGCGACGAGAAGATCAAGTCGCTGGAGGCGAAGGCAAAAAAGCTATCCGAGGGCAGCGCCTCTCTCCTCAAGCTAACCGAACAAAAGTTGCTGCTTCTCAACACTTGGGGCCAGAACGATCCCCAGCTGAAGCTGGTGCGCGACGCCAACTCTGCGCTCGAGAGAGCGAACGGGCCTATCGAGCGCTTCGCAAGGAAGCTTACGGTTCACCTCCAGGGCCCAAATCCGGATCCGAGGCAATTCTTAGGAGAGTGGCTAGCTGAGCGACGGGCAGCACCGGAGGCGGGACGGTAGGCGAGGCTTGGCCTTCTTTCTGCGGCTGCACTCGACCTGGACGCTGAGCGCCGGCGGGGCATCGACCCAGGTCGGCGCGCAGGAGAGCGCCGATCGTGCCGTGTGGCAAGGATCGGGTTGGCGCGGCGACGGAGTTCGTATGGCACGCGACGCGGCACGACCCATCCTGAAGGCGCACGAGCGCCGGGCCGAGACGCGCTCCCGACCCACCTGGCGGCCATCGGATGACGGGCAAGATCTGGACACAATCGCCTCGGTCGGTCGGGCTGGCCGGTGAGAAATCCTGGAGACGTCCTCTCCCGGATTGTGATAACTTTCAGCCAAGCCTGTGCGGCATCGGCGAGAATGGGTGGCGCACTGGCTGGGAGAATGGTGGGTGGGAGGTTTCGGACATGGCGCCCAAGAAGGATCCGGAAGAGCGCTCGCGCGAGTTGATGGCCGAGATGGAGCGGGCGATCGCTCAGGGCGAGGGCAAGCTTCGAGAGACCGGGGAACTGTTCTCCAAGGTCGGCGTAGCACGGGGCGCGGTTGGGGAGCTTCTCTCCGGCCACCGCCTTGACGCGGAGGGACGGGCCAGGGCAGAGGCGGAACTGGCCAGCTTCCGCGAGGAGATTGCGCGTGACATGTCGGCGGCCGCCAGCCCTGCCAAGAAAAGCGCCAAGGTCAAGCCCGGTGCGATGCGAGTCTGATCTCCGAACCGGGACTACCCGGTCGACGGGCTCATCCAGGAGGATACGATGACGGACATCAAATTTTCACAAGGTGCCGCAGGTCTGTTCAATAATTTAATGGATTCAGTCAAGCAAGCCGTAGAGCATGTCGAAAATCTCCAAACCGACCAGGCGCGGGCCCGTGCCGACGCCCGCGCCAAGGACGGTGTCCAGCACGCGGGCGGCGACAATTACGTGGTTGACGGCCAGCCGATGAGCCTGGCAACGCTGATCATGCTCGTGAACATGCAGCGGGCCGAGTTGATGGACAAGCAGATGGGCGACCAGTTGGCCGCCATGAAGGAGCGCAACGACCAGACTCGGCAGCTCAATGACTTGCTCAACAAGCTTCGCCAGGCGCGGCCTAAGGATGGTGCGGAAGGCACCGTGCCGACTCTCAGCCCGGAGGACCGTGCGCTTTGCAAGACTTTGGGCATCGATATCAAGTCCGGGGAAAAGATGAAAGCGGCCGATTACGACGCCAAGGTGATCGAGCAGATAAAGACTGGGCTCGACAATCTTAACAACACCTCGCAGATGGACATGTTGCGGTTTCAGAAGCTCAGCGAGAACCGTGATAACATCATCAAGCTGATCTCTAACTACATCGACAAGAACGCCAAGGTGCTTGAGGACATCTTCCGCAAGTAGGCGACGACAGGCGACCGGTCGAGGAATGGAGGATGGCCGTGGCGGAGAATGAGGCGGAGATAGATCTTACCGAGATTACCCGGCAGGTGCTCGAGGGGCATACTACGATCGCCGCGGAGCGCGGGCTCGGACCGCAACATCTCGAGGCGGTCTACGCCATGGGCTACAACTTCTACAACCAGGGAAAGTACGACGACGCCAAGAAGGCGTTCTCCTTCCTGGTCTTCTACAACCACCTCGACCGCCGCTTCTGGATGGGCCTGGGCGCGACCGAGCAGATGCTGAAGGACTACCCGGCGGCGGTGCAGGCCTACGCCATGGCCGGGCTGCTCGACGTCAACGATCCCGAGGTGCCGCTGCACGCCGCCGACTGCTACTTGGCGATGGGCCAGCGCGAGGCTTCGATCAGCGCGCTCACGGCGGCCCGCCACTTCTGAGGGCAAGCCCGAGTTCGCCCGTGTCCACCAGCGCGCAACGGTCCTGCTCGAGCAGCTCGAGCCCGGGACCGCGGCGGCGGGCGGTGGCGGCGGCCGTGGCGATCGGCAATGTCGGGGGCGGCGCGCCGCGGGCGAAGCGCCGCGCGGCGACGAGCAGGTCGAGCTCACCCCGCTCGGGACGCGCGGCCCGCGCACCGAGCCTATCATCCTCAAGTCGGGCGACGGCCTCCCGGGGACGACGGGGCAGGGCGACGGGCGGCCGGTGCTGCCGCCGCCGAAGGAGGATTTCTCCAACAGCGCGATCCTGCTGATGGAGATGTACCACGCGCTGAGCGAGGAGCAGGGTCGCACCAGCAAGGCGACGATCCTCTCCAACCGCGACCACGCGAATACAATGCACAAGGAAACGATCAAGAAGCTGGAGGAGGCCGCCCGCGAGATGGAGAAGGCGGCCAAGGCCTCGACGGTCGCCAAGATCTTCGGGTGGATCGCCATGGCCTTCGCCGCCATCGTGGCCGTCGCTGCCGTGATCGTCAGCGGCGGCGCGCTCGGCCCGCTGGTCGGCCTCGCCGTCACCGGGGTGATGATCGGCCTGCAGGCCAGCGGGGCGATGGGCAAGATAACCGAGGGCCTGGCCAAGGCGATAACCTCGATGCTCGAGGGCATGGGGTGGACAAGAAGGCGGCGGAGTTGGCCGGCCAGATCGCCATGATCGTGATCACCGCGGTGGCCATCCTGCTGACCCTGGGGCCAGCAGCGCCGCATCGGCCGCCAATGTCACCGGCCGGGCCGCTCAGCTCGCGGAGAAGCTCGCGGGCCTGCTCGCCAAGATCGCGGAGAAGATCCCGAATGCAGATCCTGGACGATCCAGGGGATCGCAAACGGGATGCCGGTGTTCGGCCGGGTGGTCCAGGCGGGGCTACCGTCAGGGCGGCTTGCAGATCGACAGCGCGATCCACGGCAAGCTGGCCGAGGATCGCAAGGCCGACAAGGCTTCGACATCGACAAGCTGCTGGCCCTGATCGAGCGCGGATCAAGGAGGACATGGACCGCATCGCGCAGATCCAGCAGGACCAGACCGCAGTGATCGGCCATATCCTCGACATGATCCGCGGCCCGGCGGCGACGAAGGACATGATCGCCCAGAACATCGGCGGGCAAACGGCCTGGGCCGGCCGGACGACACCGGATGGCCCGGGGAGGCGGGCCGCGCGAAGGAGATGGCAGCCATGGCCCTGACGATCGGCGGCAATCCGCCCCTGGGCGGCCCGCAGCAGACCCGTGGGCCCGACGGCGACGACATCGCGCCGAAGCCCAGGACGCGGATCGGGGACGGCGACGCGCCGCCGCCGCCCGCCCCGCCCCCGGTGCGTTCGATGGGCGCTCCACCGCCGCCCTCGCCGCCGCGGTCGGAGAAGATTCCCGACGACACGGCGCTGAAGGTCGCCGACCTGCAGCTCACGTTGAAGGACGACATGCTGCAGTTCTCCAAGCTGTTCCTGGAGATCGGCCGCGAGCTGCGCAAGTTCGCGCGCGAGGATCGCGACGCCAACGCCGTGGCGCAGATGACGGCGCTCGGGAACGCGGCCCAGGAAGTACGCGAGGCCGCCACGATGCGCATGGTCGCCGCCCTCGTCAACGCGGCAGGCAACATTGCCAGCGGCGCGGTCAACCTCCGGGCCGCCAGTCAAGGTCCATCGTACTCGAGGAGCGCCAAGCCTGCGAGCGACCGGGAGATCGAGATGACCGAGAGCGGCAGGTCGCCCCCCCGGAAGACGATGGCGCCGTCCAGAACGAGCTGAGCCCGATCAACTCGAGAGCACAGGGCGGTCGCCAGCTGTCGACGGGCCGGCGGGACATCGCCGCCGGATTCGAGTACATGGCGAGCACCCATGACGCGGCGAAGCTCGAGTATGATCGGCAGGCGACGCTGGCCGACCAGGCGCGGCAGCGGGCGAACGACCAGAACCAGGCCATGGAGACGATGCTGCGGGACATCATGGAGAAGCTCGGGCAGGTGCAGCGCGGCCAGTCCGAGACGGAGGGCAAGATCGTTGTCGCCTAGCGAGGGCAGCGGCGCCGCGGGTGCGGCCGTCGCGCCGGAGCTCGTCCGGCTGCTGACCGAGATCGGGCTGATGGGCGCCGGGCATGGCTGCGCCGCCGAGGCCGACGCGATCTTCGCGGCGCTGATGGCGGCGCGGCCCGACAGCGAGCTGCCGGTGGTCGGCGCGGCGATGGCCCGGCTCGGCGCCGGGCAGCCGGAAGGGGCCGTGGCGCTGCTGCGCGACAAGGCGCTCAAGATCAACCCGGCCAGCGACGACGCGCGCAGCGTGCTCGGCCTCGCCCTGCGGCTCGCCGGCCGTGCAGCCGAGAGCCAGGCGGTGCTGCGCGATCTGGCCGAGACCGGGCGGGACCCCAAGGCGGTGTCGCTGGCCCGCACCCTGCTCGCCACGCCCTGATCTGCGAGGTACGCGATGATCGATCCGGCCCAGCTCCAGCAGCTCCAGCAGGTCGTCGAGCGCGCCGCCACCGGCGGCGGCGCCGGGCCCGGCAAGGCGGACGCCGGCGCGGTCGGGCAGTTCGAGCAGGCGCTGGCCGGGCCGCAGGCGCCCGGCGGCGTCGAGGCGATGGGCTCGGCGGCCGACGGGAAGGGAACGGCAGGCCCGGCCGACGCGGCGCCGGCCGGCGGCCCGGCCAATCCGGGCGACGCCATCCTGCAGGGCCTCGACAAGATGCGCTCCTCGTTCGCCGACGGCATGCAGCGGGTCGGCGAGGTGCTGGGCAAGGACCAGGTCAGCGCCCAGGACCTGATGCGGGCGCAGATGGAGCTGCAGAGCATCTCGCTGCAGAACGACCTGATGGGCAAGGTGGGCGGCAAGGCGACCCAGTCGATCGACCAGCTGATGAAGGGGAACTGAGGGGGCGATCGCATCGATGGGGGGGCGCGCACCGGGCGGCAGAGCGGGGAAGGGACGGCGGCTCGGTCGCTGGCTGGTGCTGCTCGCGCTGCCGCTGCTGCTGGCGGCCTGCAAGGTCGAGCTCTATTCCAGCCTCACCGAGCAGGAGGCCAACGAGATCCTGGCCGCCCTGCTGCCGCGGGGCATCGACGCCGAGAAGGTGCCGGGCAAGGAGCAGACCAGCACCATCAACGTCGAGAAGTCGCAGCTCGCCCAGGCGATCGAGATCCTCAAGGCCGAGGGCCTGCCGCGCGAGAAGCTCGCCAGCATGGGCGAGGTCTTCCAGAAGCAGGGGCTGGTCTCCTCGCCGCTCGAGGAGCGGGTCCGGCTGATCTACGCGCTGTCGCAGGAGCTCTCCAGCACGCTCGCCCACATCGACGGCGTGGTCACCGCGCGGGTCCATGTCGTGCTGTCGGAGGGCGACACCGAGGGCGCCTCGACGCCGTCCTCGGCTGCCGTGTTCATCAAGTACCGCGAGAACTACGACCTCGACGTGCTGGTGCCGCAGATCAAGCGGCTGGTCACCAACAGCATCGCCGGCCTGGCCTACGACAAGGTGTCGGTGGTGCTGATCCCCGCCGAGGCGCCGCTGCCGGCGGCGGCCGCTGCCGCCGAGCCGGCGCCGGCGGGCGGCCTCAGGCAGGTGCTGATGGTGCGGCTCGACAAGGGCTCGATGGGGACCTTCCTCGCCATCGTCGGCTCGCTCGTCGTGCTGCTGGTGGCGGCGCTCGGCGCCAGTGGCTTCCTCTACTGGCGCCTGCGCGAGAGCGCCCGCAAGCCGGCGGTGGCCGATGGAGGCTGAGTGGCTGCGGACGGCGCTGGCGCGGCGCGACCCGCTGCTGCCGCGCGCGCTGGAGTTCCTGCTGCTGCCCTCGCGCTACCTGCATCCCGACTGGGCCGAGCGGCTGGTCGGCGCCCAGTTGTGGCGCGAGGCGGCGGCGCGCCGGCGCGGCGAGCTGGCGATCAGCCGGCACATCCTGGCGCGGATCGGCGCCGACCCGGAGGACCGCATCGCCTTCGACGGCAAGGCGGCCCGGCTGGCGCTGCTCGACGGCGCCAGCCTGGCGGCCCTGTCGCGCCGCGCCGGGCTGTCGCTGGCGGCGCCGGCGATCAGCCGGCTGGTCGACCGCGCCTCGGTGCGCGTCATCAAGGCAGCGATCGGCGTGGAACCCTACGAGGCGGCGGTGCGCGAGGCGCGGCTGCGCCCGACGCCCGCGGTCGCGCCGACCGCCGCCGTCACCGCCGAGGCGCTGGTCGCCGAGGCCGGGACGCTGGGCTGGCGCTGCCTCGCCGCCGCGCTGTCCGGTGAGCCCGCCGGGCTGCTGCGGCGCCTGCGGCTGAAGCTCGATCCCCGCATCGAGCTCGAGGCGGCGCCCGGCCTCGAGCGCGAGGCGTCGCTGCGGCTGCTCTGCCGCCTGGCCGGGGAGGTGGCGCCGCCATGGCGTTCTCTGCTCGCCTGAACGCGGCGCCGTTCCGGCTGCCGCCCGGCCGCAAGGTGATCAAGGCGGCCGAGTACCAGGCCTGGCTCGAGGCCGGCGCGCTGGTCGAGCGGGCGGCCGCCGAGGCCGAGGCGATCCGCGCCGGCGCGGCCGCCGCGCTGGAGGCGGAGAAGCGCCGCGGCTACGAGGAGGGCACGGCGCAGGCGAAGCTCGAGGCGGCCGAGCGCATGATGGATGCGGTCGCCGGCACGCTCGACTACTTCACCAAGGTCGAGGAGACCATGGTCGAGCTGGTGATCGGCGCCGTCGACCGGGTGATCGGCGAGCTCGAGGACCGCGAGCTGGTGCGGCGCGTCGTCAAGAACGCGCTCTCGGTGGTGCGCAGCCAGAAGCAGGTCACGGTGCGGGTGGCGCCCGACCAGGCGGCCGCCGTCAAGGAGCAGCTCAACGACATCCTGAAGCCCTATCCCTCGATCGGCATGGTCGACATCGTCGCCGACGGGCGGCTGTCGCGCGGCGGCTGCATCCTGGAGAGCGACATCGGCAGCGTCGACGCCAGCGTCGAGATCCAGCTCGAGGCGATCCGCCGCGCCATCGCCAAGAGCTTCGTCGCGCATGGCGCGGGCGCCGGCGCGCCGCCGCCGGACTGAGGGGGGGCGGGCTGGTGGCGGCGGGGGGCGAGGGGCAAGCGGCGGCCGGGCCGGCGGGACGCAATCCCGCGGGCGGGCTCGGCCATCTCGGCTACATCACCGACCTGATGCGGCTGTCGATCGCCGAGGCGACGACGCTCGAGGTGCGCGGCCGCGTCACCCAGGTGCTCGGCACCATCATCAAGGCGGTGGTGCCGGCGGTGAAGGTCGGCGAGGTCTGCATCCTGCGCAACCCCGGCGACGGGCTGGAGCTGAAGGCCGAGGTGGTGGGCTTCGCCCGCGACGCCACGCTGCTGACGCCGATCGGCGACATCCAGGGCATCCATGCCTCGACCGAGGTGATCCCGACCGGCCGGCCGCACGTCGTGCCGGTCGGCCCCGGGCTGGTCGGCCGGGTGTTCGACGGCATGGGCGCGCCGCTCGACCGCGCCACCAAGGGGCCGTTCCAGCCCGAATCGTTCTACCCGGTGATGGCCGACTCGCCCGATCCGCTGACCCGGCGGATCATCAAGGACCCGCTGCCGCTCGGCGTGCGCGCGCTCGACGGCGTGCTGACCTGCGGCGAGGGCCAGCGCATGGGCATCTTCGCGGCGGCCGGCGGCGGCAAGAGCACGCTGCTCGGCATGCTGGTCAAGGGGGCGGCCGTCGACGTCACCGTGCTGGCGCTGATCGGCGAGCGCGGCCGCGAGGTGCGCGAGTTCATCGAGAAGGAGCTGGGCGAGGAGGGCATGGCCCGCTCGGTGATCGTCGTCGCCACCTCCGACAAGTCCTCGATGGAGCGGGCCAAGGCGGCCTATGTCGCGACGGCGATGGCCGAGTATTTCCGCGACCAGGGCAAGAAGGTGCTGTTCCTGATGGATTCGGTCACCCGCTTCGCGCGCGCCCAGCGCGAGATCGGGCTGGCCGCCGGCGAGCCGCCGACCCGGCGCGGCTTCCCGCCCTCGGTCTTCGCCACCCTGCCGAAGCTGATGGAACGCACCGGCATGTCGGACAAGGGCTCGATCACCGCGCTCTACACCGTGCTGGTCGAGGGCGACGACATGACCGAGCCGGTGGCCGACGAGACGCGCTCGATCCTCGACGGCCACATCATCCTGTCGCGCCGGCTGGCGGCGCAGAACCACTACCCGGCGATCGACGTGCTGCTCAGCGCCAGCCGCGTGATGGGCGCGATCACCACGAAGGAGCACCGCAAGGCGGCGGGCCGGCTGCGCGAGCTGCTCGCCAAGTACGACGAGGTCGAGCTGCTGGTGAAGATCGGCGAGTACAAGGCCGGCGCCGACGCGACGACCGACGAGGCGCTGAAGAAGATCGACAAGATCCGCGGCTTCCTGCGCCAGGCGACCGACGAGAAGGTCGGCTTCGCCGACACCGTCAAGGCGCTGGCGGCGTTGGTCGGATGAGGACGGTGTTCGACGAGCTGCTGCGGATCAAGTCGTTCCGCGAGGCCGAGGCGGCCAAGGAGGTCGGCCGGCGCCGCACCGCGCTCGACCTGGCGGCCGCCCGGCGCGAGAAGGCGGACAAGGCGCTCGACGAGTACCGGCGCTGGAGCGCCGAGCGCGAGCGCCAGCTCTACGCTGCGATCATCGACCAGCTGGTGCAGCTCAGCGACCTCGACCGGCTGAAGCTGCAGGTGCTCGACATGCGCGAGAAGGAGCGGCTGATGGTCGAGCACCTGGCCGAGGCGCGCAAGGCGGTCGAGGCGGCGCGCGGCGCGCTCGAGCAGGCCCGGCTCGGCCACATGGCGGCGTTCAAGGGGCGGCAGAAGTTCACCGAGCTCTCGAGCGTCCTGATCGAGGAGCTGCGCCGCGAGGAGGCGCGCCGCGAGGACGTCGAGATGGAGGAGTTCACCGGCCGCCGGGCCGAGGCGGACGAGGGCGGCGAAGAGCAGGACGAGGATACGGTCCTGCGGGAGGAATCCGGGCATGAGCAGCATCCCGATTAGCGGTCCCGCCGGCGGCGGCAGCAGCACGTCGGCGGCCAAGCCGGCGGACGCGACGCGGCAGCCCTCGGGCGAGGAGTCCGATCGCTTCCAGCGCATGGTCGAGGAGCGCGAAGGCAAGGGGCGCGGCCGCGACCAGGAGCATTCCGGCGACGAGGACCGCTCGGGCCGGGACGGCGAGGCGCTGCCCTCGCCGGGCGAGCTGATGCTGCGCCGGCTGCAGGGTGTGCCCGACCCGGGCAAGCTCGAGGCCACGGCGGCGCGCGGCACGATCGACAGCCTGGCCGGGCAGATCGCCGACCGGGTGCTGGTCGCCAAGGACGGGCTGGCCGGCGGCAGCGAGGTGCGCATCCAGCTCAAGGACAGCGTGCTGCCCGACACCGAGATCCGCATCGCCCAGGTCGATGGCCGGCTGGAGATCCAGCTGGTCGCCGGGTCGGCGACCGCGCTCGATGCGCTGCGCGGCCAGGACACGCTGCTGCAGGGCCGGCTGCAGGACAAGCTCGGCCAGGAGGTGGTGGTGGTGCTGAGCTCCGGCGGCGCCGAGGCCGGCCATGGCGACGGCCGCTCGCGCCAGCAGCGCAACATCGCCGAGGAGCAGGCGGACCGTGAATGACGGCGCCGGCCTCGCGGCGCCGGGCGCGACGGCCGGATCCGGCCGCCCGCGCCTGACGGCCGCGCTGGCCGCCGACCTCAACCGGATCTACGACCGCGGCGCCGGCATCGGCCTGCAGCGTGCTCGACCTCGCGCTCGAGCTCTCCTTCGTCCCGGACCTGCCGCCGCACTGCGCCGGCCGCTGAGCCTGGCGCTGGTCGTGGACGGGGTCCCGCTGGCCGTCGGGCTGGACGATTTCTTCCTCGCCCGCGCGCTCGAGCCGCTGCTGCCCGACGCGGCGCTCGCCTCGGCGCCGCCGGCGCTGCGCGCCGCGGCCATCGAGGTGGCGCTGGCCGAGCTGGCGCAGGCCTTCGAGGCGGCCACCGGCCGCAAGGTGGCGGTGGCGCCGGCCGAGGCGGCGGAGGCGCGCGGCGCCGGCGGGGCCGAGGGACGGACGACGATCGGCTTCGTGCTGCGCGAGCCCGGCGGCGCCGACCGGGCGCGCGGCCGGCTGGCCGCCGATGCGCGCGGCGTGGCGCTGGTAGCAGCCCTGCTCGCGGATCGGCCGGCGCCGCCGCGCGAGGTCCCCGATGCGCTGCCGCTGCCGGTGCGGCTGGAGATCGGCACCACCCGGCTGCCGCTCGCCGAGCTCGCCGGCCTCGAGCCGGCGGACATCGTGCTGGTCGAGCGGAGCTTCCTTTCGGCCGACGACTCGCTGATCCTGCGGCTGGCGCCGCGCCTGGCCTGGAAGGCCCGGATCGAGGGCGCGGCCGTCATCGTCACGGAGCAGGTGAAGGACATCATGGCGCAGGGTCCCGCGGAGGCACCCGGCCCGGAGCCGGGCGCGAAGGCGGGCGGCAAGCCGCCCGAGAAGCAGGCCGAGAAGCAGGCCGAGAAGGCTGCCGCTGCCGCGAAGCCGCCGGAGAAGGCGGCCGATAAGACGGCCGAGAAGGCACCGGAGAAAACCGCCGCGAAGCCGGCCGAGGCGCCGGCGGCCTCGCTCGACGAGGTCGAGATCGACCTCGTCTTCGAGCTCGGCGGCGCCACGCTGACGCTGGCCGAGATCCGCGCCATCGGCAAGGGGCACGTCTTCGACCTCGGCAAGGACTGGCGGCACGCGGTGACGATCCGGGCCAATGGCCGCGTCGTCGGCAGCGGCGAGCTGATCGAGGTCGAGGACCGGCTCGGCGTCCGCGTCATCGAGCTGGCCGGGCGCGGCGCGTAGATGGGCGGCATGCTGACGCCGGGGATGCCCGATCCGCTGACGCTGGTCATCGGGCTCGGCGCGCTGGCGCTGGTGCCCTTCATCGCTGTCATGGCGACCTCCTACGTCAAGATCGCGGTCATCCTGTCGCTGGTGCGCAACGCGCTCGGCGTGCAGTCGATCCCGCCCAACATGGTGCTGAACGGGCTGGCCATCATCCTGACCGTGTTCGTCATGGCGCCGGTCGGGCAGGAGGCGTTCCGCCTGGCGCAGGCGAGCAAGGCGGACCTCAGCACGACGCAGGGCATCATGACGGCGCTCGACGCCGCCAAGGATCCCTTCAAGGCGTTCCTGCGCAAGCGGGCGAGCCCCGGCGAGCAGCGCTTCTTCGTCGAGGCGGCGCACAAGCTGTGGCCGGCGGAAATGGCCGACCAGGTGACCACCGACGACTTCATGGTGCTGGTGCCGGCCTTCACCGTCTCCGAGCTGACCTCGGCCTTCGAGATCGGCTTCCTGCTCTATTTGCCCTTCATCGCCATCGACCTGATCATCTCCAACATCCTGCTGGCGATGGGCATGATGATGGTCTCGCCGGTGACCATCTCGCTGCCGCTGAAGCTGTTCCTGTTCGTCACCGTGGATGGCTGGACGCGCCTGATCCACGGCCTGCTGCTGACCTACCGATGAGGAGAACCCTCCCGGCCGCGACGGCTCCCCGGGTTGCCGGGTCAAGCCCGGCTGCTGTTCCCTTGGCGGGACTTCGGAATTGTGTACCCCATTCCACCCTGTCATCGCCGGGCTTGACCCGGCGATCCATGCCGGCCCCGCCGACTCACTTGCGCCGCCCGCTTGCCGACGTCCGTGAGGCCGCCCTGGATCCCCGGGTCAAGCCCGGGGATGACAGGATGAAGTGGGTGAGCAGTGTCGGGTCAAGCCCGGCAATGACCAAGGGAACGAGCGCCGTCCACCCCACCGCTGTCATGCCCGGCCCCGAGCCGGGCATCCCTGTCGCAACAGCCCCGTGGCGTGCCGGGCCGGGCCCGGCGACGGCGAGGGCCTAGGAGACCCGGATGCACGGGATCGACGTCATCGACCAGGCCTCGCGCGCGCTCACCCTGGTGCTGCTGCTGTCGCTGCCGACCATCATCGTCGCCTCGGTGGTCGGCACGCTGGTCAGCCTGATCCAGGCGCTGACCCAGATCCAGGAGCAGACGCTGTCCTTCGCGATCAAGCTGATCGCGGTGATCGCCACCATCTTCGCCACCGCCCGCTGGCTCGGCGGCGAGCTCTACAACTACACGCTGATCCTGTTCGACGGCATCCCGCATCTCGGCAAATGATCGAGGCGCTGCCCCAGCTCAAGACCCTGCTGCTGACCCTGGCGCTGGCGACGCCGCGCATCGTCGCCGCCTTCACCGTCCTGCCCTTCCTCACCCGCCAGGTGCTGCCCGGGCTGGCGCGCAACGCCGTCGCCCTCAGCCTGTCGCTGGTCTTCGCCCCGCTGCTCTACAAGACCGTCGAGGCGGGCGGGCTGAGCGTCGTCGACTACGCCATCATCGTGCTCAAGGAGACGCTGATCGGCTTCCTCATGGGCTATCTCGTCGGGCTGGTCTTCTGGGGCGTCGAGGCGGTCGGCTCGCTGATCGACAACCAGCGCGGCGCCAGCATCGCCTCGACCCTGAACCCGCTGTCGGGCAGCGAGAGCTCGCCGATCTCCATCCTGCTGTTCCAGTCCTTCGTCGCCTACTTCTTCGCCGGCGGCGGCTTCATCCTGTTCCTCGACGGGCTCTACAACAGCTACCTGCTGTGGCCGATCACCTCGCTGCTGCCCTCGCTCAACGCCGATGCCGGGCTGATCTTCCTCAACCAGCTCGACCGCTTCATGGGGCTGGCCGTGCTGCTCGCCGCGCCGGCCATCGTCGCCATGTTCCTCGCCGAGTTCGGCCTCGCCATGGTCAGCCGCTTCGCGCCGCAGCTGCAGGTCTTCTTCCTCGCCATGCCGATCAAGAGCGGCGTGGCGATGTTCGTGCTGATCCTCTACATGGCCTTCCTCTTCCGCTACCTGCATTTCGGCCGGGCCGAGATCAACGGCCTGTTCGACCTGGTCCGCCGGGCGCTGCCGTGAGCGAGAAGACCGAGCAGCCGACCGCCAAGAAGCTGCGCGACGCGCGCAAGAAGGGCCAGGTCGTCAAGAGCAAGGAGGTGGTCTCGACGGCGCTGCTGCTCGGCATCCTCGCCATCTTCTGGGGCACGCTGCCCAACACCTTCCAGCAGCTGCAGGAGATGATCCTGCTGCCGGCGACGATGACCGGCGCGCCCTTCTGGCTCGGCGTCAAGTCGGTGCTGCACGGCCTGCTCGGCGCCGCCGCGCTGATCCTGCTGCCGATCCTGGGCGCGGTGGTGGTCATCGCCATCGTCAGCCACGTCTTCCAGTTCGGCCTGCTGCTCTCCGGCGAGGCGATGAAGCCGAGCCTGAAGAAGCTCAACCCCGGCGCCAACATCAAGAACATCGTCGGCAAGAAGAACCTGCTCGAGTTCCTCAAGTCGATCATCAAGGTGGTGGTGCTGTCGGTGCTGATCTTTCTCGTCGTGCGCGGCAGCATCGACCCGCTGATCAAGTCGCCGGTCTGCGGCGCGCCCTGCATCCAGGCGACCGCGGCGGCGATGCTGAAGCAGATCATCATCATCTCGGCCGGGGCGTTCATCGTCGTCGCCGCGGCCGACTTCCTGCTGCAGAAGCGCATGCACATCAAGGAGCTGATGATGAGCAAGGACGAGGTGAAGCGGGAGTACAAGGAGATGGAGGGCGACCCGCACATCAAGAGCGCGCGGCGCCACCTGCACCAGGAACTGGTCAACCAGGACACCGTGGCCAAGGCCAAGCAGGCGACGGTGATCGTCACCAACCCGACGCACATCGCCGTCGCGCTCTTCTACAAGAAGGACGAGACGCCGCTGCCGGTGGTGCTGGCCAAGGCGCAGGACCTGGTCGCCCAGCGCATCGTCGAGATGGCGCGCGAGGAGGGCATCCCGGTGATGCAGAACGTGCCGCTGGCCCACTCGCTGTGGAACGACGTGCCGGTCAGCGAGTTCATCCCCTCCGACCTGATCGAGCCGGTGGCCGAGGTGCTGCGCTTCGTGCAGTCGCTGCGGCCGGCGGGATGAGGCATCGAGATCCCCTCTCCCGCGGCACCACCCTCACCCCGACCTTCTCCCGCCATACGGGAGAGGGAGGACTCAGGCGAGGCGGATGAGGTCGGCCGGGCGCGGCGCCGACTCGCCGGCCTCGGGCGCGGCGGCCTCGGCGGCATCCGCCGCATAGGCGGCCAGCCGGTCCTGCCAGACCTCCGCGACCTGGACGAAGCGCTCGACCAGCGCGACCAGGCTGGCCCGGTCCAGCTCCTGGATCTTCTCCTTCATCTGCAGGAACGCCGTCCCCTCGGCGGGCTCGACCGCGAGCGTGCCGCCCTGCGTCCCCGCCCACAGCATGTTGCCGGCCAGCATGGCGGCCTGCGCCTCGGCGCGGTCCTCGCCGCCGGCGAGCCGGCAGAGCGGCGCGAACAGCGCGAGGTCCTGGCCCTCGGGGTCGTATTGCAGCGACAGCCGCACGCGCCCGCCGATCTCGAGGCAGCAGAAGCCGTCCTCGTCGGGGGCCAGCTCGGGGATGCCGATCTCGGCGCCGAGGTCACGAAGCAGGCTGCGCATCAGCTCGATCGACATCGATTCACTCCCTTCGCGGCGCTCAGGCCTCGGCGAAGCTGGACATGCCCTTGGCATAGCCCAGGGCGCCCTCGTCGCCGAAGCGGCTCTTCGCCTCCTTGGCGTTCTTGCTGCCGCCGAGGCCGGTGTTGTAGGTCTGCACCTCGACCTGGCCGGAGCTGGTCGCCACGATATCGTAGATCCGCTGGTCCTCGGGGTTCTCGAACCCCTTCTTCGGCTCGACGTTGCCGCCGAGCGCGCCGATGATCGCCGCCGACCAGCTCTCGACGCGGGACATCCCGCCGCGGTCCTTGTTGCTCTTGCAGTGCGCCGACTTGGCGATCAGCATGTCCTGGTCGTCGAGCGCCTTGAGCGCGTCGCTGGCGAGGTCGCAGACCATGCCGATCTGGCGCACCATCTTGTAGGCATCGTCGATGCCGCGCTTGTAGTCGCCGCTGACGTAGAGCTCGCGGGTCTCGTCGACCTGCCGCTGGATGCGGCCGATCAGCCGCTCGATGTCGCGCTTTTCCGTCGCGCCGGTGTCGGGCGCGTCGGCGCGCTCGCGCAGCCGGTCGACGATGCGGCCGACATGGCCGCCGGGCGCCATGCCGGGCTGCAGGTCGCCCAGCAGCTTCTCCAGGTTGGCCTTGTCGTGCGCCTCGACGGCGTCCCAGCGCTGGCCCTCGGTGACCAGCGACCCCTTCAGGATGCCCCCCGTCCCCATGGCGAGCGCGTTGACGCCGAAGGAGAAGGTGATGCTCTCGACCTCGACGGGCACGGTGCCGCCGTCCTTGGTCGGCAGCTGCTGCACGCCGTCGTGGGCGGCGAAGGCATCGAACTCGCTCCGGGTGAAGCCGGCCTCGTTGTAGTCCTCGCTCAGCTTGCCGCGGATCGTGCTGTCGGCGGTTATCAGGTTGAGGTCGACATGCACCAGCTTGCTCGGCGGGCGGCCCTGCTGCTGGTTCTCGATGGCGCGCGCCTGGAAGTCCTCGTTGACGTCCATGATCGCGGTCAGCACCTCCTTGGCGCCGTTCAGCGCCGCCTGCTCGCGCGCGTCCTTGTCCTTGATCTTCCAGGCATCGACCACGCCGAAGCCGAACTCCTCGGTGACCTTGGTCTCGGTGCCGTCCTCGCCGACGCGGTAGAGCACGGCGTGCATGCCGTTGCGCGCATGCTCGGGCTCGTGCCGGTTGCCGGCGCTGACGCCGCCGCGCCCCTCCGCGCGGTAGCGCTCGCCGACCACGCCGTCGATCTGGCTGAAGGGCGTGATGACGGCACGCCAAGTCGAGGTCGCGCCGTCGCGCTCGACGGTGAACTTGCGGTCGATGACGTGCCAGTCCTGGGCGGTGTCGAGCGCCTTGACGCGCATCTCGTTGAGGCGCGATTCCGCGCGGCCTTCGGTGAGATGCTGCCACGGCAGGATGATCCGCAGGTGCTCCAGCGTCGCTTCCAGCCGGGCGATCTCGTCCTTCTTGTGCTGCTTGATCTGGGTCGTGGCGTCCTCGGGCCGGTCCAGGCTCGCCTGCTGCCAGCTCTCGCGGGCGGCGAGCACGCGCTCGTGCTCCTCCGGCACCACCGTCTTCAGCTTCTCCAGGGCCTCGGACACCAGTTGCTTCCGCTGCGACCCGTCCGGCAGATCCGCGTACATCGTCGAGAGCTGCGCCTGGGCATCCTCCAGCGCCAGGAGGGAAGACTGCGCCCAGACCAGCTTGTCGTAGGCGACCGCCTTGGCGGAGAGCGGATCGGATTGCCGGTACTGGTCGATGATCTCGAGCTTGGCGTTCAGCTGGTCCATCTGGTGCGTGAGCTCGTCCGACAGCGCCTCCAGCATGGTGCGCTCGGGGCTGTCCTCGACCATCAGGGCGAGCATCGACTCGATGCGGCCGCGGTGGGCCTCGAGCCGATCGCGGTGCCCGGCGATCTCGTCCTGCTGGGCCAACGCCCTCTCCGGATCGAACCGGGTCTCGCCGCGAAGGGCCCTGGTGCTCTCGATGTCGTCGAGCGCCGCCCGGGCGGCGACCTTGCCGGGCCCGTCGAGCGCCGAGCCCTGGATGTCGCCCCGCATCGCCTCGAACCAGCTGCCGGCATCGTGGCGGTGGCCGTTCTCCAGCTTCGCCAGCTCCGGGTACTGCGAGTCGAACCTGCGCTCGCGCGCGGCGACGCAGTCCCTGGCGGCCTGCTGCGCGAGGCTGCGCAGGTCGCCGTCGCTGAAGCGTCCGGTCTTCAGGTCCGGATCGATCTCGACGAGGTTGCGGAACGCCTCCTTGAGATCCGGCGCGCCGCGCAGGTCGGGCTCCGTCCCGGTCTCGAGAAAGACCGCCTGGTCGAGACCATTGGCCATGAAGCGCTCGACGCTGCGCTGGTTCTGCTGGTAGTTCAGCCGGAACATCTCGCCGGCCCCGCTCATCACCTGCCGGATCTGCGATGCGTGCAGGCTGCGGGGCGAGGCGAGGAAACCGACGCCATCGACCCCCAGCGTGCGCCGCAGCACCCGGTCGGCAAGATCCTGCCCCATCGACTTCACGAGCGAGTCGTAGAAGGCCTGCCGCACCTGGCGGTTCTGGTCGAGCCGTTGCTGCGGCGTATGCTCGGGCTGGATCCAGTCGGCGATCTTGCCGAGCAGGCCGCCTTTCGTGGCGACCAGCGCGGCCTTGCCCTCCGGCGTCTGGCCGAGGGTGACCCGGCCCGAGAAGGTCCCGACCTCGCGAAAGTTCTCGATGCCGATCGCCATGCCCCTCTCCTCGCCCGGACCGGATCGCCTGCGGCGACAGCGCTTGCAGCGCGCGCCGCACCCACACCAAACCGTTGCAAAATAACAGTTCCGCGACCGCCGGACAACATGAGGCCGGCGATGCGCGCTCGCGCGATCCGGTGTAAAATCCCGGCAAAAGCGCCGTCGCGCGATGGGGAGTGTGGGCCATGCCGCTCGAGCTGTCAGTGCAGGATCTCCGCGGGTTCGCGGTGCAGGCCGACCACGAGCTGCGGGTCTCCGGCGAGGGCGACGACCTGCAGGCCGAGATGCGCGAAGGCTCGTGGCGCGGCCGTGCCGTGCGCAACCTCAAGATCGCCGTCGGGGTAGACCGCTCCGAGAAGATGGCGGGCAACGAAGCGGCCAAGAACGCGGTCTTCCAGGCGCTCTCCAGAGCCTACGGGCCGGAGATCGCCAAGAGCGCCTTCGTCGCCGGCGCCGGCCACCTGAACGAGCAGGGCAACGTCGAGTCCTCGATGAACCACCCGCTGACCGGCCGGCAGATCGAGAAGATGCTGCAGGCGGCCGAGCGCGAGGCCGCGAAGGAGCTGACGGGCTGGATCAAGGAGGAGCTCGGGCAGCCGCAGGAGGACGGCAGCGTCGCCTGGCCGCGCCGCGGCGATGGGGCGCGATGGAATGGCGAGGCGCTGCGCGACGAGCTGCAGGAGCGGGTCGAGACGCTGGCCGAGCACAGCGGCATCACCGAGGCGGAGGCGGCCGAGGAGCTCGGGCGGCAGGTCATCCCGCTGCTCGCCCGCGACCCGAACGTCCCGCCCGACCTCACCGTCGCCGTCGCGCGCGAGCTGCGGGCGCTGTCCGGGGCCACGGTGCCCGAGGGCGAGGGCGAGCCGCCGCCGCGGCTGGAGTCGATGAGGGACGCGGAGGAGCGGCTGGAGGAGATCCTGCGCGATCCCGGCAATCTCGACGCGCCGGAGGACCCGGCCGGACGCTTCATCCATGCGCTGAAGAGCTGCTTCGGCCAGCAGGAGGGCGGCGAGCTGGTCGGCTGGCTGATGGACCCGGAGGGGGAGCGCCCGGCCTGGGACGCCTCGGACGGCCTGCCGGGGATCCTGCAGCAAGAGGCCGTGCGGCTGATCGAGGCCGAGGGCCCCGACGCCTTCGCCGCCTTCCACCGGGCGGTCACCCTGGGCCTCGCCAAGGATCCCGACGTGCCGCAGGCGCTGACCCTGAAGATGGTCGCCGCGCTGCGCGAGGTCGACCGCGAGCTGGCCGCCCGGCCGCCGACCCTGAGGCAGCAGCTCGAGGGGCTGGCCGGCAGCGGCGACCGCGAGCTGATCGGCGGCCCCGACGGGGTGACCACCAAGGCCGGGTCGCTCGGCGGCCGGATCGCGCGCAACCTGAAGATCGCCTTCGGACCGGAGGGCGCGCGCGAGGGCCGGACGGAATATTCCGGCGCCAAGAACTGGGTGCTGAACGCGCTCAAGCAGGTCTACGGCCCGGAGCTGGCCGAGCGCGCCTTCCTCGCCGGGGCCGGCCGGGCGCGCGAAGGCGGCGGCATCGAATCCTCGCGCGACCACCCGCTGACCGGCGCGCAGGTACGGCGAATGCTGGAGCATGCCGAGGCCGAGGTTTCCCGCTATGACCGCAGCGGCGCGCCGCGGCACGCCTCGCCCGAGGACTGGGCGCGGCGGACCGGCGCACCGGAGGGCGCGCTGGTCCGCCAGCCCGACGGCCGCGCCTTCGACCGGGGCGAGGACGGCGTGCTGCCCTGCAGCGACATCGCCGGCCAGATGGCCCGCGAGATCAGGCTGCAGGACGAGGCCGACGCGCCCGGCCATTACTTCTGGTCGCTCGACATCGGGGACGGCGAGAGCATCCACCTCCATGTCGACCCGAAGGATGCCGGGACCGTCGACGTGCTCGATCCCGGCCAGCGCGAGGCGCGGATCCCGATGGACCGGCTCGGCGGCTGGCTCGCGGCGCGGCTGGGCGAGTCCGAGGCGGAGTCGGTGACCCTGTCCCGGCAGGAGCAGCGCCTGGCCGGACTCTACGAGCAGCGCGACGGCCGCTGGGTGGCCGACCGGGAGCAGGCGCTCGACCGTGTCGTGCTCGGCGACCAGGTCGGCAAGGAGATGGAGAAGACGCTCAATGGGACCTACGGGGTCGGACGGGGCTGCGTGCGCGACGCCGAGCTCATCACGGTCCGGACGCCCCGCGGCGGCTCGCAGGGGCTGACGCCCGACACCGCGGCCGAGCGCCTGCGGACGCTGGTGGGCGGCGGCGACCGGCAGGCCGACGAGACGGCGATGCAGAACCTCTCCAGGCTGCTGACGCGGGACATCCCGGGGCAGCTGGTCCTCGACTCGCTCCGCGACATGGCCGGCGACGGGCGCGAGCTGCTCGCCGACCGCAGCCGGGACGAGCTGCAGATCGAGGCCCGGCGGGTGCGGGACGACGAGGGCCGGGAGGCGATCGAGATTTCCTATCGCGAGGTGCGGCACCTGCAGAGCCTGCTCGGGGCCGGCGACAAGGAAGAGCTGGCGCTCGACCCGGAGACCGACCGCATCGAGGCCGATCTGGTGCTGCAGATCCCGCTGGCGACGCTGCGGCAGCCTGGTTGGGAGGGCCGGCTGCCCGAGCCGATCCGGGCGACCGCGCAGCTCCATCTCGAGCGCCCGATCGGCGGCTAGGGCGCCGGGCGCCTGCCGCGGCCGGCCGTCGGACCGATTGCCGCAGGTGCGCGAAGGGTTCATCTTTCCGGAGGCGGCCCTGCGAGCCGCGCCCGCGGAGGCCAGCGATGCCGGACATCAACCTGACGCTCACCGACCTCAACCGCTTCGCCAAGCTCGGCGATGCCGAGCTCAGGGCCACCGGCCAGGGCGCCCAGCGCCACATCGAGACGCGCGAGGGCAGCTGGGGCGGCCGGCTGGTGCGCAACCTGAAGGTCAATTTCGGCGACGAGGACCGCAGCCAGAAGAAGGCGGAGTACGGCGACGCCAAGCGGGCCGTCTTCGACGCCCTGGTGAAGGAGTACGGCCTCGACGTCGCCCGCAAGGCCTTCGTCGCCGGCGCCGGGCGGCTGGACGAGCGCGGGCACGTCGTATCGAGCGTCGACCACCCGCTCACCGGGCGCCAGATCAGCCGGATGATCGAGCGCGCCGAGATCGAGCGGAGCGGCACCCACTACAACATTACTCTGAGCCTGGCCCGGCTGGAGGCGCTGGCGCTGCATGACGACCTCGAGATCGCCAGCGACGGCCAGGGCGGGCTGACCGCCACCGAGGGCGGCGTCGGCGGGCGGGCGCTGCGCGAGCTGGGCGCGACCGACGACCAGGGCGCCTACATCGAATCGAAGCGGATGGTCTACAAGGCGCTGGCGGTGATCTATGGCGAGGGGATCGCGCGGTCCGTGTTCCTCGCCGTCGACGGCAAGGAGGAGGACCCGGCCAGCCTCGCCGCGGGCGATAAGAACGCCCGCGAGCGGCTCGACAAGATCCTGCAGGGCCGGGCCGATCCCCTGATCCTGTCCTCGGCCAACCGGCCGCTGACGGGCGCCCAGCTGCGCGAGATGCTGGCGAAGGCCGAGGCGATGGAGGCCGGCACCCAGGTCGGCGCGCTGCGGCAGCGGTTCGGCGATTTCGACGCGGGCAGCGCCACCGACGCCCGGGCCCTGAAGGAGATGCTGGACACGATGGTCGACATCCGCGAGGGGTGGAACGGGGGCAGCGCGAGCGAGGCGGCGATGACCATCCGCGACCGCCTGATCCCCGCCCTGGAGGCCGATGGCCTGGTGCCGCGCCCGCTGCTCGGCGCGATCAGGGCCTATTTCGACGACCTCATCGACCGGCCCGGGGACGAGAGCGCGAGCGTCGAGCCCGAGGACGGGCCGCAGCCGGAGACCCCGTCCCACCAGCGGCTCGCAACGTTCGATCGCCTGCTGCGGTCCGAGTACGGGCCCGATGACGGCGCCGAGCGGGTCGCCAACGCCCTGCTCAAGGCGTTCGACCTGGAGGCGGTGCGCTTCACGGCGGGGGGCGGGCAGGAGCCTTGGGACAACATCGGCTTCGACATGCATCTCGAGCAGCATGTCATCCGGCAAGCGCGGGCCGGCGGCATCCCCATCAGCCAGGCCGCGCGGGACCTTCTCAGCGGGCTGACTCCGCTGCTGCGCGACAACCCGGACGTGCCGAACGGGCTCACCCGTCGGGTGGGCACCGTGCTGGCGCACATGCGCGACTGAGGCCGCCGGCGCTACGCCGCCGGCGGCCCGCGATAGCGCAGCGCCAGGCAGGTGATGTCGTCGGCCCGCGGCGCGCCGGCGGCGAACTGCCCGACCCGGTCCATCAGCGCGGCGAGCAGGCGGTCGGGCGGGGCGCCGGCGGCGGCGGCCAGCACCGCGTCCATGCGCGGCTCGCCGAACTGGTCGCCGGCGGGGTCGAGCGCGTCGGTGACGCCGTCGGTGTAGAGGACCACCGTCTCGCCGGGGGCGAGCGTCAGGCTCTCCTCGCGATAGGCGATGTCGCCCAGCACCGCCAGCGCCAGGCCGCCGGTCGGCTCGATGCGGCGGACCCGGCCGTCGGCGCCGACCAGCCGGGGCGGGCAGTGGCCGGCATTGGCGTAGACCAGCCGGCCGGTGGCGCCGTCGAGCACGGCGTAGAACATGGTGACGAAGACGTCGACCCGGTTGTCCTGCCAGAGCAGCTCGTTGAGCTGGTGCAGGCACTCCGCCGGCGACAGCGCCAGGCGGGCGGCGGCGCGCAGCAGCACCCGGGTGATGCCGGTGACGAAGGCGGCCGGCACGCCCTTGTCGGAGACGTCGGCGATGGCCAGCCCGACGCGGCCGCCCTCCAGCACGAAGAAGTCGTAGAAGTCGCCGCCGACCTCCTGGGCCGGCTCCATCCGGCCGGCGATGTCGCAGGCGGCGCCGTCGGGCAGCGACTGGGGCAGGGTCGATTGCTGCAGCCGGCGGGCGATCTCCAGCTCCTGGTGCAGCGCCGCCAGCTCGCCCTGCGACTTCAGCGCCTCGCGCAGCTCGGCGACCAGCCGCTTGAGGTCGACCTGCTGGTGGCGGACCCGCTCCGCCATGGTCTGGAAGGCGGCCGCCATGACGTCGAGGCCCTCCTCCTCGCCGCCGCCATCCTCCTCGCCGCTCGCCTCCGGTGCGGCGGGCGCGGGCCCGGCGGGGGACGGCGCGGCGGCGGCGGCCTCGAGGTCGGCGAGCTCGGCGATGACCGCGGCGCGGCCCTCCTCGTCGAGGATGCCGGCGAGGCCGGTCATCTCCTGGCGGATCAGGCCCTGCTGGCGCAGCCGGGCCTCGCGCCGGGCGCGCCGCAGCTCGTCGAGCGACAGCACGCTGCGCCGCAGGCTCTCGACGGCGCCGAAGATCTGCCCGATCTCGTCCTTGCGGCGGCGCGGCGGCACCTGCATCGAGGTGTCGCCCTCGGCCAGCCGGTGCAGCACCTCGAGCGGCCGGTCGAGGCTGGCGAAGGCGCGGCGCAGGTAGAACCAGAGGAATCCCACGGTGACCAGGATGAGCAGCGGGATGCCGAGCAGCAGCAGGCTGTTGAGCAGCAGCCGGCCCTGGTGCGTCTCGGTGTAGTCGACGATCGAGATCTGCTCGGCCGCCGGCCGGCCCATCAGGTCGCGCTGCGCCACGTCGATCATCACGAAGTAGCGGCCGTCGAAATGGGCGGCCGGCGAGTCGGCCGAGCTGGAGTTCCAGAACGGCCGCAGATGCGCCCACAGGGCCGCGTCGGTGCCGCCGATGAAGTCGCCGTCCGGCGTCACCAGGACGAAGTCGTTGTTGACGATCCGCTTCATCTCCTCGGCGATGCGCTCGACCAGCACGCCCAGCATGACGACGCCGACCACGCCGCGGCCGTGGAGCAGCGGCGCGACGAGGACCGCCGCGCCGTCCGGGCCGCTCACCGCCAGGCCGCGCAGGGTGCGGCGCCCGGACATGACAGTCTCCAGCGTCGCGGGATCGAGCGAGGGCTTGGCGCGCGGCGCCGCCTGGTCCCACGGCGCGGGATAGATCATCTGCCCGTCGCGGGCGTAGATCTCGAACAGGTCGACCCGCCCGCCGACGCGCCGCTCGAGCCGCGCCGCGGCCACGGCGGCGGCGTCGAGCTCGCGGTCGCGCAGCGTCGAGACCAGGTCGTGATCGGCCTGCACCTGCTTGGCCGGCACGACCAGGTCGGAGAGCGCATCCTCGGTCACCGTGTCCCACAGCCGGGTCCGGGTGGCGGTGGCGCGGTCGATGAAGAACTCCTGGAGCAGCGCCTCGCGCTGATAGGCGATGGCGGCGACGCCGCCGGTCGCCAGCACGACGCTGGCCAGCGCGATCAGCGCGACACGGCTGCGCAGCAGCATCGGCCGGGCTCAGGCGGTACGGCGGCGGGCGGCGCGACCGGTCACGGCCGCACGATGCGCTTGGTCAGGACCAGCCGGTTGTGGCCGGGCTGGCGCTCGTAGCGCGCGCTGTCCATCAGGCTGCGCACGAGGTGGATGCCGAGCCCGCCGACCGGCCGCTCCTCGAGCGGGCGCGTGGTGTCCGGCACCGGCGCGCTGAGCGGATCGAACGGCCGGGCGTCGTCGACGATCTCGGCGGTCAGGCTGTCGCCGTCGACCGCGAGGCGGACCTCGACATGGCCGGGATCGCCCGCCTCGTAGCCGTAGCTCACCAGGTTGGTGACCAGCTCGTCGAGCGCCAGCACGGTCTGCTGCACCAGCCGCTCCGGCAGCCCGAGCCGCGCCGCGAAGGCCTCGATCTCGGCGATCAGCCGGTCGATCTCCGACAGCCGGTTGGCGATGGTGACGGAGAGGACGGCGCCGCTCATCGACGTGCGCCTGCCGGCCGCTCCCGGTGCGACGGGGCCAATGTCAGGTCCGCGGCAGCTCGATGATGCGCGGGGTGATCATGAACAGGCGCTGGCGCCGCTGGTTCTCCTTCGCCTTCTCCTGGAACAGCACCCCGACCACCGGGATGTCGGCGAGGAAGGGGATCTTGTTGACGTCGCCGTTGTCCTGCTCGAAGTAGTGGCCGCCGATCAGCAGGCTCTGCTGCTGCGTCACCGTCGCCTCGGTGCTGATCGTGTTGCGGGTGATCTGCGGGATCGAATCGACCGGGGTCGCCTGCGTGCTGTTCAGCACGGTGCCGTCCTCGATGGTGACCACCACCCGGATGCGCGGCTTGCCGTTCTCGATCAGCACGTGCGGCGTGACCTTCAGCATGGTGCCGACGGTGACCGGGAAGAGGTCGACCTGGTAGGCGCCGGCGACCTTGACGTAGAAGGTCGTGCTGAGGTCGATGAGCGCCTCGAGGTTGTCGGTGGTCAGCACCGAGGGCCGCGACGAGATGCTGGCGTCGCCGGTGGTCTCCAGCGCGTTGACCTTGGTCAGGAACGAGCTCGCCGCCTCGAAGGTCATGGTGGCGACGTTGAAGTTGCTGCCGATGCTGATCGCCGAGTTGAGCCCGTTGGGCGTCGGGTTGGCGTTGATGTTGCCGAAGCCGATGGTGCCGACGCCGTCCTTGGTCGCCTGCCAGCGTATGCCGAGGTCGGCGATGTGGCTGGTGCTGACCTCGGCCATGGTGGCCTCGATCTCGACCAGGGCGACCGGGATGTCGAGGCTGGCGATCAGCCGGTCGAAATAGGCCAGCCGGTCGCGGCGGTCGCGCACGATCACCGCATTGGCCCGCGGATCGGCCTGGATGACCGCGTCGCCGCCATTGCCCGACGCGACCTCGCCCGAGGCATCGGGCGGCTGGCCGGCGTCGTTCTGCTGGGGATAGGGCGGGATGCCGGCGGTCTGCCGCAGGTCGCCGTTGGCGATCAGGCCGGTGCCGCCGAGCCGGATCACGGTCGCCGGCAGCTGCTTCACCTGGGTGCCGGTGCCGCCGGAGACGTTGCCGCTGACCAGCCCGCGCAGGATGGTGGCGACCCCCGGGATCACCACCTCCCGGTCGCGATAGAAGATGGTGCGGTCGTCGGCCTGGGCGTAGCGCAGCCGGTAGGTGCGGAAATCGAGCTCCGGCGGCGCCGCCACCGGCTGCGGCGCGAAGGCGGCGGCGAGCGAGGCCACCGCCTGGACGTAGGCCGGCGGCCCGGCGGCGACCACGACGCCGGCGCCGTCGGTGACCGACAGGGTGAAGCGCGGATCGACGAGACCGGTCTGCTCGGCCGCCTGGCGGAAGCCCTCGCCGGCCTCCGGGTCGATGCGCAGCGTCCGGCGCTGCGCCTCGTCGGCGCGGTACACCGTCAGCGTGCCGTTGTCGTAGTACCAGGTCAGCCCGTAGCGCCGGCTGAGCTGGTCGAGGAAGTCGAGCGGCGAGGCGGCCTCGAAGCGGCCGTCGACCTGCCCCTTGACCTTCGGGCTGACCACCACGCGGGTGCCGACGCTGGCGCCGAGGTCGTCGAGCACGGCGGCGAGCGCCTGGCGGTGGGCGGCGTAGGCGAAGGGCGTCGCCGGCCAGGGCGGCGGGGCGGCGTCGGCGATTCCCGACGACGGCAGTCCCGACGACGGCCGGCCCGGCGAGGGCTGCCGCCAGCAGCGCCAGCGCCGGCAGCAGGAGCCGCCGCAGCCGGCCGGGCGTCCCCGCGGGAGGTCTCATCGCATCAGCATCATCGGCGGCATCGTCGGCGGCGGCGCGGCGTCCGTCGCCAGGCGCCGCTGCCACTCGGCCAGCCGGTTGACGAAATCGCCGAGCGCCTGCTCGAAGGCGGCCGGCGCGTCCTCGCCGGTCCGGCAGCGCGCGATGCAGCTGCAGCTCGCCGCTCTCCTCGTCGAGGGCGAGGATGGCCGGGTCGCCGGCCCGCGCCAGCGCCGCCCGCAGCAGCCGGCGCAGCGCGTCGCCGCGGGCCAGCCGGTCCTGCGGCAGCTTGCCGACGATGCCGATCAACCGGACGCCGCCCTCGGGCTCCGGGAGGCAGCGCACCGCCAGGTGGCCGTCGAAGGTGATCGCGTAGCTGCCGTCGCCGTCGCTGCCGAAGGGCGGCACCTTGAGCCGCCCGGCGAGGCCGTCCATCAGTTCCGCGAGCTGCAACGGACCGACCCCCGAACCGGCCGAATGACCGAATCATTAGGAGGCGCTTCAGCCTTTGCTGTCAATTGCTTTTGCGACGATTCTCTGTAGACTATGCAAGAGTTGTCCAGCGGGTGGGGCGGGTCGGTGCTGCAGGCGCGACGAGCCGGAAAGAGCGATGCGGAGCGGCGCGACGCCGCGTCCGAGGAGCGCGCTGGCGGCGAGGTCGTGACCATCCGCCGCCGCCCCGCGGGGGCCGAGGGCGGCGATCCGCCGGCCGCCGCCAGCACCTCGCCCGCACCTGCAAGATTCCTGCTGAAGTGCCTGTCGGGACCCAATCTCGGCGCCGAGGCGGTGCTGCCCGAGGGCGAGTTCACCATCGGCTCGAGCGACGATTGCGACGTCGTGCTGAGCGATCGGGCGGTCGCCGCGCTGCATCTCAGGGCGCGCGCCGGCGACGACGGCGTCACCCTGCTGGAGCTGCCCGGCATCGTCCTCGACGAGGCCGGCAAGGCGCTGGCCCAGGGCAGCGTGGTGCCGCTGCTGGCCCTGCTGCTGCTCGGCACCACCTACCTCCAGATCGGCCGGCGCGACCAGCCCTGGCCCTCGGCCCGGGCGCCGCAGGAGCTGCCGGCCGCCGCCGAGCCGGCGGCGCCGACGCCGGCCGGCGACGCCGCCCCGGCCACGTCGCCCGAGGCATCGAAGGTCGAGGCATCGAACGCCGAGGCACCGAAGGCCGAAGCATCGAAGGCCGAGGCGTCGATGGCCGCGCCGGAGCCGGAGGCCGCGCGCGCGCCGCTGCCGGTGTCGCGGCCGCCGCGCCGCCACCTGACGGTCATCGTCGGCGCCGGGCTGCTGCTGCTGCTGGTGCTGCTGGTCGCGGTCGGCGCCTATCTGCTGGGCTCCGCCGCCGAGGAGACGGTCGCCGCCGCGCCGCCGCCGACCCTGCAGGAGCGGGCCGCCACGCTGCTCGCCGACGAGGGGCTCGATTCCGGCGTCGCGGCGCTGGCCGCCCCCGACGGGCGGGTCAGCATCGCCGGCTATGTCCGCAGCGCCGAGCAGCGCCGCCGCCTGGTCCAGGCGGTGCGCAGCGCCAAGCTGCCGGTCGGCATCGAGGTCTGGTCGGAGGACACGCTGGCCGCCACGGCGCGCGAGGAGCTCAACGCCGCCGGCTTCGACCTGGCGGTGACGCCGCTCGGGCTCGGCCGGCTGCGGCTGCAGGGCTATGTCGGCGCCGCCGACGGGCTGCAGCGCGCCATCGACGGGCTGCGCCAGGACGTCGCCGGCATCCAGGACATCGAGAACCGCGTGCTGACCCCGGTGCTGGCCGCCGAGGCGCTGCGCCGGCTGCTGGCGGAGCAGGGGCTGGCCGACCGGCTCACCCTCAAGGCCGGGCCGGGCGGCCTGGCGGTCAGCGGCACGCTGACCGACGCCGAGGAGCCGCGCTGGCAGGCGGCGGCCGCCGCCTTCACCGCCGCCTACGGCCAGGCGCCGCGGATCATGACGGCGATCGCCACCCGGCCGCTCTCCGCCGATCTCGCGCTGCGCAGCATCGTGGTCGGGCCGACCTCCTTCATCACGCTGGGCGACGGCAAGCGCTACCGCACCGGCGACAGCGTCTCGGGCTATCGCGTCGAGGCGATCGCCGCCAACCAGGTCACGCTGAGCCGCGACGGCGTGCGCTATCTGCAGGAGATCGGCCCGTGACCGGATCGCCCCTGACCATGCTGGACATGGAGGAGCGGCTGCTCGGCGACCGCGACGGCAAGGCCCGCGACGCCATCCTCGCCGAGATCGAGGGGCATCTCGCGGCGGTCGGCCGCCGGCTCGACGCCGGCGTCGCGGTCGAGGAGTTCAAGCGGCTGTCGCTGCTGAAGACGGCGCTGGAGGCGGCCGGCCGGGTCGTCCCGGAGGTCTGGCGGCGTTTCGAGGGACGGCGGCCCTGACGGGCAGGCTCAGAGCAGGAGGACGGGCCCCATGAGCGTGGGCGGAGTCAACTTCAACAACCTCGCCAGCACCATCGGCAGCAAGACCGACAAGGTCGGGCAGGAGCTGGCGAACCTGCAGGCCAGCGGCGACACCACCAGCACCAGCGACATGCTGAAGATGCAGCAGAAGATGCAGGAATGGTCGATGCTGACGCAGCTGCAGAGCACGATCATCAAGGAGCTCGGCGACGCCCTGAAGGGCATCGTGCAGAAGTCGGGCTGAGCCGCGTGCCGGCGCGCCGCGCGTCATGAACGAGCGCATCGACGGCGGCCTCGCGCTGCGCGAGCGGCCGCAGCAGGCCGACGGCGCCATGCCGGCGCCGGCCGCCGCGGGCAGCTTCCGCGGCGAGACGGTGGTGCTCGAGACCACCAACCCGCTGTCGCTGCTCAAGGACGCCGCCGAGGAGCTGACCTTCGCGCACAGCGAGCGGGTCGAGCACCAGGAGATCTCCGAGCGCAAGGCCGAGGGCCGCTTCATCGGGCTGCCGCCGCCCGGCGCCATCGAGAAGATGTTCGACAAGCTGCCGGATTCCGGCGGCGCGGAGAAGCTGCGCCAGGCGATCGACAAGATCATGAAGGCCGGCGCCAGCTCGCCGCAGCAGATCATCCAGCTGGCGCAGGAGAGCTACGACGACGTCTCCTTCCAGTTCCTGCTGCTGCAGGAGCTGCGGCGCCAGATCGAGGAGCAGGGCGGCGATCCCGAGCTCGCGCGGGCCACCGACGAGGCGCTGGTCCAGCTCCAGGCCGAGCACGGCCCGGCGATCCGCGCCGGCCTCAACGCCGCCGAGGCGATCGCCGAGTTCGCCCAGGGCGACCCGACGCGGGCCCGCGACCTGCGCCAGTTCTACCGCGACAGCGTGCTGGGCTTCGAGAAGATCGGCGACACCTACCAGGCGCTGCTCGGCAAGTACGGCGTCGAGGGTTTCCCCGAGGGCGTCGCCTTCCTGATCAAGGCGGCGGGCGACGATCTCAGCGCCACCGGGCCGTCGACCCCGACGCCGGCGCTGAAGCAGATCCTCGACGATCTCTACCAGCTCGAGGTGCTGTCGACCGTGCATGAGCGCTGCGGCCGCCTGGCCAATACGATGAACCGGCTCTATGGCGAGCGGCCGGGCGGCACGCCGCAGGAGCTGGCCGGCGAGCTGATGGGCATGACCGGCGACCGCTCGGTCAGCGCCGCGCGCATCGAGCGGCTGGCCGACGGCCTCGGCGTCACCGAGTCCGAGCCGCGCATCGCCTTCCTGCGCGAGCTCAAGGAGATCTGCCGGCTGATCCCGCTGAAGATCTACCAGGAGCCGGACCAGCGCGAGCTGCTGCGCGACGCCGTGCAGGGCGCGCTCGACACCGCGATCGAGAACGAAGCATGAGCTGGGTCGACGACGCCATCGCCGAGTTCGGCCGGTCGCTCGGCCTGCCCGACCTGCAGCTCGGCGACCAGGCGCCGATCAACCTGGTCTTCGAGAAGAGCGGCACGCTGTTCATCGAGCGGCAGGAGAGCGAGCTCGTCCTCTACGTGGCGCGCCAGGTGCCGGCGCACGAGGATCGCTGGGCCGAGGCGGCGCTGGCGCTCTGCCATCCGCGGCAGCGCTGGCCGCTGCCGGTCCGCGCCGGCCTCAGGGGCGACGACACGCTGGTGCTGATCGCCCGGCTGCCGGAGCGCGAGGTCTCGGTGCCGGCCCTGCAGTCGGCGGTCGAGCTGCTCTTCCGGCTGCACGACAAGGCCGCGGCCTGACCGGCCGTCCCGCAGCAGCAGCGCGCCGCCATGGCCGAGATCCGCCCCGCCTTCCTCACCTTCGACTACGGCATCGAGCGGCTGCTCGACGACCTGCCCGAGGGCACCGCGGCGCTGCCCGAGCGCCTCGACCTGTCGCCGAGCGAGGAGCAGGTGCGCGCCCGGCTCGACGAGGTGGTCCGCCCGCGCAGCTTCGACGAGCGGCTGCAGGACTTCCTGCGGCCGAGCGTCGCCGACCGCGAGATCCTGTCGCCGGCCCGCTACGGCGCGCTGCTCGACAGCGCGCTCGACAAGCTGCGCGCGCTCGGGCCCGAGGACGATCCGGCGATCGGCGAGGCGGTCGGCGTGCTGGTCGAGGAGCAGGCGCTGCGCCAGCTGCTCGACGCCTACCGCAACATGCTGGTGAAGGGATGAATGCCGGCGGGCCGGGCCTCGCGCTCGACGAGGCCGAGCGGCAGTCGCTGGCCGTGCTCGCCCACGTCTTCATCCGGCATGGCCGCCCGGAGCGCGCCCTGCCGCTGCTGCGCGTGCTGTTCCGGCTGTTCCCCGAGGACCCCGACATCGCCAAGGGCCTGGCCTATGCCGCGCTGGCGGCGGGCGACGCCGAGGGCGCGCTGGCGGCGGCCGACGCCTGGCGGGCGGCGGCGGCCGGCGAGCCGGGCGGGGCGCTGATGGAGCTGCTGCGCAGCCGGGCGCTGGCCCGGCTGGGACGCCAGGCGGAGGCCGACCGGGCGCTCGCCCGGCTCGGCGCCGCCACGGCCACCGAGAGACCGCCGCCCAAGGGGCCGCCATCCAAGGGACCGCCGGCGGCGGAGCGACGCCGTGGATAGCCTGCAGCGGCTGCTGGTCCAGGTCACCCGCCGCAACGACATCATGCTGGCGGTGCTGGTGGTGGCGGTCATCTTCATGATGATCCTGCCGCTGCCGACCGAGCTGGTCGACGCGCTGATCGCCACCAACATGGCGGTCTCGGCGATCCTGCTGATGGTCGCCATCTACCTGCCCTCGCCGCTGGCCTTCTCCGCCTTTCCCTCGGTGCTGCTGCTGACCACGCTGTTCCGGCTGGCGCTGGCGATCAGCACGACGCGGCTCATCCTGCTGCAGGCCGATGCCGGCCAGATCATCTTCACCTTCGGCAACTTCGTGGTCGGCGGCAACCTGATCGTCGGCCTGGTGGTGTTCCTGATCATCACCATCGTGCAGTTCGTGGTGATCACCAAGGGCGCCGAGCGCGTCGCCGAGGTCGGCGCGCGCTTCTCGCTCGACGCCATGCCGGGCAAGCAGATGTCGATCGACGCCGACATGCGCGCCGGCGCCATCGACATGGTGGAGGCGCGCCGCCGCCGCGGGCTGGTCGAGAAGGAGAGCCAGCTCTACGGCTCGATGGACGGCGCCATGAAGTTCGTCAAGGGCGACGCCATCGCCGGCATCATCGTGGTCGCCGTCAACATGCTGGGCGGCATCATCATCGGCACGCTGCAGCGCGGCATGCCGGCCGGCAAGGCGGTGCAGACCTACTCGGTGCTGACCGTCGGCGACGGGCTGATCCAGCAGATCCCGGCGCTGTTCATCGCCATCACCGCCGGCATCATCGTCACCCGGGTGACCAGCGACGAGGCGAGCAACCTCGGCACCGACATCGGCGCCCAGGTGATGGCGCAGCCCAAGGCGCTGCTGATCGGCTCGGCGATCATGCTGGGCTTCGCGGCGATCCCGGGCTTCCCGACCACGATCTTCATCGCCCTGGCGATCGTCATCGGCGGCATCGGCTTCCTGCTGACGCGGATGGCGCGCGCCGCCGCCGACGGCAAGCCCGGGGCCGGCACCCTGCCGGCGATGATGGCGGCCGGCCGACCGCCGGCCGCCAAGCAGCCGGCCAGCGCCGAGGAGGATTTCGCGCTGACCGTGCCGCTGCTGATGGACGTCGCCGCCGACGTCCAGCAGCGGGTCCCGCCCGACGCCCTCAACGAGGAGCTGATCAAGGTCCGCCGGGCGCTCTATTTCGATCTCGGCGTGCCCTTCCCCGGCATCCACCTGCGCTTCAACGAGCGGCTGCCGGCGGCGACCTACGCCATCCAGCTGAACGAGATCCCGGTCTCCTCGGGCACCCTCAAGCCCGGCCACCTGCTGGTCCGCGAGACGCCGGAGAACCTCGATGCGCTCAAGGTCCCGCACCTGCCGGACCGCAAGTTCCTGCCCAACATGGAGACCATCTGGGTCGCGGAGAGCCAGCGCGAGCTGCTCGCCAAGGCCGGCATCCCGTTAATGGAGCCGACCCAGATCCTCGTCTACCACCTCTCCTTCGTGCTGAAGAAGTACGCCGCCGACTTCGTCGGCATCCAGGAGACCCGCTTCCTGCTCGGCAACATGGAAGGCCGCTTCCCCGACCTGGTGAAGGAGGTGCAGCGCATCATGCCGCTGCAGAAGATCACCGAGATCCTGCAGCGGCTGGTCTCCGAGGAGGTCTCGATCCGCAACCTCCGCCTGGTGCTGGAGGCGCTCATCGAGTGGGGCCAGAAGGAGAAGGACTCGGTGCTGCTGGCCGAGTACGTGCGCACCGCGCTGCGCCGCTACATCAGCTACAAGCACAGCAGCGGGCAGAACATCCTGCCCGCCTACCTGTTCGCCCAGTCGGTCGAGGATTCGATCCGCGGCGCCATCCGCCAGACCTCGGCCGGATCCTACCTGGCGCTCGATCCGGCGGTGTCGCGCAAGCTGATCGAGACGATCAAGAGGACGGTCGGCGACATCGCCGCCCAGGCGCAGCGGCCGGTGCTGGTGACCTCGATGGACATCCGCCGCTACGTGCGCAAGCTGATCGAGCTCGACCTCTACGAGCTGCCGATCCTCTCCTACCAGGAGCTGACCCAGGAGATCACCATCCAGCCGCTCGGCCGGATCGAGCTCGCCTGAGCCGGCCGGCGCCCCGGCGCCCGCTTCAGCCGGCGGCGGCCAGCGCCGCCGCGGCGTCGGGATGGATCGGGAACAGGGTGGCGAAGCCGCTGATGTCGAAGACCTCGCGGATCGCCGGCCGCAGGCTGCAGAGGGCGAGCGCGCCGTTGGCCGCCTTGACCCGCTTGCCGGCGACCAGCACGACGCGCAGCCCGGCGCTGCTGACATACTCGATGCCGGCGAAGTCGATCAGCAGGCGGGCGGCGCCGCCCTCGATGCGGGCCAGCAGCAGGCGCTCCAGCTCCGGCGACGTCGTGCGGTCGAGCCGCCCGGCCGGCCGCACCACCAGCGTCGTCCCTTGCGTCTCCTCGGCGATCTCCATGGCGTCGACCCTCAATAGGACGTGGCGACGCAGCGCGGACCGCGTGCGCTCCAGGCGGCGACCCGGTCGTCGACCACCTCGAAGGTGGTCTGGCAGTTCGGGTTGTAGTGCATGCGCATCATGTTGCCGTTGCCCGACGGATATTGCAGCGTGTTGGTGTTGAAGTAGAGGAAGGTCGGCTTCGGCCGGGTGAAGATCTCGACATTGGCGTCGGAATAGGTGAGCAGCTCGGTGTTACCGCGCCACTCGACGCGGGACGGCCGGCCCCAGGCGGAGATCAGCTCGTCCTTGGTCGCGCCGACCCAGCTCGACACCACCTTCTCGAAGCCGTTGGGGCCGGGATCGGTGAGGTCGAGGAAGTCGGCGTAGGTGCCCTGCGAGTAGCCCTGCTCGCCGCAGCCGGCGAGCAGCAGCAGCGGCAGCGCCAGCCGCCAGGAGCGGCGCGGCCGGGTGGGCGAGGGCGCGAGACGCGGCATGGCGGCACTCTACCGCCACGCCGGCGGAGAGGCTACGGCGTCGTGGCCGGCATGGCGCCGCCGCCGCCGGGATTCCGCCAGGGGCCGCCCTTGTTCGCTCCCGGCGGCGCGCCTAGAGTGAGCTTTCGCCGATGGCGAGGGGATCGACCGTGCGCGCAGACCGCCGATGACCGGGGTCATCATCGCGCTGCTGGCCGTGCTGCTGGCGGCGGCCGGCATGGTGGCGGTGCGCTGCGGCCAGCGCCTCGCCGCCACCGCGGCCACCGGCGCCACCCTGGTCGCCGAGCTCTCCCGCGCCCACGCCCTGCTCGCCGAGTGCCCGGGCGGCGCGCTGGTCTGGAGCGGCGCCGATCCGCCGCACCGGATCGGCGAGCTCGGCGGGTTCGGCGGCGACGCGCCGATCGCCGATGCGCAGGGGCTGCTGGCGCGGCTCGCCGACGCCGACCGCGCGGCGGTCGCGGCGGCGCTCGAGCGGTTGCGCGGCGAAGGCGAGGGCTTCGAGCGGCTGGTGCGGCTCTCCGGCGGGCTCTGGGTGCGGCTGCGCGCCCGGCGCAGCCCGGCGGGCGACCTGCTCTGGCTGCAGGACGCCGGCGCCGAGCTGGCGCGCAGCGACGCGCTGGCCGCCGAGAGGGACCGGCTGGCGGCGCTGCTCGACAGCCTGCCGCAGCCGGTCTGGGCGCGCGACCGCGACCTCGCCATCGCCTGGTGCAACGCCGCCTATGCCGCGGCCGCCGGCCAGCCGCGCGAGGCCGTGCTGGCCCGCCATCTCGAGCTGGTCGGCAGCGGCGAGAGCACCCGCACGCTGGCGCGCCGGGCCCAGCGCCTCGGCGCGCCGCAGGCGGAGAGCCAGCATCTGGTGATCGACGGCGACCGCCGGCTCTTCGAGTTCACCGAGCGGCCGCTGCCCGACGGCGGCACCGCCGGGCTGGCGAGCGACGTCACCGCGCTCGAGCATACCCAGGCGGAGCTCGCCGCCCACATCGCCGCCCAGGCCGAGGTGCTGGAGCATCTCGCGACCGGCATCGTCATCTACGGCCCGGACGCGCGGGTGCGCTTCTACAACCGCGCCTATGCCGAGCTGTTCGGCTTCACCGACGAGTTCCTGCGCCTGCAGCCGAGCATGGCCGAGGAGCTCGAGGCGATGCGCGAGCGCCGCCGCGTGCCGGAGCATCCCGACTTCCCCGCCTTCAAGCAGCAGACGGTCCGCCGGCTGATGGGGGTGATCGCGCCGACCGAGGAGCTGGTGCACCAGCCCGACGGCTCGACGCTGCGGCGGCTGGCCGCGCCGCATCCCTTCGGCGGCGTGCTGATCCTCTACGAGGACGTCACCGACCGGCTGGCGCTGGAGCGCTCCTACAACACGCTGATCGACGTGCAGCGGGCGACGCTCGACAACCTCTTCGAGGCGGTCGCCGTCTATGGCAGCGACGGCCGGCTGAAGCTCAGCAACCCGGCCTTCGTCGCGCTCTGCCGCATGGCACCGCCGGCGCTCGAGGGCGAGCCGCACCTCAGGCAGATCATCGACGCCGCGCCGGAGCTGTTCGGGCCGGAGGCCGAGCGCCCGGCCGGCCGCGAGCGGCTGATCGCCGACATCACCGAGGGCCGGGTGCGCAGCGGCCGCGTCGAGCGCGCCGACGGCGCGGTCCTGGAGTACACCTCGGTGCCGCTGCCCGACGGCGCCATGCTGTTCACCTATCTCGACGTCACCGACCGGGCGCGGGTCGAGCGGGCGCTGCGCGAGCGCAACGCCGCGCTGGAGACGGCCGACCGGCTGAAGTCGGAGTTCATCGCCAACGTCTCCTACGAGCTGCGCACGCCGCTCAACGCCATCATCGGCTTCGCCGAGATCCTCGACCTGCGCTATTTCGGACCGCTCAACGAGCGCCAGCGCGAATACAGCCGCGGCATCGTCGACGCCTCGCAGCGGCTGCTGGCGCTGATCAACGACATCCTCGACATCGCCACCATCGAGGCGGGCTACCTGCAGCTCGACCTCGCGCCGGTGCCGATCCGCCCGTTCCTGCACAGCCTGCAGGCGATGGCGAGCGAGCGGGCGCGCAGCCGCGGCCTGACCGTCGCCGTCGACTGCCCGGCCGAGATCGGCACCGTCACCGCCGATCCGCGGCGCCTCAAGCAGGCGCTCTACAACCTGGTCAGCAACGCGCTGAAGTTCACGCCGGAGGGCGGCCGCATCACCCTCTCCGGGGCCCGTGTCGAAGGCGCGGTGCTGCTCTCGGTCGCCGATACCGGTATCGGCATCGCGCCGGAGCACCAGGCCCGCGTCTTCGAGAAGTTCGCCCGCATCGACTACGGCCGCCGCGAGGGCGGCGTCGGCCTCGGCCTGTCGCTGGTCAAGAGCCTGATCGAGCTGCATGGCGGCACGGTCGAGCTCGAATCGGCGCCCGACTCCGGCACCCGCGTCACCTGCCGACTGCCCGCCGTGACCGCGCTCGCCGCGGCGAAGTAGGATCCGCGTGCACAACGATGGCAGAACGTCCGCGCCGCCCTCACCCTCCCGGCGCTGACGCGCCGGGCCCCTCCCTCTCCCACCTTCGTGGGCGAGGGGATCCGATCTCAGGCGGCGCTCACGTGCCCGGCACGCCGGTGGTGGTCGAGTACTCGAAGTGCAGGGCCTCGCCGGGGTGGACCAGCGGGTGGATGGCGCGGGCGGCCATGGCGGCCTCGGAGAAGCCGCAGAGGATCAGCTTGAGCTTGCCGGGATAGAGGGCGATGTCGCCGATCGCGAAGATGCCGGGCTGGCTGGTGGCGCAGGTGGCGGGCTCGACCAGGATGTGCTTGTGCTCGAGCGCCAGGCCCCACTCGGCGATCGGGCCGAGATTCATCGCCAGGCCGAAGAAGGGCAGCAGCGCGTCGGCCGGCAGGGCGCGTTCCGCGCCTTCGAGGGTGCTGACGACCACCGCCGAGAGCCGGCCGGACTCGCCCTCCAGACGGGCGAGCTGGTAGGGGATCACCAGCTCGATGCGGCCCGCGGCGGCCAGCGCCTCGAGCCGCGCGGCGCTCTCCGGCGCGGCGCGGAACTTCGGGCGGCGATGCACCACCTGGATCGAGCGGGCGACCTCGGCCAGCGCCAGCGCCCAGTCGACCGCCGAATCGCCGCCGCCGGCGATCACCACCCGCTTGCCGCGGAAATCCTCGCGCCGCTTGACCAGGTAGAAGATGCTGCGCCCCTCATAGGCCTCGATGCCGGGCAAAGGCGGGCGATTCGGCCCGAAGGCGCCGACCCCGGCGGCGATGATCACGGCGCGGGCGGCGATTCGCGTGCCGCCGCTGGTCTCGAGCAGCCAGCCGCCGGGCCGGCGCTCCAGCCGCTCGACCCGCTGCGACAGGTGGTAGACGGGATGGAAGGGGGCGGCCTGCTCCTCCAGCCGGTGCACCAGGTCGGCGGCGTCGATCCGGGGATAGCCGGGGATGTCGTAGATCGGCTTCTCCGGATAGAGCGCGGCGCATTGGCCGCCGGTCGTCTCCAGCGCGTCGACGACGTGGCAGCGCATCTTCAGCATGCCGCACTCGAACACGGCGAACAGCCCGACCGGGCCGGCCCCGATGATCGCTACATCGGTCTCGGCAGTGCTGGCGTCCATCGCTCTCTCCAGAGGGCCGGCGTCCCCGGACGGGGCGCCTCGGCGGGATTCGCCAAGGATAGGGCGGCCGGGCCGCCGATCAACCCCCTGTCCCGGCCGGGGCTGCCGCTGGCTGCCGCCGGGGCCGTGGGCAGGGTCGCCGCCGGGCCGCGGTTGCCGCCGGGCCCCGTCCCGGCTACAACGCGCACCCGTGATGCTGCCCCCGACCTATGTCATCGAGGTCGCGCTCGCCGACGAGGCCGCCACCGCGCGGCTCGCCCAGGCGCTCGCCGCCATTGCCCGGCCCGGCGATTTCATCGCCCTGCGCGGCGATCTCGGCGCCGGCAAGACGAGCCTGGCGCGCGCCTTCATCGTGGCGCTGGCCGGCCGGCCCGAGGAGGTGCCGAGCCCGACCTTCACGCTCGCCCAGAGCTACGAGACGCCGGCCGGCACCGTCTGGCACCTCGACCTCTACCGGATCGACGATCCGAGCGAGCTGGTCGAGCTCGGGCTGGAGGACGCGCTGGCCGGCAGCGTCACGCTGGTCGAGTGGCCGGACCGGCTGGGCCGGCTGCTGCCGGCCGAGCGGCTCGACGTGACGCTGGAGTTCGCCGACCAGGCCGGCGGCGAGGGGCGGCGGGCCCGGCTGACCGGGCACGGCGCCTGGGCCGGCCGGCTGGTCGGGCTCGTCCTGCCGTGAACCTTGCCGCGCCGCGCGGCCGGGAGGCCGACATCGCCGCCTTCCTGGCCGGGACGGGCTGGGCCGGCGCGGCGCGGCGGCGCATCGCCGGCGACGCCTCGCTGCGGCGCTACGACCGGCTGAGCCGCGACGGCGCCTCGGTGGTGCTGATGGACGCCCCGCCGCCCGAGGAGGACGTCCGGCCGTTCGTCGCGGTCGCCGGGCTGCTGCGCCGGGCCGGGCTGTCGGCGCCGGCCATCCTCGCCGCGGACGAGCGGCGCGGCCTGCTGCTGCTCGAGGATTTCGGCGACGACACCTATTCGCGGCTGCTCGCGGCGGGTGCCGCCGAGGCGCCGCTCTACGAGCTCGCGGTCGACGTGCTGGCGGCGCTGCGGCGGCAGGTGCCGGCCGAGGCGGTGGCCGGGCTGCCGGCCTTCGACGAGCCGGCGATCCTGGCCGGCGTCGAGCGCTTCGTCGACTGGTACTGGCCGGCGGTGGCCGGCGCGCCGGCCGACGCGGCGCTGCGCGATTCCTTCCGCGCCGCCTGGCGCGCGGTGCTGCCGCGGCGCCACGCGCTGCCCGACGGCATGGCGCTGTTCGACTACCATGTCGACAACCTGATGCTGCTGCCCGGCCGGGCCGGCGTCGCCGCCTGCGGCCTGCTCGATTTCCAGGGCGCGGTGCGGGCGCCGCTCTGCTTCGACCTGATGTCGCTGGTCGAGGATGCCCGCCGCGACCTGTCGCCCGGGCTGGCGGAGCGGCTGGTGGCGCGCTACCGCGCCGCCTTCCCGGAGGATGGCGACGACGCCTTCGCCACCGCCTGGGCGGTGATGGGCGCGCAGCGCCATGTCCGCATCCTCGGCACCTTCGCCCGGCTCCGGGTGCGCGACGGCAAGGCCGGCTATTCCCGGCACATGCCGCGGGTCTGGGGCTATCTCGAGGCGGCCGCCGCCCACCCGGCGCTGGCGCCGGTGGCGGCCTGGCTCGACGCCCGGCTGCCGGCCGCCTGGCGCGGCCTGCCGGCGGCGCTGCAGGATCGCCGCTGATGGTGCGCCCGCCGCCGGCCGAGCCGATGCTGCCGCTCAAGGGCGGCGGCCGGCGCGTGCGCATCCCGCACCGCGCCATGGTGCTGGCCGCCGGCTTCGGCCAGCGGCTGCGGCCGATCACCGACACCCTGCCCAAGCCGCTGGTCAAGGTGGCCGGGGTGCCGATCATCGACACCGTGCTCGACCGGCTGGCCGCCGCCGGGGTCGAGGAGGCGGTGGTCAACCTGCACCATCTCGGCCACCTCATCGAGGCGCACCTCGCCAGCCGCGAGCGCCCGGCGATCCGCTTCTCGCACGAAGCCGAGATCCTGGAGACCGGCGGCGGCATCCGCCAGGCGCTGCCGCTGCTCGGCGACGAGCCCTTCTACACGGTCAACGGCAAGATCGTCTGGCTGAACGGCAAGGTCGACGCGCTGGTCCGCCTCGCCGAGGCCTGGGATCCCGAGCGGATGGACGCGCTGCTGCTGCTGCAGCCGACCGTCACCGCGGTCGGCTATGACGGGATCGGCGACTTCCAGCTCGACCAGGAGGGGCGGGTGCGCCGCCGCCGGGCCTGGGAGGTGGCGCCGTTCCTCTATAGCGGCATCGAGATCGTCCATCCCCGCCTGTTCGAGGGCGCGCCGGACGGGTTCTTCTCG
>JAXMCI010000013.1:0-191945 GCA_046349435.1 Dongiaceae bacterium | reverse complement strand
CGCTGCCGGCCTCGACGGCGACGCCGCAGGCGGTGAGCCCGGCGGCGATCGCCGCCAGCCGGTCGCTCTCCTTGACCCGGAGCTCGGCCAGGCCGCGCATCACCGTGGTGCCGTGGGCCAGCGACGCCGCCACCGCCAGGATCGGGTACTCGTCGATCATCGAGGGCGCGCGCTCGGCCGGCACCTCGATGCCGCGGAGCGGGCCGCCGGTGACGACGAGGTCGCCGACCGGCTCGCCCGCCTGCTCGCGGGCATCGACGACGGCGATCTCCGCCCCCATCTCGCGCAGCGTGGCGATCAGGCCGGTGCGGTGCGGGTTGAGCCCGACGCCAGGCAGCCGCACCGCCGAGCCCGGGCAGAGCAGCGCCGCGACCAGCGGAAAGGCGGCGGAGGAGGGGTCGGCCGGCACGGTCACCGGACGGGCGACCAGCTCGGGCTGGCCCTCGAGCGTGCTGCGGCGCCCGTCCGGGCCCGGCGTCACCGTCAGCCTGGCGCCGAAATGGCGCAGCATCAGCTCGGTATGGTCGCGGGTCGGCTCGGGCTCGATCACGGTGGTGTGACCGGGCGTGTTGAGGCCGGCGAGCAGGATCGCCGACTTGACCTGGGCCGAGGGCACCGGCAGCCGGTACTCGATCGGCAGCGGGTCGGCGGTGCCGCGGATGGCGAGCGGCAGGCGGCCGCCGGCGCGGCCCATGAAGGTGGCGCCGATCTGCGCCAGCGGCGCCGTCACCCGCGCCATCGGCCGGCGCCGCAGCGAGGCGTCGCCGGTCAGGCAGGCGGTCAGCGCATGGCTCGCCAGCAGCCCCATCAGCAGCCGCGCGCCGGTCCCGGCATTGCCCATGTCGAGCACGTCCTCGGGCTCGGCCAGCCCGCCGATGCCGCGGCCCTGGACGCGCCAGCGCCCGTCGGCGCCGCGCTCCGCCCTGGCGCCCAGCGCGCGCATCGCCGCGGCGGTGCGCAGCACGTCCTCGCCCTCGAGCAGGCCGTCGATGACCGTCTCGCCGACGGCGAGCGCGCCCAGCATCAGGGAGCGGTGCGAGATCGACTTGTCGCCGGGCACGCGGGCCTCGCCGGCAAGCCTGCCGACCGGCACGGAACGAAGCGCAGACACGGGCCGTTGCCCCCAGGGGTTTTCCAGAACGACAGGGTTTTCTCGAATGAGCGGCAGGACCGGCCGAAGGAGCCCCCGCCCGCCCCGCCGGTCGCAAGCCGGGGTGTCTAGCACATCTCGCCCGGGCGCGCACCACCGCCGGGCGCCATTGTCGGGCGCCATTGCCGGGCGCCACCGCCGGGCGGGCAGCCGAATTTGCTTTTGACAGGGCGGGATGATCGTGGCAATTGGCTCGCCCGCAGCGATTGACATGGAGGGACGTCGACCTTGGCCAAGGCGGAATGGGGCACCAAGCGCACCTGCCAGTCCTGCGGCGCGCGCTTCTACGACCTCCAGCGCACGCCCGCGACCTGCCCGAAATGCGGCACGGTCTACGATCCGCAGGCGGCTTCGAAGAGCCGCCGGAGCACCCGCGCCGTGGTGCCCGAGAAGGGCCGCCCGCCGGGCAAGGGCAAGGTCGAGGTCGACATCGCGGAAGCCGATGTCGAGCTCGAGGAAGCCGACCTGGCGGTCGAGGGCGAAGAGGACGAGAAGGATCTGATCGAGGACGCCTCGGAGCTCGGCGAGGATGATTCCGACGTCGCCGAGGTGATCGAGAAGGTCGACGAGGACGAGCCCTGAATCGTCGCGTCCCGGCGTTTTTCGCTTGAATCCGGCGGCCGGGGTCCATAGCTTCACCAGCCGCGGCCCGGGGCCCACGACGATGTCGTGAACCGGGCTTCCCATGGGGCCATAGCTCAGCTGGGAGAGCGCTACAATGGCATTGTAGAGGTCAGGAGTTCGATCCTCCTTGGCTCCACCAATCCAGACAAGGGCCTGACCGGCGGTCAGGCCCTTGTCGTTTCTGCTGTCGTTTCCGCTGTCGTTTCTGCCGCCGGCAGCAGGCCGGCGCGCCGACCCCGCCCTCCCGGCAACCACAGGGCAGCGGCGGGCGTTGAGGCGGTATGCTCGGCATCGCCTTCGCATCCCTGCTCGTCGCCGCCGCCGCGATCGCCGTCTGCGTCATCGGCCTGGCGCTGTCGCAGCTTCCGGCGCTGCCGGTGCGCTGGGCCGCCGTTGGCCGCGAGATGCTGCGATTCGGTGCGACCGGCCTCGCTGTGTCGGGATGCGGCGTGCTGCTGATCGTGCTGGCGCCCGAGATCGCCGCACGCGCGCGGCCCGGCGAGATCCAGGGCGAGATCCAGGCGGCCGCCGCCGGCGGGGACGCCTTCATCAGCGGCGGCGGCCGGCCGGCGCGGGCGCCGCCGCGCCCCTGGCCGTGAGCAGGCGCGGGCGCCGGCCGCCTACGGGCTGCCGAGGTCGAGCGCGCCGGTGAGGTCGCCCAGCGGCGGCTCGCCGTTCGCCGCGATCGCCCGGTCGCGCACGACGATGCCGTGCAGCACCGGCAGCGCGAAGCGGTTGGTGATGAACCGCAGGATCGAGGTCGTGTCGTAGGGCGTGTGATCGACGAAGCCCTTCTTCGCGAAGGGCGAGACGATGATCGTCGGGATGCGCGAGCCCGGCCCCCAGCGGTCGCCCTTCGGCGGCGCCACATGGTCCCACAGCCCGCCATTCTCGTCATAGGTGACGACGACCAGCATGTGAGCCCATTGCGGGCTCTTCTCGAGGTGGCGCACGACCTCGGCGATGTGCCGGTCGCCGGCCGCGATATCGGCATAGCCGGAATGCTCGTTGAGGTCGCCCTGCGGCTTGTAGAATGCCACCTGCGGCAGCTTGCCCTGGTCGATCGCCGCGATGAAGGCGACGCCGCCGAGCCCGCCGTCGCGCAGATGCTCGGCCCGCGCGGCGGTGCCCGGCGCGAAGCTCGCATAGTAGTTGAGCGGCTGGTGATGGAACTGGAAGTTCGGCACCGGCGCGCTGTTGCCGTGGTCGAGCACGTCCTGCCAGCCGCCGCCGTACCACGCCCAGCCGATCCCCTTGAGGCTGAGGAGATCGCCGATGGTGGGCTCCGTCTGCGGCGGCAGGGTGGTGGCCTTGGCGGGGTCGGCATAGGCCGGATCGCCGCCCTTGGCGGGCGCGTTCGCGCTCGGCTGGTAGGGCGGCTGCATGGTGTTGACGGCGTAGAAGTCGGGCGTGAGGTTGCCGTCCGCGGCGAATTTCGGGATGCCGTCCATCGCCGATCGCGGCGAGTCGGCGGCCAGGGTCAGGGTGACGCCGTCCGGCTCGACCTTCGAGATCGACGGCTTGGCGGGGCTGGCAGCGGCGTCGGGATAGACGGGGGCGCAGGCGCAGACCAGCCATTGGTGATTGAAGAACGAGCCGCCGAAGCCGCCCATGAAGAAGTTGTCGGCCAGCGTGTAGGTCCGTGCCACCTCCCACATCGCGGTCTTCGAGCCGTCCCACACGCCCATCGGCATCGCGCCGGAATCGGCCCAGGCGACGAACATGTCGTTCCGGCCGCCATTGATCTGCATCTGGTTCTGGTAGAAGCGATGCCAGAGATCGTGGGTCAGCGTGCTGAGCGGCAGGTTGAAGCCGTCGGCGGCATCGACCTGGAACACGCCGTTGGGTAGGTGCCTGGTCTGCGCCTCGGTCACCGCCGGCGTGAACCCCTTGGCGGTCAGGCCACCCCAGACCGGCGGCAGCTCGGCGAGCACGCTGCCGTCGCGGTCGCGCTGCTTCAGGCTCTCCGGGCTCGCCTGCGCGATGCCGTTGGCGCCGGGGAAGCGGCCGTAGAGATTGTCGAAGGAGCGGTTCTCCGCGAAGATCACGACGACGGTCTGGATCTGCTCGATCCCCTGGCCGGCGGCCTGCGCCGCACCGGCCGCCAGGCCGGCGCCGGCCAGCAGGGCGAATGCGGACGCAGCCGCGACGGCAGCCCGAAAACGGTTCATCGCCTGACCCTCCCTCCTGACGCCATTCCTACGCCGCTCGGCGGTCGATGATGCGCCTGCCGGCCGGTCGCCGCAACCGGCGCGAAGGCGGCGCCGCCTCAACCGGCCGCGCCGCGCCGCCGGGCGAAGGCGTCGGCGAGCAGGCAGAGGATCTCGAACATGAAGGTGGCGCCGACCAGCGCGGTGCCGCCCGACGGGTCGAAGGGCGGCGCGACCTCGACGACGTCGCCGCCGACCAGGTCGAGGCCGGCCAGGCCGCGCACCAGCTCCTGCGCCTCGCGGGTGGTGAAGCCGCCGATCTCCGGCGTGCCGGTGCCGGGCGCGAAGACCGGGTCGAGGCCGTCGACGTCGAAGCTGAGATAGGCCGGGCCGTCGCCGATCACGCCGCGCACCTCGGCCAGCGTGCGCTCCATGCCGAGGCTGACGAAGTCGTGCATGTGGATCACCCGCATGCCGACCTCGTGCGGGTAGTCCATGTCGTCGGCGCTGTAGATCGAGCCGCGGATGCCGATCTGCACGGTCCGCCGGGGGTCGATCAGGCCCTCCTCGACGGCGCGGCGGAACGGCGTGCCGTGGGTGTAGCGATGGGTGCCGAAATAGCGGTCGTGGGTGTCGGAGTGGGCGTCGAAATGGATCAGCCCGAGCGGCCGCTCCCGGGCGATGGCGCGCAGGATCGGCAGGGTGACGAGGTGATCGCCGCCGGCGGTCAGCGGCACCACGCCGGCGCGATGGATGTCGGCGAAGAAGCGCTCGATCAGGCCGAGGCTGTCGGCGAGGTCGATCGGGTTGCAGGGCGCGTCGCCGACGTCGGCCACCCGTGCCAGCTGGTAGGGCGCGATGCGGCTGACGTGATGCACCCGGCGGATGAAGCTCGACATGTTGCGGATCTCGCGCGGCCCGTGGCGCGCGCCGGCGCGGTTCGTCGTGCCGCCGTCCCAGGGCACGCCGGCCAGCGCGATGTCGAGCCGCGACAGATCGGTGATGTGCGGCAGCCGCATGAAGGTCGCGATCGAGCCGTAGCGCGGCGTCACCAGCGCATTGACCGGCTGCGGGTTGTCGGACATCGGATCCTCGTTCTTTCTGCCGTCGGCGTGGGCGCCAGAGTAGGCGCCCGGTGCGGGGCTGGCTACGGTCCCGCTTGGCTGCCCCGTCGGTGCCAACGGGAACTTTCCTCCCCTGGAGAGCGTTGCTGCAGTCAAGCTACTCACCAAGGAGGTCAGCCATGCACGGAACGGCCCGCATCGGTCTTCTGCTGGTCACCGCCGCGCTTGCCGCCTGCAGCAGCAACCAGCGCTACAGCGTCAGCCGGTCGGCGTCGGGCAGCAGCAGCTACCCCGCCACCACCACCTACGCCCCCACCAACAGCTACGCCTCGACCTATGCGCCCGCGCCGGTGGCGGTGTCGGGCGTGCCGTCGGTCACCTACGATCTCGCCCGGACCGACCGCCAGAGCGCCGCGACGGCGGCGGCGCGCTATTGCGCCGACCAGGGACGCACGGCGGCGTTCCGCACCATCGACGGCTACGCCATCACCTACGACTGCCTGGTCACTGGCAGCCGGGCCGACGCCGTCACCCCGGCGCCGGTGATGGCGATGCCGTCGATCGCCTACCAGAGCATCGGCGCCGATCCGATGACACTGCAGGCCGATGCCGGCCGCTACTGCGCCAGCCAGGGCCTGGTCGCCACCTATCGCGGCGTCTACGGCGACCGGGTCGTCTATGACTGCACCGGCGGCGTCGCCAGCACCGCCATGCCCAGCGCGGCGATGAGCGGCTCCTCGATGCCGGTCGCGGTGCCGATGATCACCTACGAGACGGCCGGCGACAGCCGCACCTCGGCCGAGCAGGCGGCCATCAAGTACTGCAACATGCAGGGCGGCCTCTCGCCGGTGCTGCGCGACCAGGTCGGCCGCCGCGTCACCTACGAGTGCCGCTAGCCGGCATGCGTTGACGGAGCAGCCGCAAGCGGTCCCCGGCCCGTGCCGGTCGGCACGGGCCGGGGAGCCTCGGCGGCTGCCTCAGCCGGTCCGGCTCGGGGCCCGGCTCAGGGCCCGGCTCAGGGAATGAAGCCGCACTCGAACAGCTTGTTGGCGATCGGCGCGGCGACGCGGTTGAGGAACTCCTGCCGGGCGGCGGGATCGTCGCGCAGCATCTTCATCAGCCGCTGCTCGACCTGCTGCTTCTGGCCGGTCTTGGCCTGGCCCTTCTCGGCGGCCAGCTGCTCGCAGGAGCTGGACTGGTACTTGGCGACGACCTTGTCGGCGAGCTTGTCCAGCATCGGGTAGTTCTGCGCGGCGGCCGGCCCGGCGACGGCCAGCATCAGCGCCGGCAGGGTCCAGCGAAGCGATCTCGGCATGGTGATCTCCCTTGCTGCGGGTGGGCGGTGGCGCGGGCGGACCCCGCGGGCGCGCGCCCGCGACGGTCGAGCGATCGTCGCCGCAGTTCTACCTCGGCCCGAGCGCGGCGATCCAGCGAAGACCGGCTATGCCGCCGCGCCGCCGGGGGCCGCCGGAGCCTCGGGCGCGGCGGCCCGCGTCAGGTGCGCGACCATCGCCTGGGCGATCTCGCGCTCGCCCATGATCACCATGTCGGCGCCGTGCTGCCGGAGATGCTCGACCTCGGCGTCGGAATGGGCCCGGGCGACGATCTCCAGCGCCGGGTTGGCGGTGCGCGCCTGCTGCGCGATCTGGCCGGCCTCGAAGCCGTCGGGAATGGCGATGACGAGGCAGCGCGCCGCCGGCAGCCCGGCGGCGGCGAGCAGTTCGGGCGAGGCGGCGTTGCCCTGCAGGGTCTCGATGCCCCTGCCGGCCAGGGCCTCGACCAGGTCCTGGCGATCCTCGATCACCAGCAGCGGCCGGCCGGCGGCGCCGAGCGCCTCGCCGACCAGCCTGCCGACCCGGCCGAAGCCGACCAGCACGTCGTGCCCGGTCAGCCGGGTGGCGGCGAGCGGCGGGGTTGCTGCCGCGGCGACGGCTCCGGCCCGGCGCTCGAGCCGCGCCGACAGGCGGTCGAGCAGGGCGAAGAGCAGCGGGTTGACGAGCAGCGACAGGATGGCGCCGGCGAGGATCAGGGCGCGGCCGCGCTCCGGCAGCAGCCCGAGCTCGACGCCGAGCCCGGCCAGGATGAAGGAGAACTCGCCGATCTGCGCCAGGCTGACGGCGATGGTGGCGCCGGTGACGAGCGGCAGGCGGGCGACCCAGGCGATGACGAAGGCGGCGATCGACTTGCCGACCAGGATGATGGCGACCGTCGCCAGCACCGCCCACGGGTCGTGCACCAGGATGGCCGGGTCGAACAGCATGCCGACCGAGACGAAGAACAGCACGGCGAAGGCGTCGCGCAGCGGCAGCAGCTCGCGGCCGGCCTGCTGGCTGAGCTCGCTCTCGCTCAGCACCATGCCGGCGAAGAAGGCGCCGAGCGCGAAGGAGACGTCGAAGAGCTGCGCCGCCTCGTAGGCGACGCCGAGCGCGACGGCGAGCACCGCCAGCCGGAACAGCTCGCGCGAGCCGGTGCCGGCGACGTAGTGGAGCAGCCAGGGAATCACCCGCCGCCCGACGATCAGCATGAAGGCGACGAAGGCGGCGACCTTGCCGAGGGTGATGGCGACGGCGCCGATCAGCTCGCCATGGCCGCCGGCCGGCGGGCCGTCGGTGAACAGCCCGCCCAGCGCCGGCAGCAGCACCAGCGCCAGCACCATGGCGAGGTCCTCGACGATCAGCCAGCCGACCGCGATGCGGCCGGTGCGCGTCTCGACCAGCCGGCGCTCCTGCAGCGCGCGCAGCAGCACCACGGTGCTGGCGACCGACAGCGCCAGCCCGAAGACCAGCCCGGCGCCGAGCGGCCAGCCCAGCAGGCTGGCGAGGCCGAGGCCGAGCAGGGTGGCGACGGCCATCTGCACGATGGCGCCCGGCACCGCGATGCCGCCGACCGCCAGCAGGTCGGCGGGCGAGAAATGCAGCCCGACGCCGAACATCAGCAGGATGACGCCGATCTCGGCCAGCTCCGGCACCAGCGCCTGGTCGGCGACGAAGCCCGGCGTGAAGGGGCCGACGCAGACCCCGGCCAGGAGATAGCCGATCAGTGGCGAGATGCGCAGCCGGCTGGCGGCGAAGCCGAGCAGGAAGGCGAGGCTGAGGCCGATGACGATGGTGGCGATCAGCGGCGTGTCGTGCGTCATCCTGCGGCCCGGCCCCTCGCGCTCGATCGGGGCGCCTCGTGCGCCCCGGCGGGACTATGCCCGCTTCGCGTGGTGATGCCGACCCCCCTCGTGCGGGCGCCGCGTGGCCTCAGCGCTGCCAGAAGATCAGCGGCAGCTCGGCCGGCAGGCACGCCTCGGGATGCTGCGGCAGGATGCGCACGGTGTAGTCGGCGGCCGGCCGGCGGCCGGGCTCGCGGCCGGCGAACAGATAGCCGTTGGCGGTGCCGGCGAGCGCCTCGCCGCGCACCAGCGGGACGATCTCGGGCGCCCCGCCGGCGGTCTCGGCGAAGAGCTCCAGGCGGATCTCGTCGGGGCCGACGTCGCCGAGATAGGCGGGCACCGACCAGTGCCGGCCCGCCGGGCTCTCGACGAGATCGGGCGGTCCGAGATGCAGCTCCCCCCAGTGCCGGGCGAGCCGCTCGGCCCAGCCGGCGAGGGCGCGCGCCGCCGCGCCGCCGTCGGCCAGGCGGCGGCGGAGCGCGGCGGTCGCCGGCCGGTAGGCCTGCTCGAGGTAGTCGCGCAGCATGCGAGCCGCGCTGTAGGCCGGCGTCAGCTCGGCGATCGAGCGGCGGACGCGCGCCAGCCAGGCGCGCGGCAGCCCGGCGGCGTCGCGCTCGTAGAAGGCCGGCACCACCTCGCTCTCCAGGATGCCGTAGAGCGCCTCGGCATCGGCCGCGTCGCCGGCCGCCTCGTCCTCGGCCGCGCCGTCGCCGCCGATCGCCCAGCCGCGGCCGGGCTCGTAGGCCTCCGCCCACCAGCCGTCGCGCACCGAGAGGTTGAGGCCGCCATTGGCCAGCAGCTTCATGCCGCTGGTGCCGCAGGCTTCCCAGGGGCGGCGCGGCGTGTTGATCCAGAGATCGACGCCCTGGACCAGCTCCTGCGCCAGGGTGATGTCGTAGTCGGCGAGGAAGACGACCCGGCGGCGCAGTTCCGGGCTCTGCCCCAGCCGCACCCACTCCCGGATCATCGCCTTGCCCGCCGCATCCTCGGGATGGGCCTTGCCGGCGACCACGATCTGCACCGGCCGCCGCGGATCGGCGAGGATGCGGCGCAGCCGGTCCGGGTCGCGCAGCAGCAGGTTGGGCCGCTTGTAGGCGGTGAAGCGGCGGGCCAGGCCGAGGGTCAGCAGGTTGGGATCGAGCACCTCCGCGGCGGCGGCGACCTCGGCGGCCGGCATGCCGCGCTCGCCGAGCTGGCGGGCCAGCCGGGCGCGCACCCAGCCGACCAGCGCCTGCCGGCCGGCGCCGCGCAGCGCCCACAGCGCCTCGTCGGGGATGCCGCGCAGCAGCGCCTCCACCGTCCCGGCCGCCGGCAGGTCGCGCCAGCGCTCCTTGCCGGCTGCGGCCGTCCAGGCCCGGTCGGCAGCCGCGGAATCCCAGGACGGCACGTGCACGCCGTTGGTGACGTGCCCGACCGGCACCTCCGCCTCGGGCCAGCGCGGGAAGAGCGGCTGGAAGATGCGGCGGCTGACCTGGCCGTGCAGCCGGCTGACGCCGACCGAGCGGTGCGAGCCGCGCAGCGCGAGGTGGGCCATGTTGAAGGATCCGCCGGCGTCGCCGGGCGGCCGGCCGAGCGCCAGGACCCGCTCGAGCCCGTCCTGGCCGGCGATCAGCGGCTGCAGGTAGCGGCCGACCAGCGCGGCCGGATAGCGGTCGAAGCCGGCCTCGACCGGCGTGTGGGTGGTGAAGACGTTGCCGGCCCGGCTCGCCCAGAGCGCCTCCTCGAAGGCGAGGCCGGCGGTCTGCGCCAGGCGGCGGGCCCGCTCGATCACCACGAAGGCGGCATGGCCCTCGTTGAGGTGGCAGATCTCGACCTCCGGGGCGAGCGCCTCGACGGCGCGCCAGCCGCCGACCCCGAGCGCGATCTCCTGCGCCAGCCGGAGCTCGGTGCCGCCGCCATAGAGCTTGCCGGTGATGCCGCGATCGGCCGGGCTGTTGAGCGGGTGGTTGCTGTCGAGCAGCAGGAGCGCGGTGCGCCCGACCGCGGCGCGCCACAGCCGCAGCAGCACCTGGCGGCCGGGCAGCTCGATGCCGACATGCAGGCGGCGGCCGTCGGCGCCCAGCACCGGTGCGATCGGCAGGCTGCTCGGCTCGTTGTAGGGATAGGCCTCCTGCTGCTCGCCCGACGCATCGACCAGCTGGCGGAAATAGCCCTCCTGGTAGAGCAGCCCGACGCCGACCAGCGGCACGCCGAGGTCGCTCGCCGTCTTCAGCATGTCGCCGGCCAGCACGCCGAGCCCGCCGGCATAGAGCGGCAGCGCGTCGCCCAGCCCGAACTCCAGGCTGAAATAGGCAATGCCGCCGACCGCGCCGTCATGGTTGCGGCCGAACCAGTGCTCGCCCTCGAGGTAGCCGCGGCGCTCGGCGGCGAGCCGGCCGAGCTCGGCGACGAAGCCGGGATCGCCGGCCAGCGTCTCCAGCCGGTCGGCCGGGACGTCCTGCAGGATCGACCAGGGATTGCGGGTGCGGCTCCAGCCGGCCTCGTCGAGCTGCAGCCACAGCCGGTCGGCGGCGTGGCTCCAGGTCCAGCGCAGGTCGAGCGCCAGCTCGGCGAGCGCGGCGAGGGAGGGCGGCAGCGGCCGCGGCGGGCTGAGCGGCATCGACGGCGATCGGCCAGGCTGTGGTCGGAAAACCCGACCGCAGCCTAGCATGCCCGTCTTTCAGCGCCGTGACATTGCCGCCGCGGGCCGCCGCGGCGCGGCGGCGGTAGGCTATCGCGCCGCCGGCTTGGTCGCGCCGGCGCCGTTGCCGGCTCCCAGATCGGCCCCGGTGGTCGGGTCGACGTCGGTGCGCGACGCGGTGCGGGCGGCGTTCTCCTGCAGCAGCTGCTCCTCGTCGCGGTCGAGCATCACCGAGGCGGTGCCGTCGCCGCCGTCGACGGCGGCCTGCTCCGCCCGGTCGCTCACCGTCTCCCACTGCGCGCCGCTGTTCCACGGCCCGCTGACGTCGCCGCCGTCGCCCTGCGACATGTCGTAGTACTTGTCGGCGAAGTCGGGCAGGCCCGGCAGCTTGCCCGGCGGGAAGTTCGGCTCGATCGCGTAGAGCGCTTTCTCGAACGACTTCTGGTGCGCCACCTCGCGGGTCATCAGGAAGCCGAGCGCGTCCTTGATGCCGGGGTCGTCGGTGACGTTGATCAGCCGCTCATAGACGATCTTGGCGCGCGACTCGGCGGCGATGTTGGAGCGCAGGTCGCAGGTCGGGTCGCCGATGGTGTCGATGTAGGCCGCCGTCCAGGGCACCCCCGCCGAGTTGACCAGCGGCGTGCCGGCGCCATAGAGGATCGACAGCGTGTGGCTCTCGCCGCCCTGGGTGATCTCGGCCAGCAGCTCGCCGTCCTCGAGGCCTTCGGCCAGCTTGCCCTTGATGCCGCGGCCCAGCATGCTGACGATGCTGCCGATCACCTCGAGGTGGCTCAGCTCCTCGGTGGCGATGTCGAGCAGCATGTCCTTGCGGCCGGGATCGCTCTCGGCCAGCGCCTGGGTGAAGTAGCGCATGGCGGCGGCGAGCTCGCCCTGCGGCCCGCCGAACTGCTCCAGCATCAGGGTGGCCAGCGCCGGGTTCGGCTCGGCGACCCTGACCGTGTACATCAGCTTCTTGTTGTGCATGAACATCGACGATTGCTCCTCGGGAATGGCCATGGAGGCGCGGGCTCGAACAGCCCCATGACCGCACAACGTCGTGCTTTGCGAGGCCGTTCCGGAATATATTCAACTCATTCCAGATAGCGGCGGAGACTCCAGGCGGGGCCGCAGCCGGGAGCGGCGGGCCGCCTTGAACCGGCCGGTGCGCTATGCCAGTGTCGGCCCCGACATGGCCAGGAAGGGCATGCCGGCGGTGGACAGCCAGGACGGCAAGGACGGGACGGACGGGGCGGGCGAGCGTCGCCGGCTGCAGGCGCGCATCTGCGCGCTGGAGGAGGCGGTCGCGGCCAGGGATCAGTTCCTGTCGCTCGCCGCGCACGAGCTGCGCAACCCGATGACGCCGCTGCTGATGCAGATCCAGGCGCTGCGGCGCCACGCGGCGCGGCTGCCGCCGGAGCGGCTGGCGCTGACGCTCGAGCGGCTGGAGCTGATCGTCGAGCGCTTCATCCGGCGCGCCACCATCCTGCTCGACGTCTCGCGGCTGACCTCGGGCCGGTTCGTGCCGGAGCCGGCCGGCATCGACCTCGCCCAGCTGGTGCGCGAGGTGGCGGGCGGCCTCGCCCTGCTGGCCGACCGGGCGCGCTGCGAGCTGCGCCTGTCCGTGGCCGCCGGGCTGACCGCGGTCACCGACCGGCTGGCGGTCGAGCAGATCCTGGAGAACCTGCTGACCAACGCAATCAAGTATGGCGCCGCCCGGCCGATCGAGCTGACGCTCGCGGCGGAGGGGAGCCGCGCCCGGCTGGCCGTCCGCGACCACGGCATCGGCATCAGCGCCGCCGATCGGGCGCGCATCTTCGAGCGCTTCGAGCGGGCGGTCTCGCGCGAGCAGCGCAGCGGCTTCGGCATCGGCCTCTGGGTCGTCGGCCGCCTGGTCGAGGCGATCGGCGGCGAGATCAGCATCGAGAGCCGGATCGGCGAGGGCTCGACCTTCACCGTCCTGCTGCCCCTCTGCGTCGACCAGCGAGCCCCATGAGCAACCCCTCCGCCCCGCCCCGCTCCGATCCCGCCCTGCCGCCGCCGCTGGCCCGTCACCCGACCGGCATCGGCGGGCTCGACATCGTGCTGCGGGGCGGCTACCTCGCCGGCGGCATCCATCTCGTGCTCGGCGAGCCCGGCGCCGGCAAGACGATCCTCGGCAATCAGCTCTGCTTCAACCATGCCCGGGCCGGCGGGCGGGCGCTGTTCGTCACCCTGCTGGCCGAGAGTCATGCCCGCATGCTCAGCCACATCGGCGAGCTCGGCTTCTTCGACGCCGGGCTGATCCCGGGCGGGGTCTACTACATCAGCGCGCTCGGCACGCTGGAGCGCGACGGGCTGCCCGGGCTGCTCGACCTGCTGCGGCGGGAGATGGCGGCGCACCGGGCCACGCTGCTGGTACTCGACGGGCTGGTCTCGGCGGCCCACCGCGGCGGCAGCGACATCGACGTCAAGAAGTTCATCCAGGAGCTGCAGGTCCGCGCCGGGCTGGCCGACTGCGCGATCTTCCTGCTGACCTCCGGCGGCCGGGCGCGGACCGCCGAGCTCACCATGGTCGACGCGGTCATCGAGCTGCGCAACCAGCCCTATGGCTGGCAGGCGCAGCGCGACCTGCAGGTCCTCAAGCGGCGCGGCGCCGGCTATCTCGCCGGCCGGCACGGCTGCACCATCAGCGATGCCGGGCTCGCCGTCCATCCCCGCATCGAGGCGCAGTTCGCCGCTCCCACGCTGCAGGCCTGGGTCGACGACAGCCGCCTCTCGATCGGCGTGGCGAGCATCGACGCGATGCTCTGCGGCGGCCTGCCGCGCAACTCCTCGACCGTGCTGCTCGGGCCGCCCGGCAGCGGCAAGACGACGCTCTGCCTGCAGTTCCTCGCCGGCGCCGGCGAGGACGAGCCCAGCCTCTATTTCGGCTTCTACGAGCCGCCGCCGGCGATCCGCGTCAAGGCCGCGACGCTCGGCCTCGTCGGCTTCGGGGAGAGCGGGCCGGTGGCCCTCGCCTGGCAGCCCGCCACGGAGGGCATGCTGGACGAGATCTGCGCCAGGCTGCTGGCCGAGGTCGAGCGCCGCCGCGTCCGGCGGCTGGTGATCGACGGGATGAACGGGCTGGAGCGGCTGGCGGTCGAGCCGCCCCGGCTGCCGGCGGTCTTCACGGCGCTCAGCAACGAGCTGCGGGCCCGCCACGTCACCACGATCTACACCCGGGAGACGGCGGTCAGCTTCTCGCCCGCCGAGCGGCTGGCGCCCGACGACGGGGCGGTGGGCGGGCTGTCGAGCATCGCCGAGAACATCGTGCTGTTGCGCTATGTCGAGCTGCGCTCGCTGCTCTACCGGCTGGTCTCGGTGCTGAAGGTGCGCGACAGCGCCGCCGACCACCGGCTCCGCATCTTCGACATCACCGGCCGGGGGATCGTCGTCGACCCGGATCCGGCCCGGGCCGAGGCGGTGGTCGCCGCGCTGGCCGGCCGGGCGTGGTCCGGGGAGGGCCCGTGAGATCGATCCTGGTGGTCGACGACGAGTTCGGGATCGCCGACGTGCTGCAGGAGATCCTGAGCGATGCCGGCTACGCGGCGCGGATGGCGCTGGACGGGCGGCAGGGGCTGGAGCGGGCGCGCGAGGCGCCGCCCGAGCTGGTGCTGGCCGACTTCATGATGCCGGTGCTGGACGGCCCGGGGCTGCTCCGTGCGCTGGCGGCCGAGCCGGCGCTGGCCGGGGTGCCGGTGGTGATGATGAGCTCGCTGCCGGAGACGGCGGTCCTCGCCGCCTGCCGGCCGCTGCGCCCGGCCGGGTTCCTGCGCAAGCCCTTCCGCATCGCCGCCGTGCTGCGCGCCGTGGCCGCGGCGCTCGGCGAGCCGCCGCCCGCGGGGTGAGTCAGCCCTTCGGCGGGTAGGGGTCGCGGCCGTAGGTCCACTGGCGCTGCCAGCCGCCGTCCGGCCCCTGGATCAGCACCTCCGCCTCCCAGCCGAGCCGGCCGGAGCCATAGGCGGTGTAGATCGCCGCCTGCAGGGCCGCCTCCCGCGTCGGATAGGGATAATCCCGCCCCTCATGACGGATCTTCCAGTCTGGGCCGTCCTGGAGGACATAATACTCGGTGCGCGGCATCCCTCGGAAACCCGGAGCTTCTGCCGACCTCGTTCGATGGGCATGATGACATAGCAGGGGATCCGCCGGGTGCGTTACGGTTTTCTTCGCCGTGGCGCGGCCCGCGCTATGATCCGGCTCGCAACCCAGGAGAACTCGATGGGAATCATTGCGTGGATCGTGCTCGGGCTGATCGCCGGGGCCATTGCCAAGCTGCTGATGCCGGGAAACGACCCGGGCGGCTTCATCGTCACCATCCTGATCGGCATCGTCGGTGCCGTGATCGGCGGCTTCATCGGCAACCAGCTCGGCTGGGGCGGGGTCAACGGCCTCGATCTCAGGAGCATCGGCATCGCCATCGTCGGCGCGCTGGTGCTGCTGCTCGGGCTCCGGCTGCTGCGCCGGGCCTGAGCGCCGGCAGGGTCGCCGGGATAGCGCCGAGGGGGATGGCGGGGCGGCGGCAGGGCATCTTGACCGTCGCCCTGCCGCCCCTATTTAACCTTTTGGGCGGTGCCGCACCGGGCCGCCCGCCCGGAGGGCCGGTCGGCCAGGACTTCGGGGTGCGACAGAGACGGCTCGCTCGCCAGGAGGAGCTCAAGCCATGTCCCGCCTTTCCCTCTTCAACAGCCCGCTGCTGCTCGGCTTCGAGCAGTTCGAGCGGACGCTCGACCGCATCGCCAAGAACTCCGGCGAGGGCTATCCGCCCTACAACATCGAGCAGGTCGGCGAGGATTCGCTGCGCATCATCCTCGCCGTCGCCGGTTTCGCGATCGAGGATCTCGAGGTCAAGCTGGAGGACAACCAGCTGGTCGTGCGCGGCCGCCAGGCCGAGGACGAGAGCCGCATCTACCTCCATCGCGGCATCGCCGCCCGCCAGTTCCAGCGCAGCTTCGTGCTGGCCGAGGGCATCGAGGTCACCGGGGCGCTGCTCGACAACGGGCTGCTGACCATCGAGCTGCGCCGGCCGCGGCCGGAGAGCAAGGTGCAGACCATTTCCATCAAGGGCGGCGCCAGGCCGGCCGCCACGATCAGGCCCGAGGGCCAGAGCCAGAGCCAGAGCCAGGGCCAGAGCTGAGAGGGCTGAGCTCGCGGCAGCCTTTAAGGACGGGCCCGCGGCAGCAAGAGAGGGTCGGACATGAAAGACATCGAGCGAATCAGGCAGATGACGCCGAGCGACCTCGCCGGCCTCGGGCTGGAGGGCGTGGCCTATGTCCGCCCGGTCACCGCCGAAGGCCGCACCGGCTTCGTCATCTGCGCCGCCGACGGCACCGAGATCGGCATGGCGCCGACGCGCGATCTGGCCTTCGCCACCATCCGGCAGAACGATCTCGAGCCGGTCAGCGTCCATTGAGGTCCGCCGGCCGGCCGCGGGTCCGGCCGGAGGGACGACGGAAGGGATGAGAACGACAAGGGCCGCCGGAGCTTCGGCTCCGGCGGCCCTTGTCGCGTCGATGTGTCGCCTCGAGGTGAGGCCGGCCGCTCTCAGGCGGCGTGGCTGGTGGCCCGCTCCGTCAGCAGCGCGTAGAGCGCGTCCGGGTGGTCGGTGCCGCGCAGCTTCTCGCACCTGTTGCGGTCGCGCAGCAGCCGCGACACCCGGGCGAGCGCCTTGAGGTGGTCGGCGCCGGCCGCTTCCGGCGCCAGCAGCAGGAAGATCAGGTCGACGGGATGCTCGTCGATCGAATCGAAGTCGACGGGGTGATCGAGACGGGCGAACAGGCCGTAGAGCCGGGTCAGGCCGGGCAGCTTGCCGTGCGGGATGGCGATGCCGTTGCCGACCCCCGTGGTGCCGAGCCGCTCGCGCTCGAGCAGCACCTCGAAGATCGACCGCTCGTGCAGGCCGGTGACGTCGGCAGCCCGGCGGGCCAGCTCCTGCAGCGCCTGCTTCTTGCTGGTCACCCGCAACCGGGCAACCACGCTGCCGGGTGCCAGCAGTTCGTCGATTTCCATGATGACCCTCACCAAAGAACCGGGCGTCAGCTCGGGCGGTTCCCCCGGGGATCCACCCAGCCGACATTCCCGTCCGGCCGGCGATAGACCATGTTCAGCCCGCCATGCGCCCGGTTGCGGAACAGCAGGGCGGGGCTGTCGGCGAGGTCGAGCCGGAGCACCGCCTCGCTGACCGACAGCGTCGGCACCTCGGCCGTCATCTCGGCGATGACCGCCGGCGCGCCGTCCGGCACCGCCGCCGCCGCATCCTCCGCCGCATTCTCCTCCGGCACCGCCAGGACGTATTGCTGGGCGGGCTCGGTTTCAACCGGCTGGCGGTGATGATGATCGCGCAGCCATCGCTTGTGCCGGCGCAGCCGCTTGGCGAGATGGCCGGCGGCGGCGTCGAAGGCGGGGTAGGGGGCGTCGGCCGCGGCGGCGCCCTCGGCGTGGATGCCGCGCCCGATATGGGCCGAGATGTGCGCCCGGTAGAGGTGGGCTTCGCGCGACAGGATCACGGTCGCCTCGATGGCGTCGCCGAAATACTTGTCGAGGACGGCGGCCAGGCTGTCGGCCACGTGGCCGCGCAGGGCCTCGCCCACCTCGAGCTGCTTTCCCTTGACCGTCAGCTGCATGCGGGATCGATTCCAGAAAAGCGGTGACGCCGGGCGGGCCCTCGATGGGCCGGCCCGGTCCGGCGGAAGGCGGCGACCATACGGAGGGCGCCTGCCGGAGTCAACCAAGGGTCGCGGCGGGGGCACGGCCTCACGGCTCCAGCCCTCTCTCGCGCCGGCGCTGCACCGAGGAGGGAATGCGCATCGATTCGCGGTACTTGGCGACGGTCCGCCGCGCGATGTCGATGCCGTCCTGGCGCAGCATGGCGACCAGGGTGTCGTCGGACAGGACCCCGTCGGCCGTCTCCGCCTCGATCAGCTTGCGGATGCGCAGCCGCACCGCCTCGGCGGCATGCTGCTCGCCGCCGGAGCCGGCGATCGCCGCGCCGAAGAAATAGCGCAGCTCGAAGAGGCCGCGCGGCGAGGCCAGGTACTTGTTGGTGGTGACCCGGCTCACCGTGCTCTCGTGCATGCCGATGGCGGTGGCGATGTCGCGCCGGATCAGCGGCCGGAGATGGGCGACGCCGTGCTGGAAGAAGCCCTCCTGCTGGCGGACGATCTCGCTCGCCACCTTGAGGATGGTGGTGGCGCGCTGATGCAGCGACTTGACCAGCCAGTTGGCCGAGGCCAGCCGCTCGGTCACGAAGTCGCGCGTGCTGCGGTCGCCGGTCTTGGACACCCGGGCGACGTAGCTCTGGTTGACCAGGACGCGGGGCAGCGTCTCCGGGTTGAGCTCGAGCTGCCAGCTGCCGTCGGGCCGGCGATGCATCAGGATGTCCGGCACGGCCGGCGTCGCGATGTTGACCTCGAAGGCGAGCGCCGGCTTGGGGTCGAGCGCGCGGATCTCGGCGATCATCTCGGCGAGGTCCTCGGCGTCGACGCCGCAGCGCCGCATCAGCTGCGCGCGGTCGCGGCTGGCCAGCAGCTCGAGATTGTCGAGCAGCGCCTGCATGGCGGGGTCGAGCCGGTCGCGATCGCGCAGCTGGATCGCCAGGCACTCGGCCAGGCTGCGGGCGAAGAGCCCGGGCGGGTCGAGGCGCTGCAGCTTGGCGAGCACGGCCTCGACGGCGCCCGGCGGGCAACCGAGCCGGGCCGCCAGCTCGACCAGGTCGCCGCGCAGATAGCCCGCCTCGTCGAGCATCTCGAGCAGCTGCACGGCGATGCCGCGCTCGGCCGCGCCGGGGATGTCGAGGCGGATCTGCTCCAGCAGGTGCTCGCGCAGATCGACCGGGCGGCTCAGGGTCTCCTCGAGGCTGCGCTCGTCCTCGCCGAAATCGCTGCGGCCGCCGCCGCGCTCGAAGCCGCCGCCCTCGGACTGCCAGAGATTGTCGTATTCGGGGTCGGACGGGGCGGCGTCGGGGCTGTCGACCGTGCCGGCGGTGACCGCGGCGGTGTCGAGCAGCGCCGGCGGCTCGGCCGGCGGTCCCGGTTCCTCGGGCGGCCCTTCCACGGGCGCGCCGTCGGCGCGCCCGCCCTCGTCGCGGCCGCCCTCCTCCTCGCGCTCGAGCAGCGGATTGGCCTCGATCTGCTCCTCGACGAACTGGGTGAGCTCGACGTTCGACAGCTCCAGCAGCTTGATCGCCTGCTGGAGCTGCGGCGTCATGACGAGCGATTGGCTCTGCCGCAGGTCCAGCCGCTGGGTTACGGCCATCGGCGGCTCCTAGAGGGTGAACCTTTCGCCCAGGTAGACGCGACGCACGTTCTCATCGAGCACGATCTCGGCCGGCGAGCCTTCGCGCAGCACCTCGCCGCCGTGCAGGATGTAGGCGCGGTCGACGATGTCGAGAGTCTCGCGCACGTTGTGGTCGGTGATCAGCACCCCGATGCCGCGGTCCTTGAGGTGCGACACCAGGTTGCGGATGTCGCCGACGGCGATCGGGTCGATGCCGGCGAGCGGCTCGTCGAGCAGGATGAAGTTGGGCTGCGAGGCGAGCGCCCGGGCGATCTCGACGCGCCGCCGCTCGCCGCCGGACAGCGCGATGGCCGGCGCCCGCCGCAGATGGGCGATGGAGAACTCGCCGAGCAGCTCGTCGAGCCGCCGCTCGCGCTCGGCGCGGCTCGGCTCCACCACCTCGAGCACGGTGCGGATGTTCTGCTCCACCGACAGGCCGCGGAAGATGGAGGCTTCCTGCGGCAGGTAGCCGATGCCGAGCCGCGCCCGGCGATACATCGGCAGGTCGGTGATGTCGTTGCCGTCGAGCATGACCGAGCCGGAATCGGCCCGGATCAGCCCGGTGATGATGTAGAAGCAGGTCGTCTTGCCGGCGCCGTTGGGGCCGAGCAGCCCGACGGCCTCGCCGCGCTGCACCGAGAGCGACACGCCGCGCAGCACCGGCCGGCGCTTGAACTGCTTGCCGAGGTTCTCGGCCACCAGCCCGTCGCCCTCCGGCGGCGCCGCGTGGCCGTTGCCTGCCCGCCGGGGCTCGCGCTCCTTCGGCTTCACGGCTTCTTCTTGGGCTTGGGCTGGGCGGCGTCGCCGGGCAGGATCGAGGCCCCGCCGCCCTCTTCGGGGACGATCAGCGTGTGGACGCGGCCCGGCTTGCCCTTCGGGCCGCCCATCATCCGGCTGAGCCCGGTATTGAGGTTGACCTCGGCGAACTCGCCGTTCAGCTGGTTCTTGCCGCGCGTGATCTTGACGCCGCCGGACAGGGTGGCGATGCCCTTGGCGATGTCGTAGATCGCCTTCTGGCCGCGCGCCACCTGCGCCTTGTCGGAGATCACCACGTTGCCGACGGCTTCCACCTGGCGCAGCGTCCGCTTGCCGTCGGGGCCGACCAGGAAGTAGCCGGTGAGCACGTCGGCCCGCACCTTCTTCTCCGGCTCGACGGCGGTGGCGTCGCCGCGCGCCACCACCGCCTCCCGCTTGGTCCAGTACTCGAAGCGGTCCTTGGCGGTCAGCGTCTGGGTCGGCGTCACCGCCTTGAGGTCGTGCCCGGTGATCACCAGCACGCCCTGGCCGATATCGTAGTCGGCCCGGTCGCCATAGACGGTCTGGGTCGGGGTGACGATGCGGACATGGCCGGCCGCCACCACCCGGGTGACCCGGCTGTTGCCGCCGCTGTCATCGTAGTAGGCGGTCAGCGTGTCGGCGTTGAGCGCGACCTCGCCGCGGGTCGCCCGGGCGTTGCCCTTGGCGACGTAGGTCTTCTCGTCGCGATGCCACTCGATGCCTTCCTCGGCGTCGATCTGGATCGGACCGCTGGCGTTGATCCCGCTGAGGTCGCCCGAGCCGCTCGCCGCGCCGGCCGCCGCCGCCCCGCCGGCCGGCGCGGGATTGCCAGCGGCGCTGGCGGTGGCCGGAGTGGCGTTGGCCGGAGTGCCGGTGGCAGGCTTGGCGGCCTGGTCGGCGGCGAGCGCCGGGCCGCCGGCCCAGGCGAGCAGAGCGGCCAGCAGCAGCAGCGGGCCCGTTCGTCGGATCATGGCGCCGGGATCAATCGTTGCGGCGGGAGCCGGCCGCCGGCGCGGCGGCCGGCGCGGACGCCTTGTCCAGCGCCTCGGCCGCGGTGCCGACCGCATCGCCATAGAGCGTGATGTGCGCCGGGCCGCCGAACAGCAGGACGTTGCCGCCCTCGATCATGCGGAAGCTGGTGGCGGTGAGCTCGCCGGAGGGGCCCTGGCCCTGGACCGCTTCGCGGCTGTCGGCCGTCCGGTCGGTGAGGTTGACGTGCAGGGTCGCCGCCTGGAAGGTGAAGCCCTTGTCGTGGAAGATCGTCACCCCGCCGGCGAGGTCGAGGCTGTTGGCGCGGCGCTGGTAGCGGCCGCTGGCCGCCGTCAGCGCCAGCCATTCGCCGCTCTCCATGGTGATGTCCGCCTTGGGCTCGGCCAGGTCGATGACCTCGCCCTGCTTGTCGACCTGGCGGGCGGTGTCGGCGGTGACGTTGAACGGTCGGTTCTTCTCGTCGACCCCTTCGTAGCGCACATTGGCCATGGTCAGCGAGGCGACCTGGTGGGGCGCCATCTCGGCGCCGCCGAGGCGGAACCGGTTCTCCTCCTGCGTGAACTGATGCCACATGGTGATGACCACGATCATCGCCACGGCGAGCGCCGGCAGCAGCAGGCGCAGCACCAGCACCACGCGGCTGTAGGCGGTGCGGCGGCGGCGCGGCTGCGACCTGGCCCGCGGCGGCTGCCAGCGCGCCGCCGCGGCCGCGGGGCGCGGGCTCGCCGGTACGTCGCGCAGGTCGCTGAGCTCGGCCATGCGCTCAGCCGACCCCCGCCCTCAGGCAGTCATGGACGTGGACGATGCCCACCGGACGGTTGCCGCGCTCGACCACGAACAGGCTGGTGACCGGCCGGTCGCCGAGATTCATCTGGGCGAGCGCCTCGGCGGCGAGCGCGTCGGGGCGGATCGTCATCGGCTTGCGCGTCATGATCTCGCCGGCGCTGCAGCGGAGCAGCTCGGGCGACATGTGGCGGCGCAGGTCGCCGTCGGTGACGATGCCGACCAGCTTGCCGCCCTCGACGATGCCGACGCAGCCGAAGCGCTTGGAGGTCATCACCAGGATCGCCTGGTCCATCGACAGGTCGGGCGGCACCAGCGGCACCTCGCCGTCGCGATGCATGATGTCGGCGACCCGCAGCAGGCGGCGGCCGAGCGAGCCGCCGGGATGCAGCACCTGGAAATCGTCCGGCGAGAAGCCGCGGCGGCTCAGCAGCGCGATGGCGATGGCGTCGCCCAGCGCCAGCATCATGGTGGTGGAGGTGGTCGGCGCCAGCCCCATCGGGCAGGCCTCGACGACGCGCGGCAGCAGCAGCACCTGGTCGGCGGCGTTGGCCAGCACGCTGTCGGCGCGGCTGGTCATGGCGATCAGCGGAATGCGGAAGCGCCGGCTGTAGGCGATGATGTCGGCGAGCTCCGCCGTGCCGCCGGAATTGGACAGCGCGATCACCGCGTCGCCCTGCGCCACCATGCCGAGGTCGCCGTGGCTCGCCTCCGCCGGATGGACGTAGAGGGCCGGCGTGCCGGTGGAGGCCAGCGTCGCCGCGATCTTGCGGCCGACATGGCCGCTCTTGCCCATGCCGGTGACGACCACCCGTCCGGTGACGCCGACCAGCAGGTCGAGCGCGCGGTCGAAGCGCTCGTCGAGCGAGCGGCGCAGCGCCAGCAGGCCCTCCGCCTCGATCTCCAGCACCTTGGCCGCCGCCTGGTGGGCGGCGCTGGTGCCTTGCGGGGCGAGAGTGGACGAGGAATGCGAGAGGGCCGTCATCCTGCACCTGGGCTGAGATCGAGAACCACAACGGCCAGCACGTCCGTGGCGACTCCGCCCGGACGATCGCGATTCCCTTCGGCAACGCGTGTCAAAGTATGCGCCCGCCCCCCCGGCCCCGTCAATGCGACGGGGCGTCCGCGGCGCCGTCGCGGCCCGCCTCAGTGGGCGAAGACATCGATCTCCGGCCAGCCGGCGAGGTCGAGCGCGGCCCGGGTCGGCAGGAATGCGAAGCAGGCGCGGGCGAGCTCGGTGCGGCCCTCGCGCGCCAGCATGGCGTCCAGCCGCTCCTTCAGCCGATGCAGGTGCAGCACGTCGTCGGCGGCGTAGCGCAGCTGCTCGGCGGTCAGCTCCGGCGCGCCCCAGTCGGAGGATTGCTGCTGCTTGTTGAGCTCGACCGCGAGCAGCTCGCGGCAGAGATCCTTGAGCCCGTGCCGGTCGGTGAAGGTGCGCACCAGCTTGGAGGCGATCTTGGTGCAGTAGACCGGCGCGCAGGCGATGCCGAGATGGAGCTGCAGGGCCGCCAGGTCGAAGCGCGCGAAGTGGAACAGCTTGGTGACCGACGGATCGGCGAGCAGGCGCGCCAGGTTGGGCGCCCGGTGCTGCACCGCCCCGGTGCCGGGCGGAGGCGGAGGAATCTGCACCGCATGGCAGGTGCCGTCGCCGGCGGAGAGCTGCACCAGGCAGAGCCGGTCGCGATGGGGATTGAGACCCATCGTCTCGGTGTCGATGGCGACGATCCCGCCCCAGGCGATGTCGCCGGGCAGGTCGCCCTTGTGCAGCGTGACGCTCACCGCCGGGTCGATGCCCGGGCGGTGCCCGCCCGTTCCGCCTGCCGAGTCTGTGGTGCCCAGGAGAAGACTCGAACTTCCACGGCCTTTCGGCCACAGGTACCTGAAACCTGCGCGTCTACCAATTCCGCCACCTGGGCTTCAGAAGTCGGCGATATTGGCCAGCCGCTCGGCAAAGTCAATGCCTTTTCCCGCTGTCGCCGTCGATCGCCTTTCGTATAACTTCGCGCCCGGCGGCGGCGGGCCGCAAGCACGGGCAGCGACCGGCCGCGGTCGGTCGGTCGCGGTCGGTCGGGATGGGACAGGATGGCACGCACGGCGACGGTCTTCGGCGGCTCCGGCTTCATCGGGCGCTATGTCGTCAAGCGCCTGGCCCGCGAGGGCTGGGTGGTGCGCGCGGCGGTGCGGCTGCCGCAATCGGCGTTGTTCCTGCGCACCATGGGGCCGCTCGGCCAGGTCACGCCGATCGCCGCCAACCTGCGCGACGAGCGCTCGGTGGCCGATGCCGTGGCCGGCGTCGAGGCCGTCGTCAACCTGGTCGGCATCCTCTACGAGAAGGGGCAGCAGAGCTTCGACGCCGTGCACGTCCAGGGCGCCGCCGCGGTCGCCCGCGCGGCTGCCGCGGCCGGGGTGCGGCGGCTCGTCCACGTCTCGGCGCTGGGCGCCGACGCGGCCTCCGATTCGAGCTATGCGCGCTCCAAGGCGGCCGGCGAGCAGGCGGTCCGCGCCGCCTTCCCCGCCGCCGCCATCATGCGGCCCAGCATCGTCTTCGGGCCCGAGGACGAGTTCTTCAACCGCTTCGCGGCGATGGCCGAGCTGTCGCCCGCCCTGCCGCTGATCGGCGGCGGCCGCACCCGCTTCCAGCCGGTCTATGTCGGCGACGTCGCGGCCGCGATCGTCGCGGCGATCGACCGCGACGATGCCGCGGGCCGGACCTACGAGCTCGGCGGCCCGCGGGTCTACAGCTTCCGCGAGCTGATGGAGCTGCTGCTGCGCGAGATCCGCCGCAAGCGCTGGCTCGTCGACCTGCCGGTCGGGCTGGCCAACCTGCAGGCCGGGCTGCTCGAGCGCCTGCCGGTGCCGCCGCTGACCCGCGACCAGGTGCGCCTGCTCGGGCACGACAACGTCGTCGCCCCCGGGGCGCTGACGCTGGCCGATCTCGGCATCCAGCCGGTCGCCCCGGAGATCATCCTGCCGACCTACCTCGACCGCTTCCGGCCGCGCGGCTACTACAGCCGCAGCGACCGGATCTAGCCTCCCGCCGGCCGGGCCGCGCGGCGGGTGCCGCGCGCGCCCCCTTGCCGCCGCCCCGGCGGCCCTGGATTGCCGGGGCCGAGCCCGGCAACGACAGGAGAGTGCCACCGCTTCTCCGTCATGCCCGGCCTTGCGGCAACCCCGCGCCGCTCACGACGGCAGCGCGCCGGAATAGACGAGGTAGAGCAGCAGCGCGCCGAAGATCAGGCGGTAGATCACGAAGGGCACGAAGCCGAAGCGGCGCAGCCAGGCCATCAGCAGGGCGATGGCGAGGAAGCCCGCCACCGCCGAGAACAGCGCGGTCAGCAGGGCGGCCCCGAGCAGGCCGGGCTCCGCGTCGTGCAGCAGCTTTCGCCCTTCCCACAGCCCGGCGGCGACGATCGCCGGGATCGACAGCAGGAAGGAGAAGCGGGCCGCCTCGGTGCGCTCGAAGCCGAGCAGCCGCCCGGCCACCATGGTGATGCCGGAGCGGCTGGTGCCGGGCACGAAGGCCAGCACCTGGGCGAGCCCGATCAGGATCGCCTGCCCGAGCTTCATCGTCTCCAGCCGCCGGCCGATGCCGCCGACCCGGTCGGCGACGTAGAGCACGACGGCGAAGACCAGCATCGTCCAGGCCACCACCTCGACATGGCGCAGCGCCGTGCCGACGAAGTGCTCGACCAGGAAGCCCACCACCAGCGCCGGGACGGTGGCGGCGAGCAGCAGCCCGACCAGCCGCCCGCCGGAATCGAGGCGGCCGCGGGCCAGGCTGCCGAGGCCGGCCAGCATGCGCGCGACGTCGCGCCAGAAATAGGCCAGCACCGCGGCCAAGGTCCCGACGTGCGAGGCGACGTCGATCGCCAGCCCCTGGTCGGGCCAGCCGAGCAGGATCGGCACCAGGATCAGGTGGCCGGAGGAGCTGACCGGCAGGAACTCGGTCAGGCCCTGGACCAGGGCGATCACGATGATGTGGGTGAGAGGCAAGGCGCAGCTCCAGATCTGTGATTAGGTCCGATGTGGTACTATTACATCCAGCATTTGGTCGTTCGTGCGGGCCGTCGGTGGGGCAAGGCGGGCTGGGCGGAATTTAAAGACAAAAAGACTGACCCATCGTTTGTTTTCCGCTGGCAGGCGGTCGGGCTTGAGCGTATCACTGTCGACCTTCGCCGGGGCCAGGATCGCACCATGCCGTCCAAGATGCTGCAGTTCGTCAAGATCGCGCGCGAGACGCCCGAGAAGCGTCCGGCCGGGCAGCGGCGCCAGGATTTCGGCGAGATCTATGCCGAGTTCGACGATGCCCATGCCGCCCGGCAGGCCGGCCGTTGCTCGCAATGCGGCGTGCCCTTCTGCCAGGTCCACTGCCCGGTCAGCAACAACATCCCCGACTGGCTGAAGCTGACCGCCGAGGGCCGGCTCGAGGAGGCCTACGAGCTCTCCGCGGCGACCAACAACTTCCCGGAGATCTGCGGCCGCATCTGCCCGCAGGACCGGCTCTGCGAGGGCAACTGCGTCATCGAGCAGTCCGGCCACGGCACCGTGACCATCGGCTCGATCGAGAAGTACATCACCGACACCGCCTGGGAGCGCGGCTGGGTCAGGCCGGCACGGCCGCTGCGCGAGCTCGGCCAGTCGGTCGGGATCGTCGGCTCCGGACCGGCCGGCCTTGCCGCCGCCGAGCAGCTGCGCCGCCGCGGCTACGCCGTCCAGGTCTATGAGCGCCAGGACCGGATCGGCGGGCTGCTGATCTACGGCATCCCCAACTTCAAGCTGGAGAAGTCGGTGGTGCAGCGCCGCGTCGGCCTGCTCGAGGCGGCGGGCATCGGCTTCACCACCGGCTTCGAGGTCGGCCGCGACGCCACCCTGGACGAGCTGCGGCAGCGGCACGACGCGGTGCTGCTCGCCACCGGCGTCTACCGGGCCCGCGACATCGCCTGCCCCGGCGTCGGGCTGCCCGGCATCGTCCCGGCCCTCGAGTATCTCATCGCCAGCAACCGCCATGGCCTCGGCGACCGCGTGCCCGGCCTCGCGGACGGCACGCTCGACGCCGCCGGCAAGTCGGTGGTGGTGATCGGTGGCGGCGACACCGCGATGGACTGCGTGCGCACCGCGGTGCGCCAGGGCGCCCGCTCGGTCAGCTGCCTCTACCGCCGCGACCGCGCCAACATGCCGGGCTCGCGCCGCGAGGTCGGCCATGCCGAGGAGGAAGGCGTCGAGTTCGTCTGGCTGGCCGCCCCGGAGGCCTTCGTCGAGGGCGAGCCCGGCCGGGTCGGCGGGGTGCGCGCCGCGCGCATGCATCTCGGCGTCGCCGACGCCACCGGCCGGCAGGAGCCTCGCATCCTCGAGGGCGGGCATTTCGCGCTCGGGGCCGAGCTGGTGATCAAGGCGCTGGGCTTCGATCCGGAGGACCTGCCGGGGCTGCTCGGCGCGCCCGAGCTGGCGCTCACCGGCTGGCGCACGGTCAAGGTCGACCGGCGCACCATGATGAGCAATCTCGACGGGGTGTTCGCGGCCGGCGATATCGTCCGCGGCGCCTCGCTGGTGGTCTGGGCGATTCGTGACGGCCGCGACGCCGCCGCCCAGATCGATCGATGGCTGGCGGGCCGACGCCAGAAGACGCGGATCGCCGCGGAATAGGGGAGTCCCATGACCAAGTTCCTGTCACTGCTGAGCCTGCTGGCCTTCCTCGCCGCCGCCCCGGCCGAGGCCGCGAGCGCCGATGCGCAATCCCTCGCCGACGCGCGCGCCCTGATCCAGGCGCTGCATATCGGCGGCGTCCGCGACCAGATCGTCAACGGCACGCTGCGGGCCAGCTACCAGCGCATGATGCAGGCCAACAAGGGCAAGGACGCGGCGGTGAAGAGCTTCGCCGAGCAGTCGGTGCTGCCGGTGCTGCGCGCCCGCCAGAACGACATCACCGAGCAGCAGGCCCGGCTGCTGGCCCAGCACTTCACCGGCGACGAGCTCCGCCAGCTGGTCGCCTTCTACAAGAGCCCGCTCGGCGCCAAGCTGGTCGCCAACTTCCCGGTGGTGCTCGGCGAGATGCAGCAATACGCCAACCAGTGGGCCAACGCCGTGCTGAACGAGGCGCAGCCCAAGCTGGCGGCCGAGGCCAAGAAGCGCGGCCTCGCCATGCCGGGGTCCTGAGCGGGGAGCGGTCGAGATGGCGCAGCGGGAGCAGAATGCCGGCCCGGCGGGCTGGCAGGCGGAAGCCGCCTGGCTGGCGGAGCACGGCCTCTACGATCCGGCCGAGGAGCATGACGCCTGCGGCGTCGGGCTGGTCGCGGCGATCGACGGCCAGCCGCGCCGCGAGGTGGTCGAGGCCGCCATCGCCGCGCTGAAGGCGGTGTGGCACCGCGGCGCCGTCGACGCCGACGGCAAGACCGGCGACGGCGCCGGGATCCACGTGCAGATCCCGCAGGATTTCTTCAACGAGCACATCCGCCGTTCCGGCGAGCTGGTGCGGCCTGGGGAGCTGGCGGTCGGGATGATCTTCCTGCCGCGCACCGACCTCGGCGCGCAGGAGCGCTGCCGCGTCATCGTCGAGCGCGAGATCCTGACCTACGGCTACACCATCTATGGCTGGCGCCAGGTCCCGGTGAACGTCGAGGTGATCGGCGAGAAGGCCAATGCGACGCGGCCCGAGATCGAGCAGATCATGGTCTGCAACAGCCTCGGCCGCGACGAGGAGCAGTTCGAGACCGACCTCTACGTGATCCGCCGGCGGATCGAGAAGTCGGTGCTCGAGGAGAGCATCAAGGACTTCTACATCTGCTCGCTGTCCTGCCGCTCGGTGATCTACAAGGGCATGTTCCTGGCGGAGCAGCTGACCGCCTTCTATCCCGACCTGCTCGATCCGCGCTTCGTGTCGAGCTTCGCCATCTACCACCAGCGCTACTCGACCAACACCTTCCCGACCTGGAACCTGGCGCAGCCCTTCCGCGTCATCGCCCATAACGGCGAGATCAACACGCTGAAGGGCAACCTCAACTGGATGAAGGCGCACGAGACGCGCATGGCGACGCCGGTCTATGGCGAGCGCATGGACGACGTGAAGCCGATCATCCAGCCGGGCGGGTCCGATTCCGCGGCGCTCGACAACGTCTTCGAGGCGATGGTCGGGGTCGGCCGCAACCTGCCGATGGTGAAGTGCCTGCTGATTCCCGACAGCTGGGCCGACCGCGAGACCATGGCGCAGTCGCACCGCGACTTCTACAGCTACTGCAACTCGGTGATGGAGCCGTGGGACGGGCCGGCGGCGCTGTGCGGCTTCGCCGGCAGCTGGGTGGTCGCGGCGATGGACCGCAACGGCCTCCGGCCGCTGCGCTACACGCTGACCGCCGGCGGGCTGCTGCTGGCCGGCTCCGAGACCGGCATGGTCAAGGTCAATGAGAGCGAGGTGGTGGAGAAGGGGCGGCTCGGCCCCGGCCAGATGATCGCCGTCGACCTCGCCGCCGGCCGGCTCTACCGCGACCCGGAGATCATGGCGCTGCTGGTCGGATCGGCGCCGTTCAGCGACTGGGTGCGCAACATCATCGTGATCGACAGCCTGGTGCGCTCGGCGCCCGGCACGCCCGCGGTGATGGAGAAGGAGGCGCTGCGCCGCCGCCAGCTCGCCGTCGGCGCCTCGATCGAGGAGCTCGAGCTGGTGCTCCACCCGATGGTGGAGGACGCCAAGGAGCCGGTCGTCTCGATGGGCGACGACACGCCGCTCGCCGTGCTCGCCCAGACCTATCGCGGCCTGCACCACTTCTTCCGGCAGAACTTCGCCCAGGTCACCAACCCGCCGATCGACTCGCTGCGCGAGAAGCGGGTGATGACGCTCAAGACCCGCCTCGGCAATCTCGGCAACGTGATGGACGAGGACGAGTCGCAGTGCCGCCTGCTGCAGCTCGAGACGCCGGTGCTGCTGACCTCGGAGTTCCAGGCGATGCGCGCCTACATGGGCGCCACGGCGACCGAGATCGACTGCACCTTCCCGGCGGCCGGCAACGAGCATGCGCTGCGCGACGCGCTGGCCGCGATCCGCCGCCAGGCCGAGGACGCCGTGCGCGGCGGCTGCGTCCACGTCATCCTGTCCGACGAGCAGAGCGGCCCGGACCGCGCGGCGATCCCGATGGTGCTCGCCACCGGCGCGGTGCACACCCACCTGATGCGCCAGCAGCTGCGCACCTTCACCTCGCTCAACGTGCGCTCCGCCGAGTGCCTCGACGTGCACCATTTCGCGGTGCTGATCGGGGTCGGCGCCACCACGGTCAACGCCTATCTGGCCGAGGCCAGCATCGCCGACCGGCATCGCCGCGGCCTGTTCGGCCAGCTCTCGCTCGAGGACTGCCTGAAGCGCTACCGCGAGGCGGTCGACCAGGGCCTGCTCAAGATCATGTCGAAGATGGGGATCTCGGTGATCTCCTCCTATCGCGGCGGCTGCAATTTCGAGGCGGTCGGGCTGTCGCGCACGCTGGTCGCCGATTTCTTTCCCGGCATGCCCTCGCGCATCTCCGGCATCGGCCTCGGCGGCATCCAGCAGAAGGTGCTGCAGCTCCATGCCCGGGCCTGGGACGAGGAGGTGGCGGCGCTGCCGGTCGGCGGCTTCTACCGCTTCCGCCAGGGCGGCGAGCCGCATGCCTGGGAGGCCGGCCTGATCCACACCCTGCAGGCGGCGGTCGCCAGCGAGTCCTACCAGACCTACAAGAAGTACAGCGAGGGCGTCGGCCGGCTGCCGCCGATCAACCTGCGCGACCTGCTCGACTTCAAGAAGGCGGCGCGACCGGTGTCGATCGACGAGGTCGAGTCGATCACCGAGATCCGCAAGCGCTTCGTCACCCCCGGCATGTCGCTGGGCGCGCTGTCGCCGGAGGCGCACGGCACGCTCAACATCGCGATGAACCGGATCGGCGCGAAGTCCGATTCGGGCGAGGGCGGCGAGGATCCCGACCGCTTCCGGCCGCGGCCCAACGGCGACAACGAGAACTCGGCGATCAAGCAGGTGGCGAGCGGCCGCTTCGGCGTCACCACCGAGTACCTGACTCATTGCCGCGAGCTCGAGATCAAGATCGCCCAGGGCGCCAAGCCGGGCGAGGGCGGCCAGCTGCCCGGCTTCAAGGTCACCGAGGAGATCGCCCGGCTGCGCCACGCGACGCCCGGCGTCACCCTGATCTCGCCGCCGCCGCACCACGACATCTACTCGATCGAGGATCTGGCGCAGCTGATCTACGACCTGAAGCAGGTCAACCCGGACGCCAAGGTCGGGGTCAAGCTGGTGGCGCGCTCGGGCATCGGCACGGTGGCGGCCGGCGTCGCCAAGGCCAAGGCCGACGTCATCCTGGTCTCCGGCCATATGGGCGGCACCGGCGCCAGCCCGCACACCTCGATCAAGTTCGCCGGCGTGCCGTGGGAGATGGGCCTCTCCGAGGTGCACCAGGTGCTGACGCTGAACCGGCTGCGCCACCGCGTCCGCCTGCGGACCGACGGCGGCATCAAGACCGGGCGCGACGTGGTGATGGCCGCGATGCTCGGTGCCGAGGAGTTCGGCATCGGCACCGCCTCGCTGGTGGCGATGGGCTGCATCATGGTGCGGCAGTGCCACTCCAACACCTGCCCGGTCGGCGTCTGCACCCAGGACCCGGCGCTGCGCCAGCGCTTCCAGGGGACGCCGGAGAAGGTGGTCAACCTCTTCAGCTTCATCGCCGAGGAGGTGCGCGAGATCCTGGCGGAGCTGGGATTCCGCTCGCTCGACGAGGTGATCGGCCGCACCGACCTCTTGAGCCAGGTGAGCCGCGGCGCCTCGCATCTCGACGACCTCGACCTCAACCCGCTGCTCGCCCGCGCCGACCCCGGCGACTATCCGCGCTACTGCACGCTGGAGGGGCGCAACGAGGTGCCCGAGACGCTCGACGCGCAGATGATCGCCGACGCGGCGCGGCTCTTCGCCGACGGCGAGAAGATGCAGCTGCAGTACAACGTGCGGAACACCCACCGGGCGATCGGCACCAAGCTCAGCTCGCGCATCACCCGGCGCTTCGGCATGGCGGGCCTCAGGCCCGGCCACGTCACGGTGCGGCTGCGCGGCTCGGCCGGCCAGTCGCTCGGCGCCTTCGCCGTCCAGGGCCTCAAGCTCGAGGTGCTGGGCGACGCCAACGACTATGTCGGCAAGGGGCTGTCGGGCGGCACCATCGTGGTCCGGCCGGTGCCGTCGAGCCCGCTGGTCACCAACCGCAACACCATCATCGGCAACACCGTGCTCTACGGCGCCACCGCCGGCAGGCTGTTCGCCGCCGGCCAGGCGGGGGAGCGCTTCGCGGTGCGCAACTCCGGCGCCGAGGTGGTGATCGAGGGCTGCGGCTCGAACGGCTGCGAGTACATGACCGGCGGCGTCGCCGTCATCCTCGGCCCGGTCGGCGAGAACTTCGCCGCCGGCATGACCGGCGGCATGGCCTTCGTCTACGACGAGGCCGGCAGCCTGCCGCGCCACGTCAATCCCGACAGCGTCGTCTGGCAGCGTCTCGCCAGCCGGCACTGGGAGGGCGTGCTGACCGGCCTCATCGAGGAGCATGCCCGCGAGACCCAGTCGCGCTACGCCCAGCGGCTGCTCAACGACTGGTCGCTGGAGCGCGGCAATTTCTGGCAGGTGGTGCCGAAGGAGATGCTGACCCGGCTCGCCCAGCCGCTCGACGACCGCGCCCTCGAGGACCGGGCGGCCGCGCTCACCGCCTGAGGGGTAGCCGGCGGCTCAGCCGCGGGCGCGGCGGCGCTCCGCGGCCGGTTCGGCCGCCGGTTCTGCCAGCGCCTGGCCGAGCGCCTCGGCCACCGCCGCGATGTCGGCGGCGGCGAGGTCGGCGTGGCAGGGCAGCCCGATGGTCGAGCGGGCCAGCGCCTCGGTGACCGGCAGGTCGGTGCGCGGCGCGTCGGCGAACAGCGCCGCGCGGTGGCAGCCCTCGCCCCACCAGGCGCGGGTCTCGATGCCCGCCTCGGCCAGCCGCGCGGCGAGTGCGGCCGGCGGCGGGCCGTCATAGCCGACCACCATGGTCGAGGCGACCCAGGCCTCGCCCAGCCCGTCCGGCAGCCGCACGCCGCTGCCGGCCAGCGCGCGGCGGTAGCCGGCGGCCACGGCGGCGAAGGCGGCGCGCCGCTCCGGCCAGCCGTCGAGCGCCGCCAGCCCGACCGCGGCGTGATACTCGCTCATCTTGGCGTTGGTCGCCGGCAGCGCCGTCTCGCGATTGCCCCAGAAGCCGAAATTGGCGCGCTGGGCGATCGCCTTGAGCAGCGCCCGGTCGGTGGCGGCGACGAAGCCGCCCTCGCCGATGCCGAGCGCCTTGGTGGCGTGCAGGCTGACCACCACCGGGCAGCGCCCGGCGGCGATGCCGTCGAAGCCGGCGGCGGCGTCGATCACCACCGGCAGCCCGCTCGCGGCGGCGAAATCGTCCCAGGCGGCGGTGTCGGGCGGCCGTCCGAAGGGCGCCACCGGCATCACCGCGCCGACCGGCCCGGGCGCCGCGGCGATCGCCCGCTCGGCGATCGCCGGGCTGATCGCCCAATCCTCCGCCGCGACGTCGGCGAACCAGGGCACCAGCCCGGCCATGCGGGCGGCGAGCGGCGAGGCGACGAAGGTCCAGGCCGGCATCAGGCAGAGCGAGCCGGGCGCCGGCTCCTGCGCCATCAGCGCCAGCGTCAGGCCGAGGGTGGCGTTGGCGCAGCTCACCACCGCGCCGGGCTCGCCGCCGGGCCAGCGCACCGTCGCGGTCAGCCGGTCCTGCAGCCGGCGGGCCAGCGGCCCGTAGTTGGAGTACCAGCGATTGGCGTCGATCTCGTCGAGATAGGGCCGGATCGCCGCGGCGCCGGGCAGCAGCGGCCGGCCGACCGGGATGCGCGGCGGCGGCGCGCTCACGTCGCGGTCCGGCCGGCGCACCAGCGCTGCCACATCGACCGGAAGGCGGCCTCGACCTCGCGGGTCAGCGCCGCCGGGTCGGAGATGATCGACTGCTCGACCCGGCGGCGGATCTCGGGCCGCAGCCGGTCCAGCCGCGCCGGATCGCGCGCCAGGTCGACGGCGATCTCGACATAGCGGTCGACGGTCGGCGCGGCGAGCTCCTCCAGCCCGAGCGCGGCCAGCGTCGCCCCGCCGGTCCGGCTGGCGAAGGTCTCGCCCCACAAGGTCACCAGCGGCACGCCCATCAGCAGGGTGTCGCGGGTGGTCGTGCCGCCATTGGCCGGGAAGGGGTCGAGCGCCACGTCGATGTCGCCGTAGCTGCGCAGATATTCCTCGAACATGCTGGCGCCGCGGAACTCGACGCGGTCCGGCCCGACGCCGAGCGCGGCCAGGCGCCGGCCGAACTCCGCCGCGGTGTCGGGGTCGCCGAGCGGCGCCGACTTCAGGATCAGGCGGGCATCGGGCACGGCCGCCATGATGCGGGCCCAGGCGGCCAGCGCCGGCTCGCGGATCTTGGCGGCGTTGTTGAAGCAGCCGAAGGTGACGTGGCCGCGGGCCAGCGCCGGGGCCGGGCGCGGCGCCGGGCTCGCCACCGGATGCTCGAAGGCGCAATAGGCCTCGAGGTCCCAGACCCGCTCGGAGAAGTGGGCGCGGTGCGCCTCGGGGATCATCGACGGGTTGCCGAAGATGTAGTCGATCGAGCCGAGCCCGGTGGTGCCGAGGAAGCCGATCCAGGTGACCTGCACCGGGGCCGGCCGCGCGCCGAAGATCTGCAGCCGGCTGTCGGCGGTGTGGCCGGCGAGGTCGACCAGGATGTCGATGCCGTCGGCGCGCACCATGGCCGCCACCTCCTGGTCGCTGCGCCCGACCGTGTCGCGCCAGTGGTCGGCGGCCTTCTGCAGGCGGGCGGTCGCCGCGTCGGGCTTCTTCACCTCGGCATAGCAGAAGATCTCGAAGGCGCCGCGGTGGTGCCGGGTGAGCACCGGCTCGATGAAATGGGCGACGCAGTGGCTGCGGAAGTCGGGCGAGACATAGCCGACGCGCAGCCGCCGGCCGGGCTCGGGCGGGTTGGGCGGCGGCGGCAGCAGCCCGGCCAGCGGCAGGGCGTGGCGGCTCTCCCAGCGGCGCGCCTCGGCGAGGATCTCGGCCTCGCTCGCCAGGCCGTTGTAGGTCAGCAGGTAGATCAGGTCGCTGTGCACCTTGTACTGGGCGGCATCGATCTCGACGGCCCGGCGATAGGCGTCGGCCGCCTCCTCCAGCCGGCCGCGGCTCCAGGCGATCGCGCCGATCACCCCCCAGGCGCCCGGCAGCCGGGGATCGAGCGTGACCGCCCGGCGCATGCCCTCCAGCGCCTCGGTGCCGCGGCCCATGGCATGGTGCAGGTTGGCCAGGTTGTATTGGGCGCGGACGTGCTGGGGGTTGAGCGTCAGCGCCCGGCGGTAGCTGATCGCCGCCTCGTCGCGCTTGCCCTGCAGCGAGAGCGCGTTGCCGAGATTGTAGTGCCCGTCGGCGAAGCCCGGCTCGATCGCCAGCGCCTGGCGGAAGCAGGCGACCGCGGCATCGAGGTCGCCCATCTGCTGGTGCACCGTGCCGAGGTCGCTGCGGAAGCCGGCGCGCTGCGGCATGCGGTCGACTGCCGCCTGGATCAGGCGGAGCGCCTCCTCGTTGCGGCCCTGCTGGTGCAGCAGGACGCCGAGATAGTCGAGCACCTCGGCCTGGTCGGGGCGCTGGGCCAGGATCGCGCGGTAGAGCTGCTCGGCCTCCGCCAGCCGGCCGGCCCGGTGGTGCGCGACCGCGGCCTGCAGCGGGGTGACGGCCGGCGCGGCGGCCGGCACGACGACCGGCTGCGCCGCGGCGCTGCGATAGTTGGTCGAGAGATACACCGGCGGGACCTTAGCAAATCGGTCCTGTCCCGTCAGCAGCCGGCACCGTCCCTGGGCCATCCCCGCATGCCGGCCCGATCGCCGTCGCCAGCCGCGCGCCCGCTCGTGTAATCTCGCCCGCGCGGGGCATCGGCCCCCGTGCAGCCCGGGGGGCGAGGAGAAGTGACGGTCCGCGCGCGCAAGGAGATCGTGCTGGTCGGCGCGCGCGGCCAGGCCAAGGACCTGATCGGCTATCTCGAGGAGGATGGCGGGTACCGCATCCTCTGCCTGCTCGACGAGGTCGCCGAGCCCACGGTGCTGGGCTACGACGTCGTCGCCCCGGACGCCTACGACCTCTCCTGCCGCGATGCGCTGCTCGCCATCGGCATGCCCGAGGCCAAGCGCACGGTGCTCGACATGTATGCCCGGTTCGGCTTCCGCTGGCAGGGCTTCGTCGACCGCCGCGCCGCGGTCTCGCCGCATGCCCGGCTGGGCCAGGGCTGCGTCGTCGCGCCCTTCGCAGTGGCGGCGGGCGACGTGCGGCTCGGCGACCATGTCTACCTCGCCTGCTTCGCCGGGGCGGGCCATGATTCGGTGATCGGCGACCTCTGCTCGCTGCTGCCCTATGCCGGCCTCGGCGGCGCGGCGCGGCTCGGCCCCGGCACGGTGCTCGGCGCCGGCGCCCGGGTGATGCAGGGCATCGCCATCGGCGCCGGGGTCAGCGTCGCCGCCGGCGCGACGGTGATGAACGACCTGCCGGACGGCGTGCTCGCCCACGGCACCCCGGCCCGCACGGTCCGTCGGTCGTGATGGGTCGACGCTCCTGATGGCCCGGCCTTCCTGATGGGCCGGCGTTCCTGATGGCCGCGGCGCCGATCCGGCCGGCCGCCCCGGTGCCGCCGGCGGACTGGCCGAGCGGCGCCGACCGGCTGCTGCGGCCCTGGCGGCTCTTCAACACCATCGCGCTCTATCCCGCGGAGGTCTATGAGCGGCCGATCGTCGAGCGCCGCTTCGGCGGCCGGCCGCACTTCCTGGTGAACGACCCCGAAGGGGTCGGCCACGTGCTGCAGGCCAACCAGCCGAACTACGTCAAGGCGCCCAAGGTGCGGCGCATGCTGACGCCCTTGCTCGGCCACTCCGTGATCACCGCCGACGGCGAGGAGTGGCAGCGCCAGCGCCGCGCCATCGCGCCGGCCTTCCGCGTCGCCAACGTCGCCGGGTTCGTGCCGATGTTCGCCGCCGAGGCGGCGCTCTGGGCCGCGCGCTGGGAGCGCTTCGCCGCCGCCGGCCGGCCGGTCGACATGGCCGACGAGATGCAGCTGCTCACCCTGCGGCTGATCGGGCGCACCATGTTCGGCGCCGAGATGGCGGGGCTCGACGCGGTGCTGGACGGCGCCCGGCGCTACCTGGCCGCGGCCGGGCTGGTCGAGATGCTGATCGGCGCCGGCCTGCCGGAGCGGCTCGGGCCGCCGCTCAACCGCCGCTTCGCGCGCCGCGCCGGGCGGCCGCTGCGCCGGCTGGTGGCGGGCCTGCTCGAGGGCGAGCCGCAGGGGCTGCTCGGGCTGCTGATGCGGGCCCGCGCGGCCGAGCCCGGCCGGCCCGCCATGTCGGCCCGCGAGGTCGAGGACCTGATCGCCACCGTGCTGATGGCCGGGCACGCCACCACCGCGATGACGCTCTGCTTCCTCTGGTACCTGCTGGCCCTGGCGCCGGCGGTGCGGACGCGGGTCGAGGCGGAGCTCGCCGCGGTGCTCCAGGGCCGTGCCCCCGAGGCGGCGGACCTGGAGCGGCTGGCCTATTGCCGGATGGTGATCGAGGAGACGCTGCGGCTCTATCCGGTGATCCCGGCGATCGGCCACGAGGCGCTGGCCGCCGACCGGGTCTGCGGGCTTGCCATCCCGGCCGGGGCGCGGGTGACGGTGTCGCCCTGGCTGGTGCAGCGGCACCGCCGCCTCTGGGCCCAGCCCGAGCTGTTCGATCCCGAGCGCTTCGCGCCGGAGCGGCGCGAGGCGATCCCGCGCTTCGCCCACATCCCGTTCGGCGGCGGCCCACGGGTCTGCGTCGGCGCCAGCTTCGCCATGTCGGAGATGCTCACGGTGCTGGCGGTGCTCGGCCGCCGCTTCGCGCCGGTGCTGCCGCCCGGCCAGGCGGTCGAGGTGGTGGCGCGCGGCCATCTGCAGCCGCGCGGCGGCCTGCCGATGCTGATCGAGCGGCGCTGAGCAGCGATGGACCGGCCCCGGCCCGCCGCGCCGATCCCGCCGGAGGACTGGCCCGGCCGGCGCGACCGGCTGCTCCACCCGCTGCGCCTCGCCAACTCGATCGCGGTCTATCCGCGCGAGGCCTACGAGGCGCCGATGCTGGCGCGCCAGTTCGGCGGGCGGCAATGGCTGCTGGTCAACGACCCGGCCGGGGTGCGGCACGTGCTGCAGGCCAATGCCGCGAACTATCTGAGGCCGCCCAAGCAGCGCCGCTGGCTGGAGCCGCTGATGGGCCAGTCGCTGCTGACCACCGACGGCGCGGCCTGGCAGAGGCTGCGCCGGCTGGCGGCGCCGGCCTTCCGCCCGGCGCTGCTCGACCGCTTCGTGCCCGGCTTCGTCGCCGCCGCCGAGCGGCTGGCGGCGGACTGGGCGGCACGGCCCGCCGGCCGGCCGCTCGACATGGCGCGGGAGATGACCCGGCTGACGCTGGAGATCATCGCCGAGACCCTGTTCGGCATCCCCGGCCGGCGGCTCGACGCGGTGACCCGCGCCAACGACCGCTACGGGCTGGCCAGCATGGCGGTCGAGGGGCTGGTGCTGCTGGGATTGCCCGACGCAGCCGGCCGGCGGCTCGGGCGCCGCGCCGCGCGGCTCACCACCGGGCCGCTGCGCCGCGCCATCGCCGACATGTCGGGTGCCGCCGCCGACGGCAGCCTGCTCGGGCTGCTCGACCAGGCGCAGCGCGAGCAGACGCAGCGCGGCCTGACCGCGGCCGAGCGCCAGGACCATCTGGTCACGCTGCTGCTGGCCGGGCACGTCACCACGGCGATGGCGCTGACCTGGCTTTTCTACCTGCTCGACCTCCACCCGGCGGTCCGCGACGGCGTCGTCGACGAGCTGCGCACGGAACTGGGCGACCGGCCGGCCGCCGCCGCCGACCTGGCGCGGCTGCCGCGGCTGCGCGCGGCGATCGACGAGACGCTGCGGCTCTATCCCAGCGTGCCGGTGCTCGGCCGGCTCGCCCAGGACGAGGACGAGGTGGCGGGGGTACGGGTGCCGGCCGGCTCGCATGTCGCGGTGGTGCCCTGGCTGCTGCACCGCCATCGGCGCCTGTGGCAGGACCCGGAGCGGTTCGACCCGGCGCGGTTCGCGGCCGGCGCGCCGGCCGTCGACCGCTTCGCCTACATCCCGTTCGGGGCCGGCCCGCGCGTCTGCATCGGTGCCGGGCTGGCGACCCTGGAGATCGCGGCCGTCGCGGCCACCCTGCTGCGCCGCTTCCGGCCGCGGCTGCTGCCGGACCGCGCGGTGGAGCCCGCCTCGCTCGGCCATCTCCACCCGCGGCGCGGCCTCTGGATGACGCCGGAGCGGCTCCGAGCCCCCTGAAACGAAACGGCGCGGCCCGTTGCCGGGCCGCGCCGCCGCGCGACGGAATTGTCCTCGGCGACTAGGGGACCACGGTCACCGTGCCGGAGGTCTGCAGCGGGCCGCTGCCATTGCCGGTCAGGTTCGTCGCATCCGTCCGGAACGTCACCGTGGCGAGGCTGCCTGCGTTGACCAGGTACAGACCGAAATCGGTGTTGTTGGTCACCACGTTGCCGCCGGCCAGCGAGATCGACTGCGTGGCGCCGGCGCTGCTGGCGAGCGTGAAGATGCCGTTGGCGGAATTCTCGGTGATCAGGTTGTTGGTGAGCACGAAGCCCTGCGAAACAGTGCCTCCGCTGGATTCCTCGGCCGAGAAGTTGACGGCTCCAATGGCGAAGGCGGAGCTCGAGTAGACGGGGATGCCGGTGGTGCCGGTGACGGTGTTGCCGGTCATCACGCCGTTCTGCGACACGCTGGCCGACTCCGCGGCGACACCGATCAGGATGCCGAGAGACTCGTTGGTGACCGTGTTGCCGATGATGTTCAGCGTGCTCGACAGGCTGGCGCTGCCGCTGCGGTTCTCCGCACCCTCCTCCACGACCAGCCCGAAGGTGTCGTCGCTGATCAGGTTGCGGTTGATGTTGAGGGTGTTGCCCATGCTGACGACGCCGCCCGAGGCGCTGTTGCTCGCAGTGTTGAGGACGATGAGGCCGCCCGAGCTGACCGTGTTGTCCTCGATCGAGGTGACATTGGTTGCGCGCGCCGTGCCGTTCGGCCCGGAGTTGCCGACGAACGTCGCGGCGAAGATCCCCCCGTCCGACAGGGAATTGCCGTCGATGGTCAGCGTGTTGGTCATGCTGACGGCGCCGCTGCTGCCGGACCCGCTGCTGGAGGTTCCGTTCACCGCGCCGGCGATCGCGAAGATCGTAGCGACGCTGTTGCCGGCGATGCTGGCGCTGTCGGACGCGACGCCCACGCCCGAGGTGTTGTTGTTCTCGAGGATGCTCGAGAAGAGGATCGCTCCGTTGGCGCTGATCCCGCCCGAGCTGTAGAAGCCGCCGGTGACGTGGTTGTTCGTGATCTGGAAGTCGTTGTCGAGCGTGATGGTGCCGCCGGTGCCCGATTCCTGCGAAATCCCGTCGAAGACCAGGATACCGATCGAGGTGCCGCCGAGGTAGTTCGAGTCGATGGTGAAGTTGTTGTTGACGACGGCCACCGCGCCGCCGCTGGTCGCGCCATTGCTCCCGGTGCTGAGGACGATGACGCCGCCATAGCCGGAATTGCCGAGGATCTGCGTGTTGTTGCCGCTGGCCGAGGCCACGCCGCCCGTGGTGTTGCCGTCGCTGCCGTTGACCGTGAAGTCGAGCACCAGGATCGGCGCCTCGCTGAGCGTGTTGTCCTGGATCACCAGCGTGTTGCCGAGCGCCTGGGCGACGCCGCCGCTCGAGGCGAAGTTGCCGACCGAGCTTTCAACGACGATCGGGCTGTCGGTCAGGAAGTTTGCCTGGATGGTGGTGTTGTTGTTCTGCAGCGTGACGACGCCGCCCGTGGAGGCGTAGTTGACGGCGGAGCTGGAGACGACCAGGCCGCCGTCATTGAACGTATTGCCCTGCACCGTGAGGGCGTTGCCCGTCAGGTTGACCGCGCCACCGCTCGACGCGAGGTTGATCCCGGTCTGCCCGACGCTGACGACGCTGTTCTCCAGCACGTTGCCCTGGATCAGCGTCACGTTGTTGACGAGGTTGACGGTGCCGCCGGTGATCGGGTTGCTGCTGGTGCCGTTGACCGCCCCGTCGACCAGCATGACGTCGAAGAACTGCGTGCTGGCGCTGCTGCCATAGACATGGTTGACGATCGTGTTGTTGGCGATCGTGAGCGCGTTGCCGTTGATGTTGACGGTGCCGTCGTTGGCGTCGTTGAAGCCGGTGCGCTCGACCAGCAGGTTGGTGCCGAAGGTGAAGGTGCCGCTGCTCGAGCTGCCGGTGTACTCGCCGACCGCGAAGTTGTTGCGGATCAGGTTGTTGGTGATGCCGATCGAGCTGTTGAGGTTGACGTTCCCGCTGCTTGCGAAGTTGTCGGCCTCGAGCACGATCTGGATGCCGCCGCCGGAGACGTAGCCGGTGATGCCGGCGCTGCCGCTGGTGGCGTTGAAGATGCCGCCGTTGTAGGCGATCGTGTTGCTGTCGATGGCGATCGCCTGCGACAGCTGGGCGGTTCCGCCGCTGATGGTGTTGACCACCGCGTTGGAGATCATCACGCCGCCGAAGTCGTTGCCGGCGATCAGGTTGCCGGTGATGGCCAGCGACTGGGTGAAGTTGGTGCCGTTGCTGAACTCGCCCGACACGGCGATGCCGGCATAGTAGTTGGCGGTGATCTGGCTGCCGGTGATCGCCACGACCTGGCTGAGGCTCGCGCCCGAATCGTCGCTTTCGTTGAACCGGTTCTGGACCAGGATGCCGTTGCTGTTGTAGCGCGCCACGGCGCCGCTGATGAAGACGCTCTGGCTGATCGCGGCGCCGCTGCCGTAGCCGGTGTTGGCGACGGCGATGCCGTTGCCGGCGTTGTTGTTCGCCGTGATGCCGTTGACCGAGACCGTCTGGTTGATCACGCCGCCGGTCGCGACGAGGTGGCCGAGGAACAGGCCGCTGCCCTGGATGCCCGGCGGCAGCCGGCCGTTGTAGTTGACGACGTTGTCGGTCAGCGAGGCGACCTGGGTGACCGAGCCGCCGCCGCTGGCGAAGTTGGCCAGGTCGATGCCGGCATAGACGTTGCCGCGCGCGTCGTTGCCGTCGACGGCCACGGTCTGGCTCACGACGCCGCCGCGGTCGCCCTGGTTGCCGATCAGGATGCCGGCGCCGGTGTTGCCGAGCGCGACGTTGTCGGAGATCGTCGCGGCCTGGGTGATGGCGCCGCCGGAATAGGCGAAGTTGAAGGCGAAGATGCCGGCCGCGAAGGTGCCGACCTGGCCGTTGTAGGCGACCGTGTTCGGATCCATCAGCAGGTTCTGCACGACGCTGCCGAAGCTGCTCGCGCCGTTGACCGGGGCGATGCCGGCATAGCCGTTCCCGCGGGCGACGTTGTCGTTGATGATCGCGGTCTGGCTGATCACCGAGCCCGAGGAGACGGCGCGATTGTAGACGATGATGCCGTCGAAGAAGTTGCCGTCGGCGGTGTTCTCCTCGATCTGCACCGTCTGGGTGATGGCGACGCCTTCGGTTACGACGTTGGTCACGTCGATGCCGTCGCCGCCGTTCCCCGTCACCGTGTTCCGCTCGATCCAGACGAAGGAGCTGGTGACCGGCGTCGCCCCGTTGTGGAACAGGTAGACGCCGTCGTTCTTGGCGCCGGTGATCGTGTTCGAGTTGATCACCACCCGCTCGTTGTTGAGCCCGAAGACGCCGTTGTAGAAGGCGCCGTTGAGGTTGAGGCCGAAGACGCCGTTCTGCGCCTCGGTGGCGAGGTTGATCATGTTGGCCGACGAGGTCGTGCCGACCAGGGTCGCCTGCTTGCCCGGCGCCTTGAAGGTGGCCGAGACGTCGCCATCGGCGGAATGCACGGCGACCTTGGCGTGACCGCCCACCAGCACCTGGCCGGGCAGCAGCTGCACCCCCTGGGTGAAGTCGGTGCCGGCGACGAGATCGCCGCTGTCGCCCCGCACCACGATGATCGCGTTCTGGCCCTTGGCGGCGGCGATCGTCGGCGCGTCCTCGAGGCTGGCCGGGTTGTCCTTGGTGCCGTTGCCGTTGGCACCGGCCTGGGCGTAGACGATGGTGTGGGTCTTCACCGTCAGGCCGTCGACGATCAGGTCTTCCGGGTCGCTGTCGTATTTCTGGATGACGATGTTGACGTCGCGCTGCACGCGGTCGACCATGCGCCGGTCGAGCGCCGACAGCTTCGGGCCGGGCGTCCCGGTGACCACGCCGAGCGGGATGCGCAGCTCGAGCCCGCCGAAGGCCTGGGTGCCGCGCGGGCTGTCCCACTGCACCTCGCCGTCGACGGTCAGCCGCGACTGGACGCCCAGGAAGTCGAGGTCGTAGAGCCGGACCTCGAGCCGGCCGCGGGGCCCGGCGACGGTGTCGACATCGCTGTTCGCGAAGTAGTAGCCGCCGATGAACGCGCGCACGTCCATGTCGCCGTCGGCCGGGAAGATCGGCAGCCGCCAGCCGACCTCGCCGTCGAAGCCGTAGAGCGGCTTCTCCTCGCGGTGGGTGACGCCGATGTTGTTGCCCGAGGTGTGGATGCCGCCGTTGCTGTCGCCGACGTTCTGGCCGCCGGCGTTGAAGGGGATGTAGCCGTTGATCCGGAAGTCCCAGTCGACCGTCATCGCCTCGGCGCCGAGCGAGCCCTGGTAGAACAGGTTGTCGTTCTGGCTGTTCTGGATGTCGATGAAGCCGTAGCCGCCGATGATCCAGTCGGAGTCGATCTGGGTGCGGTAGCCCAGGCCGAAATTGCCTTCCTGGGTCGGCGAGCTGGTGAAGGTGCCGCGCAGGTCGCCGAACAGCAGCGAGGTCTGGTCCTGCCAGACCGGGATGAACATGTCGACCTGGCCGAAGCTCTGCTCGGTGCCGATGGCACCGCCGGCGCCCAGCCAGGGCTGCCACTTGGCCTCCTGCGCCACGGCACGCTCCGAAATCGGCGCGCCGATGGCCAGAGCCGCCGCCCCGACGAGAAGACGCGACCGAAGCCGGCTACCTGCAACCTGACCCATGATGATCCCCTTCGCGCTGCCGCCCCACGCCGCGCCCCGCGACGCAGAACTTTGCCCCATCTTGAATTCTTACGCCGAACTTAACGCTGCGACAAGTCTTGGCGCAGCGCCCGTCCAGTGATTTTGTCGTGATGATTGCTCAGCTTGGTTGATCCATGAGGCGAAGCTCAGGGGGCGCCGGGAAGCGAGGTGACGGCGCCCTGGTAGAGCACCGGGCCGGTCGGCGCCCCGCTCGGCGAGCCGCCGGCCGGCTCCAGGCTGACCGCCAGCTGGGTGCCCTGGAGGTCGGCGGGGTCCGGCAGGCGGACCATGGTGGTGCCGCGCAGCAGGCCGAGCGAGCGCGGCGCGGCTGCTGCCGGGCCGATCTCCCAGAGCTCGAGATCCCGGTCGGCCGGGACCGGCCCGATCTGCAGCGGGGTCAGCACCGCCCGGCCGGTGCGGCCGTCGATGCTGGCGAGCAGCGCCGGGCGGGCGGTGGCGTCGGTCAGCACCGCGATATGGTCGGGCGCCGGCAGCCCGGGCCCGGGACCCGGCGCGCGCAGCAGCAGCAGGGCCAGCGCCGCCGCGGCGGCGCTGGCGGCCAGCCCGAGGCCGCGCCAGAAGGCGAGGCTGCCCCACAGGCGGGCCCGCCCCGGGCGCGGCGCGGCCGGCGCCCTCTGGGAATCCGCCGTCTCGGCCTGCAGGCGCCGCTCGATCGCCGGCCAGAGGCCGGGCGGCGGGGCCACGGCCGGGGCCCGCTCGGCGAGCGCGTTGAGCCGGGCCTCCCAGTCGCGGGTGAGCTCGCGCAGCCCGGCATCGGCCTCGAGCAGCCGCTCCAAGCGGCGCCGCGCCCGGCCGCGCAGGGTGCCGAGCGCGTACTGGGCGGCGAGCTCGTCGCGCAGCCGGGGATCGTCGTATCTCATCGCTCGAGGCACCGCCGCAGGCGCTGCAGGCTGCGCCGCACCCAGCTCTTGACCGTGCCGAGCGGCGCCGCGAGGTGGACGGCCACCTCCTCCAGCGTCATGCCGTCATAGTAGGCATGCAGCAGGCTGCGCCGCGGCCCCTCCTCGAGCTCCTCGAGGCAGGCACGCAGCCGCCGTGCCGATTCGCTGTCGCTCGCTCGCTCGGCCGGGCCGGGGGCGGGGTCGGCCCAGGCCTCCATCGCCGCCGGCTCGAGCGGCCGGTCGCGGGCGCCGCGCCGCAGCTGGTCGAGCGCACGGTTGCGCACGATCGTCGCCAGCCATGCCATCGCCGTCCCGCGCGCCTCGTCGAACCTGCCGGACTGGCGCCAGGCGGCGAGAAAGGCCTCCTGCAGCACCTCCTCGGCCAGATCGCGCCGTCTCAGGATACGCAGCGCCAGCCCGAATAGTTGCGGGGCGGTCGCCCGATAGAGGCCGGCGAGCGCCGCCCGCTCGCCGCGGGCGCAGGCGCGCAACAGGTCCGCCTGCTCCGCCGGCTCGCCGCTCCCGCTCGCCACGACCGCGTGCGCCTCCCCCGGAGTCCCGCGCCGGCCGCGCGCGGCGCCGCCGCCATGATGGGGCGGCCGGGCCGGGCAGGCAACCGGGGCCTTGCCGCCGCTGTTCCTCGCGGCAGCGGTTGCCGCCGCGGCTCCTATGGCTTAGATCGCGCCCCCATGTTCCTGCTTTATCACTTCCCGCTCCATCCCTTCTGCCGCGAGGTCCGCCTCGTGCTGCGCGAGAAGGCGCTCGACTTCACCCTGCAGGCCGAGCGGCCGGGCCAGCCGGGGGCGGCGCTGCTGGCGCTGAGCCCGGTCGGCGAGCTGCCGGTGCTGGTCGAGCCCGACGGCGCGGCGATCGCCGACAGCCGGGCGATCGGCGAGTATCTCGAGGAGACCCAGCCGGCGCCCGACCTGCTCGGCCGCACGGCGCTGCAGCGGGCCGAGACCCGCCGGCTGGTCGGCTGGTTCGGGGCCCGGTTCCACCGCGAGGTGACCGCCAACCTGCTCGACCAGAAGATCCTGCGGCGGCTGACCGGCCGCGGCCCCGATTCGGCGGCGATCCGCGCCGGCCATGCGGCGATCGGGCCGCATCTCGACTACGTCGCCTGGCTCAGCGACCGCCGCACCTGGCTGGCCGGCGACCAGTTCTCGCTCGCCGACATCGCGGCCGCCGCGCAGCTTTCGACGCTCGATTATCTCGGCGACGTGCCCTGGGAGCGCCATCCCGAGGCGAAGGACTGGTATGCGCGGGTGAAGTCACGGCCGAGCTTCCGGCCGCTGCTCGCCGATGTCGTGCCGGGCGTCGCCCCGGCGCCGCACTACGCCGACCTCGATTTCTGAGCCGCCTAGTTGGCCTTGAAATCGAGCATCTCGAGGTCTTTCTGCGCCGCGTCGGCGGTCGGCGTGCCCGGGGCCAGGTTCACCGCCCGCATCCAGTCGCTCCGCGCGCCGTCGTTGTCATTGGCGAGACGGCGCAGGATGCCGCGCTCGAGGAAGGCCTCGGCGTTGCGGTCGTTGAGCTGGATCGCCTGGTCGAGGTCCTGGATGGCGAGCTCCGGGCTGTCGACGAAGCGGTAGGCGCTGCCGCGATAGACCAGCACGTCCGCCCGGTTGGGCGCGAGGTCGTGGGCACGGTTGAGGTCGTCGATCGCCTCCCAGTAGTTCTTCGCCTGGCCGAGCGTCACGGCGCGGTCGACCAGCAGGTCGACGTCCTTGGGGGCGAGCTTGAGGGCGGCGGTCTGCACCGCATAGGCCCGCTTGCTGTCGCCGGCGATCAGCCAGGCCTGGCCGGCCTGGGCGAGGATCTCGGCGGCGAGCGCCGGCTGCCGCCCGGCCATCCTGGTGCCGAGCGCCTCCATCCGCTTGGCGCCCTCGGCGGTCTCGCCGGCCTCGATCAGCGCCACCGCGGCGCAGTGCTCGGCGGCCTCGCCGCCGCCGCGCGACTGCCAGGCGAGCGCGCTCTCGAAGCCGTCACCCGGCTTGGTCCGGGCGAGCGTCATGCAGGCGCCGTACTCCTTGGCCGAGTCGAACTTGAGATCCGAGCTGGCCGGCGCCGGCTTCTTGGCCGGCTTGCTGGCCGCCCCGGCGGGAGCGGCGGCGAGCGCCGCGAGCAGGGCCGCCGCGAGCAGTGCAGGAATGCGCATGCGACCTGCTCTAGCAGCCCCACGGTGCCGCTTCAATTGCGACGCCGTCGCAGTGCCCGGCCGATCCAGGCCAGGACCAGCCCGCCCAGGATGAAGGGGCCGCCGAAGACCAGGGCGGTGAGGAAGCCCTCGCCGCCGCTGAAGCGCAGCTCCGGCCCGCTGCTGCCCTCCATGCTGAAGCCGCCGATCAACGTGCACAGCCCGGAGGTCGCGACCACCAGCCAGCCGATCGCCAGCAGCGCCAGGCCGCAGCCCGGCCGCCAGCCCGGGGCCAGGATCGGCTCGCCGTCGGCCGGTCCCGGCGCCGCCCCGGCGGGCGGCGTCTCCATCGGCTCGCGCCGCGGGTCAGACATGGCCCGTCCTGCCAGGCGCCGGCCGCGGCCGGCGCAGCGCCGGGTCGATGCCGTCGCGGTAGAACAGGTTGTAGGTGTCGAACGGGATGATCCGGCCGGCCGGCGTGACGAAGTGGATGCAGGAGCGCTTCACCGCGCCGATGCAGAAGTTGAAGCGGTCGAGGAACTGCACGACGACGATGCGGAAGACGCGGTCGTAGCCGAGGCTGTCCGGCGCCTCGATGCGCGGCAGGCAGCAGAGCACGTCGCGCAGCTGCGCCTCGGTGCGCTCGCCGGCGGTCGACAGCGAGAGCAGGTCGTAGAGCCGCCGGCGCAGCGCCGGGTGGCGCTCGAAGGTGATGGCGTTCGGCGCCTCGGCGACCAGCGCGTCGGCCGGGATCAGCCGGGTGATCGGGGTGACCGCCGCCCCGTCGCGCAGCCCGTAGCCGATGGCGATCGATTCCGGGTTGCAGGGCAGCGGGATGATGTCGTCGAGGCCGAACACGCCGGAGGTCTCGCCGATGGTGCGCCGGATGTCGCTCAGCAGCACCCGGTCGCGCTCCTTGTCGAAGCCCAGGTTGCGGCCGGCATCCTGGATCGGCTGGAAGGTGATGCCGCGCACGCAGCGCCACGACAGCGCGTGCCGCACGATGGCGCCGAGCTCGCCGTCGTTGACGCCCTTCTTCACCGTCACCACCAGGGTGGTGGCGAGGCCGACCCGCTCCAGGTTCTCCAGCGCCTGCTGGCGCACCCGGGTGAGGTCGGCGCCGCGCAGCGCCTGCAGCGCCCCGCGCTGCAGCGAGTCGAACTGGAGATAGACCTCGAAGCCGGGCGCGAGCTCGGCCAGCCGGGCGACGAAGTCGCGGTCGGCGGCGAGGCGGACGCCGTTGGTGTTGAGCATCAGGTGGCGGATCGGCCGCGCCTTGGCGCGGCGCAGGATCTCGAGGATCTCGGGATGGGTGGTCGGCTCGCCGCCGCTGATCTGCAGCAGGTCGGGCTCGCCCTCGCTCTCGACCAGCGCGTCGAGCATGGTGTCGATCTCGGCCAGGCTGCGCTGGCCGGTGGCCGCCGGCGAGGACCCGGCGAAGCAGACCGGGCAGGCCAGGTTGCAGTGCTCGTTGACCTCGATCAGCGCCAGGCAGCTATGCTGCTCGTGATCGGGGCAGAGGCCGCAATCCCAGGGGCAGCCATGCTCGGTGCGGCTCTGGAAGCGGCGCGGCAGGTCGCCCGGCTTGAGGTAGTCGCGGCAGCGCCGCCAGTAGGCGGCGTCGCTCGACACCAGCGTGCGCTGCGCGCCGTGCTCGGGGCAGCGCTTGTGGAACCACACCGCGTCGCCCTCGATGGCGATCTTCGCCGGGACCACGGCGAGGCAGCTCTCGCAGAGCGAGCTGGTCTGGCCGTAGAAGAGGTAGGGCCTAGCGGCGCGCAAGGGCGGGCTGGCTTGACAGCATGACGGCAGCGTAGAGGAGCAGCCCGAGGCAGGCAATCTGGAACAGGTCGAGGGGCCCGAGCAGCGGCGGGTAGGGCTTCAGCCACTCCCAGGCGAGCCGCTGCAGCGCGTAGCAGGCGGCGAACCAGTAGAAGCCGCGCCGCGCCGCCGCCTCCGGCGTGGCGCGCAGCCGGTGCCCGAACCAGAGCGCGAAGCCGAGCATGGCCAAGGCCTCGTAGAGCTGCACCGGATGGCGGCCGACGCCGTCGCCGAAATCGTGCGCCCAGGGCAGCGCGGTCGGCGTGCCCCAGGTGTAGTCGTCGAGGCCGGAGAGGAAGCAGCCGACCCGGCCGACCGCGATGCCGAGCGCGAGCGGCAGCACGAACAGCCCGCCGGTCGAGCCGGCGACGCCGGCCCGCGCCTTCCACAGCTCGGCGCCGACGATGCCGCCGATGATGGCGCCGAGGATGCTGCGGCCGATCTCCGGCCGCCCGGCGAGCTGCAGGTTGAGGGTGCCGAGCGCCAGCGCGCCGAGCCCGGCGCCGAGCGAGACGGCGACGAAGTAGAGCGGGCCGGCGGCGCGCGGCGCCGGCGCGGCGGCCAGCAGCAGCGGCCGGAGCCGCCAGGCGACCGTCGCTCCGACCAGCCAGGCCAGCAGGTCGAACAGCGTGTGCACCAGCATGGGCGGGTTATGCTACAGGACCGGCGATGGACGCCACGCTGTTCTGCTTCGGGCTCGGCTACAGCGCGCTCGCCTTCGCCCGCCGGCTGCAGGCCCAGGGCTGGCGGGTCGCCGGCACCTGCCGCGACCCGGCCCGGGCCGCGGCCTTCGCCGCCGCGGGCATCGCGGCGCTGCCCTTCGAGCGCGACCGCCCGCTCGCCGACGCCGCCGCCCGGCTCGCCGCGGCGGATGCCGTCCTGAGCTCGGTGCCGCCCGACGCCGCCGGCGATCCGGTCCTCGACCGCCATGGCGCCGACCTGGCCGCCGCGGCCGCCGCCGGCCGGCTGCGCTGGGTGGGATCTCTCTCGACCACCGGCGTCTACGGCGACCGCGGCGGCGGCTGGGTCGACGAGGCTTCCGAGCTGCGCCCGACCGGCGAGCGCGGCCGCCGCCGCGTCGCCGCCGAGGAAGCCTGGCTCGCCCTGTGGCGCGCCCATGGCCTGCCGGTGCATCTCTTCCGGCTGGCCGGGATCTACGGGCCGGGGCGCAACGCGCTGGTCTCGCTGCGCGAGGGCAGCGCGAAGCGGGTGATCAAGCCGGGCCAGGTCTTCAGCCGCATCCATGTCGAGGACATCGCCGCCGTGCTCGCCGCCTCGCTGGCGCGGCCCAACCCCGGCGCCGCCTACAACCTGGCCGACGACGACCCGGCGCCGCCGGCCGAGGTGATCGAGCACGCCGCCGGCCTGCTCGGCCTGCCGCCGCCGCCCGCCGTGCCCTTCGAGGCGGCCGCCCTGTCGCCGATGGCCCGCAGCTTCTACGACGACAACAAGCGCACCGCCAACCGCCGGATCAAGGAGGAGCTCGGCGTCGTGCTGCGCTACCCCGACTACCGCGCCGGCCTGGCGGCGCTGGCGGCGGCGGGGGAGGGCGCGGCCTGACGGAGGGCAGGGATGGCACCCATCGACGACGATGACAAGGATGCGCTGTCGCGGGCGCAGGACAAGGCGTACGACGCCATGGAGGCGGCCGACCGCCGGACCCGGCGGGCGCTGGCGCGGCAGGCGCTCGCCATCTCGCCGCTCTGCGCCGATGCGCACTACGTCCTGGCGGGCGAGGCGGCGACCCCCGACGAGGCCGTCGCCGGTTACCGGCGCGCCGTCGAGGTCGGCCGTCAGGTGCTCGGCGAGGCGTTCTTCGAGCGGCATGCCGGCGAGTTCTGGAGGATGCTCGAGACTCGACCCTACATGAGGGCGTGCCAGGGGCTGGCTCTGGCCCTCTGGGGGATCGGTGAGCGCGAGGAGGCCATCGGGCACTATCGCGACATGCTGCGCCTCAATCCGAACGACAATCAGGGCATCCGCTACCTGCTGCTCGATGCCCTCATCGCACTCGGCCGCGACGAGGAGGCGGCGCGGGTGCTCGATCGCTACGAGGGCGACGGGTCGGCCGGCTGGACCTGGTCGGGCGCGCTTCTCGCGTTTCGCCGCGAAGGCGACACCGCCCGGTCGCGCAAAGCGCTGGCGCGCGCCGTCGCAGCCAACGAGCACGTGCCGCCCTATCTCGCCGGCGGCATGCGCGCTCCGCGCCGCCTGCCCGATTATGTGAGCGTAGGCAGCCGCGACGAGGCGGCCGCCTACGTCGCGGACTCGGCAGAAGCCTGGGATTCTACCGAGGGGGCGCGTGCGTGGGTGGCAGAGGCGCTGGCGTCCCCCGGGTCCGCCAAGCGCCACGCCGACGACGAGCCCGAGCTCGACCTGCAGCGGATCGACGATGCCGTCCTGGCGCTGCTCCTGCTCGGGCGGCATGACGGCGACCGGGTCTGGAAGAGCTTCGACTGGGACGCGATGGACCGCCTGCACGCCAAGGGGCTGATCTCCAGGCCGGCGGGCAGGGCGAAGTCGGTGGCCCTGACCGAGGAGGGCGCCCGGGAGGCAGAGCGGCTGCTGCGCCTGCTCTTCGCTAAGCCGCGGGCGTAGAGCGTCGGCCGCAGCCGGTCAGCGGTTCGCGTCGTAGGTCACGTCGGTGGTGCAGGTGAGGTGGGTCTCCTGGAGCTCCGCCTCGGCGACGATGGTCGCGCCGTCGGCGAACCGGAAGATGGCGCGCCACCCCGAGACGTGCTCGCCGGCCGCGTCGCCGACCGTCATCTCGTCGGGCGGGCCGTGCCGGCGCGACAGCGCCTCGACCGCGGCGTCGAGCCGCGCATAGCACTGCTCCTCGTTGGTGTGGTGCAGGTCGGGCAAATAGAGCTTCACGGCGTGGAGCCGCCCGTCCGGCACGAAGGCGACGACCTGCACCGGCGTGCCCTCGTCGACGCCGCTCCAGACGACGACCGGGCCGCTCAGCAGGGTGTCCTCGCTCACGGCTTTCGGGCCGGCCGCCTGCAGCACCTCTGCCGTGCTCATGCCGAAGCGCAGGGCGCCCCAGCCCTCGAGGGCGCGCGTCGCGCCCTGTGCCGCGCCAGCCGCGGCCATGGTCATCAGGGCGATGCAGCCGATTGCGAATCTCATGCGACCTTCAGGCTCCCGAGATGGCCATGCCGGGTCGAGACGCCGGGCGCCGCGGCCGTCGCCACGCGCCGCAGGGTCCCCCGCATCACCCTGCCGCACGGTCCAGCCGCCGAGGATCTCGGCCGTGCGTCGATCGGCGGCGAGCACCGCATCGGCGATGGCGAAAGCCTGCTCGGCCAGCGGCGTGCCGACGACATCAGAGCGGGCCAGGGCGCGCCCGGCAAGCCCGCCGTCGCCCACCGTCCGGCCTGCGGCATCGACCACCATGAAGGCCGGCCCGCTTTCCAGCAGCCGGTACGACAGCGCCACCGCGCAACGGTCGGCGGCACCCGCCTGCTCGCCCCAATCGCCGAGAACGAAGTCGAAATCCGCGCCATGCTCGACCTGCCCCGGCGTCCAGCGGACGTAGTAGGCGGCGACGATACGGCCGTCCATGGAGGCCAATCCCCAGACCGTGCGGGATTCCCGGCCGCAGCTGTCGCAGGGACCGGGCAATGCCTCGTTGAGCGGCTCGATGGTGACGGCGGAGCCCATGGCTAGCCCGCCAGCTCGTCGACCGCGGCCAGGATCCGCGCCAGGTCCTGCGGGCGGGAGAGGCGGTGGTCGCCGTCCTTGACCAGGGTCAGCACGACGTCGGCGGCGGCCAGCCGCTCGGCGACCAGGCGGGAGAGCGTCCAGGGCACGTCCTTGTCGGCCATGCCGTGCAGCAGCCGGACCGGCCCGGCGAAGGCCAGGGGGCGGTCGAGCAGCAGGTGGCGGCGCGCCTCGCTCATCAGCCCGGCGGTGACGGCGAGCGGCGGCCCGTAGTCGGAGGGCAGCTCGATGCGCCCGGCCTCGGCCAGCGCCGCGCGCTGCGCCGGCGACAGGGCGGGGCGGATCAGCCGCTCGGTGAAGTCGGGGGCGGCGGCGATGCCGACCAGCCCGGCGACGCGCTGCGGCCGGGCGGCGGCCAGCAGCAGCATGATCCAGCCGCCCATGCTCGACCCGACCAGGATCTGCGGCCCCTCGGTCAGCCGGTCGAGCGCCGCCAGCGCGTCGTTGCGCCAGCCGCCGATGGTGCCCTCCTCGAAGCGGCCGGAGGAGGCGCCGTGGCCGCGATAGTCGAAGCGCAGCAGGGCCAGCCCGCGGGCCCGGCAATGAGCGGCCAGCGCGGTCGCCTTGGTGCCGCCCATGTCGGAGGCGAAGCCGCCGAGGAAGACGACGCCGGGACGCGGCAGCGCGCCCGCTGGGGCGGCGATCCGGCGGAACGCGAGATGGCCGCCATCCGGCAGCTCGAGCTGCTCGGCGGGAGCCTCCAGGTCGGAACGGGACTCAGCCATGCCGTGGCATCCGGCACCTCTGTCGCACATGTCGCGCGTTCTTAGCAGGGTGGCGCGCCGGCGTCACAGGCTCCGCGGGCAGGGCGCCGCGGCACGGTCCGTCCGGTCACTTGTGCCCGGTCACTTGTGCCCGGTCACTTGTGTGAGTCGTAGATCAGGTCGGCCGTGCAGGTGAAATCGAGATCGTGCAGGTCGGCATCGGCGGTGATCGTGGCGCCGTTCTGGAAGCGGAAGATCGCGTGCCAGGCGGTGAGGGAACCGCCGGAGCCGTGGTCGGCGGTGCTCTCGTCCGGCGAGCCGTACTGCCGGGCCAGGTCGGCCACCACGGTCTCGAGCCGCGCGTGGCACTGCGGCTCGGTCTCGTGGTGGATGTCGGGCAGGTAGATCTTCACGGCGTGCAGCCGGCCGTCGGGAACGAAGGCGACGATCTGCGCCCGCTGCCCCTCGACGGAGGCCTGCCAGACGACCACCGGCCCGCTCAGCATGGTGTCCTCGCTTTGGGCCGTGGGACCGGCGGCCTGCAGCACCTCCGCCTTGGTCATGCCGAACCGCAGGCCGCTCCAGCCCTCGAGCGCGCCGGGCGCGCTCTGCGCCGCGGGGACGGCGAGGGCGGCGCCGAGGCACAGTCCGAGCGCGGCGGCAGGGACGCGGAGGCTCGGGTAGCGGCGGCGCATCGGCGGCACTCCGGGAAGGTCAAGACAGACCCCCGGTCGACGCCGGGCGGCGGCCCAGAACGTACAGCGGAAGTTGCCGGTCGGCTTGTCATGTCGTGCCATCGGTGCCCGGGCCGGGGCAAAGCCCGGGCTCGGAATGGGACTCGCCCCTGCCGTCGCAATTCGGCAATCTGCCGGTCATGGCATGCGTTCTCATCAGGTCGGGGCGTCGTCGTCACAGGTCCCGGCGGGGCGGGGGGCGATGAGCGCCGCGCCCGGCGCGGTGCGCCGGGCCGCCGACAAGCCCGTCACCGTGCTGCAGGTCCTGCCGCAGCTGCTGCCCGGCGGGATCGAGCGCGACGCGCTCGACGTCGCGGGCGCGGTGGCGGCGGCCGGCGGCGTCAGCCTGGTCGCGACATCCGGCGGCGCGCTGATCAACGAGGTCTACCGGGTCGGCGCCCAGCCGGTGTTCCTGCCGCTCGACCAGACCGGCACGATCGCCCGCTACCAGAACGCCGGCCGCATCGGCCGCGCCCTGCAGAAGCACGGCGTCGACCTCGTCCACATGCACAGCCGGCTGTCCGGGTGGAGCGTGGTGGCGGCGGCGCAGCGCGCCGGCCTGCCGCTGGTGACCAGCGTCTACAACCATTATGCCGGGGAGCCGCAGAGCGGCCGGCGGCCGACCGCGGCGGTGGCCGAGGGCGACCGCATCCTGGCGGTCTCCGACTTCGCCGCCGAGCAGCTCGCCGGCCTGCATGCCGAGGCGGCGCCGCGGCTGCGCATCGTCGACCGCGGCATCGACCTGGTGCGCTTCGACCCCGAGCGGGTGACCGGCGAGCGCATGGTGCAGCTGGCGCGCGACTGGCGGCTGGTCGACGGCCGGCCACTGGTGCTGGTCCCGGCCCGCTTCCTGCGCTGCAAGGGTCACGCGATCGTGATCGAGGCGGTGGCGGCGCTCGCCGGGCGCGACCTGCACTGCCTGCTGCTGGGCTTCGACGTCGACGGGCCGGGCTACCGCGCCGAGCTCGAGCAGGCGATCGCCCGGCGCGGGCTGGGCGAGCGGATCCGCATCGTCCCCGGCTGCGCCGACCTGCCGGCGGCCTACATGCTGGCCGACGTGGTGGTCTCGGCCTCGACCTCGCCCGAGGCCTATGCCCGCACCATCGTCGAGGCCCAGGCGATGGGCCGGCCGGTGGTGGCGACCCGCCATGGCGACGCGGCGCAGCAGGCCGGGCACGGCAAGATGGCCTGGCTGGTGCCGCCGGGCGACGCCGGGGCGCTGGCCGGCGCGCTCAGCCGCGCGCTCGCGCTGAGCGCGGCGGAGCGGCGGACCTACGCGCCGCACGCCATCGCGCTGGCCCGGGCGCGGCTGTCGCAGCACGTGCTGCGGCGCCAGACGCTGCAGGTCTATGACGAGCTGCTGCGCGCCGGCCCGGCGGCGCGGCGCCGCGACGACCCGGCGCTCGCCCCCTCGCCTTGACAGCGGGGGTTTTGCTTCTAGATTGCCGCCTTCCCTGCCGCCGGGCCGGTCACGGCCGCCGGCGGTTTTCGCGTGGGCAGAGCAAGCGGCAGAGCAAGCGATGGTAGCGATTATCCTTCCCGACGGCAGCGAGCGCCGCTTCGACCGCCCGGTCAGCGGCGGCGAGATCGCCGCTGCGATCGGTCCCGGCCTCGCCAAGGCGGCGCTGGCCGTCAAGGTCGACGGCGCGGTGCGCGATCTCGACAGCACGATCGACCGCGACGCCCGGATCGAGATCGTCACCCGCACCCATCCGGACGCGCTCGACCTGCTGCGCCACGACGCCGCCCATGTGCTGGCCGAGGCGGTGCAGGAGCTCTATCCCGGCACCCAGATCACCTTCGGCCCGGCGACGGAGAACGGCTTCTACTACGACTTCGCGCGCGACGAGCCCTTCACGCCCGAGGACTTCGCGGTGATCGAGGCGCGCATGCGCGAGATCGTCGACCGCGACGAGAAGATCACGCGCGAGATCTGGAGCCGCGACCAGGCGGTCGAGCATTTCCGGCGCCACGGCGAGCGCTTCAAGGCGGAATGGGTCGGCGAGATCCCGGCCGCGGAGGAGATCTCCGTCTACCGCCAGGGCGCCTGGCTCGACATGTGCACCGGGCCGCATCTGCCCTCGACGGGCAAGCTCGGCAAGGCCTTCAAGCTGCTCAAGCTGGCCGGCGCCTACTGGCGCGGCGACCCGAAGAACCCGCAGCTGCAGCGCATCTACGGCACGGTCTGGCCGGACGACAAGCAGCTCGCCGAGTGGCTGCACCAGCAGGCCGAGGCGGAGCGCCGCGACCATCGCCGCATCGGCCGCGAGATGGACCTCTTCCACCAGCAGGAGGAGGCCGCCGGCATGGTGTTCTGGCACCCCAAGGGCTGGCGGCTCTACCGCACGCTGGAGGGCTACATCCGCAAGCGGCTGGACGAGGCCGGCTATGTCGAGGTGAAGACGCCGCAGCTGGTCGACCGCAAGCTGTGGGAGGCCTCGGGCCACTGGGAGAAGTTCCGCGAGCACATGTACATCGCGGAGAACGAGGCGGGCCTGCGCGCGTTCGTCGAGGACCCGGTGTCCCGCGTCTTCGCGCTGAAGCCGATGAACTGCCCCTGCCACGTGCAGATCTTCAACCAGGGCCTCAAGAGCTACCGCGACCTGCCGCTGCGCATGGCCGAGTTCGGCTCCTGCCACCGCTTCGAGCCGGGCGGCGCGCTGCACGGCATCATGCGGGTGCGCAACTTCACCCAGGACGACGCCCACATCTTCTGCACCGAGGACCAGATCGTCGGCGAATCGGCGGCCTTCTGCAGCCTGCTGAAGACGGTCTACACCGATCTCGGCTTCACCGACCTCAAGGTGCGCTTCGCCGACCGGCCGCCGGTGCGCGCCGGCAACGACGAGGTCTGGGACCGCGCCGAGGCGGCGCTGCACAATGCGGTCGACGCCGCCGGGCTCGCCACGACGCACAATCCGGGCGAGGGCGCCTTCTACGGCCCGAAGCTCGAGTTCGTGCTGCGCGACGCGATCGGCCGCGACTGGCAGTGCGGCACCCTGCAGGTCGACTACGTCCTGCCGGAGCGGCTCGGCGCCTCCTATATCGGCGAGGACGGCCAGCGCCACCGGCCGGTCATGCTGCACCGCGCCATCTTCGGCTCGCTGGAGCGCTTCATCGGCATCGTCATCGAGCACTATGCCGGCAAGCTGCCGCTCTGGCTGGCCCCGGTGCAGGTCGTCGTGGCGACCATCACCGGCGCCGCCGACCCCTACGCCGCCGAGGTCAAGCAGGCGCTCGACGCGGCGGGGCTGAGGGCCGAGCTCGACCTGCGCAACGAGAAGATCGACTACAAGGTGCGCGAGCACAGCCTGGCCAAGGTCCCGGCCATGCTGGTGGTCGGCAAGCGCGAGGCCGAGAAGCGCGCCGTCTCGCTGCGCCGGCTGGGCGGGGCGGCACAGGAAGTCCTTGCGCTGGACGAGGCGATTACTATCCTCAAGGCTGAAGCGGTATCCCCGGCCGGCTAGGCCGGGAGCCGCTGCTGTGCGGCCGGTGGCTCGGGATGGGCGCCGGCGGTTTCTCGATCAACCAGACGAAGGAGTGCTTCGATAGCCAGACCACCTTTCGACGCCGCGCCGACCCGCGAGGGGCCGCGCGTCAACAGCCAGATCAGCGTGCCGTCGGTGCGGCTGGTCGACGAGGGAGGCGAGATGGTCGGTGTCGTCTCCATCCGGGAGGCCCTGCAGATGGCCTCCGAGGCCGGCCTCGACCTCGTCGAGATCTCGCCGAACGCGGATCCGCCGGTCTGCAAGATCCTGGACTTCGGCAAGTACAAGTACGAGATCCAGAAGAAGAAGAACGAGGCCCGCAAGAAGCAGAAGGTCATCGAGGTCAAGGAGATCAAGATGCGCCCGGGCATCGACGATCACGACTACGACGTCAAGATGCGGGCGATCTACCGCTTCCTCGAGGAGGGCGACAAGGTCAAGGTGACCATGCGCTTCCGCGGCCGCGAGATGGTGCACCAGGAGCTCGGCATGAAGGTGCTGGAGCGGGTGCGCGGCGATCTCGACGACCGCGCCAAGGTCGAGCAGCATCCGCGCATGGAAGGCCGGCAGATGATCATGGTGATGGCGCCGCGCTAGCCGGCCGGCCCCCTCTCCCGCCGGGCGGGAGAGGGCCGGGGCGAGGGGCGGCGCGCGGGCTTCGCCCTCACCCTCCCGCCCTGACGGGCGGGCCCCTCCCTCTGCCACGGCGTGGGCGAGGGGATATCTTGCCTTCCCCGGGCGGCCTCTGTATAACCGCGCGTCCGTTTTCAAGCGGCCATGGCTCTATCCGTCGGGCATGCCTAACCGCGCGGACCGTTACCCGTTTTCGAGGACCATTCAAAATGCCCAAGATGAAGACCAAGAGCGGCGCCAAGAAGCGCTTCTCGCTGACCGCCAGCGGCAAGGTGCGGATGAACCCGTCGCGCAAGCGCCACGGGCTGATCAACCGGCCGCAGTCGATGAAGCGGCAGCACCGCGGGACCGAGATTCTCGATCCCTCCGACGCCAAGATCGTCAAGAAGTTCTTTTTGCCGAACGGCTGAGGAGGGCTAGAGCATGGCACGCGTCAAGCGGGGCGTCACCACGCACGCCCGTCACAAGAAGATCGTCGACATGGCGGCCGGCTATCGCGGCCGCGCCTCGACGAATTTCCGGATCGCCATCGAGAAGGTCGAGAAGGGGCTGCGCTACGCCTATCGCGACCGCCGGCGCAAGAAGCGCGACTTCCGCGGCCTGTGGATCCAGCGCATCAACGCCGGCGTGCGCGAGCACGGCCTGACCTACTCGCAGTTCATCGGCGGGATCAAGAAGGCCGGCATCGAGATCGACCGCAAGGTCCTCTCCGACCTCGCGATCCGCGAGCCGGCGGCGTTCGCGCAGCTGGTCGAGCAGGCCAAGGCCGCGCTGGCGGCCTGACGGCGGCTCGGGGCCGGCGGTCCGAAGGCCGGCGGGGGCATCCCCGGGTGGCCGCGCCGATTGCGTTCTCCCAGGGCCGCCTCCGGGCGGCCCTGGCGATTGCGCTGCTGGCGGCCGCGGCGCTCGCCGCCCGGCCGGCCGCCGCCCAGAGCCTGCCCGACATCGACCGCCAGCTGCGCACCGAGCTGCATAGCGTCGGCGGCGATTTCGAGTATCGCTACGACCGCTACCTGGCGACGATGATCGCCGGGACCTGGTTCGTGACCTCCTGGGCCGGCTTCTCCGAGCTCGGGCCGCAGATCGAGAAGCAGGAAGTCAGCCTCGCCGAGTCCTGCCGCCGGCAGGCGATGACGGTCGAGCCCGACCTCACCTTCGTGCAGCATCTCGGCGACCGCCTCGTGCATGGCCGCTTCGAGTACCTGCGCGGGGTGCTGTTCCACATGACCCGCGACCGGGCGGAGTTCGCCGCGGCGATGAACCTCGACGCCGCCTCGACCGAGCAGGATTTCGCCGCCTCGATCCTGCGCGGCGCCACGGACACCATGGTGCTGACCCCGCGCGGCCCCGACCTGCTGATCGGCTATTCCATCCTGAATGCCGGCCAGCCGACGGTGTTCGTGCGATGCCCGCCCAGCTGATCCTGGCACGGCTGAATCGGGCAAGGCCGAGCCGGCGCCGGCTGGCGGTCGCGGCGGCCGCCCTGCTGCTGCTGCCGCTGGCCGGCTGCGGCGAGCGCTACGAGGCCGACATCGCCGCGGTGAAGGCGGCCGAGACGGTGCCCGGCACCAGCAACGAGAAGCTGGTCGACGAGCTCGCCGGCGCCCGCGGCAAGGTCGCCTGGGAGGGCGGCCCGGCCGATCCGCGCTACCGCGACAACACCGCCATCGTCGGCGTCGCCGCGACCATCGAGCGGACCACGCGGCTCGGCGAGAAGCGGGTGATCCGCCTGCAGTTCATCCACAACCGCCAGACCCGCCAGGTGGCGCTCGACGGCATGACCGTCGACGGCCAGCCGCAGGACCTGCTCGCCGGCGCGCTCAACCTGATGCTGCTGCAGCTGCAGTAGGGGGCCGCCGGCCCCGGCCCTGAATCAGCCCTGCGGGTGATGCTTGCCGACCGGCGTCACCGTGCTTGCCTGCGCGCCCTTCTCGCCCTCGCCCTCGGCGACCACCAGCCTGACCTCGTCGCCGGCCTGCAGCCGCTCGAAGGCGCCCTCGGGGACGCTGTTCCGGTGGAAGTAGACCTCGAGCCCGTCCGCCGTCTCGACGAAGCCGTAGTCCTGGAAGAGGCGCGCCACCTTGCCGTGGTCCGGCGCCGCATGCTGCTTGACCTCGGCGCGGCTGCGCCGGGCGTGATCCTCGAGCTGGCGGCCGATCGCCTCGAAGGCGTCGCGGACGGCGACCTGGACGTCCTCGTGGGCATGGTCGCGGGCGTGGCCGTGGCCGGCGACCAGCTCCGCGCCGGGCACCCGCAGGTCGATGCGGACGGCGTAGAGCCGGCCGCTGCGCTGGTGCCGGTTGCGGGCCTCGACGACGACGCGGCAGCTGACGATGCGCTCGAAGAAGTGCTCGAGCTTGGCTGCTTTCTCGCGGATCCGGGCCTCGATGGCCGGCGACGGGTCCATGTCGCGAAAGCTGATCTGCAGCGGGATTTCCATGAGACCTCGACAGTTTCCGAAGATGGATGCCGACAGTCTGGCCGTTCCCGCGTCCGCCTCGTTGATCTGGCGCAACCCGCGGCATTGCCGCCGGGCGGCCTTGCGCTCACCCGGCCGGCGGCCCGGCCAGCCGCTGGCGGCTGGCGACGGCGAGCCCGGCGGCGGCGGCCATCAGCGCCGCGGCGGTACAGCAGAGCGCGGCGAAGCCGATCGCCTGGTAGATCGCGCCGGCGGCGGAGACCCCGACCAGGGCGCCGAGATAGGTCACCGCGCTGTTGAGCCCGAGCGCGGCGCCGCGCGCCTGCGGGCGGGCCTGCGTGATCAGCAGGATCAGGCAGGCGAGCACGAAATGGTTGGCGAGTCCCCAGAGGAAGGTCAGGGCGGCGACCGGGGCGAGCCCGCCGCCGGTGGCGGCCAGCGCGAGGTAGATCGCCGCGGCCGACAGCAGCACGGCGGGAAAGACGCGGCGCGGCCCCAGCCGGTCGACCAGCCCGCCGCCCAGGCTGGCGAGGCCGAAGCCGCCGCCATAGGCGAGCACCACCAGCCCGGCCCGTGCCGCCGACACGCCGGCCATCGCGCGGACATGGTCGCCGAGGAAGGTGTAGACGCCGAAGAAGCCGGCCATGTAGGCGAGGCAGATCAGCAGCAGCGGCGGCATCGCCGGCTCCGCCAAGGCGGCGAGCGGCGCGGCGGCGGCGCGCGCGAGACCCGGCGCGGCGCGATCCCGGGGCATGGCGCGGGCGCCGAGCGCGGCCAGGCCGGCGACCAGCGCCAGCGCCAGGTAGGCGGCGCGCCAGCCGGCCCAGTCGCTGATGAGTGCCGAGAGCGGCACGCCCGCGACCATCGAGAGCGACCAGCCGGTGAGCACCCGGCCGAGCGTGCGCGCGCCCTGACCCGGCGGCCCGACCGCGGTGGCGAGCGTGTAGCTCGACGGCAGGATCACGCCGGCGCCGAGCCCGGCCAGCCCCTGCGCCAGCGTCAGCACGAGCCAGCCGGTCGCGGCCGCGCTGGCCAGCGTCGCCGCCGCCAGCGCGAGCAGCCCGGCGAGCAGGGCGCGGCGCGCCCCCAGGCGATCGATCCGCGGCGCCAGCAGCAGCGCCGACAGCGCGGTCGCGCCGCCATAGCAGGCGGCGGCGCGGGACACCGCCACCGGGCTGGCCGACAGGCTGCGCGCGACGTCGAGCAGGATCGGGCTGAGGGCCAGCTGGTTCGAGCCGACCACCGCGACGGCGGCGATCAGCACGAGCAGGCGGAGGCCGAGGCCCCGGGCGGGCGGCTGCCGGTCGATCATCGGCACATGATCGCCGAAGCGCCGCCGCGGCCCAAGGCGGATGCGCCCGCCCGCTGGCATCGAAGCTGCATGGCCGAGGCCGGGCCGCGACCGGGGCCGCGGCCCGTCTTCCGGATCCGGCCGTCCCTGCCACGGATAGAGTGCCGATGCTGCTCGATGCTGCCGGCCCGCTGCGGGCCATGCTGGTCGGCGACGACCTGCCCTATCTCGAGGAGTTCGCCAGCATCGTCGGCGATCTCGGCGCCGAGGTGGTCGGCTGCCTGGGCTACGCGAGCGGCCAGCCGGCGGGCTGGCCAGCGCACGACGTGGCGCTGCTCGACCTGCAGCAGGTTCCCGAGCCCGCGGTGGCGCTCGGCCTCAGCCTGCAGCGGGCAGGTACGCCCGCCATCGTCACCGCCGGGGCGCTGCAGCGGTTCCTGGCCGAGGCGGAGCGGCGTCGGTTCCGGCCCCAGGCGGCGTTCGAGAAGCCTTACAGCGTGCCGCTGCTGCGGGCCGCGCTGTGGCAGGCGGCCGGCCGCGCCGGCCGCGCGGTCAGGCGCTGACGCCGCCGCCCCGCCGGCGCAGCGGCGTCACCTGGACGACGGCCTCCTCCGCCTGCCGGCGGGCGCTGCGGCCGGCGCCGCAGGGATAGACGGCATCGACCTGCAGCAGGCGGCGTCCGCCGCCATGCCGGCCGACCGCCAGCAGGTCGCCGGGTCGCGGCAGGGCGGGCAGCTCGAGATGGCCCCAGAAGCGCGCGCCGTCGCTGTCGCAGAGATGAAGGATGGGCATCGCCAGCTGCAACCGGGCCGAGCGCGCCCGGGTTCCGCGCCGGCCGCGCCGCGGATCGCAATGCGTTCCGCACCGGCGACGAAGGATGCGCCCGCGACTCAGGCGGGCGGCAGCCGTGCGGGATCGAAGGGCGCGAGGTCGACGGTGCGCGCGGCGCCGTCGAGCAGCAGCTCGGCGATCGCCTCGCCCGTCGCCGGCGCGTTCAGCATGCCCCAGACGCTGTGGCCGGTGGCAACGTAGGCGCCGGGCGCGCCGGCGACGGCGCCGATCAGCGGCAGCCCGTCGCGCGTCACCGGCCGGAAGCAGGCCTGCGCGGCGCGCACCGGCGCGGCGGCCAGTGCCGGCGACAGGGCGGCGCAGATCCGCCGCAGCCGCAGGATCGCGCCGGGGTCGGGCGCGACCGACGCGGGATCGTCGGGCAGCGGGCTCTCGCTCGAGATGGCGCAGGCCCAGAGCGTCCCGTCGGGCCGCGGGAACAGCTCGGGCGCCTGCGCCTCGCCGGCGCCGTCCTGGTACTCGAGGAAGGCGGCCTCGGGCGGCAGCGCCACCTCGAGCACGACGCTGTGCCCCTTGAGCCCGTACACGGCGGGCAGATCGAGCCAGCGCGCCGCCTCCCGCATCCACGGCCCGAGCGCCAGCACCACCGCGTCGGCCTCGATCGTGCCGTCCTCGAGCGTCACGCCGGTCACCCGCTCGCCCCGCCGCAGCAGGCCGGTGACCCGGCCGGGTCGCAGCAGCGCGCCGCGCGCCTGCGCCGCGGCCACCAGCCCCGCCGTGAAGGCCGCGGGATCGATCTGGGCCGTGGTTTCCGGCGAGCCGAGCCGGTGGCGGCCGCGCACCGCCCCGGCCAGCCAGCCGAGCGGCTCGCCGCCGGCGCCCGGCGCGCCGCCGCGCGGCCCCGCGAAGCCGCCATAGGTGTCGAGGCGGCGATAGCCCCAGTCGGCGCCGGCCTCCGCCGGCCAGGCCGCGTGCAGCGCGAAGCTGCGGCGGGCCAGCGCCGCGAGCGGCGTGCCGTCGCACCAGTCGAGCGCCAGGAAGCCGCCCGACTTGCCCGAGGCGGCGCAGGCGACCCCGGTGCGCTCGACGATCACCGGCGCGACGCCGCGGCGGCTCAGCGCCCAGGCGATGGCGGCGCCGACCGCGCCGGCGCCGCAGACGACGACCCGCATCGGCTCCGTACCCCTCAGGCCCGCCCGGTTCCGGCCGCCCGGCTCAGACCGACCGCGTGACGCCGCCGTCGATCCGGATGTTCTGGCCGGTGATGTAGGCCGCGGCCGGCGACAGCAGGAAGGCGATGGTGGCGGCGACCTCCTCGCTGCTGCCGTAGCGCCGCATCGGCACGCTCTGGCGGCGCTCCTCGGTGGCCGGCAGGCTGTCGATCCAGCCGGGCAGCAGGTTGTTCATCCGCACGTTCTCGGCGGCGTACTGGTCGGCGAAGATCTTGGTCCAGGCGGCGAGCCCGGCGCGGAACACCGCCGAGGTCGGGAACATCGGGCTCGGCTCGAAGGCCCAGGCGGTCGAGATGTTGACGATCGCCCCGGCCTTCTGCGCGATCATGATCGGCGCCACCAGCCGGGTGGCGCGCACCACGTTGAGGAAGTAGGTTTCCATGCCGCGCTGCCAGTCCTCGTCGCTGATCTCGAGGATCGGCGCGCGCGGCCCGTGCCCGGCGCTGTTGACCAGCGCGTCGACCCGCCCCCAGCGCTCCATCGTCAGGTCGACCAGCCGCCTGAGGTCGGCGTTGGAGCGGTTGGAGCCGGTGACCCCGACCCCGCCGAGCTCGGCCGCCAGCGCCTCGCCCTTGCCGGAGGAGGAGAGGATGGCGACCCGGTAGCCGTCGGCGGCGAGCCGCCGCGCCGCCGCGGCTCCCATGCCGCTGCCGCCGGCCGTCACGATCGCGACCTTGGGGGTGTCCGCCTGGGCTGCCATGCTCGTCCTCGCCATCCGGTGTAGGGGTGCCGGCGAGCTAGCCGGGGCGGTGCCGGCGCGTCCAGGGAAATCGTCGCGCCGGGGCCGGAAGCGGCGGCGGATCCGCCGCCTGCTCCGCGGTCCGGCAAGCGATCGCCCGGAACCGGGGCACCTGGGCGCAAGCTCGCTGTCTCGCGGCGATTGCGACCATCGGTGGCGACGCCGGGCGCGCCGTCGCGCTCGCCGGCCATCACGGCAGGCACGACGGCCGGGGGCTCGCGGGCGATCATCTCTGCCGCCCGCGTGCGGCCCGGGCGCGGGGCTCGCTTGAGGGGCCGCCGCGATGGCGTGCCGCCGGGTCGCCGCCGCCCGCAGAGGAGGGTCAAAATTAATAATAATCGATTATTGATGTCATCAAACGGGCTTGCTAGGGTACGGCAGCCCGCGGATCTGCCTGCCGCATCGCTGCAGCGACGGCAGATCCGACCAACGCCGCGCAGGAGCGCCCGATGACCGAGTACGGCAAGCATCTCAAGGCCGACGCGCAGAATCGGCTGGAGATCGAAGGGGTCCCGGTCTCCGATCTGGTGGCGCAGTACGGCTCGCCGCTCTTCGTCCTCTCGGAGAGCACGATCCGGCACAATTTCCGCCGGCTCCAGGACGCCTTCGCGAGGGCCTACCCCAACGAGGTGATCGTCTGCGCCGGCATGAAGGGGAACTGGGGTCTGGCCGCGCGCCGGGTGATCGTTGAGGAAGGCGGCGGCGGCGATGCCTTCGGCCTGGGCGAGCTGACGGTCGCGATGCTCGCCGGCTCCGACCCCCGCAAGATCGTCGTCAACGGCGCCAACAAGTCGCGCGAGGTCATCGAGGCCGCGATCGACCTCGGCGTCCTCAACCAGGTCGACAACGCCCAGGAGCTGGCCGAGGTCGGCAGGATTGCCGCCCGGCTCGGCAAGACGGCGCGGATCTCGCTGCGCATCCGCCTGCCGCTGAAGGCGATCGCCGAGGTCACCTATGTCGACAACCGCTACCCGGAAGGCATCAGCCCGTCCTATTGGGAGCGCACCTTCAAGTTCGGGCTGGAGCCCGAGGCCTTCACCGCCGCGGTCAGGGCGGCCCTGGGCATGAAGCATGTCGCGCTCGAGGGCGCGATGTACCATGGCGGGATTCCCCGCCGCGCCGGATTCTTCCGCGAGGAAACCCAGGAGCTGATCGAGTGCCTGGCCGAGGTCAGGCGGGCGACCGGCTGGGAGCCGCGATACCTCAATATCGGCGGCGGCTTCGTGCCCGAGCGCTATGGCGCGGACGTGCCGCCGAGCGTCGAGACCTACGCCCGCGAGATCTCGGGGGCCATCGTCTCGGGCTGCGCCGGCGCCGGGCTGACGGTGCCCGTGCTCCTGATGGAGCCCGGGCGCTATTGCTGGGAGAGCGCGGGGATCTGGGTCGTCACCGTCGGCGCGAAGAAGACGGACGCCAATCTCGCCGGCAAGACCTGGGTCTATGTCGACGGCAACACCAACGAGATGGGCGATCCCTTCGATCCGCGCTGCGGCGTGCACCATGTCGTGATCGCCAACGACACCGCGAGGGCGGGCAGCGAGGTGGTGGACGTCTGCGGCCAGACCTGCAACGCGGCCGACATCCTCGCCAAGCAGCGGTCGATGCCGCCGATCGAGGTCGGCGACCTGCTCGCCTTCCTCGACATGGGCGCCTACAACGAGTCGTTCGCCTGCCAGTCGAACGCCATCCCGCGCTCGGCCACCGTGATGGTCTCGAGCGGGCGGTCCGCCCTGGTGCGGCGGCGCGAGACGGTCGCCGACGTGCTGTCGCGCGAGCTGGTGCCGACCTGGCTGATGGCGCGCGCCGGCCACGACAAGGCTTGACATCTCGCCGCCGTCACAGTGATTATCGATAATCAATTATAAACACGATAGCTGCAGCGGAGGAGAGAATGACTCGGCATCGGAAGCTGGTCGCACGGCGGGCCTTCCTCGCCGGCGCGGCGGCGGTCGGCGGACTGGCGCCGCTCGCGATGGGGGTCGGCCGGAGCCGCGCCGCCGGTCCGGCGAAGGGCGGCCATCTGCGGCTCGGGGTGGACGGGGCCGGCACGACCGACTCGCTCGACCCGGCCAGCTACGCCTCCGACTACGGCTTCATCAAGGGCTTCATCTGGGGCAACTGCCTCGTCGAGATCGACGAGCACGGCAAGCCCGTTCCCGAGCTGGCGGCCAGCTGGCAACCCAATGCCGATGCCACGCGATGGGTCTTCTCCCTGCGCAAGGGCGTGCTGTTCCACAACGGTAAGGAGATGACGGCGGCCGACGTCGTCCATTCGATCGATCACCATCGCGGACCCAATTCAAAGTCCGGCGCGCTGGCGGTGCTCAAGCCGGTCACCGAGGTCAAGGCGAGCGGCAAGCACGAGGTCACCTTCACGCTCGCCGCCGGCAATGCGGACCTGCCGGCGCTGCTCTCCGACTATCACCTGCTCATCATGCCCGAGGGCGGCGACCCCGCGGCGGGCATCGGCACCGGGCCGTTCGTCCTGGATCGCGTCAATCCGGGCGTGGTGATCACCGGCAAGCGCAACCCGGGCTACTGGAAGCCCGGCCGTCCCTATGTCGACACCGTCGAGCTGATCGCCATCAACGACCCGACCGCACGGATGTCGGCGCTGCAGACGCGCGCGGTCGACGCGATCAACCGCGTCGACCCGAAGATCGTCGGCATGCTGAAGGCCAAGGGCGGCGTCAAGGTCCTCGATGTGCCGAGCGCCGGCTTCTACTGCTTCCCGATGCGCTGCGACCTGCGGCCCTTCGACAACGCCGACCTGCGCATGGCGCTCAAGCTGGCGCTGGACCGCGAGGACATGCTGAAGAAGATCCTGCGCGGCTTCGGCCGGCTGGGCAACGATCAGCCGGTGCCGTCCTTCGACCCGATGTTCGACGCCGGGCTTGCCCAGCGCACCTACGATCCCGACAAGGCGAGGTCGCTCTTCAAGAAGTCCGGCTGGAATGCGCCGATCGAGCTGCAGGTGGCGCCGACCTCCTTCCCCGGGGCGCTCGACGCCGCGGCGCTCTACCAGCAGAGCGCCAAGAAGGCGGGCATCGACATCGCCATCCGCCGCGTCTCGGACGACGGCTACTGGGACAATGTCTGGCTGAAGGCGCCGTTCTGCGGCAGCTACTGGTCCGGCCGCGCGACGGCGGACCAGATGCTCTCGACCGGCTTCCTGTCCGATGCGGCGTGGAACGAGACCGCCTGGCGGCGTCCGGAGTTCGACAGGCTGGTGGTGGCGGCGCGCGGCGAGCTGGACATGGCGAAGCGGCGGGCGATGTACGCCACGATGCAGACGATGATCCGCGACGACGGCGGCGACGTCATCCCCGTCTTCAACAACGCCATCTTTGCGCTGGGCGGCAACATCGGCGGCTTCGTGCCGACGCCCGTGCTGACCGGCGCGCGCATGCCCGAGCAGCTCTACTTCGAGTCCTAGGACCGCCGGCGGCCGGGGGCGTCCGCGTCCCCGCGCCGCGCCACATGCGCGACCGCATCCCGGCCGCCTCCCGCCCCCCGGGGCGAGCCGCGGCCCTGCCTGGCAGAGCCCCCGAGCGATGAGCAGAATACCAGCGCGCGCCGAGATCGTGATCATCGGCGGGGGCATCGTCGGCTGTTCCCTGGCCTATCACCTGACGAAGCTCGGCAGGACGGACGTCCTCCTGCTCGAGCGCAGGAAGCTGACCTGCGGCACCACCTGGCACGCGGCGGGGCTGGTGCGCGGCATGCTCTACAGCCGGAACCTCACCAGGCTGGCCCAATACAGCATCGACCTCTATCGCCGCCTGGAGGCCGAGACCGGGCAGGCCACCGGGCTCAAGCAGAACGGCAGCATCTCGATCGCCGCCAATGCGGAGCGCTGGGAGGAGATCCGGCGCGGCGCCTCCATGGCGCGCGCCTTCGGCGTCGAGGTGGAGCAGATCTCGCCCCGTGAGGCGCGCGACAAGTGGCCCCTGCTCGAGATCGGCGACGTCGTCGGCGCGGTCTTCTTCCCGCAGGACGGCCAGGTCAATCCCGCCGACACGACGATGGCGCTGGCCCGGGGAGCCCGGCTCGGCGGCGCGCGCATCGTCGAGGACTGCAAGGTCACGGGAATCCGGGTGCGGGACGGCCGGGCCGGCGGCGTCGTCACCGCGGAGGGCGAGGTCGCGGCGGAGGTGGTGGTCAATTGCGCGGGGATGTGGGCGCGCGAGGTGGGAGCGATGGCGGGCGTCGACGTGCCGCTCCATGCCGCCGAGCACTTCTACGCGGTCACCGAGCCGATGGGGCTGCCCGACAAGCTGCCCGTGCTCCGCGACATGGATGGCGGCGCCTACTTCAAGGAGGATGCCGGCAAGCTGCTGTTCGGGGGCTTCGAGACCAGGGCCAAGCCCTGGGGCATGGGCGGGATCCCGGAGAGCTTCTGCTTCGACGAGCTTCCCGAGGATATCGAGCACTTCCAGCCGATCCTCGAAGGCGCGATGCATCGCGTGCCGGATCTGGCGCGGACGGGGATCCGGAAGTTCTTCAACGGGCCGGAGAGCTTCACCCCCGACCAGCGCTATCTGCTGGGGGCCGCGCCCAACCTGCCGAACCTCTATGTCGCCGCCGGCTTCAACTCGATCGGCATCCAGTCCGGCGGCGGCGCCGGCATGGCGCTGGCGGCGTGGATCGTCGACGGCCATCCGCCGTTCGACCTCTGGGAGGTCGACATCGCGCGGATGCATCCGCATCAGAACCGCACCTACTATCTTCGCGAGCGCGTGTCGGAGGCTCTGGGCCTGACCTATGCGATGCACTGGCCCTACCGGCAGTTCGAGAGCGCCCGGGGGGCGCGCCGGACGCCGCTCCATGGCCGGCTCGCGCAGGCGGGCGCCTGCTTCGGCGAGGCGGCGGGCTGGGAGCGGGCGAACTGGTTCGCCCCGCCCGGCGTCGAGCCCCGCTATCGCTACAGCTTCGGCCGGCAGAACTGGTTCCCCTACGCCGCCGAGGAGGCGAGGGCGACGCGGGAGCGATCCGGCCTCTTCGACCTGTCGACCCTGGCCAAGTTCCTGGTCCGCGGGCCGGATGCCGAGCGCGAGCTGCAGCGCATCTCGGCCGGCGACGTCGGGGTCGAGCCCGGCCGCGTCGTCTACACCCAGTGGCTGAACGAGCGCGGCGGCATCGAGGCCGACCTCACCGTGACCCGGCTCGCCGACGACGCCTACCTGGTCGCCACCGGCGCCGCGACCGCGGTGCGGGATCTGCGCTGGCTGCGCGGCAGCCTGGTCCCGGACGCCCGGGTCTCGGTCGACGACGTCAGCGGCGCCTATGCCGTGATCGGGGTGATGGGTCCCGCGAGTCGCGCCCTCCTGCAATCGCTCAGCGAGGACGACCTCTCCAACGCCGGGTTCCCGTTCGCCACCTCGCGGGAGATCGCCGTCGGTGCCGCGGGCCTGCGCGCCACGCGGATCAGCTATGTCGGCGAGCTCGGATGGGAGCTCTGCGTCCCCGGCGAGTTCGCGGTGCACGTGCTGGAGCTGCTGCTGCAGGCCGGGGCCAGCCACGGCGCCAGGCTCTGCGGAATGCATGCCCTGGACAGCCTGCGGCTCGAGAAGGGCTACCGGCATTGGGGGCATGACATCACAGGCGAGGACACGCCGCTCGAGGCCGGCCTGGGCTTCGCGGTGGCCTTTCGGAAGGCGGCATGGTTCGTCGGCCGGGACGCCCTGCTGCGGCAGAAGGCGGCGGGCTTTCCGCGCAAGCGCCTGATCCAGCTCGCCCTCGAGAATCCCGAGCCTCTGCTCTATCACAACGAGCCCATCTTCCGGGATGGCGCCCTGGCCGGGATGACGACCTCGGCGGGCTACGGGCACTGCCTCGGCCGTGCCGTGGCCCTCGGCTACGTCACCCACGATGCCGGGGTGACGGCCGATCTGGTGGCCTCGGGGCGCTGGGAGATCGAGGTCGGCCTGCAGCGCCACGCCGCCCGCGCCAGCCTCGTCCCCCTGCTCGATCCGAAAGGCGCGCGGCTGCGCGCCTGACGGCGCCGAGGGACGGGCTGGCGGATTGCCCACCGCCCCCTATAATAGCCGGAAAGTGCCGGGTTTTCCTGGAAGCGCGGGGGCTCGACCAGCGTGCCTGGTCCCGGCGGGCCGGGCCGATCGCGGCTCCGCGAGCGTCGATCCCGTGCAGCCGGAATGGTGACCGTCTCGATGAGGACACAGCAGCCCGAGCTCGATCGGAAGGGGCTCGACCAGGATGTCGCCGGCAAGCTTCGCGAGGCAATCTTCCGGGGCGAGCTGTCGGCGGGCGCGCGCCTCACCGAGCTCGATCTCGCCGATCGCTGGCAGGTCAGCCAGGGGACCATCCGGGCGGCGCTGAAGGACCTGCGCCACGAAGGCTTGGTGGAGTACCGGCCGCGGCGCGGCACGGTGGTCACCTCCTTCACCGAGGCCGACGTGGTCGAGATCTACACCCTCCGCGATTCGCTGGAGGCCCTGGCCGCCCGCTGGGCGGCGGCGAGCCGGTCGGAGGGCGGGTGCCGTGCGCTCGAGCAGGTGCTCAAGGGAATGCGGTCCGCGGTCGCCGCACGGCAGCGCAAGCGGATGCTCGATCTCGATTTCGAGTTCCACCGCACCATCGTCGAGATGTCCGGGCACAAGCGGCTGATCGACGTCTACGCCAGGCTCGAGGCGCAGACCCGCCTGTTCCTCACCATGACCGACCGCTTCCACCACAATCTCGACGGCCTGCTCGCCATCCACGAGCCGTTGGCCAATGCGATCGTCAAGGGCGACGTCGAGCGCGCCTTCGCGCTCGCCAGCCATCACAGCGAGCATGACGGCAAGGAGCTCGCCGCGATGATCTTCGCGGGCCGCGAGCAGCCGAAGGATCGGGCCTGACCGGTCGCCTACTCCGCCGTCCAGCCGCCATCGACCAGGATCGAGGTGCCGGTGATCAGGGCCGACGCATCGGAGGCGAGGAACAGCGCCGCGCCCATGACGTCCTGCGGCGCGCCGATCCGCCCGAGCTTGATCTTGCCCAGGACCCACTGGCGGAAGGCCGGGTCCGCGAGATAGGGCCGCGTCAGCGGCGTCTCGACATAGGTCGGGGCGATGCTGTTGACGCGGATGCCGTGCGGCGCCAGCTCGATGGCCATCGCCTTGGTCAGCCCTTCGATGCCGTGCTTGGTGGCGCAGTAGAGCGCGCGGCCGGCGCCGCCGACATGGCCCATCTGCGAGCCGACATGGATGATGCTGCCGGGCGGCCGGCGGCGATCAGCCGGGATGCTACGGCCTGCGCCACGAAGAAGGCGGCGCGCAGGTTGAGGCCGGCGACGGCGTCGTAGTCGGCCTCGCTGACCTCGACCATCGGCTTCGGCCGGTTGGTCCCGGCGTTGTTCACCAGGATCTCGCAGGGCGGCCGCGCCTCGATCGCGCGGCGCACCGCCGCGACGTCGGTGACGTCGAGCGGCACCGGCTCCGCCGAGCCGCCGGCCGCGCGGATCGCCTCGGCCACGGCCGCGACCTCGTTCGCCGAGCGGGCCGCCAGCAGCACGTGGGCGCCGGCGCCGGCGAGCGCCGCCGCGAAGGCGATGCCGAGCCCGCGTCCGGCGCCGGTCACCAGGGCCCGGCGTCCGTCGAGCCGGAAGGACGGGGTGACGGGAAGGGGCTCCGCCCCGACCTCCGTCATCGCCGCCGCCCCGCCGCGTTGTTCCGGCCCGCCTTCAGCACGCCTGCCATGCTCCGCTCCTCACCCTGACGCCGCTGCCGACAATGTCGGGCGAGCGGGCCACGGCCGGCAAGCATTCCGAGCGGCTCGTCGCGCGGCCACCCCGCCGCGCCTCAGTCGTCGTCGCCGCCCTCGCCCTTGTCGCTGTGGCAGGCGAGGCAGTTCGACTTCGACCTGACCTTCGGGGAGGCGAAGCGGGCGGGCGATACCTCCTCGTGCGCGTCGATCCAGAACGGCGTCTCGGTGATGCGCAGCGGCACGTCGCTCGGGCCGAGCCCCTGCATCGCCCGCGAGCCCCGCGTGTCGGCGGCATTGGCCGCGAGATAGGCGGCGATCGTCCCGGCTGCCTGCGGGTCGAGGCTGGCATTCTCGCCGAAATGGCTGTCGAGCCGGCCGAGCAGCGCGTGCCAGGAGCGCGCCGGTAGCAGCGCCGGCGGATAGGGCATGTGGCAGGCGCCGCATTCCTTGCCGTAGAGCTGCCCGGCGGCATCGTCGGCCTGCGCCGCCATGAAGCCCCGCTCGTGGTTGCCGCAGGCGGCGGCGAGGCCGGCCAGCAGCGCGACGCCAATGAGGGAACGGCGCATCGGAACCTCCCGTCGGGCGCAGCCGCCGGGATCGCCCGGCGCGCCACGCCATGGCCGCACTGTGGCGAAGCCGGGCTGTCAAGACGCTGACAGCCGTCGTCGCCCCGAGCTCACCACTCATCACCGCAGGCACGACGGCAGCCGGTTCGCGGGAGATAATCCCTGCCAGCCGCGAGCGCCCCGGGCGGGCCTCGCCCGAAGGGCCGCCGTCGTGGCGTGCCGACGCCCGCAGAGGAGGACCGACCGTGGCCCACTGCCGCGGATCGTTCGTCTGGCCGGCTGCGGGCTGCGCTGCCCGCCGTACTCGTCCTCGCCCTGGCGGCCCTTTCGCCGCCCCCGGCCCCGGCGGCAGATCTCCCGCCGGTCCTTGCCGGCGAGCTGACCTTCCTGGCGGACGCCGCCCGGTTTTCCGACTGTGCGACCGGCCGCGCCTATCCGGTGGCGATGGAGGGCGATTTCGCGAGCCTCGAGACGGGCTATCGCCGGGCCGCGAGCGCACCCGGCGCGCCGCTCTACGTCACCTTCGAAGGCGCCGTGGCCGAGCGCCCGCGGGCCGACGGCGGCGGCACCGAGCCGACGATCCTGGTCGGCCGCTTCGTCGCCGCCTGGCCGCAGGAGCGCTGCGAGCGCGCCCGGGCGCCGGCGGCGCTGGAGAACACCTACTGGCGCATCGTCCGGCTGGGGGCGATCGAGCCCGGCGCGGCGGGGGGCCGCCGCGAGCCGCACCTCATCCTGGGCGCCGGGGGCAAGCCCGGGCGCTTCTCGGCCACGGTCGGCTGCAACCAGATGGCCGGCGGCTACCGCATCGCCGGCGACGCGGTGGCCTTCACCGGCGCGGCGAGCACCCGCATGGCATGTCCGCCGCCGCTCGACGAAGCGGAGCGGTACCTCGCTGAGGCGCTGGCCGCAGCAGCCCGCTGGCGCATCGTCGGCAACACGCTGGAGCTGCTCGACACGGCCGGCAACGGCGTCGCCCTGCTCGAGGCGGTGTATTTCTGAGCGCGCTTTGAGCGGCTGGCGGAGGGGGCGGGATTCGAACCCGCGATACGTGTTACCGTATGCACGCTTTCCAAGCGTGTGCCTTAAACCACTCGGCCACCCCTCCCGGGCGCCCTGCGGCGTCTCAAGGGGGCGCACCCTAGCGAAGGGCGGTCGGGCGCGCAACGGCCACGCGACGGACGACGGCGCCGCCGCCGGGCACCGCTTCTAGCGGTCGATGCCGATCTCCGGGAAGCCGGCATCGAGCAGCGCCGGCGCCGCCTTGCCGTAGCCGGAATAGGTCCAGCCGAGCTCGTGCAGGTAGATCACCACCGGGCCGCGCACCGCGGCGAAGGCGGCCCAGGCGACCGACTGCACCGTGTCGCCGAGGATGAAATAGGCGACGGCGAAGGAGTCGATCATCGAGACGACGCGGTAGGTCAGCGTCTTCCACAGCGCGTGCAGCCAGACCGGCGTCTCCGCCCGCTCCGGCGCGGCGACCACCGCCTCGAGTTCGCGCCGCTGCTCGTCATAGGCGGCGGCCTCGATGGCGCCGGCGGCGGCGAGCGCATCGAGCTGGCGCAGCCGCAGATGGACCAGGCGGACGGCGAGGTCGTCGCTGCCCCAGGGCCAGGGCGGCAGCGCCGCCGGGTCAAGGCGGCCGCGCAGCCCCGCCTCGACGTCGCCGCGCACCCAGGCGCCCCAGATCGCCAGCCGGGTGATGGCGGCCTGCCGCGCCGGGTCGTAGGCGACGTTGAGGGGCGACCAGGGATGGCTCGCCCAGTCGCCGCGGCTCGCCACCGCGTCCGCATCGGGCGGCGGGACGTAGTAGCGCACCTCGAGCGCCTCGGCCTGGCTGCGGGCGCGGATGCCGACCGTCAGCCAACTCTCGGGCAGCGCGATGCCGCGCGCCGCCAGGGCCCGGCGCGCGGCGGCCCAGCCCGGCGGCCCCTCGACCGCCGGCGAGAGCAGCACCAGGTTGAGATAGCCGCACAGCCCGTCATAGGCGGTGTCGTAGGCGGTGTAGGCGAGAAAGATGTCGCTGCGGCCGCACTCCGGCGAGGGTCCCAGGATCGACTGGCGCGGTCGGGTCGTGGCGATCGCCAGCACCAGGCCCGCGACGCGGCCCTCCTCGATGCGGCCGAGCAGCAGCGCTTCGAGGCCGTCCTGGCCGGCGACGGCCGGGCCGCGGGCCAGCGTTTCCCAGCGCCCGGGCGGCAGCGGCACCTGCTTGCCGGCGAGGATGGCGATGCCCTCGGCGACTCCCACTGCCGGGCCGGCAGCGCCGTCGTCGGCCTGCGCGGCGGCGAGCCCGAGCAGCAGGGCGAGCGCGGCCAGCAGCGCCCTCACGAGTCCCGCCCGGCGGCGACGAAGGCCAGCGCCGGCGGGACCGTCTGCCGTTCCCAATAGAGCTCGTTGGCCAGGAACAGCGCGCTGTGGGTCACGCCCTGCCAGACGACCATCGCCGCCGAGCTGTAGAGGCTGCCGGTGAAGAGATAGGCGACGCCGAAGCTGATCGACGAACCGATCACCCGCAGCGACATCGTCTTGTAGAGGGCGAGGCGCCAGGCCGAGAGCTCGCCGGAGGGCGCCTCGGCCGCCGCTGCGGCGGCGGCCGGAGCCGGCCAGTCGAGCGTGCCGGGCGGCGCCGGCAGCGCCAGCAGGCCGGCCGCCAGGCGCAGCTCGGCCGCCTCGCTCCAGGCGCCGAGCGTGGCCAGCTGGTCGCCGGGGCCGGCCACCGCGGCGGGCGCGAACAGAAAGCGCACGTCGACGACATCGTGGCGATCGCTCACCCGCATGCCGGCGACCAGCTCGGCCGGCGGCAGCACCCAGCCGCGGCGCGCCGCCTCGGCGGTGCCCTCCGGCCAGCCGGGCAGGCGCTCGATCGCCGCCGCCGCGGCGGCGGGCGGCGGCACGAAGGCGCAGGACAGGTTGCGCGCCTGCAGCTTGATCTCGGTGGCGAAGGCCATGTCCTGGGCGCCGCATTGCGGCGGCGGCCCCCAGCCCGATTCGACCGGCATCACGTTGGCCGAGGCCAGCAGCACCGCGTCGATCCGCTCGCCGTCGCGATGTGCCGCCATCACCCCGACCAGCGCGCCATAGGGCCCCGGGCTCGGCCCTTCGACCCGGCCGAAGCCGCGGCCGAGGACCACCCAGTCGCCGGGCGGCAGCGGCACGCGGTGGCCGAGCAGCGGCAGGCTGCCCTGGTGCACGGCACCGGGCTCCGGCAGCGATTGCGCCGCCGCCGCCCCGGCCAGCGACAGGAGGGCGGCCAGCGACAGGAGGGCGACCAGCGCGCCGGCCGCGGCCCGAATCCCTCTCATGCGCAACGCTGGCTCCCGGCGGCCGACCCCGGCGTCAGTCTAGCAGAACTTCGGCGGACGCGCCGCCGGCAACCGGATCAGGCGGCGCGAGCGCGATCCTGCTCCTGCCACCGCAGCGCGATGTGGCTCAGCCCGTCGAGCACGCCGCGCAGCTCCTCGCCGCGCGGCGTCAGCCCATAGGTCACCTGCGGCGGGATCGAGGGCAGGTAGTGGCGATAGACGACGCCGGCCTGCTCCAGCATGCGCAGCCGCTCGGTCAGCATCTTGGCGGAGATTCCCCGGACCCGGCGCTTCAGCTCGCCGAAGCGGCTCGGGCCGCGGCACAGCTCCCACAGGATGTGGGTGGTCCACGGCCCCATCAGCAGGCGCAGGATGGCGTCCATCGGGCAAGGGGCGGGGTCGGGCATGGCGGCGTGCGGGCTCCGGCAGGGCGGGCCGGCCGCGGTGGCGAGCCGGCGACGCAAGCAGCGTCGAGCGGTGCCGGAGCGGTGTCAAATCACGACCGCGTTTCCTTGCTCGACCAGGGCGGCAAAGGTGACCGATGCAGCGGTTTGCCGTCGTGGCGCCATCGGCTATGGTGCTGCGGCCGGGGAGCAAAGCGCCCGCGAGAGGAGACTGGGGGAGCCGCGATGGTCGTGCTGCGTTTCCTCGGCTGGCTGCTGATCATCTTGGCGCTGGCCGTGCTGCTGAACGATGCCTGGCATGCCTGGCAGGTCGGCCACTGGTCGATGATGCAGGCCGGCCAGCTCTGGTTCGACCTCGATCGCGACAGCCTGCAGCTGGCCCAGCCGGCGATCGAGCGGCACGTCGCCCGCTGGCTCTGGTTCCCGGTGATCGCCACCATCCTGCAATGGCCGGCGGCGCTGGTGCTGGGCGTCCCCGGGGTGCTGCTCGTGCTGCTCGCCCGCCGCCGCGTGCCGATCAGCAAGCGCAAGATCTTCGCCAAGCGCTGAGCGGGGACCCCCCGCCGCACCTGGCCGGCATCCTCCAACCCTGTGATGCCCGGGCTCGACCGGCATCCGCGGTGCGGCGTCCCTGGATTGCCGGGTCGAGCCCGGCAATGACAAGAGAGGGTGCCGCGGCCTCGGCCGTCGCGCGCCGCCGGGCACGTCGCCGGGCACACCCCATCCTGTCATGCCCGGGCTTGACCCGGGCATCCATCTCGAAGCGTCGCCTGGAGTGCCGGGTCGCGCCCGGCAACGACAAGAGAGGGTGCGGCGGCCTCAGCCGTCGTTCATCTTGAGGGCGGCGATGAAGGCGGATTGCGGGATCTCGACGTTCCCGTATTGCCGCATCTTCTTCTTGCCCTCCTTCTGCTTCTCCAGGAGCTTGCGCTTGCGCGTGATGTCGCCGCCATAGCACTTGGCGGTGACGTCCTTGCGCATCGCGCCGATCGTCTCGCGGGCGATGACGCGCCCGCCGATGGCGGCCTGGACGGCGATCTTGAAGAGCTGGCGCGGAATCAGCTCCTTGAGGCGGGTGCAGAGCGCTCGGCCGCGGCTCTCCGCCTGGCTGCGATGGACGATGCAGGCGAGCGCGTCGACCGGCTCGGCATTGACCAGGATGGACAGGTTGACGAGGTCGCCCTCGGCATAGCCGTCGACCTGGTAGTCGAAGCTGGCATAGCCGCGCGACACCGACTTCAGCCGGTCGTAGAAGTCGAACACCACCTCGTTGAGCGGCAGCCGGTAGACGAGCATCGCCCGGTTGCCGACATAGGTGAGGTCGAGCTGGGTGCCGCGCCGCTCCTCGCAGAGCTTGAGGATCGAGCCGAGATAGTCCGACGGCACCAGGATGGTGGCGCGGATCCAGGGTTCCTCGATCATCGCGATCTTCACCGGGTCGGGCATGTCGACCGGGTTGTGCAGCTCCTTGACCTCGCCGTTGGTGAGGTGGATGCGATAGACCACCGAGGGCGCGGTGGTGATCAGGTCGAGGTTGAACTCGCGCTCCAGCCGCTCCTGGATGATCTCGAGGTGGAGCAGCCCGAGGAAGCCGCAGCGGAAGCCGAAGCCCAGCGCCGCCGAGCTCTCCGGCTCGTACTGGAAGCTGGCGTCGTTGAGGCGCAGCTTGGCCATGCTCTCGCGCAGCTGCTCGTAGTCGGCGGCGTCGACCGGGAACAGGCCGCAGAACACCACCGGCACGCTCGGCTTGAAGCCCGGCAGCGGCTCCGCCGTCGGCCGGCGCTCCTCGGTGATGGTGTCGCCGATGCGGCAGTCCGCCACCTCCTTGATCGCGGCGGTGAGGAAGCCGACCTCGCCGGGGCCGAGCTCGCCGCGCGGCTGCGCCTTCGGGGTGAAGACGCCGACCCGGTCGACGACATGGGCGGCGCCGGTCGACATCATGCGGATCTTCAGGCCGGCCTTGAGCCGCCCGTCCTTGATGCGGACCAGGATGACGACGCCGAGATAGGGGTCGTACCAGCTGTCGATCAGCAGCGCCTTGAGCGGCGCCGACTCGTCGCCGGTCGGCGGCGGCAGGCGGGTGACCAGCGCCTCCAGCACGTCCTCGATGCCGAGCCCGGTCTTGGCCGAGATCAGCACGGCGTCGCTGGCGTCGAGCCCGATGACGTCCTCGATCTGCTGCCTGACCTTCTCCGGCTCGGCCGCCGGCAGGTCGATCTTGTTGAGGACCGGGACGATCTCGTGGTTGTTGTCGAGCGCCTGGTAGACGTTGGCCAGCGTCTGCGCCTCGACCCCCTGGCTGGCATCGACCACCAGCAGCGAGCCCTCGCAGGCGGCCAGGCTGCGGCTCACCTCGTAGGCGAAGTCGACATGGCCGGGGGTGTCCATCAGGTTGAGCTGGTAGGTCTCGCCGTTGCGCGCCTTGTAGGCGAGGCGGACGGTCTGCGCCTTGATCGTGATGCCGCGCTCGCGCTCGATCTCCATCGAATCGAGCACCTGCTCCTTCATCTCGCGGTCGGTGAGCCCGCCGCAATACTGGATCAGCCGGTCGGCCAGCGTCGACTTGCCATGGTCGATATGGGCGATGATCGAGAAGTTGCGGATGTGGGAAAGGTCGGTCATGGCTCTGGCTGTCGGGCGCGGGGCGGCTGGAACATAAGGGCGCCGGCGCCGCGAGGCAACGGAGGCGGCGGAGTCAGCGGCTCTCGCCTTCGCCGCCGGCGCCGCCCGCCAGCCCCGGCGGCAGCCCGTCGGGCATGAACTCGGCGAGGCTCATCGGGCGCGCGGTGCCGGCCCTCTCGTCGAGGCAGAGGATCTCGCGCCCGGTGTGGAGGATCTTCCTGCCGTGGCGCGGAAAATGGCCGAGGTCGAAGCCGCTGTGCTCGCCGGCCATCAGGTAGACGAGGTCCTCGTCATAGGGATTGGTCAGGAGGTGAGGCACCGAGGGCGTCGGGAAGCCCATGAAGTCGCCCGGCCCGACCTCGCAGGTCCGGCCGTCGATCACCGCCCGGCCGCGCCCGGAGAGGATGTAGAGGAACTCCTCGTCGCGCTCGTGGGCGTGGTAGGCGAAGGCCTCCTTGCCGGGCGGCACCCGGCCGAGCGACACCGAGAGCCGCTGCAGCCCGGTCATCCGCCCGAGCGGGCGGAGATGGACGTCGGAGCGCTCCGGCTCGAACGGGTGCCGGATATGCACCTCCGGCGCCGCCGCGATCTCGGCGGCGGTGACCAGCGGCTTCGTCATCGGGCCCTCCTGGCGTGCCTCGCGGGTCAGCGGCGCAGCTCGGCGCCGGTCGCCTTGGCGGCGGCGGCGACGATGCGGCCGGCCACCGCCTCGATCTCCGCGTCGGTCAGCGTGCGGTCGGCCGGCTGCAGGGTGACGGTGACGGCGAGCGACTTCTTGCCCTCCGGCACGCCCGGCCCCTCGTAGAGGTCGAAGATGCCGGCCGCGGCGATCAGCGCCTTGTCGGCGCCCCTGACGGCACGCAGCACCGCCTCGGCGGCGACGCCGCGATCGACCAGGAAGGCGAAGTCGCGCTCGACCGGCTGGAAGGGCGATGCGGCGAGCGCCGGCCGCGCCGTGCCGCGGCTGCGCGGCAGCGGCACCCGGTCGAGGAACAGCTCGAAGGCGACCGCCGGGCCGGCGATGTCGAGCGCCTTCAGGATCGCCGGATGCAGCTCGCCGAAATGCGCCAGCCGGTTGCCGCCGAGCCTGAGCGTGCCGGCCCGGCCGGGATGGTACCAGGCGGGCGGGCTCGGGTCGCTCTGCAGGTTGTCGGTCGGCAGCCCCAGCGCCGCCAGCAGCGCCAGCGCGTCGGCCTTGGCGTCGAAGGCGTCGAGGGCGCGCGGCGGCGCCGCCCAGTGGCGCGGGCCGGTGCGGCCGACGCGCAGGCCGGTGGCCATCAGCTGCTGGCCGTCCGGCGCGTCCGAGGCGTATTGCGGCCCGACCTCGAACAGGCCGAGCTCGCCGAGGCCGCGGGCGGCGTTGCGCTGCGCCGCCTGCAGCAGGTTGGGCAGGATCGAGGGCCGCATGGCGTCGAGGTCGGCGGAGATCGGGTTGGCCAGCAGCAGCGCCGGCTGGCCGCCGCCGAAACGCTCGGCGAGGCTCTTCGGCATGAAGCTGAAGGTCACCGCCTCGGTCAGGCCGCGCGCCGCCAGCAGGCGCTTGGCCAGCGGCACGCGGCGCTGTGCCGGCGTCAGCGCCGGCTCGGGCATCGCCGTGGCGCGGGGCAGCGACACCGCCGGGATGTGGTCGAAGCCCTTGACCCGCAGCACCTCCTCGACGAGGTCGGGCTCGCCCTCGACGTCGTGCCGCCAGGAGGGCACCGCGACCTCCAGCCGGCCGCTCGCGGCGGCGACGTCGAAGCCCAGCGCCTGCAGCACGGCGGCCGACTCGGCGGCCGGCACGTCGAGCCCGCCGAGTCCGGCGACCCGCTCCGGCCGCAGGGCCAGGCTGCGCTCCCAGGCCGGCATGGTGCCGGCCGCCACCGTCCCGCTCGGCTCGCCGCCGGTGAGCTCCATGATCAGCCGGGCCGCCACCTCGGCGCCCCATTCGGCGGAGACCGGGTCGAGGCCGCGCTCGAAGCGGTAGCGCGCGTCGCTCTCGATGCCGAGCCGCCGCCCGGTGGCGGCGGTGCGCTTGGCGTCGAACAGCGCCACCTCGAGGAAGACGTTGACGGTGTCGTCGCGCACGCCGGTCTCCTCGCCGCCCATCACCCCGCCGATGCCGTGCACGCCGCGCGAATCGGCGATCACCGTCATCTCGGGGTCGAGCGCGTAGGTGCGGCCGTCGAGCGCCAGGATGCTTTCGCCCGGGCGCGCCATGCGCATCGTCAGGTCGCCGGCCAGCCGGTCGGCGTCGAAGACGTGCAGCGGCCGGCCGAGGTCGAAGGTGACGTAGTTGGTGATGTCGACCAGCGCCGAGATCGGCCTGAGGCCGATGGCGCGCAGCCGCTCCTGCAGCCAGCGCGGGGATGGCCCGTTGCGCACCTTGCGGAAGTAGCGGCCGACCACGTAGGGGCAGGCCGCTTGGCGGTCGGCGGGCAGGTCGCGCCGCCAGGCGATCGGCGAGGCGAAGCGGCCCGCCACCGGCGAGAGGTCGACCGGCTTCAGCGTGCCGAGGCCGGCGGCGGCGAGGTCGCGGGCGATGCCGCGCACGCCCAGGCAGTCGGCCCGGTCGGGGGTCACCGAGACGTCGATCACCGCGCCGGCCAGGCCGAGCACCTCGGCGAAGGGCTTGCCCACCGGCGCGTCGGCCGGCAGCTCGATGATGCCGTCATGCTCGTCCGACAGCCCCATCTCGCGCATCGAGCAGAGCATGCCGTTGGAGGCCTCGCCGCGGATCGTGCCGGCCTGGAGATGCAGCCCGGTGCCGGGGATGGTGCTGCCGACCGGGGCGAAGACGCCCTTCATGCCGGTGCGCGCATTGGGCGCGCCGCACACCACTTGGACGATGCCGGCGGCGGTCTCGACGGTGCAGAGGCGCAGCCGGTCGGCGTTGGGGTGCTGGCGCGCCTCGACGACGTACCCCACGGTGAAGGGGGCGAGCGCCGCGGCGCGGTCCTCGATGCTCTCGACCTCGAGGCCGAGGGCGGTCAGCCGCGCGCCGATCGTGGCGGCGTCGGCCTCGGTCTCGAGATGGTCCTTCAGCCAGTCGAGCGTGAACTTCATCGCGACAGCCCTCCGGTCAGGCTCGGCACCTCGAGCGGCAGGAAGCCGTAATGGCGCAGCCAGCGCAGGTCGGCCTCGAAGAAGGTGCGCAGGTCGGGGATGCCGTATTTCAGCATGGCGATGCGCTCGATCCCCATGCCGAAGGCAAAGCCCTGGTAGCGGGCCGGGTCGACGCCGCACATCGCCAGCACCTTGGGGTGGACCATGCCGCAGCCGAGGATCTCCAGCCAGTCGCCGTAATTGCCGAGCTTGAGCTCGCCGCCCTTGCGCGAGCAGCCGATATCGACCTCGGCCGAGGGCTCGGTGAAGGGGAAGAAGCTCGGGCGGAAGCGCAGCGGCAGGTCCGGCACGCCGAAGAAGGCGCGGCAGAAATCGACCAGGCAGCCCTTGAGATGGCCCATGTGGGTGGTCTCGTCGATGACCAGCCCCTCGACCTGGTGGAACATCGGGGTGTGGGTCATGTCGCTGTCGCAGCGATAGGTGCGGCCGGGCGCGATGATGCGCAGCGGCGGCGGCGTCTGCTGCATGGTGCGGACCTGCACCGGCGAGGTGTGGGTGCGCAGCACCATGCGGCTGCCGTCCGGCCGCTCCGGCAGGTAGAAGGTGTCGTGCATCTGCCGCGCCGGGTGGTCGGGCGGGATGTTGAGGGCGGTGAAGTTGTGGAAGTCGTCCTCGATGTCCGGCCCTTCGGCGACCGAGAAGCCCATCTCGCCGAAGATCGCCACGATCTCGTCGATCGTCTGGCTGATCGGATGCAGCCGGCCGGCCGCCTCCGGCCGCGGCGGCAGGCTGACGTCGATCCGGTCGCGGGCCAGCGCCGCGGCGAGGTCGGCCGCCTCCAGCGCGGCGCGGCGCGCCTCGATCGCCGCGCCCACCGCCTCCTTGACCGCGTTGAGCCCCGCCCCGGCGGCGCGCCGCTCCTCCGGGCTCATCGCCCCCAGCCCCTTCATCAGGCCGGTGATCTCGCCCTTCTTGCCGAGCGCCTCGACGCGGATCGCCTCGAGCGCCGCGCTGCTCGCGGCGGCGGCCGCGGCCTCGACCCACTTGGCCTTGACGGTGTCCAGATCCATGCTTGCCCTGATCCCGAAATGAAAAAGGGGCCGAAGAGCGGCCCCTCGACCCGTCCCGGCCCGGCGCCTAGCGCGACGCCGACCCGCCCGTGCCGGCGGCGCGAGCCCGCTGGCAGCGGCTAAATCGAGCGGTCAGACGCACCCGTGCCACCGATCGTCCCTCGCACCGGCCGAAAAGCGGCGCGGAGTATAGGGAAGCGGGGCGCTGCGGGTCAAATGCGGGGGCGGGCAGGGCTCGGGCAGGGCCGGGCAGGCCGCAGCTGCCCGCGCAAGTCTTCCTGATCGGGAAGATCGCTATTGGCAGGAGGGGTCGAGAGCGGGTATCGTCCCGATCGGTAAGATGGTGCAGCCAGCGACAGCGTCGGTCGTCGCGCGATCGGCCGAGGAGTTCGGCGCCGCCGTTCGCGACGCCAGGCGCTCGCTCGGCCTGACGCAGCGCAAGCTCGCCCTGGCGGTCGGCACGGGCGAGCGCTTCATCGTGGAGCTGGAGCGCGGCAAGGGCACCTCGCATCTCGACAAGGCGCTGAAGGTGGCTGCGGCGCTCGGCCTGCGCGTCGAGCTCGTCCTCGGCCGCTGAGCCATGCTCGATGTCTTCTTCGAGGACGACCGGGTCGGACGGATCGAGCATGCCGGCCCGCTGCTCTCCTTCACCTACGACCGGGGCTGGCTCGGGAATCCGGACCGCTTTGCCATCTCGGTCACGATGCCGCTGGCGGCGGAGACCTGCTCCGGCGAGGTCGCCACCCCGTGGTTCGCGAATCTGCTGCCCGAGGACCGCCAGCTCGAGACAATCGGCCGTCTCCTCGGCCGCGATCCGGGCGACGTGTATGGCCTGCTCGAGCGAATGGGCCGCGACACGGCCGGGGCACTCTCGATCGGCGGCCCGGAGCCGCGTGACGCCGGGCGTTACCACGCACTCGACGAGGCGGCGCTCGCCGACGCAATCGACCGGCTTCCGCGGCGTCCGCTGCTGGCGGGCGAAGCCGACATCACCATGTCGCTGGCCGGGGCGCAGTCGAAGCTGGCTGTCGCCGTCTTCGACGGCCGCATTCATCTGCCGCTGAATGGCGCCGCGTCGACGCACATCCTGAAGCCGGCCAGCCAGCGTCTCTACGCGACCGTGGAGAACGAGCTGCTCTGCCTGCGGCTCGCCGCCGCGCTCGGCCTGCCCGTGGCCGCTGCGGCGATGGCGCGCGCGGCTGGCCGCCCATACCTGCTCGTCGAGCGCTTCGATCGTCGCATCGTCGGCGGACATCGTGTCTCGCGGTCGCACCAGGAGGATCTCTGCCAGGCGCTGGGCCGCTATCCCACCCAAAAGTACGAATCCGGGCGAGGGCCCGGGCTCGCGGATCTCTTCGCCGTGCTGGACCGGCATGCGCGCCGGCCCGCCGCCGATCGTCTCGCGCTCCTCGACCTTGTCATCTTCGCGGCCTGCATCGGAGATAGCGACCGTCATGCCAAGAACTACGCTCTGATGCTCGCACCGGGGCCGGTTCGTCTCGCGCCGGGCTACGACCTGATGACGGCGCTGGCCTACGACAATGTCACCGGCAATCTGGCGATGAAGGTCGCCGGCGTCAGCCGGCCCGAGTTCATCGAGCGCCGGCACTGGGAGCGCTTCGCGGCACGTGTCGGCCTGTCGCAGGCGGCGATCCTGCGCCAGGTCGGCGTGATCGCGACAGCGGTAGCGGCGCGCGCGGAGGCAGTCGCGCGCGAGATCGCCCGAGAGAACGATGCCAGCCTGTCGGTGCTGACGCTCTTCGCCGAGCGGATCGCACGCCGTGCGGACGCGGTGCTGGCGGCCAGCCGCCGCGGGCCGTCCGACCGGAGCCGCCAGGATCAGTAGCCCAGCCGGATGCCGAAGACGAGGACGGCGTAGAAGTAGAGCTCGGCCTCGAGCGCGCGCTTGATGTTGGCGGCGCGGCGGAAGCCGTGCTGCTCGCCCTCGAACAGGATGTAGCCGGCCGGGATGCCCTTGCGGCGCAGCGCGTCGACCATCATCTCGGCCTGGTTCGGCGGCACCACCTTGTCCTCCGCCCCCTGGAAGAAGGCGATCGGCGCCTTCAGCCGGTCGATGTGGTGGATCGGCGAGCGCTCGCGGTAGAGCGCGGCCTGCTCCGGCCAGGGGCCGATCAGCCAGTCGAGGTAGCGCGATTCGAACTTGTGGGTGTCGCGGGCCAGCGCCTCGAGGTCGCCGATCCCGTAGTAGCTGGCGCCGCCCCTGAAGACGTCGCGGAAGGCGAGGCAGGCGAGCGTGGTGTAGCCGCCGGCGCTGCCGCCGGTGATCACCATGCGGTTCGGGTCGGCCAGGCCCTCGCCCGCCATGGCGGTCGCGCCGTTGGCGCAATCGTCGACGTCGACCACGCCCCAGGCGCCCTGCAGCCGCTCGCGATAGGCCCGGCCGTAGCCGGTGCTGCCGCCATAGTCGACGTCGAGCACGGCGATGCCGCGGCTGGTCCAGAACTGGATGCCGAGGTTGAGCACGCTCGAGGTCGAGGCGGTCGGGCCGCCATGGCTCTCGACCAGCAGCGGCGGCGCCTCGCCGGCCGGCGCGCGGTAGTCGGGGTTGGCCGGGGGGTAGTAGTAGCCGAAGGCGGTGCGGCCGCCGGCGGTGGGGAACTCGCGCAGCTCGGGCACCGAGAAGTAGCGGCTGAGGGCCGGGTCGTCGGCGACCCCGGTCGAGGCCTTGAGGCGCGTGACGGCGCGGGTCGCGAGATCGAGCGCCAGGATCGCCATCGGCGTGGTGGGCGAGCCGGCGCGGAACACGGCCCGGCCGCCGGCGACCCGGACGGAACCGAGCTCGGTGAAGGGCAGGTCGAGCTCGGCCAGGACGCGGCTCCCGGGGTCGAGCAGCCCGAGGCGGGTTCCGCTGCGCTCGCGATGGGCGCAGAGGATGCGGCCGTCGGCGGTGAAGTCGTAGGTCGAGAGGCCGAAGTTCCATTGCGACCGGCCGAGCTCGGCCTCGCGCGTGCAGAGCGGCGCGATGCTGCCATCGGCCTCCAGCCGGTAGAGATTCCACCAGCCGGTCCGGTCGCTGACGAAATGCAGCCGCCCGTCGGGCGACCAGGCCGGCTGGAAGATCGATTCACTGCGGCTGCCGGCCACCCGCGCCGCCCCCGACAGGCTGCCGTCGGCGCCGAGCGTGGCGACCCACAGCTCGGTGCCGACCCACGGCATGTCGGGGTGGTTCCAGCAGGTCCAGGCGAGCCGCCCGCCATCGGGCGACAGCCGCGGGAAGCTGTAGAAGTCGCTGCCCTCGACCAGCACCCGGCCGGCCCCGCCGGCGGCGAGGTCGATCGCGACGATGCTGTTGGCCGGCTCGCGGGCGGCGTCGGAATGGTCCTCGCGCACCCCGATCCACAGGCCGCGGCGGCGGTCGACCACCCCGTCGGCATAGCGCATCGCGCCCTCGGGCGTGACCGGACGCGGCGCCGCGTCGCCCGGCCCGATGCGGTAGAGCCGCTGGTCGGCGAAGTTGGCGAAGATCACGGTGCCGCCGGCCACCGTCGCGGCGCCGCCGCCATATTCGTGGACCCGGGTGCGGCAGTTGAACGGAGCGGGGACGACGTCGCGCGCGCCGCCGCCGGGCAGCGCCCGCACCAGCACGGCGCGCCCGCCCTCGGCCGGCCGGCCCTCGATCCAGTAGACGTCATCGCCGTCGACCAGCACGTCGCCGAGCGAGATCGTCTCGCCGACGATGAGGTCGGCGGTGATCGGCGACACCCAGCTGCCATAGGGTGCCTCGGTGGCGCTCATGAGCCGTTCCTCTCCGTCCGGGGCCGGCCATCCTGCCAGCGGCGTCGGGGGCCGTCGAGGACGGTCCGCCGCCGCGCCCGGGGACACCATCCGCGGGGATCTTGAACCGCCGCCCCGCCAGGGTCATATAGCAGTCCTGAAATAGCGAACCGCGTCACAGGAGACGTCCGTTCATGAGCTACGATCCCTCGGGCCGCCTGCGCTACGGCATGACCGCGACCGCCGGCGATGCGGCCATCGATGCCGGCCTGCGGCGCTACATGCTGCAGGTCTACAACACCATGGCGGGCGGGCTGGCGCTGACCGGCCTGGTCGCCTATGGCGCCGTCGCCAGCGGCTTCTACCAGCAGATCGCCGGCACGCCGCTGATCTGGGTGGTGATGCTGGCGCCGCTCGCCGCCGTGATGTTCCTCAGCTTCCGCATCGAGAAGATGAGCACCGGCGCGGCGATGGCCACCTTCTGGGTCTATGCCGGGCTGATGGGCCTGTCGCTGGCCGGGATCTTCCTGGTCTTCACCGGCACCAGCATCGCGCGCATCTTCTTCATCACCGCCGCGACCTTCGCCGCGACCAGCCTCTACGGCTACACCACGCGGCGCGACCTGTCGGGTTTCGGCTCGTTCCTGTTCATGGGGCTGATCGGCATCGTCATCGCCAGCCTGGTGAACATCTTCATCGGCTCGACCGCGCTGCAGTTCGCCATCTCGGTGATCACCGTGCTCGTGTTCACCGGCCTCACCGCCTACGACACGCAGCGGATCAAGGAAGTCTACCTGGCGAGCGACGCCGGCGACGTGATGGCCAAGAAGGCCCTGCTCGGCGCGCTGGCCCTCTATCTCGACTTCATCAACATCTTCCTGGCGCTGCTGCAGCTCTTCGGCGAGCGGCGCGACTGACAGAGCTGAACCAGGGCGGGCGGGCTCCGGCGACGGGGCCCGCCCGCTCCGCTTTCGTGGGAGGATGGCGATGGCCGCCCCGATGCATTTCGCCAGGACGGCGCCGGAGGCGCGGCTGCTGCGCAAGGAGGCCGGCAGCTGGCTGAAGCAGCTGCGCCGGGCCGCCGGCCTGTCCCAGATGGACCTCGCGGCGCGGCTCGGGCTGCGCTACTACACCTTCGTCTCGCAGGTCGAGAACGGCTTCGGCCGGGTGCCCTCCGAGAGCATGGAGGCCTGGGCCCGCAGCCTTGGCGTGCCGACCCCCGACTTCGCCCGCCGGCTGCTCTCCTACTACGACCCCGAGCTGCACCGCCTGCTGTTCGGGGGCGAGGCGTGAGCGTGCTGCCTTTCCGGCCGCGCCGCCGCGATCCCGGTGCCGAGGCGCCGGGCTGGACCGCCGCCGAGCGGGCCGAGCTGCGCCGCCTCGAGGTGGCGCTCGCCGCCCGCGGCGCGGTGCTGCCGGGCGAGGAGGGCCTGACCGAGCACGGCCATCCGCAATTCTACCTGCCGGCGCGCGACCCCGCCGGCGGCTGCCGGCTCTGCGTCTCCCGCCTGCCGCGCGGCCGCCGCGCCTGGTACGTGATCGAGGACGATGGCGGCCGGCTGGTCGCCGACGGGCCGCGCCTCGCCGCCCTGGTCGAGGCGGCGCTGGGCACCCCCCGCGCGCGCGGCCTCCGGCTGCGGCTGGTGCCGCGCGCGCTGGGCGCCGCGCTGGCGCTGGAGCTGCTGCGGCCCGACCGGCTCGAGGCGGCACTCGGCCTCATCGCCGTGTGAGCCGGCGCGGCTCTCAGGCCGCGTCGTGGAAGATGATGCCGAGCGCGTGCCGGCGCCCGCCGGTGATCCGGCTGACGCCGTGCCGGAGCTTCACGCGGAAGGGCCCCCGGCTGCCCTCGGCCGGCCGCTGGTTGACCGCGAAGATCACCGCCTCGCCCTGGCCGAGCGTCACCACCTCGGCCCGCGACTGGGCGCGCGGCCGCTGCTCGACCAGCACGAACTGGCCGCCGGCGAAGTCCTCGCCCGGGCGGCTCAGCAGCACCGTCATCTGCAGCGGGAAGACCAGCGGCCCGTAGAGGTCCTGGTGCAGGCAGTTGTAGTCCTCCGGCCCGTAGCGCAGCAGCAGCGGCGTCGGCCGGGCCTGGCCGGCGGCATGGCACCGCGCCAGATAGGCCTCGAGCGTGGCCGGATAGTCCGCCGCCTCGCCCAGCCGCGCCGCCCAGCGATTGGCGACCGCCGCCAGCGGCGGATAGGCGCCGGCCCGCAGCGCCGCCACCGCTGCCGGCAGGGGGTAGCTGAAATACTGGTACTCGCCGCGGCCGAAGGCGTGGCGCTGCATCACGACCCGGCTGCGGAAGCGCTCCGGCCGGTCGTAGAGCGCGGCCAGCGCCGCGCAGGCGGCCGGGTCGAGCAGCGGCGGGGTCACCGCATGGCCGCGGGCGTCGAGCTCAGCGCCGAGCGCGGCCCAGTCGAGCGCGGGGGCGGTGCTCTCAGCCATGGAGTTCTCCGGATCGTTCATCGCCTCGCCCAGAGTCGCGGGCGAGGGCGGTCCGCGCACCCCGGTTCTTGCGGCTCAGCCGCCGGCGAGCCAGTCGTTGACCAGCCGGCGGGCGATCGAATCGCGGCGCGGCAGGCGGAAGCTCTCGTCCTCGGGCGAGGCGAGCAGCTCGGCCCGGCTGTACCAGCGGGCGGTCTCCAGCTCGTGCGGATCGACCGAGATCTCGCCGCCCTGCGCCTGGGCGGTGAAGCCCAGCATGATCGAGGCCGGGAAGGGCCAGGGCTGCGAGGAGTGGTAGCGGACCTCGCCGACCCGGATGCCGATCTCCTCCTCGACCTCGCGCCGCACCGTGTCCTCCAGGCTCTCGCCCGGCTCGACGAACCCGGCCAGCACCGAATGCATGCCGGCCGGCCAGACCGTCTGGCGGCCGAGCACGGCGCGGTCGCCGCCATCATGCACCAGCATGATGACGGCGGGGTCGGTGCGCGGGAAATGCTGCGCGGCACAATCCGGGTTGAGGCAGCGGCGGACATGGCCGCCCTCGACGCTCTCGGTCGGGCTGCCGCAGACGCCGCAGAAGCCGTGCCGGGCGTGCCAGTGCAGCAGGCCGCGGGCATAGGCGAGCAGCGCGCCGTCGTCATGGGCCAGCAGCGGGCCGATGCTGCGCAGGTCGGCGAAGCCGCCGCGCCCGGCCAGCGCCGGCAGGGCCGCCGGCTCCTCGACGGTCGACAGGTCGACGGCGAAGTGGATGGCGCCGGCCATCTCGCCGAGCAGCACGACGGTGCGCGACAGGGCGATCAGCTCGGCGTCGGCCGGCAGGATCACCGGCGCCGGCTCGGCGCCCTCGACCACCAGGTTCTGGCTGCGCCACACCGGTACCAGCCGGCTGGCCGGATCGGCCAGCCGGGCCGCCAGCCAGTCCGGATCGCGCCGCTGCCGGCCGAGCCGGTCGATGGCGCCGCTGGCGTAGAAATTGGGCCGGACCTCGGGACGGGTGCTCATGGCGGCCAAGGTGGCACGGCCTCCCGCCGCTGACAACTCACCGAGACTTGTAGGGGCCGCCTGTAGCGGGCGCGTTGAACCGGCGGGGCGGGCTTCCTATCATCTGAGGCATGAGAACGGCCTGGCCCGCCCGGCTCGCCGCCCTGCTGCTGGCGCTCGTCGCCACGGCTGCGCCCGCCGCCACCACCGCGCCGATGGCGGGATTCCCGCCCGCCGGCACGATGAACTACGTCATCAAGCGCGACGGCGACCAGATCGGCACGCACCAGATGCAGTTCCGCCGCGACGGCGACCGCTTCGAGGTGCTGACGCGGATCGAGGTTGCCGTCAAGGTGCTGGGGATCACCGCCTTCCGCTTCGAGAACCAGTCGACCGAGGAGTGGGTCGACGGGCGGCTCGCCTCCTTCGTCTCGCGCTCCAACGACGACGGCAAGATGCACGACGTGCTGGTCAGGCCGCAGGGCGACGACGCGCTCTGGGTGACCGAGAACGGCGTGCGCAAGCTGTTCCCCAATGTCAGCCTGATCGGCACGCTGTGGAACCCGGCGACCGCCAGCCAGACCCGCCTGATCGACCCGGTCGACGGCAAGCTGCGCCAGGTCGCCATCACCGACCACGGCAACGAGACCATCACGGTGCGCGGCGAGCCGGTGACCGCCCGCCACATCACGATCGTCGGCAAGACCTGGCATCGCGAGGTCTGGTACGGGCCGGACGGCAGCATCCTGCATTTCGAGTTCACGGCGAAGGACGATTCCCTCATCGTCGCCGAGCTGCGCTGACGCGGCCCGACGGCTACCCGACGGCGCGGGAGCCTTGCCCCCGGGGGGGCGAAAGCTGATATAGTCCCCTCGGGAGGTTGGCGGCGGACGGGCGCCTCGCCAACCCGGTCAGGTCCGGAAGGAAGCAGCCGTAACGAGTTTCCGCCCGGGTCGTCGTTCAGCCTCCCACCCACCCGCCCGCGCCGCCTGGGCGGCCGGCCATCCGCGAACCGCCTGGCCATGCCCGAAGAGCCCGCGACCCTCATCCCGGCCGAGCCTGCCGGCAACGCCTACCGGGTGCTCGCCCGCAAGTACCGCCCGACCAGCTTCCGCCAGCTGATCGGCCAGGAGGCGATGGTCCGCACGCTGACCAACGCCATCGCCAGCGGCCGGCTGGCGCACGCCTTCGTGCTGACCGGGGTGCGCGGCATCGGCAAGACGACGACGGCGCGGATCATCGCCCGTGGCCTCAACTGCGTCGGGTCCGACGGGCAGGGCAAGCCGACCGCCGATCCCTGCGGCGCCTGCGAGCATTGCCGGGCGATCGCCGAGGACCGCCATGTCGACGTGCTCGAGATGGACGCCGCCAGCCGCACCGGCGTCGGCGACATCCGCGAGCTGATCGAGAGCGTGCGCTACCGCCCGGTCTCGGCCCGCTACAAGGTCTACATCATCGACGAGGTCCACATGCTCTCCAACAGCGCGTTCAACGCGCTGCTGAAGACGCTGGAGGAGCCGCCGGCCCATGTGAAGTTCGTCTTCGCCACCACCGAGGCGCGCAAGATCCCGGTCACCGTGCTGTCGCGCTGCCAGCGCTTCGACCTGCGCCGGGTCGAGGCCGAGGTGCTGGCGGCGCATTTCGGGCGGATCGCCGAGGCCGAGGGCGCCACGGTCGCGCCGACCGCGCTGGCGCTGATCGCGCGCGCCGCCGACGGCTCGGTGCGCGACGGGCTGTCGCTGCTCGACCAGGCGATCGCGCTGGCCGACGGGCCGATCGGCGAGCAGCTGGTCCGCGACATGCTGGGGCTGGCCGACCGCTCGCAGCTCTTCGAGCTCTACGACCAGGTGATGCGCGGCGACGCCGCCGGCGCGCTCGGGCTGGTGGCGGCGCTCTACGCGGCGGGCGCCGATCCCGCCAGCCTGGTGCAGGACCTGCTCGACCTCACCCACTGGCTGACCCGCCTCAAGCTGGCGCCGGCCGCCGCCGAGCTGCCGACCGTGCCGGAGACCGAGCGGGTGCGCGGCAAGGCGATGGCCGGGCGGCTCGGCATGGGCCAGCTGACCCGCGCCTGGCAGATGCTGCTCAAGGGCCTCGGCGAGGTGCAGCAGGCGCCGGCGCCGCTGCAGGCGCTGGAGATGCTGCTGGTCCGCCTCACCCATGCCGCCGAGCTGCCCAGCCCGGCGGCGCTGGTCGAGGCGCTGGCCGCCGGCAAGCCGCTGCCCGGCCTGCCGGCGCCGCCGCGGCCCGCCGCCGAGCCGCCGCCGCCGCGCGGCGAGGGCAACGGCGCAGCGGCGGCCCGGCCCTCGAATCGGTGCCGCCGCCGCGCGAGGCGGCGCTGCCGGCCGGCGCCGCCGAATCGAGAGACGGGTCGCGGGCGGCGCTCGCCGCCCGCCAGCCGGCGACCGCCATGGCCCCGGCGCCGGCCGCGGCCGCCCAGGCCGCGCCGGAGATCCGCAGCTATGCCGATCTGGTCAACCTGTTCGCCGAGCGGCGGGAGATGATCCTGCACGCCCATCTGCACGGCAACGTGCACCTCGTCCATTTCGAGCCGGGCCGGCTGGAGCTGCGGCCGACCGACCAGGCGCCGCCCAACCTCGCCAACCGGGTCGGCAAGCTGCTCCACGAATGGACCGGCCGGCGCTGGGTGGTGGCGATCTCCGCCGAGCCCGGCCAGCCGACCCTGGCGCAGCAGCACGCCACCGCCGAGGACGAGCGCCGCCGTCGCGCCGCCGACCACCCGCTGGTCCGCGCCGTGCTGGCGAGCTTCCCCGGCGCCGCCATCGAGGCGGTGCGCAGCATCGACCTGCCGCCCGCCGAGCCATCCCCCGCAGAGGACATGACATGAAGAACATCGGCCAGATGATGAAGCAGGCGCAGCAGATGCAGGCCAAGATGGCCGAGATGCAGGCGGCGCTGGAGCAGGTCGAGGTCACCGGCTCGGCCGGCGGCGGCATGGTGCAGGTGACGCTGTCCGGCAAGAACGCCGCCAAGGCGGTCAAGATCGACCCGTCGCTGATCGTGCCGGGCGAGGGCGAGGTGCTCGAGGACCTGGTGCTCGCCGCCTTCAACGACGCGCGCGGCAAGCTCGAGGCGCACATCGCCGGCGAGATGTCGAAGCTGACCGGCGGGCTGCAGCTGCCGCCCGGCCTGAAGCTGCCGTTCTGACGGCCAGAGGACGGATGCCAGGGGACAGAGGACGGGCGGAGGCCTCTGTTCTCCGATGAACGCGCTCGAGAGGCTGATCCAGCTGCTGGCGAAGCTGCCGGGGCTGGGGCCGCGCTCGGCGCGGCGGGCGGCGCTCTTCCTGCTGCGGCGGCGCGAGGCGCTGATGGTGCCGCTGGCCGAGGCGCTGGCGGCGGCCGCGCGCGAGGTGCGGCCCTGCGCGATCTGCGGCAATCTCGACGCCACCGATCCCTGCGCCATCTGCGCCGATGCCCGGCGCGACGCCGCCGCGATCTGCGTCGTCGAGCAGGTCGCCGACCTCTGGGCGCTGGAGCGCAGCGGCGCCTATCGCGGCCGCTACCACGTGCTCGGCGGCACGCTCTCGGCGCTCGACGGCGTCGGGCCGGACCAGCTGGCGGTGGCCGGGCTGCTGCGCCGGGCCGCCGCGCCCGAGGCGCGCGAGGTGATCCTGGCGCTCGGCGCCACGGTCGACGGCCAGACCACCGCGCACTACCTGACCGACCGGCTCTCGGGCCTGCCGCTGACGGTGACCCGGCTCGCCCACGGCGTGCCGGTCGGCGGCGAGCTCGACTATCTCGACGACGGCACGCTCGCCGCCGCGCTGAAGGCGCGCCGGCCGGCGTGAGCGCGCAGCGGCACTCCCTCTCCCGCGGCGCGGGAGAGCGTCGGGCTCAGGGTCGCGCCGCGGCTCCACCTCACCCTCCCGCCCTGACGGGCTGGCCTCTCCGCTGGCGCGGGCGAGGGATCGTTGTCGCGTCGCCTGTTCCTCGCCGGCGCGGCCGCGGCGGGGCTGCTGCGCAGCGTGGCGGCCCGTGCCGCCGATGCCGCCACCCGGCTGCTGCCGCGCCAGATCCCGGCGCGGCTGCTGCCGGTGCCGCGTACCGTCAGCCCGGCGCTGCAGGCGGCGATCGCCGCGCCCTATCCTCCGGGCTGGGACAGCATTCCGCCGGATGCCGCAGCCTGGCGGGCGATGGCGGCGCAGAGCGCCGCTGCGGTGGCGCCGCTGCTCCCGGACCTGCGCCGGCAGCTGCGCATCGCGGTGACGCCGCGGCGCATCGCCGGCGTGCCGGTCTTCGACATCGTCCCGGAGGATCTCCCGGCGGAGAACCGCGACCGGGTGCTGCTGCATCTCCATGGCGGCGCCTACGTCCTCTATCCCGGCGAGGCCGGCGCCGGGGAGGGCATGCTGCTGGCCGGCCGGGGGTTCCGGGTGATCTCGGTCGACTACCGGATGCCGCCGGACTTCCCCTTCCCGGCGGCGCTCGACGACGCGCTGGCGGTCTGGCGCGCGCTGCTCGCCGAGCACGATCCGCGGCGCATGGCGGTGTTCGGCAGCTCGGCCGGCGGCGGGCTGACGCTGGCGCTGATGCTGCGGGCGCGGGCCGAGGGGCTGGCGCTGCCGGCGGCGATCGCCCCCGGCACGCCCTGGGCCGACCTCGCCGCGGCGGGGGATTCGGTGATGGCCAACGCCTATGTCGACAACGTGCTGGTGTCGAATGCCGGCTGGCTCGGCGCCGCCGCGACGCTCTACGCCGCCGGCCGTGCGCTGACCGACCCGCTGGTCTCGCCGCTCTATGGCGACTTCGCCGGGCTGCCGCCGGCGATCGTCACCTCGGGCACCCGCGACCTGCTGCTCAGCGACTCGGTGCGCACCCACCGCAAGCTGCGCCAGGCCGGCATCGCGGCGGAGCTGCAGGTCTTCGAGGGGCTGAGCCATGCCCAGTTTCTCGACCCGGCGCTGCCCGAGAGCGCCGAGGCGCTCGGCGAGATCGCCCGCTTCTTCCGGGCGCACCTCGCCTGACCGGAGCGGTCAGCCGCCCGCGTCGCGGCGATAGAGGATGAACTGGCCCTCGCGGTCGACCGGCCGCCAGCCATGCGCCGCCGGGTCGGGGCCGAGCGACTTCTCGACATAGTAGGGCCAGTCGACAAACCAGCGGATGTCGCGGGCCACGAGATAGTCCCAGGGATGGCCGGCCCAGCGATGGATCTCGGGATTGACCTTGCCGTCCATGTTGACGACCGCCGGGCGGAAGAAGCCCAGCGTGCCGGACTGGCCGGCGGCGACGAGCGCGCCCGGCGGCACCCCGCGCTGCACCAGCGCCAGCTGCTCGGTGAACAGGATGGTGCCGTAGAGGCTGAGGCCCTGCCAGGCGAAGGCTGCCAGCGCCGCCACCGGCAGCAGCAGCACCAGGCTCGCCGCCCGGGCCGCCAGCGGCCGCGCCGCGAGCCACGGCGCCGCGGCGATGGCGAGCGCCACGGTACCGAGCAGCGCGACCGGGGCGAGGTACCGCGCATAGAACCAGAAGGCGAAGAAGGACAGCACGTAGTACAGCGCCAGGATCAGCAGCGCCGCGGCCAGCGCGCGTGCGAAGCTCGCGCTGCGGGCCGGCGCGCCCTGGGCGGTGCCGCCGCCGCGCAGCAGCGGCAGCACCAGCCAGGCGCCGCCGAGATAGAGCGGCAGGCGCAGCCAGTCGAGCCAGCCGGCTTCGTACTGGCCGAGATAGAGCCAGGGCAGGACGCCGGTGCCGAGCGCCCAGCCGAGCCAGCGCCAGCGCAGCGCCTCCAGCGCCCAGCCCTGCTGCGCCTGGCCGCTGATCGGCATCGGCGAGCCGAAGCCGATCCAGTTGTAGATCCACCACGGGCTGGAGAAGAGCAGTGCCAGCAGCCCGAGCAGCACGGCCCGGGACAGCGCCGTCGCCCAGCCTCGGTCGCGCCGGATGACGAGCTCGCGCAGGCAGAGGCAGCCGATCAGCGCGCCGGTATCGATGCGGGTCAGCGCCAGCAGCCCGAGCAGCAGCCCGAGCAGCACCAGCCCGCCCCGGCTCTCGGCGCCGCCGGCCTGGATCTGCCGCCAGACCAGCGCCAGCAGGAACAGCAGGCAGCCGGTCTCCAGGCCGTTGTAGTGGTGCAGGAACAGGTGCGTGGCGGCGAGGTAGAGGAAGGTCGCCAGGGCCTGGCGCAGCCGGGCCGGTCCGCCGGCCACGGCGTCGCGCGCGATCAGCCCGACCAGCAGCGCCGTGCCGACCTGCAGCAGCCAGTGCAGGCCGAGGATCAGCCGGATGGCGAGCGCGTCGCTGCCGCCGGCCAGCGCGAACAGCCCCGCCTGCAGGAAGGTGAAGAGCGGCTGGAATCCGTTGGTCGGCGTCACCCCGTCGATGGTGACGCCATGCCCGTCGGCGATGTTGCGGGCGATCGTCATGGCGTAGTAGCCGTCCTCGCTGAGCGGCACCAGGAAGACGGTGCCGTCCGGCCGCAGCGCCAGGGTGAGCGTCGCCGCGGCGAGCAGCAGGGAGGCCGCCGACAGCCACGGCACGAGGCGGCTCTCGCCGCCCGTGCCCGTCCATTCCCTCCCGCTTTGCCGGCCCGGGAGGTTCGCGGCACGAGGGGCTCGGCCGATGGCGGTCACCGGGAACCCCCCAACTTTGCCGCGGCACCGCCCGAATTCCGCCGGAATCCGCGCGCAGGGTGCGACCTGCCGTCGCTTGGTGACGGTCTCAGACGGGGATTCCCATGACTCAGCGCATCCGGCTTGCCCTGCTCGGCGCCGGTGTCGGCGCCGGCCTGGCCTGGCTCGGCGCGCCGGTGCAGGCGGCGGAGCGGCCGGTCGGGCTGCAGGACCAGACCGGCGTGGCGGTGACGATCTACAACCAGGACCTGGCGCTGGTGCGCGACCGGCGGACGGTGACGCTGGACCAGGGCGAGAACCATCTCGCCTTCATCGACGTCAGCGCGATGATTCGGCCGGAGACGGCGCTGCTGGTCGGCGAGAAGGCGCCCGTCGCCATCCTCGAGCAGAATTTCGACTTCGACCTGCTGACGCCGGAGAAGCTCCTGGAGAAGTCGGTCGGCGACAAGGTGCGGGTGATCACCACCAACCCGGCGACCGGCGCCGAGACGGTCGAGGAGGCCGTGGTGCTGAGCGTCGCCAACGGCGTCGTGCTGCAGGTCGGCGACCGCATCGAGACCAACCCGCGCGGGCGGATCGTCTTCTCCGGCGTGCCGTCGGGCCTGCGGGCACGGCCGACCCTGGTGCTCGACGTCAGCAGCGCGGCGGCGGGGCAGGAGCCGGTCGAGCTCAGCTACCTCACCGGCGGTCTCGGCTGGCGGGCCGACTACGTGGCCAAGCTCTCCGCCGACGAATCGCATCTCGACCTCAACGGGCTGGTGACGCTGACCAACACCAGCGGCACCACCTACAAGGATGCCTACCTCCAGCTGGTTGCCGGCGACGTCAACGTGGTCAAGCCGATGATGATGATGCGGGCGCAGCCGGTGGCCGCCGAGGCCGCTCCGGCGCCGCCGAAGATGGCCGAGGAATCGCTGTTCGAGTACCACCTCTACACGCTCGACCGGCCGACCACGATCGCGCAGAACCAGACCAAGCAGGTGGCGATGCTGTCGGCCGCCGCGGTGCCGGTGCGCAAGGAGTACCGCTTCGTCGGCATCAGCAACGCCTGGGACTACCAGAGCGGCGACGAGCAGCGGGTCAACGCCCAGGTCCGGCTGGCCTTCGACAACAAGCAGGAGTCCCATCTCGGCATGCCGCTGCCCAAGGGCATCGTGCGCGTCTACAAGGATGACAGCGGCGGCCGTGCCCAGTTCGTCGGCGAGGACGAGATCGAGCACACGCCGAACAACGAGGTGGTGCGCCTCCAGCTCGGCCAGGCCTTCGACGTGACCGCGCGGTCGCGCCAGACCGACTTCGAGAAGATCGCCGACAACACCTACGAGCTGGCGTTCGCCGTCGAGATCAAGAACGCCAAGAAGGTGCCGATCGTCGCCACCGTGCTGGAGACGGTGCCGGGCACCTGGAAGATGCTGAGCGAGAGCCTGAAGCACGACAGCCCGAACAGCAACCAGGCGCAGTGGCAGGTCCCGGTGCCCGCCGAGGGCAGTGCCGAGCTGACCTACCGCGTGCGGGTGAAGTTCTAGGCAGGGCTGGAATGCCGTCCTCGCCCCACTCGGGGGCGAGGGCGGCGCCGGTCACGCAGAGCGCAGGAGGAAGCAATGCAGAGCGAGAGCCGCGAGGAGAAGCGCATCGGCCGCTTGCTGGCGGCGCTGCACATTGCCGGCCTGGCGGTGCTGGTCGGCGCCTGCGTCGTCGCCACGGCAGGATCCTGGGGTGGCGCGGACCGCGCGGCGCGCTCCTCGATCGCCGCGCCGGTCGCCGGCGCGACCTCGCCCGGCGAACTGCCGGCCGTTACCCCGGCGCAGCATCTGCCCCGCGGGCGGGGGTGATCCTCGACCGGCTGCCGCGCCGTCGCCGAGCCGGAACTACGCCCCGAGCTCGTCGTGCCGCACCATCCCGTACTTGTCCCACAGCGGCATCAGGTGCGGCGTCAGGTCCTTGACCGGAACGCCGGGGTGATCGGAGAGCACCTGCCGTGCCTCGGCGAAGTAGCGCTCGAAGCCACCGGGGGCGTAGAGGCAGATCAGTCGCGCCGGTTCGGAGGACGGGTTGTACCAGGCGAAGGGGCAGTGCGGCGGCACCTGCAGCAAGCCGCCCGCCGCGACCTCGACCGTGCGGTCGACGAAGCGCACGGCGATGCGGCCCTCGACGACATAAGCGGTCCAGGATTCCCGGGTATGCGAATGCAGCGCCGAGGGCGCGGCGAAGCCCGGTGCGACGCGATACTCGATGGCGGAGGGCGCCCCGTCTGCGCCGCCGCTGATCCGCAACACGATCGTGCTCGGCCCGACCGGCAGGATCGTGCCTTCACCGGCGGGGGCGATGAGGGGTGTGGCATGGCTCGGCTGCATGCGCGTCTCCTCGCGTGCTCGAAGGCGAAGCTAAGCGCGCCGGGGCCGCCGCTGCAATCGAGGCATGTTCGCGCAGCATGGCTGCCCGCGCGCGGCGGGCGATAGGCTGGCGGGATCGCGTCCTGCCCGAGAGGATGTCCGATGAGCCGCCCCGCCGCCCGCGCCGAGGCCTTCTGCGCCCGCTTCGGGCTGCGCCTGCCGATCCTGCTGGCGCCGATGGCGGGCGCCTGCCCGCCGGCGCTCTCGATCGCCGTCGCCGCGGCCGGCGGCATGGGAGCAGCCGGCGCGCTGCTGATGCGGCCCGACGAGATCGCCGCCTGGGCAGCGGCGGTGCGGGCCGGCAGCAACGGCGCCTTCCAGATGAATCTCTGGGTGCCCGATCCGCCCCCGCGCCGCGATCCCGCCGCGGAGGCGGCGGTACGCAGCTTCCTCGCCGGCTGGGGGCCGCCGGTGCCCGAGGCGGCCGGCGACTCGGCGCCGCCGGACTCGCGGCGCAGTGCGCCGCGCTGCTCGCCGCCGGGCCGGCCGTGGTCTCATCGATCATGGGGCTGTTCCCGCCCGAGCTCGTCGCCGAGCTCAAGGCGCGCCGCATCGCCTGGTTCGCCACTGCCACGACGGTCGGGGAGGCGCGCGCCGCCGCGGCGGCCGGTGCCGACGCGATCGTCGCGCAGGGCATGGAGGCCGGCGGGCATCGCGGTGCCTTCATCGCCGCCGAGGCGGAGCGCCGCCAGGTCGGGCTCTTCGCGCTGCTGCCGGCGGTGGCCGACGCCGTGGAGCTGCCGGTGATCGCCGCCGGCGGCATCGCCGACGGGCGCGGGGTGGCCGCGGCGCTGGCGCTCGGCGCCAGCGCGGTCTCGGTCGGGACCGGCTTTCTGCGCTGCCCGGAGGCCGGCATCCACCCGGCCTGGGCGGCCGCCCTGGCGGCGACGCCGCCCGAGGACACGGCGCTCACCCGCGCCTTCAGCGGCCGCGCCGGCCGGGCGATCGCCACCGGCTATGTCCGCGCCGCCGCATCGCCCGACGCGCCGCCGCCCGCCCCCTATCCGGTGCAGCGCGGCCTCACCGCGGCGATGCGCACGGCGGCGCAGCAGGCCGGCGACCTGCAGCGCATGCAGGCCTGGGCCGGGCAGGGGGCGGCGCTGGCCCGCGCCGAGCCGGCGGGCGAGCTCGCGCACCGGCTGTGGGCGGAGGGGCGCGCGCTGCTCGCGTGAGCTCCCTCTCCCGCTCGCGCGGGAGAGGGGACCATCATCCTACCGCGCCGGCTCGACGCGCAGCGTGTTGCCATCGACCCCGGTGACGCGGACCGTGCTGCCGGCCGGGGCGTCGGCGCCCTCGGCGCGCCAGACCGTGTCGTCGACGCGGATCGAGCCGCGGCCGTTGACGATGGCCTGCTCGACGGTGAAGACGCGGCCGAGATACTGGTCGCCGCGGCGGCTGAGCTGCGAGACGGCGCGCGGCGGGCGGTGGCGGCGGACCACGGCGCGGCCGGCGATCACCGCGGCCACGGCGAGGAGGGCGAACAGCGCCCCCTGCCATTCCCAGCCGAGCCCGGGCAGCGCCAGCAGCACGAGGCCGGTGGCGCCGGCGGCGATGCCGAACCAGATCAGGAAGGCGCCCGGCACGAAGACCTCGACGACGGCGAGAACCAGCCCGAGGATCAGCCAGTGCCAGAAGACGGGCACCATGGCGCTCAGGTCTTTTCCCAGGGTCCCTTGCGGGCGGCGGCCTGGCCCTCCATCGCCTGGCGCGCCAGCTCGCCGATGCCGCCGATCGCGCCGATCACGCTCGCTGCCTCGAGCGGCATCATGATGACCCGCTGGTTGGGCGCCGAGGCGACCTTCTGCAGCGCCTCGATGTAGCGCTGCGCCACGAAGTAGTTGAGCGCCTGCACGTCGCCCTTGGCGATCGCCTCGGAGACCATGGTGGTCGCCTTGGCCTCGGCCTCGGCGCCGCGCTCGCGCGCCTCGGCGTCGCGATAGGCGGCCTCGCGCCGCCCCTCGGCCTCGAGCACGGCACGCTGCTTCTCGCCCTCGGCCTTGAGGATGGCGGCCTGGCGCAGGCCCTCGGCCTCGAGCACCGCGGCGCGCTTGTCGCGCTCGGCCTTCATCTGGCGGGCCATCGAGTCGACCAGGTCGCGCGGCGGCGCGATGTCCTTGATCTCGATGCGGGTGACCTTGATGCCCCAGGGCGAGGTGGCGTCGTCGACGACGTGCAGCAGCTGGAGATTGATCTTGTCGCGCTGCGACAGCAGCTCGTCGAGATCCATCGAGCCCATCACGGTGCGGATGTTGGTCATCGTCAGGTTGAGGATGGCGACCTCGAGGTTGGTCACCTGGTAGGCCGCCTTGGCGGCGTCCAGCACCTGGTAGAAGACGACGCCGTCGACGCTCACCATGGCGTTGTCCTTGGTGATGACCTCCTGGGTCGGCACGTCGAGCACCGTCTCCATCATGTTCAGCTTGGCGCCGACGCGGTCGATGAAGGGGATGATCAGGTTGAGCCCGGGGCGCAGGGTGCCGGTGTAGCGGCCGAAGCGCTGCACCGTGTATTCGCGCCCCTGCGGCACCGACTTGACCCCGCTGGCGACGATGGCGATCGCCAGGATCACCAGCAGCACCGCGAACACCGAGAAGCCGCCGACCTCCATCGATCCCTCCCCACCCGGCGCCGGTCCGCGGCCTCCATGGCCGCTCCGGTCGCCGTCCCATTGTGCCGCTACCGGGCCGGCGGCGAAAGCGCGGCGTCAGCCGGGCGGCTCGCCCGGCGGCGCCAGGCTGCCGGCGGCCGGCTTTTCCTCCTCCAGCCGGATCTCGGCGATGCGCTGGCCGTGGCGCAGCACCGCCTCGGTGGAGATGCGCAGCTGGCGGGCGTCGTCGGCCCCCTGCTCGACATGGCGCTGCAGCTTCTGGGCGCGCTCGTCGAGCCGCTTCACGTCCTGCAGCAGCAGCACGACCTCGCGCTGGATGGCGCCGGCCTGCTCGCGCATCTCGACGTCGCGCAGCACCGCGCGGATGGTGGTGAGCGTCGCCATCAGCGTGGTCGGCGAGACGATCCACACCCGGCGCCGGTGCGACTCCTCGACCAGGTTGGGGAAGCTGGCATGCAGCTCGGCATAGATCGCCTCGCTCGGCACGAACATCAGCGCCGACTCGGCGGTCTCGCCGGCGACGATGTACTTGGCGGCGATGTCGAGCACGTGCCTGCGGATGTCGGTGGCGAAGGCGCGCCGCGCCTGGGCCAGCGCCGCCTCGTCGCGCGCCTCGCGCAGCGCGTCGTAGGCCTCCTTGGGGAACTTGGCGTCGATGGCGATCGGCCCGGGGGGATTGGGCAGGCGGATCAGGCAGTCGACCCGGCCGGAGCCCAGCATCGCCTGCAGCTGGAAGGCGCCGGCCGGCAGCGCGTCGCGCAGCAGGTTCTCCAGCAGCACCTCGCCGAAGCGGCCGCGCGCCTGCTTGTTGCCGAGGATGTCCTGCAGGCTGACCATCTGGCTCGACAGCTCGACCAGGTTCTTCTGCGCCGCGTCGATCACCGCCAGCCGCTCCTGCAGCTGGCCGATCGTCTGGCCGGCCTCCTGCGCCTGCTGCGCCAGCCGGTCGCCGACCCGCTGGCCGAGCTCGGCCAGCCGCTCCTCGATGGCGCGGGAGAGCGCGCGCTCCTGCGCCTGCAGCCGCTCGCCGAGCTGCGCCTGGTGCGCCGCCTGGCTGTCGGCGAGCTGGGCCAGCCGGCCGGCGAGCTCGGCGCCCGCGCCGCCGCCCGCGCCCCCACCCCCCCGGCGCAGCAGCAGCGCGACGGCGAGCAGCAGCACGGCGGCGGCCAGCAGCAGCAGCGCGATGGTGGTGGGCGTCAGCTCCATGCCGGCATCCTCGCGAGGCCGCCTTGACCTGATCCGGGCCAGGCCATACCTAGAGGGGTCCGCCGCTTGCGGCGCCTGGCGACCCCCCGCGAATCATGGCCAAGCTCGACATCATCACCGCGCCCGATCCCCGTCTCAAGGCCAAGTGCCGCCCCGTCGCCCGGGTCGATCCCCGGATCCGCCAGCTGATGGACGACATGCTGGAGACGATGTACGGGGCGCCCGGCATCGGGCTGGCGGCGCCGCAGGTCGGGGTCGCCGAGCGCGTGCTGGTCCTCGACATCGCCGGCGACGACGACCCGCCGCAGCCGCTGCGCATGGCCAATCCGGAGCTGGTCTGGGTCTCCGACGACGACGAGGTCTACAACGAAGGCTGCCTGTCGGTGCCCGACCACTATGCCGACGTGTCGCGGCCGCGCGCCATCCGGGTGCGCTATCTCGACCATGAGGACGAGATCCGCGAGCTCGCGGCGGAGGGGCTGCTCGCCACCGTCATCCAGCACGAGATGGACCATCTCGACGGCGTGCTGTTCATCGACCACCTGACCTCGCTGAAGCGCAGCATCATCCTGCGCAAGCTGCTGAAGGCGCGGAAGTCCGGCAGCCCTGCCGCCGTCGCCGGCGGCGGCTGATCCGGCTCGCCGGACGGCGCCGCCCATGGCCGGGCTCAGGCTCGCCTTCATGGGCACCCCCGACTTCGCGGTGCCGGCGCTGGACGCGCTGCTCGCGGCCGGGCACGAGGTCGCCCTCGTCCTGACCCAACCGCCGCGGCCGGCCGGCCGCGGCCAGGCGCTGCGCCGCTCGCCGGTGCATGAGCGCGCCGCCGCCGCCGGGCTGGAGGTCGCCTGCCCGGCCGGCCTGCGCGACCCGGCGGAGGCCGCCGCGCTGGCGGCGCGCCGGCTCGACGCCGCCGTGGTGGTCGCCTACGGGCTGATCCTGCCGCCGGCGGTGCTGGCCGCACCCAGGCTCGGCTGCCTCAACATCCACGCCTCGCTGCTGCCGCGCTGGCGCGGCGCCGCGCCGATCCAGCGCGCCATCCTGGCCGGCGACGCCGAGACCGGGGTCACCATCATGCAGATGGATGCCGGCCTCGACACCGGGGCGATCCTGCTCCAGGAGGCGCTGCCGATCCCGCCGGACATGACCGGCGGCCGGCTGCACGACGCGCTGGCCGCGCTCGGCGCCGGCTGATCGCGCCGGCCCTGGACGGGCTCGCCGCCGGCCGGCTGGCGCCCCGCCCGCAGCCGGCCGAGGGCGCCTGCTACGCGGCCAAGCTGACGCCCGCCGAGGCGCGGCTCGACTGGCGCCGGCCGGCGGCGGCGCTGGAGCGGCAGGTGCGCGCCTTCGACCCCTGGCCGGGCAGCTGGTTCGCCTTCGGCGCGGAGCGCATCCAGCTGCGCGGCGCGACGCTCGGGCCCGTCACCGCCGACCCGCCGGGCACCGTGCGGCTGGAGCCGCTCCGCATCGCCTGCGGCGACGGCGCCGCCCTGCTGCCGACGCTGCTGCAGCGGGCCGGCCGCAAGCCGCTGCCGGCCGACGCCTTCCTGCGCGGCTTCGCGCTGCCCGCGGGCACGACGCTGCCGTGAGGCGCTTCCGGCTGACCGTGGAATATGACGGCGGCGGCTTCGTCGGCTGGCAGCGCCAGGCGAACGGCCCCTCGGTGCAGGCGGCGCTCGAGGCCGCGGTGCTGGCCTTCTGCGGCGAGACCGTCGAGGTGGTCGGCGCCGGCCGCACCGACGCCGGGGTCCATGCCGAGGGCCAGGTGGCGCATCTCGACCTGGCGCGCGACTGCCGGCCGGAGACGCTGCGCGACGCCGTCAACTTCCACCTCAAGCCGGCGCCGGTGGCGGTGCTGGCGGCCGGGCTCGCGCCGCCGGAGTTCCATGCCCGCTTCAGCGCGGTGCGGCGGCGCTATCGCTACCGCATCGTCAACCGCCGGGCGCCGCTGGCGCTGGAGCGCGGCCGGGCCTGGCTGGTCACCGCGCCGCTCGACGCCGCGGCGATGGATGCGGCCGCCGCGCGGCTGGTCGGGCGGCACGACTTCACCAGCTTCCGCGCCACCCAGTGCCAGGCGGCCTCGCCGGTGAAGACGCTCGAGCGGCTGACCGTGACGCGGCTCGGCGAGGCGATCGAGATCGCCGCCGCGGCGCGCTCCTTCCTGCACCACCAGGTGCGCAACATGGCAGGCACGCTGCGGCTGGTCGGCGAGGGCCGGTGGACGGCCGACGACGTCGCGGCCGCGCTGGCCGCGCGCGACCGCGCCGCCGCCGGCCCGACCGCGCCGGCCGACAGGCTGTTCCTGGCCGGGGTCGATTACTGAGGGCGGCGCGGCCGTGCACGCCGCGCCGCCATCCCCTTCCATTCTCATAGCAGCTTGTCGAAGGACGGGGCCCGCGGGCCGTCTCTCACGAGCTCGCCGGCACGGCCAGGATCTCGTTGATCGCGCTCTGGATCAGCAGGGAGATCATGAAGTCGAGCATGACCACGCCCAGGGCGCCGGCGAAGCCGACGCGCAGCAGGTGGCGGGCGAGATACCACTCGAAGGCGAACGGCGCGGCGAGGAAGACGATGCTGACCAGCTGGACCAGCGCGTCCGGCACCGCGGCGCTGACCTGGAGCAGGGTGAGCGGCAAGCCGAGCGCCATCAGCAGCGCGCCGGTCCAGTTGAGCGCGATGATGAAGTCGACCCACTCGGCGGCGCGGCCGACCCGCGCGGCGATGAGCTGCAGGACCAGCGGGAAGGCGAGCCACAGGACGACGTAGCCGAGCGCCTCGATCAGCACGAGGTGCAGCCAGTCGCCGGCGGGCGGCGGATCGAGCGCGACGGTCAGCGCGTAGAAGGGCGCCGCCAGGACGCCCGCCCCGAAGGAGCGCAGCAGCCCCTCGCGCGAGCGGTCGAAGTAGCGCAGCGCCGGCGCCCCCTCGCGCACCAGGTGCCACAGCCCGTCGAGCGAACGCTGCGCCTCCGCCAGGGTCGGGATCATCCGGCGAAGAAGCCTTCCAGGATGTCGCCGTAGATCCGGGTCAGCGCCTCGAGGTCGGCGAGCGCCACCCGCTCGTCGACCTTGTGCATGGTCTGGCCGACCAGGCCGAACTCGACCACCGGGCAGGCTGCGCGGATGAAGCGGGCGTCCGAGGTGCCGCCCGTGGTGCTGAGCTCGGGCCGCCGGCCGGTGCCCCGCTCGACGGCGTCCGCCACCAGCTGCGACAGCGGGCCCGGCTGGGTCAGGAAGGCCTCGCCGCTGACCGTCACCTCGAGCCGGTAGTCGCCGCCGACCGCGTCCAGCGTGCGCCGCAGCCAGGCCTCGAGCGAGGCGCCGGTATGGCGGTCGTTGAAGCGGATGTTGAAGCCGGCGCGCGCCTCGGCCGGGATCAGGTTGGTGGCCGGGTTGCCGACATCGATGGTGTGGAACTGCAGGCTCGAGGGCTGGAAATGCTCGGTGCCCTGGTCGAGCGGCTCGGCCAGCAGGGCGGCGGCCATGGCGACCAGCCGGTGGACCGGGTTGTCGGCGAGATGCGGGTAGGCGATGTGGCCCTGCGTGCCGCGCACCGCCAGCCGGCCGGTCAGGCTGCCGCGCCGGCCGATCTTGATCATGTCGCCGAGCCGCTGCGGGTTGGTCGGCTCGCCGACGACGCAGGCGTCGAGCCGCTCGCCGCGCTCGGCCAGCCATTCCAGCACGCGCCGCGTGCCGTCGATCGACGGGCCCTCCTCGTCGCCGGTGATCAGCAGGCTGACGCGGCCCTCGAAGGCCTCGCTGCGGCCGGCGAGGAAGCGCGCGGCGGCGGCGGCGAAGGCGGCGATCGCGCCCTTCATGTCGGCGGCGCCGCGGCCGTAGAGCGTGCCGTCGGCCACCGCCGCCGCGAAGGGATCGACGGTCCAGCCGGCGCGGTCGCCGACCGGCACCACGTCGGTGTGGCCGGCGAAGCAGAAGTTGCGGCCGCCCCGGCCGGCGACGGCGTAGAGGTTCTCGATCGGCGGGTTGTCGCCGGTGGCGAAGCGCAGCCTGTGGCAGGCGAAGCCCAGCGGCCCCAGCGCCGCCTCGAGCACGCCCAGCGCGCCGGCGTCGGCCGGCGTCACGCTGGCGCAGCGGATCAGCGCCTGCGCCAGCGCCACCGGATCGAGCGGCGGGGGCGCGTTCAATCGCGCAGCAGCTCGTTGATCGAGGTCTTCGAGCGCGTCTTCTCGTCGACCCGCTTGACGATCACCGCGCAATAGAGGCCGGGACCGGGCGAGTTGTCGGGAAAGGGGCGCCCGGGCATGGTGCCGGAGACGACGACCGAATAGGCCGGGACGCGGCCGTAATGCACCGCCCCGGTGGCGCGGTCGACGATCTTGGTCGAGGCGCCGAGATAGACGCCCATCGAGAGCACCGAGCCCTCCTCGACGACGACGCCCTCGGCGACCTCGGCGCGGGCGCCGATGAAGCAGTTGTCCTCGATCACCACCGGCCCGGCCTGCAGCGGCTCGAGCACGCCGCCGATGCCGGCGCCGCCGGAGATGTGGCAGTTCCGGCCGATCTGGGCGCAGGAGCCGACGGTCGCCCAGGTGTCGATCATGGTGCCGCTGTCGACCCGGGCGCCGACATTGACGAAGCTCGGCATCAGCACGACGCCGGGCGCGATGAAGGCGGAGCGGCGGACGACGCAGTTGGGCACGGCGCGGAAGCCGGCGGCGCGGAACTCCGCCTCGCCCCAGCCGGCGAACTTCGAGGGCACCTTGTCGAACCAGGCGGCCGGGCCGCCGCCCGGGAAGTCGCCGCCGCCCGGGATCGGCACGGAATCGTTGAGGCGGAAGGAGAGCAGCACCGCCTTCTTCAGCCACTGGTGGACGTGCCAGGACCCGTTGCGCTTCTCGGCCACCCGCAGCCGGCCGGAATCGAGCCCCGCCAGCGCCGCGTCGACGGCCTCGCGGGTGGCGCCGCGCGTGGCGGAATTGACGCCCTCGCGCGCCTCCCAGGCGGCGTCGATGGCGGCTTCGAGGGAACGGTCGTCCATGGGCGATCCCGGCTCAGGATGGAGGCGCGCGAAGATGCGGCGGGGCCGGGACTCTGTCAACCGACTGTCAGGCCATCCTACGGACCGGCCGCAACTCCGCCCCGGCGCAGCGTCGCGGCCTGCTCCAGCCAGGCGACGAGGTCGTCGGTGACGTGGTGGATGTGGTCGCCCTCGGCGCCGTCCTGGGCCCACGCGATGTCGGTGCGCACCAGCACGGTGGTCATCCCCAGCGCGGCGGCCGGGACCAGGTTGCGCGGCAGGTCCTCGAACATCGCGGCGGCGCGCGGATCGACGGCGTGGCGGGCGACCATGGCGGCGTAGGTGGCCGGGTTCGGCTTCGGCTGGTAGTCGGCGGCGACGATGTCGAAGACGCCCTCGAAGTGATGACCGACGCCGAGCCGCTCCATCACCCGCTCGGCATGGGCGACCGAGCCGTTGGTGAAGATCAGCTTGCGGCCGTCGAGCGCGGCCAGCGCCTGGCCGAGCGCCGGGCTGACCGGCACCGGCGAGACGTCGATGGCGTGGACGAAGTCGAGGAAGGCGGCCGGGGTGATGGCGTGGTGGGTCATCAGGCCGCGCAGGGTGGTGCCGTACTCGTGGAAGTACCGCTTCTGCAGCAGCCTCGCCTCCTCCGGCCCGACCTGCAGCAGGTCGGCGATGAACGCGCCGATCCGCCGGTCGACCTGGTCGAACAGGTTGCAGGAGGCGGGGTAGAGGGTGTTGTCGAGATCGAAGATCCAGCAATCGATGTGGTTCATGCCTGCAAGATGGCGGCTGGCGACGCCGCCGGCAAGATCGGCGCGGGCGGAGCAGGCTACGGGCCGGGCAGAGCTAGACCGGCCGCGCGGCGCTCTCGCCGCTCTCGACCGCCAGGCTGGCGCGGCGGTCGTCGGCCTGCCGCCGGATCGCCCCGGCGAGGGCGCCGCGGCCGGCGCTGAGCACCCGGAAATCGTCGCGGGCGAGCACCGTCAGGTCGCAGGCCGTCAGGCAGCGCACCGTCGCGGTGCGCGGCACGCTGCTCAGCAGCGCGATCTCGCCGAAGCAGTCGCCGACCGACAGGGCGGCGACCTCGACCCCGCCCTTCAGCACGGCCAGCCGGCCGGCATTGACGATGTAGGCGGTGTCGCCGATCTCGCCCTCGGCGATGACCTCGTCGCCGGGCTCGTAGTGCCGCCGCTGCAGCCGCTCGCTGCGATCGGGGGCGAGCACCGCGATGTCGTGGCGGAAGGGGATGTCGAGCAGCCAGTCGATCAGGATGCGCAGGTTGCGCTCCAGCCCGGGCAGCTCGGCGAGGTTGGTGAGGCGGGAGAGCAGCCAGGCCGGGGTCCCGGAGATCAGCAGGCCGCCGACGCTGCAGAGCGAGCGGCGCCCCATGTTGTAGGGCTTCAGCAGCCGCCAGCGCGGCTGCCAGCGGCGCGCGGCGTGCCCCTGGGAGCGCGCCCAGGCATTGTAGCCCGCGGTGCGCCCGAGCGACGCCAGGTCGGCGGTCGTCAGGAACAGCCGCTGGGCCGCCCGGCCGGCCGCCGGCACCCAGAGCCCGGGATGGCCGGCGAGGCCGAGATCCTCGGCGATGTCCGGCGGCCAGCGGACCTCTCGCCCGTCGATCGGCAGCGCGGGCTGCCGGAAGGCGGCGTTGACCACCAGCCCGACCGGCCGGCGCTCGCCGCCCGCCAGGGTGACGGCGCCGTCGGTGACGCTCGCCACCCGGTCCGCCCCGCCGAGCCGGATCCCCGCCCTGGCCAGCTCGCGGTCGCGGCGGCCGCGGATCGACGCTTCGAAGTCGCTGTAGGGCCGCTCCGCATCCTCGTAGAGCCAGACCTGCCAGCCCTGCCGCCGCAGCACGGGGTAGGAGGCGGCGGCGGTGCGCAGCAGGGCGGCGACCTCGACGGCGGTGGCGCAGGCGCGCTGCCCCGATCCGATGACCGCGACGGTCAGCAGCCGGGCGCGCTCCTCGGGGTCGTCCGCCAGCTCGGCATCCTCGATCAGGTGCACGACGCGCTCGCGGAGATGCAGCGCGTCGCCCACCGAGTCGATCGAGCAGGCATGGGCCATGATGCCCGGCACGAGGTCGAGATTGGGGTGCAGGAACGGCGCCAGGACGAGCTGGTCGTATGGCAGCATCAGGAGCTCGCCGTGCGGCCGCCGCAGGGTGAGGCGGCGGGCTGCCGTGTCCACCCCCTCGAGCCGGGCGGCCAGCACCCCGGACTGCGGCAGGATGCGGCGGATCGGGTTCACCACGTCGCCGGGCTGCATGGTGCCGCCGACCACCTCGGGAAGCAGCGGGTGGAACAGCAGGTTCGAGTCGTCGTGCACCAGGGTGATCCTCACCCGGGTATAGGGCCCGACCAGCTTCTCGATGCGCATGCCGGCGGCCAGCGCGGCGATGCCGCCGCCGACGATGACGATCCCGGCCGGCCGGTCGCGCGGCTGCGGGGCGCGCCAGTGGCCGGCGCCGTTGAGCAGCAGCGACAGCACGACGCCGTAGAACAGCACGTGCGCCATATAGCTCTCGGGCAGCAGGGTGGCGAAGAACAGGAAGGCGACCAGCAGCACGATCGCCAGCGGGCGCAGCAGGATGCCGGCGATGATCAGGATGCCGGCCGACACCTCGACCAGCATCATGATCAGGGTGAAGGTCTGCGGCGCGCTCGACAGGATCGGCAGGCGGTAGATCTCGATGATGCCGATCATCAGGTTGGGATTCAGCAGCTTGGCCGAGATGCCCATGTAGAGCACCGTCGCCCCGGTCAGCGCGCGCAGGATCGCCTGGGCGCGCTGGCGCGGCTGCGCGGCGAGCCGGTCCTGCAGCGGGCCGAGCAGCGCGGCGGCCGGCAGCGGCAGCGGCAGGAACCAGCGCCCCGGGCCTTCCATGACGAGGTAGATGGCGGCGCCGAGCAGCGCGCCGGCATAGGGCAGCATGGCGGTGCCGAACAGGGCGATGCCGAGCACCGCCAGGGCGACCAGGGCGAGGGCGAAGAACCGGACGTAGAGCCCGATCAGCAGCGCCACCCCGATGACGATCTCGGCCCAGCGCAGCCAGTCCCAGCCCGGCGCAAGCAGCTGCAGCGGCAGGTCGGGGGCGAAGAGGGTCGGCACGGCCAGCGCCGCCACGCCGACGCGCGGCTCGGCGCCCAGCGCCGAGGACAGCAGCATCCAGGCGAGGCAGAAGCGCAGGATCGGGGCGACCATGTCGCCGCGCGCCGCGAGCCGCGCCTGCAGGTCGGGAAACAGCTCGCGCGCACCGGTGAAGCCGAGGCGCACCCAGCCGGCCAGAAAGACGAGGAAGGCGAGGATCGGGATGACGTTGCCGGCCGACCACGCGGCGAAGAGATCGGGCCGCGGCCGGCTGCTGCAGAGCGCCATCTGCTCCGGCGTCAGGATCCACTGCTCGTGCGCCAGGGCGCTCCCGGGGAGGGCGAGCGGCGCGGCCAGGGCGATCGCCAACGCGGCCGCGAGCCTGCCGGCCGGGACGAGTCCCGGCGCCGGGATCCGAACCTGCCCCATGGCGTCTCCCCTCGTCCGGAGCGGGTGGCCCGGAGCGACCTTGGAGCCCGCCCTCCCGCCGGATGTCCCTTCGCCGCCTGATTGTGAAGGTTTCCGGCCGGGATGCAACCCGCCGGGGAGGTCGGCCGGGGCCGGTTAGCCCCGGCGGGGCCCGGGCCTAGCGGTGGACCAGCGTGCCGACGCCGTGCTCGGTGAAGATCTCGAGCAGCAGCGCGTGCGGCACGCGGCCGTCGAGGATCACGGCGGCCTCGACGCCGCCCTCGACCGCCTCGATGCAGGTCTCGAGCTTCGGGATCATGCCGCCGGAGATGGTGCCGTCCTGCATCAGCGCGTGCACCTGGTCGACCGAGAGGTCCTCGATCAGCTGGCCCTGCTTGTCGAGCACGCCGGCGACGTCGGTCAGCATCAGCAGCCGGGCCGCCTCGACCGCGGCGGCGATGGCGCCGGCGGCGGTGTCGGCGTTGACGTTGTAGGTCGCGCCGTCGGCGCCGAAGGCGGTCGGCGCCACCACCGGGATGATGTTGTCGCCCTCCAGCGCCTTCAGCACCGAGGGATTGACCTCCTCGGGATCGCCGACGAAGCCGAGGTCGATCTGCCGGTCGCCCTTGGTCTGGGTCACCTTGCGGGCGCGGATCAGCGAGCCGTCCTTGCCGGAGATGCCGACTGCGGTGCCGCCGGCCCGGGTGATGGCGGCGACGATCTGCTTGCTGATGGTGCCGGCCAGGACCATCTCGACGACCTCGACGGTGGCGGCGTCGGTGACCCGGAGCCCGTCGACGAACTCGCTCTTGATGGCGAGCCGCTCCAGCATCTTGCCGATCTGCGGCCCGCCGCCATGGACGACGATCGGGTGGATGCCGACCTGCTTCAGCAGCACGACGTCGCGCGCGAACAGGTTGGCGAGCTCGGCGTCGACCATGGCATGGCCGCCATACTTGATGACGAAGCGCCGGCCGGCATAGCGCTGCATGTAGGGCAGCGCCTCGGTGAGCGTCCGGGCGGTGCGCAGCCAGTGCTTGGTCTCGGTGAAGTTGGTGCTCATGGCATGACCCCCCTTACGGAAGCTCGGGTGCGGCGAGGGCGGCAAGCGCGGCGCGCAGCTCCGCGATGCCGATCTCGTCGTGGCTGCTGGTGGCGATGATCTCGGGATGGGCGGCGCCGTGGCCGGCGATCTCCGCCTGCATCTCGGCGGTCAGCTTGGCGAGTGCGAGCCCGCGCGTCTTGTCGGCCTTGGTCAGCACCAGCTGGTAGGAGACGGCGGCCTTGTCGAGCTGCTTCATGGCCGCCCGGTCGGGAGCGAGCAGCCCGTGCCGCGAGTCGATCAGCAGGCAGAGCCGGCGCAGCGTCGGGCGGCCGCGCAGATAGTCCTCGGTCAGGCGGTTCCAGTGCTCGACCTTGCTCTTCGCCGCCTTGGCGTAGCCGTAGCCCGGCAGGTCGACCAGCATCAGCCGGCCGCCGAGATCGAAGAAGTTGAGCTGCTGGGTGCGGCCCGGCGTGTGCGAGACGCGGGCCAGCGTGCGCCGCCCGGTGAGCGCATTGACCAGGCTCGACTTGCCGACGTTGGAGCGGCCGGCGAAGGCGACCTCGGGCAGCCCGGCGGGCGGCAGCGCCGTCGCGACGGTGACGCCGGCGACGAAGCCGCACTCCCTGGCGAACAGCAGGCGGCCGCGCTCCAGCGCCGCCAGGCGCTCGGCCTCCGCCTCCTCCGCCGCAGGCTCCTCGGTCACCGTCAGCGGCCCGATCCCGCCGGCGCCCCGGCGCCGGCTATGCCTTGACCCCCATGCGCCACATGATGAAGCGCTGCTGGGCGATCGAGAGCAGGTTGTTCCAGGCCCAGTAGATCACCAGGCCGGCGGCGAACTGGCCGAGCATGAAGGTGAAGATGATCGGCAGCAGCATGAAGATGCGGGCCTGCACCGGGTCGGGCGGCGCCGGGTTCAGCTTCTGCTGCAGGAACATCGTCACGCCCATGATGATCGGCCAGACGCCGATGTTGATGTAGTGCACCGGACCGAGATGGGAGAGGTCCGGGATCGCCCAGGGCAGCAGCCCGAACAGGTTGAGGATCGAGGTCGGGTCGGGCGCCGAGAGGTCCCTGATCCAGCCGAAGAAGGGCGCGTGGCGCATCTCGATGGTCACCGCCAGCACGCTGTAGAGGGCGATGAAGACCGGGATCTGCACCACGATCGGCAGGCAGCCGGCCGCCGGGTTGACCTTCTCGCGCTTGTAGAGGGCCATCATCTCGGTGTTGAGCTTGGCCTTGTCCTCCTTGTAGCGCTCGCGCAGCTTCGTCATCTCCGGCGCCAGCGCCTTCATCTTGCTCATCGCCCGGTAGGAGCGGTTGGCGAGCGGCAGGAAGAGCAGCTTGATCGAGACGGTGAGCAGCAGGATGGCGACGCCGAAATTGCCGACCACGCCGTAGAGGAAGTCGAGCACGCGGAAGATCGGCCGGGTCAGCAGGTAGAAGAATCCCCAGTCGATGGCGTAGTCGAACTTGGTGATGCCGAGGGACTCGGCATAGCCGACCAGCAGGTCGACCACCTTCGGGCCGCCGAAGGCACGGCTCTCGCTGACCGCGGTGCCGCCGGGCGGCACCGCGATCGGCTGCGTCGCGCGATAGTCGACCTGGAAGCCGAGATGCTCGTTCTGGGTGACGCTGCGGAAGGTCCCGGTCACCGGCATCTTCTGGTCCGGGATGATCGACACCAGCCAGTAGATGTCGGTGAAGCCCATCCAGCCGCCGGTCGTCGGCTTCTCGGAGGTCGAGCTCTTCAGCGAATCGAAGCTGGAGTTGCGCAGCGTGCCGTCGAACACGCCCACGGCGCCCTGCGACTGGCCGCCGAGCAGGATCACGCCGGCCATCTTGGCGGCGGAGGTGCGCAGGACGCGGCCATAGGGGAACAGGCTGAGAGCCGTGGCGCTGCCGTTCTCGACCTTCTGCGTCACGGTGAACATGTAGTGGTCGTCGATCGCGTAGGTGCGGCTGAACTTCAGGCCGGCCCCGTTGTCCCAGGTCAGGGTCAGCGGCTGGCCGACGCCGAGGCTCGCGCCGGCGGGCGCCTGCCAGACCGTGTCCGGGCCGGGCAGCTTGACCGCCGGGTCGGTCGCCACCCAGCCATAGTCGACGAAGTAGGCGTCGGGCGTGCCCGGCGGCGACAGCAGCACGATGTTCGGGCTCTTGCGGTCGACCGTCTCGTGATAGTCGAGCAACGTCAGGTCGTCGATGCGGCCGCCGACCAGCGAGACCGAGCCGGCGAGGCGCGGCGTGGCGATCGGCACGCGCTGGCCGCGGGCGATCACCGCCGCGCGGTCCTGGAGCGTCGCCCCGGCGACGGCGGCGGGCGCGGCGGGCGCCGCCCCGGTGGCCGCCCCGGACGCCGGCTGGGCGCCGCTGCCGGTCGCCGTCGGCGGCGTGGCCTGCTGGGTCAGCGCGGCCTGGCGCTCGAGCTCGGCCTGGCGGGCGCGCTGGCGCGGCTGCTCCCAGAGGAAGTTGTACCCGATGAGGATGATCATCGAGGCGATGACGGCGAAGATGAGGTTGCGCTGTTCCATGTCTGGTCCCTGGCCCGGCGCCGCCGCAGGCGGCACAAGGCGAATGGGCTGAAGCGGGGGTCAGGAGCGGCGGGCGTCGGGCGCGGGAACCGGGTCGTAGCCGTGGCCGCCCCAGGGGTGGCATCGCGCCAGCCGGCGCGCCGTCAGCCACAGCCCGCGGATCAGGCCGTGCCGTGCCAGCGCCTCGGCGGCGTATTCCGAGCAGCTCGGCGCGAAGCGGCAGGCCGGCGGCAGCAGCGGCGAGAGCAGCCACTGGTAGAGCCGGACCAGGCCGATCGCCGCATCGCGCGCCAGCCTCATGCACCCTCCGTCACGGTTCCCCCGGGCGCCGCCGGGCCGCCGCGCCACAGCCCCAGCCGGCGCAGCCCGGCCTCGAGGTCGGCGCGCAGCCCGGCATAGGGGCGCCGCAGCGTGCCGGCCCGCCCGACCAGCACATAGTCATGCCCGGCCGCGGCATGGCCCGGCAACAGCTCCGCGGCGACCGCGCGCAGCCGGCGCCGCGCCCGGTTGCGGGCCACCGCGTTGCCGACCTTGCGGCTGACGGTCAAGCCGACGCGCGCCTGCGGCAGCGCAGCCGTCCCGTCCGACGCCGGCCGCCGGTCGGCCTGCAGGATCAGCCCGTCGCCCACCCAGCGGCGCCGCGTCGCCGCGACGCGGAGAAAATCGGGGCGGCGCTTGAGCCGCTCCAGCGCCGCGGTCAGGCCGAGAGGCGCTTGCGCCCGCGCGCGCGGCGCGCCGCGATGACCTTGCGGCCGCCGACCGTCGCCATGCGCGACCGGAAGCCGTGACGACGCTTGCGGACGAGCACGCTCGGTTGATAGGTGCGCTTCACGGGACTGACTCCAGAGCTCGGGCTTTAGAAAAATAGCGGGGGGTGTATAAGGTCTGGCTTCCCCGGAGTCAATCGCGGCACCCGGCGTCATACCCCAAGCTGCTGCCGCGGTTGAACAATCCGTGATCCCGCGGGCGGCCGCATGGCAGTCCGCCGGGGGCGGTGCTACATGCAGGAACGCAAGGCCGGGCGGCACGGGCCGCCGGTGGAGAGCATCCCGCCCCATGTCCGCGCCATCGCTGCCCGCCCCGCCGCCCCGCAGAGCCCTCCGGCGCTGGCTGCCCCTCGCCGGGCTGGCCGCCGGGCTGGCGCTGTTCTTCGCCCTCGGCCTGCAGCGCTACGTCAGCTTCGATGCGCTGTGCGACAACCGCGCCTGGCTGCTGCAGCAGGTGTCGCGCCATTTCCTGCCGTCGCTGCTCGCCTATGCCGGCCTCTACGTCCTCGCCGTCGCCCTGTCGCTGCCCGGCGGGGCGGTGCTGACGATGGCCGGCGGCTTCCTCTTCGGGCAGTGGCTGGGCACCGCGGTCACCGTGGTCGCCGCCACGGTCGGCGCCACCATCCTGTTCGCCGCGGCGCGCAGCGCCGTGGGCGGCCTGCTGCGGGCCAAGGCGGGGCCGTGGCTGAAGCGGCTGGAGCAGGGCTTCCGGCGCGACGCGGTCAGCTACCTCCTGGTGCTGCGGCTGGTGCCGCTGTTCCCGTTCTTCGTCGTCAACCTGGTGCCGGCGTTCCTCGACGTGCCGGCCGGCCTGTTCGTCTGGACCACCCTGGTCGGGATCATTCCCGGCACCTTCGTCTTCGCCACGGTCGGCGCCGGGCTGGGCAGCGTCTTCGACCGCGGCCAGCCGATGAGCCCGGCCGACGTGCTGACGCCGCAGATCGTCACCGCCCTGCTCGGCCTCGCCGTGCTGGCCCTGATCCCGGTCGCCTACAAGCGGCTGCTCCGCCGCCGCCATGGCTGAGCTGCTGACCCCCGACATCTGCGTGGTCGGCGCCGGCTCGGCCGGGCTCAGCGTCGCCGCCGGGGCGAGCCAGCTGGGCGCCGCCACCGTGCTGGTCGAGGCCGGCCGGATGGGCGGCGACTGCCTCAACTATGGCTGCGTGCCGTCGAAAGCGCTGCTCGCCGCGGCGCATGCTGCCCGCGCGGTCGGCGAGGCCGCCGCCTTCGGCGTCGCCGCCGGGCCCGCCCGGGTCGATTTCGCGCGGGTCCGGGCGCATGTCCGCGAGGTCGTCGAGAGCATCGCGCCCAACGATTCCGAGGCCCGCTTCACCGGGCTCGGGGTCAGGGTGGTGCGTGCCGCCGCGCGCTTCACCGGCCCCGCCGAGCTCGAGGCCGGGGCGCTGCGGATCCGGGCCCGGCGCTTCGTGCTGGCGACCGGCTCGGCGCCGCTGCTGCCGCCGGTGCCGGGGCTGGCGGAGACCCCCCACCTGACCAACGAGACGGTGTTCGAGCTCGCCGACCTGCCGGAGCATCTGCTGGTGCTGGGCGGCGGGCCGATCGGCTGCGAGCTGGCCCAGGCGTTCCGCGGGCTCGGCGCCGCGGTCAGCCTGGTCGAGCGGGCGCAGCTGCTGCCGAAGGACGATCCCGAGCTGGTCGAGGTGGTGCGGCGGCGGCTCGCCGCCGACGGCATCGCGCTGCACGAGGGTGCCGAGGTGGTGCGGGCGGCGCCCGACCGCGGCGGCGTGGCGCTGACGCTGCGCCAGGGCGACGGCGAGCGCGTGCTGGCCGGCAGCGCGCTGCTCGTCGCGGCCGGCCGGCGGCCGCGGCTCGACGGGCTCGGGCTGGCGGCGGCCGGCATCGCCCATGACGGCCGCGGCATCACCGTCGATGCCGGGCTGCGCACCAGCAACCGTCGGGTCTACGCCATCGGCGACGCGGTCGGCGGGCTGCAGTTCACCCATGTCGCCGGCTACCATGCCGGGCTGGTGATCCGCAGCGCGCTGTTCCGGCTGCCGGCCCGGGTCTCGACGGCGGCGATTCCCTGGGTCACCTACACCGCGCCGGAGCTCGCCCATGTCGGGCTGGCGGAAGCGGCGGCGCGCGAGCGGCACGGCGCGATCCGCATCCTGCGCTGGCCGTTCGCCGAGAACGACCGGGCCCGCACCGAGCGGGTCGCGGGCGGCTTCGTCAAGGTGGTGACCACCGCCCGCGGCCGCATCCTGGGGGCCTCGATCGTCGGGCCGCAGGCCGGCGAGCTGATCCAGCCCTGGGTGCTGGCGATCGCGCGCGGCCTCGGCATCGGCGCCATGGCACAGCTGGTGCTGCCCTATCCGACCCTGGGCGAGGCCGGCAAGCGCGCCGCCGGCAGCTACTTCCTGCCGTCGCTGTTCGGGCCGCGCAGCAAGCGGCTGGTTCGTTTTCTCAGCCGGTTCGGGTAGAAGGACGCGATGATCCGGTCCCGCCGCGCCGCCGGTCTCGCCTCGCCCCTCCGGCCGGGGGGCGAGGGCGGGGCAGCGCCATGACCGACCAGGTGCGGGTCGGCGGCCTCGCCGCCGCGCCGGCGGGCCGGCGCAAGCTTCGCCTGCCGCCCTGGACGACCAGCCTCTCGGCCCGGCTGCTGGTGCTGGCCGTGGTCTTCGTCATGGTCAGCGAGGTGCTGATCTTCGCGCCCTCGGCCGGGCGCTTCCGGCTCGCCTACCTGCGCAGCCAGCTGGAGGCCGCCAACATCGCGGTGATGGCGCTCGAGGCGGCGCCGGACCAGGCGGTCAGCGAGACGCTCGAGCGCGACCTGCTGGCCCAGGCCCAGGCCTACCTGATCGCGCTGCGCCGGCCGGACGGCGTCAAGCTGATGCTCGGCGGCGACGGCGCGCCGATGGCCGATGTCAGCTTCGACATCGACGACCGTCGCCTGCTGCCGGCGATCGGCGAGGCGTTCGCCGCCCTGCTGCAGCCGCACAACCGCATCCTGCGGGTGACCGGCCAGTCGCCGCGCCGCCCCGGCGCCACCATCGAGTTGCTGATCGACGAGGCGCCGGTGCGCACCGCGCTGATCGAGTTCTCGGGCCGCGTGCTCGGGCTGTCGATCGCCATCTCGCTGATCACCGCCGCCCTGCTGTTCTTCAGCCTGCAATGGATCGTGGTCCGGCCGGTGCGCCGCCTGACCGAGAGCATGATCGCCTTCCGCGAGGACCCGGAGAACGCCGCGGCGCTGCTGCCGGCGACGCGGCGGCGCGACGAGATCGGCATGGCGCAGCGCGAGCTGATCGACATGGAGGAGAAGCTCCGTGCCGCGCTGCACCAGAAGACGCGCCTGGCGGCGCTCGGCAGCGCCATGACCAAGGTCAATCACGACCTGCGCAACATCCTCGGCACCGCGCGGCTGATCTCCGACCGGCTGGCCGGCAGCGGCGATCCCGAGGTGCAGCGGGCCGCGCCGACGCTGCTGAAGGCCATCGACCGGGCGGCCGACCTCTGCTCGGCGATCCTGCAATACAGCCGCGAGGGGCCGCCGCGGCTCGACCGCACCCGCTTCCGGCTGGCCCGGCTGGTCGACGAGGTCGGCACCTTCCTGCCGCTGCCGGCGGACTCCGGCTTCCGGCTCGACAACCGGGTGGAGGAGGGGCTGGAGCTGCTGGCCGACCGCGACCAGATCTTCCGCGTGCTGAGCAACCTGGTCGGCAACGCGGTCGAGGCCCGGGCAGGGTGCGTCGAGGTTGCCGCGCGGAGCAATGCCGGCCGGCTCGAGATCGCGGTCCGCGACGACGGCCCCGGCCTGCCGGCCAAGGCGCGCGAGCGGCTGTTCCAACCCTTCGCCGGCTCGGCCCGGGCGGGCGGCTCCGGGCTCGGCCTGGCGATCGCCCGCGACCTGGCGCGGGCCCATGGTGGCGAGCTGCGGCTCGCTCATACCGGGCCGGACGGCACCCTCTTCGAGATCGAGCTGCCGGCCCCGCCGGAGTGACGCCCCGCACCCGGCCCGCGGAACCGGCCGGCTGTTGCCTTCGTTCCCGCTTTCGGGATAACCCTGTGCCCCGCAACCCGAGGGGTGGGCCGAGGGGCGCGGCCGAGCGGCGGCCAAGAGGCGGGCCAAAGGGTGGGCCAAAGGGCGGGAAGGAGCGACATGGAAGGCACCGGCAAGTGGATCTGGGGCGGCCTGGTCGGGCTGTTCGGCGTGGTGGCGCTCTATGTCAGCGCGCAGTCCGGGCAGGAGCAGCCGGTGGGGTACTACGGCGGGCTCGCCTTCTTCGTCTTCGCCGTCCTGTTCATCCTGCTGATGATCAAGACCAGCTTCGACCACCACGAGGCCCACAAGGGCTGACGCGCCGGTCTGACGCGCCGGGCGGGACGGCGGGTCAGCCGCCGCCGCCGATCAGCACGAAGCCCCGGCTGAGGTTGCGGTTGTCCGAATCGGGCGTGCTCATCGCCGCGAACAGCGCCGCCGCCTTGACCCAGACCGGCGGGTACTTGTAGCGGGCGACGTCGAGGACCAGGAACGAGTCGCTCTCCGCATCGTAGGCGGCGAGCGGCGAGATGTGCCCGCCGCGCTCCTGTCCGATCGCCTTGCGCAGGTAGTTGACCAGGACGAACCGGCCGGGCGCGGCGAGATGCTCGCGCGCCGCGGCGCGGAACGAGTCGAGATCGCTGTCGGCGGCGTGGTGGACGGCGGCCGCCAGCCCGAAGCTCCGCACCAGGCTGCCCAGCTGGTCGAGCGTGATGCCCTGCTGCAGGATCACCGCCTGCGGCAGGATCGCCTCGGTCTCGGCGTTGAAGACGTTGTCCTGGGTGAAGACCCGGTAGGGCTCGTATTCCGGCGTGGTCGGCGCCGGCACCCCGGCGGCGTTCAGCACCATGACGATCGAGGCAATGCCGCAGAAGGACTGGGTCTTCTGCGTCACGAACTGCAGGCTGAGGTCCCAGTAGGCGGCCTTGGCCGGGCTGCGCAGCAGCGCCTGCTCGCCGGCCGGGCTGTTGAGCGCCACCAGGCCCTCGGCCAGCGGCAGCGTCTTCGCCGTGGCCGTCCCGGCGAGAACCGAGAAGAGGACGGCCCACAGGGCCCGCCGCAACGCCGTGCCACCCATCGCCGCTCTCCCCCGAGGTCACCGGACGCCGGTCGATGATAGCGCGGTCTCAGTCGAGCTGCAGCAGCTCGGCCTTGAGGTAGGCGGTCTCCGGCAAGGCGGGGTGCACGGGATGGTCGGGCGCCGCGCCGCCGCGATGCAGGATGCGGCCGCCGCGGCCGAGATCGGCCAGCGCCCGGGCGACCTGCTCGGCGAGGTCGTCCGGCGTCACGTTGTGCGAGCAGGAGGCGACGAACAGGAAGCCGCCGGGGGCGACCAGGGCGGCGGCCAGCCGGGCCAGCTTGCGGTAGGCGCGCAGGCCCTGCGGCAGGTCCTTGCGCGACTTGACGAAGGCCGGCGGGTCGGCGGCGACGATGTCGAAGCGGCGGCCCTCGGCGGCGAGCGCCGCCAGCTCGGCGAAGACCTCGGCGCGGCGGAAGCTGCAGCGTTCCGCCACCCCGTTCGCCGCGGCGGCCCGCCCGGCCAGCGCCAGCGCGTCGGCCGAGCGGTCGAGGGCGGTGACCGCGGCGGCGCCGCCGAGCGCCGCCTGCACCGCGAAGCCGCCGGTGTAGCAGTAGGCGTCGAGCATGGTCAGGCCGCGCGCCAGCCGGGCGACCAGGGCGCGGTTGTCGCGCTGGTCGTAGAACCAGCCGGTCTTCTGCCCGCCGACCGGGTCGGCGAAGAAGCGGGCGCCGTTCTCGACGAGCTCGATCGGCAGCGCCGGCGCGCCCTCGACCGATTCGACGGCGGGCAGCCCCTCCAGCGTCCGTGCCGGGCTGTCGCCGCGCAGCACGATGGCGGCCGGCGAGAGCAGCCGCCGCAGCGCGGCCAGGACGAGCGGCGTCAGCCGGTCGGCGACGGCGCTGTTGGGCTGCACCACCAGGCTGTCGCCGTAGCGGTCGACGATCAGCCCGGGCAGGCCGTCCGCCTCGGCATGGACCAGGCGGTAGAAGGGCGCGCCGACCAGCCGCTCGCGCAGCGCCAGGGCGCGGCCGAGCCGGGCGACGACGAAGTCCTCGTCGATGATCGCCTCGGCATCGCGCGACAGCAGCCGGGCGGCGATCAGCGGCTGCGGGTTGAAGCCGTAGAGGCCGAGCGGCCGGCCATCGGCCGCGAGCAGCCGCACCGGCGTGCCGGGCGGCAGCGCCTTGGCCGAAGGGGTCATCTCGATCTCGTTGGAGTAGACCCAGGGATGGCCGGCGAGGGTGCGCCGGTGCGCCGCCGGCCGCAGCCCGACGGTGGGGCGCGCGGCGGTCGGGTGCAGGGCTGTCGGGTGCAGGGCTGTCGGGTGCGTGGGGGGCGCCCCGACCGCGGGCGGCGGCGCGCTCAATCGCCCACCGCGACGCCCTCGCGGCGCGGGTCGGCGCCGCCGACCAGCCCGCCGGGCTCCACCATGATGCCTTGCAGCCCGCTGGTCAGGTCGACCGCCTCGACCTTGTGGCCGATTGCCTCGAGCGTCGGGGCGATCCGCTCCAGCACCGTGCCGCGCTCGATCTGCGTCGCGGCGTTGGGATTGAGGTAGTTGGGCAGCTCGATTGCCTGCTGGATGTCGAGACCCTGGTCGAGGGTGCCGATCAGCACGCGGGCGACGTAGCCGATGATGCTGGCGCCGCCCGGCGAGCCGACCACCAGCCGCAGCCGGCCCTGGCGGTCGAGCACGATGGTCGGCGCCATCGAGCTGCGCGGCCGCTTGCCCGGCTCGACCCGGTTGGCGACCGGGCCGTCGTCGGTGGCCGGGCGGAAGGAGAAGTCGGTCAGCTGGTTGTTGAGCAGGAAGCCGTCGACCAGCAGCCGCGAGCCGAACTCGTTCTCGATCGTGGTGGTGAAGCTGACGGCGTCGCCCGCGGCATCGACCACCGAGATCTGCGTCGTCGAGAGATGCTCGGTGTCGGCCGGCTGCGGCGCCAGGGCGGTGGCGGCCGAGGGGGTGCCGGCGGTCGCGGTGCCCATGTCGCGCAGCGGCGAGATCGCCGCGGCGCGATGCCGGAGATAGTCGCGGGCGACCAGCTCGGCGACCGGCACCGGCACGAAGGCGGGGTCGGCGAGGTAGCGCGCGCGGTCGGCATAGGCCAGCCGCTCGGCCTGGGTGACGAGATGGACGGCGGCCACCGATTCGGGCGGCAGCGACCCCATCTCGTAATCCTCCAGCAACCCCAGGATCTGCAGCACCGCGACGCCGCCCGAGGAGGGCGGCGGCATGCCGCAGACCGTCCAGATGCGGTAGCCGCGGCAGAGGGCGTCGCGCTTCACCGCGCGATAGGCGGCGAGGTCCGCCAGGGCCAGCCGGCCCGGCCGGGCGGCGCCGGCGACGGCGGCGACCACGTCGCGGGCGATGGCGCCGGTGTAGAAGGCATCGGCGCCCTCGGCGGCGATGCGGCGGACGGTGCGGGCCAGCGCCGGGTTGCGCAGCGTCGTGCCGACCGCCAGCGGCGCGCCCTCGGCGTCGAAGAAGTAGGCCGCGGCGGCCGGCTGGGTCTTCAGGTACTTGTCGGCGGCGATCAGCCGATGGAGCCTGGGCGACACCGGGAAGCCCTGCTCGGCGAGCCGGATCGCCGGCTGGAACAGCGCCGCCCAGGGCAGCCTGCCGTGGTCGCGATGGACCTGCTCGAGCAGCCGGAGGCCGCCCGGGGTGCCGACCGACAGCCCGCCGACCACGGCGTCGTAGAAGGCCAGCGGCTTGCCCGCCGCGTCGAGGAACTGGTCGGGCGTGGCGGCCGCCGGCGCCGTCTCGCGCCCGTCATAGGCGGCGACCTCGCCGCCGGCCCGGTCGTAGTAGAGCAGGAAGCCGCCGCCGCCGATGCCGGAGGATTGCGGCTCGACCAGGTTCAGCACCAGCTGCGTGGCGATCGCCGCGTCGGCGGCGCTGCCGCCGGCGCGCAGCATCTCCAGCCCCGCGGCGGCGGCGAGCGGGTTGGCCGCCGCCACCATCTGCCGCCGGGCATGCACCGCCGGCCGCGGCGGCGCGATGGCGCCGGCCTTCTCCGGTGCCGGCCGGGCGACCGGCCCGGCGGCGGCGACGGCCGCCGGCGCAGCGCCGGAGCGGACCGGGATCGGCCGCTCGACGCACGCGGCGAGGGCCAGCAGCGCCAAGCCGAGTGCGGCAGCGCTTCGCTTGATGGCGGTCAGCGGCATTGCGCTACTATAGGCCGACCGGCGCCGGGGGCAATCCGTGGGGGCGCCGCGCCGGCGAAAGACGACCACGCATGATTCCGGCCATCCTTGTCGCCCTGATCCTGGTGCCGCTCACCATCTTCCTGCATTACGAGGCGCTGCGGCTGATCGGCGAGCACCTGCCGGGCCCGCCGCGGCTCGGCTGGCGCTGGCGTCTGATGGGCGTGGTGCTGGCCTGCTTCGCCTCGCACACCGTCCATGTCTGGCTCTACGCCTTCGCCTACCTGCTGCTCGACAAGCTGAAGATCGGCGACTTCGCCGGGATGGCGCAGCACGACTTCGTCGACTACGTCTATTTCTCGATCGTCGCCTACTCGACGCTCGGGCTCGGCGACGTCGCCCCGATCGGCGGCATCCGCCTCATCGCCGGCGTCGAATCGCTGAACGGCCTCGTGCTGGTCGGCTGGTCGGCGTCCTTCACCTACCTGGTGATGGAGGCCTTCTGGCCGCTGCACGGCTCGCATGGCTGGCGGCGCTTCCGCGACATGCCGCGACGCCCGCCGGACGAGACCGGCGAGGCCGACTGAGCGGGCGCCCGCCTCAGCCGCGCTGGCGCTGCACGATCGGCTGGATGAACTGGGGCTCGATGTCCCAGGGGAACAGGATCCAGGTGTCCTGGCTGACCTCGGTGACGAAGGTGTCGACCAGCGGCCGCCCGGCGGGCTTGGCGTAGATGGTGGCGAAGTGGGCGCGCGGCAGCATCTCGCGCACCGCCCTGGCCGTCTTGCCGGTGTCGACCAGGTCGTCGATGATCAGCCAGCCCTCGCCGTCGCCATCGACCCGCTTCAGCACGTTGAGCTTGCCCTGCTGGCGGTCGTCGTAGCTGGCGATGCAGAGCGTGTCGATGAGCCGCAGATCGAGCTCGCGGGCCACCACGGCGGCCGGCACCAGCCCGCCGCGGGTGACCGCGACGATGCCCTTCCACGGCGTGGTCTCGGTCAGGCGCCAGGCCAGCGCCTTGGCGTTTCGGTGCAGCTCCTCCCAGGATACGGGGAAGGTCTTCGGGCTGGCGGCGCTCGGGCTCATCGGGGCTCTCCGGTCGGCGATCGGCGGCTGGCCGGAGATTTAGCCCAGCCAGCCTGGCTCAGCAATCGCCGCCCGAGGCGCCACCGAGACGCCCGGGCCGGCTCCGCGTCAGACCCCGACGTCGGGCGACTTCGTCAGGATGCAGCCATTGATCCGCCAGCGTCCGTCCGGCTGCTTCTGCATCTGGTAGATCGCCAGCACCGGGCTGCCGTCCGGCCCGACCAGCAGCACCTTCTGGACGAGACCGAGCTCCGGGTCGTCGGCGATCTCGCGGAACTCGACCTGGCGCGGCCGGTAGACGGCGGCATAGCCGGTCCGCACCATCGACATGAAGATGTCCGGGGTGCCGAACCGCTCCTGGATGAGGGGGCTGGCCAGGCCGAAGGCGGCGGCGCCGTCGTCGCGGCGGATGGCGGCGAGCTGGTCCTCGACCACCTGCCGGATGGCGGCGCGGTCGGCGTCGCCGAGCGGCTCGGCGGCGCGGGCCGGGCCGGCGCCCGCCAGCCCGATCAGGCCGAGCAGCAGGAGAACGAGACGAATCGGGGTGTTGCGAATCGGCATGACCGGATCCTCCCTGCGACGGGTTCCGGTCGATTATACGCGGCGGCGCGGGCTCCGGATGCGGGGCTGGGTCAGCCCTCGTCCCGGCCTGGCCCCGGCCTAGCGGACGTAGAGGCGGACCTCGCTGCTCGGCGTCGTCTGGCCCGAGGCGGTGCGCACGCTGACGCGGTCGACCGGGACGCCCATGCCGATCAGCGAGCGCATCACCTGGTCGGCATATTGCCGGGCCACCGCATAGTTCGCGCTCTGCTGCGACGGGGTGGTCGCCGCCGCCGGGATCGCCACCAGGTCGAAGGCGGCGTTCGGGCGGCGGTCCATCGCCACCCGCACCGCCTGGTAGAGCGGCTGCTGGTACTGCACGTTCGGCTGGTCGAAGCGGATGGTGACCAGCGGCCGGTTGGCGGCGAGCCCGCTCAGCGAGGCGGCGGGGGCCGGCGCCGGCATGTAGCTCAGCGTGTTGGAGAAGGCGGGACCCATCGGCTGGCCGCTGTTGATGGCCAGCGCCAGCGTCGAGAGGTTGTTGCGCTCGGCATAGAGGAAGGCGCTCTGCCGGCTGATGTCGCCGGAGAGGTCGCCGACCAGCCGCTGCAGCTGCTGGCTCGCCTGGTAGGTCATCTGCTCGAGCTGCTGCAGCTGGCGGTGATCTTCCTCGACCGCGCCGGCCAGCCCGAAGGCGTTGTGGATCGAATCGAGCACGTAGTTGGCGAAGGTGACGTTCCCCGACATCTCGTTCGCCAGGATGTTCATCTTGTCGAGATCGTTGCTCACCGCCTGCAGCTGGGTCTGGGCGGTGTTCCACTGCTGGGTCAGGATCGGGTTGCCGGCGGTGCTGCCGATCTGCAGCTTGGTCGCGATGTCGGCGACGGTGGAGTGGTAGACGGTCGCGTTCTGCGCCGCCGAGGCGCGCAGCGCCTGCAGCGATTCGCTCTCGATCTGCAGCGCGGTCTGCAGCCGGCCGAGCTCACCGCGGATCTCCGTCACCTTGGCACCCACGAAGGTGCCGGTGCCGCTGGGCGCCATCTGCGGCGCCCCGGCCGCATCGACGACGGGCTGCTGCGCCGGCTGGCTCGCGACCTGGCCGGAGACGCCGGGCTGCTGCGTGGCCGTGCGGCCGTCGGAATTCCCGTTGGCGTCGACCCCGAGGGACGGGAGCAGCGCGTCGTTGGTGAACGAGCAGCCCCCGAGCAGCAGAGCCGTGCCCACCGCCACGGCAGAGAGACGTTTGATGACCATGCGAGGCGCTATCCCGTGTCGTGCGGAGCAGATCCAGCACCGGCCTGGAGCCGCCTGCGCCGCCTCTGTCCCCGTACCCCCATAACCCTGCAGATAGTAGCTGTTGCCCCTACCCCCCACAAGCCGGTTTCGGCTTTCGCGCGGGCGAGGGGCCATCGACCGACGCGAATCGTGCGGCAGGCGGCAATTCCGGAACTCGCCCCCTGGCGCGCCGGTTTTCGGGTCAGTGGCCGCGGCGGCCTCCCCGAGGGGGGCCGGCGCGGCACGGCCGTTCCCGACCCCGAGGCGGGTCGCTCGCGCCCGTCTCGCCGGAAACGCCGGCCGTCCTGTTCGCTCGACCGGCGATCTTCCGGGCAGCAACAGACGAAGGAGTGCCGCGATGGCCTATCTCGACATCTCGCCCACGATCGCCGCCCTGCGCGCCCGCCCCGACGAGTTCGACCTGGTGCGCGGCTGGCTGCGCCACACCCCCAGCAACCACCGCTTCAAGGTCGATCCGCGAGGCGACGTGCAGCTCGAGGCGGGCTGCGACTGCGTCATGCTGTCGGTCAGCCGGCAGCAGGGCCGCGAGCTCCACGCCACCTTCCAGGAATGGCGCCAGGGCTATTGGCGGGCGGTCGAGATCAACCGCCAGTTCGCCGCCCACTTCCGGCCGCCCGGCCTGCTCCGCCGGCTGTGGCGGGCGCTGAAGGCGCGTCCCCCCGCCTTCGAGCAGCCGGCCTACGCGCCGCCGGCGGCGAGCGCGGTGCTGCCGGACGAGGCCCCCGACTTCGCCGCCTGGCTCGGCACCGCGCCGGCGGCGGCCGAGGGCGCGCGGCGCGAGCCGGTTCCGGCCTGAGGCGGCGGCCCGGCGCCGGCGGCCGGCGCAGCCGCGCCCTCGGCGCGCTTGCAACGGCGCCGGGCTTTCGTGTAGGTTCCGCCCCCTGATCGCCGGCCGCCCTCGCGCGGCCGGCGGCCCGGCGCGCCCGTAGCTCAATTGGATAGAGCATCTGACTACGGATCAGAAGGTTAGGAGTTCGAGTCTCTTCGGGCGCGCCAACCTCCCTTCGTCACCTCCCGCCATGCCGTCCGCGCCGCCCATCGGCGCCTGAGCGCGCCGCCCCGCGCGCCCCTGTCGCGCGCGCACGCGGTCGTTGACATGGTTCCGTGTGGAACCGAAACTCGCCCTGCTGCGCAGCGGAGGAGAGGGGGACTTGTCCGGCGTTGGCGCCCTGCCGTGGCCGCTTCGGCCGCACCGACCGGGCCGCATCGCGGGCCGACGGGCAGCGCTCTGGCCGGACCCGCCCCCGCCGCCCGCGGCGCCGCCCCGTCGATGAGCGGAAGGGCAGGCGCGTGAACGGTGCGGAGAAGAGCGCGGCGATCCGCCTCGAGCATCTCTACAAGTCCTACGGCCATCACACCGTGCTCTCCGACATCAACCTGTCGGTGGTGCCCGGCGAGGTGCTGGCGATCATCGGCCCGAGCGGCTCGGGCAAGAGCACGCTGCTGCGCTGCATCAACTTCATCGAGCCGCCGGACCGCGGCCGCGTCACGGTCGGCGGCGTGACGCTCGAGGGCGGAACCTCCTTCAGCCAGGCGCGGCTCGAGACGCTGCGGCGCGGCGTCGGCATGGTCTTCCAGTCCTTCAACCTGTTCCCGCACATGAACGTGCTGCGCAACGTCAGCCTGGCGCAGGAGCGGGTGCTGAAGCGCAGCCGCCGGGAGGCCGACGAGGTCTCGATGCAGCTGCTCGCCCGCGTCGGCCTGGCCGACAAGGCGCAGCAATATCCGTCGCGCTGCTCCGGCGGGCAGCAGCAGCGCATCGCCATCGCCCGGGCGCTGGCGCTCGACCCCAAGATCATGCTGTTCGACGAGCCGACCTCCTCGCTCGACCCCGAGCTGGGGAGCGAGGTGCTGGCGGTCATGCGCAAGCTGGCCGAGAGCGGCATGACGATGATGGTGGTGACCCATGAGATGGGCTTCGCCGAGAACGTCTCGGACCACGTCATGATCATGGCCGACGGGGTGATCGTCGAGGAGGGGCCGAGCCGCGAGGTGATCCGGTCGCCGCAGAGCGAGCGCGCGCGGCGCTTCCTGCGCGCGGTCAACGAGCGATGACGATCGTCGCCGAGTTCCGCCAGCTGCTCACCGGCCTGCCCTGGACGGTGGCGCTGATGGCCGCCAGCTTCGTGGTCGGCGCGCTGCTCGGCCTGCCGCTGATGATGGCGCGGCGCTCCCGCTTCCCGCCGCTGCGCCTCGCCGTGGTCGTGCTGTTCGCGGTGGTGCGCGCGGTGCCGCCGCTGGTCTGGGTCTTCCTCGTCTTCTTCGGCATCGGCTTCCAGCTGATCAGCATGACGCCGTTCGTCGCGTGCCTGGCGACCTTCGGGGTGATCGCCGGCATCAACATGGCGGAGATCTACCGCGGCGGGCTGCTGGCCATCCATTTCGGCCAGCTCGAGGCGGCCAAGGCGCTCAACCTCGGCCGCTGGCACACCTTCGTCGACGTCGTCGCGCCGCAGATGTTCCGCGTCGCGCTGCCCTCCTCGGCGACCTACGCCATCGGCATCTTCAAGGAGAGCGCGATCGCCTCGACGATCGGCGTGCAGGAGCTGACCTACCAGGCCAACTACCTCGCCCAGACGACCTTCCGCGGGCTCGAGGTGTTCGGCATGGTCGGGCTGGTCTACATCCTGATCAGCCTGCCGATCGCCTGGCTGTCGCGCACCGTGGACCGCCGCATCCGGGCCCGGGTGGCGCGATGACCGGCATGTTCCTCGGCGCCACCTGGGACGACGTGGTCAGCTGGCTGCCCGACCTCTGGGCCGGCTTCCTGATCAGCCTCAAGGTGACCTTCTTCTCGCTGCTCCTCGGCATCCCGGCCGGGCTGCTGCTGGCGGTCGGCCAGCAGGTGCGGGCGCGGCCGCTGCGCTGGCTCTGCCTCGCCGTCGTCGAGCTCGGCCGCGGCGCGCCGGCCCTGGTGCTGCTGCAGTTCATCTATTTCGGGCTGCCTTCGGTCGGCATGTCGATCACCTCCTTCGTCTCGGCGGTGATGGCCCTCGCCTGGTCGACCGGCGCCTACACCAGCGAGATCCTGCGCGCCGGCCTCGACGCCGTGCCGCAGGGGCAGCACGAGGCGACCGCCGCGCTCGGCCTGTCGCGCCTCGACGCGCTGCGCTTCGTCATCGTTCCCCAGGGTTTCCGCGTGGCCCTCCCGGCGCTGCTCGGATTCTCCATCCTGGTGTTCCAGGGCACCTCGCTCTGCTTCACCATCGCCCTGCAGGAGATCATCAGCCGGGCCTACGACATCGGCAACACGACCTTCCTCTATTTCCCTGCGCTGGCGGTCGCAGCTCTCTTCTTCGCCGCCGTCTGCATTCCCGCCTCCCTGCTGGTCTCCTGGATCGAGCAGCGGACCGGGAAGAACGTCCAACGCTAGCCTGCAACGACAACCTTCAAGGAGCGTCTCATGGAACGCAAAGCCCTGCGAAACCTGGTCGTAACGTTTAGCCTCGGGCTGGCGGTGCTCGCCGCCGGCCCGGTGCGGGCCGACGACTGCAAGCCGAAGCACGAGTTCACCACCGTCGAGAAGGGCTTCCTGACGGTCGCCCCGGGCACCTACCCGCCCTACTCCTACGTCGATCCCTCGGGCGAGCTGCAGGGCATCGACGGCGACATCGTCAAGGCGATCGCGGCGATGGAGTGCCTCAAGGTCAAGGCCATCCCGGTCGATCCCGCCGCCGCGCTGCAATACGTGATCAGCGGCAAGGCGGAGCTGACCACCGGCGACTGGTACCGCACCGAGGCGCGCAACAAGGTGACCAACCTGTCGGCGCCGCTCTACCTCGACCAGATGGCGGTCTATTCCAAGACCGGCGTCGATTCGGTGGACGGCTTCATGAAGGAGCCGGCGGTCGGCTCGACCCAGGGCAATCTGTGGATCGCCGACGTCAAGAAGCTGCTCGGCGAGAAGCTGAAGCTCTACCAGACCTCGCCGGCGGCGCTGCAGGACCTGCAGGCCGGCCGCATCGGCGTCGTGCTCGACGGCTACTCGGTCGGCGTGCTGGCGCAGAAGCAGGGCGCCATGCAGGGCATCCAGATCAAGGTGATCAAGCCCGATCCGCGGGTCGCCGCCTCGATGGAGGCCGGCCAGGGCACGCTGCCGATGTTCAAGGGCAACGAGGCGCTGCGCACGGCGGTCGACGAGGACATCGCCGAGCTGCACAAGAACGGCGAGATCGCCAAGATCCTGGTCAAGTTCGGCCTCGATCCGTCGGCCGCCGAGACCGGCGCGCCGCGGCTGATCAAGTAGCACCGGCGGGGTCGGGGCCGGGGCGCGCCGGGTCGCGCGCCCCGGCCCCGGCGCTTGGTCGGCACGGGCAGGAGCGGGACATGCAGCAGGCGCGCGTCATCGTGGTCGGCGGCGGATGCGTCGGGGCCGGCATCCTCTACGGCCTCGCCCGGCGCGGCTGGACCGACTGCGTCCTGCTCGAGCGCGCGCAGATCGCCGGCGGCTCGACGCGGCTGGCCGGCGGCTTCATCCCGACCTATGTGCGCAGCGACGCCGCCTCGCGGATGATCAACCGCACGATCGAGATCTACAAGGGCCTGGAGGCCGATACCGGCCAGGCGGTCGGCTGGCATCCCTGCGGCCAGATGCGCATCGCCCGCCAGCCCGGCCGGCTCGACGAGTACCGCAGCTACATGAACGTCGCCGAGGCGATCGGCGCCGAGGCGCGGCTGCTGACGGCGCGCGAGGCGCTGGAGATCTGGCCGCTGATCGGGAGCCCCGAGGGCATCCTCGGCGCGCTCTACCATCCCGGCGACGGCTGGGTCTCGCCGACCGACGTCACCATGGCGCTGCTCAAGGGGGCGCGCGACCGCGGCGCGCGGGTCCAGGAGCAGGCCCGCGTCACCGCCATATCCGCCCGGCGCGGCGGCGGCTGGACGCTCGCCACCACGGCCGGCGAATGGCTCTGCGAGCAGCTCGTGCTGGCGACCGGCACCTATGCCCGCGACACCGGCGCGCTGCTCGGCCTCGAGCTGCCCTGCATGCCGGTGGTGGTACAGTACTGGATCACCGACGCGGTGCCCGAGCTGGCGGCGCGCCGGCGCCAGGGCCTGCCCGAGATGCCGATCATGCGCGACGAGCACTTCCTCGGCTACATGCGCGAGGAAGGCGACGCGCTGCTGTTCGGCACCTACGAGCGGTCCGAGGACCTGCAGCTGTTCGGCGTCGACGGCGTGCCGGAGTCCTTCACCGGCGAGCCGATGCCGCCCGACCTCGACGCCCATGCCTGGGGCATGGAGCGCGCCGCCGAGATCGTCCCGGCCTTCGCCCGCGCCGGCATCCGCTCCAACATCCGCGGCCCGATGCAGATGACCGCCGACGGCATGCCGCTGGTCGGGCCGGCCTGGGGCCGGCACGGGCTGTGGCTGGCCGAAGGCGTGCCCGGCGGCATCCTCTGGGGCGGCACCATCGGCCACAGCCTCTCCGAGTGGATCGTCGAGGGCGGCACCTCGATCGACATGAACGAGCTCGATCCGCGGCGCTTCGGCGCCTACGCCACCAAGGAATGGATCGCGCTCAAGGCGGTCGAGCTGTGGGGCGCCCATTCCGACCTGATCCTGCCGGGGCAGGAGCTGCCGGCCGCCCGGCCGGCGCGGACCCATCCCGCCTACGACCGGCTCACCGCGCTGGGGGCGGTCTGGGGCGCCGCCAATGGCTGGGAAGTGCCGGTCTGGTACGCGCCGGCCGGCATGCCGGCGGTCGACGCGCCCGGCTACCGCGACACCCCGGCCAGCCGCCAGGTCGCCGAGGAGGTGCTGGCGGTGCGCGGCGGCGTCGGCCTGGTCGAGGCCTCGGCGGCGACCAAGCTCGAGGTCTCCGGCCGCGAGGCGTCCGCCTGGCTCGACCAAGTGCTGGCGACGCCCCTGCCGGCGGTCGGCAGCGTCGGCGCCGGCTACCTGCTGCTCGAGAATGGCGGCGTGCGCTCGGCCTTCGCCGTCTGCCGGCTCGCCGAGGACCTGTTCTACCTGGTGAGCGGCGCCCGCACCGAGCGGCTCGACCTCGACGCGCTGTGGCGCCTGCTGCCCGACGGCGGCGGCGTCGCGCTGCGCAACGTCACGATGGAGCGCGGCTGCTTCGCGATCACCGGGCCGCGGGCGCGCGACCTGCTCGCCGGGCTGGTCGACGCCGACCTCGGCAATGCCGCCTTCCCGCCGGGCACCGTGCGGACGCTCGCCATCGGGCTGGCCGAGGATGTCCGGCTGGTGCGCAGCTCCTCGACCGGCGAGCTCGGCTGGGAGCTGCACCATCCGATCGCCGGCCAGCGGCACCTGCTCGACCGCCTCCTGGCGGCCGGCGCGCGGCACGGCCTCAGGCTGGTCGGGCAGCGCGCCCTCAATCCGCTGCGGCTGGACAAGTCCTACCCGGCGGTCGGGCCAGACATGAATGCCGAGATCGACGCGCTCGCGGCCGGGCTCGGCCCGCAGCTCGCGCCCGACAAGGGCCCGTTCGTCGGCCGGGCGGCGATCCGCCGGCTCGCCGCCGGGCCGCCGGCGCGCCGGCTCGCCACGCTGCTGATCGCCACGAGCGGCGCCAGCGTGCTCGGGCATGAGGGCGTGTATCGCGCGGGACGGCTGGCCGGGCGGATCACCTCCGGCGCCTTCTCGCCGACCTTCGGCGAGGACGTCGCGCTCGCCCTGCTGCCGGCGGCGCTGGCGGTGCCCGGCACCGAGCTCACCGTGCCGGTGCTGGAGACGGTCTGCGCCGCGCGCGTCGTCGCCGACTCGCCCTACGATCCCGAGGGCCTGCGGCTGGCGATGTAGGCGGTCCCGGCCCGGCTCCGGCCCGGCTCCGGCCCGGGCCCGGCCACCATCGCTTGACAGGGCCGGGCCCGCGGCCCAGCGTGCGGCGCCCGCGACCCACCCCTGCCGGTCCAGGATGACGACCGATCCCCTGTCCCCGCCGCCCGACGAAGCCGCCCCGGCGCCCTGCCCGCGCTGCCTGAAGCCGCCGTCGCTCTGCGTCTGCGAGGGCATCGAGCCGATCGCGAACAGGGTGGCGCTGCTCGTGCTGCAGCATCCGCAGGAGCAGGACGAGGGGCTCGGCACCGGCCGGCTCGCCGTGCTGCACCTCGTCAACGCCACCTTCCGCGTCGGCCTGTCCTGGGCCAGCCTCGGCCAGGCGCTCGGCCGGACGGTCGATCCGAAGCGCTGGGCGGTGCTGCATCTCGGCGCCGCGCGCAGCGCCGCCCTGCCGCCCGGCCGCGATCTGGTGGCCGTCGACCGCAAGGGCGAGCCGCTGGCCGACCAGGCGCGCGGGCTGGCCGGGATCGAGGGCGTCGTCGTGCTCGACGGCAGCTGGAGCCAGGCCAAGACCCTGTGGTGGCGCAATCCCTGGGTGCTGAAGTGCCGCCGGCTGGTGCTCAACCCGAAGCGGCCGTCGCTCTACGGCCGGCTGCGGCGCGAGCCGCGCCGCGAGGGCCTGTCGACGCTGGAGGCGGCGGCGCTGGCGCTGGCCCGGCTGGAAGGGCGGCCGGAGATCGAGGAGCGCATGCTGGCCGGCTTCGCCCGGCTGCTCGAGCGCTACCGGCGCTAGGCCGGATCCGGACGGGAATCCTCGACAAGAATTTGCAGGCAGCGCGCTTGTTGCTGCGCACTCCTTCAACTAAGCTGCGAGGCGGAGCCGCGCGTCTCGTGGCTCGCTAGTGCGATCCTTGGGAGAATATCGATGATGCGGAAGATCGCCATCGCTGTTGCCCTGGTGCTGTCCCTCGGCGCCGCCGGAGCGCTCGCCGCCGGCGCGCCGGTCGACCTCAGCAAGCAGCAGCTGTCGCGGCAGGACCAGGAGACCCGGGTCCTCAACCTGCTGAGCGCCGCCGGCTACACCAACATCGGCGCGCTCGAGAAGACCGGCACGACCTGGACGACCACCGCCACCAAGGGCGGCCAGACCGGCACGGTCGTGGTCGACCCGATGGCCGGCACGATCGGCGGCATGTGATCCCGGCGACGGGGCGGGCCGCTGCGCATCCAGGATGCCGCGGCCCGTTCCGTCATCCCGGCCCGTCATCCCGGCCCGTCATCCCGGCGCCCCGGCCGGCGGCTGCGGGCGTCCGGGCTGCGGGCCGGCGCGGCGACGGCCATGCTCGATCGAGACGATGTGGCTGTAGAGCATCGCTGCTTGCCTTCCATGGTGAGCTCGAGATAGCGCAGCGCCTCGCCGCTATGGCGCTCCACCTTGCTCCAGAAGAATTGCGGATAGCGTCGGCGAGATCGCCGGGATTGGCGTAGCCCAGCTTCTTGTCGGCGCCGATCTCCGCGAACGCGTGGAACAGCGCATTGCGCCTGCCCGGATAGAGCGGGTCGGCGAGCTGCCCGATCAGGTCGGCGGCGCGCACCAGCCCGGCCTCGGTGTCGGTCTCGGGTCCCGGTCCTCGGGCACCGGGAAGCGGGTCAGCTCGATGGCGCGGGCGATGGCCGCAGCCGCACGCGCCCAGGGCAGGCCGAGCCAAGCCAAGCTTCGCTGCTGGCCATGACTAGCGTCGCCATGGGATGATCGGCGGACATCTGTTGACCGCGCGCAGGATGACCCCCATGAGCATTGCGAACCGGACTCTCGAATCCGCCAGCCTGCAGGGCGACGAACGCATCGCCACTCCGGTCGGCGACATCGAGCTGCGGCACAGCTATTTCGACGACGACGCCTCGCGGCGGCTGTTCGACGAGATGGACTACCAGCGGGCGTGCCAAGCCTATCTCTGGAGCCATCCGATCGTCAGCATGACCGCCTGGCGCCTGCACCAGGGCAAGGCCTACGGCGTGACGGGAGCAACCGACTTCGTCGTGCTGGATTCGCTCAAGGAGAAGCGGGGCATCGTCACGGGCAACCTGTCTACCCCCTACATTCTGCAGTTCACCAGCCTGAAGGACGGCCCCCTGGTAGTCGACTATCCCGCCGGCATGACGGCCGGGGCATTCATCGACCTGTGGCAGCGCCCGGTGGTCGACACCGGCTTGACCGGGCCCGATCAGGGCAAGGGTGGCACCTACGTCATCGTCGGCCCCGAGGACGACGTCGAGGCCTACTTGAAGGCGGGCGAGTTCGTGTTCCAGAGCGCCACCAACAGCATTCTCTTCGGGCTGCGCATCCTCGATCCCGATCCGGCTTTCTACGCGCAGGTCAAGGCCCGCCTGAAGATGGGGCGGCACGGAGCGCCGCTCGCTGCCTGCCCGTTCATCGAGAACGGCGACGTCGAATGGAGCGCCACCGCCCCGCGCGGCCTCGAATACTGGAAGTGCCTCGCCGAGGCGATCCAGGACGAGCCGGTGCGCGCGGTCGACAAGGCCTGGATGGCGATGCTGCTGCCGCTCGGCATCGAGAAGGGCCGGCCGTTCCGGCCCGACGCGCGGCAGGCGTCGATCCTGCAGAAGGGCGCGGCGATGGGCGAGCTCATGGCCCGCAACCTGCAAGTCAACCCGCGCTTCGCGGCGCCCTACTGGAAGGGCACCCGCTGGTACAAGTGCTTCGATTTCACCATCCCGCAGGAGACGGAGACCCGCGTCGAGCTCGACGAGCGCACCACCTGGTTCTACGAGGCCGTCACCAGCAGCAAGGGCATGGTCAACCCGGAGGTCGGCAAGGGTCAGGTGTACATGACCACCAAGCGCGACTCCCAGGGGAACCTGCTGCGCGCCGACAGGACCTACCGGCTGCGCGTGCCCAGGGACGTTCCGGTGGCGCAATTCTGGGCGCTGACGCTCTACAGCGAGAACACGCGCCGGCCCTACGACAATGGCGGCGCCGGGATCCGCAGCGTGAATCTCGACAGCCGCCAGAAGGACCTGACGTACAACGCCGACGGCAGCGTCGACCTCTTCGTCGGGGCGACGGCGCCGGCCGGATTCGGGAGCAACTTCCTGAAGACCTCCGGCGCCGACGGCTGGTTCGTCTATTTCCGCCTGTACGCGCCGTTGCAGCCCTTCTTCGACAAGACGTTCAGCCTCACCGACTTCGAGATGATCGACTGAACGCCCCGCGCCGCCAGCGCGGACGACCACGGGCCGGCGCGGATCGCCGGCCGGCAGGAATGTGACCAAGCCACGTCGGGAGTTGACCCATGAACCCCTCACGCTTCGACGAGCTGGCGAATGCGCCGTTCGAGGAAGGCCATCCCACCAGGGAGGCCGCGCGAACCCTCCGCGAGGAGTTGCTGTTCCAGCGAGCGACGCAGGCCTATCTCTGGGCGATGCCGCTGATCAATACGCTGGGCATGAAGCTCGGGTCCGAGAAGGTCTTCGGCGCGGGGTACGAGGTCCTGCCGATCTGGAAGAAGCGGCTCGATGCCAGGACCCTGGTGACCACGCCCAATTCCGATATCCTCTACGCGATGAGCTACGTGGACCTCGGCAAGGACGGTCCGCTGGTGTTCGAAGCGCCGCCCATGCTGCAGGGCATCCTGCTGGATTTCTGGCAGCGCCCCATCCCGGTCGACGGCGGCAAGTTCTTCGGCGACGTCGGCCTGCCTGGACCCGATGGGGGCAAGGGCGGCAAGTTCCTGCTGCTGCCGCCCGGCCATGCCGGCAGCGTGCCGGACGGGCATTTCATCTATCGCTCGGGGACGAACAACGTCTTCATCTTCCTGCGCGGCTTCTACCAGGACCCGAAGAACCTCGCCCCGGCCGTCGAGCTCATGGAACGGGCGAGGATCTATCCGCTGAACAGCGCGGCGACCGCCAGGCCGATGCGCTTCCCCGATGCCTCCGGCATCCCGGCCAACATGCTGCCGGCGAGCGACGCCGGCGCCTTCGACCAGCTCAAGCAGCTCGTTGACAGCGAGGGCGCCAACCTCGCCGGCCCGGATTCGCGCGGCCTGCTGGCCGCCATCGGCATCGTCGAGGGGCAGCCGTTCGAGCCCGATGGCCGGGCCCGTACCATCCTCGACCGGGCCGCGAGGACCGCCTACAGGATGAGCCGCGTCATCGGCTTCCAGGACAGCCTCAACGGCGGCTCTCTGCGCCTTTACCCCGACCGCCGCTGGATCAATCCGCTGGACAACATCACTCCGCCCGGTCCGCGCACGTCGCTGAACCTGTCCTGGGAAAACGTCGCCGGAAACTATGTCGACCTCGACGCCCGGACCTGGTTCTTCACCAACTACTACTCGGTCAGCCCGGGGATGCTGTCGAAGATTCCCGGCAAGGGCGCCATGTACATGATCGCCTTCACCGACGGCGACGGCGCGCATCTGTCCGGCGGCAGCAACTACCGCCTGACCCTGCCGGCCGACGTGCCGGCTGCCAACTTCTGGTCGGTGACGCTCTACGAAGCCGAGAACGGCTCGGGCCTCGCCAATGGCCAGCCTTTCCCGTCGCTCGGTTCGCGGGACCAGCCGGCGCAGAACGCGGACGGCAGCACCGACCTATTCTTCGGACCCAAGGCGCCCTCGGGCAAGGCCGGCAACTGGCTGGCGACGGTTCCGGGCCGGGGCTATTTCTCCGTCCTCAGGCTCTACGGCCCGACCGAGGCGGCCATGGACAAGACCTGGAAGCCCGGCGACTTCGAGAAGGCGGACTGACACCCGGCGTCCCGGGCCGTCGACGGGATCCTGTTCCGTTCCAGCGTCGAGGTCACATCGCCGCCGGGCTGGAGGGGCGTCCGGGCTGCGGCCCGGCGCGGCGACGGCCATGCTCGATCGAGAAGATGTGGCTGTAGAGCATCGCCGTCCACTGCTTGCCTTCCATGGTGAGCTCGAGATAGCGCAGCGCCTCGCCGATGTGGCGCTCCACCTTGCTCCAGAAGAATTGCGGATAGCGGTCGGCGAGATCGCCGGGATTGGCGTAACCCAGCTTCTTGTCGGCGCCGATCTCCGCGAACTCGTGGAACAGCGCGTTGAGCTTGCTCGGATAGAGCGGGTCGGCGAGCTGCCCGATCAGGTCGGCGGCGCGCACCAGCCCGGCCTCGGTGTCGGTCTCGGCATGGTCCTCGTCCTCGGGCACCGGGAAGCGGGTGAGCTCGATCGCCCGGACGATGCGCTCGACGTCGACGACCGGCACCTCGGCGAAGCGCTCGCGCACGAAGATCTTCGAGCGCTCGACATGGTAGGGCGTCAGGAAGGCGTCCGAGGCGCCGCGCGGCGGCGCCACGCTGTTGCCCGCCATGTCGATCACGAAGCGCTCGGCGGTGTCGCCGGGACAGACGCCGCGGACATAGCCGATGTCGTGCAGCAGCGTGGCCAGCGTGAAATGCAGCCAGTCGCAGGGCGTCACCACCTTCTCCAGGCGGCGGCCGCGCAGCAGATCCTGGCCGCACAGCGCCACCAGCGCAGTGTGCTGCGGCCCGTGATAGAGCGCGTCGCTGCTGGCGATCCGCTCGATCACCAGCCGGGCGGCCTCGTCGAGCATCACCGCGAAGTGCGGCTCGCGCTCGCCGTAGATGCGCCGGTAGGTGTCGGCCAGGTTGCGCCCGAGGGCGTCGGCCAGCAGGCTCGTCGGGTTCAGCATCGGCACCTCGCGTCGCAGGGCTGCCCCGTCCAGCCGGCTGGAAACCCATTGTAGCGTCGGCCGAGGCGCCGCGCCATGCGGGGCCGGGCCGCCCACGCGCCGCCCCTGATCGACGGGCGCGCGCGATTGTGGAACACTGCGCCGGTCGTCGCGGAGGCCGCATGGGCAGGCTCGGCATCGTTCTGCTGCTGGTGCTGATCTCGGGCTTCGGTGCGCCGGCCGCGCAGGCCGGCGGCGTCGAGGTGACCCCGGCGGCCGCCACCGAGGTCAACGTCACCACCGACTCGGCCCCCGGCTGGGTGCCTTCGCCGGCGCAGCGCCAGAACGTCCTGCAGGTCGCCGGACGCTATCTCGAAGCCGTGGCGGCGGGCCGCTACGCCGACGCCTACAACCTGCAGTCCGGCACCAGCCGGCGCGGCGAGACGCTGGAGAGCTTCAGCCGGCGGAGTCAGGAGCTCGCGGCGCAGGCGGGCGCGCTGGCCTTCTGGCGGCTGACCAAGGTGACCTGGACGAAGGATCCGGGCCGGGCGCCGGCACCCGGCATCTACGTCGCCGTCGACCTGGTGGCGAGGTTCGCCAACATCGACCGCTTCTGCGGCTATCTCGTGCTCTACCAGCCGCCGGCCGGCGGCGCCTTCGGCATCATCCGGCAGGAGAGCAACTACGTCGACAACGCGACGGCGCAGCGCATCGAGGCCGAGCGCTCGAAGGCCGAGCTCGACAGGGCCTGGAGCCAGCTCGCCGCCAACTGCCCCAACTACGTCGCCCCGCAGGGGGAGTAGGGTGGCCGCGGCCCTGGCGATTTCCGGCAGGGGCTCCTAGGCTGCCGCCCATGACGACGATCGACCCGCCCGACCTGGCGCTCGCCCGCGAGTTCCGCGACCGGCCCTACGGCATCCACAGCCCGGCGCTGCAGGCGCTGCTCAACGAGATGCGGCGCGGGCCGCATCGCGGGCGCTGGGCGCTCTACGCCAGCAGGCCGGGCGAGGAATGGATGCTGGTGCAGCTCAGCGGCGAGCGCGGCAAGCCCGTCACCTTCCATCCCGAGGCCACCTTCGCGACCTACGAGGCGGCCGAGTGGCACGTCTTCAAGCTGCGCTGGCAGGCGATGACCGGCCGCCCGCTCGCGCTCGACTGACAGGGGCGGGGAGGCGGAGGGGCACCATGAAGCGGATCGTCGGCTATGGCGACAGGCTGGCCGTGGCGCCGGGCGAGCGGATCGACTTCCGCATCAGCTGCGAGGCCGGCGACACCGAGTTCGACGCCGGCGTGGTGCGGCTGATCTGCGGCGACGACCACACGGCGGTTCCCGGTTTCCGCACCCGACCGGTGGCGACCGCCATCGAGGGCCGGCATCCCGGCCGCCACCAGCCGATCCATGCCGGCTCCTTCGTCGAGGTGCCGGCCGCGCCGCTCCTCGACCTGCCGGCGGCCGGGTCGCTGCAGGCGATGGTCTGGCCGACCCTGCCGGGCAGCGGCCGGCAGACGCTGCTCGGCGCCTTCTCGGAGGCGGCGGGGGCCGGCTACGCGCTGCTGCTCGACGCGGCGGGCTGCCTGGCGCTGCGGCTCGGCGACGGCGCCGGCGGCGATGCCGAGATCTCGACCGGGGTGCCGCTGCTGGCCCGCGAATGGTACCGGGTCTTCGCCAGCTGGGACGCGGCCAGCGGCGCGGTGCGGCTGGTGCAGCAGCCGCTGCGGCCCTGGGCCCGGGACGACGGCGCCGCCGCGCGCGAGGCGAGGGTGGCGGTGCGGCCGCGCGTGCCGGCCGGGACGCCCTTCATGCTGGCCGCGCATGATGGCGGCCTCGATGCCGGGCGGCGGGTGCCGCGCGGCTGCTACAACGGCAAGATCGACCGGCCGCGGCTGGTCGCGCGGGCGCTGGGCGAGGCCGAGGCCGAGCGGCTGGTCGAGTCGCCGCTCGCGGTCGACGGGGTGGTCGCCGCCTGGGACCTGGCGCGCGAGATCCCGACCGAGTGGATCATCGACCTGTCGCCCAACCGGCTCGACGGCCGCACCGTCAACCTGCCGGCCCGCGCCATGACCGGCTGGAACTGGAGCGGCGCCGAGCATGACTGGCGGCAGGCGCCCGACCAGTACGGCGCCATCCACTTCCACGAGGACGACGTGCACGATGCCGGCTGGGCGGTCGACCTCTCCCTGACCGTGCCCAACGACCTGCGCAGCGGCGTCTATTGCGCCCGCGTCGCGGTGCCGGGCGACGAGGACTACATCCCGTTCTTCGTCCGGCCGCCGCGCGGCACGACGACCGCGCCGCTGGCCTTCCTCGCCTCGACCGCCACCTACATGGCCTATGGCAACAACCACACGGCCTTCGACGCCGAGCTGCGCGAGATGGGGCGCGGCGAGCTGATCAAGCTGCACAAGGACGACCTGTTCCTCAACGAGCACCGCGAGTTCGGGCTCGCCACCTACGACACGCACCGCGACGGCAGCGGCGTGTGCTACGGCTCGCGGCTGCGGCCGCTGCTCAACATGCGGCCGCGCACCTACCAGTGGTCGTTCAACGCCGACACCCACATCACCGACTGGCTGGAGGCGACCGGGACCGCCTGCGACGTCATCACCGACGACGACCTGCATCGCGAGGGGCTGTCGCTGCTCGCTCCCTATCGCGCGATCATGACCGGGACCCATCCGGAATATCTCTCGACGCCGATGTGGGACGCGGTCGCCGCCTACCTGCAGCGCGGCGGCCGGCTGATGTATCTCGGCGGCAACGGCTTCTACTGGCGCGTCGCCTTCCGCGGCGACGACACCACCGCGATCGAGGTGCGCCGCGGCGAGACCGGCACGCGGGCCTGGGCCGGCGAGCCGGGCGAGCATCATCACAGCTTCACCGGCGAGCCGGGCGGGCTGTGGCTGCGCCACGGACGGCCGCCGCAGCGGCTGGTCGGGGTCGGCTTCATCGCCCAGGGATTCGATGCCGCGACCTTCTACCGGCGGCGACCCGGCAGCTTCGATCCGCGCGCCGCCTGGATCTTCGAGGGCGTCGGCGCCGAGGAGCGGATCGGCGATTTCGGCCTGGTCTATGGCGGCGCGGCGGGCTCGGAGATCGACCGCCACGACCGCCGGCTGGGCTCGCCGCCGCACGCGCTCGTCCTGGCCAGCTCCGGCCCGCACACCAACACCTTCTATCCGGCGATCGAGACCGAGACCGACCTGGTGCCCGGCCAGGGCGCGCCGGAGAATGCCGGGATCCGCGCCGACATGGTGTTCTTCGAGACGCCGCAGGGCGGCGCGGTGTGGTCGACCGGCTCGATCGCCTGGGCCGGCAGCCTCAGCCACGCCGGCTACGACAACAACGTCTCGCGCATCACCGCCAACGTCGCCCGCCGCTTCGTCGACCCGACGCCGTTCTGAGCGTCAGCCCTGGTTCCAGCCCGCGTTGGGCATGGTCAGCGCCAGCGCGCCGCCATCGACCACGATCTCGGTGCCGGTGACGAAGCGGCCGGCCTCCTCGCACAGGAAGACGGCGGCGTTGGCGATGTCGGCGGGGGTGCCGGCGCCGCCCGCCGGGACCAGCCGGGCGAAGCTCTCGGCCAGGGCCGGGCTGCCGAACAGCGCGGCGTTGCGCGGCGTGGTGATCGGGCCGGGGGCGATCATGTTGACGGTGATGCCGTGGCGCGCCAGGTCGACCGCCATCGCCTTGGTCAGCAGCCGCACCCCGCCCTTGCTCGCGACATAGGGGGCCGCGGTCGGCTCGGCGGCGAAGGAGTTGACCGAGCCGATGGTGACGATGCGGCCGCCGCCGCCGGCCGCCATGGCGCGGGCCACCGCCTGGGCGACCAGGAAGGTGCCGGTGAGGTTGACGCGGATATAGGCCTCCCAGGCCTCGCGCGAGACCTCGAGGAACGGGCCGCTGCCGCCGAGCAGCGCCGCGGCGTGGACCAGCGCGTCGATGCGGCCGTGCCGCGCCAGGGCGGTGGCCACCAGCCGCTCGACCGCGGCGGCGTCGGCGACGTCGCAGGCGACGAAGGCCAGGTCGGCGATGCCGAGCGCGGCATCGGGCGGGGCGAGGTCGGCGACCACCAGCTGGGCGCCCTCGTCGCGGAAGCGGGCGGCGCAGCCGGCGCCGATGCCGCCCGCCGCGCCGGTGACGATCGCGACCTTGCCGGCGAGCCGGCCGCTCATGCCGCGAGCCCGCGCCGCCCGGGCGCCGCCAGGGTGGCCTCGCTGGCCGGGTCGAACAGGTAGAACAGCGCCGGGTCGAGGTCGACGGCGAGGCGCTCGCCCGGGGCCAGCCCCTCGGCCTCGACCGACTGCGCCACCAGGGTGGCGCCGCCGACCGCCAGATGCAGGATCACCGCCGATCCCAGATGCTCGACGATCTCGAGCCCGGCGGCGAGCCGGCCGCCGAGCCGGATGTCCTCCGGCCGGAGGCCGAGCAGCAGGCCGCGCCCCGCCTCGGCGCGGAAGCCGGGCGGCGCCGGCCAGCTGGCGCCGAGCGCCGCGATCCGCCCGTCGGCCTCGACCGAGGCCGGCAGGACGTTCATCGGCGGGCTGCCGACGAAGCCGGCGACGAAGCGGTTGGCCGGGGCGCGGTAGATCTCCAGCGGCGTGCCGACCTGCTGCAGCCGGCCGCCGCGGAAGACGGCGATGCGGTCGGACATGGTCATCGCCTCCGACTGGTCGTGGGTGACGTAGATGGTGGTGGTGCGCAGCCGCTGGAACAGGCGGCGGAGCTCGGCCCGGGTCTGCACCCGGAGCACCGCGTCGAGGTTGGAGAGCGGCTCGTCGAGCAGGAAGACCTGCGGCGCCCGCACGATGGCGCGGCCGAGTGCCACGCGCTGCCGCTGCCCGCCGGAGAGCTGCCGGGGATAGCGGTCGAGCAGCTCGTCCAGCGACAGCATGGATGCGGCCTCGCGCACCCGCGCCGCGATCTCGGCCGCGGGCAGGCCGCGCACCTTGAGGGCGAAGCCCAGGTTGCGCGCCACCGTCATGTGCGGATAGAGGGCGTAGGACTGGAACACCATGGCGATGTCGCGCTGCATCGCCGGCATGGCGGTGACGTCGCGTGCGCCGATCCGGATGGTGCCGGCGCTCGGCGCCTCCAGCCCGGCGATCATGTTGAGCGTGGTGGTCTTGCCGCAGCCCGACGGCCCGAGGAACGAGATGAACTCGTGGTCGCGGATCTCGAGGTCGAGCCCGTCGACCGCGGTCACCGCGCCGAAGCGCTTGCTGACGCCGGACAGGGTGACGCCGGCCATTCGCTATCCCTTCACCGCGCCGAGCGTCAGCCCGCGCACCAGGTAGCGCTGGGTGAACAGCGCGAACAGCATCACCGGCGCGACGATGATCGAGCCCATCGCCGACATCGCGCCCCACAGGATGCCCTTGTCGGTGATGAAGCCGGAGACGCGGACCGGCAGGGTCTTGGCGTTGACCGGGCCGACCGCCGAGGCCATCAGGAACTCGTTCCAGGAGAGGATCGCGGTCAGGATGGCGGCGGTGACCAGCACCGGCGCCATCAGCGGCAGCACCACCTGCACGAAGCGGCGCAGCGGGCCGCAGCCGTCGAGCATCGCCGCCTGCTCGAGCTCGCGCGGGAAGTCCTCGAAGAAGGCGAGCAGCAGCCAGACGACGAAGGGCACCGCCAGGCTGACATGGGCGATGACGATCGCGGCATGGGTGTCGAGCAGGTGCAGGTCGCGCATCAGCAGGTAGTAGGGCAGGGCGATGGTGATCTTGGGATAGAAGCGCACCACCAGGAAGGAGAGCGCGACCAGGTGCGACAGGCGGAAGGGCAGCCGGAGCCGGGCCAGCGCATAGGCCGCCGGCGCGCCCAGCAGCAGCGACAGCAGGGTGGTGGCGGCGGCGACGATCAGCGAGTTGGCGAGGTAGCGCAGCGTGCCGGCCTCGGGATCGAGGATCTCGCGGTAGTGCGCCAGGGTCGGCACGTCGGGCACCAGCGGCGCCGTCTCGCTGAGGAAGGCGTCGGCCGGCCGGATGCTGTTGAGGAACAGGACGATGAAGGGCGCCAGCGCCACCGCCAGCGCCAGCAGCAGCAGGACGCCGCGGAGGATGCGGCCTGCCATGGCTCAGCGCCCGCCCTGCCAGGCGGCGAGCCGGCGGCGCCAGGCGAGGAAGCCGCCGGCGATCGCCATGCAGGCAAAGAGCAGCAGCCAGGAGGTCGCCGCGGCGTAGGAGATGTTGAAGTAGCGCAAGCCCTGCTGGTAGATCCAGAAGCTCAGCGTGTGGGTGGCGAAGCCCGGCCCGCCGAAGGTGGTGGTGAAGACGAGGTCCAGCGTCAGCACCGAGTCGATCAGCCGGAACATCGCCACCAGCACGGTCACCGGCAGCAGCATCGGCCAGGTCACCGAGCGGAAGATCTGCCAGCGGCCGGCGCCGTCGACCTGGGCGGCGCGCAGCACCTCGGCCGGCAGCGAGGTCAGCGCCGCCGCGTAGATGACCATGACGAACGGCATCCATTCCCAGGCGTCGATCAGGATCAGCGAGACGATCGCCCAGCGGGGATCGCCGAGCCAGTTCGGCCCGTCGATGCCGAGCGCCGCCAGCAGGTGGTTGACCGGCCCGACCCGGGCGGCGAGCAGCATGCGCCAGATGGTGCCGACGGCGACCGGCGCCACCACCATGGGCAGCATCAGCAGCGTGCGGGCGAGCCGCAGCCGGCCGCTCTCGCCGACGGTGAGCAGGGCCAGCCCGAGCCCGACGCTCATCTGCAGCAGGGTCGAGCCGGCGGCGAGCAGCGCGGTGGTGCCGATCGAGCCGACGAAGACCGGATCGGCCAGCGCCTTGCGGTAGTTGGCGAGCCCGACGAAGCCGCCCGGCACCGGCGAGCGCGACAGGGTCCAGTCGTAGAGCGAGATCACCGCCGAGCTGGCCAGCGGCCAGAACTGGGCGAAGACCAGCACGGCCAGCGCCGGCAGCAGGAAGGCGAGCAGGACGCCCCGCTCGCCGAGCCGATTCCAGGCGGAGAGCAGCGGGCCGCCGAGCCTCATCGGCCGGCGGCCCGCGTCTGCGGCGGACTTCCGCCGTCACTGCGCCTGCAGCCCGGAGCCCTTGGCGGCGGTGGCGAGCGCCGGCGGCACCGGGATGGTGGCCCACTTTTCGTTCACCGCCTTGATGCCGTCGGCGGCGGAGACACGCCCGTTGGCGACGTCCTGCAGCGTGTTGGTGAGGAAGTCCTGCGCCTCGCCCGAGAGCGGCGGGTTCTTCGCGCGGGCGAAGCCGTCGAGCAGGGCGGGCCAGAAATGCGCCCGGGCCGCCTTCAGCTCGGGGTCGTCATAGACCGCCAGCCAGACCGAGCCGATATTGTGCTCGACCAGGTTCTTCCGGGCGTTCTCCGGCCCGGCGAAGGCCTTGATCCAGGCCCAGGCGAGGTCGACGTCCTTGGTCGTCTTGGGCACGAAGATCTGCCACAGCGACAGCCAGGGGAAGCCCTGGCCGGGGAACTTCACCATGCCCCACTTGCCCTTGACCGGCGAGCCGTCGGCGTCGAGCGCGTTGGTGACGAAGCTCGGCCAGGTCACCAGCATGGCGACCTTGCCGTCCTTGAAGAGCTGGTGCGCCTCGTCGAAGGAGAGCGCCGTGGCGTTCTTCGGCAGGTGCTTCCAGAGCGCCGTGATGCTCTCCGCCGCGGCGGTCGCCTTGGCCGCGTCGAGCTGGTACTTGCCGTCCTTGTCGAGGAAGGGGCCGTCATAGCCCGAGAAGAAGAAGGCGCCGATCTGCTCGGGATTGCCCGTGGAGTGGCTGAAGCAGCCGATGCCGGGCAGCTTCGCCTCGATGGTGGCGCAGGCGGCCGCGACCTGGCCCCAGTCGGCGAAGTCGGGCTTCACCCCGGCCTTGGCCAGCATCTCGTTGTTGACGATCAGCCCGAAGGCGTCGATGCCGTAGGGGATGCCGATCTGGTCGTCGCCGACATATTCGGAGTGGCCGGGCTGCATCAGCCCGGGGATCATGCCCTTGGCATAGTCGTCCTTCTTGATCAGCTGGGTCAGCGGCTGGAAGTAGGGATAGACGTCGGCCAGGTAGTAGCCGCCGCTCATCACCTGGTACTGGCCGGTGCCGGAGATCAGGTCGGTGGTGTTGTTCTGCCGCAGCACCGCCCAGGGGAAGGCGGCGATCTTCACCGTGTTGCCGGTCTTCGCCTTGAAGGCGTCGGCGATCTCCTTGGCCGCCTTGTCGTAGGTGCCGGATTCCATGACGGTGAAGGTGATCTCCCCGGCGGCGGCGGCCGAGAGGCCGGCCATCACCGCCAGCGCGGTCGCGGCGCCGAGCCGAGCCGCGCGATCGAGCAGTTTCAGTCTCATCTATCGCTCTCCCTTCGGTTGCCTGGTCGTCCCTGTGTCCGTCCTGGGCTTCCCCTGCCTGGGGGCCGGTGGACGCGCCCCGGCCGGAGCCTCGGTGTCGTAGGTCGCGGCGGATTCCACGATGTGCCGCAGGATCGCCTGGGCGGCGCGGTCGGGATCGCGGCTGCGGACCACCGCGAGGATGGCGCGGTGCTCGTCGATCTCGCGGCGCTGGTAGCCGGGGACCGCGTCGAGCTTGCGGCCGCGCTGCATCAGCGTCTCGAGGATCGAGGTCATGAAGGTGACGGCGACGCGGTTGTGCGAGGCCTCGGCCAGCATGACGTGGAAGCGGGCGGCCAGCTCGCTCGCCGGCCGCCCCTGGCGGTGCGCCGCCTCGTGGGCGTCGAGCAGCCGGTCGATGCGGGCGTAATCCTCCTCGGTGCCGCGCAGCGCCGCCAGCCGCACGCAATGCGGCTCGATCATCTCGCGCGCCTCGAGCAGCTCCATCGCCATCCGGTTGCCGATCAGCACGCCCATCAGGTCGGGGCGGAACAGCCCGGCCGGCGTCGGCGCCCTGACGAACGTGCCGGCGCCGGCGGTGGCCTCGACGATGTTGATGGTGGCGAGGATCTGCAGCGCCTCGCGGACGGTCGAGCGGCCGACGCCCAGCCGCTCGATCAGCTCCTTCTCCGTCGGCAGCTGGTCGCCCGGCTTCAGCACGCCGTCCCGGATCATGTCGAGCAGCTTGCGCGCCACCGCCTGCGCGGTGGTGACCTTGACCACCGGCGTGAGCTCGATCTCGCTCGACAGGGGCGTCGCGACCACGGGAGCCTCGCGGCGTGAAATGTCTGACAATCAGATTATCTTTTGCTAGAACCCCGTCAAGCGCCGAACACCGCCGGGAACGCCCGCCATGCATGTCGCCACCCACTGCCTCTCCTGCGGCGCCGCCCCGGCCGCGCCGCGCGCCGTCGCCTGCCCGGGCTGCGGCGGGCCGCTGGGCTTCCGCTATGCCGCGACCAAGGCGGACTGGGACGCCCGGTTCGCCGGCTCGCTGTGGCGCTTCTGGCGGCTGCTGCCGCTGGCCGATCCGGCGCAGGCGGTGAGCCTGGGCGAGGGCGGCACGCCGCTGCTGCGCTCGCGGCTCGCGCTCGGGCCTGCGCTGTTCCTCAAGGACGAGGCGCGCAACCCGACCGGCTCGCACAAGGACCGCGCGCTGGCGATCGCGCTCAGCGTCGCCCGCGCCCAGGGCGCCACCACCTCGGTGGTGGTGTCCGCCGGCTCGACCGGCATCGCCAACGCGGCCTATGCGGCGCGGGCCGGGCTGGCCAGCATCACCGTGATGGCGCGCGGCGCGCCGCCGGAGCGGATCTATCCGGTGCAGGCGCTGGGCTCGCGGCTGATCGAGGTCGATGCCGAGATCGACCCGCTGATCGCGGCGGTGGGCGCGCTCGCCGGCCGCCCCGGGCTGGCGGTCGCCTCGACCACGCGCAGCTCCAACCCCTGGCAGGCCGAGGGCGCCAAGACGATCGCCTACGAGGTCGTCGAGCAGCTCGGCCGGGCGCCCGACTGGATGGTGGTGCCGGTCGGCGGCGGCTCGACCATCGCCGCCATCCACCGCGGCTTCGCCGACCTGGTCCGGCTCGGCGTCATCGCGCGCGGGCCGCGGCTCGCCGCCGTGGTCCCGGACACGCACGACAACCTGGCGGTCGCCTGGCGGGCGGGGATCACGGAGGCCGGCCCGTTCTACGCCCTGCCGTCGGCCGACCCGCCGACCCTGCTGACCAAGCTGGCGCACGGCCATCCGCCCGACGGGCCGGAGGCGCTGGCGGCGATCCGCGAGTCGGACGGCGTGGTGCTGGCGGTCGGCGAGTCCGACGCGATCGACGGCGCGCTGCGCCTGGCCCGCAGCGACGGCCTCTACGCCGAGCCCTCCTCGGGCGTCGTGCTGCCGGCGCTCGAGCGGCTGGTCGACGATGGCGTGATCAGCCGGTCCGAGACCGTGGTGGCGCTGCTCTGCGGCTCCGGCTTCCGCGAGACCTTCGCGCTGCTGCCGCGCCGGCCGCTCGCCATCGAGCGCCGCGCGCTCGACGAGCTGCCAGGACTGCTGCAGGGCTAGCGGCGGAGCACCAGGCCCGCGCCGACCGCCAGGCTCAGCACCGCAGCATAGGCGACCAGCGCCAGGCCGAGGCTGGCGAAGGCCCAGCCGAGCGAGCCGGTGAGGGCGACCACCGTCCAGCCGCCGCCGACGGCCAGGACCAGCCGCACGAAGCCGGCGAGCAGCGGCCAGCCGAGCCGTCCCGCGCCCTGCGCGGCGAAATAGAGCGACAGGCCGAGGCCGAGGAAGCCATAGGCCGGCGCGACGTGGCGCAGATAGGCGGCGCCGGTCGCGAGCATCGCCGGGCTGCTGCCGAACAGGGTCAGCCAGGCCTGCGGCCAGAGCGCCGCGGCGATGCCGATCGCCTCGGTGACGGCGAAGGCGAGCGCGCCGCCGGTGAAGGCGATGCGCAGCGCGCGCCGGCCCTGGCCGGCGCCGATGTTGGTGCCCACCATCGCCACCATCGGGGCGCCCAGCCCGAAGACCAGCGGGATCAGCAGGTATTCGAGCCGCGCCCCGGTGCCGTAGCCGGCGACCGCATCGGGGCCGCCGGCGCGCCCGACCAGCGCGGTGGTCAGCGCGACGGTCAGCGTCGTCTGCAGCGTGCTGACCGCGCCCACCGCGCCGACCCGCAGGATCTCCGCGAAATGGCGCCAGGCGAGCCGCACGACACGCAGCCGGACGATGGCGCGGCCGGACAGCACGTACCAGGCGAGCACGGCCAGCGTCAGCGCCGAGGTGAAGACCACCGCGACGCCGCCGCCGGCGACCCCGAGGGCCGGGAACGGGCTGAGCCCGAAGATCAGCAGCGGCGAGAGCGGGATCAGCAGCGCGACGCCGAGGCAGATCGCCAGCGAGGGCACCAGCATGTTGCCGCTGCCGCGCAGCACGCTGGCGAACGCGTTCATCACCCAGCCCAGCGTGTTGCCGGCGAAGACCACGTCGGAGTAGCGCAGCGCCGCCTCGAGCGAGCGGCCCTCGCCGCCCATCGCGGCATAGAGCGTCCGGCCGAACAGCAGGAACAGCGCCGATGTGGCGAGCCCGAGCGCCAGGTTGATCAGCACCGCATGCAGCACCAGCGCGTCCGCCTCGGCGCGGCGGCCGCCGCCCAGCGTGCGCGCCACCGCCGAGGCGATGCCGCCGCCGATCGCGCCCGCCGACAGCATGCCCATCAGCATGTAGCCGGGGAAGACCAGCGCCATGCCGGCCAGCGCATCGGTGCCGAGATGGGACACCCACCAGGTCTCGATCAGCCCGGTCGAGGCCTGCGCCAGCATGACCAGCAGGTTCGGCCAGGCGAGCCGCAGCAGGGTCGGCAGGATCGGGCCGTCCAGCAGCAGCCGGGTCCGCGGGCTGACCGCCACCGCCGGCGGCGCCGGAGCGGCGGGGGCGGCGAGGAGCGTGGTCATTGCCGCGCCCGGGTCCTCTCGCCCGCGCGCGGCGCCCGGGACGCGACCCCGTACTTCAGCCGCACCGCCGGGCTCGCAGCCGGGCCGGCGGCGGCCCGGAACTCCGGCTCGGCGATCGCCCGGCCGGAGCGGCGGTCGACCAGCACCGGCTCGGCGGGCGCGCCGGTCGCGGCGTCGACGATGACGACGCTCTCGCCGTCCGGGGCGAAGTGACGGTTGCCGAAGGCGAGCAGCGACACCAGCACGGGCCAGAAATCGCGGCCGCGGTCGGTCAGCAGATAGTCGTGGCGCGGCGGGTGCGTGCTGTAGGGCCGGCGCTCCAGCAGGCCGGCCTCGACCAGCGCCGTCAGCCGGCGGGTCAGCATGTTGGGCGCGATGCCGAGGCTCTTCTGGAACTGCTCGAAGCGCGTGAGACCGGTGAAGGCGTCGCGCAGGATCAGCATGCTCCACCACTCGCCGACGCGTTCCAGGCTGCGGGCGATCGGGCAGGCCATCTTGCCGAAGCTCTTGCGTCGCATGTCTCACCGGCCAGTGACTTTCACCAAGATAGTGACATGGCTTTCATCATGCAAGTGAGGGCTTGCCGCCGCGCCATCGCCACCCCATTTCCCCGGCTTGCGGCGACCCGGGCCAGGCGGCTGGCCCGGGTCGTTCCTCTTTCAGGAGCATCGACATGATCGAGGTCCGTCCCTTCGCCAGCCTCGGCGGTGCCGACCATGGCTGGCTCAAGGCCCGCCATCATTTCTCCTTCGCCGGCTATCACGACCCCGCTCGCATGGGCTGGGGCCGGCTGCGCGTCTGGAACGACGACGAGATCGCGGCGGGCACCGGCTTCGGCGCCCATCCGCATCGCGACATGGAGATCGTCACCTATGTCCGCGACGGCGCGATCACCCATCGCGACAGCATGGGCAACGAGGGCCGCACCGAGGCGGGCGACGTGCAGATCATGTCGGCCGGCACCGGCGTGGTGCATTCCGAGCACAATCGCGAGCCGGGCACGACGCGGATCTTCCAGATCTGGATCATCCCCGACCGGCTCGGCGTCGAGCCGCGCTGGGGCGCCAGGCAGTTCCCCAAGGCGGCGCGCGAGGCCGGCTTCGAGGTGCTCGCCTCGGGCCGCCCGGCCGACGCCGGCAGCGCTGCGCTGCCGATCCACGCCGACGGCGCGGTGGTTGCGGCCACGCTGAAGGCCGGCCAGTCCGCGCGCTGGCGCCTGGCGCCGGGCCGCACCGCCTACCTCGTGCCGGCGGCCGGCACCGTCAGCGTGAACGGCGCCGAGGTCGGTGCCCGGGACGGCGCGGCGATCCGCGACGAGACGGAGGTGGTGGTGACCGCCACCGAGGATGCCGAGGTGGTGCTCGTCGACACCGCCGCCTGAGCTGTCGCACCTCCGGCGCCGGTGCGCCGGAGAGAAAGGGAAATGGCACGCGGAGGCGCGGAGGACGCGGAGGGCGCGCCTGCGGCATCGCCGGCTCCCCTTCGCGCTTTCGCGCCTTCGCGTGAATCAATATTTCTCACGTGAAGGCGCGATAGCCACGAAGGGGATCTTCGACGCTTGCCGGAGACTCCCTCCGCGGCTCCGCGCCTCCGCGTGAGACCTTTTTCGCGATGCGAAAGTGCGTTCCGCAGATTTGACAGCGATCGACCCTGCTGTATCGTCGATGCGCGGCGAGGCGGGGAGCGCGGCGATGGATGCGGAGAGCGTTGAGGCGCTGGTCGAGGCGGTACGGCGCTTCGTGCGCGAGCGGCTGGTGCCGCTCGAGCGCGAGGTGGCCGAGACCGACCGCGTCCCGCCCGGGCTCGTCGAGGAGATGCGGGCGCTCGGCCTGTTCGGCCTCTCCGCGCCGGTCGAGTATGGCGGGCTCGGCCTCGGGCTCCTCGCGGAGATGCGCATCGCCTTCGAGCTCGGCCGCACCGCGCCGGCCTTCCGCTCGCTGTTCGGCACCAATGTCGGGATCGGCTCGCAGGGCATCGTCATCGGCGGCACCGAGGCGCAGAAGCGCGCCTGGCTGCCGCGGCTGGCCTCGGGCGAGGTCGTCGGCTCGTTCTGCCTGACCGAGCCGGAGGCCGGCTCGGACGCGGCCAGCCTGCGCACGACAGCGCGGCGCGACGGCGATCACTACGTGCTGAACGGCACCAAGCGCTTCATCACCAACGCGCCGCGGGCCGGGCTCTTCACCGTCATGGCGCGCACCGGCGGGCCCGGCGCCGGCGGCATCTCCGCCTTCCTGGTCGAGGCCGGGCTGCCCGGGCTCAGCATCGGGCCGCCCTACCGCAAGATGGGCCAGCAGGGCGCTCCGGTCGCCGACGTCGTCCTCGCCGACTGCCGGGTGCCGGCGTCGGCGCTGCTCGGCGGCGTCGAGGGCGAGGGCTTCCGGACCGCGATGAAGGTGCTCGATCGCGGCCGGCTGCACATCGCGGCGGTCTGCGTCGGGATCGCCGAGCGGCTGATCGCCGAGAGCGTCGGCTATGCCCGGCAGAGGAAGCAGTTCGGCCAGGCGATCGGCGAGTTCCAGCTGGTCCAGGCGATGCTGGCCGACAGCCGGACGGAAGCCTATGCCGCGCGCTGCATGGTGCTCGACGGGGCGGGGCGCGGCGACCGGGGCGAGCCGATCGCCACGCCGGCGGCGTGCTGCAAGCTGTTCGCCAGCGAGATGGTCGGGCGCGTCGCCGACCGCGCGGTGCAGATCTTCGGCGGCGCCGGCTACGTCGCCGACTATCCGGTGGAGCGCTTCTACCGCGACGTCCGGCTGTTCCGCCTCTACGAGGGCACCAGCCAGATCCAGCAGCTGATCATCGCGCGCGCCATGCTGCGCGAGGCGGGCGACGGCATCTGAGCCGGCGTCAGTCGAGGCCGGCGCCGGCGCGCAGGCCCTCAAGCACCGCCTCCTCGACGGTGCGCGGGCAGAGCGCGTCGCCGATCGCCTTGACGGTGGCGCCCTCGACGCGGAACGGCTCGAGCGGATCGTCCTCCGGGGCGTTGCCGTAGGTGGGGGACGAGGGTGTCGACGTCCTCGCAGACGATCGCCGCGGCGGTGCAGCGCCGCCGATTTTCGCGATGCGAAACGACATTCCGCAGAATTGACAGTACCGCCGAGTGCTGTATCGTCGAGGCCGGCCCGCCGGAGGACGTGCGGCGCACGCCCGGCCGCCGCAGACAGGGAGAGCAGGGATGTTGCCGATCAGGACACGAGGTCGAGAGATCGCCGGCCGGCGCGAGCTGGGACTGGCGTTCGGTGCGCTGCTGCTCGCCGCCGGATTCGCGGCCGGCCCGCAGCCGGCGAGGGCCGCCGACGCCAAGCCGCTGGTCATCGCCCGCGACATGGACCTCAACTCGCTCGATCCGTCGCGCGCCTTCTGCGACACCTGCCAGATCTACCTCAACGCCGTCTACAACACGCTGCTCACCATCGGCCCGGACAACCGCACGCTGAAGCCGGTGCTGGCGCAGAGCTGGGAGGCCAATGCCGACCAGACGAAGTTCACCTTCCACCTCGACCCGAAGGCGACCTTCGCCGACGGCTCGCCGGTCGAGGCCAAGGACGTCAAGTGGACGCTGGAGCGGCTGCAGAACCTCAAGGGCAGCGCCTCCTACATGATGGACGGGGTGAAGTCGGTCGAGGCGCCCGACGCCCACACCGTGGTGGTCACCATGGCGGCGCCGAACTCCGAGTTCATCGGCATCCTGGCGGCGCCCAACACCGGCATCATCGACAGCGACGCGGCGATCGCCCAGGGCGCGCAGTCGAGCGCCGAGGCGGCCGGCAAGGACAGCGCCGAGCCCTGGTTCCTGGCGCACTCGGCCGGCAGCGGCCCCTATGTGCTGGAGAGCTACAAGCCGAACGACGAGCTGCGGCTCAAGGCCAATCCCGCCTACTGGGGCGCCAGGCCGGCGATCGACACGATCGTGCTGCGCCAGGTGAAGGAGGCGGCCTCCCAGTCGCAGATGCTGGAGAACGGCGCGGCCGACATCGCCATGCAGCTCGATCCCGACACCGCCAAGGCGATGACCAGCCCGGACGTCACCTACAGCCTGATCCCGTCCTACAACTTCCTCTATTTCGCGCTCAGCCCCGGGGCCAAGGGCGCGCCGAAGCTCACGCCGGAGATCCGCCAGGCGATGGGCTACGCCGTCGACTACCAGGGCGCCATCGAGCTGACGCTGGCCGGCAACGGCAAGCTGCAGGCCTCGGCGATCCCCAACGGCTTCCCGGGCGGCCACGACCTGCCGATGCCGGTGCACGACGTCGAGAAGGCCAAGGCGCTGCTCGCCCAGGCCGGCGTCGCCGACGGCTTCACCATCGAGTCGAAGTACCCGAACATGACGATCTACGGCGTCGACATGTCGACGCTGATGCAGAAGATCCAGCAGGATCTCGCCAAGGTGAAGATCAAGGTCGAGCTGCAGCCGGTGACGTTCACCGTCTGGCGCGAGCAGGTGCGCGGCGAGGGCATCCCGCTGACCGCCGCCTTCTTCGCCCCGGACTATTTCGGCTCGGCCCAGTACGTGCAGTATTTCGGCATGATTCACGGCGCCCCCTGGGCCAAGCGGGCCGGGGCCGAGAAGATGCCCGAGCTCTACAACAAGGCCGAGGAGGACGCCTTCAACAAGGCGCTCGCCTCGGGCGGCGAGGCGATGGACCAGGCCTACCAGGAGGTCGGCCGGCAGATGATCGCCGACCGCGTCATCATCCCGGTGGTCAGCCCCGATCTCGTGCTGGCCTACCGCAAGGACGTCAAGGGCGTGCGCTACAGCTCCTGCTGCAACACGCCGCTGGCCGAGATCAGCCGGTAGGGACCCCGCGTACCGGGCCACGGCCTCATGCCTCGACCAGCTCGGCATGAGGCCGTGGCGGACAGCGTGAGGACCTCGTGCTGAGGCCGTCGAGGGACGAGCGCGATCCGGTCCACGGCTGCCGAGCCGCGCGACCCGGGGGACGAGGAGCGCAGGGACGCGCCGACCGGTGTACCGCTACATCCTGAGACGGCTGATCGCGATGCCGCTCCTGCTGCTGGGGGTGGTCACCGTCGCCTTCGTCATCGCCCACGCCACCCATGCCGACCCGCTCGCCACCATCATCAACGAGCGGGTGGCCGAGGATCCGGAGATCGTCGCCGCGGCCAAGGCGCGCTGGGGCCTCGACCGCAGCCTGCCCGAGCAGTACGCGATCTATGTCGCCAACCTGCTGCGCGGCGACATGGGGACCTCCTTCCGCACCAAGCGGCAGGTCGCCGCGGACATCCTCGACCGGCTGCCGGCGACGCTCGAGCTGGTGGTCGCCGCGATGCTGCTCGGCACGCTGGTCGGGATCGGGCTCGGCGTGCTGGCGGCGCACAGCCGCGACCGGCTGCCCGACCATGCCGCCCGGCTGTTCGCGCTGCTCGGCTCCTCGATGCCGGTCTTCTGGTCGGGGCTGATCCTGCTGTTCCTGTTCTCGGTGCGGCTGCATTGGCTGCCCGGCCCCGGCCGGCTCGACCCGCATGCCGCGCCGCCGCCCGACCTGACCGGGTTCCTCACCCTCGACACGCTGATCGCCGGCGACCTCGCCGGCTTCCTCGACGCGCTCTGGCACCTCGTCCTGCCGGCCTTCGTGCTCGCCTGGGCTGTCATGGGGATCATCTCGCGGCTGGTGCGCGCCAGCCTGCTCGACGTGCTCGGCCAGGACTACGTGCTGCTGGCGCGCGCCAAGGGGGCGGGGCAGCTGCGCGTGCTGCTCAACCATGCGCTGCGTAACGCGCTGATCCCGACCCTGACCGTGGTCGGCTTCTCCTTCGCCTATCTGATCACCGGCGCGGTGCTGACCGAGACGATCTTCTCCTGGCCGGGCATCGGCTCCTACGCCGTCGATTCCGCCCGCGCGCTGGACTACCCCGCGATCATGGGCATCACCATCGTCGGCGCGACGGCCTTCCTGCTGACCAACCTGGCGACCGACATCGCCTACGTGCTGGTCGACCCGAAGATCAAGCTGGCATGAGCGCGACGGCGGCCAGCGCCGCGCCGCGCCGGCGTCGCCGGCACCGGGCCTGGCTGACCTGGCCGGTGGCGCTGGGGGCGCTGGTGATCCTCGCCTGGATCGCCGCCGCCGCCACGGCCGCCTGGTGGGTGCCCTACGATCCGCTCGACCTGGTCGGCCGCCGGCTGCAGCCGCCGGGTGCCGCCCACTGGCTCGGCACCGACACGCTCGGCCGCGACGTGCTGAGCCGCACGCTGGTCGGCGCCGCCAACTCGATCCCGGTCGCCGTGCTGGTGGTGCTGGCCGGCGCCTCGATCGGCGCGGCGCTGGGCGCCGTCGCCGGCTTCCTCGGCGGCATCGTCGACGCGGCGATCATGCGCGCGGTCGACGTCACGCTCTCCTTCCCGCCGGTGCTGCTGGCGATGGCCCTGACCGCCTCGCTCGGCCCCGGCCTGGTCAATGCCGGCATTGCCATGGTCATCGTCTGGTGGCCGGTCTATGCCCGGCTGATGCGGGCCCAGGTCATCGCGGTCAAGGGCCAGGAGCATGTCGAGGCGGCGGTCGCCGCCGGCGCCGGCCGGCCGCGGCTGCTGATCGCCCACATCCTGCCGCTCTGCTGGTCGCCGGTGCTGATCAACGCGACGATGGATTTCGGCCAGGTCGTGCTGCTCGTCGCCTCGCTCAGCTTCATCGGGCTGGGCGCCCTGCCGCCGACCCCGGAATGGGGCTCGATGATCGCCGAGGGCGCGGCGCGCTTCCAGTACTGGTGGGTGGCCGCCGGGCCCGGCGCCGCCATCCTCAGCGTCGTGCTCGCCTTCAACTTCCTCGGCGACGGGCTGCGCGACGCGCTCGATCCGCGGAGCGCCCGGTGAGCCCGCCGGCGCGCGCCATCCTCGAGGTCGGCGACCTGCGGGTCGACTTCGTCAGCGGCGGGGAGAGGCTGGCGGCGGTGCGCGGCGTCGATCTGCGGCTGGCGCCGGGCGAGGTGCTCGGCATCGTCGGCGAGTCGGGCTCGGGCAAGAGCGTCGCCATGCGCGCCGTGCTCGGCCTGCTGCCGCCGGCGGCGCGGGTCGCGGGCTCGGTCCGCTTCCACGGCGAGGAGATCCTGGGCTCGCCGGAGCGGGTGATGCGCCGGCTGCGCGGCCGGCGCATCGGGCTGATCTTCCAGGACCCGATGTCGGCGCTCAACCCGGTGATCACCATCGGCGACCAGCTGGTCGAGGCGATGCGCATCCACGACCGCCGCCTCACCCGCCGGCGGGCGCGCGAGCGGGCGGTCGAGCTGCTCGAGCTGGTGGCGATCCCCTTCCCGGAGCGGCGGCTGGCGCAGTACCCGCACGAGTTCTCCGGCGGCATGCGGCAGCGCGCGGTGATCGCCATCGCCATGGCCAACGGGCCGGAGCTGCTGATCGCCGACGAGCCGACCACCGCGCTCGACGTCACGGTGCAGGCGCAGATCCTCGAGGTGCTGGCGCGGCTGCGCGCCGAGCGGGGCGTCAGCCTGGTGCTGGTGACGCACGACCTCGGCGTCGTCGCCGGCATGGCCGACAGCCTGGCGGTGATGTATGCCGGGCGGGTCGTCGAGCAGGGCGGCGTCGAGGCGGTGTTCTACCGGCCGCAGCACCCCTATACGCGCGGGCTGCTGGCGGCGACGCCGCGCATCGAGGGCGGGATCGACCGGCTCGCCGCCATCGAGGGCGCGCCGCCCTCGCTCGCCGGCCGGCCGCCGGGCTGCGCCTTTCACCCGCGCTGCCCGCAGGCCGATGCGCGCTGCGCCGCCGAGGAGCCGGCGCTGCGCCCGCTGGGCGGCGCCGCCGTCGCCTGCCACCATGCCGCCGCGGCGAGCCATGCCGGCTGATCCCGCCCCGCCGCTGCTCTCGCTGCGGCACGTCAGCAAGAGCTTCCCGGTGCTGCAGGGCATCCTGCTGCGCCGGCCGGTCGGCTGGGTGCAGGCGGTGTCCGACGTCTCGCTCGACCTCGGCGCCGGCGAGACGCTCGGGCTGGTCGGGGAGTCGGGCTGCGGCAAGTCGACCCTGGCGCGCTGCGTGCTGCGGCTGACCGAGCCCAGCGCCGGCGAAATCCGCTTCAAGGGCCGGGACATCGCCCGCCTGCCGGCGGCGGAGATGCGCGCCGTGCGCCGCCAGCTGCAGATCGTCTTCCAGGATCCCTACGGCTCGCTGCATCCGCGCATGCGCGCCGGGGCCATCATCGCCGAGCCGCTGCGCCTGCTCGGCCTGTCGCGCGCCGCCACCGAGGCCCGGGTCGCCGAGCTGCTCGAGCTGGTCAAGCTGGCGCCCGAGCATGCCCGGCGCTTCCCGCACGAGTTCTCCGGCGGCCAGCGCCAGCGCATCGGCATCGCCCGCGCGCTGGCCGTCCATCCCGAGCTGGTGGTGCTCGACGAGCCGGTCTCGGCGCTCGACGTCAGCATCCAGGCGGGGGTGCTCAACCTGCTCAAGGACCTGCAGGAACGGCTCGGCCTCGCCTACCTGTTCGTCGCGCACAACCTCGCGGTGGTGCGCAACGTCTCCGACCGGGTGGCGGTGATGTATCTCGGCAAGATCGTCGAGATCGCGCCGCGCGACAGCCTCTATGCCGGCCCGCGCCACCCCTACACCCAGGCGCTGTTCTCGGCCGCGCCGCTGCCCGATCCGCGGCGCGAGCGGGCGCGCCGGCGCATCCTGCTGCAGGGCGACCTGCCGAGCCCGGCATCGCCGCCCTCGGGCTGCCGCTTCCGCACCCGCTGCTGGAAGGCGCAACCGATCTGCGCCGCGGTCGAACCGCCGCTCGAGGGCGATGCCCATCGCGTCGCCTGCCACTTCCCGGGCTGAGGGGGAACCGCTCAGATCACCAGCTCGATGAGGGACGGGCCGGGCTGCGCATTGGCCCGGCCGAAGGCGGCGTTGAACTGGTCCATGTCGTCGGCCCGGACCGCCTCGACGCCGAGGCTGCCCGCCAGCGCCACCCAGTCGATGACCGGGTTGCCGAGGTCGAACAGGCTGGCGGCGGCCGGGCCGGGCGTTGCGCCGACCGCGGCCAGCTCGCCCTGCAGGATCTGGTAGCGGCGGTTGGCCAGCAGCACGGTGGTGACGTCGAGCCGCTCGCGCGCCTGGGTCCACAGCGCCTGCAGCGTGTAGAGGGCGGAGCCGTCGGCCTGCAGGGTGACGACGCGGCGGCCGGGCGCGGCGATCGCCGCTCCGGTCGCCAGCGGCAGCCCGTCGCCGATCGCGCCGCCGGTGAGCTGCAGCCAGTCGTGGCGGGCGGCGCCGGCGAGGCCGGGATAGAAGGCGCGGCCGAAGCTGACGCTTTCCTCGACCACGACGGCGTCCTCGGGCAGCAGCGCCGCCAGGCTCTGGGCCACCGTCTCGGGCGTCACCGGGCCGGTCGCCGGGCCGGGCAAGGGCGGGCTCGCCGGCGGCGCCGGCCGCGGCGCGGCGAGCGCGTCGGCGAGCCGGGCGAGCGCGTCCGGCAGGTCGTCGCCGGGGCCGGCCAGGCGATGGATCGCGACGTCCGGCGGCGTCGGCCGGCCCGGCTTGCCGGGATAGGCGAAGAAGGTGACCGGCGGGGCCGCGCCGACCAGCACGAGATGGCGCACGCCCTGGAACTGGGCGATCGACTGGTCGACGGGATAGCGCACCCGATCGATGCCGGCGCGGCCGCGGCCGCGCTCGATCCGGGCGTTGGCGAGCGGCGCCAGCAGCGCGCGCGCCGCTCGCGGCCCGGCGATGCGCTGCGCGTCGGCCAGCGGCGCCGCGCGCGGGCCGCGCGGCCGCCGAGCCGCAGCACCGTCGGCTCGCCCCGGCGCAGCAGCGCCGCGATCTCCTCGATGTCGCTCGACGGCACGGCGCTGGGCGCTGGGGCCGGTCGCGGCGTCGCCGGCACGCCGCCCTCGTCCCAGCAGACGTCGGAGGGCAGGATCAGCGTGGCGATGCAGCCGGGGGGCGCCGTCGCGGCGCGGATCGCGTCGGCGGCATCGGCGCCGACCTCGGCGGCGCTGCGGCTGGTCCGGACCCAGCCGGCGACGCCGCGCGCCCAGCCCTCGGTGTCGGCGGTCAGCGGCGCGTCGAGCGGCCGGTGATAGCTCGCCTGGTCGCCGACGATGTTGACGATCGGCGTGCCGGCGCGCCGCGCGTTGTGCAGGTTGGCGAGACCGTTGGCGAGGCCCGGCCCGCAATGCAGCAGGGTCGCCGCCGGGCGGTCGGCCATCCGCGCATAGCCGTCGGCCGCCCCGGTCGCCACCCCCTCGAACAGCCCCAGCACGCAGCGCACGCCCGGCAGCCGGTCGAGCGCGGCGACGAAGTGCATCTCGCTGGTGCCGGGATTGGCGAAGCAGAGCTCGACGCCACCGGCCAGCAGCGTCGCGACGAGGCTCTCGGCGCCGTTCATCGGGCGGGAAGGAGAGGGCTGCGGCCGGCTCAGGCCAGCGCGTGCGCCCCGGGCTGCAGGCTGTAGTTGACCGGCGTGCCATGCCAGCCGGCCTCGCGCTTCGACCAGTAGAGGCTGCGCAGCCGGCCGGTGGTCGGGCCGGGATGGCCGTCGCCGACCGGCGTCCGGTCGACCGTGGCGATCGGCATGATGCCGCCGGCGGTGCTGGAGAGGAACGCCTCGTCGGCGGCGCGCAGCGCCTCGGGCGAGATCTTCGCCAGGCGCGCCTTGAGGTTGAGCTGGGCGGCGAGCTCGAAGACGGTGCGCCGGGTCATGCCGTCGAGCACGTTGCCCTCCGGCGTCAGCAGCTCGCCGTCCTTGACCATGAAGACGTTGAAGCCGGGGCCCTCGGCGACGTTGCCGTCGAAGTCGGTGAGCAGCACGGTCTCGTAGCCCTGGTCGTAGGCGGCGAACAGCGCCATGTCGAAATCGAGCCAGTGATAGTGCTTCACCTCGGGGTCGACCGACTGCGGCGGCACGCGCCGGATCTGGCTGACCTGCAGGTTGATGCCGCGGGCCTGCACCTCCGGCGAGGCGATCCAGACATAGCGCAGGCAGAAGAGCTGGAAGCGGTTGGTCGCCTTGCGCAGGTCGCGCTGGCCGATCGGCGGCGTGCCGCGCGTCATGATCATCTGCAGATAGGCGTTCTCGAAGCCGGTCAGCGCGCAGCAATGATCGAGGATGTCGCGGATCTCGGACCGGCTGTGCGGGATGGTGAGGCGCAGCCGGCTGCAGGAGCGCTCGAAGCGGTCGATATGGTCCTCGCGCCGGAAATACTGCCCCTGCCACACCGAGATCGTGTCCTGGCAGGCGTCGGAGCGCAGGAAGCCGTAGTCGAGCAGCGGGATGCGGGCCTCGGCGACGGGGACGTAGCTGCCATCGACGAAGGCGATCCCGTCGGCAAAGCGGTTCGCGGGCGTGCCGTCGTTCATGGGTCTGCCTCCCCGATCCTGGCCACTCCGGCGCATCATGCACCCCGCCGGAAAACGGCGTCAATGCTTGCGGAATTCGATTCCGCCATGCGAAATTGCTTCCCGGTCGCGCCGATTCGACAGGCCCTCTCATGGCGGCTTCCCCGGAACGCAGCAGGACGGCTGCAACCAGCATCAAGCGTCCCCGCGCCAAGGCGGGCGGCGCTGCCGGCACGCCCGCCGCGACGCCTGGCCGGGCGCCGCGGCGGGCGCGGCAGCGCGAGGCCTCCGAGAGCGACGGCGACGACCGCATGTTCGTCAACGCGCTCGCCCGCGGGCTGGAGATCCTGCGCGTCTTCAACCCCTCCGACGGCGCGCTCGGCAACCAGGAGATCGCGCGCCGGACCGGCATCCCGAAGCCGACCGTCTCGCGGCTGGCCTACACGCTGACCAAGCTCGGCTACCTCATCTACTTTCCCGACACAAGGCGCTACCAGCTCGGGCCGGCCGGGCTGTCGCTCGGCTACGCCATCCTCGGCCGGCTGCGCATCCGCCAGATCGCCCGGCCGCTGATGCAGCAGCTCTCCGACGAGGTCGGCGCCTCGGTCGCCATCGGCATGCGCGACCGGCTGGAGATGCTCTACATCGCCTACACCCACGCCAACGCCTCGGTGACCCTGCGGCTCGAGGCGGGGACCCGCATCCCGATGGCGCTGACCGCGATGGGCCGCGCCTTCCTCGCCGGCCTGCCGGCCGACGAGCGCGACTACCTCATGGAGAACCTCGCCCGGCGCTTCCCCGAGGACTGGCCGCGGCTGTCGGGGCGCATCGCCGACGCGATCCGCGCCGTCGGGCGCGACGGCTTCTGCCTGGTCGCCGGCGAGTGGCAGCGCGAGGTCAACGCCGTCGCCGCCACGATCCGGGCGCGCGACGAGCTCTACGCGATCTCCTGCGGCGCGCCGGCCTATTTCCTGCCCGAGAAGAGGCTGCGCGAGGAGGTGGCGCCGCGCTTCCTGGCGGTCGTCGCCGCGATCGAGGACCGGCTGCTGATCGAGGATCACGGGCCGTGAGGCGGCCGGAGGAGAGGCGGCCGGAGGAATGGCTGGCATGACCGAGCCGCTGGCCTTCGCGGCGCTCGCCGACGACCTCACCGGCGGGCTGGAGCTCGCCTCGCTGATCCGCCGCGGCGGCGTGCGCTGTCCCGTGCTGCTCGATCCCGGGCCGCGCACCGACCTCGGCGGGCTCGAGGCGGTGGTGTTCGGCCTCCGCACCCGGGTGATCGCGGCCCGCCGCGCCGTGGCCGGGTTCGACCGCGCGCTCGGCGCCATCGGGCGGCGCGGCGCCCGGCAGCTCTTCTTCAAGTACTGCGCCACCTTCGACTCGACGCCGCGCGGCAATATCGGGCCCTGTGCCGACCTGCTGATGGACCGCCGCGGCGCCGGCTTCACGCTGTTCTGCCCGGCCTTCCCCGAGGTCGGCCGCACCGTCTATCAGGGTCATCTCTTCGCCGGCGAGCTGCTGATCTCGGACTCGCCGAAGCGCTTCGACCCGCTGACCCCGATGCGCGAGCCGAACCTGGTCAAGGTGCTGCAGGCGCAGACCCGGCGTCGGGTCGGGCTGCTGCCCCACGCCGTGCTGGCCGAGGGAGTGGCGGCGACCGCGGCGCGGGCGGCGCGGCTGCAGGCCGACGGCATCCCCTACGCCGTCTGCGACACGCTCGACGAGGCCGACCTCCGGGTCGCGGCCGAGGCCAGCGTCGGCTGGCCGGTGATGACCGGCGGCTCCTCGGTCGCGGTCTACTATCCCGATCTCTGGCGCGGGCGGGGCTGGATCGGCGGCACGGCAGCGTCGGCCGCAGCGGCCCGGCCGCCGGGTCCGGCGGTGGTGCTGGCCGGCAGCTGCGCCGACCGCACCTTCGACCAGCTCGCCCATTTCGGCGAGCGCCGCCCGGTGCTGTTCCTCGATCCCGCCCGCGCGCTCGATGGCGCCGACCTGGTCGCCGAGGGGCTGGCCTGGGCCGCGCGCGGGCTGGCCGACGGCCCGGTCGCCGTCGCCACCTCGGCGCGGCCCGACGCGGTGGCGGCGCTGCAGCGCCGGCTCGGCCGGCGGCGCGCCGCGCGGCTGGCCGAGGACATCCTGGCGCGGCTCGCCGTCGGCCTGCATGACCGCGGCATCCGCCGCTTCGTCATCTCCGGCGGCGAGACCTCGGGCGCCGTGCTGGCGGCACTCGAAGTCGAGGCGCTGGAGGTCGAGCCCTACGTCACCGCCGGCCAGTCGCACGCGATGAGCAGCGGCCCGGACCCGGTCTCGTTCTACCTGAAGTCGGGCAAGCTCGGCCCGGTCGAGATGCTGGCGACGGTGACGGCTTAGCGCTCGCGCCGCCGGTCTGCGAGCCTCATCCGCCGGTGTCCGACGCCGCTACGGGCTCGCCTTGGCCGTCGTCTTCTTGCCGTTCTGCAGCAGGGCCAGGCCGCGCAGCAGGTCGATGGCGCGCTGCAGCTGGTAGTCCTGGGCGGCGTCGCCGAGATCGTCGTCGGCGCCGGCCGGCGGCACCACCGCGGACGGGGTCGGCGCCTGGCCGCCCGGCGCATTCTCGTTCTTCAGCGCGTTCGGCAGGTCGGCCTCGCTGGTGCCGCGCTCCGCCGCCGCCTTCTCGATCTTGCCCTGCTCGACGACGATGTCGGGCGTGATGCCGAGCGCCTGGATCGAGCGGCCCGACGGCGTGTAGTAGCGCGCCGTGGTGAGCCGCAGGGCGCCGTGCCCGGCGATCGGGATGATGGTCTGCACCGAGCCCTTCCCGAAGGACTGGGTGCCGAGCACGATGGCGCGGTGGTGGTCCTGCAGCGCGCCGGCGACGATCTCCGAGGCCGAGGCCGAGCCGCCGTTGATCAGCACCACCATCGGCTTGCTGAAGAGGCGGGCCGAGGGCTTGGCGTCGTAGCGCTGCGACTCGTCGGGATCGCGGCCGCGGGTGGAGACGATCTCGCCCTGGTCGATGAAGGCGTTGACGACGTCGACCGCCTGGTCGACCAGCCCGCCCGGGTTGTTGCGCAGGTCGAGCACCAGCCCGACCATGCGGCCCTTGGAGTCCGCCTCGAGCTTGCGGATCGCCTTCTCCAGGCCGCTCTCCGTCTGCTCGCTGAAGCTGGTGATGCGGACATAGCCGACATTGCCCTCGAGCCGCGCGCGCACCGACTGGATCCGGATGATCGCCCGCTTCAGGGTGACGTCGAAGGGCGCCTCCTTGCCGCGCTTGATGGTCAGCGTGATCGGCGCGTCGACCGGCCCGCGCATGCGGTCGACGGCGTCGTTGAGGCTGAGGCCGTTGACCGGCTTGCCGTCGATCCGCGTGATGTAGTCGCCGGGCTGCAGCCCGGCCTTGAAGGCCGGCGTGTCGTCGAGCGGCGAGACCACCTTGACCAGGCCGTTCTCCATGGTGACGTCCAGGCCGAGCCCGCCGAACTCGCCCTTGGTCTCGACCTCCATGTCGGAATATTCGTCGGCGTTCATGTAGTCGGAGTGCGGGTCGAGCGAGGTCAGCATGCCGACCAGCGCCGCCTGGATCAGCTTGTCGTCGCTGACCGGGTCGACATAGTTGGCGCGGACCTTCTCGAACACCTCGCCGAACAGGTTGAGCTGGCGGTAGGTGTCCGCCGGATCGCCCTCGGCGGCGACGCCGAGCGGGCGGCAGCCGAGCACGCCGCCCAGCACGAACGCGGTGACGATCGCCAACCGAAGCTTTCGGGTCATCGACGGCCTGCTCCCCGGCCCGCCCGGCTCCAGGCCGGCGGCACGTCGGCCGAGCATAGCGCATGGCCGTCCGCCCGCAAGACGCCGGCACGCGCGGCAGGCTGCGCCGCGTCGTCGCTACCGCGCCGCCGCCGGCAGGCGTAGCCGCAGGGCGAGCGCGCCGCCGGCGAGCAGCGCCAGCCCGACGCCGGCGACGCAGGCCGGCCAGCCCCACGCGTCGAAGGCCCGGCCGAGCGCGGCGCTGCCGCAGAGCCCGCCGAGGAAGTAGGCGGCGAGGTAGAGCCCGCTTGCCGCGGCGCGGTCGGCCGCGGCGGCGCGGCCGACGAAGCCGGTCGCGACGGCCTGGGCGAAGAAGGTGCCGGCACCGACCAGCACCAGCCCGGCCAGCACGGCCGGCAGGCTCGCCGCGACCAGCAGCGGCAGGCCGAGCGCGGCGGCGGCGAGCGCCGCCCACACCGTCGGCCGGACCCCCAGCCGGGCGACGGCGCGGCCGGCCAGCGGCGTCGTGACGATCGATGGCAGGAAGACGAGATAGATCGCGCCCAGCTCCATCATGCCGACCGAGAAGGGCGGCCGGACCAGCACGAAGTTGACGTAGGTGAAGACGCCGATGAAGGCGAACAGGATGCAGAAGCCGAGCGCGAAGGCGGCGCGCAGCGCCGGGTCGCCGAGATGCCGGCCCCAGGCCGCGAGCGCGCCGCGCCCGGCGCCTTGCGCCGCCATCGGCGGGGTGCGCGCGAGCGTCAGATGCACCAGCAGGGCGCCCGCCAGGTTGAGCAGGGCGAAGACCCAGAAATTGGCGGCGAGGCCGAGATGGTCGACCAGGGCGGCCGCCATCAGCCGGCCGAGCAGGTTGCTGGCGACGTTGCCGGTGATGTAGGCGGCGAAGGCGCCGGCCGCCGCCGCGGCGCTGCACTGCTCGGCGAGATAGGCCAGCGTCAGGGTGAAGGCGGCGGCCATGAAGAGGCCCTGGATCACCCTGAGGGCGGCGAAGGTCGCGAGGTCCGGGGCCAGCGACAGCAGCGCCGTCGGGATCGCCAGCAGCAGCAGGCTCGCCAGCACGCCGCGGCGGCGGTCGAGCCGGCGGCCGAGCGCCGCCACCGCCAGGCCGGCGGCGGCCATGCCGAGCGTGCTGGCATTGACCGCCGTGCCCATCGCCGCCGGGGTCACCGCGTAGCGGGTCGCCAGCATCGGCAGGATCGCCTGGGTGGCGAAGAGGTCGACGACGGTGAGGAAGGCGGTGAGCCCGATCACCAGGGTGCGCAGCAGCGCGGCGCGAGGCTCGCCGGCGGCGGCCAGGGGCAGTGCGGGGGCGTCGGTCAGCATGGTCATGGCGGCAGTCCGGCAGAGGGCGGGCAGGGAGAGGCGGGCGAGGATGGCGGCGGACGCACCGCCATCCTCGCCGGCGGGGGCCAGGCCCTACATCATGTGCGCGTCGGCCGAGTCGTGCAGGATGTCGGCGGAGATCAGCACGACGGTCTTCCTGCCGGTGTTCTTCCACCAGTGCATCAGGTCGGCGTCGCGCGACCAGTCGCCGGCCTTGTGCACGATCGGCACCGCGCAGTTGCTGGCATATTCGGTGATCTCGCCCTCCACGACGTAGATCAGCGCCGGCCGGTCGGCGTGGTCGTGCCAGGGCACGATGCCGCCCGGCTTCACCTCCAGCCGGCGGATGCGGAAGAGGTGGTCGGCGGCGGCGATCTTCTCCTGCGACAGGTCGATCGCGGTCAGCACCGTATCGGTCACGTCCTTCGGCATGGCCGGGCCGGGCTTCTGGCCCTCGCCGGCGGCGACCCGCTTGCCGGCCGGGCACTCGCCGGCGAAGGCGGCGGGGGCGGCGATCGCGGCGCCGGCGACCAGGGCGGCGAGCGCCAGGCCGCGGCCCAGGAACGAAGTCTTGCTCGGGGTGCGCATCATCATCCTCCTTTGCGGGGCCGGGAGCGAGGCTGCCCCGGCGACGGCTGGAGGATCGGCGAGCCCGCGTCGCCGCGGAAATGCCGTTCGGTACTGGTTTCGATAGCGGCCGTTTATCGCGCCGAGAGGAACCGCTCCGCGAGCGCATGATAGAGGCTGTGCGGCTGGACCAGCCGCGAGACGCCGCTGGCGATCAGCGCCGTGGCCATCATCGGGATCACCATGGCGTGGTCCCCGGCCATTTCCATGACGATCACCGCGCCGGTGATCGGCGCCTGCACCACGCCGGTGAAGTAGCCGACCATGCCGAGCAGCACGACCGCGCCGGCGGCGCCGCCGGGCAGGAGCCCCGCGATGTCGGCGCCGAGCCCGGCGCCGACCGCCAGCGACGGCGCGAAGATGCCGCCCGGGATGCCGCTGACCGTCGAGAGCAGGGTGGCGAGCAGCTTCGCCGGTGCGAAGTACCAGGGCAGCACGGCGGTGCCCTCGACCAGGCTGCGCGCCTCGGGATAGCCGGTGCCCCAGCTATGGCCGCCGGCCGCCAGCCCGATCAGCGCGATGGCCAGGCCGCATGCGGCGGCGGTGACGACGGGGCGCCGCGCGAGCAGCGCGCCGACCCGGCTGGCGCGGTCGCCGGCGAGCACGACGGCGCGGGCGAAGGCGCCGCCGGCGAGCCCGCCGAGCACGCCGCAGGCCGGCACCGCCGCCCAGTCCCACGGATTGCCGAGCGCCGCCGCCGAGTGGCCGAAATAGGTGTAGTCGCCGAGCAGCGCCAGCGAGGTGATGCCGGCGAGGAAGACGGCGACCAGCACCAGGCCGCTGGCCCGCTGCTCGTAGCTGCGGCTCAGCTCCTCGATGGCGAAGACGATGCCGGCGAGCGGCGTGTTGAAGGCGGCGGCGACGCCGGCGGCGCCACCCGCCAGCACGATGCCGCGCTGCGTTGCCTGGCCGAGCACCCGGCCGGCGGCGAGCAGGATGGCGGCGCCGATCTGCACGGTCGGCCCCTCGCGGCCGATCGAGGCGCCGACCAGCAGCCCGACCAGGGTGAGGCCGACCTTGCCGGCGGCGATCGGCAGGGCCAGCAGCTTGCGGCGCGCCGCCGGCGTGCGCTCGATGCGGGCGGCGATCGCCTGCGGGATGCCGCTGCCCTGCGAGCCCGGGAAGAAGCGCGCCGCCGCCCAGGCGCAGAAGGCGAGCCCGGCCGGGAGCAGCAGCAGCGGTGCCCAGGGGACGCGGGCCACGATGGCGCGGAAGCCGGCCTGCGCGGCGTCGGCGGCGAGCGCGAAGCCCACCGCCACCAGCCCGACGGCGACCGCGCCCAGCCAGAAGGTCAGGCGTTGCCGCCAGGCGCGCGGCCGCAGCCAGAGGACCAGCGCACGGCGCCGCGCGAAGCTCTGACGCATCGGCTCAGGAGATCGCGTAGAGCGTGAGCTGCTCGGCGATGCCGCGCAGCGCGTGGCTGCGCGAGGACGGCGCCAGGCCGTGGCTGGCCAGCAGGCTGGCCGCGCGCTCGTGCTCGACCACCGGCCCGGTCGCCAGGATGGTGCGGGAATCGGCCAGCCCCTGGACGCGCGAAGCGATGTTCACGGTCTGCCCGAAATAGTCCTGGCGGTCGTTCAGCATGACGGCCAGGCACGGCCCCTCATGGATGCCGATCTTGAGCAGCAGGTCCTCGCCCTCGCGCTGGCGGTTGAGCCCCTTCATCGCCTCGCGCATGCGCAGCGCGGCGGCGACCGCCCGGTCGGGCGTCGGGAAGGTCGCCATGACGGCATCGCCGATGGTCTTCACCACGGCGCCGGCCTCGGCCGCGACGATGTCGTGCAGCACGTGGAAATGCGCCCGCACCAGGTCGTAGGCGACGAGGTCGCCGACCCGGTCGTAGAGCGCGGTCGAGCCCTGCAGGTCGGTGAACAGGAAAGTCAGGCTGGTGATCTTCAGCCGCTGGTCGACGTCGAGCGTGTCGGTCCGGTAGATGTCGCGGAAGGTCTGGTTGCTGAGCAGCCGCTTGGCGGTGAGGAAGGGCCGCCGCCGGCCGAGCAGGCCGTGCAGCCGCTCGTCCGCCACCCAGGCGCCGGGCAGGATGCGGCGCTGGGCGCGGTTCTCGATGCTGAGCCGCAGCGGCCCGGGATGCAGCTCGATCGGCTCGCGGTGGACGTGCTGCTCGTCGATCACCAGGGTCAGGTTCTGCCGCTCGCGGCTCGGCTCGCCCTTGACCTCGACGAACTGCACGGTGTGGGTCACGGGGTCGAACAGGATGACGAACTCGGCCGGCAGCTGCAGCGACAGGATGGCCTTCTCGCCGGGCGGCAGCTCGACGAAGTCGAGCGTGATCTCCTCGACGAGAGCGGCGAAATCCTCGGGCAGGTCGACGCCGGAGCCCCAGAAGAGCTGGCGGGCGAACTCGGCCATCGGCAGCGTCGAGGGATCGTGCGCCGCGATGCGCCGGACGCGCGGGCTGACCGTGAAGGTGACCTCGACCATCTCGTCGAGGGTCGGCTCGTAGCCGGCGGCGCACAGCGCGCAATGGTACTCGGCGCGGTCGATGCCGCGCAGGCTGGTGCTGGCGTTGAGCACGCCGCCGCAGCCCGGGCACAGCACGTTCCAGGAGAGCTCGAAGAGGCCGAGGCGCGCCGCATGGAGCAGCGCGCCGATCACCGCCTCCTCCTCCAGCCCGGCCCGCGCGGCGAAGGCGAGGGCATTCAGCCGGCAGAGCTCGTGATCCTCGCCCTCGGCGACCAGCCGCTCGATCGCCGCCACCGCGGCCGGGTCCGCCGACTGCCGCAGCACGGCGAACAGGTTGTCGGCCTCGCTCATCCATGCAGCTTACAGGAACCGGGTCCGGGGCGGTCAAGCGTGGCCGGTCGCGCCCGCCAGCGAGTTGCGCCGCAGCGCGCGAGCCAGCATCGCCAGGCGGGCCAGGACGCGGCGGCGTCCGCGAGGCGGGGCCTCGCCGCCGAGCTCGAGGCGAGCGGCGGCGAGGCGGCGGTCGAGATCGTGCATCGTCCGTCCCTAGCCCAGGATGCGACGGCGGATGAGATGGTCGATCGAGAGCGCGCCGGGGCCGCGCAGGACAAGGTAGAGAAGCGGGCCGGCCCACAGCAGGTGGTCGGGGTAGTTCATCGGATAGACGAACACCTGGATCACCAGCGTCATGCCGAGCATGGCCGCGGCGGAGAGCCGCGTCGCCAGCCCGAGCAGCAGCAGGACGGGCGTGGTCAGCTCGACCGCCGCGGCCAGCGTCGCGGCGAGCTCGGGCGGCAGCAGCGGCACCCGGTACTCCTCGGCGAAGAGCGTCTGGGTGATGCTCCAGCTCTGGATCTTGACCTGGCCGGAGCGCCAGAAGGCGAGGCCGACGCCGAGCCGCAGCACGAGCTCGGGAAGCGCGACCGGAATGCTCTCGAGGATATCGATCCCGCGGCGCGCGAGGCTGGCGAGGCCGATCGGGGCAGGCGGGCTGTGGGCGAGCGACATCGTGTTTCTCCTTGGTTCCAGAGGCAGGGCGGGGCGGCCTATCCGGCCGCGCGGGCGAGGGCGGCGCCGACGCGCCGCGACAGGCTCGGCGATCGTGCGGCGAGCCAGAGGTCGGCCTGGTCGCGGCCGATGGCGTGAAGCTCGAGCAGCGAGTCCCAGCGGGCCTCCTCGCACCCGGCGGCAGCGAGCTGGTCCTCGATTCCGAACGCCGCGAGCGTCTGCAGTCCGGGCCGTCCGGTCGGCCGCGGGCCCGCCTCCGTCGCGACGACCAGGATCTCGTCGGCCGGCGCCAGCGCGCCCAGCGCCTGGACCAGCGGCTCGGGAGCGTCGCCGGCGCTGCAGAAGGGCTCGCCGTCGATCTCGACGGCCTGGAAGAGGCAGGGCACCGTGGCGGAAGCGAGCACGGCCTCCGGCGACAGGTCGGCGTTGCCGAGCAGCCGCAGCGCGCCGCTGCGCAGGCTGATCGCGGCGAGCCGCAGCCCGACCGGGCAGCGCGGGCCGGCGAGCGCGGCGAAGGCGATCGACTGCGCCAGCGCCGCCCGCAGCGGATCGTGATGCAGGGCCCTGACCTCGGCCGGCGACAGCAGCCGGTCGACCAGGCCGAAGGCGAAGCTCGCCGGACGGGCGCCGGGGCGCCGGTCGGCGAGCCGGTCGACCAGCGCCGGGCGCAGCGCGCTGCCCTGCGCCAGATGCGCCATGCGCCGCCAGAAGTTGCGCAGCGCGCGCTGCCCGCCGCGGGCGCCGCCCAGGGTCAGCCCGTAGGCCAGGACCACGGCGTTGAGCGCGCCGGTGCCGGTCGCGGCGATGTGGCTGACCTTCAGCCCCGGCTCCTCCAGCAGCCGGTCCACCACGCCCCAGACGAAGGCGCCATGGGCGCCGCCGCCCGGCAGCGCCAGGCCGATCGCGCGGCGCGGGCAGGGGGGCGGTAGCGGCACGTCGCGCTCCTCATGGTGCTCTGCCGTCGTCGGCAGGTCGATCTCGAGCATCTCCTCCTCCTTGGCTCGCCACCCGCTTAACTAGCCGGGATTGGCGATCACGATCGTTCAACTCGTGAAGAGGCGGAAATGCCGAGGGTGTATTGTTTCGATAACCGCCCTCTATTGCGGGCCTGCCGGCCCGCCCCTGCTTCATTCCAGGCGCGGCCTGGGCTAGGATCGGCCGCGCCATGGAGCTCTATCAGGCGCGCTACTTCCTGACGCTGGCGCAGACGCTCAACTTCACCCGGGCGGCGGAGGCCTGCAACGTCACCCAGCCGGCGCTCACCCGGGCGATCCAGCGGCTCGAGGAGGAGTTCGGCGGGCCGCTGCTGCATCGCGAGCGCAACCTGACGCAGCTCACCGAGCTCGGCCGCCAGCTGCTGCCGCTGATCGAGCAGACTTACCGCGCCGCCGAGGCCGCCAAGGCGGCGGCGGCCACCTACCGCCGGCGCGAGGCCGCGCCCCTGCGCCTCGGCCTGGCGCCGTCGGTCGGCGCCGGGCTGGTGGCGCCGGTGCTGGCGGCGCTGCACCAGCGCCTCGACGGGCTGGCGCTGACCCTGGCGCAGGCGGAGCCCGACGCGCTGGTCGAGTCGCTGCTCGAGAACGCTCTCGACGCCGCCCTGCTGGTGCGGCCGGAGAAGCTGCATGAGCGGCTCGATCGCTGGCCGCTCGGCAGCGAGCGCTACGTCGTGCTCTGCCCGCCCGATCATCCCGTGGCGGCGCTCGAAGCGGTGCCGATCGCCGCGCTGGCGGGCGAGCCGCTGCTGGCGCGCGCGGCGGAGGGCTGCGACTTCCGCGCCGCCCTGCTGCGGCTCTGCGGCGCCGCCGGCATCGAGCCGCGCATCGCCCACCAGGCGGCGTCGGACGAGCAGGTCCATGCCATGGTCGCCGCCGGCCTCGGGCTGGCGCTGGCGGGCGACCGCCAGCCGCCGCCCGCGGGGCTGGCGGCCCGGCCGCTGGCCGAGCCGCTCGCCCGCCGCCAGCTGCTGCTGGTGGCGGTCGGCGGCCGGCCGCACGGGCCGGCGCTCTCCAGCTTCCTCAAGCTGATGCGGTCGCGCGACTGGGAGGCCGTGCCTGTGGAAGGCGGCCGGACGGAGGCGGCGTGATGACGAGTCCCCTGCAACCCCGGCTCGACGCGCTGCGCGGCTCGGCGATGAGCGAGGCGGCGCGGCGCGCGCACGGTGCGCTGGTGCGCCAGCTGCTGCGCGCCGGCTCGGCCGAGGGCTGCCTCAAGGCGGGCGACGCCTTTCCCGCGTTCCTGCTGCCCGAGGCCGCGGGCGGGTTGGTCGCCTCCGACGCGCTGCTCGCCGAGGGCCCGCTGGTGGTCAGCTTCTTCCGCGGCGACTGGTGCCCGTTCTGCTCGGCGATGCTGCAGGCGCTTGAGGCGGCGCTGCCGGAGATCGCGGCGGCCGGCGGCCGGCTGGTGGCGCTGACGCCGGACGGCGCCGGCTATCCGCTCGCCGCCAAGCGCTCGCTCGGCCTGACCTTCCCGGTACTGTCGGATGTCGACAGCGCCGTGGCCATGCAGTGCGGGGTCGTCTTCCAGGCGCCGCTCGAGACCCGGACGATGCTGCTCTCCTACGGCATCGACCTGCCGGCGCGGCACGGCAATGCCGGCTGGTTCATCCCGATCCCCGCCACCTTCGTGGTCGGGCGCGACGGGCTCGTGCGCTACGCCTTCGCCGATCCCGACTTCACCCGGCGGGCCGAGCCGGCCGAGATCGTCGCGGCGCTGCAGGCGCTCGCCTGACTCACTCCGCCGCCCGGGGGTGGCCGGACGGCATTCCCATCTCGCCCTCGGCCTCGCGCACCGCGTCGGCGCCGGTGATCAGCCGCGCGCCCGGATCGAAGGTCAGGTAGGCCCACAGCCAGTTGACCATCACCACGATGCGGTTGCGGAAGCCGATCAGGAAGAAGACGTGGACCAGGCCCCAGAGCAGCCAGGCGACGAGGCCGGTCAGGCGGATCCAGCCGAAGTCGACCACCGCCGCCTTGCGGCCGATGGTCGCCAGGTTGCCGATACCGCGATAGGTGAACGGACGCGGCGCGGCGTCGCCGGCGAGGCGGGCGCGAATGGTGGCGGCGACGTGGCCGCCCTGCTGCTTGGCGGCCGGCGCCACGCCGGGCACCGGCCGGCCGGCCGCATCGGTCACCAGCGCGGTGTCGCCGATGACGAAGACCTCGGGATGGCCGGGCAGCGTCAGGTCGGTCGCCACCTTGACGCGGCCGGCCCGGTCGCGCTCGGCGCCGAGCCACCGCGCGGCGGGCGAGGCGGCGACGCCGGCCGCCCAGACGATCGTGCCGGCCGGCAGATGCTCGGCGCCGATGGCGATGCCGCGCTCGTCGCAGCCGGTCACCGCCTGGCCGACCCGGACCTCCACGCCGAGCCGCTCCAGCATGCGCTGCGCGGCGGCGGAGAGCGCCTCGGGGAAGGCGGGGAGCAGCCGCGGCCCGGCTTCGACCAGCACCACCCGCGCGGCGCGCGGGTCGATGCGGCGGAAGTCGCGGGCCAGCGCGCGGCGCGCCAGCTCGACGATGGCGCCGGCCATCTCGACGCCGGTCGGGCCGCCGCCGATCACCGCGAAGTTGAGCAGGCGGCGCTGCTCCGCCGGATCGTCCGACGCCTCGGCCAGCTCGAAGGCGAGCAGGATGCGGCGGCGGATCGCGGTCGCGTCCTCGATCTTCTTCAGCCCCGGCGCGAAGCGCTCCCAGTCGTCGTGGCCGAAATAGGCGTGCCGCGCGCCGGTCGCGACGACCAGAGTGTCGTAGGGGAGGCGCTCGGCCCCGAGCAGCACGGCGCGGCCATCGAGGTCGATGCCGGTGACGCGGCCGAGCACGACGCGGGCGTTGGCCTGGCGGCGCAGGATGCCGCGGATCGGGGCGGCGATGTCGGCCGGCGACAGGCCGGCGGTCGCCACCTGGTAGAGCAGGGGCTGGAACAGGTGATAGTTGTTGCGGTCGATCAGGACGACCTCGGCCGGCGCGCCGGCCAGCGCCTTGGCCGCCGAGAGCCCGCCGAAGCCGGCGCCGACGATGACGATGCGGGGGCGCGTCTGCTGGCTCATCCGTCGTCTCCTCGCGGCGCGACCCGGGACGCCCGCGGCCCGGCGCCGTTCCCGGCGCCGGACCGCGGTCCCGTCGATCAGGCCTTCGGGCTGTTGCTGCCGCCGACGATCTTGGCGCAGGTGCCGGCCGGGACGTAGATCCAGGAATCGGCCTGGCCGTCCTTCTGCGCCGTGCCGGCGCAGGAATGGGTCGCCGTCTGGCAGTCGTTCTGCGCCGCCTTGGCGACGCCGTAGCACTTCTCGTGCTCGAAGCCGGGGGTGGCGGCCGGGCCGGCCTGGGCGGCGAGCGGGACGGCGACGGCGAGCGCCGCGGCGATCATCAGGGAGGTGCGCATCGATTGTCTCCTCGTGGGATGTGGGGTCTCTCCGGCGGGGCCGGAAGGCCCCGTGCCGACAATCTCGTCGATCGCCGCGCGCAGCTGAAATGCCGCTTGGTCATGGTTTCGATAAGCGGCCCTGATGGCGCCGGCCCCGCCCGGCGCGCCCGTGCCGGCAGGGCGAGCGAGGCGTCCCGCGGCCCCCACCCTCGTCCGGCCCTCTCCCGCCCGGGCGGAAGAGGAGGGAATTCCTACCTACTTCGAATCGAGCGCGACGGTGCCGTCCCAGGTGGCGGGCGGCGGCTCGGCGGCGAGGCGGTGGCAGCGCTCGATCAGCAGCTCGGCGGCCCTGTCGTGGCCGCCGCGCAGCGCGATCGCCTGGCGGAAGCAGGCGATCGCCTCGTCCCAGCGCCGCGCCGCGTGTCGCTCGAGACCCGCCTCGTAGGCCGCCACCCAGGCCGGCGGCTCGGCCATCTCGCCGGCCATGGCGATCAGCTCGTAGATCGCCAGGCCCTGCATCCGGCCGTACACCGCGACGCGGTCGAGCCGGCGCACGACGATGGCGTCGCCGGCGGCGCGGCGGGTGTCCTCGCCGATGACGATGCCGGTGCCGTAGCGCTTGTTGAGCGGCTCGAGCCGGCTCGCCACGTTCACCGGGTCGCCGATCACCGTGTAGCTCAGGCGGTCGCGCGAGCCGATGTTGCCGACCAGCACCGAGCCGGTGTTGATGCCGATGCGCATGGCGAGCGGCGCGGCGTCGTCGCGCCCGGCCTGTCGCTCGGCCAGCCGGCGGCGGCATTCGAGCGCCGCGGCGCAGGCCTCGACGGCGTGGCGGGGATTGGGCTCCGGCGCGCCCCAGAAGGCCATCACCGCGTCGCCGATGAACTTGTCGATCGTGCCGCGGTGGCTGGTCACCGCCTGCGAGGCGGTCTCGAGATACTCGGTCAGCGGCTCGACGATGCGGTCGCCCAGCCGCTCCGAGAGCGCCGTGAAGCCGACCAGGTCGGTGAACATGATGGTCAGCGTCTCGTGGCGCCCGCCGGGCACTGCCTCGATGCCGCGCGAGACGAGCGTGCGCACCAGGTCGGTCGGGATGAACTTCTGGAAGGAAGCCAGCCCGGCGCGGACCTGGACCAGCACTTGCGAGAGATCGTCGAGCTCGCGCAGCGGCGAGGGCACCCGCACGATGCGCTCCAGCCGGAAGCTCTCGATGTGGTGCAGCTGCGCGGCGACGCGGAGCAGCGGGTTGGCGATCAGCCGGTTGGCGGCGATCACCGCCGCTGCCGCCAGCAGCACGGTGACCAGCACCAGCCCGGCCAGCAGCAGCCGCGCCGCGCGGTCGATCGAGGCCAGGAAGTCGCGCTCGGGGATCACCGTGGCGACCACCCAGTTCTCGAAGCGCAACGGCGAGAAGGTGACGAAATAGGCCTCGCCGGCCGCGTCACGCTCCTCGATCTGGCGCGTGCCGGAGAGGCTGCCGAGGCCGGCGCGGCCGCCCGCCACCGCGCGATCGACCAGCGCCAGCAGCGCGTTGCTCTCGCCGAGCATGGGCAGGGTCGGCATGTCGCCGGCCTGCTGCTGGCGTACCGCGGCAGGGTCGGCGGAGGCGATGACGTGGCCCTGCTGGTCGAGCACCACGGCGGTGCCGCTGCGGCCGACCGTCAGCCCCTGCAGGAAGCGCGACAGCCGATCGAGCTCGATGACCACGTTGATGACGCCCTCGAAGCCGTCATGGACGAAGAGCGGCGTCGAGGTGCTGATCGCCTGGCGCTCGGCATCGGGGAAATGGTGGATCACGTTCCAGCCGGTGCCGTTCTCCGCGACCGCGCGGCGGTACCAGGGCTGCCTCGTCGCATCGTAGTCGCGCCGGTGGAACTGGCGCTCGATGAACTCGATGGGATCCTTCTCGCCGGGCCGGTAGCGGTCGATCCGCTCCATGCCGACGCCGGGCAGCGCGTCCCAGAACTGCACCTCGACCATGTTGATGCGGTCGTCGCCCTCCTTCTGGGCGCCGAAGAAGTTGCCGTCGGGGAAGCCGAAGGACACCCAGGAGACGCTCGGCTGCGACTGCAGCAATGCCAGGAAGACGAACTCGCGCTTGGCCTCGTCGGTCGGCTTGATCGCTTCCTGGGTCATGATCGAGAGCAGCGACTGCTGCACCGACCAGGCGCCGTCGAGCGTGGCGCGCAGCTCGTGCCGCACCGAATCGACGATCTGCGCGTTGAGCTGGCTCGCCACGTCGGCGACGTTGCGCCGCGCCGTCCAGGACCAGGTGACGTGGATGAGCGCGGCGGTCAGCGCCACGCTCAGCACCACCAGCAGGGTCAGGGCCAGCCGCAGGCCGAACCGGCGCCGGCGCGCCGGCCGCGGCGCCGCGGCGGCCGCCGCCGGGATGGCCGGCTGCGGGACGGTCGGCGCCGGAACGGCCGGGGCAGGGAGGTGCGGGGCCGGCAGGACCTCGCTCACAGGTAGGCGGACCGGATGTCGACGGTCGATTCCCGCCCGACCCGGTCGAGGCTGGCGGCGAGCCAGTCCTCGGCATGGCGGCGGCCGACCGCGAACAGATGGCTGAGGGCGTCCCAGTCGGCGTTGAGCTTGCTCGCCACCGACAGCCGCGCCATCTCCTCGCCGGCGGCGATGGCGTGGATGCGCATCCGCCGGGCGCGATTGGCGGGCAGCGCGCCCTCGTCGATCATCCGGGTGACGAACTCGATCGCCCGCATCTCGCGCATGAGCGAGGAGTTGAAGCTGATCTCGTTGATCCGGTTCATGATCTCGGTCGCGGTGCGGGGCAGCTCGGGACGTTCCAGCGGGTTGATGTGGACGATCACCACGTCGGTGCTGTCGCAATTATAGATCAGCGGGAAGATCGCCGGGTTGCCCATGTAGCCGCCGTCCCAGTAGGCCTCGCCCTCGATCTCCACCGCCTGGAACAGGAAGGGCAGGCAGCCCGAGGCGAGCACCGCGTCGGCGGTCACGCTCTCATTGTCGAAGACCTTGACCTTGCCGGTGCGCACGTTGGTGGCGGAGAGGAACAGCTTCAGCGGGCAGCTCTTGCGCCGCAGCTTGCCGAAGTCGACCACCTCCTCGAGCACGCGGCGCAGCGGGTTGTAGTTGAACGGGTTGAACTGGTAGGGCGAGAGCAGCCGGGTCCAGATGTCGAACATGACGAAGGCCGGCGAATGCTCCAGCGCCCGGTTGCCGGCCAGCCGGTCGATCAGGCTGGGCTGCAGCGGGCTGAGCAGGGCGGCGTCGCTGATCCTGCGCCAGAACCGGGCGAGCGCCTGGCGCGCCCCCTCGCGCCCGCCCTCGGCCATGCCGTAGGCCAGCACGGTGGCGTTCATCGCCCCGGCGCTGGTCGCCGTCACCCCCTCGATGCCGAGCCGCGGCTCCTCGAGCAGCCGGTCGAGCACGCCCCAGGTGAAGGCGCCGTGCGCGCCGCCGCCCTGGAGGGCCAGGTTGACGGTGCGGCCGCCCGGCGCCGCCGCCCCGCAGCCCGCCTCGGCGGTCGCGGGCCGCCGGCGGGGGCGGCCGCCTCCGTTCGCGCGTCGCATGGCGTTTCCTCCCCGTGCCCGCCGGCTCAGTGCGCCGTCCAGCCGCCATCCACCGGCAGCGCCGCGCCGGTGATCGAGGCGGCGGCCGGGCCGCAGAGGAAGGCGACCAGGCCGCCGATCTCCTCGGCCATGGCGAAGCGCTTGCTCGGCTGCTGGGCGAGCAGCACGTCGCGGATCACCTGCTCGCGCGGGATGCGGTGGGCGGCGGCCTGCTCGTCGATCTGCCGCTCGACCAGCGGCGTCCAGACATAGCCGGGGCAGACGGCGTTGGCCGTGACGCCGGCCTCGGCGCCCTCCAGCGCCATCACCTTGGTGAGGCCGACCAGCCCGTGCTTGGCGGCGACGTAGGCGGCCTTGAAGGGCGAGGCGACCAGCCCGTGCGCCGAGGCGACGTTGACGATGCGCCCCCAGCGGCGCTGCTTCATGCCGGCGAAGACCAGGCGGCTGGCGTGGAAGGCGGCCGAGAGGTCGATGGCGATCACCGCGTTCCACTTCTCCGGCGCGAAATCCTCGAGCGGCGCGACATGCTGGATGCCGGCGTTGTTGACCAGGATGTCGACCTGTCCGGTCATCATCTCGGCCTCGGCGACCAGGGCGGCGATGTCCATCGGCCGGCTCATGTCGGCGCCGCTGTAGCGCACCTCGACGCCGTGCTCGCCGGCCAGGCCGGCCCGCAGCGACTCGGTCGCCGCGGGCTCGCCGAGCCCGTTCAGCATGACGTTGGCGCCGGCGGCGGCCAGGCTGCGGGCGATCGCCAGCCCGATGCCGGAGGTCGAGCCGGTGACGATGGCGGTGCGGCCGGCGAGCGGCTGCGCCGCGGCCGGGACCGTCGCCGGGACCGGCATGAGGCTGGTGGCTGTCGTGGGCAGGTCGCGCATCTTTCGATCATCCCGAGTTGATCGGCCGCATCGGCCGGTTGTCGTATGCTGCGAGGATGACGGGGCGGCCGGCGGCGGTGAAATGCCGGCCTCTTATGATTTCGATGATCGGCGGTAATCCCGGGGGCACGGCGATGGAGCTGCACCAGATCCGCTATTTCCTGGCGGTGGCCGAGACGCTCAACTTCACCCGCGCCGCGGAGCGCTGCAACGTCACCCAGCCGGCGCTGACCCGCGCCATCCAGAAGCTCGAGGACGAGCTCGGCGGCCAGCTGCTGCGGCGCGAGCGCGGCCTCACCCACCTCACCGACCTCGGCCAGATGATGGTGCCGCATTTCGAGCAGGTGCTGGCCGGCTCCGAGGCGGCGCGCAGCACCGCCCGCGGCCTGCTCAAGCTGGAGCAGGCGGCGCTCCGGCTGGGGGTGATGTGCACCATCGGGCCGCTGCGCTGCGTCGGCTTCCTGGCGCAGTTCCACAAGCGCCATCCCGGCATCGAGCTGTCGCTGCACGAGAGCACGCCGGCGCGACTGCTCGCCGAGCTGCTGGAGGGCAGCCACGATCTCGCCATCCTCGCCCAGCCGGAGAAGATCGACGGCCGCTTCGACGTGCTGCCGCTCTATCGCGAGCGCTTCGTCGCCGTGCTGCCGCCGGGGCATCGCCTGACCGGGGGAAACGCGGTGCGCTTCGCCGATCTCGACGGCGAGCGCTATCTGTCGCGCATCAACTGCGAGTACTACGACTATCTCGACGATCTCTGCACGCGCAGCGGCGTCGCCCTGGTCGACGCCTATCGCAGCGAGCGCGAGGACTGGATCCAGAGCATGATCGCCGCCGGCATGGGGCTGTGCTTCATGCCGGAATATTCGCCGATCATTCCCGGCGTGCAGATGCGGCCGCTGATCGAGCCCGAGGTGGTCCGCGAGGTGGCGCTCGTCACCGTCGCCGGCCGCCGCTTCTCGCCGGCGATGGCGGTGTTCCTGCGCGAGATCAAGGGCCATCGCTGGCCCGAGGCCATGGCGCCGGCGAGGGGCTGAGGAGCTGGGCTGAGGAGCCGGGCCGCCGGCGGCAATCCGCCAGGCCGCAATCTTGTCGCGGCAAGATGCGGGAGCAGAGCGGAAGACAATCCGGCGATCTGCTCGACATCGCGCAAGGACGCCATAGAGACGGCATTGACCTGTCTTCGGCTCATCGTTAGGATGTATTTCACAGGGCTTAAATGCTGCGCGCTGTTGTTGTCGGGCGGCGTTTCTAAATCGATAATGTTCGCAATTCGCTCTTCGCATCCTTGACGCCTGTGCCGGCTGCCGCGGTGAGAGTGCCAGGCCCGGGGACGCCAGCCGCGAAGGGCGAGGGACAGTGCGCAAGGAGGGGGGCCGATGATCGCAGAGAATCCTGCGCACGCGCCGCGGGCGGCATGGCTCCGCCGTCGCCTCCTGGCCGCCTGCATCGGCCTGCTCGCGCTGGCCGGCTGCGCCGGCGTGACCGATCCCTATATCAGCCTCGATCAGCCCGGCACGGACGGCTCGGGCGCGTCGGCGGACCGCAGCACGCAGGATGCGCAGCTCGAGCTGGCGAGAGCGAAATATGCCGGCCTCGATGCGGCGATCGGCTATGCCGAGGCGGCGAAGCTCAAATACAAGGAAGCGCTCGTCAACCAGGGCCGCCTGACGACCTGGACCGGCGCGGCGCTGATACCGCTCGGGACCGCGGCGCTCGGCGCCGCGACGCTGGGCGGCAGCGCGGCCGCGGCAGGGATCCTCGGCCTCACCGGCGCTGGCGCGCTCGGCACCGCCGCCTGGCTGCACAACCAGCCGGCGCAGGCGGCCTACATCGCCGGCTTCACGGCGACGAATTGCGCGATCGAGGCCGTACTTCCCCTGCGGCTTCCGGCCGACGAGCTGGCCAGCCTGAAGGCGCTCTCCGCCGATCTTCGCGCGGCCCTCGGCCGGCTGGATGCGGCGATCGCGGAGGTCGGCCGGTTGGAGCAGACAGCGCCTGCGAGGCTGCGCGCCATCATCGGCGCGCAGTCGCAGCAGGCGATGCAGGTCGCCGGCCAGGGCCGGGACCTGCTGCTGAAGGCGGCCCAGCTGCGCAAGCAGATCGACGATGCCGGCGCCCAGCTGACGACGGCGGTGGATCGCATCGCGGCCGAGGTGGACACGGCGGTGATGAACAACCAGGCCTCGCTGTCGGCGCTCCCCGGCATCATCGCCGGGCTGGGCCAGGCCTACGCGCAACTGTCGCCCGTGCCGCTGCCCACCGTGGCCCCGCAGGGAGCGACCGGGGTGCAGCAGGCAGGAACCGAGATCGACTCCGCCCTGCAGGAGCTCAAGAACGCGGCAGCGGAGGTGATCGAGGTCGGCGGCAGGTTGTCCGAGATCCTGGCCATGGTGTCCGCCGCGAATCCGGGAGAGCGGCTGAGGGCCTGCGCGGTGGATCCGCAGAGCTTCGCGGCGGATCTCGCGATGAGCCCGGCGGGGCCCTTCACGATCACCAAGGGCGCGGGGCCCGGCGCATCCTTCGTCGTATCGGGGGGCCAGTCGCCCTACTTCGTCGACGTGCCTGACGCGCCGAAGGGGCTCTATGTGCGGGGCCGCGGCATTGCGAGCCCGGTCTACACGATCGAGGCGACGGCCGAGGTGCCGCCGGGCACCTATCTCGTGGTGGTTCAGGACAAGACCGGAAGGACCAGGGCGAGCCAGGTCGAAATCAGGCCCGGCACCACGGTGCCGGGCACCGGGTCGAATGCGACGACGCAGCCGCCGGCAGCCCTGGCGATGACGGATGCGGTCTTCAGCGGCCTCGCCAGCGATGCCCAGCGCGAGCAGCTGCAGCGCGCGCTCTGCCTGACCGGCGCCGATGTCGACCACGCCTGGGGGACCCGGACCCGGGATCGGCTCGTCGAGTACCAGAAGAGCAGGCAGGGCGCGGCGGCCGACGGGCATCTGACGCAGCCGCAGGCCGACGAGCTGCTGGCGATGACCCAGGCGCAGATCGAAACGCGCTGCCAGCTCGCCGCGTCGCTGGCCCGTGCCGAGCGCTTCTACCAGAAGTCGGTTCCCGTCCTGGTGCCCGTCGGCAGCGGGCAGGTCGTGCTGGAGGCCAAGGGCGCGCATCTCGATCCGACTCGCAACGTGGTCGTCGTGACGCTGACCCCGACGTCCATTGCGCCGCCGGGCGGTGGCGAGCAACTGACGCGCGCGATGATCGCCGCGGCATTGCGCGCCAAGGTTCAGGAGAAGCTCGAGCTCACCGGCCTGGCGGATGGAAACTTCGAGGCGACGCTGGAGGATCCGGCAAACCAGCTGGGATCGATCCTCCAGCCCTAGCGTCCCGCGGACCTGAGGTCCTGACGGCAGCGGAGGGGAGACCGATGGATCAGCACGCGCAGGCGGACGAGGCCTTTCGTCGGCACCGGTCGGCGGCGCGCCAGGCCGATCTCGAAGCCGCGCGCGACCTGTTTGCCAGCCAGCTCCCCGACCCGATGAAGCGCCGCCTCGTGACGGAGCTCGTCGAGACGAGGGGCGCGGAGCTGCGTCGCGCCTATCCTGCGCTGCGCGCCGTCGCCGCGGGGTTGCGCCTGCGGCGCCAGGGGCCGGACGCAACGGCGCGGATCGAGGACGAGCCCTGCGTCGTGCTCACGGTCGAGCGGAAGCGGCCGCAGGCGGAGCTGCCGCCTGGCGACCGGCTGCCGCAGGAGCTGCTCTGCTATGTCGAGCTCGGAGCGGTGCGGCGCCTCTGCGCGGTCCCGACGGATGTCGACGAGGTGGCGCCGCCCACGGGCGTCCGGCTGGATGTGGCGAGTTGCGCCATCGAGGTGGTCCCGGAGGCCGGCGGCAACGACGTCGCCGCCGGGGTCATCGCCTGCGCCATCGCGCGGCCCCCCGCTCCCGGACTTGCCTACCTCGTCAGCTGCCGTCACATCCTGGGCCACCCGAACTGGGACAGGAAGGTGGCCGACGCGACGACCGTGAGGCTGCGCGGCGGCGGCGGCGCGGTGCTGGCGCGCGCTTCCGACAACTTCGTCGGGCGCATCGGCAACGGCATCGTGAGCTGCGACGTGCAGCTCGCCGAAATATCCGATCCTGCGGCCGCCCGGGCGGCGCTGCGCGGTCCGGTCTTCGGCGGCTTCGCCCGGCAGGCGAGCGACATCCCGAAGGATCTGTTCGTCATCACGCCGCACGGCGCGGTCCCCGTGCACTTCCGTCAGGTGGTCGAGGCCGCCTCCGGCTTCGAGCTTGCCTACGAGGGCACGGGGGTCGACCACATCGTCCATGCGGCACTGGTCGACTCGATCTTCGCCGGCGCGGAGCAGACGGTGAAGGGCGACAGCGGAAGCCCCGTCGGCACGTCTCCGGACGGGGGCGTCTTCGTCGGCATGCACATCGCCTTGAAGACCAGCCCCGACGGGGTGCACGAATATGCCATTCCCGCCTGGGAGGTTCTCGCGCCGGAGAACTACGACCTCGCGGCCGCCGGCGAGACATGGCAGCTGGTCGGCGCCGCGGACATCCCGGTACCGGCGGTGCCACAGCCGGACATGGCGGCCTTCGTCGAGCGGTTCAGGCAGCAGTTCGGACAAGGGCTGGGCGCGTCCCAGCAGGCCGGGATCAAGGCCCTCATGGACTGCTGGACGGCCAGCTGGGCGACGGAGGGGTGGCCGGGAGAGCCCCGGCGGGAGTGGCTGGCCTATCTGCTGGCGAGCTGCTGGCACGAGAGTGCCGGGCGCATGCAGCCCGTGCGCGAGACCCTGGAATCGACCGATGCGCGCGTGATCGCGGCGCTCGACGATCTCCTCCGGCGCGGCAAGATCAGCACGCGCTACTATGCGCCGATCGACGGCCGCTCCTACTACGGCCGCGGCGTCATCCAGGTGACGCTCATCGACAACTACCGGCGGATGGGGCGGCGGCTCGGCCTCGGCGACCAGCTCGTGGACAACCCCGACCTGGCGCTCGATCCGGCGCTCTCGGCGCGCATCGCCGTGATCGGCATGGTCGAGGGCCTGTTCACGACGCGCAAGCTGGCCGATTTCGACTTCACCGCGCCGGCCGGCTGGATCCAGGCGCGCGCCATCGTCAACGGCGGCGGCGACCGGGCCAGCGACATCGCCGGCTACGGCCGGAAGTTCCTGCGCTGCATCGCCTGAACGCGCGGCCGGCCGGCCGGTCGCGCGACAGCCCGGCGCCGCCGCCGTCCCGATCGCGTCCCGCCGCGGCATCCGGCGTGGCGCAGCGCGGCATCGTGCTCCGCCCGCGGGGTTTCGCCGGGTGCCGATTCCCGTTAAGAAGGCAGGCAGTTCCGGATGTCGCGGAGAGGACGGATCATGCGGTCGCAGGCGCGGGTGGTGGTGGTCGGCGGGGGCTGCGTCGGGGCGAACGTGCTGTACGCGCTGGCCCGCCAGGGCTGCACCGACACGGTGCTGCTGGAGCGCACCCAGCTGACCGCCGGCTCGACCTGGCACGCCGCCGGGCTGCTGGTGCTGTACAGCCACAGCTACTGCGTCGGCCGGGTGATCCAGAAGACGGTCGACATCTATCGCGGGCTGGAGCAGGACACCGGCCAGGCCATCGGCCTGCACCAGTGCGGCCAGCTGCGCGTCGCCCACTCGGCCGACCAGATGGACGAGTTCGCCCACTACATGGACATCGCCGAGACGATCGGCGTGCGCGCCCGGCTGGTCGGCCCGGCCGAGATCCGCGAGCTCTGGCCGCTGCTCGAAGGCGACCGGGCGATGATCGGCGGGCTGCACCATCTCGACGACGGCCATGTCGCGCCGGCCGACGTCACCCAGGCGCTGGTCAAGGGGGCGCGCGACCGCGGCGCCGAGGTCCGCCTCAACAGCCCGGCGCTCGGCTTCGAGCGCGTTGCCGGCGGCCTCTGGCGGGTGCGCACCGCGACCGGCGACATCACCTGCGAGCATGTCGTGATCGCGACCGGCAACTACGCGCGGGAGACCGGGCTGATGGTCGGGCTGCAGCTGCCGGCCATTCCCATCGTGCACCAGTACTGGGTGACCGAGCCGGTGCCGGAGATCCGGCAGCGCCGCGCCGAGGGCCGGCCCGAGATGCCGGTGCTGCGGGTCGAGCCGATCCACGGCTATATCCGCGAGGAGGGCGAGGGGCTGATGTTCGGCCCCTACGAGAATGCCGAGCGGCTGCAGCTCTTCGCCGCCGACGGCGTGCCGCCCTGGTTCGGCGCCGACCTGCTGCCCGAGGACTTCGCCTCGGTCGAGGAGAACTGGGCGGCGGCGTCCGAGCTGCTGCCGGTCTTCCAGCGCGTCGGCATCCGCCGCAACGTGCGCGGCCCCTTCCAGATGACCGCCGACATCCTGCCGCTGGTCGGGCCGGCGCCCGGCCTGACCAATTTCTGGCTCGCCGAGGGCGTGCCGGGCGGCATCACCTGGGGCGGCGGCATCGGCCACCATCTCGCGGAGTGGATCCTCGAGGGCGAGCCCTCGATCGACCTCTCCGAGCTCGACGCCCGCCGCTTCGGCACGCATGCCACGAAGAGCTGGACCGGCATCAAGGTGCGCGAGGCCTGGGGCAATCATTCCTATCTTCACTACCCCGGCCAGGAATGGCCGCTGGCCCGGCCGGCCCGCACCACGCCGTCCTACGACCGGCTGACCCGCGCCGGCGCGGTGTGGGGCGTGCTGAACGGCTGGGAGGTGCCGAACTGGTTCGCCCCGGCGGGCGTCGAGCCGAAGGACGATTACAGCTTCCGGCGAACCCGCTGCGCCGCCTGGACCGGCGAGGAGGCGCGCGCCGTGCGCAGCGGCGTCGGGCTGGTCGAGATGAGCATGATGGCGAAGTTCGAGGTCGAGGGGCCGGGGGCCGCGGCCTGGCTCGACCGCATCCTCGCCAACCGCCTGCCGAAGACCGGGCGCGTCGCGCTCTGCCACCTGCTGACGAAGCGCGGCACCGTGCTCTGCGAGATGGTCGTGGCGCGGCTCGCCGAGGAGCTCTTCTACCTGATCGTCTCGCCGCGGGCGGAGCGGCACGATCTCGACGTGCTGGGCCGGCTGCTGCCGGCCGACGGCACGGTGCGGCTGCGCAACGCCACGATGGAGCGCGGCGGCTTCGCGGTGGTCGGGCCCCGCGCCCGCGAGCTGCTGCAGCCGCTGGTCGAGACCGACCTGTCGAACGAGGCCTTCCCCTGGTTCTCGGCGCGCAGCGCGCCGATGGGCTTCTCGCCCGACGTGCGGCTGCTGCGGGTCAACTACGAGGGCGAGCTCGGCTGGGAGCTCTACCATCCGATCGCCGACCAGCTGCACCTGCTGGAGGAGATCCGCGGCCGCGGCGAGGCGCTGGGCCTGCGGCTGGTCGGGCTGCGCGCGCTCGAATCGCTGCGCCTCGACAAGTCCTACCGGGCGATCCATCGCGACATCAACGTCGAGTACAGCGCATTGGAGAGCGGTCTCGACCGCTTCGTGCGGCTCGACAAGGGCGAGTTCATCGGCCGCGCCGCGCTCGCCCGCGAGGCCGAATCCGGCCCGGCCCGGCGGCTCGCCACGGTGATCGTCGAGCCGGGCGAGGGCGACCTGATCCGCAACGAGTCGGTGCATCACGAGGGCCGGCTGGTCGGGCGGGTCAGCTCGGGCAGCTATTCCTACCACCTCGAGCGCAATGTCGGGCTCGCCTACCTGCCGCCCGAGCTGGCGGTGCCGGGCGCCGCGCTGGAGATTCCGATCCTCGGCCGGCGGCGCGCCGCCGCGGTGGTGGCCGACTCGCCCTACGATCCGGAGAACCTGCGCCCGCGCATGTAGCGCCGGCGCGCCGGCGTTCAGCCGCCGGCGGCCGCGCGCGGCGGCGGCGCCTGTTCCTGCCGCCCGGCCGCCTCGCGCGGCGCGCAGCGGGCGAGCGCCGCCTGCAGCTCGGCGAGGCTGATCGGCTTGGCGACGTAGTCGGTCATCCCGGCGGCGAGATACTGCTCGCGCTGGCCGGCCATGGCGTTGGCGGTGAGCGCCACGATCGGCATCCCGCCGGTCGGCGGCGCCAGGCGGCGGATGGCGCGGGTCGCCTCGATCCCGTCCATCTCCGGCATCTGCACGTCCATCAGCACGAGGTCGTAGGGCACCCGCTGGACGGCGGCGACCGCCTCGGCGCCGTCGCCGACGACGTCGGCCTGGTGGCCGAGCTTGCCGAGCATGGCGGTGACCACCAGCTGGTTGATCTGGTTGTCCTCGGCGACCAGGACGCGGAGCGTGCGGCCGAGCGGCGGCGGCGGCGGGGCCGGCGCGGCGGCGGGCGCCTCGCCCGGCTCGCAGCGCACGGTGAACCAGAAGCGGCTGCCGCGGCCGGGCTCGCTGGCGAAGCCGATGCGGCCCTGCATCAGCTCGGCCAGCTGCTTGCAGATGGCGAGCCCGAGGCCGGTGCCGCCATAGCGCCGCGAGGTCGAGCTGTCGGCCTGGGTGAAGCGGGCGAAGAGGCCGGGCTGGGCCTCGGGCGGGATGCCGATGCCGGTGTCGGCGACCTCGAGGCGGAGCTCGACGCCGCGCTCGCCGAGCGGCCGGTGCGCGATGGCGATGGCGACCTCGCCCTGGTGGGTGAACTTGACGGCGTTGGCCACCAGGTTGAACAGCACCTGGCGGATGCGGCCGGGATCGCCCTTGAGGTAGGCGGGCAGCCCGGGCGGGACGTTGCCGACCAGCGCGATGCCCTTGGCGGCGGCGCGCGGCCCGAACAGCGACAGCGCGCTCTCGACCAGCGCGGCCGGCGTGAAGTCGAGCGCCTCGAGCTCGAGGCGGCCGGCCTCGAGCTTGGAGAAGTCGAGGATGTCGTTGATCAGGGTGAGCAGCGACTCGGCCGATTCGCGCACCGTCTGGGCGCGCCGGCGCTGCTCGCCCGAGAGCTCGCCGTCGAGCAGCAGCCCGATCATGCCGAGCACGGCGTTCATCGGCGTGCGGATCTCGTGGCTGACCGTCGCCAGGAACTCCGACTTGCTGCGGTTGGCGGCCTCGGCCTGGTCGCGGGCCAGCTCCAGCGCCAGCTCCTGCTGCTTCTTGTCCTCGATGTCGGACATCGTGCCGACCATGCGGTAGGCGATGCCGCGATGGTCGAGCAGGCGCTTGCCGCGGACCTCGACCCAGATGTAGCGGCCGTCCTTGTGGCGGATGCGGTAGGCGATCTGCAGCGCCGCGCTGCGCCCCTCGACGTGGTCGTCCACCGCCTGGCGGACCCGGGCGCGGTCGTCGGGATGCACCAGCGCGTACCAGTGCGGCACGGTCGGCTGCATCTCGTCGACGCCGAAGCCCAGGATCCGCAGCCAGACCGGCGAGACGTAGATCTCCTCGTGGTCGATCAGCCAGTCCCAGATGCCGTCATTGGCGCCCGACACCGCCAGGTCGAAGCGCTCGCGGGCATGCAGCAGCTCCTGCTGCGAGCGGCCGAGGTCGCGCGCCAGCTCGGCCATCCGGTCGCGCGCCGCCTCGAGCTCGGCCTGCCGGCGGCGGTCCTCGGTGACGTCCTGGACGGTGCCGACGGCGCGGGTCGGCCGGCCCTCGGCATCGGGCACGAACTCGCCGATCTCGCGCACCGTGCGGGTGTCGCCCTGCTCGGTGCGGATGCGGTACTCGACGTCGTAGGCGCGGCCGGCGTCGAGCCCCGCCTGGTAGCTCGCCTCGTAGCGGGCGACGTCGTCGGGATGGATGCGGGCGCGGAACGCCGAGCCCGGCCCCTGCGTCGCCAGGTAGTCGGCGGCCCCGGCGAAGCCGTGGATGCGGCCGACCTCGTCGGAGCAGAACAGGCAGCGGTCGCCGACCGTGTCCCACACCCAGTGGCCGAGCCGGGCCATGCCCGAGGCGTGGCCGAGCAGCGCGTCGCGCTCGGCCAGCTCGCGCTCGCGCGCCTTGCGGTCGGTGATGTCGCGCAGGCTGACGGCGAGGCCGCCCGGCAGCGGCACGATCTGGCGGTGGTACCAGGCGCTGCCGTCGTCGGGCAGGTGGCGGGCCAGCTCGTCCTCCTGCGGGCGCCCGGCGGCGGCCGCGGCGCGGAACGCCGGCTCCATCGCGGCGATCCAGCCGGGGCTGCCGGCGAGCGGCCGCCCGACCAGGGCCTCGCGCGGCCGGCCGATCAGCGCCGCCGCCTTGGCGTTGAGGTAGTGCAGGAAGAAGCCGGCGACCCGCCCCGCCGCGCCGGGCACCGATTCGAGCAGCAGGAAGGCGTCGGGCGCGCTCTCGACGGCGGCGCGCAGCCGGCTCTCGCTGCGCTCCCGGCCGCGCCGCTCCTCCGCCTCGGCGCCGAACAGCAGGGCGGAGAGCGTGACCACCAGCAGGAAGACCTGCAGCGGCGTCGAATCGGGCACCGCCAGCGCGAACGGGCCGAGCTGGGCGAAGGTCCCGAGGGTGGCGGTGACGGCGGCGACCAGGGCGGCGAGGACGGCGGCGCTGACCCCGAAGCTCATCGCCGCCCAGGCGACCAGCGGCAGCACGACGTAGCCATGGCCGGTCGCCGCGCCCGGGACATGCGCCCGGGCGAAGGCCCAGGAGGCCGCCGCCACCAGCAGGACCGAGAGGATTCCCGCCTCGACGGCGCGCCAGCGCGGCAGCGGCGCCGGCCGCTGCCAGGCGAGGCGCAGGATCAGCGGGGTGATCAGCGTCATGCCGATGGCGTCGCCCAGCCACCAGATGCGCGCCGTGCTCCAGAACGCCGCGCCGGGCTGCAGCGCGCCCAGCAGCAGCGCCAGGCTGCCGGCCAGCGCGGCCAGCGCCGCCATGCCGAAGCTGGCGCCGGCCAGCAGCAGCACGTCGCGGCGGCGCCGGATGCCGCGATCGAAGCCGCAGCGCCGCAGCAGCAGCGCCGTGCCGACGCCCTCGGCGGTGGCGATGCCGGCGGCGGCGAGCGACACCGGCAGCGAGTGCCAGTGCAGCAGGCCGCCCACCAGGTCGGCGACGAGCAGCGCCGGCGCCAGCCGCAGCCCGCCGCGCAGCAGCAGCCCGAGGGCGACGCCGCTGGCCGGCCAGATCGGCGAGGCCCCGGTCGCGTCGGTCAGGCTGGTGCCGATCCAGGCCGAGACGAGAAAGGCGATCGCCGCGCCGGCCGATTCGGCCAGAATGCGCAGGTGGGAATGGCGCGGCATCGCTCGGCGGGACCGGTCCTGTCTGGACGAGGGGCCGAGCTTAGTCCCCTCTGGCCCCGCCGGATAGCGCCGCCGTAGCCCCTGTCAGGCGAGGTGACACGCCACCCGGTGCTCGCCGCCGGGCCCGAGCCGCCGGGTTTCCGGCGCCCGCTCGCGGCAGGCCGCCTCGGCCTGCGGGCAGCGCGGGTGGAACGGGCAGCCGGGCGGCGGCTCCTCCGGGTTCGGCATGTCGCCGGCCAGCACGATGCGGGCCTGGCGGCGGGCCGGGTCGGGCTGCGGCACCGCCGAGAGCAGCGCCCGGGTGTAGGGGTGGCGCGGCGCGCGGTACAGCGTCTCGGCGTCGGCCAGCTCGACCACCCGCCCGAGATACATCACCGCGACGCGGTCGCTGACATGCTCGACCACCGACAGGTCGTGCGAGATGAAGAGGTAGGAGAGGCCGAGCCGCGCCTTGAGCTCGAGCAGCAGGTTGACGATCTGCGCCTGGATCGAGACGTCGAGCGCCGAGACCGGCTCGTCGGCGATCACCAGCCGCGGCTCGAG
>JAXMCI010000012.1:0-193002 GCA_046349435.1 Dongiaceae bacterium | reverse complement strand
ACCAGCGCCTGGGAGCGGCCGCCGATCGTGCCGGCCGACGCGCCACCCTTCGTGCGCGACGTCACGGCGCGGATGATGGAGGGGCTGGGCGACGAGATCCCGGTCGGGGCGCTGCCGGTCGACGGCACCTTCCCCTCCGGCACCGCCGCCTGGGAGAAGCGCAACATCGCCGAGGCGGTGCCGGTGTGGCGCCAGGACCTCTGCATCCAGTGCGGCCAGTGCGCCTTCGTCTGCCCGCACGGGGTGATCCGCGCCCGGTACTACGACGAGGCCCGGCTGAACGGCGCGCCGGACGGCTTCCCCTCGGCGCCGATCAACGTCCGCGGCTTCCCGGCCGTGCGCTTCACCCTCGGCCTGTCGCTCGAGGACTGCACGGGCTGCGGCCTCTGCGTCGAGGCCTGCCCGGCGGCGAGCGCGGTCGAGCCCGATACCCGCGCGATCAACCTCGAGAGCAAGCTGCCGCTGATCGAGGCCGGGCGTCGCAACCTCGCCTTCTTCGAGGGGCTGCCGGTCAACGACCGGGCCGGCGTCGACTTCGCCAATGTCCGCGGCGTGCAGTTCCTCGAGCCGCTCTTCGCCTATTCCGGGGCCTGCGCCGGCTGCGGCGAGACGCCCTATCTGAAGCTGCTGTCGCAGCTCTTCGGCGACCGCATGCTGGTCGCCAACGCGACCGGCTGCAGCTCGATCTATGGCGGCAACCTGCCGGTGACGCCGTGGTCGACCGACCGCGACGGGCGCGGCCCGGCCTGGTCGAACTCGCTGTTCGAGGACAATGCCGAGTTCGGGCTGGGCTTCCGCATCGCGTCCGACAAGCATCTCGACACCGCGACGCGGCTCGCCCGCGAGCTCGTGCCCGCGCTGGGATCCGAGCTGGTCGAGAGCATCGTCGCGGCGCCGCAGATCCGCGAATCGGAGATCGCCGCGCAGCGCGGGCGGGTGGCCGAGCTCGGCCGCCGGCTGCGCGGGCTCGACCGGCCGGAGGCCCGCCACCTGCTCTCGGTGCTGCACCACTTCGTGCGGCGCAGCGTCTGGCTGGTCGGCGGCGACGGCTGGGCCTACGACATCGGCTATGGCGGGCTCGACCACGTGCTGTCGACGGCGCGCGACGTCAACGTGCTGGTGCTCGACACCGAGGTCTACTCCAACACCGGCGGCCAGGCCTCCAAGGCGACGCCGCTCGGCGCCGTGGCGCGCTTCGCCGCCGGCGGCAAGCGGGTGGCGCGCAAGGACCTGGCGCTGCAGGCGATCGCCTACGGCAACGTCTATGTCGCGCAGGTCGCGATGGGCGCCAACCCGCAGCACACGCTGCTCGCCTTCCGCGAGGCCGAGGCCTGGAGCGGCCCCAGCCTGATCCTCGCCTATTGCCACTGCATCGCGCACGGCATCGACATGCGCCAGGGCCTGCATCAGCAGGACCTCGCGGTGGCCACCGGCTACTGGCCCCTGTTCCGCTACAACCCGGCGATGCGCACGGTGGGCGAGAACCCGTTCCGCCTCGACAGCCCGCGGCCCACCCGCCCGTTCAAGGACTACGCATCGGGCGAGCTGCGCTACCGCGCCTTGGCGCAGAGCCGGCCGGCCGATTCGGAGAGGCTGATGGCGGCGGCGCAGCAGGTGATCGACGAGAAGTACCGCCTCTACGAGGACATGGCCGGCTGGCCGGCCCACCGCTTCCACCCCGCCGGCGCGGCGTAGGAGCCTCGCGATGGACCTCTCGACCCGCTATCTCGGCCTGGACCTCCGCAACCCGCTGGTCGCCTCGGCCTCGCCGCGCAACCTCGAGCTCGACCATCTCCGCGCGCTCGAGGATCACGGCGCCGGCGCCGTGGTGCTGCCCTCGATCTTCCAGGAGCAGATCGAGGCCGAGGCGGAGGAGCGCGACCTGCGGCTCGGGCACGGCGCCGACAGCTTTCCCGAGGCGCTGCGCTATTTCCCGGCGATGTCGGAGTACCGCACCGGCATCGACCAGTATCTCGAGACGGTGGCGGCGGCGCGGCGCGCGCTCGCCATCCCGGTGATCGCCAGCCTCAACGGCGCCACGGAGTCCGGCTGGATCGACCATGCGCGGCTGCTGCAGGAGGCCGGCGCCAGCGCGGTCGAGCTCAACATCTTCTTCGTTCCCTCCGACCCCGCGCTCACCGGCGCGGCGGTCGAGCAGCGCTATCTCGCGGTGCTGCGCAGCGTGCGCCGCGCGGTCGAGATCCCGGTGGCGGTGAAGCTCGGCCCCTATTTCAGCGCACCCGGCGACCTGGTGCGGCGGCTGGCGGCCGAGGGCGCCGACGGCGTCGTGCTGTTCAACCGCTTCTACCAGCCGGACATCGACCTCGCGACCCTGCAGCTGCAGCGCGACCTCGCGCTCAGCAGCCCGGCGGAGATCCGCCTGCCGCTGCTCTGGATCGCCATCCTGGCCGGCCGGATCAAGGCGTCGCTCGCCGCCAGCACCGGCGTCGAGACCGCCACCGAGGTGATCAAGTACCTGCTGGCCGGCGCCGACGTGGTGATGACCACCTCGGCGCTGCTGCGCCACGGCCCCGCCCACATGCGGGTGCTGCTCGACGGTCTGACGGAGTGGCTGGAGCCCCGCGGCGTGACCGTCGCGGCGATCCGCGGCCGCATGAGCCAGGCCCGGCTGCGCGACCCCACCGCCTTCGAGCGCGCCAACTACATCCGCATCCTGCAGGGCTGGCGGGGGTAAGGCGTCTCAGCTCTCGCCCTTCGCCGCCGCCAGCGCCTTGACGGCGCGCAGGTCGAGCTTGCCGCTGGGCAGCAGCGGCAGGGCGGCGATGCGGGCGATGTCGCGCGGCTTCGGCCGCCACAGCGGCGGCAGGCCGCTCTCGCCGAGCCGGTCGGCGACCGCCGCCGGCTCGATGCCGTCGCCGACATAGAAGGCGACCAGCCGCTCGCCGCGGCCGGGATCGGGCACGGCAGTGACGGCGCAGCCCTCGATGCCGGGGATCGCCTGGATCGCCTCCTCGATGCGCAGGTGCGGCACCATCTCGCCGCCGATCTTGCTGAACCGCGCCAGCCGGTCGGTGATGGCGATGAAGCCGTCCTCGTCGACGGTGGCGATGTCGCCGGTGACGTACCAGCCGTCGCTCAGCACGGCGCCTGTGCGCTCGGGGTCCCCGAGATAGCCCGTCATGCGCGACGGTCCGCGCAGCAGCAGCAGCCCGGGCTGGCCCGGCGCCAGCACCGCGCCCGTGTCGGGATCGACGACGCGCGTCGCCACGCCGGGCAGCGGATGGCCGACGCTGCCCGGCTTGCGCCCGGTCTGCGCCACCGGCCCGTCGACCACGTCGGCGACGTTGACCGCCACCACCGGGCCCATCTCGGTGCAGCCATAGCCCTCGAGCAGCTCGACGCCGAACTTCTCGCGGAAGGCGGCCGCCAGCTTCGGCTGCAGCCGCTCGGCGCCGACCACGACGTGGCGCAGGCCGCGCAGCTGCTCGGGCTCGCAGCCGCGCAGATAGGCCTGGCAGAAGCTCGGCGTGGCGATCAGCACGGTGGCGCGGTAGCGCTGCGCCAGCTCGCCGATCTTCTTCGCGTCGAGCGGATTGTAGTGGTAGACGGCGGCGATGCCGGCGAGCAGCGGCACCCACAGCGTGCCGGTCAGGCCGAAGGCGTGGAAGAAGGGCAGCACGCCCAGCACGCGGTCCTGCGGGTCGATCCACAGCACCTGCGCCACCGCCTCGACATTGGCCAGGATGTTGCCGTGCGACAGCATCACGCCCTTGGGCTGGCCGGTGCTGCCGCTGGAGAACAGCACGGTCGCCGGGTCCTGCCGGCCGGGGGGCGCGCCGAACAGCCGGCGCAGCGCCGCCATCGGCAGCACCCGGCCGGCGAGCCAGGCGGCCGCCTTGTCGCGCTTGGAGATGCCGGCCAGCACCTCCTCGACGAAGACCATGTCGTCGCGCGGCGCCAGCTTGGCCCGCGCCAGGAACGGCCGGGCGGTGACGATCGCCTTGAGGTCGCATTGCCGCACGGCAGAGTCCAGCGCCTCGGCCCCGACCGTGAAGTTGAGGTTGACCGGGATGCGCCCGGCCAGCAGCAGCGCCAGGTTGGCGAGCACCGCCGGCACCGAGGCCGGCAGCAGCACGCCGACGAAGCGGCCGGGCGGCAGCCGCCCCCGGAGCGCGCGGGCGAGCGCCAGGCCGCCCGCCAGCAGCCGGCCATAGGGCAGCTCGGTGCCGCTCGAATCGACGACGGCCAGCCGCCGCCAGCCGCGCCGCGCCACCGCGACGAAGCGCTCCTCCAGCCGCTCGGCCGGGTGGCGGCGGTGGGCGAACGCCTCGGATCCCAGCTCGAGCACCGCCTGGCGCACCGTCCAGGCGTCGGCGCTCGGCGGCAGATGCGGGCCGAAGCTCACCGTCACCGGATAGAGCAGCCGCTCCGGCCATTTCCAGAAGAAGCGGCCGCGCTTGAAGCTGAAGATGCTGCCCCAGACGCGGTCGAGATGGACCGGGACGATCGGCACATCGAGACCGTCGACGATCCGCTCCAGCCCGCGGCGGAACGGCAGGGTGTTGCCGCTGCGGCTGAGCGCGCCCTCGGCGAAGATGCAGACGACATGGCCCTCGACCAGCGCCTGGCGCGCCCGCTGCAGCGCGCGGAGGATCTCCTTCGGGTTGCGGTCGGGCACCGGGATCGCCTGCATCAGGCGGAACAGCGGGGCCAGCGGCCGCATCTCGAAATAGCGCTTGTAGACCATGAAGCGCACGAAGCGCTGCAGGCAGGCGCCGACCAGCAGCCCGTCGACGAAGGAGACGTGGTTGCAGACGAGCAGCGCCGGGCCGCGCACCGGCAGGTTGGGCTGCCCCAGGATGCGGATGCGATAGATGCTGTGGGTCAGCATCCAGAGCAGGAAGCGGACCAGGAAGTCCGGCACCAGCGTGACGATGTAGGCGGCGACCGCCAGCGTCATCGCGCCAGTGGCCAGCGCGATCGCCGCCGGGCTCATCGCGGCGACGTCGCGCAGCAGCCAGAGCACCGCGGAGGCGAGCAGGATGCCGACGGTGTTGACGACGTTGTTGGTGGCGATCAGCCGGCCGCGCTCCTCCGGCAGGGTGCGCTGCTGCAGGAAGGCGTTGAGCGGGATGATGAAGAGGCCGGCGCTGCCGCCGAGCAGCACCAGCGCGGCCAGCGCCCAGCCATAGGAGGGCGGCGCCAGCCAGAGCAGCACGGCGCCCAGCACCATGCCGAGCGCGCCGAGCGGCACCAGCCCGAGCTCGACCTTGTCGCCGGAGAGCCGGCCGGCGGCGATGGTGCCGATGCCGATGCCGAGCCCGAGCGCCGCCTGCAGCAGCCCGACCCGGGTCGCGCTCACCGCCAGCTCGCGCGTGCCGATCAGGATGACGTCGAGCTGGATCAGCGCGCCGAGGAACCAGAAGTAGGTGATGCCGATCACCGCCAGCCGCAGGCGGCGGTCGCGATAGAGCGCGGCGAGCCCGGCGGCGATCTCGCCCCAGGGCAGCAGCGGGAAGGGCTTGCGTGCCGCCGGCGCGCGCCCGTGGGCGATGCCGAGGCTGCAGGCGGCGCCGGCGACGGCGAGGGCGACGGCGATCACCCCGATCGGCGTCAGGTCGGCCTGCCAGCGGTCGTAGGCGGCGCTGCCGAGCGCGGTGCCGAGGATGATGGCGAGGAAGGCGCTGGTCTCGCCGAGCGCGTTGCCGCGCGACAGGTCGCGGTCGGCGAGGATCTCCGGCATGAGGCCATAGCGCGACGGGCTGAAGAAGGCGGCGAGCAGCCCGAGCAGGAACAGCACCCCCAGCATCGCCTCGATATGGCCGGAGCGGAAGGCGAGCAGCGCCAGCACCATGGCGCCGATCTCCCCCACCTTGGTCAGGATCAGGATGCGGCGCTTGTCGAAGGCGTCGGCGAGGTGGCCGGCATAGCCGGAGAACAGCAGGTAGGGCAGCGTGAAGAGCGCGCCGGAGAGCGCGAGATAGAGCCCGCCGCCCTCGGCCGTGGCGGCCGCCGCGGCGAACAGCGAGACGGTGATGCGGCAGAGATTGTCGTTGAGCGCGCCCAGGAACAGCGCCCCCAGCAGCGCCGGGAAGCCCCGGGTCGACAGCACCTCGCGATAGCGCATCGCCCTATGCTCCCGCTCGCGCCCGGGCGGGCTCCCGGTCCAGGCTGCCGGCCGCGCCCAGCACGAGATCCGACGCCTTCTCCCCGATCATGATGCAGGGCGCGTTGGTGTTGCCGCTGACGATGCGAGGCATGATCGACGCGTCCGCAATCCTCAGCCCGTCGATCCCGTGCAGGCGCAGGCGGCTGTCGACCACCGCCATCGGATCGCTGCCCATCCGGCATGTGCCGACGGGATGCCAGATGGTGGTGGCGGCTCGGCGGATGAAGGCGGTCAGCGAGGCATCGTCGTCGCGGCCGGGGTCCGGCTGCATGCGCCGCGTGCCGATCTCCCGCATCGGCGCCGCCATCGCGATCTCCAGGCAGGCGCGGAGCCCGAGCCTGGTGAGATCGAGATCGCGGGCATCCTCGAGGTAGCGCGGATCGATGAGCGGACGGTCGAGCGGATCGGTGGAGTGCAGCCGCACCTCGCCGCGCGATTCGGGACGACAGACGTTCATCAGCAGGCCGAAGCCGTGCCGATCGGCCGGCGTGCCGTCGTAGTAGGGCGGGGAGAGATAGGACTCGCAGTGGATCTGCACGTCGGGCATGCCGGGCGGCGAGCCGAACCCGATGAAGGCGCCGGCCTCGCAGAAATTGCTGTGGAAGGGCCCGGTGCCCTGCTCCAGGCTCTGCCGCATGGCCTCTCCGGCCTCCGTCTCCGTCAGGCCGAACAGGGTCGCCGGCTCGGTGACCTCGCAGCGGCTGATGACCTGCAGGTGGTCCTGCAGGTTCCTGCCGACGCCCGGCAGGTCGAGCAGGACCGGGATGCCGAGCCGCCGCAGGTCCGCCGCCGGGCCGATGCCGGACAGAAGCAGCAGCTGGGGACTGTTGATCGCGCCGCCGCAGAGCACGATCTCGACCCCGGCCACCGCGCTTTCCGGCCGCCCCATCTTGAGATATTCGACGCCGACCGCGCGGGAGCCCCGGACGATCAGGGATGTCGCCTGCGCGTTGGTCTCGACGCGGAGATTGGGCCGGTCCGCCACCGGATGCAGGAAGGCCGCCGCGGCGCTGCAGCGGCCTTCGAGTCCGATGGTCGCCTGGAAAGGCCCGCAGCCTTCCTGCGTGGCGCCGTTGACGTCCGGGTTGTAGGGCAGCCCCCGGTCCTGGGCGGCGGCGAGGAAGGCCTCGTGGATCGGCGATCCGGCCGGGAAGCTGGAAACCGCCAGCGGCCCGTCGGTGCCGTGGAAGGGGCCACCCAGGTGCCGGTTGCCCTCCGACCTGCGGAAGCAGGGCAGGACGTCGTCATAGCCCCAGCCCTCGTTGCCCAGCGTGCGCCAATGGTCGTAGTCGGCGCGGTTGCCGCGCATGTAGACCATGGCGTTGATCGCGCTGGTGCCGCCCAGGCACTTGCCCCGCGACAGGAAGATCTTGCGGCCCAGCAGCTCGCGCTGAGGGACGGTGCGATAGCCCCAGTCCACCGGCGAATCGAGGAGCTGGTCGGCGAGCGCCGGGATGCGGATGTCCGTCCGGCTGTCGCCGCCGCCGGCCTCGAGCAGCAGGACGGACGCCCCCGCCGCGCTCAGGCGGTTGGCCAGGACGCAGCCGGCGGAGCCCGCGCCGATGACGATGAAGTCGAAGCCCGCCGCCATGCTGGTTCTCCTTCTTGCGGGAGAGCCGCGAAACTTGGAGCCGTCCGGCCCTGGTGCTTCCCGGAGCCGACCGATAGTAGCGGCCGGCCGATAGTAGCTCGGGCCCGGGCCGCCGTCTCGGCCGGCGCTCGCGGCGGCGCCGCCGGCTCAGCCCTCCTGCAGCGGGGTCTTCTCCAGCACGGCGCGGAGGAACTGGCGCAGGCGCGGATGCTGCGGCCGGCCGAACAGCTCGGCCGGCGGCGCCTGCTCGATGATGCGGCCCTGGTCCATGAAGACGACGCGGTCGGCGACCTCGCGGGCGAAGCCCATCTCGTGGGTGACGATCAGCATCGTCATGCCCTGGGCGGCGAGGTCGCGGATGACCTGCAGCACCTCGCCGACCAGCTCGGGGTCGAGCGCCGAGGTGATCTCGTCGAGCAGCAGCAGCCGCGGCGCCATGGCGAGGCAGCGGGCGATGGCGACGCGCTGCTTCTGGCCGCCGGAGAGCTGCGCCGGGTAGGCGCCCTCCTTCTCCGCCAGGCCGACGCGGGCGAGCAGCTGGCGGGCCTCGGCCACCGCCCGCTCGCGCGGCGTGCGCAGCACCTGGACCGGCGCCTCGATGACGTTCTGCAGCACCGTCATGTGGGTGAACAGGTTGAAGTGCTGGAACACCATGCCCATGCGGGCGCGGATGGCGCAGAGGTCGCTCTTGGCCGTCACCTCCGCGCCCTCGAACAGGATGCGGCCGCCGTTCGGCTGCTCCAGCCGGTTGACGCAGCGCAGCAGCGTGCTCTTGCCCGAGCCGCTCGGCCCGATCAGCGCGATCGCCTCGCCCTCGGCGAGGTCGAGGCTGACGCCGGACAGCACCTCGTGCGCGCCGAAGCTCTTGCTCAGCCCCTCGATCTGCAGCAGCGCGCTCATCGCGGCGGCCGCCGCCGCTCCAGCCAGCGCGCCAGCCGCGACAGCGGATAGCACATGGCGAGGTAGATCACCCCGGCCATGGCGTAGATCTCCATGCTGCGGAACGACTGGTTGGCCGCGTCGTAGGCCCGGTACATGATGTCCGGCACGGTGATGGTCAGCGCCAGCGAGGTGTCCTTGATCAGCGCGATCAGGAAGTTGGTGAAGGGCGGCAGGATCAGCACCATGGCCTGCGGCAGCACGATGCGGCGCATGATCGCGCCGCGCTTCATGCCCAGGCTGGTGGCGGCCTCGACCTGGCCGCGATCGACCGATTCGATGCCGGCGCGGAAGATCTCGGCGAGATAGGCGCCGCCGATCATGCCGAGCGTGATCACCGCGGCGGGCAGCGGCTCCAGCCGCACGCCGTAGGAGGTCAGCCCGAAATAGACGAGGAAGATCTGCAGCAGCGCCGGGGTGCCGCGGATCACCTCGATGTAGATGCGGGCCGGCACCGAGGCGAGCCGCGAGGCCGACATCTTGCCCATCGCCGCCGCCAGCCCGAGCACCGCGCTGACGCAGAGCGACAGCAGGGTCAGCTCGACGGTGACGGTGATGCCCCGGGCGATATAGGGGAAGTAGCGGACCGCGAGGTCGAGGAAGTCGCTCAAGAAACCGCGCTCCGGGGCGCACTGCAGCACCCCTCGTCGTCATCCCGGCGAAAGCCGGGATCCATGTGTCGGCATCGCGGCGGCGGACAGATGGATCCCGGCTTTCGCCGGGATGACAATATGGCTGAACTGGCGCCTTCGGGGAGACCCGTCCTCAGGTCTCCCCGCGCGGCGGCTACTGCTTGCCGGTCAGATAGCCCGGCGCGGTCATGCCGTACCTGTCGAGGATCTGCTTGGCCTCGCCGGTCGACTGCAGCCGCTTGATCTCGGCGTCGAAGGCCTCGATCAGCCGCTCCGAGCCGTCCTTGCGGAAGACGTAGTAGGTCGCCGGCAGGGTGTCGCTGCCGAGATAGGCGGGCGGCATGTACTGGACGACGCGGAAATCGTAGCTCGGATTCTGCTTCGCCGCGTAGTCGAAGGTGTAGCCCCACCAGATGGCGGCGTCGAGCCGGCCGGCCTTGAGGTCCATCAGCATCGGGTCGGCCGATTCGTACTTCTTGATCTCCTTGACGCCGAACTTCTTCTGCAGCTCGTTGGCCTCCATCTCCTGGGCCGAGCCGCGCACCGTGCCGAGCACCTTGCCCTTCATGTCGGCGAAGCTCTTGATGTCCTTGTTGGCCGACTGGGCGATCAGCACGTCGACGCCGTACCAGAACGGCACCTTGTTGTAGGCCATCACCTTGGCCCGCTCGTCGGTGAAGTAGAGGCCGGCGATGGCGTCGACCCGGCCCGACTGCAGGGCCGGCGCCAGGGCGGCGTGCACCAGCACGATGGGATCGACCTCGACGCCGAGCGACTTGGCGATCGCCTTGCTGAAGTCGGCGTCGACGCCCTGCCACTCGCCGGTGCCGATGTCGATCCAGGCCTCCGGCGGGATGCTGAAGGTGCCGATGCGGATGAAGCCGCGCGCCTTGATGTCGTCCAGCAGGTCGCCGGCCCGGGCCGCCGCGCCCGCTCCCACCACCGCCATCACGGCCAGCCCGATCGCCGCGGCGCGGCGGATCCAGGCGCTATGCCAAGCTCGCATGTCCTGCTCCCTCTTCTCTCGTGTCCCCGCCCCGCGCCGAAGTCCGGCCGGCAGCGTATGCTTGTATACTTTAACGTCAAATCAGCCTCGGCCGCCACTGGCACGCGGCGTCTCCGGCTGTTGACGGCGCGAGCGGCGGGCGGCAAGGTCCCTGGCCGCTCACGGGGAGGATCATGGCAGAGCAACCCGGCCGGCAGGCGGGGGCCTTGCATCCCGCCCGGCGGACCACCATCCGCGACATCGCGCGCGCCGTCGGCGTCTCGCCGATGACGGTGTCGAACGTCATCAACGACCGCCCCGGGGCGGTCGGCGCGGAGACGCGGGCCCGCGTCGAGCAGGAGATCGAGCGCCAGGGCTACCGGCCGCAGAGCGCCGGGCGCAGCCTGCGGCGCGCCGAGCGGCTGTCGATCGGCCTGCTGATCCTCGACGATGCGCCGACCTATCTCGCCGACCCCTTCACCACCCAGGTGGTCGCCGGCCTCAGCAACCATCTCAGCGAGCACGGCTACGGGCTGCTGCTGCAGGGCATGCCGCCCGCCGCGGTCGGCCGCTCGCCGCTGATCCGCGACCTGCGCACCGACGGCATCTGCGCCATGCTGTCGGGCAGCGACGCGGTGCGCCGCGCCTGCCTCGACACGCTGGCCAGCCTGGGCGAGCCGGTGCTGCTGTTCCAGGAGACGCTGCGCCCGCCGCCCGCCGCCGATTTCTGCCGGATCCGCCAGGACGACCGCGGCGGCGGCCGGATGCTCGGCGAGACCGTGCTGGCGGCCGGCGCCGAGCGGCTGCTGATGCTGGTGCCGCAGCTGCACTGGCCGGCGATCGGCGAGCGCATCGCCGGGGTGCGCCAGGCGATGCGGGCCGCCGGCGGCAGCGCCTCGCTGCGCATCGTGCGCTGCGCCGAATCGGAGTTCGGCGCGATCCAGGCGGCGCTCGCCGCCGACCTCGACGCCGCCGGCGAGCCGGAGGCGATCCTCGCCGGCAACGACCAGATCGGCATCGCCGCCCTGAAGCTGATGCGCGCGCGGGGCCGCCGCGTGCCGCGCGACGTGCTGATCACCGGCTTCAACGCCTTCGACTTCTGGCAGTACACCGACCCGGTGCTGACCACGGTGCGCTCGCCGGCCTACGAGATCGGCGCGCGCGGCGGCGAGGAGATCCTGCAGCGGCTCAGGGTGGGCAGCTTCTCCGACCCGGACCTCGTCTTCCCCGTCGCGCTGCAGCGCGGCGGCTCGACGTGAGGCGTCGCCGGTCGATCCGCCGGCGGCATCCCGCCCTTCCTTGTCATTCCAGGACGACGGGAGACTTGTCCGGGGCGGCCTTTCCGTGTGTAACTTGAACGATACAGCCAGCCACCACAGGGCCCGCCTGCGATGAAAACGGTCACCGGCTTCCACGGCGTCTATCCGATGGTCTACGCGCTGTTCGACCGCGCCGGCGGGCTCGACCGCGCCCAGATGCGCCGCCAGGTCGAGGCGCTGCTCGCCGCCGGGGTGCACGGCATCGCCGTGCTCGGGCTGGCGAGCGAGGTCAACAAGCTGTCGCTGGCCGAGCGGCGCACCCTGCTCGACTGGGTGGCCGAGGATGTCGGCGGCCGCCGTCCGGTCGCCGTCACCGTCGCCGAGCCCAGCATCGCCGGCCAGCAGGAGTTCGTCGCCGCCGCCGCCGCGGTCGGCGCCGCCTGGGTGATCCTGCAGCCGCCGCCGGTCAAGGGCGTGCCGGACGCCGAGCTGGTCCGCTTCTTCGGCGCGGTGGCCGGGCGCTCGACCCTGCCCGTCGGCATCCAGAACGCGCCGGAATATCTCGGCATCGGGCTGTCGCCTTCGGGGGTGCGCGACCTCAACCGCGCCCACCCCAACGTCTCGATCCTCAAGCTGGAGGCGACGGCCATCGCCATCCGCCGCATCCTCGACGCGGTCGGCGACGGCATCGACGTCTTCAACGGCCATGGCGGCATCGAGCTGCCGGACGCCATGCGGGCCGGCGCGGTCGGCAGCATCCCCGGCGGCGAGAGCGCCGACATCCTGACCCGGATCTTCGACCTGATGGCGTCGGGGAGCGCCGGCGAGGCCGAGGCCGAGCGGCTCTACGCCACGGTGCTGCGGCCGCTCGTCCTGCTCATGGAGTCGATGGACACGTTCCTCGTCTACGGCAAGCGGCTGCTCGGGCACCGGCTCGGGCTTCCCGATCCCGACCCGCGCACGCCCTTCACGCCGCCGAGCGAGTTCGGCCTGTCGCTGGTCCGCCGCTACGCCGAGGCGATGGGGCCGCTCTGAGGGCCATGGCCCTCAGGGCAGCCTAACGCCTGACCGAGGGGCTTGCCGCCCCTCAGTGCGCCATCAGCAGCGGCATGGTGTTGGCGGTGATCACCTTGGCGGTGGCGCCGCCCAGCCCGAGGAACTGCATCACCCGGCCCTGGCCGTAGGCGCCCATCACCAGCAGGTCGGACTGCATCTCGGTGGCGTGCTGCAGCAGGCTGCGGCCGCGGGCGCGCGAGGAGCTCGAGCCGGGGTCGAAGGAATCGATCCGGGCGGTGACGCCGTGCTTCCTGAGATAGGCGACGAGCCGGTCGGTCGCCGGCCGGTCGTCCGGCTTGCCGGCGGTCAGCACGGTGACCTCGGCCGCCTGCTCGATCAGCGGCACCGCCGCGGCGACGGCGCGCGAGGCCTGGATGCTGCCGTTCCAGGCGATGGCGACGCGGGTGCCGAAGCTGGCGAGCGGGGTCGGCGGCGCCACCAGCACCGGCCGGCCGGTCTCGAACAGCGCCGCGTTGACGCTCTCCGGATCGTCGTCGTCGACCGCGCTGCCGGGCCGGCTGATCACCACCAGGTCGGTGGTCCTGCCGTACTCCGCCACGACCTGCGGCTCGCGGCCGCGCGCCTCGACCCAGGCGACGCCGCCGCTCTGCTCGCCGAAGACCCGGTCGTAGCAGGCCTTGGCGTGGGCGGCCCGCTCGGCGATGGCGGCCTCCGCCTCCTCGACCGCGCGGTCGGAGATCGGCACGGGCGCGATCATGTCGCCGGCGTAGTAGGTCAGCTGCTCGGCGTCCGCCCGGACATGCAGCACGTCGAGCTCGGCGCCGGTCTTGCGCGCCGCCCGCGCGGCCGTCTGCAGCGTGCCCACCATCTGGGCGCTGCCGCCCGCGAGCACGAGAATCGACTTGATCATCGCTGTCCCCCTGGAACTCGCCGCCCGCCGCCCACCAGCGCCGCGGCCCGCCATCAATAGGAGCCTTCGCGCCGCCGATCAACCGACGGATTGCCGGTTTGCGGTCGCCAGCGCGGCGCGGGCGGCGGCGGCCAGCGCCGCCGGCCCGCCCCCGGCGGCGAGCCGGATCCAGGCGATCGGGCCGGGATCGCGCTCCAGCTGCCGGCGCACCACCGCCACCGTGGCGTCGGAAGCGTCGTTGCGCCGGGCCGCGATGCGCGCCTCCAGCACCGCCGGATCGGCCTCGAGCCAGAAGCCGGCGAAGGGCAGGCCGAGCGCCGCCGCGACGCTGCCGGCGGCGTCGCGCTCCTCGGGCCGTCCGAACACCGCGTCGAGGATGACCGCCTGCCCGGCGGCGAGCGCACGGCGGGCGGCGTCGAGCTGGGCGCCATAGACCCGGGCATCGACCTCGGGCCGATAGGCCTCGGCCGGCAGCCGCTCCTCCGGGGCACGGCCGAGCAGCCGCTTGCGGATCACGTCGGTGCGCAGCACCCGGGCGCCCGGCACCGCGCCGAGGCCGGGCGCCAGCGCCTGGGCCAGGGTCGACTTGCCGGTGCCGCTGAGGCCGCCGACCGCGACCAGCAGCGGCGGCGCCGGCCGCAGCAGCCGGGCCGCGAGGTCGAGATAGCCGCGCGCGGCCGTGGCCTGCCGGGCCGCTGCCTCCCCCGCCGCGCGCCGCGCCGCCGCCATGCCGACATGGGCGCGGATCGCGGCATGGACCGAGAGGAAGAGCGGCAGCGCCGGCAGCCCGTCCGATTCGTCGCGGCGGTCGAGATAGCGGTTGAAGACGACGCTGCCGAGCGGGCCGAGGCCGCGATGCTCGAGGTCCATCAGCAGGAAGGAGAGGTCGTAGAGCACGTCGACATTGGCGATCGCCGGGTTGAACTCGATGCCGTCGAACAGGGTCGGCCGGCCCTCGAACAGGCAGATGTTGCCGAGATGCAGGTCGCCGTGGCAGTGCCGCACCCGGCCGTCCAGGCGCCGCCGCTCGAGCAGCGCCGCCTGCGCCTCGACCGCGGCGCGGCTGGCGGCGTTGAGCGCGTCGACGGCGTCGGCGGCGAAGAGGTCAGGCACGCCGAGCCGCAGGTTGGCGGTGTTGCCGGCGACCATCCCGGTCATGCCGGCATGGCCGCCATGGGCCGTGGTCGCCTCGGCGGAGTCGTGGAAGGCGGCGACGGCGTCGGCGAGGTCGCGCATCAGCCCGGGATCGAGCGATCCCGCCAGCGCCATGCGGTCGAAGAGGGCGTCCTCGGGGAAGCGCCGCATGACCAGCAGCCAGTCGACCGGCTCGCCGCTGCCGTCGAGGGTGAGCGCGCCGCCGGCGCCGCGGCGCACCGCGCGCACCGCGCGGTAGAGCGCCGGCGCGGTGCGGCGGTTGACCGCCAGCTCGGCCTCGCAGGCCGCGCGGCGCCGCTCCGGCGTGGAATAGTCGAGATAGGAGTAGCGGACGGCGCGCTTCAGCTTGAAGGCGCGCTCGCCGGCGAGGAAGACGATCGAGGCATGGGTCTCGATCCGCTCGGCGACGCCGGGCCCCAGCGTGCCCGGCCGCGACAGGAAATCGACGACCTCGCCCTGCGCATCGCCGGCCAAGCGGGACCCTCCGGCAGCCCGATAGCTCCTCCCGCAAGCGGGAGAGGGAGATCCTACTCCGCGGCCTGCGGCGCGGTCTTGGTCCGCTTCATGCCGGCGAGCGGGATGCCGGTCGCCTCCGCCGTCACCAGGGTGATGGCGCGGAGATCCTCCGGCTCGAGGTTGCGCACGTCGGTCTTGCCCGTGCAGCGCGCCATGATCGAGGCCTCGGTCGAGAGCGCGTTCAGGATCGAGACCGCGCCGTCGATGCGCTCGGCCTCGGCGCGGTCGCCGACGAAGCCGATGCGGTCGCCGGCGATCTCGCCGCCCACCGCCAGCGCCATGGCGACGCCGAGGATCGAGGCGCTGGCGCCGAGCGAGATGGTCTTGGCCCCGTCGGTGCCGGTGCGCACGCCGCCGAAATAGACGAGGTCGACATCCTCCTCGGCATTGAGCCGGCGCAGGATGCGGATGGCGTCGCGCAGCACCGCGAGGTCGGGCGAGCCGCCGAGCTCCGGCCAGGGCCGCGCCAGCCCCTGGGTGCCGTCGAGCAGCAGCAGGTCGAGCCGCTTCTGCAGCGCGAAGGGGATCGCCGCCTCGAGGTCGGCGCGCCGCACCGCCAGCCCGACCAGCTTGTCGCCGCCGCCCTCGATGGGCAGCGCGCGGAAGCCGTCGCGGAAGACGTAGACATGGCCCTCGGCCGCCGGGTCGGGCTGGTCCTCGCCCGCCACCACCAGCTGCAGCCAGGCGGCCGGCGCGAGCCGGCGGCGGCCGACATAGGCGCTGCCGGCGTCGGCCAGCGCCTTGCCGAGCGCGATGCGCACCTCCGCCGGGGCGTCGTCGAAGCCGCCCGCCATGAAGGGCAGCGAGAGCTTGAGCCGCCCGGCCACCGCCGTCGCCACGTTGCAGGCGTCGCGATAGGGGTCGATCACCAGGCGGGAGAGGTTGGCCGGCAGGAAGACGAGGTCGTCGAGGGTCGGCAGGTGCCCCTCGGGATAGGGGTTGGGCCGGGACTCGACCCGCTTCTTCATGATCACCTTCTGCGCCACCGCGTCGTCCGGCCGGGTCCGGGCCATGACGAAGATGTCCTCGCGCTGGCGCACGCTGTAGTCGGACGAGCCGGTCTCCGCGTCGCAGCGGTAGCAGCGCGCCGCCTCGTCGCGCGCCGCCTTCTCGTCATAGGTCGATTCGATCTCGGGGAAGGCGACCGGGTCGTCGCCGAGCCCGTGGAACTGCTGCTCCTGGCGCGGGAAGACCTCCCAGTTCATGTCCTGGGCGATCGCCACGCGGCGGGTGCGCCACGGCGTCCGGTAGGGCAGCGGCTCGGCTATGCCGTCGAGCGCCGCCTTGATGTAGTAGGCGGCGCGGTGGCCGTGCTGCATCGCCATGACGATGGTCGAGCCGCCGAAGGCGCCGTCGCCGGCGGCGAACACCTTGGGGTCGGAGGTGCGCATCGAGGTCCACTCGGTGCGCACCCGGTCGGCTGCCATCAGCTGGCGGCGGTCGAGCTCCTCGCTGGCGGCCTTCTGGCCGACCGCCATGATCACCAGGCCGCAATCGATGTCGTGCTCGGAGCCGGGCACGTCCTCCGGCCGGCGGCGGCCGTCGGGGCCGGGCTCGCCCAGCCGCGTCTCGACGCAGCGCAGCGCGAAGCGGCCCCCGTCGGTGGCGACGGCGACCGGCTGGGTGTTGTAGACGACCTCGATGCCCTCGGCGAGGGCGCCGTGCAGCTCGTCCTTGCGGGCCGGGATCTCCTGCGGGCCGCGGCGGTAGATGACTTTCACATGCTTGCAGCCGGGCAGCCGCTTGGCGACGCGGCAGGCATCCATGGCGACGTCGCCGCCGCCGACCACCAGCACCGTCTCCGGCACGGTCGGCCGCTCGCCGGCATTGATCCGGCGCAGGAAGCCGACGCCGTCGACCACCCGCTCGTCGCGGTCGCCGGGGATCGCCATGTGCTTGCCCCACCAGGCGCCGATGGTCAGCAGCACGACGTCGTGGCGGGCCTTCAGCGCGTCGAGCGTGACCTCGCGGCCGAGCGCGGTGTTGAGGTGCACCTTGATGCCGGGGCAGCGCTTGAGCATGCGCTGCATGTCCTCCTCGATGATGCCCGGCGGCAGGCGGAAGGCGGGGATGCCCCAGGTCATCATCCCGCCGAGCCGGTCCATCATCTCGTAGACATGCACCTCGAACCCGGCCTCGGCGAGGTCCTGCGCCGCGGTCAGCCCGGCCGGGCCGCTGCCGACGATGCCGATGGTCTCCGTGCGCCGCACCTGGACCGCCGGCAGCGCGAAGTCGCGCCCCAGCTTGTCCATGACGTAGCGCTTCAGGTTGCGGATGGCGATCGGCCCGTCGCTGTCGGTCCGCCGGCAGGCCGGCTCGCAGGGCGCGTCGCAGACCCGGCCGCAGATCGAGCTGAAGGGGTTGGTGGCGGTGATCGCCTCGAACGCCTCGGGGATCCGGTTCTCCCAGATATAGGCGATGTAGGAGGGCGCGTCGGTGCCGATCGGGCAGGCGACCTGGCAGGGCGCCGGCACGAAGTGGGTGTCGTTGACATCGTCGGCGAAGCCCGGGGGCGCGGCGCTCGGCGCGACGCGCGACACATCGTAGACGCTCATCGGTTCAGGCTCTCGGGCTCGAAGGTTCGGGGGTCAGGCGCGCGCGGCGGCGCGGCTGCGCTCGCGGTATTCCGGGGCGTAGGGCAGGCGCGTGATGGCGGCCGCTTCCGGCGTCAGGGCGACGAGATCGTCGCGCTTCAGCTGGTGGATGTCGCCATAGCCGTGCGCGGCGGCCACCGCGGCGAGCTGCCAGCGGACGCATTCGAGGTAGCGGTGGATGTTCTGCGCCTCGACCGGCACGTTGTAGCGCTTCTCGTGCTGCGGATCCTGGGTGGCGATGCCGACCACGCACTGCCCGACATGGCACTGCAGGCAGGCGATGCAGCCGCCGGCGATGATCGCCGAGGTGCCGACCGCGATGGCGTTGGCGCCGAGCGCGATCGCCTTGGCCGCCTCCAGCCCGTCCTTGATGCCGCCCATCAGCACGATCGACATCGCATCGCCGCCGTCGACCTCGGCCAGCGCATCCTTGGCCTCCTGGATCGCCGACAGCGTCGGGATGCCGACATGCTCGAGCACCTCGTGGCTGGCCGCGCCGGTCGAGCCCTGCATGCCGTCGAGCTCGATGAAGTCGAAGCCGTCCTTGAAGGCGATCTTGATGTCGTCGCGCACCCGGCCGGCGCCGAGCTTGATCGAGATCGGGATCGCGTAGCCGGTCGCCTCGCGGAACTCCTCGACCTTGATGACGAGGTCGTCGGCGCCGAGCACGTCGGGATGGCGCGAGGGCGAGCGCAGGTCGATGCCGGCCGGGATGCCGCGGATGCGGGCGATCTCCGGCGTCACCTTCTTGGCCATCAGCTGACCGCCCAGCCCCGGCTTGGCGCCCTGCGAGATGTAGATCTCCAGCCCGTCGGCACGCCGCATGTCGTGGATGTTCCAGCCCAGCCGGCCGGCCAGGCACTGGTAGATCAGCCGCTTGGCCTCGGCCCGCTGCTCGTCGGTCATGCCGCCCTCGCCGGTGTTCTCCGAGATGTCGGAGAGGCGGGACGCGATGGCGAGCGACAGCTTGGCCGACTTGCTGAGCGCGCCGTAGCTCATCGGCGCGATCATCACCGGCATGGAGAGCTCGATCGGCTTGGCGCCGGAGCGGCCGCCGATCGCGGTCTTCAGGTTGATCTTCTCGGTCAGGCTCGGGTCGGCCGGGACACCGGTCAGGTCGCGCTTGAAGGCGATGTCGGAGATGTGCGGGAAGGCGCGGGAGGCGCCGTAGCCGCGGATCCGGTAGCGCCCGATCTGCGACTTGACGTGGATGTCCTCCTGGACCTTGGAATTCCAGTAGCTGCTGTCGCCGGACGCGGCGAAGAACGGGATGACGCGCACGCGCGGCTCGTTGCGGGGATAGCGCAGCTTCTTGCCGGCGTTGACGACCTTCTGCAGCGACACCTTGGCCGAGATGCCGTAGCGATCGAGGAACTCCATGATCTCGTCGGCCTCGGCGGCCGGCAGGTCGGTCACCATCGCGTCGGTGCCGAGCGACTGCAGCTTGCCGCCGACATAGATGCTGCCGCCGGTCATGTCCTGGCCGAGCTGCTCGCCGGAATTACCGAGGATGAGCAGCCTGCCGCCATACATCATGTAGCCGGCCATGAAGTTGGCGTTGCCGACGCAGCACAGCGTGCCGGCCTTCATCACCTGGCCGGCGCGCGAGCCGACATTGCCGTGCACCACCACCTCGGCGCCGCGCACCGCGACGCCGGCGATGGCGCCGGCATTGCCGTGCACCACCACCGAGCCCGACAGCATGTTGTCGGCCAGCCCCCAGCCGACGTTGTTGTCGACCTCGAAGCGCGGGCCGTCGGTCAGGCCGGCGCAGAAATAGCCGGCCGAGCCGCGGACCCGCACCTTGATCGGATTGACCAGCCCGACGCCGACATGGTGCTTGGCGTCGGGGTTGAGGATCTCGACGTCCTCGCCGGCGGCGCCGTGCCGCCGGATCGCCTCGTTGGCCTCGCGAACGGAAATCCGGCTCAGATCGATCGTTGCCATGTGTTGTAGGTTCCCGGGGCTGGCTCGGAGGTGTCGAGGGCGCGCCCCGGGAAGAGGCGGTTCAGCGACACTTCCTCCGAGGCGATGGCGATGATGTCGTCGTTCTCGATCTTGATCATCGGCTTGGCGGCGAGCCGGTCCTTGGCGTAGCCGATCTCGTCCTTGGTCGAGACCAGGAAGGAGAAGGTGCCGTCGAGATCCTCGATCGAGGTCTTGAGCGCGTCCTTCAGGCTGATGCCGTGCTTCAGCTTGTCCGCGAGGTAGACGGCGATCAGCTCGCTGTCGTTGTCGGTGTTGAACTGGTAGCCGCGCTTCTCCAGCCGGCGGCGCATCTTGTAGTAGTTGGTGATCTGCCCGTTATGGACGATGGCGATGTCGGCGAAGCCGGTCGCCCAGAAGGGGTGCGAGGCCTCCGGCGCGACGTCGCTCTCGGTCGCGAGGCGGACGTGGCCGATGCCGTGGGTGCCCTTGAACTGCTCGACCTTGTAGACCCGGTCGACATCGTGCGCGCCGCCGACATCCTTGATGATGTCCAGGCTCTCGCCGATCGAGGAGACCTTGGCGGCATGCTCGAGCTCGTAGGCGAGCTTCTGCAGGTCGCCGTCGAACTTGACGTCGACGCGGTAGCCGACGCCGACCACCTCCTCCTCGACGATGCGCGCCTGGAAGGCCTCGAGCCGCTGCTTGATCCGGTCGATGGCGGCCGCCGCCTCGCCGCCCGTGCCGACGAAGAAGCGCAGCCGGATCTGCCCGGGCTGGGCCTGGTGGTAGAGCGCGAAGCCGGTCGAATCGGGGCCGCGATGCTGGCAGCCGTCCAGCATGTCGATCAGAGCCTTGCCCACGGCGGCCTTGCCGTCCGTGTGCTTGAACATGATCCCCGCGATGCCGCACATGGCCTCACCCTCCGGAAGGTCGCTGACGCGGGCCGGCCGGCCGGCCGGGACCGCTGGTCGCACAATATCAGAGCGGTCCGGCGGAATTCAACTGGGGGAAACAAATTTCTCTCAGAGGAAACACCGGCGGCCGGGCCTCCGCCTGCCGGTGATCGCCGGCATCCCGGCCGCGACCTGGCCCGATGCGCCTGCCCCCCTCGGAAGCCGGGCTGCGGCGGAGTCGCGGCCGACTTCGGGTCGGCGATCCGTGCGAATGCCCGCTTTATGTCACAAAGACCATATCCGCCTGCTCGCCGCAGCCGAAACTTCCGCCGTCTTTTTCTTGAAAGCGCATTATATGAAAGTCTTTCGGCGCAAGTGTCGCCTGAAAATAGTCCTCTTTCCTGCTACAGTGCTGCGCATCGCTCGCTGATGCGGGCCTCGGCAGGAGCATTCCTGCCCGGCGCTCCGGGGGGAGACAGATGAAGGCGCATATCGTCGGCGGCGGTTTCGGCGGCCTGGCGGCGGCGGCGTACCTCATCCGGAACGCGGACGTGCCCGGCCCGGACATCACCATCTACGAGGCCGGGCCGACGCTGGGCGGCGGCTTCTGGCTGGGCGGCGACGCGCGGACCGGCTACCACCTGCCGGGCTCCGTGTTCGATTCGGAGTTCCGCTGCACCAACGACCTGCTGCAGGACGTCCCGTCGCGGCGCAATCCCGCGATCTCCGTCAAGGAGGACTTCTTCACCTTCAACGCGGAGCATCCGTTCCAGGACCGGGCGCACATCCTCGATCGCAACGGCCGGGTCCTGCACAGCCGCCATTTCGGCCTCGGCCTGTGGGACGCGCTCTGCCTCGGGCGGCTGGCGCTGACGCCCGAATCGATGCTCGACGGGCGGCGCATCGAGGAATTCTTCGCCGAGCGGTTCTTCCGCACCGAATTCTGGCTGCTCTGGTCGACCATCATGGGCTCGCTGCCGCAGCACAGCGCGGCCGAGTTCCGGCGCTACATGAACCGGGCGCTCGCCCTGTTCCCGGACCTCTCCGACATGACGGACGTCATGCGCACGCCGATCAACCAGTACCAGGCCTTCATCGAGCCGCTGGCCGGCTGGCTGCAGCAGCGTGGCGTCAACGTCCTGACCGGCGCCTTCGTCCAGGACATCGGGTTCGCCCCGGTGCCGGGCCGGCTCACGGCCGAGCGGCTCGACTACGAGCGGAACGGCGCGGCGACCTCGATCCCGGTCGCGCCGGACGACCTGGTGCTGGCGACCTTCGGATCGCAGGTCGCCGACCTTTCGATCGGCGCGATGGACCAGGCGCCCCGTCCGGTCACCGCCGGCCGGGCCTGGGCGCTGTGGAAGCGCCTGGCGCAGGGACGCCCGGAGCTCGGCAATCCCGAGCTGTTCTTCGGCCCGGACCAGGTGCCGTCCGCCCGCTGGGTCAGCTTCACGGTCACCACCCGGCAGAAGCTGTTCATCGAGAAGCTCTCCGCGCTGACCGACAGCACCCCCGGGACCGGCGGGCTGGTCACCCTGAAGGATTCGAGCTGGCTGCTGTCGCTGACCATCTTCCACCAGCCGGAAGTCTTCGGCCAGGACGAGGACATGTATCTCTGGTGGGGCTACGGCCTGTTTCCCGAGCGCCGCGGCGACTACGTCGCCAAGCCGATGAACGAGTGCACCGGCCGGGAGATCATGGTCGAGGCGCTCCGCCACCTGGGGTTCGACGCGGACATGGAGGCGATCATCGCCGGGTCCATCTGCATCCCCTGCGACATGCCCTATGTGAACAACATCTGGAACGCGCGCCGCCGCATCGACCGGCCCGCCGTGGTCCCCGCCGGCTCCACCAATCTCGGCCTCATCGGCCAGTATGTCGAGCTGCCGAAGGACATCGCCTTCACCATCGAGTACTCCGCCCGCTCGGCCTGGGAGGCGATCCACACGCTGCTCCGGCGCGGCCCGGCCCCGCCGCCCGTCTATCAGGGCCAGTACGACCTGAAGGCGCTGCTCGGCGTGCTCAAGGTCTTCATCTTCCAGTGATCCCGCGCCGCCGCACTCGTCCCCGGGAGGAGACCGCATGAGGCTCGTCCGCCGCCTGCTGACCTACGCGCTCCTGACCCTGGCCGGCCTCTATCTGCTGGCCGCCCTCCTCTACGCCATCCCGGTCGTCGCCGGCGCGCTCGACGAGGGCATGGCGGTCCGGTTCGACCGCGCCGATCCGTCGCTGGTCGCCGCCTACGGCAACGGCCTGACCCCGGCGCAGCGGGAGCGCTTCTATCACCTCTCGCAGGGCTCGGAGATCCTGCCCTGGATCCTGCTGACCGCGGTCGATGTCGGCGACCCCGCCTCCGACACGCCCTTCGTCGAGAATCTCGGGCGCTTCGGGCTGCTGCCCGACCCGGGGCGCGCGGACGGGCTGCCGGTCGGCCTGACGGTCTCGACCAATCCCTTCACCTTCGGCATGGAGTTCGTCGGCATCAGCTGCGCCGCCTGCCATGTCGGCGAGCTCAGCCACGACGGCAAGGCCGTGCGGGTCGACGGCGCGCCCAACCTGTTCAACATGCAGCTCTTCTACTCGCAGGCGGTCGACGCGCTGCTGGCCGCGACCAGCGATCGCGGCAAGCTGTGGCGGGCGCTGAAGCGGCTGGGGCGCCAGGACTATGGCCGCTACGGGATCGCCGCGCCGTTCGTCCGTCCCGTCACGCTCGTCTATTACGGCGCCAACCTGCTGCTGCACCGCGACCGGCTCGATGCCCGGCTCGAACTGATGGCCGTCATCCGCCTCGCCAAGGAGCATCGCGACCCGCAGCACCCGACCTCCGGCTTCGGCCGGCTCGACGCCTTCGACGGCACCCGCAACTTCCTGTTCACCCGGCTGCGCAAGGCCGACGGGCCCGACGGCTTCCAGGTCAACGCGGCCAACATGGTCAGGCTCGACGCGGCGGTGAAGTTCCCGCCGCTCTGGTCGCGCAAGGAAGCGGCGCCCGACGCGGTCGAGGCCTATCGCGAGCAGCCCGGGCGCTTCCCGCCGGTCTGGGGCTTCAAGGACTATGACTGGGTCGAGTGGACCATCAACACCAACACGGTGATGGAGCGCAACGTCACCGAGACGCTGGGCGCCGGCGCCACCGTGGTGCTCGATCCCGGCCGCAGCGGCTCGCTGTTCGACAGCTCCATCCCGATCGGCAACATGCACGACCTGGAATGGCTGGCCTACTACATCGATCCGCCGCGCTGGCCGGCCGAGGTCTTCGGCGCGATCAAGCCCGAGCTGGCGGCGGCCGGCAAGGCGATCTTCCAGGGCCGCTGCGCCGGCTGCCACGAGTACGGCGCCGACCGTCGCACGCCCAACGGCCTGATCCGGCTGCGCGGCTTGCGGCCGGAGGAGGTCGGCACCGACCCGACCGTGGCGCTCCGGATCTCCTGCCCGATCCCCGACACCGGGGCGCTGGCGATCGCGCCGACCGCCTTCACGGCCGCGCAGGCGCAGCTCCTGAAGGGCTGCACGGGCGTGCCGGCCGACGGTGCGGCCTTCTCCGGCAACTCCTTTGCCCGCACCGTCCAGGCGGCGGTGGACGGGATCAAGCAGAAGGCCTACGCGGCCGCCGGCATCGACGCCGCGCGGCAGCACGCGATGGAGGATCTCGAGCGGCGCGGCCGCGTCATCTGGCGCGACACGCTGCTCGACACCCAGCCGCCCTACGGTCCCTATGCGCCGCGGCCGCTCTACGGCATCTGGGCCGCGGCGCCCTACCTGCATAACGGCTCGGTGCCGACCCTCCACGACCTGCTGCTGCCGCCCGACCAGCGCCCCGAGACCTTCCCGCTCGGCGCGCGCGTCTACGATCCGGTGAAGCTCGGCTTCGCCTCCGTGCCCTGCACCCAGCAGGACTGTGTCGTCGACACGAAGCGGACAGGCGACGGCCATGGCGGCCATCTCTGGGGCACCGACCTCGCCGAGCCCGACCGCATGGCCCTGCTGGAATATCTCAAGACCTACTGAGGCCGGGTCGCCGGCGCGCCTCAGGGGCCGGCGGCGACCGGCAGGCTGTCGGGGAAGGTGCCGTCGAAGGTCGGGGCGCCCGCCGGGCGCAGCCCGTCCAGCCGCAGCAGCGGCTTGAGGATCTGCGGGATCTGGATCCGGCTGATGTAGCGGCCGTAGCAGGCATGCCGGCCGGTCGCGAAGTGCAGGTAGTGGCTCTCCGGCCGGCCCGGCCGGAACTCCTCGGGCGCCTCCACCACGCGCGGGTCGAGCATCGCCGACCAGGTCATGGCGAAGATGGTCGTGCCCTTGCGGATCAGCTTGCGATGGGCGCTGCCGGCGGCGAGGCGGTAATCCTCCCGGGCGACGCGGACCACCATGGGATTGATCGGCCGGAAGCGGAGCGCCTCGAAGACGAGCTGCGCCAGCGCCTCGTCGTCGTCGGCCTTCGCCGCGGCCGCCGCGGCGGCCAGCGCCTCCGGCCGGGAGAACAGCACGAGCAGCGCCTGGATCGCCGCCTGCGAGGTGGTCTCGACCATGCCGATGACCAGCCCCATCAGGGTCCGGCAGATGTCGTCCTCCTCGAGCGCCGCCACGTCGCCGGCGCGCTGCAGCCGGAGCAGCCGCCCCATGACGTCGTCCCGCGCGTCGCAGCCCGCGGCACGGCGCTCGGCCAGCAGCGCCTCGAGGCGCGCGCGCATCTCGGCGCCGGCGGCGACCGCCGGGGCCCGGACCGCGGGATTGTCGAGCAGGTTGATGAAGAACTCGCGGAAGCAGGCCCGCGCCCACCCCATCATCTGCCCGTCCTCTGCCGCGGCGAACCCGAAATACTCCTCCGCCAGCCGCAGCGGCACCGTCCGGGTGAGGGGACGGACGATGTCGACCGGCCCGCCTTGCCCGAACAGCCCGGCGACGATCGCCGCCGCGTGGCGCGAGACGATCTCCTTCACGTCAGGCAGGTCCTCGCGCCGGACCACGAGACGCATCACGGAAATGTCGTGGTCGTAGCGCGGCGTGATGTCCTGGCTGAGGACGAAGGGGCCGATCACGCCCATCATCCGCGGCAGATACGGGCCGACGGAGAAGACCTCCTCGCGGTGGAGGATCTCCTCGACGTCGCGGAACCGCGTCACCACCGTCGCCATCGGCGTCCGCAGGATCGGCCGGCGGTCGCGCAGCTCGGCGAAGAAGGCCGGCGCATTGCCGCGGATCTGCTCCAGGATGAACTGCAGCTGCCGGCCGGCGATCGCGGCGGGATCGCCTCCGCCCGCCGCGATCGCGTCGAAGGCATCCAGGATCGGCATGGCCGAAGGCGGTCGAGCCATGGCGGGCATGGCCGCTGGATTCGCCGGATGGTCGGTCGACGTCATGGCACGACCTCGCTTCCCCACGCGGTCCAGCCTACACCATTCCGGCAACCTGCGGCGAAAAATCCCAGGCCGTCTGTGTCGCCGTTCCTAGGACGACACCCCTATTCTCCGCAATTCCGGTGTGGCGGCGCCGGTCCTCAGGCCGCCGGCGCGGCCGAGGCCCGCTGCCAGAGCGCGCGGAAGGCCGGCTGGCGCGCCAGCAGGTCCTGCAGCGGGCCGACATCGACGACGCGGCCGCGCGCCAGCAGCACGATCTCGTCGAACCGGGGCAGCAGGCTCAGCCGGTGCACCGAGCTGACCAGGCAGCTTCCGGCGAAGGCGGCGAAGATCCCGTCATGGATGGCGGCCTCGGTGGCCGGGTCGACGCTGCTGGTCGGCTCGTCGAGCATGACGAGCGCGCTGTCGCGGGCGGCGAGCAGGCCGCGGGCCAGCGCCAGCCGCTGGCGCTGGCCGCCCGACAGGTTGGCGCCGCGCTCGGCGATCGGGGTGTCGAGCCCGGCCGGCGATTCCGCGAGCAGCGGGCCGAGCTGGGCGAGCTCGCAGGCCCAGGCGACGGCCGCCTCGTCGGTCGGCAGGCCCAGCGTGATGTTGTGGCGGAAGCTGCTCTCGAACAGCTCGGGCTCCTGCGGCAGCAGGGTGGCGAAGGCGCCGAGGTCGCGGAGGTCGGGGCGCGGCGCGCCGTCGACGGCGTAGCGGCCGGACGCCGCCGGGTGCAGCCCGGCCAGCACGCGCATCAAGGTGCTCTTGCCGGCACCGCTCTCGCCGACCAGCGCGATGCGCCGGCCGCGGGTCAGGGTGAGCGCGATGTCGGCCAGGCCGGGGGCCTCCTGGCGCCGGACGGGATAGGCGAAGGACAGGTCGGCCACGGCGATGGTCCGCCAGCCCGCCGGCAGCGGCGCCGGCACCGGCCGCGGCTCGACCGTCTCGGCGAGGATGGTGGCGGCGTCGGCGAACGCGGCCTGGTGGCCGACCAGCTCGTGATAGTGGTTGGCCGTCGCGCTGATCACCCCGCCGGCCTGCTGGGCGTACTGGAACACCATCACCGCGCCGCCGAGCAGCACGGTGCCGCTGTCGCGCCAGGACAGCCAGCCATAGAGCAGCACCAGCCCGACGCGCAGCCCGTGATTGAGCAGGTCGACGGCGCACCATTTCGTCTCGGTCAGCGCCGCGTTGCGCCGGAACGGGGCGGCGAGGTCGGCCAGGCGCTCGGCCAGCATGCGCCGGGTCGGCTCCTGCAGCCGCAGGGTCAGCACCGTCGCGATGTTGCCGAGGCAGTCGGCCAGCGCGGCGGCGTAGCGCCGCTCGGCGCGGTTCTCCTCGCCGGCGACGCGCAGCGTGGTGCGGTCGAAGCGGATCACCAGCACGGCGACTGCGAGATAGCCGACCAGCGCCGCGGTTCCGGTGAGGGCCGAGGCGAGGAAGATCGCGGCGACCGGCCCGACCAGGTTGACGATGTTGTGCAGGTAGACGAACTGGTGCTGGGCGAAGTCGAACAGCGCCCGGCTGGAGCGGTCGACCCGGTGCAGCGTCTCGCCGGAATGGTGCCGCTCGTGCCAGGCGAGCGGCAGCGCGGCGAGCCGGGCATAGAGCGTGTCGGTGAAGCGGCTGCGCACATGGATGGCGACGCTGCGCTCGATCACCCGGCCGGGCCCGTGCAGCACCCAGCTCGCCGCCGCCGCCGCGACGATCAGCACCAGCGACCAGGCCGCGGTCTCGAGTCCCGCCGCGCCGGAGAGCTGCAGCGCGTTGAGCGCGCGGGCCGCCAGCCACGGAATCGCCAGCTTGATGATCTGGGCGCCGGCGAGCAGCGCGATCGCCGCGACCAGGGCCCGCCGCCGTCCGGCGGCGTAGCGCCACAGCGCGCGATAGAGCCCGATCACCCCGCCGGCGTCCCCGCCTCAGGCCGCGACGCCGAGCCCGGCGAGGAACGCCTTGCCGTGCGACAGCACGGTCGCCTCGGGCTCGTGGTAGCCGAACTCCTGCGCCTCGTACTCGACCGACACCGGGCCGTCATAGCCGGCCCGGCGCAGCGCGGCGAAGAGCGCCGTGAAGTCGATGGCGCCCTGCCCGAGCGGCGGGAAGGCGAAGTCGGGGAAGCGCCCCTTGCCGTCCTTGGCGTGCATGTGGGCGATGCGGCCGGCCTGCTCGGCGACCAGCCGCAGCGGGTCCTCGCCCTGGACGAAGAGATGGCTTGGGTCGAAGTTGACCCGGACGTCGGTGCCCGGCAGGTCGCGCTGCAGCTGCGCGTAGTCGGCCACGGCATGGAAGCGGTGGCCGGCGATCGCCTCGACCGCCAGGGCCACGCCCGCCGCCTTCGCGGCGGCACCGCATTCGGCGACCGCATCGGCGAACCAGCGCCAGCTCTCCGCCGCGCCCGCCCCCGCCGGCTGTTCGCCGGACAGGATGTGGACGACCGGCGATCCGACGTCGCGGGCCAGCGCTATGCAGCCATTGACGTAGTCGATCGCCTGGCGCCGCTCCGCCGCCGATTCGAACAGCATCGGGATGTGGGCGCCGACCGCGGTGATGGCGAGCCCGGCGGCGGCGCAGCGCGCGGCGATCGCCTGCCGCGCCGCCGCCGGGGTCTCCGGCGTGACGTGCGGCTTGGCCCAGGGCAGGGTCTCGGCGTTGAGCTCGATGCCGCGATAGCCCGCCGCCGCCACCTTGTCGATGGCGAGGGCGATCGGGTCGCGGTGCAGCGCCACGGAATGGAAGCCGGCCAGCATCGCTCAAGCTCCGTAGTCGGGGACCTGGAAGGGGGCGTCGGCGGGCAGCGGCAGGTCGACCCAGCCGCCGCCGCGCTGCGCCAGGTAGGCCGCCTGGATGACCTCCTGCGCCTTGAGGCCGTCGCGGCCGGAGACGAAGGGCGGCGCGCCGGTGCGCACGCTCTCGACGAAGGCGGCGAGCTGCGCCTCGTAGGGGCTGTTGCGCGGCGGCTTGACGGTGATCCAGCCGCCGGTGAAGCCCTTCCACCAGGCGTCGGGATAGTGCGCCTGGCGCAGCACCTCCGGCAGCTCCTCGGCCTTCTTCTCGGTGTAGACGGCGAGCGGCGCGGCGTGGAACGGGTTCAGCGTCTCGGTGGCGAGATGGATGGTGCCCTCCGAGCCGTAGAGGTCGGTGCCGTCGCCGATCGCCGGCGAGTAGCGGTCGGAGGAGAGGCAGCCGCGCGCCCCGCCGGCGAAGCGGGCGAGCAGCCAGACATTGTCGTCGACCTTGTCGGGCACCACGCTGTGCGCCAGCTCGGCGAACACCGCCGTGAAGTCGCCGACCAGGTGCCGCAGCAGGTCGATGCGGTGGATGGTCAGGTCGATGATGGTGGCGCCGCCCGACTGCGCGAGGTCGTAGCGGTACCGCGTCGCGGCGGGATAGGCCGTCCAGCGCTCCGAATAGACCGAGCGCACGGCATGCACCTGGCCGATGAAGCCGGCCTCGAGCAGCTGCTTGGCGATGCGCACCTGGTTCCAGTAGCGCTGGTTGAACCCGACCTGCAGCACCACCCCGGCCCGCTCGCAGGCCTCGACCATGGCGCGCGCGCTGGCGATGTCGATGGCGAGCGGCTTCTCGCACAGCACATGCTTGCCGGCCGCCGCGGCCGCCAGCACCGCCTCGGGATGGTGGACGTTCGGCGTCGCCACGACGACGGCATCGATGTCGCGCCGCTCGAGCAGCGCCGCCAGCTCGCCGGTGTGGAACGGCGCGCCGAACTCGCCGGCGAGCTCGGCGGCGCGCGCCGGGTCGCGGTCGAACACGCCGACCAGCGTCGTCTCGGCCGAGCGGGTGATCACCGGCGCATGGCTGAGGCGCATGATCGCCCCCGCGCCGACGAGGCCGAAGCGAACCGGCCGGGATTCCGAGCTGCCCATCGATCGTCCTTCCCCTGGTGCCGGCGCATCCTAGCCCGCCGCGACGAAGCCCGCGAGACGCCAGAGCCGCGTCCGGCGCGAAGGCTTCGGCAGCCCGCGCGCAACCTCGGAGCCTCGTTCTGAGCTTGTCGAAGGGCGAGGCCGGCACGGCAGCGCCGCTGCCCTGGAGAGGGACATCGGCTCACGGCGAAGGTGCGAAGGCGAGGTGCGCTCCCTGCCCCCGTGCCGGCCCCCATGCTTCGACAAGCTCAGCATGAGGGCTCTGGAGCGGAGACGATGATCGATCGCGCGAAGCGCAGGCCAGCGTCGCCCCACCCTTCGCGGCCTTCGCGCCTTCGCGTGCCAATTTTCTGCCTCTCCGCGACTCCGGCGCCGCCACGGCCGGCGCAGCCCTCCTCCGCGCCTCCGCGCCTCCGCGTGCCATTCCTGCTGCCTCTCCGCCGCACCGGCGCCGCCGTGCCTCCAGCCCGGGTCGACCCGCCATGCTGCATCGCGGTATAACCGCCCCTCCCCGCCTGCACGAGCAGCAAGAGGCAGCCCATGACGGCCCAGTTCCTTCCGGTGCAACCCTTCGACCTCGTGGTGTTCGGGGGCACCGGCGACCTCGCCATGCGCAAGCTGCTGCCCGGACTCTATCACCGCGACTGCGACGAGCAGCTGCCGGCCGAGAGCCGGATCATCGGCATCGGCCGCAGCGCGCTCGACGCGGCCGCCTATGCCAAGCGGGTCGAGGAGGCGCTGCCGCGCTTCGTCGAGGCCGAGCGGCTGAACCCGGAGACCATGGCCCGCTTCCTCAAGCGGCTGCACTATGTCCGCATGGACGGCGCCGGCGAGGAAGGCGCGCCGGATCTGGTCGCCCTGCTCGCCGCGGCGCCGGAGCGCATCCGGGTCATCTATCTCGCCACCGGGCCGGACCTGTTCGGCCCGATCTGCCGCAACCTCGACCGCATCGGGCTGGTGACGCCGGCGACCCGGGTGGTGCTGGAGAAGCCGCTCGGCCACGACACCCAGTCGGCGCGCGCCATCAACGACACCGTCGCCGAGGTCTTCTCCGAGGAGCAGACCTACCGGATCGACCATTACCTCGGCAAGGAGACGGTGCAGAACCTGATCACCCTGCGCTTCGCCAACGTGCTGCTCGAGCCGCGCTGGAACTCGGCGGCGATCGACCACGTCCAGATCACCGTCTCCGAGACGCTGGGCGTCGGCAGCCGCGGCGAGTACTACGACCACTCCGGCGCGCTGCGCGACATGGTGCAGAACCACCTGCTGCAGCTGCTCTGCCTGGTCGCCATGGAGCCGCCCTCCTCGCTCGACGCCGACGCGGTGCGCGACGAGAAGCTGAAGGTGCTGCGGGCGCTGAAGCCGATCGCCGACGGCGAGGTGCAGCGGGTGACGGTGCGCGGCCAGTACCGGGCGGGCGCGATCGAGGGGGTGGCGGTGCCGGGCTACCTGCAGGAGCTCGGCCGCAACGAGAGCACCACCGAGACCTACGTCGCGCTCAAGGCGGAGATCGGCAACTGGCGCTGGGCCGGGGTGCCCTTCTACCTGCGCACCGGCAAGCGGCTGGCCGGCCGCTCCTCCGACATCGTCGTGCAGTTCCGCTGCGTGCCGCATTCGATCTTCGGCGAGGCGACCGACCAGCTGGTCGCCAACCGGCTGGTCGTCCGGCTGCAGCCGGACGAGGGCGTGAAGCTGTTCCTGATGTGCAAGGATCCCGGCCCGGGCGGCCTGCGCTTCCGCAACGTGCCGCTCAACCTGACCTTCGCCGAGACCTTCACCGTGCGCAACCCCGACAGCTACGAGCGGCTGCTGATGGACGTGGTGCGCGGCAACCAGACCCTGTTCATGCGCCGCGACGAGGTCGCCGCCGCCTGGGCCTGGATCGACCCGATCCGCCGCGGCTGGGAGGAGACCCGCCTGCGCCCGAAGCCCTACACCTCCGGCAGCTGGGGCCCGTCCGACGCCACCGCGCTGATGGCCCGCGACGGCCGGGCCTGGCTCGAGGACGCGCTGGACCCGATCTGATAGCGTCGCCCGCGATCACCCGCGAAGGAACCGCCATGACCACCCCGAGAACCGCCATCGTCTTCGGCGTCACCGGCATCGCCGGCCGCGCCATCGCCGAGCAGCTCGCCGCCGCCGGCGGCTGGCGCGTCGTCGGCGTCTCGCGCCGCCCGCCCGAGGGCCTGCCCGGCGTCGAGCACGTCGCGACCGACCTGCTCGACGCCGCCGCCACCCGCCAGGCGCTCGCCGGCATCGGCGCGGAGCACCTCTACTTCACCAGCTGGGCGCGCCAGTCGACCGAGACGGAGAACTGCCGCGTCAACGGCCTGATGCTGCAGAACGCGCTCGACGCGGTGGCCGCCGGCGGCCGGCTGCGCCACGCCGCGCTGATGACCGGCCTCAAGCACTATCTCGGCTCGTTCGAGGCCTATGCGCAGACGCCGATCGAGACGCCCTTCACCGAGGACATGCCCCGGGTGCCGGGCGACAATTTCTACTACACGCAGGAGGACGTGCTGTTCGCCGCGGCGAAGCGGCACGGCTTCACCTGGTCGGTGGCGCGGCCGCACACGGTGATCGGCTACGCCCCCGGCAACGTGATGAACCTCGGCACGGCGCTCGGCGTCTACGCCACGCTGGCGAAGGAGACGGGGCGGCCGTTCCTCTTCCCCGGCTCGCCGCAGCAGCATGGCGGGCTGGTCGACATCACCGACGCCCGCCTGCTCGCCCGGCACCTGATCTGGGAAGCCGATTCCCCGGCCGCCGCCGACACCGCCTTCAACGTGGTCAATGGCGACGTCTTCCGCTGGCGCCGCATGTGGGGCCACATCGCCGGGTATTTCGGCCTGCCCGTGGCGCCCTACCCCGGCAAGGCCTCGCCGCTCGCCGCCATGCTCGCCGATGCCGGGCCGGACTGGGATGCCATCGTGCGCCGGCACGGGCTGAAGCCCTACCGCATCGAGGAGGTGGCCCCCTTCTGGCACGTCGACCTCGATCTCGGCCGCGACATGGAGACGATGGCCGACATGGGCCTCAGCCGCGAGCGCGGCTTCCTCGGCTACCAGCGCTCGGTCGGCTCGTTCCTCGACCTGTTCGACCGGCTGCGCCGCGAGCGGATCATTCCGTAAGCGAGACATGATTGGCTGCGCCATCATCTCGCAGCGCCGCCCGCCCCTTCGTGTCATTGCCGGGCTCGACCCGGCAATCCAGGGCCGCCGCACGATGGATGCCCGGGTCAAGCCCGGGCATGACAAGAGGGGCGGTGGTCGGTCGAGCGCAACGGGGACCAGGACTGTCTGCTCAGGACGCCGTTCCATGTTCCTGAAGAACTCGCGCTATGCCGGGCTGCCGACGGTCACCGCCCGCGACCGCGGCGGGCGCGAGGTCGAGGCGGTGACCTTGCGCCGGCTGCCGGCGACCGAGGGCGAGCCGACGACCGTGGCGGCGCACGACAAGCTCGATGCGATGAGCGAGGCGCGCACCCGCGATGCGACGCGGTACTGGCACATCGCCGACGCCAACACCGAGCTCGAATCCTCCGAGCTGGTGCGCGAGCCCGGCCGCGTCATCGCCGTGCCCAAGGCCTGAGCGATGGGCGCCGAGTACCGCCTCTGGCTCGACAACGCCCCGGCCGACCAGGCGACGATCGGCCGCTTCGGCGACATCCGCGTCGACCAGGCGATCGGCGTGGCGAGCGAGGCCGAGCTGCAGCTGCCGGTGGCCACCGACCCCGGCGGCCTGTGGTCGGGCCAGGAGGAGGACTTCACCCAGCCGCTGAAGCGGGTGCGCATCGAGGTCAAGATCGGCGAGGGCGAGTTCGTGCCGCTGATCGACGGGCCGATCGTCGCCAACCGCCTCGCCCTCAAGGCCACGCCCGACGAGAGCACGATGACCCTGGTGGTGCACGACGACAGCGTGCTGCTGAACCGCCACGAGAAGGTGGCGCTGTTCCAGGACAAGGCGGCGCACGAGATCGCCGAGGCGCTGATCGCCGAGGCCGGGCTGACGCCGGAGGTCACCGCCGGCCCGTCGGGCGGCTCGACCCTGACCCGCTTCGTCGTGCAGCGCGGCACCGCCATGCAGCTGCTGCGCCAGCTGGCCCGCCAGTCCGGGATGTTCGCCTATGTCCGGCCGGGGCCGACGCCGGGCACCAGCACCGCCGTCTTCGCGCCGCCCAGCCTCGCCCCCGGCGGCCTGCCGGAGATCCTGCTGCTCGGCCCCGACCGAAACGTCGCCAGCTTCGCGATCGAGCTCGACGCGCTGCGCCCGGTCACCGCCCAGGGCGCCAGCCTCGATATCCTCGACAAGTCGGTGCTGGCCGCCGCGGCGAACGCGGCCAGCCAGGGACCGCTCGGCGACGAGGCGATCCACGACACGCTGGCCGAGCCCGGCAGCGTGCTGCTGGCGCGCAGCCGCGAGGAGCAGGGCGACATCGACGCGGCGGCGCAGGCCGCCCTCGACCAGTCGAGCTGGGCGCTGAGCGCCGAGGGCGAGGTCGACGCCGACCGCTATGCCGGCGTGCTGTCGCCCTACCAGGTGGTCTCGGTCGCCGGCGTTGGCGGCCGCATGTCCGGCGCCTACCTGGTCAGCCGCGTCACCCACCTGCTGAGCGACGCCGGCTACCGCCAGAAGTTCGCCCTGGTGCGCAACGCCCGCTCGGCCGGCGGCGCCGGCGGCGCGCCGGCGATCCCGGGAGGCATCATCTGATGCCGACCAGCCTCGAGCAGATGGTCGTCGAGCTCGCCGCGGCGCAGCGCGAGCGCTTCTACGGCAAGTATCGCGGCATCGTCACCGACAACGCCGACCCGGAGAATCTCGGCCGGCTGCGCGCCCAGGTGCCGGCGGTGCTCGGCGGCGAGGTCGACTCGCCCTGGGCGCTGCCCTGCGCGCCCTATGCCGGGCCGAACGCGGGCCTCTACGCCGTGCCGCCGGTGGGGGCCGGCGTCTGGATCGAGTTCGAGGCGGGCGACCCGTCGCGGCCGATCTGGAGCGGCGCCTGGTGGGGCCGCGACGAGCTGCCGAAGGACGAGAAGGGCGGCGACACCAAGCAGCCGCTCAAGGTCTGGCGCAGCGAGCAGGGGCTGCTGCTGGCGCTCGACGACGACGGGCAGAGCGCCACGCTGTCCGACGGCAACGGCTCCAACCTGCTGAAGATCACCGCGACCGATGGCCAGGTGCGCATCCAGGCGGCGACCAAGGTGGTGGTCGAGGCGCCGCAGATCGAGCTGGTCGAGGGCGCGCCGCACCCGCTGGTCTTCGGCGACGACCTGCTGACCTACCTCAACCAGCTGGTCACCATCTTCAGCTCGCACATGCATCCCGGCCAGACGGTGATGGGCATCCCGGTCACGCCGATGATCCCGGCGCAGCCCTTCCCGACGGCGAGTCCCTCGCTGCTCTCGACCAAGGTCAAGACGGGGTAGGCCGATGGCGACGCTCAAGGCCGGCAGCATCGACGACCTCGCCGACAGCATGGCGGCGGCGATCGACGACGCCTTCGGCGAGGAATGGAACAAGGCCAATCCCGACGGCCCGGCGCTCGGCCAGGAGGGCGAGCGCGACCGGCAGGTGCTGTTCGCGGCGGTGGCCAAGGGCGTGCTGCGCTACCTCTACCAGCACCAGCTCTTCATCGACACGACGGTGGACCAGGACACCTCCGGCGGCCATTCCCACCGCCTCGCCTTCGACCTGGCCGAGGCCAACGGCTCGGTGGAGACGCCATGAGCGGCCGCCACATCGCCTTCCCCTTCCGCATCGGCCCGGACGGCCGCAGCGCGACGCCGGCCTCGCTCGACGAGCATGTCCGCGGCGAGATCATCCAGCTGCTGCTGACCAACCCCGGCGAGCGGCCGTTCCTGCCCTCCTTCGGCGGCGGCGTGCGCCGGCTGGTGTTCGAGCGCAACGACGACGTCGCCGCCAACATGGTCAAGGCGCTGCTGGCGCAGAACCTGTCGCGCTGGCTCGGCCACCGCGTCGCCGTCGACACCCTCGAGGTGAGCGCCGTCGAGTCGACCCTCAATGTCGACCTGCGCTATCGCGTCATCGCCACCGGCGAGACGAAGCAGGTCCGCTTCCAGCACCAGGGAGGGGCCTGAGATGGCGCTGCGCTTCGACGCCGAGGCGCTGGCCGAGCGGGCCCGGAACCTCGGCCCGCTGAACGGGATGAAGCTGGCCTTCGTCAGCCTCGATTCCGCGCCCAAGCCGGCCTTCGCCTGGCTCGACCTCGAGTTCCACAACGCCCAGCACCTGGCGCCGGTGCCGCCGGCCGGCCTGTTCGCCATCCGCGGCGGCACGCGGCTCCTCGGCGGCAGCAATCCCGGCGACGTCCAGGTCACCCAGGTGGCGGCCGGGGCCAGCGCCAATACGCTGCGGCTCAAGGTGGCGCCGGTCGGCGACTACTCGACCTACGTCCTGGCGCTGTCCTCGCCCGACTTCGACCCGCTGCTCTCCGAGCTGCCCTTCAAGTTCCGCCCGGGCTGCTTCAACCTCAACTGCGCCCCGGTCGGTGACCACCCGCCGGCACCCGACGAGCCGGCGATCGACTATCTTGCCCGCGACTATGATTCCTTCCGTCACGTGCTGATCGCCGCGATGATGCAGCGCGTGCCGGGCTGGCAGCCGACCAGCGAGGCCGATCTCGACCAGGTGCTGATCGACCTGATCGCCGCCGAGGGCGACGAGCTGGCCGACTTCCAGGACCGGGTGATGAACGAGGCCTACTTCGCCCGCGCCCGCAAGCGGGTGACGCTGGCCCGCCAGTCCCGGCTGCTCGACTATCACATCCACCAGGGCAACCAGTCCGGCACCTGGCTGGTCGCCCAGGTCGCCATCGACGGCACGCTGCCCGCCGGCTTCGGCGCCTGGACGCACGACAAGTGGGACGCGCCCGGCAGCGTCGTCTTCGCCAGCGAGGCGGCGCAGCGCTGCTTCGTCACCCTCAACGAGCTGCTGCCCTATGACTGGGGCGGCACGGTGAGCGCGCTCGAGGCGGGCAGCACCGAGGCCGACCTGACGGTCGCCGGCGGCCTGTCGCAGGCCGCAGCCCAGACCCTGCGCGACATCCTGCTGCAGCCCGACATCGAGCGGCTGCTGGTCCAGCAGGACCTCAATCCCGAGACCGGCACCGTCAACGGCCGCGACCCGGCGGCGCGCCAGGTGCTGCGGCTGCTGCCCCTCGGCGGCCCGCGGCCGCGCGCCGAGGCGCTGAAGGATCCCGTGCCCGATCCGGTGACCGCGGCGGTGCGCTGGTTCGTGCGGGTGCGCTGGCGGCCGGAGGACCGGCTGCAGCGGCGCTACTGCATCACCACCCGCTGCCCCGGCCGGCCACCGGTCACCGGCGTCAGCAAGCTCTTCGGCAACCTCGTCCGGGTCACCCAGGGCCGGCCGCGGGTCACCACCTTCCGCCCGCCCGGGGCGCCGCTCGGCGGCGCCGACGAAAGCAGCTTCGTCGCCCGGGACGAGGCCGCCTGGAGCCGCTGTCGCGCCAGGACGGGCCGCAGCGCCAGCCGGCCGGCACGCTGCTCACGCTGACCCGTGGCCCGCTCGCCACGGCGCGACACGCCGCCCGGCGGCGGCAGCGCCCACTGCCAGCACGCTCGAGGTGCGGGTGCGGGGCATCGCCGATCCCTGGGCGGAGCAGAGCGACCTGATCGAGAGCGGCGGCGACGACCAGCATTTCGTGGTCGAGGCCGACGAGCTCGGCACCAGCCGGGTGCGCCTGGGCGACGGCGTCAACGGCGCGGCGCTGGCCGAGGATGCGGTGGTGGTCTGCCGCTACCGCGTCGGCCAGGGCGAGGCCGGCAATGTCGGCGCCGAGCGCATCACCGGCTTCGCCGGCGGCGGCATCGCGACCGCCATCTGGAACCCGCTCGACGTCGTCAACGGCCGCTCGCCCGAGCCGCCGGCCGAGATCCTGCGCCGCGTGCCCGAGGCCTATCGCCAGCGCCAGAAGCGGGCGGTGACGCTCGCCGACTACGCGGCGCGCGCCGAGGAGATCGCCGGCGTCGCCCATGCCCGCGCCCGCTACGGCTGGACCGGCAGCTGGCGCACGGTGCGGGTCGCCATCGACCCGGTCGGCACCACGGCGCTCGATCCCGCCCTCGCCGCCGCGATCGCCGGCCATCTCGAGGCGCTGCGGCTGATCGGCGAGGACGTCGAGATCCGCCCGGCCCGCTACGTGCCGCTCGACGTCAAGCTGCGGCTCTGCATCGATCCGGGCTACTGGCCGGAGGACCTCGCCGACCTGCTCGCCGCCGAGTTCTCCGCCGGCTTCACCCCCGACGGCCGGCCCGGCTTCTTCAACCCCGACCGCTGGACCTTCGGCCAGGCGCTGCATGCCAGCCAGGTGGTCGGCCGGGCGCTCGCCGTCACCGGCGTCGAGCGCGTGCTGTCGCTCTCGATGCGGCGCTGGAACCCGGGCAGCGGCGGCGGGCTGGTGACGATCACCCTGCCGCCCGACGGGCTGCCCGAGGCCCTGGTCGAGACGCTGCCGGTCGGGCCGTTCGAGATCATCGCGGTCGCCAACGACCCGAGCCGGCTGGAGGCGGGCCGCATCCGCTTCGAGATCCAGGGAGGCCGGCGATGAGCTGCGAGCACGACTGCCAGCGCCCGCCGCTCTTCCCGCGGCCGATCGAGAACCGCCCGGGCTTGGCCGAGATCGCCCGGCGAATCGGCACCTACGCCGAGATGCGCGCCCACATGCTGGCGGCGATCGACGCCGCCCCGGCGCTCGCCCGCTTCACCCACCGCAAGCCGGACGACCCGGCGATCGCGCTGGTCGAGGGCGCCGCCATCGTCGGCGACATCCTGACCTTCTACCAGCAGCTCTACGGCAACGAGGCCTATCTGCGCACCGCGCGGTGGCGCGACAGCGTCGCCGAGCTGGTCAAGCTGCTCGGCTACCGGCTGGCGCCGGGGCTGGGCGGGCACGCCCGCTTCGCGCTCGCCGCCAAGGGCGACCGCCCGGTCGCCGTCCCCGCCGGCTTCGCCATCCAGGCGCAGCTCGAGGGCGCGCCGAAGCCCGCCACCTTCGAGACCACCGCGGCGGTGACCGCCTGGCCCGGCCTCTCGCAGTTCCACCTCTACCGGCCGCGCCACACGCCGGCGATCGGCAACGGCACCGACAGCTTCGCGCTGGTCGCGCCGCTGCCCGACGGCCTCGCGCTGAAGGCCGGCGACCGCCTGCTGGTCGGCGTGCCGCGCGCCGACGGCACGACGCTCGACCACGGGCAGCTGATGACGGTCGAGCGCAGCTGGACCAGCTTCGGCACCACCCTGGTCAAGATGAAGGGCGCGCTCGCCAGCCTCGACCAGCCGCTCTTCGTGCTGGCGGCGTTCGGCTCCGGCCTCGCGGCCCGCCGGCCGGTGACGCACGTGGCCGAGCTGCGCGCCTACAAGCTCGGTCCCTCCTTCCGCCATTTCGGCCAGGGCGCGCCGGCCACCCAGGTCACCGTCGACGCCAATGGCCGCGCCCATGCCAGCGCCGTCACCTACATCCGCAACCTCGCCGGCAGCACCGGCGCGCCGGCCAGCCCCGCCCTGCCTTCGACCGACCTGCCGCTCGACGGCGCCGCCGACGGCCCCGGCGCCGGCACGCTGGTGGTGATCGAGGGCGCGCTCAGGTCCGGCGCCGGCGGCAGCGGCCGCAAGCGCTTCCTCGAGCGCCAGGTGGAGGCGACCGACCGGCGCGGGCTCGGCTGGGGCCCGAGCGCCGGCCCCAGCACGGTGCTCTCGCTCGACCGCAACCTGTCGCTCGGCGAAGGCACGGTGACGCTCGACCATGCCGACATCCGCACGCTGACCGTCCATCAGGTGGAGGGCCCGTCGTTCCGGCTGCAGTCCCTGCCGCAGCCCGACCCCACCCTGTCCGGCACCGCGCTCGACTTCTACGGCAGCGCCGCCGACGCCGCGGCGCTCGACGAGCGCACGGTCCTGCTCGCCGGCCCCGGCACGGCGCTGAGCGAGGCCCGCATCGTCGACGTCGCCGCGGGCGGCGCCCTCGGCTTCCATCGCGTCACGCTCGATCGTGCCGTCGCCTATGCGCAGTTCGACCACGATGCGCCGGCGGTGACGGTCTACGGCAACCTGGCGACCGCCACCGAGGGCAAGAGCCAGCCCGAGGCGGTGCTCGGCGACGGCGACGGCCGCGCGGTGTTCCAGACCTTCGCCCTGCCCAAGCCGCCGCTGACCTACCTGCTCGATCCCGGCCAGGCGCCGCCGCACGCGCCCGAGCTCGAGCTCTATGTCGGCGGCCGGCTGTGGCGCCGCGTCGACGCGCTGTTCGGCAGCGGTCCGAGCGATCCCGTCTATGTCGTGCGCGAGGACGAGGCCGGGAAGAGCTACGTCCAGTTCGGCGACGGCAAGAGCGGCGCCCGCCTGCCCTCGGGCCGCGGCAACGTGACGGCGCGCTGGCGCAGCGGCAGCGGCAGCCACGGGCCCCTGAAGGTGGACGCCAAGCCGCAGCCGGCGAGCCGCCTGCCCGGGCTCGACCAGCTGCTGATGCCGGAGCCGGTGACCGGCGGCGCCGCGCCGGAGACCGCCGACGGGGCGCGCGCCGCCGCGCCCGGCCGCATGCAGAGCCTCGGCCGGCTGGTCAGCCTGGCCGACATCGAGGCCGAGGCGCTGGCGCTCGCCGGCGTGCTCAAGGCCCGCGCCCTGTGGTCGCTCGCCGACGGCGTGCCGCACGTCGTCGTCACCATCCTCACCGACTCGGCGAGCCCCGCCGATGCCGCCGCGGCCGCCGACGCGCTGCTCGCCGTCTATCGCGCCCGCGGGCCGGCCCGCTATCCGGTGACGGTGCGCCAGGGGCGGCGGCTGCAGCTCCACGTCGCGGCGCGGGTCGGATGGGATCCGAACCGGCGCGAGGCGGATGTGCGCGCCGCCATCCTCGACGCGCTCGGCGCCGCCGCCCCCGACGCCGCGCGCGACCATGGGCTGTTCAGCTGGCAGCGGCGGCAGCTCGGCGAGGCGGCGCACGGCTCGCAGCTGGTCGCCGCCATCCAGAACGCCGCCGGCGTCGCCTGGGTCGAGCTGCTGGCCGCGGCGCCGCGCACTCTCAGGCTGCGTCGCCTGCCCGTCCTGCGCAGCCCGGGACCGGCACCGTCGCGCCGCGTCGTCGCCTGCCCGGAGGACGCCATCCTGGCGCTCGACGCCGCCGACCTGTCGCTGGCGCTGGCCCAGGCCGATCCGAGCGAGGTGCCGTGATGCCCCGCCAGCCGCTCTACCAGCGCCTGCCGGAGATCTACCGGCTGCGCGACCTCGAGCAGACGCCGCCCGGCCAGCTCGCGGCCTTCATCGGGGTCATCGACGAGGTCGCCCAGGCGATCCACGACGACATCGACGCGCTCTACCTCGACCAGTTCATCGAGACCTGCGCGCCCTGGGTGATCCCCTACATCGCCGACCTGCTCGGCACCACCCATCTCAAGGGCGACCCGCACGACCTGCGCGCCGACGTCGCGCGCACCGTGCGCAACCGGCGGCGCAAGGGCACGCTCGGCGCCGTCGAGTCGGTGGTGCACGCGCTCTCCGGCTGGGCGGTGCACGCCGTCGAGCTGCGCGACCGGCTGCTCTGGGCGCAGCATCTCAACCACCAGCGGCCGGACGCCGGCGGCGTGCCGCCGCTGTCGCTGCCGCGCAGCATCGCCGCGCCGGCCCGCGGCGGCAGCGTCAGCCTGCGCGACCCGGCGCTGCTGTCGCTGCTCGGCGGGCCGTTCGACCCGTTCGGCCACAGCATCGACCTGAAGCCGCCGCTGCATGGCGAGACCGGGTACAACCTGCCCAACCTAGCGATCTTCCTCTGGCGCCTGAAATCCTACCGCCCGGCGGTGACCAAGCCGGCGTTCCGCGCCATCGCCGACCTGCGGCCGGCGCCGGCGGGCGACGCGCTCTTCGCGGTGCGCTTCGACCTGCACCCGATGGGCGAGCCGATGGTGCTGTTCAACAGCCACCGCTACCGCGCCGACGACGACCCGCCGAACCTCGCCGGCGAGGATGCGGTGCCCGGCCCGATGCCGCCGGCCCGCCTCACCGCCGACAGCCCGGCCGGGCGGCCGGACGCCTATGTCGCGGTCACCGCCTACCCCGACCCGCCACCGCCGCCGGCGCCGGGCTCGGCCGCGGTCGGGCTGGTGCTGCATCTGCCCGCCCCGCCCTTCGCCGCCACCGGCTGGCGGCTGCGCGGCGCCAATCTCTGCGCCTGGGAGGCCGGGCTGCGGCCGCGGCTGCGGGCCCGCGAGATCGTCGTCGATCCGCTGCGCGGCCGCGTCCTGTTCGGCGTCGTCGGCGCCAGCGCCGCGGTCGAGGCGGAGAAGCTGCGCGACAAGCTGCTGGTCTCCGCCAGCACCGGCTTCACCGGCCCGACCGGCGCCTGGCCGATCGGCCGCGCCGCGCTGCCGCCGCAATGGGCCGAGGGCGCGCCGCTGGTCCGCCATGTCGACTTCCACGCCGATCCGGACGGGCTGCGCAAGGCGCTGGCGCCGGTGCCGGTGCCGGGCCAGCCGCTGATCGTCGAGATCGGCGACAGCATGACCCACGATCTCGACCTGTCGGCGGTCGACTTCATCGGCACCGAGGGCGGCGCCGCGGTGCTGCAGCTCACCGGCTCGCTGTGGATCCGCGCCGCCTCCGGCCAGCGGCCGGTGATCCGGCTCGCCCGGCCGCTGGGATTCCGCCCCAAGGACCTCGACCACCAGCAGCTGACGGTGCGGCTCGAGGGGCTCTACCTCACGCGGGGCAGCGCGTTCCCGGCGGGGGCCGCGCTGATCGAGCGGGCGGCCCTCGACCGGCTGGAGATCGTCGGCTCGACGCTCGACCCCGGCGGCTTCCGCCGGCTCGACGGCACGCGGGCGCCGCTGCGCGCCGGGCTGAGGCTGGCCGACGGCTACGGCTTCGCGGTTCCGGCCGACCGGGCGCGCTTCGCCCAGGTCCCGCAGATCCGGCTGGAGCAGAGCATCGCCGGGCCGCTCGCCATCGATCCGGGCTACCGCCTGGCCGTCGCCGGCAGCATCGTCGACGCCGGCAGCGGCGTCGGCGCCAGCCCGGCGGCGCTGGCGCTGGGCGCGGCCACCGGCGATCCCGAGCTCGGCTGGGGTCCCGACCTGACGGTCGACGGCATGACCTGCCTCGGGCGCATGCTGCCCTTCCGCGCCACCGGGCAGAGCGGCCTGTGGACGGCGCGGCTCGAGGTGCACGACAACCAGTCGGGCTGCCTCGCCCACTGCTACTTCAGCGGCGACCACGACCGGCTGCCGCCGAACCACGACTGCGTCTATGGCCCGGGGCCGCGGCTGCGCTTCACCGCCGAGACCTTCGGGCAGCCCGGCTACGCCCAGCTCACCACCTGCACCGACCGCCGCATCCGCGAGGGCGGACCCGACACCGACGAGATCGGCGCCTTCGGCTATCTCGGCCTCGCCCACAAGACCCGCAACATCGCCATCCGTCTGCGCGAGTTCATGCCGATCGGCGTGCGGCCCGTGCTCGTTCCCGTAACCTGAGCAGCAGGACCAGGATCATGAAAGGCGACTTCTCCCGCTGGTCGTTCGATCCCGCCGCGAACTTCTCGGGCGTGCTGCACCAGCAGGGCCGGGTCCGCACCGATGCCGACGACAACGACCGGGGGCGGATCGATGCGCACTGGCGGCTGACCGCGGCGCGCGACGTCATCGGCGACGGCCTCGCCGCCGCCCCGGCGGCGGCACCCGGCGGCTTCCGCGTCGTCTCGGCCAAGGTCGCGGCCGGCGCGGTGACGGTCCGGCTGGAGCCCGGGCGGCTATGGGCCGATGGGCTGCATCTCTATCTGCCGCCGGGCACCCCGGTCGACCTGCCGGCCGACTATCTCGCGCCGCCGCTCCAGGCGCCGCAGGCGACCGTCGCCTCGATCGCCGCCGGGGTGCGCGACGCCGTGGTGCTCGAGGTCTGGGAGGAATCGATCAGCGCCTTCCAGGAGCCGCTGCTGCTGCTCGAGCCGGCGCTGGGCGGCCCCGACACCACCGAGCGCAGCCGCGTCGTCGCCGCGGTCAAGCTGATGCGGCTCGGCGCCAACGAGGATTGCAGCGCCGTCGCCAAGGCGGCCGACGACTTCTCCGCCAAGGGCAAGCTGACGGTGACGCCGTCGCCCGCCATCCTGATCCCCGGCGACTGCCCGGTGGAGGCCGGCGGCGGCTATACCGGCTTCGAGCACTATCTCTACCGCATCGAGATCGCCGAGCCGGCGGCCGGGCAGGCGCGCTTCAAGTGGTCGCGCTTCAATGGCGGGCTGGTCGGGCGCGGCCGCTTCACCGCCGGCGCGCCCGGCACCGGCACGGTGACGATCACCGCCAACGACCAGGCGATCAACCATTGCGACCTCGACAGCTTCTACCTCGAGGCGCTCGACCGCGATCCCGTGTTCGGCGGCTGGCGGGTGGTCGCGTCGGCCGACGCCACCCGGCCGCAGGACGGGCAGCTGGCGCTGACCAACATCCAGGGCGCCTGGCCGGCGCCGGCGACCGGCACCGCCTTCTTCCGCCTGTGGGACGGCATCGCGCGGATCGCCGACTTCCCCGGCGGCCCGACCCCGGCCGAGCTCGCCGACGGCATCCGCCTCGCCTTCGATGCGCCCGCCGCCGGCAACCTCAACTACGCGCCGGGCGACTACTGGACCTTCCCGGTGCGCGCCGCCGGCACGCCCTTCGACCCGGCGCTGCTGCCGAGCAACGCGCCGCCGCAGGGCATCCACCACCACCGCGTGGCGCTCGCCGAGATCACCTGGAACTCGGCTCTCGCTGCCGCCGCAGACCAGGGCGAGATCGAGGATTGCCGGCACGTCTTCCCGCCGCTCGCCCGGCCGCGCGGCTGCTGCAACTACAGCGTCGGCGACGGCGTCACCAGCCATGGCGACTTCGACTCGATCGAGGCGGCGATCCAGGCCCTGCCGGCAAGCGGCGGCCAGATCTGCCTGCTCCCCGGGCTGCACCAGACCAACGCGGTGATCCGCAACCGGCGCGACATCCGCATCCATGGCTGCCATCGCCGCACCAAGGTGGTGCCGCGCAAGGGCGCCAGCACCGACCCGATCTTCCGCATCAGCCAGTCGGTCGGCATCGTGCTCGAGGCGATGGACATGGTCACGCTCGGCGGCACCGGCATCCTGATCGACGCCGAGAAGCCGGGCGGCTCGGCCGACATCGAGATCGGCGACAACCGCATCCTGGCCTGCCAGAGCGCGGTGCGCGCGGTCAACGCCGAGGGGCTGTGGATCCACCACAACCTGATCCGCATGCTCGACAAGCGCGGCGGCGGCCCGGCCATCGAGCTCTCCGCCGACGACAGCCTGGTCGAGCGCAACGACATCCGGCTGATCCCGGCGCCGGCGATGCCGCCGATCGAGACGCCCGACGATCCCGACCCGGTCGACCCCAACGATCCCTGCGCCCGGCTCGAGGTCGTCTACGTCAACCCGCGCATCTTCGGCCTCTATGTCGACCGCATCTGGAAGCTGCCGCTGGCCGTGCTGGTGCCGCTGCAGCCCTACCGCGCCCAGGGCGGCATCCAGCTCGACGGCGGCTGCGAGCGCGTCCGGCTGCTGGAGAACCGCATCGTCGGCGGCGCCGGCAACGGCGTCACGCTGGGCAGCGGCGGCACGGCCGTACCGCCGCCGGAGCCGGCGCCGCTGCCGGTCATCACCATGCCACGCGAGGCCCGCATCGTCGGCCGCGTGCTCGGCCCCGACGGCCAGGGGGTGCCCGGGGCGCAGCTGACGCTGACCCGCCAGTCCGACGGCCAGGCGCGCACCATCGTCGCCGACGCCAACGCCCAGTTCACCGCCGGGCTGGTCGCCGGCAAGTACAGCGTCGACGCCAGCGCGCCGGGCCTCGACATCGACAAGGTCGACCTGCGGCAGATCAACGACTCGATCTTCGCCCTGACCGTCGTGCTGAAGAAGGAGGAGCCGGCGCCCAGCCCGGTGCCGGCCGGCTTCCTCTACGAGATCGCCATCGAGCGCAACCGCATCGAGGCGATGGGCCGCTCCGGGATCGGCCTGCCGCCGGCCGGCCGTCGCGCCGCCGGCGCGTCCCTGGCCAGCCCGGTGATCGGGCTGGAGATCCGCGGCAACCGCATCCGCGGCTGCCTGCTCAACCCGTTCGACGGGGCGCTGCAGGCCGAGGCGCAGCAGATCGGGCTCGGCGGCATCTCGCTCGGGCTCTGCGCCGACGTGGCGATCGCCGGCAACCGCATCGAGGGCAACGGCCCGACGGCCGCCGACCCGGCCTGCGGCATCTTCGTGCTCTATGGCGAGAACCTCGAGATCGCCGCCAACGAGGTGCTGGAGAACGGCGCGCTGCCGCGCGACTTCGCCAACCTGGTGACAGCACCCGGCCGGCGCGGCGGCATCGTCATCGAGCTGGCCAGCGGCTTCAACCTGCTGGCCGGGCTCGCCGCCGGCGCGCTGCTCGGCGCCCGCCAGGGCCGCCGGCCGGCCGCCCGGCTGCACGAGAACGTCGTGGTGCAGCCGGCCGGCCAGGCGCTGCGCCTGCTCGCCTTCGGCCCGGTCGCCTGCACCGACAACAGCCTCGGCAGCGACCTCTCCGGCCCGGGCCCGGTCGACCTGCTGGCCGGGACGGTGCTGATCTTCGACCTCGCCGGCACCCAGCAGGCGGCGGCCGGGGTGCAGCTCGGCGGCGCCAACGCGGCGCAGCCGACCGCCTTCGCGCGCGGCCCCGGCGCCCAGCTACTGCCGGGCGGCGGCGTGCTGTTCGCCGACAACCAGGGCCGTACCGGGCCGGCCAACCGCAGCGTCACCTGCCAGCTCGTCGCCGCGCTCGACGATGCCGGCTACCAGGGCAACCAGTCGCTCTCCGAGCGCAGCGGCAACCTGTTCGCCAACGTCGTCGTCTTCGGCGGCACGCTGCGCGCCGTCGGCAACCGCTTCGCCGAGCGCGGACCCGAGACGCTGCTGTCGCTGTTCACGCTGGCGGCGCGGATGAACGACACCAGCCTCAACCAGGGCGACCACTGCATCATCGCCGTCGACCAGAACCCGGCCATGACCGAGGTGAAGGTCGGCAACCAGGTGCTCGACCCCGGACCGCTCTGCGCCCGCTTCGCCGAGCGGGCGACCTTGGCCTTCAAGCCGCAGGGATAGTGCCATGCCGATCCTCAACACCGGACCAGGCGCCTTCGACAACGATCTCGCCGAGCTCGCCGAGACGCTGCAGCAGCAGCGCGCGACCCAGCTCGGCGCGGTGATGGAGACGCAGCTCGGGCTGCGCAAGCTGCTCGCGGCCGAGGCCTCCCGTCTCGAGGCCAAGCGCGCCGGCGACCCGCGCGCACAGCTGCTGCGCGAGCGCGTCGACATCGCCACCGACCATCTCGCGGCGCTCGCCGTCGAGCGCGACATCGCCAGCCTCAGGGTGCCGCCAGTGGCCAAGACCGGGGCGCTGATCCAGGGCCGCGTCACCGACGCCGACCGGGCGGCCGCCGGCCGGGTCACCGTCCATCTGGTCGACGAGAAGGGCAACGACCTGCCGGGGGTCGCCCCGGTCGAGGCCGACGACGCCGGCTACTACGCCTTCGCGCTGTCGCCGGAAGCCCTGGCCAAGCTCGGCACCAATGCGAAGGCCACGGTGGTGCTGCAGGCGAGCGACGCCAGGCTCGCCCCGGCCGCCGCCAAGCCCTTCGTCATCGCCGCCGGCATCGCCAATCTGCAGGAGGTGTCGCTCGACCGCGGCGAGTTGGAGAAGCTGCGCCTGCGCGTTCCCGCGGCAGCGCAGCCCGATACCAAACCGGACACGAAGCCCGACACCAAGCCGGACACGAAGCCTGATACCAAGCCCGATACCAAGCCGGACACGAAGCCTGATACCAAGCCGGACACGAAGCCTGATACCAAGCCCGATACCAAGCCGGACACGAAGCCGGACACGAAGCCCGATCGAAGGCCTGATCTGAAACCCGACACCAAGCCGGACCTGAAGCCCGATCCGAGGCCGGACCTGAAGCCCAGGGGCGGCGGCAAGGGCCCGCGCTAGGTCGGCCCACGGCGGCACTGCCGCCCGCCCGCTATTCTGCTTGCCCGAGCTGACGGAGCGGCATGAAGGGGATCCGGCAGGCGCGCCAGGCACCGTTCCGCCAGGTGGCGCCGGGCGGCGCCGGCCCTGTACGCCCCGGCGCGCCACGCCTCCTCGCCCGGGCACCGGGCCGGTCCGCCTGCGCCTGCGGCGGCGGCTGCCCGCACTGCACCGCCGCGGCGCAGCACCCGCGCGGCAGCAGCCGGCCGCGATTCCGGCAGGCCGCCGGGACGTTGCGCCTGATCCAGCGGCAAATGCCGCCAGGGCCGGCAGCCACCGGCGCCGGCTTTCGCGAGGCGCGCGGGCTGCTCGGCGAGGCCGGGATGGGCTTCGCCGGCTATCCGCAGCAGGAGGGATGGGCCTTTCTCACCGGCCCGTCCGGCGGCGGCGGGCATCGCTGGAACGAGCCGGGCTTCGACGGCGTGGCCTTCCGCGTCAGTGGTCCCTTCGAGCTGCACATCATCGACAACAAGTCGCTGGCTCGGCCGGGCAACGTCGCCAGCGCCTCGGCGATCACCTCCAATGTGCTGCAGAACCTGGACGAGCTGATCACCACCGCCGCCCAGCCGCAATTCGACCAGGCGCCGCGCATCGGCCAGGTCCGCGCCACGCTCGCCCAGGCCCGCGCCGCGCTCGCCGGCGGCACCCCGATGCCGGCCGAGGTCCGGCTGGTGGTGACGAATTTCGGCGGCCGCTCCACCGGCATCACCGCCGCCCTGCAGGCGCGCGGCGTCACCTTCCGCGACCTGATGGCGCCGCCGGCCGCACCCCGCCCTGCGGGCGGCGGGAGCCCGCTGCAGGCTCGTGGCCCGGACGCGCCGGGCGGCCTTGTGCCCCGGCCGGCCACGCCGAGCACGCCCGTCCCGCCCGCGGCTCGACCGGGCAGCAGCGCGGCGGCCCGGGCCCTGGCACGTGAGGCGGCCGAGGCCGCCGCCGCCGAGATGCGTCTCCTGCGCGCCGCGCGCATCGTGCAGACCGGTGCCGCGATCCTGGAGGGCATTGGCGCCCTGCAGCTGCTCGGCGAGTTCACCGGCATGGCGATGAGCGGGCTGGCCGACCGTGGCTTCGTGCTGACGAACGAGCTGGCCGAGGCGCGCCGGTTGGAGTCCGACGCCGTTGCATTCGAGCGCGACTACCTGCCCTTCTCGGAGCGGATCGGCCGCTCCACCCTCCGGCTTTTCGCGGCGAGCGCGGATGCCACCGCTGCGGGCCAGGCCGACGCGGCGCTCGGGGAGCCGCTGTGGCAGGTCGAAGAGTGGCGCCGCGGCGTGGACGTCCAGATCGGCCGCATCGCGGCCGCGGCGCGTGAGGCCCGGCTGAAGCGTCAGGCGGCGCTCGCCATCCTGGAGGATCCGGCGGCGGCACGCGCCGTCTCCATCGCGACCTTCGGCACGGCCGAGCTCGCGCGGCTGCTCGGCGCCGAGGAGGATCTCGGGCGGATTGCCGGCGCGCTCGAGCGCACGCTCGCCATCTTCCGCCGGCTGCAGGAGGCGCTGCGGCTCGATCTCGAGGTCCTGCAGCAATGGGATCGCACGCTGTTCGAGACCTGCCGGCTCGGCGGCGTCTGCACCAGCCGCACCGTCATCGTCCCCTTCGTCGGCACTTCGACCATTCGCTTCCTGCCCGCCGGCGGGCAAGCGCCGCCATGAGCCGAAGCCGGCCAACGACCTGGTCGCGACTTCGCGGACCTCGACCTGCTATTCTGCACACCCGGGCTGACGGAGCGGCGGCATGGGACGAGCGGAGGCATGAAGGGGATCCAGCGGGCGCGGCCGGCACGGCCGCGCCCGGCGCCAGCCGGAGATGCCGGCCGGGCGCGCCCGGGCGCCCCACGCCTCCTCGCCCCGGTACCGGGCCGGTCCGCCTGCGCCTGCGGCGGCGCGTGCCCGCGCTGCACGGCGGCGGCGCTGCGCCCGAGCGGCAGCGGCCAGCCGCTGCCCGACCGGCTGCGCGCCCGCTTCGCGGGACCGCTGCGGGACGATCTCCGCGACGTACGCATTCACGCCGACGACCCCCGCCCGGCCGGGCTGGGCGCTGCCGCCTACACGCTCGGCCGCGAGATCGTGCTCGGCCCCGGGCGCTACCGGCCGGAGACCGAGGCGGGCCGCCGGCTGCTCGCCCACGAGCTCAGCCACGCCGCGCAGCAGCGCGGCGTGCCGTCGCGGAATCCGCCGTCGGTCGGACCCGCCGACGACCGCTTCGAGCGCGAGGCCGAGCGCAATGCCGCGGCGCTGGGCGGATCCCTCGCCGGGCCTCCCGCCGGCCGCGTCGCGGTGACGCCCCGACCGGCGGCGGCGCTGCAGCGCCGGCTGCTGATGACCGGCAACGATGGCGACGTGAACGGCCTGCTCGGGCTGATCGGGCCGCCGGCCGGGGTCAGGCTGGAGCGCGACGCCGCCACCAACGAGGTGCGCATCGCCGGCCCGGGCGCCACCCTGCTGACCTCGCCGTCGCTGCTCGACCTGCTGAACCGGGTGATCGGCAACCCGACGCAGGATGCCGAGCTGCAGGTCGGGCAGGCGCAGGCGCGGGTGCTGGTGGGCCTCTTTCCGCAGCCCGGCGACCTGACCGGCTCCAGGGCCCAGACCGTCGATCTCGACGACATCCGCGCGCTGGAGGCGGGCGCGCCCGGGAGCGGGATCGCTGCGGTGGCGCACGAGATCGAGGAGAACTTCCAGGCGCACGGCGTCAAGCCGGTCCCCGGCGTCGACCGCTTCAACGCCGCGCACGAGGCGGCGACCCAGACGGAGAGCAACGTCGCCGAGGAGCTGGTCGGGCCGGGCCGGCGCGTCGCCCGCCGCATCGTCGAGGACAACACGGTGGTTCCGAACCTGGAGACCCAGTCGATCGACTACCAGAACTACTACCTGGTGATCGACGCCACCGACGATCCGGCGACCCGCAACCGGGTGGTCACCAGCGCCCGCCGCGCCGCCCATCTCGAGGTCTCGCGCCGCACCATCGACCGCTTCGGCTTCAACGGCACCTTCGTGCCCGCCAGCGGCCAGCCCGAGCTCAAGGCGGCGGTGCAGGACGTCCAGGACAACAACCTCTCGACGATCACCATCGAGGGCTTCGCCGATTCGGTCGGCTCGGCCGAGGCCAACCTCGCCGTGTCGCGGCAGCGGGCCGAGCAGGCGCGCGACGCGATGATCAATGCGGGCGTCGATGCCGGCCGGGAGAAGGAGCGCTTCAACATCGTGGCGCGCGGCAGCGACGATCCGGTCGGCGACAACGCCACGGCGGAGGGGCGCGCCCAGAACCGCCGGGTGGTGATCGTCGTCTCCCGCCCCGGCCCGTGAATCACGCCCGACGCTGCCCCATGGCGGCAGCAGCGGATCCGTGGAAATACGCTCCTCACCGATGATTCAGGTCAACGCCGCAGCAGGTGCGCCGGACCATAGAGAGGGGGTACGCGGGCCGCTCCCGCCCCGATCCGGAGTTGGCGCATGCCGAGGACAAGCACTCTGGCGCTGTGTGCGCTCGCCGTCGTGTCCGCATTGCTGCTGGGTTGCCGGGAAGGACCGGCGAACCCCGATTGGAAGGTTTGGACCGGCGACGAGATGAGATGCTACGAGCAGACCAAGGACCTGGATCAGTGCCTGCACAACCGCTGACCCGATCCGGTGCCTTTGCCGGCGCACACCGGCCGCCGTAGCCGCGCCTACGACCCCGCCTGCCAGGTCGGCGGCCAGACCCGCCGCGTCTCCTGGGCGGCCGCGAAGATCAGCGCGACGAGCTGCGCCCGGCTCAGCGCCGGCGGCGTCGCCTGCTGCCCGGCCCAGGCCAGGAACTCTGCCGTGCCCGCCTTCTGCGGCGGGCCGCCGAGCTCGTAGAAGAGGTAGCGCGGGTCGTCGAGCGGCGTCAGGAAGGTCTCGCCGTTGCGCGGGTCGAGCATGCGGAAGACCGGGTAGCGGATGGTGGCCAGCGTCTCGGACAGCCAGGCCGCCATCCAGGCATAGGAGCTGACGCTGAGCGCCGCATGCCGCGCGGTGCGGATCGTGTTGAAGTCGGCATCCACCGACTGCGGCTCGAGGAAGCGCGCGCCGGCGAAGCGCTGCCGCAGCGCGACGGAATAGCCGTCGACGCCGATCTCGCCCATGAACACCGGCCTGAGGCCGCTCTCCGCGATCGCCCGCTCGTAGAACGAGAAGGGCAAGGGGCAGTAGAGGTAGTGGTGCAGGTTGACGATGTCGCCGGTGCGGACATGGATGACGAGCTCGTCCTCGGCCGCGCGGTAGCCCTCCGGGGTGGCCGGGAACAGCGCCCGGTACTGCGCCGCCGGGCCGAAGTTCGGCAGCCGCATGCCCCAGCCCTCGATCACCACCGTGCGCAGCGTGCCGGTGCGCAGGAGATAGGCGATCTCGTCGAGGTCGAAGACGTGGCCGCGCAGCACCAGGCTGGGCTGGAGGATCGGCTGCGCCGGCGGCCCCACGATCGACCAGCGCGGCAGGGCGTAGCCGACCAGGCGGCCGCAGCCGGCGCGGCGCCGCAGCTCCTGGCCGAGCATCAGCTGGAACATGCGGTTGGCCATCCGGCCGGTGCCGTGGGAGACGACGATCTGCGGCTCCGGGTCGGTCATCCCCGCTGCGCTCTCAGGGTCGCGCCCGCCGGTAGCCGACCTCGGCGAGCAGGCGGAAGAACAGCCCGCCATCGACGTCGGAGGGCTCGACCCCGCCATTGTCGCGCATGACCGCCACCGGATCGCGCTCGACCGGCCCCAGCCTGCCCTCGAGATAGGCGCCGAGCTGCCGGGATTCGGCGACCAGCGCCGCGCCCGCCGGGCGGCGCACCGCGTCGTAGCGGCGCAGCCCCGCCTCGACCGGCGTGTCGCCGGCCAGCGCCTCGGCCAGCGCCATGGCGTCGTGGCCGGCCTTGATCGCGCCGCGCGCCACGTGCGGCCGGGCGACGAAGGCGGCGTCGCCGAGCAGCGCCACCCGGCCGAAGGCCAGGCACGGCGATTCGAGATCGCCGATGCGCTGGAACAGCGGCTGCCCGGTGATCCGCACCACCTCCGCCCAGGCCGGGCAGAGCAGGCGGTCGGCGTCGGCGCGCAGCCTGGCCAGCACCGCCGGCCGGATCGCCTGCGGCGGGATGCCCTCGGGATGGCGCCGCCCGGCGGCGTCGGTCTCCATCTCGGCCAGCTCGCCCGCGGGATCGACCGGCCGGTACCAGACGAAGTTGTAGCGCCGCCGGCCGGGCGCCAGGTCGTCCTCGGCGCCCGGCACCGGATAGCCCAGGATGTGCTCGCCGGGCGGCATGGCGAAGGCGAAGCGAAGGAACAGGGCGGCGTGCGCGGCCGGCGAGAAGGCGGCCTCCTCGGCCAGGCCGCGCCAGCCGACATAGCCGGCATAGACGAGGTCGACCGCCGGCAGCAGCTGGCGCCGCACCGTCGAGCGCGTGCCGTCGGCCGCCACCAGCAGCTCGGCCCGCAGGCTCTCGCCGCCGGCCAGCCGCACGGTCACGCCCTCGCCGTCCTGCTCGAAGCCGGCGAGCGCCGCGCCGCGCCGCACCCGCTGCTCCGGGACGGCATCGCTCAGCAGCGCGTAGAGCCGGGCCCAGGAGGTGCAGAATTGCGGCATGTCGATGGCCGCCACCTCGCTGCCGTCGCGGCCGAGCACGACCCGCCCGGCGACCGCGACGCCGACGGTCGCATCGACCTTGCAGCCGGCGGCGAGCAGCCCTTCCAGCATCGGCGGGTGCACGCCGAGCCCGGCGCCGCGCGCGCTGAGGCGCCCCTCGGAGCGCTCGAGGATGGTGACGTCCCAGCCGCGCCGCAGCAGCATCGCCCCGGCGAACAGCCCGCCGAGCGAGCCGCCGACCACGATCGCACGCCGCATCACCGCCCTCCTCCCGCCTGTCTCCCGTGCCGGGGCAGGCCGGGCCAGACCGGCCCCATCATGCGGCCCGCTCAGGGGATGGCCAAGCGGTAGATCACCGCGTAGTGGCAGGCGGCGCCGGCCAGCACGAAGCCGTGCCAGATCGCGTCGTGATAGGGCAGCCGCCGCCAGAGATGGAAGACCGTGCCGGCGCTGTAGAGCAGCCCGCCGCCGAGCAGCAGGGCGAGGTCGAGCGCCGGCAGCGCCCGGGCGATCGGGCCGAGCGCCGGAACCACCGCCCAGCCGAGCGCCAGATAGGCCGGCACCGAGAGCCGCTCCAGCCCGGCGGGGCGGAGCAGCTTGATCGCCGCCCCGGCCAGGGCGCCCGCCCAGACGACGGCGAGCAGCCCGGCGCCGAGCGTGCCGCCGACGGCGACCACCATGACCGGCGTGTAGGTGCCGGCGATCATGGTGAAGATGGCGGCGTGGTCGAGCCGCCGCAGCCACGGCCTGAGCGGCCCCGGCGGAGCCAGGTTGTAGGCGGCGGAGAAGGCCAGCATCGCCATCAGCCCGGCGCCGTAGAGGGCGAGCGCGACGCCGAGGCGGAGATCGGCGCGGTCGAGCGCGGCCAGCAGCAGGGCGAGGCAGGCGAGCGGGCCGAGCGACAGCCCGGCGGCATGGACGGCGGCGTCGGCGGCGCGCTCGCTCCGCTGGCCGGTGCGCGGCGCGGCGCCGCTCAGCGCCACTCGCGCCGATGCAGCCATTGCGGCCCGAGCTCCCGCAGCGTGCGAACGCCCATCAGCCCCATGGTGCGGTCGAGCTCGGCGCGCAGGATCTCGAGCACATGCGCGACCCCGGCCTGGCCGGCCACGGCCAGCCCCCAGAGATGCGGCCGGCCGATCAGGCAGGCGGCGGCGCCGAGCGCGAGCGCCTTGACCACGTCGCCGCCGCGCCTGATGCCGCCGTCGATCAGCACCGGGATGCGGCCGTCGACCGCCTCGACGATCGCCGGCAGCATGTCGAGCGGCGCCGGCGCGCCGTCGAGCTGGCGGCCGCCATGGTTCGAGACGATGATCGCGTCGACCCCGCGCGCCACCGCCTCGGCGGCCTCGGCCGGGTGCATGATGCCCTTGAGCAGGAACGGCCCGCGCCATTCCTGGCGCAGCCCGTCGACCTCGCGCCAGGACAGGCCGGGATCGAGCATGCCGGCCATCTTGCCGGCGAGGCTCTTGAGGTCGGCCGGCTGCCCCGGCCGCGCATAGTTGGCGAAGGAGATGCGCGGCAGCTCCGGCGCCATGCGCTTCAGCCAGGGCAGCTTGCCCAGCATCGCCGCCTTGTCCTTCAGGCCGAAGCGCGGCGGGATGGTGAAGCCGTTGCGCAGGTCGCGCTCGCGCTTGCCGAGCAGCTGGTTGTCGATGGTCAGCACCAGCGCGTCATAGCCGGCCGCGGCGGCACGCTCGGCGAAGCTGCGGGTGAAGCCGCGGTCGTGATAGACGAAGACCTGCATCCAGCGCGGCGCCATGCCGGTGGCGGCCAGCGCCTCGATCGTGCAGGTGGCGGCGTGGCTGAGGCAGAAGCCGGTGCCGGCCGCCGCCGCGGCCTTCGCCGCGGCGATCTCGCCGCCCGGCCAGAACAGCCCGGAGAGGCCGGTCGGGCCGATCAGCACCGGCATCGACAGCCGGTGACCGAGGAGCTCGACCGAGAGGTCGCGCTCGGCCGCGCCGTTGAGCGGGCAGGAGAGCAGCTCCCAGTCGAGCCAGGACGCCTCGTTGCGGCGCAGCGTCCGCTCGTCCTCGGCGCCGCCGTCGGCGAAGTCGAAGATCGGCCGCGGCAGCCGGCGGCCGGCCAGCCGGCGGAACTCGGCGAGGTTGAAGCCGGCGCGCTGCCAGCCGGGCACCGGCGCCGTCACCGCCCCGCCCGCCGCGACCGTCGATCGATGGCAACCCTGTCGCCCATGGACCTGCCCGCCGTTCGTACCGACCGGACGGTATACCGGCGTGCCGACGGCTGCCAAGGGCGGCCCGGCCGATCCCCCGCGGAGCGGCAGCTATGGCATCATGGCGGGCGGGAACCGGGGAAGGCCGGCGGCATGCAGCAGGCGACGACCGTGGCGGGCGAGCGGGCGAAGGCGATCGGCGGGCTGTCGCTCGCGGCCAAGTTCGTCGGGCTGGCCGCCGGGCTGATCCTGCTGCTCTCGGTCACCGCCTTCATCTCGCTGCAGACCTCGGCCACCACGGTCGAGGAGATCCACTCGGTGGTCGAGTTCGCCATCCCCGCCTATGGCGCGCTCGCCCGCGGCAACATCCGCTCGCTCGAGGAAGGGCTCGAGCTGCGCCGCGCCCTGCTGCTGGCCGAGGATCCGGCGGCGAGCGAGGCCGCGATCGGGCAGCGGGCCGACGCCTTCCGCGCCGCCGAGGCCGGCTTCGCGCGCGAGAGCGCGGCGGCCCGCCGGCTGCTGGTCATGGAGCGCGACAACGAGCGCGTGGCGGTGGCCGTCTCGGCGCTGCAGCCGCTGATCGACCGCCTCGCCGCGGTGCAGGAGCTCGGCAAGCGCTACCACGCGGAGGCGGATCTCTGCATGGCGGCGCTGCAGCGGCGCGCGCTCGCCGAGGCACGGGCCCGGCTGGTCACCCTCGACGCCATGCGCGACCAGCTGAACCAGGCGCTGGAGGCGCTGCGCTCCGGCCTCTTCGCGGTGCTCGAGACGGTCTCGCGCGAGGCCCAGGCGGCGCAGTCGACGGCGCGGATGGCAAGCCTGGTCGTCTTCGTGCTCGCCTCGGTGCTCGGCCTCGGCGTGGCGGCGCTGGGCGCGGCGCGGCTGCTCCGCGCCATCCGCTCCGTGGTGCAGGGCGCCGAGGCGGTCGAGCGCGGCGACCTGGAGACCCGCATCGAGATCGGCTCGCGCGACGAGATCGGCCGGCTCGCCGCCTCCTTCAACCGGATGACCGAGGGGCTGCGGATGCGCGACCGCATCCGCGAGCTGTTCGGCCGGTACGTCGACCCGCGGGTCGCCGACCAGCTGATCGGGCCGCAGGCGCCGCTCTCCGAGCGCGGCGAGCGGCGCGAGGTGGCGGTGATGTTCTGCGACCTCGCCGGCTTCACCGCGCTCAGCGAGCGGGTGCCGCCGGAGCAGCTGGTCGAGTTCCTCAACGCGCATTTCGCGCTGCTCGGCCAGGCCATCGCCGCCACCGACGGGATCATCGACAAGTATCTCGGCGACGAGGTGATGGCCTATTGGTGCGAGCGTTCGTGCCGCCCGGCGAGGCGGCGCTGCGCAGCGCCGAGGCGGCGCTCGGCTGCCTGGCGCAGCTGCCGGCGATCGGCGAGGCGAGCCGCCGCATCTTCGGCGCGGGCGCCTACCGGCCGCGTCTGCGCATCGGGCTGGACAGCGGACAGGCGGTGACCGGCAGCATCGGCGCCGAGCAGCGACGCAACTACACGGTGATCGGCGACACCGTCAACCACGCCGCCCGCATCGAGGAGGCGACCCGGCTCTACGACGTCGCCACGCTGGTCTCGGCGCGCACCGCGGCGGCGCTCGCCGACCGCTTCGTGCTGCGCGAGGTCGACAGCGTGCCGCTCGCCGGCATCGAGGGCGGGCAGCCGCTGTTCGAGATCCTCGGCCGCGCCGGCGCGGTGCCGCCCGAGCGCCTGCGGCTGGCGGCGCGCTACGCCGAGGCGCTGGCGGCGTGGCGCCGCGGCGAGGTCGCCGCCGCCCGCGCCGGCTTCGAGGACTGCCTGGTGCTGGCTCCCGACGACGGCCCGGCCGAGGCGATGCTGTCGCGGCTGCGCGGCTGAGCCGCTATTCCGGGGCGGCGCCGACCGGCGGGCCGCCGGGCGGGCGGTGCAGGTAGGTGATCGACAGGAAGGCGCCGAGCCAGGAGCCGGCGGCGGCGAACACCACATAGGCCCAGTGCTCGGTGTAGCTGATCACCGCATAGGAGGAGAGCAGGTACCAGACGCTGCTCCAGGTCGCGGCCGGCACGCGCCGCCGGCTGACCACCGCGCTGGTGAACATGACATAGACCGCGTCGGTCGCCGCGGTGGCGACGACGACGCCGGCGGCCGTCAGGGGATCGATCGACCACATGCTGGAGAGTCCCGAAGCCGAGGACGGGATCGCAGCTTAGCAGGCCGCGCCGCGGGGCAGGCACAACCATCCCTTGCGAACGGCGGCGCAGCCCGATATGCGCCGCGCGGCCGGGGCGCACGAACCTGGAAGAGCTCGCGATGGCTGGGCCGAGCGGCGCTGCGGAGGCTGTCGGCCTGCCCCGGGCGCCGGCCGCAAGCGGCCCGACGGGCTACCCCGCGGCCGGGTGCCCGGCCGCGGCGAGATGGCGGAAGAAGGCCGCGGCGTCGAGGCCGCTGCCGGTCGCGGCGGCGACGATCGCCTCGGCCGGCTGGCGGTGGCCGACGCGATGGACGCGGTCGCGCAGCCAGCCGAGCAGCCCGTCGCAGGTGCCGGCCGCGAGCTCGGCCTCGAAGGGCCGCTGCCTGGCATAGGCCTCGGCGAGCTGCGCGGCATAGAGGCTGCCCACCGTGTAGGTCGGGAAGTAGCCGAGCATGCCGAGCGCCCAGTGGACGTCCTGCAGCACGCCCTCGCGGTCGCCGGCGGGTGCCACGCCGAGCAGCGCCCGGCTGCGCTCGACCCACGCCGCGGGCAGCTCGCCGAGGGCGAGATCGCCATGCAGCAGCGCCAGCTCGAGCTCGAAGCGCAGCACGATGTGAAGGTGGTAGGAGATCTCGTCGGCGCCGACGCGGTTGACGCCGGCGCGCACCGTGCTCACCGCCCGATGCAGGTCCTCCGGCCCGAGCCCGGCGGCCGCCTCCGGGAAGAGCTGCCGCAGGGTCGGCAGCCAGTGGGACCAGAAGCCCAGGCTGCGGCCGACATGGTTCTCCCAGAGGCGGGCCTGCGCCTCGTGCAGCGCCATGCCCGGCGCCTCGCCGAGCAGCCGGTCGCGATCCGCCGGGCGGAAGCCCTGGTCGTAGAGCCCGTGGCCGCCCTCGTGCAGCGTGGTCAGCACGGCCCGGGTGACGTCGTCCTCGCGCACCCGGATGGTCATGCGCACGTCGTCGGCGCCGGCGAACAGCGTGAAGGGATGGGTCGAGCGATCGAGCCGGCCGCGGGCGAAGTCGAAGCCGATGGCCGTCAGCATGCGCCGGCAGAGCTCCCACTGCGCCGGCTCGGCGAAGCGGCGGCCGGCGAGCGCGCCGTCGCGCCCCGCGCTGGCCTCGGCCGCCGCCGGCAGGATCGCCGCCAGCCGCGATCCCACGCCGCGCAGCACCGGCTCGAGCCGCGCCCGGGTCAGCCCCGGCTCGTGCTCGTCGAGCAGCGCGTCATAGGGCTCGTCGCCCTCGGCCAGCGCCGCGGCGCGCTCGCGCACCAGCGGCAGCAGGCGGCCGAAGGCCGGCGCCCAGCCGCCGTAGTCGTCGCGCCGGCGCGCCTCCTCCCAGGCGCCCAGCGATTCCGAGCGGGCGCAGGCGAAGGCCCGCACCAGGCTCTCCGGCAGGGCGATGGCGTGCGCCCTGAGGCGCCGGAGCAGCGCCAGCTCGCGCCCCCAGTCGGCGTCGTCGGCACGCTGCTCGGCCACTGCCTCGACCAGGTCGCCGAGCCGGTCGGAGGCGAGCAGGCCGTGGCGCAGCCCCTCGAGCGTCGCCAGCTGGTCGCCGCGCTGCGGCCGGCCCGCCTCGGGCAGCATCGTCTCCTCGTCCCAGCCGAGCAGCGCGATCGCCTGGTCGAGATGGCGCAGCTCGGCCACCCGGGCGCGCAGCGCCGCCTCGGCATCGGCGCCGCCGGCCGCCCGCTTGGGCGCCTTCAGCTCGGCCGGCGGGGTGCCGACCAGCACGGCCACGACGCCGCCATGCTGGGCGACGTTGACCACCTGCTTCTGCGACACGCGGGCCAGGATGCCGAGGCCGTTGTCGGTCGCGGCAAAGCCCATCACCGTGTAGAAGGGCTCGCTGTGCGCCCGCCCGTTCGGCCCGATCAGCGGGAAGTCGTGCACCGGCAGCCGGGTCGCCGCCTGCACCACCCAGGACTTCTCGGGATCGGCGCCGTCGGCGGACGCGGTCTCGATCAGGGAGTCCCACTCGGCCGCCCCGGTCGCCGCGCCGATGGTGACGCCGTGCCCGCCATAGTCGCGGTTCGGCTTCAGCACCAGCTGCTCGCGGTGGCGGCGGGTGTAGTCCAGCAGGTCGCCCTGCTGCAGGTGCGGCAGCGTGGTGCGCCGGTCGGAGAGCACGCGGGTCCACAGCACGTGGCGGCGGAACAGCCGGCAGGCCTCGCCGCCGAACAGCCCCTCGGCGATGGCCGGGTCGGTCAGCACCTCCCAGCAGCTCTTGTGGTCGAAGTCGCCGACCAGCGACGAGACCACCCGGTTCTGCCGGAACAGCAGGCGCATCGCGTCGAGCGGCCGGCCGAGCTCCTGCTCCAGCCCGATCAGCTCGCGCAGCTCGTAGTCGCGATAGACGACGTCGACCGGCCGGTCGCCGCAATGCACCTCGTCGCCGACGACGCGCAGGTCGCGCGGATCGACATGGGCGATCTCCAGCCCGTGCTGCTCGGCGAGGAAGCGGCTCAGCGAGGACTGCTCGTCCGGGCCGTCATGGACGTAGAGCGGCTCGACGAAGCAGAGCCGGCTGGCCGGGCGGCCGATCGCCCGGGCGTGGTCGATCAGCACCTGGACGAACAGCGAGCGCTGGTCGAGCGGCAGCTCGATCTCCAGCCCGGGATCGTACGCCCGCAAGGCCGGCACGATGTCGCGCAGCACCAGCTGCTCGGCGAGCGGCCCGAAATGGATGCCGCCGACCCCGGCCAGGTTCGGCTCCATGAAGTGCAGCGAGTCCTGCCAGCCGGCGCTGGTGAAGTCGCAGACCGCGTCGAGCCGGCCATAGACCGGATTGACCTCGGCATGGCGCGGCGACCAGCTGTCCCGCAGCCAGCCCTCCTCCGCCTCGGTGATCGCGACCACGCGGCGGATCCGCGGGTCCGCGAGATAGAGCTCGGGCAGGCGCTTCAGGGCGTCGACGATCTCCAGGCAGACGCGCTGCACGTAGCTCAGCTGCTCCGGCATGACCAGCAGCGGCCGCAGCATGATGCGCACCGCCTCGCGCACGCCGTCGCGCTCGTAGACCACCTCGCTGGCCTCGGCGTCGGCGACCAGCCGGCGCGCCACGCGGGCCAGCTCGGCATCGCCGAGATGCAGCGCCGCCCGCCGCACGCGGGTCTCCAGCGCCGCGCCGGAGAGGCCCGACTGCTCCGCCGGGCTCAGCATGCCGCGATCCCCGCCCCGTGCGTCCGTCCCGGATTCCCGCTGCTCACCGCCCGTCCCCCTCGGCTGCCGATGCGACGACGCACCATGCCGTCCCCGGCCGGGGCGGGCAAGGCGGACGCGCATCCGGCGCGCGGCTCAGAGCGGCGGCAGGCCGAGATGCAGGCGGAAGCGGTTCTTGAGATGCACGCCGTCGCGCGCCGGCAGCGCGCGCGGCGGCTGGCTGGCGGCGATGCGCAGCGTGGCGAAGCGCGGCCCGCCCTCGAGCCGCTGCAGCGCCGGGCGGAAGGCGCGGACCTCGTCGAGCGAGGCGAGCGCCACCGCCTCCGGGAAGCCGGCCGCGGCGGCGACGCGATGCAGCTCGAGGCCGAGCCCGGTGTGGCTGAGCTGCATGCCGGTCTCGCCGAAACGACCGTTGTCGAGCACCAGGACGGTGAGGTTGCCGGGGCGCTGCACGGCGATGGTGGCGAGGCCGCCCAGCCCCATCAGCTGCTCGCCGTCGCCGGTCAGCACCGCGACCGGCCGGCCGGGCTGGGCCAGCGCCAGGCCGAGCCCGACCAGGGCGGCGCTGCCCATGGCGCCCCAGAGATAGAAGTTGGCGTCGTGGTCGCCGGCGGCGAACAGGTCGTAGCTGGGCGAGCCCAGCCCGCTCACCACCAGCAGCGGCCCGCGCTGCTCGACCAGCGCCGCCACCGCGGCGCGCCGATCCATGCCCTGCCCTGCCGCGCTCATCTCACCACCGCTTGCGGCCGAGCATGCGCTGCGACAGCAGCACCGCCACCGCGAGGTCGCCGTCGAAGGCGAGCGCGGCGCCGGCCGCCACCGTCTCGGCCGCCTCCTCGGCGCGCTCGACGCGCAGCACCCGCACGCCCATCAGCCGCAGCGCCGGCTCGGTCGCCGCGCCCATCGGCGCCTGCCAGGCGTTGAACTCGGCCCACTCGCCGCGCATGGTGACCAGCGCCAGCAGCGGGAAGCGGCAGCTCGCCGCCAGCGACAGCATGTTGATGCAGTTGCCGACGCCGCTCGACTGCATCAGCAGCACGCTGCGCTGGCCGCCGAGCCAGGCGCCGCCGGCGATCGCGACGCCCTCCTCCTCGGTGGTCAGCACGATGGCGGCGACCTCGGGATCGGCGCGCAGCGTCTCGATCAGGCGGGCATGGCCGGCATCGGGGACATAGGCCGCTTGGCGCACCCCGGCGGCCTTGAGCACGGCATGGACCTCGTCGGGCCATGCCGGGACGGAGGCCGCCTCTGCGCTCATGCCGGATCCTGCCCTTTCGCCGCGACGTCCGTGCCTTGATAGGGCAGCGCCGCGCCTCAGGCCAGCGCAGATTGGGCCAGCACCGATTCGATGCAGGCGAGCAGCGCCGACTCGGCGAATGGCTTCTCCAGCAGGGCGGCGGCGCCGGCCGCCTCGATCTCGTCGAACCCCTTGCCCCGGCCGGTGATGATGATGACCGGCGGCGCCGTTCCCTCGGCGCGCAGCCGGTCGAGCAGCTCCAGCCCGTTCATTCCGGGCATGTCGAGATCGAGCAGGATGCATTGCCGCGTCCGGCTCGCGCGCACCGGCCGGTCGCGCAGGAAGGATTCGCCGGAGCCGTAGGTCGCCACCCGGTGCCCGCCCAGCTCGAGCAGCAGCTTGAGCGAGTCGCGCACCGCCGGGTCGTCGTCGATCACGTGGATGGTGGTGCCGGCGTCCAACCAGGGCCTCCGCTCGTGCCGATGCCGCGGATCCTGGGAGGCCGGGTCGCTCACATGCGCGGCCGGGAGACTAAGGGATGCCGCGCACCGGGCGAAATAGGGATTGCTACTTACCGCGGCCGCCGGGCTCAGGCGGAATCCGGCAGGACGCCGGCGGCGAGCGCCAGCCGGACCAGGTGGGACAGGCTGTCGGCCTGCATCTTCTCCATCACCCGGGCGCGGTGGATCTCGACGGTGCGCGGGCTGATCGACAGCTCGTAGGCGATCACCTTGTTGGGCCGCCCGACCACCAGCCGCTCCAGCACCTCGCGCTCGCGCGGGGTCAGGCCGTCGAGCCGCAGGCGGATCGCCTCGGCGGCCTCGCCGGCCGCCCGCTTCTGCCGGCCGCCGGCGATCGCCTGGCGGATCGCCGCCACGATCGCCTCGGCGGTGAAGGGCTTCTCGATGAAGTCGGCGGCGCCCGCCTTCATCGCCCTGACCGCGATCGGCACGTCGCCATGGCCGGTCATGACGATGACCGGCAGGGTGTCGCCGCGGGCGACCAGGCGGCGCTGCAGCTCCAGCCCGTCGATCTCCGGCATGCGCACGTCGAGCAGCAGCAGGCCGTGGGCCGGCAGCGCCGGCTCGGCGAGCAGCTGGGCGGCCGAGCCGAAGGTCTGCACCAGGAAGCCCTCGGCGGCGAGCAGGACCTCCAGCGAGTCCCGCACCGCTTCGTCGTCGTCGACGACGATGACGATGACGAGATCCTCGCCGCTCACGGCTGCGCTCCCGGATCGGCCATCGGCAGCGTGAAGCGGAACGCCGCGCCGGCGTCGCGCGGCAGCGGCGCGAGGTGGCCGCCATGCGCCTCGACGATCGAGCGGCTGATCGACAGCCCGATGCCGGTGCCGTTCGGCTTGGTGGTGACGAAGGGCTGGAACAGCCGCTCCATCACCTCCGCCGGCAGGCCGGGGCCGGTATCGCTGATCACCACCTCGACCAGCCCGCCCGCGGCCACTGCGGTGCGGAACTCGATCTCGCGGCGCGGCGCTTCGTGCATCGCCTCGACGCTGTTGCGCACCAGGTTGAGGATCACCTGCTGGATCTGGATGCGGTCGATCAGCACCGCGGGCAGCGCCGGCGACAGCGCGTAGCGGACGTCGATGCCCTGCTCGCGGGCGCCGATCAGGCCGAGGCCGCCGGCCTCGCGAACCACCTGGTTGATGTCGGCGGCGGCGCGGTCGGTCTCGCCCTTGCGAATGAACTCGCGCAGCCGGCGGATGATCTGGCCCGCCCGCTCCGCCTGCTCGATCGCCTTGCCCATGGTCTCGGCGATGCGCGGCGCCGGGAAGCGGCCCGGCGCCTCGACCATGCGCTGGGCGGCCGTGACGTAGTTCATCACCGCGGTCAGCGGCTGGTTGAGCTCGTGCGCCAGCGTCGAGGCCATCTCGCCCATCGCGCTGAGGCGGGAGACATGGACCAGCTCGGCCTGCATCTCGAGCATCCGCCGGCGCAGCAGGTGGCGCTCGCTGATGTCGCGGATGATGCCGACGAAGACCCGCTCGGCCCCCTGCCGCGCCTCGCCGACCGACAGCTCCATCGGGAAGGTGGCGCCGTCCCTGCGCCGGCCGACCACCTCGCGGCCGATGCCGATGATGCGGCGCTCGCCGGTGTCGCAATAGTGCCGGACGTACTCGTCATGCTCCTCGTGATAGGGCGAGGGCATCAGCATCTTGACGTTCTGCCCGACGACCTCGGCGGCGGGGTAGCCGAAGATGCGCTCGCAGGCCGGGTTGTAGAGCCGGACGACGCCGACCGAATCGATGATGATGATGCCGTCCACGGCGGTGTCGAGCACCGCCCGGAGGCTCGATTCGGCGAGTGCGACCCGGCCCGGCCCGTTGCTGTCCGGTGCCGCCCGTTCCTGGCTGCCGTCCGGCGCTGTACGCAAACCTGTCATACCCATGATGCCGGTTTCGAGCTGCACTCTAGACCCATCCCAGGGTTCTAGGGAATGCCCCCGTCGCGTCCGCCGCCGCGCCGATCCGTAGAACCCCTTAGGTAGAAGACCGAATTCCGCCGGCCCGCCGATCACGGCTAGATCCCGGCATCAGGGCGGCCGCCACGACGGCGCCGCAGAGCCCGGGGAGATGCACGATGAACATGACCGTGGCCCCTCACCACACCAGCTTCCACGGCGCCGCGCGGCTGAGCGGCGTCGCTCCGGCCATCGGCCGGGCGCGGGCCGTCGCCCTGCCGATCGCCGAGGACGAGCCGGAGGACGAGCTCGCCGCCCTCGACGCGCTCGGCGCCAGCCGGCGCCTCGGCCGCGGCCAGGAGCTGTTCGCCGAAGGCGATCCCGCGGGCAGCTACTTCAAGGTGGTGTCCGGCGCGATCCGGCTGCTGCGGCTGATGCCGGATGGCCGCCGCCATGTCGTCGACTTCCTCGTCGCCGGCGACTATTTCGGCCTCTCCCCGCAGGCGGCCTATCCCTATTCGGCCGAGGCGGTGATCGACGCGGCGGTGGTCTGCGTGCCGCGCCGCGGCGTCGAGCAGCTGATCGGCCGCCGCCCGGGCCTGGCGCGGCGGCTGCTCGAGCTGCTCTCCCGCGAGCTCATCTCGGCCCAGGACCAGCTGCTGCTGCTCGGCCGCAAGAACGCCCAGGAGCGGCTGGCCAGCTTCCTGCTGATGCGGCTGGAGCGCTCCGGCCATGCCGGTGCGGGCCGGCCGCAGATCGAGCTGTTCATGAGCCGGACCGACATCGCCGACCATCTCGGCCTGACCATCGAGACGGTGAGCCGCGGGCTGACCCAGCTGCGGCGGCAGGGCATGATCGCGCTCGCCACCCCCAACCAGGTGGTCGTGCTGCGGCGCGACGCGCTGGAGCGCCTGCAGCAGGGCTACGACCAGGCCGACGCCTGAGCGCCCGGCGGCGATCGGCAGACCGATGAAACAATTGAAACCGAAATCGGCCGGGGCGGAAACGCGGCTGAAACAGTAGCGCTGCAACGTCCGCCCCCAAACTGATGCGGCCGGGCGATACCGACTCGCGTCCCTGTTCGCTTACCCGGCATCCGGCGAAGGCAGGAGGCGATGGCGAGTTCGCACCGGACCAGGAGCAGGCTGCTCCGCATCGCGCGATGAGCGTCCGCCGGCCGCCGCTCCGGCGCCTGGCGCTCGGTCTCGCGCTGGCGGCCCTCGGGGCCACGCTCGCCGCGGGTGTCGCTCTTGCCGTGCAATCCCTCCGCTCGCTCGACGAGCACCCGCCCGGGGCAGCCGCGGCGGCCCGCCGCGTCGAGTCGGCGCTCTGGGAGCTGATCGCCACCGCCGACCGCTACGCCGAGGGCGACCCGGCGATCGGGCGCGACGCGGTCGACCAGCATCTCGAATCCCTGGCGCGGGCGACCGCCGAGGCGGCGCGCCGGCTGGCCGCCGGCCGGGCCGGCGGCACCGCCGAAAGCGTCGAGCCGATCGGGCGGCTGCAGCGCACGCTCGGCGAGCGGGAGCCCGACCTGCGGGCGCTGGCGCCGGGTCGGCTCGCCGAGTACGCCGCGATCCGGCAGGCTCTGGTCGAGGTCGCGCCGGGACTGGGCGAGCTGGCGCGCACCGCCGAGCTTGCCGAGGCGGCCGATGGCGCCGCCCGCACCGGCGCCCTGCAGCACGGGCTGACGCTGCTCGCCTGGCTGACCGTCCTCGGCGCGCTTGCCGCGGCGGCGAGCCTCGGGCTGCTGCTGGCGGAGAACGCCGATGCCCGGCGTCGGTTGGTGCCTCCGGCGGCGCCGCCGGCCACGACTGAGGCCAGCCGCTTCCGCGCCATCGCCGAAGCGCTGCCCAGCGCCATCCTGCTGGTCGACCGGGTCGGCGGCACGACCCGCTACGAGAACCCCGCCGCCGCGGCGCTGCTCGGGCCGCCGCACGGGGGCGGCGTCATGGCACGGATCGCGGCCGCCTGCGTCGATCCGGCCGAGCTGGAGAGCGCCGGCGATCTCGCCGCCCCCGGCCGGCACGACCGGCGCGCGGTGCGGCTGCGCCGGCCGGACGGGACGGAGGTGCCGGCAATGATCGCGGTGCGGCCGGTGCAGGACGAGGGCACGCCCTGCAGCCTGGTCGAGATCGCCGATCTCGGCGCCCTCGGGGCGGCCAGCGCGGAAGACGAGCAGCGCCGCGAGATCCGCCATCAGCGCGACAAGCTCGACGCGCTGGGCGCGCTGCTCGCCGGCGTCGCGCACGAGCTCAACAACCCGCTCTCGGTGGTGGTGGCGCAGGCCACCATGCTGGAGGAGCTGTCCGGCGACCAGGCCACCGTCGTCCGCGGCGGGAAGATCCGCGCCGCGGCCGAGCGCTGCGCGCGGATCGTCCGCAGCTTCCTCACCACCGCCCGCCAGCGCCCGCCGGCGCCGACCCGGCTGGAGCTCGACCCGCTGGTCGACGCCACCCTCGAATCGCTCGGGCCGGCGCTGGCCGCCGCCGGCATCGCGGTGAGCCGCGAGCGCCCGGCCATGCTGCCGCCGATCGCCGCTGACGCCGAGCAGCTGCGCCAGGTCCTGACCCATCTGGTGGTCAACGCCGAGGAGGCCATGGCCGGCTGGGCGGGGCCGCGGCGCCTCGCGGTCGCGACCCGGGCCGTGCCCGGCGGCCGACCCGGCGGCGACATGGTCGAGCTCAGCGTCGCGGATAGCGGCCCCGGGGTGCCGCCGGCCCTCCGGGCCCGCATCTTCGAGCCCTTCTTCACCACCAAGCCGGTGGGCGCGGGTGGCGGCATCGGCCTCTCCGTGTGCTACGGCGCGATCACTGCGCACGGCGGCACCATCGCCGTGGAGGACGCGCCGGGCGGCGGCGCCCGCTTCGTCGTCCGGCTGCCGGCGACGGCGGCCGCCGCGGCCCCCGAGGCGGAGCCGGTCGATGCCGCGCCGGGTGTCCGTCACGTGCTGATCGTCGACGACGAGCCGGAGGTCCGCGACACCCTGGCCGAGATCCTCGCCCGCGACGGCTACCGGATCGACATGGCCGATGGCGGCCGCGCCGCGCTCGAGCGCATCGGCCATCGTCGCTACGACGTCGTGGTCTCCGACATCCGCATGCCCGACATCGACGGCATCATGCTGTTCCGCCGCCTGCGCGAGCTCGGCACCGGCCTGGAGCGGCGCTTCGTCGTGGTCACCGGCGACATGCTGAGCCCGAGCATCCGGGACTTCCTCGACGAGGCCCGCCTGCCCTGCATCGACAAGCCCTTCGTCCCGGGCGAGGTGCGCCGCCTGGTCGCCGCGGTCGCCGGCGCAGGACCGTCCGGGAGCGCGGCGCCATGAGGCGCGACGGCGCCACGCCACGGCACGCCGTTACACTGGAAACAAATCTCCGCACGCCCCGACATCGGGCGGAAACACCGGCGGCCCAGGCTGCCCGGCGTACCAGGATCCGCAAGGGACGGGGCGGCGCCGCGGCCGCCTCCCCGGCGGGGCCGCACGGAGGCCAGAGCCATGTTCGTCCTCGATCTCCTCACGGCGCATCGCGAGCGCCAGGTCCTTCGCCGGCAGTCGCGGGAGCGGCTCGAGGCCCATCAGCGGCAGCGCTTCCGGGCCCTCGCGAGCGCCGAGGTCGAGCATCCGGCCGGACTGCCGCACCGGCAAGGTTCGGGTCGTGACCAAGAGCGACGGCGGCCCGGCGGAGGCGACCAACGGGCCGGCTCGGGAGCGCTTCACGCGCGCATCCTCGCCGGCTAAGCTGCGGCACCGCCTGATACTCCATAAATCCTAGCAAGCGGGCACGCGACGATGGCGCGGGTACCTCACATTGTGGTCTGCGACGACGAGGCCGAGATCCGCGATCCGGTCGCCGAGTACCTCACCATGCACGGCTTCCGGGTCAGCCAGTGCGCCGACGGCGTCGCGCTGCGCCGGCTGATCGGCCGCAACGAGGGCGTCGATCTCGTGCTTCTCGACATCCGAATGCCCGGCGAGGACGGGCTGTCGCTGGCCCGCTGGCTGCGCGAGCATGCCAAGACCGGGGTGGTCATGGTCACCGCCTCGAGCGACACCATCGACCGCGTCACCGGCCTCGAGGTCGGCGCCGACGACTACATCGCCAAGCCGTTCGACCTGCGCGAGATGCTCGCCCGGGTGCGCAGCGTGCTGCGCCGGGTCGCCGCCATGCCGACCAAGCCGACCATGCCGGGCCAGGTGCGCTTCGGGCGCTACATCCTCGATCTCGGCGCCAACAGCCTGACCACCGAGCAGGGCGAGACCATCCAGCTGACCAGCATGGAGTTCGACCTGCTGAAGGCCTTCGCCACGCACCCCAACCGGGTGCTGTCGCGCGACCAGCTGCTCGACCTCGCGCACGGCCGCGGCGCCGAGCCCTTCGACCGCAGCATCGACATCCGGATCACCCGGCTGCGCGCCAAGATCGAGACCGACCCGTCGCACCCGCAGATCATCAAGACGATCCGCGGCGCCGGATATCTCTTCGCCCCCGACGAATCCTAGACCGGCTCGATCTCCCCGAAGCTGGTCGAAGGCCCCTGCCGCGGCCCGAAGGCCCGTCATCCCGGTCGGAATCCGTCGGGCAGACCTCCGTTCCCGAGCGCCCGGGCGGCGCCTGCGGCGGGCTCAATCGGCCGGCAGCTCGTTCCACAGCGGGAACAGCTTGGGCTCGTCCTCCTCGATCGCCGCGAAGCGGCCGAGCGGCTCGACGAAATAGTTGTCGGTGAAGTCGTCGTTGACCTGCGAGACCTCGCCGGCGAAGACCGTGCCCCGCCCCGGCTCGCCATAGAAGCGATGGCGGAGGTTGCGGGTGATGGTGATGCTCTGGCCCGGCACCAGCCGCAGCGGCTCGCCCGGCTGCAGGCGGTGCTCGACGCCGTCGACGAGGACCGGGATCGGCCCGGCGCCGCCCGGCTGGTGCGCGAGCTCGACCATCAGGGTGCCGCCGCCGCGGACGATGATGTCCTCCATCTTCACCTTGTGGGCATGGAACGGCGTCTCCTGGCCCTCGCGGACGATCAGCAGCTTCTCCGCATAGGGCTTCTCGCCCGGAACGCCCTGGCGGCCGTTGCGCACGCAGAAGACGACGAGGCCGCGCTCGGCGAAGCGGCCGGAGCCGAAATCGGTGACGTCCCAGCCCATCTGGTGGGCCCGGCAGTAGCGCGCCGCCTCCGGCCGCGCCTGCCACTCGGCCTCGCTCCAGCGGGCGAAGGGCGGCAGCGCGAAGCGATGCTCGCCGAGCAGCGCCAGCGCCTCGCGCTGCAGCCGGTTGATCTCGGAGCGCCTCATGAACGGTCTCCCTCAGAAGGAGGCCAGCAGGCCGCCATCGACCAGATGGTAGGACCCGGTGATGAAGCTGGCCTCGGGCGAGATCAGGAAGGCGGCGAGCCGCGCCACCTCGATCGGCTGGCCGATCCGCTTCAGCGCGTGCTTGGAGCCCCACTCGCGGATCACCGCGTCGGGATCGGCCGGGTTCCAGGCCTTGGCGTTGTTGTGCGCCATCGGCGTGTCGATGGTGCCCGGGCAGATCGCCGTCACCCGGATGTTGTCCGGCCCGTGGTCGAGCGCCATGACGCGGGTCAGCGACAGCACCGCGCCCTTGGTCGCGGCGTAGGCGGCGACGCCGGCCTGGGTGGCGAGCGCCTGGACCGAGGAGATGTTGACCACCGCGCCGCCGCCATTGGCCTTGAGCAGCGGGACGACGTGCTTGGAGAGCAGGAAGATGGCCTTCAGGTTGACCGCCATCACCCGGTCCCAGTCCGCCTCCGCCATCTCGACCACCGAGCCGTGCAGCTCGATCCCGGCCGAGTTGAGCAGCCCGGTGACCGGGCCGAGCGCCGCCGCCTGCGCGGCCGCGGCGGCGCAGTCGGCGGCGCGCGACACGTCGGCGACGCAAGGCACGATGCGCGGCCCGGCGATGGCGTCCAGCCCCTGGCGGTCGATGTCGACCGCCAGCACCGTGGCGCCGCACTCGGCGAAATGCAGGGCGGCGCCGCGGCCGAGGCCGGAGGCCGCGCCGGTGACGATGACCACGCCGGAAAGCTGTGCCATGGCAGCCCCGATCCCCTTGCCGCAACCCAGGCGGCCGACCTTGCGGCAGGGCGCCGGCCTTTGCAAGCCGGGCTCAGGCGCCGGCCAGGAACTCCGCGACCAGCGCCGTCTCCTCCGGCTTCTCCGGCTTCATCAGCGCCGGCCAGTGGCCGGTCCCGGCGAGGGTGGCGAGCGTGGCGCGCGGCCCGCGCCCGGTCATCGCCGCGGCGACGTCGGCCGGCAGGACGTGCGACTGCGCCAGCAGCGGCTCGAAGCCGGGGAAGCTGCGCTCGCCCGCCAGATAGAGGTCGAGCAGCTCGAAGGCCGGGCACGGCACGCTCGGCCCGATATCGACCAGCACCAGCTCGCGCACGGCAGGATCGGGGTCGGCGGCGAGCGCCATGGCGAGCGGCCCGCCCATCGAGACGCCGAGCAGCGCCACCTCGCCGAGGCCGAGTGCCGCCCGGAGCTGGCGCAGATGCGCGAGATAGCCTGCCATGCGGTAGCCCTGCGGCCGGACCAGCCGGGTGCTGTCGCCGCGGCCGGCGAGGTCGGGGCAGATCACCCGCCGGCGCCCGGCAGGGCGACGCGCCGCAGGGCGGGACCGGGACCTCGACCGGGACCGGCTGGGGCGCCGAGGCGGATCGGAGACGAGGAGGTGGGCACGGCCATGGCGCCGCATTCTTGCCAGCCGCCGGACCAGCGCCGCGCCGGCTGCAGCCTGCGCGCGCAGCGGCCGCGCGGCCGCACGTCTGCGTGGTGCGCCACGGCCGGCCCGTGCTAGGCTTGGCCGCAGGGAGAGGGAGCATTGCGGACGAGGCTGCCGTTCATCGCGCTGGCCGCGCTGCTCGCCGCCGGCCAGGCCCGCGGCGCCAGCCCCGAGCTGCAGGCCTGCGCCAGCCGCGCCGCGCTGCCGGAGCTGCGCATCGACGCCTGCAGCGAGCTGATCCGGTCGGGCCATGCCGTCGGCGTCGGCGCCGGCTGGGCGCTGCTCCAGCGCGGCGAGGCCTATCGGCAGGAGGGCGAGCACGACCGCGCCATCGCCGACCTCACCGCCGCGCTGCAGCTGCGGCCCGGCGATGCGGAGGTGCTCTACCGCCGCGGGATCGCCTACCGCAGGGCCGGGCAGGCCGAGGCGGCGATCGCCGATCTCGATGCCGTGCTGCGCGCCTATCCCGGCGATCCCGACACGCTCCGCAATCGCGCCCTGGCCTACTCCGACCGCGGCGACGAGGACCGGGCGATCGCCGACTTCACGGCGGCGCTGCGGCGCGCGCCCGACGATCCCGGCATCCTCGCCGACCGCGCCGCCTCGTATTTGGCGACGGGCGACCATGACCGGGCGATCGCCGACTACCAGGAGGTCCGGCGCCTGCGCCCCGGGGAGGGCTGGCCGGTGCGCAACCGCGGGCTGGCCTGGGCGCTGGCCGGCGACCGCAGGCGGGCGCTGGCCGACCTCGACGAGGCGCTGCGCCTGGCCCCGCGGGACGACATCGCGCTCTATCTGCGCGGCCTCGTGCGCTACTTCTCCGGCGACGCACGCCGAGCGGTCGACGATCTCGACGCCCTGCTGCGGCTGGAGCCCGGCAATCCGCCGGCGCTGACCGACCGCGCCCGGGCGCTGGCGCGGCTCGGCGAGAGCGGCCGGGCGATGGCCGATTTCGAGGCTGCGCTGCGGCTCGACCCCGACTACGCCCCGGCCCTGTGGAGCCGCGGCCGGGCGCTGGCCGGCCGCGGGCAGGCCGCGGCGGCGGCGGACGACTATCGGCGGGCGCGGCGGATCGGCGCGGATTCCGTCACCCTGCGCGAGCGCGCCTTCGCCTATTTCGGCTACCTCGACCGCGACGCGGCGCTGGCCGGCTTCGACGTCGCGCTGCGGCGCGACCCGCGGGACGTCGCCGCGCTGCGCGGCCGCGGGCTGGCCTATGCCGCCCAGCGGCGGTTCCGCCTCGCCTTCGCCGATCTCGACGCGGCGCTCCGCCTGAGGCCGGAGGATCCCGACACGCTGCTGGCGCGCGGCCGCGTCCGGGCCACCGAGGGCGACTATGACGGGGCGATCGCCGACTACGATGCCGCGCTGCGCTTCGCCACCGACCCGCCGCCGGTGCTGCGGGCGCGCTCCCGGGCCTGGACGAAGAAGCGGGACCTCGCCCGGGCCAGCGCCGACCGGGAGGCGGCCGACCAGCTCGAGCGGCTCGCCCGGGTCGGGGCCAAGGCGCTCGACAGCCATTGCTGGGGCCTCGTCAAGGACGGGCGGCCGGCCGACGCGCTGCTGTTCTGCGACGCCGGCCTGCGGCTGGCGCCGGACGATGCGTCGCTGCACGACAGCCGCGGCTTCGCCTGGCTGCGCCAGGGCGACCCGCGCCGGGCGCTCGCCGACTTCGAGGCCGCGCTCGCGGCCGAGCCGCGCCGGGCGAGCTCGCTGCTCGGCCGGGCGCTGGCCGAGCGGCAACTCGGCGACAGCGCGGCCGCCGAGCGCGATGCCGCCGCGGCCCGCACCATCCAGGCCGACATCGAGCAGGATCTCCGCGACCGCCGGATCCTGCCCTGACGAGCCGCGATGCCGCCTCGGTCGGCGCCGAGTTGCCGGCGGCGGACGCAAAGCGCGAGGCGCGCCGCCGCCGGCTGGTGCCCCGTGGCCTGGGCTAGGCCGCCTGCCAGTCGTACCAGCGCTTGCCGATCTCGTCGCGGTGCTTGGCCCAGTAGTTGACGTCGATGTTGACGTTCTCCGACTGGTACCTGCTGGGCAGCCAGTCGCGCGTCGCCTGGTCGAGCAGCGCCTCGGACTTGAGGTTGGTCGGCGCGTAGCCCGAGTACTGGGCCATCTTCGCCTGGCCTTCGGCGCTGCAGGCGATCTGGATCAGCTGCATCGCCGCCTTCTTGTCCTTGACGCCCTTCGGGATGACCAGCCGGTCGGACGCGGTGACGTTCTGCCTCCAGGACAGCCCGACATCGACGCCGGTCTGCTTGAGGGCGAAGAGCCGGCCGTTCCAGAACATGCCGATCGGCACCTCGCCGGAGGCGAAGAGCTGCTGCGACTGCGCGCCGCTGCCCCACCAGACGATGTCCTTCTTGATGGTGTCGAGCTTCTTGAAGGCGCGGTCGAGGTCGAGCGGGTAGAGCTTGTCCGGCGCCACGCCGTCGGCCAGCAGCGGGATCTCGATGTTCCCCGGCGCCGACCACTTGTAGTAGGTCCGCTTGCCCGGGAAGGCCTTGGTGTCGAACATGTCGGCCCAGGTCTCCGGCTGACGGCCGCTATAGGCCGTCTTGCTGAAGCCCAGCACGTAGACCGCGTAGAAGCTGCCGACCGTGTAGTCGGTGACGAAGCGCGGATCGAGCTCGGCCTTGTTGAGCATCGAGAAGTCGATCGGCTCGAGCCAGCCGGCGTCGCCTGCCCAGACGCCGAAATCCTGCTCGACGTCGACCACGTCCCAGGTGACGTTGCCGGCGTCGATCATCGCCTTCATCTTGCCGTAGTCGGTCGGCCCGTCCTGCAGCACCGGGATGCCGGTCTTGGCGGTGAAGGGCTCGGCCCAGGCGCGCTTCTGCGCATCCTGCGTCGTGCCGCCCCAGCTGGTGAAGACGAGCTGCTGCGTCGCGGCCCGGAGCAGCCGCGGACGCACCGCGGCGAGCGCGGCGCCGGCGCCCAGCCCGGCCAGCAGATTTCTGCGCGTGAGCATCGAACACCTCCCGTTATCGGAGCCGCTCCCGCCGGCCTTTCGTCGGCGGTGGGCAGCGCTTGTCAGTGGTATACCATCATACCAAGTCGATCAAGCTGCGCTCACTCCGCGACGGCGGCGACCCGCCGCGCGGGCTCCGCGAAGGCCGGCATGACCTCCCTGATGAACAGCTCGAGCGAGCGCTTCTGCTCGCGGAAGCCCAGCCCGAAGCTGGCGCAGTAGGTGAAGTGGTCGACGCCGAGCGCCTCGTAGGGCTTCAGCTTGGCGATCACCTCGTCGGGCGTGCCGAACATCAGGTTCCGGCGCAGCGCCGTCACGTCGAACTCCTCGCGGGAGTTGAGGGCGTCGAGGTCGATCTCCTCGGCGAAGCCGCCGGCGACCCCGCCCAGGTTCTTGAACAGGTTCTCGAAGCGGCCCATCTGGCGGCGCGCCGCCGTCACCGGCACCTCCCACTGGTCCGGCCGGTCGTAGACGGCGGTGTAGCGCATCGTCGCGAAGACCGGCCGCGGCTTGCCGGGATTGGCCTGCAGCGCCGCCTCGAGCCGGCCCATGTAGGTCTCGACCTCGCTGAACGGCCGCGACAGCGCCCAGGACAGGATGTTGCAGCCGTTCTTCACGGCATAGTCGTAGGTCACCGGCGCGCGCGCCGCGATCCAGACCGGCGGGTGCGGCTGCTGCAGCGGCTTCGGCACGGCGGTGGAGAGCGGGAACTTCCAGTAGGCGCCGTCATGGGCGTAGTCGCCCTGCCACAGCGCCTTCAGCACCGGCAGCATCTCCTGGGCGTAGAGATAGCCCTCGTTCTGCTTCAGGCCGGGCGCCATGCGGTCGAACTCGCGCTGGAAGGCGCCGCTGCCGATGCCGAACTCGAGCCGGCCGCCGCTGTAGAGATCGGCCAGACCGACCTCGCCGGCGAGCCGGATCGGATGCCAGTAGGGCGCCACCGCGACTGCCGTGCCGAGCCGGATGCGCTTGGTGTGCGCCGCCCACCAGGCGAGCATGGCGAAGGGGTTGGGGCCGATCAGCAGCTCGAGCGCGTGGTGCTCGGCCGCCCAGACGATGTGGAAGCCGCCCTCGTCGGCCATCTGCACCATCTCGAGCGTGTGCCGCTCGAGGTCGCGCATGTCGAGGTCGGGCGACAGGCGCTCCATGTTGATGACGAGCTGGAACTTCATCGCCTCCTGCCCTCCCCGGCCGGCGCCGCGCCGTCGCCGGCGGCGGCCTGCTCGGCCAGCAGCCGGCGGGCCACGGCGGCCGCCCGCTCGACATGCTCGACCGCCGCGGCGCGCGCCGCGCGCGCGTCGCCGGCGGCGATCGCCTTGAACATCTTCTCCATCTCGCGCTGCGCCACCTTCTGCCGTCCCGGGCTGGTGATGGTCATGGTGCGCAGCGCGTTGATGCGCAGGTTGAGCCCCTCGCCGACGCTCCAGGCGACGCTCTTGCGCGAGGTCGCGAACATGGCGGCGTAGAAGCGGTTGGCGGCGCGCAGCGACAGCCGCGGGTCGTCGGTGCTGGTGGCGGTGCGCAGCTCGCCGATCGCCTGCTCCAGCCGGGCGACGTCCTCCGGCCCGGCGAGCCGGGCGCACTCGGCCGCGGCCAGCCCCTCGAGCATGGCGCGCAGCTCGTAGATCTGCTCGACGTCGGCCGGCTTGATGGTGGCGACCACCGGGCCGCGGTTGGGCGAGACCTCGATCAGCCCCTCGGCCTCGAGGAAGCGCAGCACCTCGCGCACCACCGTGCGGCTGACGCCGAGCTCGGCGCACAGCGTGCGCTCGATGAGACGCTCGCCAGGACGGAAGCGAAGGTCCAGGATGGCCTGCCGGACCGCCTCGTGGGCGAGCTCGCGCAGGCTCTTCTGCGGGACCAGGACGCGCAGCACCCGTCCGTCCGCCGCGCCGGCGGCAGCCGGGCCAGGGGCTGCGCCAGGGGCGGCCGGAGGCGCCACATGCTTGCGAACCATTGTCGTAGTGTATACCATAATACCGAAAACGCAACGGCCCGGCAGCGACCGGGCCTGCAGGGCCAGCGCTTCCGTCGACAGGTCTCTTGATGCAAGCAGCCGCCATCGGGCCGGGAGAGGCCGGCGCGCCGGGCGCGCCGCCGGCGGCGCCCGCCGCGCCCCTGTGGCGCAGCCGCGCCGCCCTGCTGGCGCTGCCGGCAGTGCTGCTGCTGCTCGCCTTCTTCGTGGTGCCGGTGGCGATGCTGCTGTCGCGCAGCGTGCTGGACCCGCATCCCGGGCTGCAGAACTACGCCGCGCTGGTCGCCGGCCCCGGCTTCGCCGGCATCCTCCTCAACACCTTCCTGGTCTCGACCATCGTCACCGCGGTGACGCTGCTGGTGGGATTTCCCTTGGCCTGGCTGCTGGTCGTGCTGCCGGCGGCCTGGGGGCGGCTGCTGTTCGGCATCATCGTGCTGTCGATGTGGACCAACCTGCTGACCCGGACCTTCGGCTGGATGGTGCTGCTGCAGTCGCGCGGCGTGATCAACCGGACGCTGCTGGCGCTCGGGCTGATCGACCAGCCGCTGCCGCTGATCAACAACCTGGCCGGCATCACGATCGGCATGACCTACATCATGATCCCGTTCATCGTGCTGCCGCTGCAGGCGACGCTGGCCAGCATCGACCCGGCGATCCTGCGCGCCGCCTCGCTGTGCGGCGCCGGGCGCGGCCAGGTCTTCCTCCGGGTGCTGCTGCCCTCCTGCCGCACCGGCATCGCCGCCGGCTGCCTGATGGTCTTCGTCATGTCGCTCGGCTACTTCGTGACGCCCTCGCTGCTCGGCAGCGCGTCCGACATGATGCTGGCCGAGTGGATCGCCCAGCTCGTGCAGTCGATGCTCGACTGGGGCCTGGGCGGCGCGGCGGCCTTCGTGCTGCTGGTCCTGACGCTCGCCCTCTACGGGCTGCAGCTCCGCCTGCTCAATCCGCTCGACCTCGCCGAGAAGAGCCGCTGATGCTGCTCGACTTCCACCGGCTGGGCTGGATCCGCTGGGCGCTGGCGGCGTTCGGCGTCGCGGCCGCGCTCTACCTGCTGCTGCCGATCGTCTTCATCGCGCTGCTCTCCTTCGGCAGCTCGCCCTGGCTGCTCTTCCCGCCGCCCGGCTGGACACTGCAATGGTACCGCGAGTTCTTCGCCGATCCGCAATGGATCGGCTCGCTGCTGGTCAGCCTGAAGATCGCGGTGATCGTCACCGTGCTGTCGGTGCTGCTCGGGCTGCTGGCGGCGCTGGCGCTGACCCGCGGCCGCTTCCGCGGCCGCGGCGCGCTGCAGGCCTTCCTGCTGACCCCGATGATCCTGCCGGTGGTGGTGCTGGCGGTCGGGCTCTACGCGCTCTTCCTGCGCACCGGCCTCAACGGCACGCTGGTCGGCTTCGTCGTCGCCCACCTGGTCATCGCGCTGCCCTTCTCGGTGATCGTCATCGCCAACGCGCTGCTGGGATTCGACCGCTCGATCGAGGACGCCGCCATCCTGTGCGGCGCCTCGCCGCTGCAGGCGACGCTCCGGGTGACGCTGCCCTCGATCCGGCTCGGCCTGCTCGGCGCGGCGGTCTTCTCCTTCCTCTGCTCCTGGGACGAGGTGGTGCTGGCGATCTTCATGGCGAGCCCGTCGCTGCAGACCTTCCCGGTGCGCATCTGGACGGTGCTGCGCCAGGACCTGACGCCGGTGATCGCCGCCGCCTCCAGCCTGGTGCTGCTGGTCACGCTGGCCATGCTGGTGGTGGGCGGGCTGGTCGCCGGACGGCGCCGGGCATGAGCACGCTGCTCTCCATCCGCCGGGTCAGCAAGCGCTTCGGCGGCGTCACTGCGGTGCGCGAGATCAGCCTGGAGGTCGCCGATGGCGAGTTCCTGACCTTCCTCGGGCCGTCCGGCTCGGGCAAGTCGACGCTGCTCTACATGATCGCCGGGCTGGAGGAGGTCAGCGGCGGCGACATCCTGCTGCGCGGCACCTCGTTGCTCCGCGTGCCGCCGCACAAGCGCAACATCGGCATGGTGTTCCAGCGCTACACGCTGGTGCCGCACCTGCCGGTCGAGGAGAACATCGCCTTCCCGCTGAAGGTGCGCGGCTGGAGCCGCGAGAAGGTCGCCGCGCGCACCGCCGAGATGCTGAAGCTGGTCCGGCTGGAGGAGTGCCGCGGCCGCCGGCCGGCCCAGCTCTCGGGCGGCCAGCAGCAGCGCGTGGCGCTGGCCCGCGCGCTCTCCTACCACCCGCAGATCCTGCTGATGGACGAGCCGCTGGCGGCTCTCGACAAGAAGCTCAAGGAGGGCATCCAGCAGGAGATCCGCCGCATCCACCGCGAGACCGGCGTCACCGTGCTCTACGTCACCCACGACCAGGAGGAGGCGCTGCGCCTCTCCGACCGCATCGCCGTGTTCAACCACGGGCGCATCGAGCAGGCCGCCACCGGCGCCGAGCTCTACGAGAACCCGGCCGGGCGCTTCGTCGCGGGCTTCATCGGCAACTGCAACTTCCTGCCGGTCGCGGTGACCGGGCTCGACGGCGATCGTGCCGCCGTGCGCTTCCCCGACGGCAGCGCGGCGGCGGGCGTGCGCCTGCACGACCGGCTGGCGGCCGGCGCCAGCGGCCAGCTGCTGCTGCGGCCCGAGCAGCTGCAGCTGGTGGCGCCCGGGGCCGCCCCGCCGGCCCGCGGCCTCGCCGTGCGCGTCGCCGACGTGACCTATCTCGGCGAGAGCCTGCAGCTGGCGCTGGAGACGCGCTGGGGCGACCCGCTCTCCGCCCGCATCGCCGTCGGCGCGGCTGCCGGCCTGACGCTCGCCGCCGGCACCGAGCTGGCGGTGACCTGGCCGCAGGACCACGGGCTGCTGTTCCATGACGCCTGACTCCGGCCCGCTGCCGCGCGATCCGTCGGCGATGCTCCGCGTCGCCGACGGCGTCGAGCTCTATGTCCACCGCTCCGGCGAGGGCCCGCCGCTGCTGCTCCTGCATGGCGTCGGCTGCTGCGGCGACGACTGGATCGGCGCCACCGCGCATCTGCGCGGCCGCTTCCGGGTGATCCGCCCGGACACGCGCGGCCACGGCCGCTCCGGCGCGCCGGCCGGGCCCTGGCGGCTCGCCGACTTCCTCGGCGACCTGGTCGGCATCCTCGACCGGCTCGGCGTCGCGCGGGCCCACGTCGCCGGCTTCTCGATGGGCGGGCTGCTCGCCCAGGGGCTCGCCATACACCATCCAGAGCGGGTCGAGCGGCTGGCGATCCTCGCCGCCACCACCGGGCGCAGCCCCGAGGAGCAGGCCCAGATCGCGGGGCGGCTCGACTTCATCCGCGCCCACCATCCCGGCGAGTATTTCGACACCCACGCGGCCGGCCGCTGGTTCACGCCCGAGTTCCGGCGCGAGAGCCCGGCGGTGGTCGACTACATCCGCCGCGTCGTCGCCGCCAACGACCACCAGGCCTACGTCAAGGCCTACGAGGTGCTCGTCGCCAACGACCTCGGCCCCGAGCTGCATCGCATCGCCGCCCCCACCCTGGTGCTGACCGGCGACGACGACATCGGCGCCGGCCCGAAGGCGGCGCGCTTCATCGCCGGCGAGATCCCCGGCGCGCGCCTGATCCTGCTGCCGCGGCTGCGCCACCAGCTGCTGCTCGAGGCGCCCGAGCTGGTCGGCGGCATCCTGCGCGAGTTCTTCACGGCGGCGGGGTAGCGCCGGGAGGTCAGAGGCCCAGCGCCAGCGCCGCGGCCCAGCCGAGCAGCGCCGCGCCGGTGAGCCGCTCGAGCCAGCGGCCGGCGCGCACCGTCTTCTCCAGGATCACCAGCAGCGTCAGGCCGATGATCCACCACAGGTTCATCACGCCGCCGAAGAACAGCAGGCCCATCAGCCCCCAGCAGCAGCCGAGGCACCAGGCGCCGTGGCCGAGCCCCATGCGCAGCGCGCCGCCGAGCCCGGGCCGCCAATGTGCCATGAGATGGCCGAGCGGCGAGCGGCAATGGCGCAGGCACATCGCCTTCAGCGGGGTGAGCTGCCAGGCGCCGGCCGCCGCCAGGATGGCGACGCCGAGCCAGCGGTTGGTGACGATCATCATCGGCGACATGGCGCGCAGCCACTCGAGGCCCCATTGCAGCGCCGTCGCCGCCAGGCTGAAGCCGCCCCAGGCGAGCAGGTAGCCGACGGCCATGGCCGCTACCCGGGCCGCGGCATCGCGGGCCGGCCGCTCCTGCCCCGGCCTGCCCTGCGCGACCCCCGCGAAGATCAGCAGGGCGGGCACCGCGCTCGGCAGCATCATCGCCGCCATCATCACCCACCACATGACGAAGATCAGCGCGGCATAGGCCGGCGTCCAGACGGCCGGGCGCATCAGCCAGCCATCCATGCCGGCCATCGCCGTCATCTCGACCGGGCTCATGCCCGAGCCGGCGCCGGCCAGCAGCCAGGCCCAGGCGAGCCCGATCGCCGCCGCCAGCCCGACCGGCACGATGGCGCGGTCGCGCCGCGCCAGCAGCGCGAGCAGGCCGGTCCCGGCCGGACCGCCGGTCACGGCACGCCGGCGTGCGCCGGCCTCAGGCCGACCAGGCGAACGGGGCGAAGTGTCCGTTGCGGGTGCCGCTGGCATCGTCCCAGTCGATGCCGAAGGCGTGGAAGCGGCTGTGCTCGGCGCGGGCCAGGGCCAGCCGCGCATTGACCGGGTGGGCGGTGTTGTCGATGGCGATCGCCTCGCCCGGCGCGCTCGCGCTGGGCAGGCCGGCGCAAGCCTGGTCGACCAGCTCGCCGGCGCCGACCGCGAAGCGCAGCCCGTCCTGCTCGAAGCGGATCGGCCGCCGCTCGATGCCGGCCATCGTCCCGACCAGCGGCGCCAGCGCCGCCATCGGCCCGCCCGCCGCGCCCGAGGCGATCGCGCCGATCGCCTCGGCCTGGCCCGGGCTGGCGCGCTCGTCGATGACGAGGCCGACCGTGATGTTGCCCTCGGCCATCGGACCGGGGGCGCGCATGACGATGATGAAGGCGAGCCCGCTGAGCGAGATCCCGTCCTTCTCACCCTGGTCGATGCGCAGCGCCAGCGCCGCCTTGCAGTCGCCTTCGGTCGGCCGCGCCGCCATGTTGGTGCTGATGCAGGGGCAGAGGAGCTCGCAGTTGCAGGTCTCCATGTACTGCCCGCGGATCCGCCAGCCGCTCATCATGCCCTCCCTGGGACGATCTCTGCCGCCGGCATTCTATCCCGGCGCGCGCGGCCTGGCCATCAGCCGGGGCCGGGCTCCGCCGCGATCAGCGCCGGCAGCTGCCGCATGTCGGCGAAGACGAGCTGCGCGCCGGCCCGGGCGAGGCGCTCGGCCTGGTCGGTGCCGGCGAGATGGGTGCCGCCGGTGAAGCCGAACACCGTCATGCCGGCGCGCCGCGCCGCCGCCACGCCGAAGACGCTGTCCTCGACCACCAGGCAGTCCGCCGCCCGCACGCCGAGCGACTGCGCCACGTGCAGGAACAGGTCGGGGTCGGGCTTGCCGCGCGCCACCATGGTGGCGCTGTAGATCTGCGGCTCGAACAGCGGCAGCAGGCCGGCGATCTCGAGCGAGCGGCGGATGCGCTCCGGCGTGCCGCTGGAGGCGACGCAGACCGCGGCGCCGAGCGCCGGCACGACCTCGGCGACGCCGGCGATCGGCTTCATCTCGCGCTCGAAGGCGGCGAGCGTCGCCGCGGTCAGCCGGGCGGCGAAGCCGGCGGAGAGCGCACGGCCGAGCTCCGCCTCGGCGGCGGCGACCAGCGTGGCGAGGCTGGTGCCGAGGAAGCGCTGCTGCACGACCGGCTCGTCGAGCATCAGCCCCTCGCGGCGGAGCGCGGCGGCGGCCTCGCGGATGCTCAGCACCTCGCTGTCGACGAGGACTCCATCGCAGTCGAAGATGACGAGCCGCGGCCAGGGGCGGCGCGGCAGGGCGAGGCCCGCATCCGCCTGCCCGCCGGCCGCGGCGTCGGCCTCACCAGCAGGTATAGCCGCCATCGGCCAGCACGATCGATCCGGTCATCAGGCTGGCGGCGTCGGAGGCGAGGAAGTGCACCACCGAAGCGATCTCGTGCGGCTGGCCGAGCCGGGCCATCGGCGTGCCGTCGATCCAGTGCTTGAACATCGCCTGGTTGGTCATGGCGAAGGCGGTGAGCGGCGTCTCGATGTAGGTCGGCGCCACCGCGTTGACGCGCACGCCGCGCGACGCCCACTCGGCGGCCAGCGACTTCGTCAGGTGGTGCACGCCCGCCTTGGAGGCGTTGTAGTAGGACTGCTCCTGCGGCTTGTTGACGATGAAGCCGGACATCGAGCCGATGTTGACGATCGAGCCGCGGCCGGCCTTCAGCATATGGCGGCCGAAGGCGCGGCAGCACCAGAAGACGCCGTTGAGGTTGACGTCGATGACGTTGAGCCAGTGCTCGTCCTCGACCTTCTCGGCCGGGGTCTCGGAGCGCGCGATGCCGGCGTTGCAGACCAGGATGTCGACCTTGCCGTGCTTGGCGGCCACCGCGTCGGCGACGCGGGCGACGCCGCCCGAATCGGTGACGTCGACGATGTGGATCTCCGGGTCGTAGCCCTTGGCCCGCATCGCGTCGCGGCCGCTCTCCGCGGCCTGCTGGTTGTAGTCGGCGATGACCACCCTGGCGCCGGCCTCGGACAGCGCCTCGACGCAGGCCAGCCCGATCGCCTGGCCGCCGCCCGTCACCACCGCAATCCGTCCGTCCAGTCGCAGCTTCTCGAGAAACATGTCGTCCTTCCTCTTGCGCTCAGCTTGGCCGTGCCGGGGACCGGCCGGCAAGCGGAATGTCAGCGCCGGAGCGCCGTCCCCGCCTCGTCGAAGCGGTGGATGCGGTCGGGCTTCGGGGTCAGCCACACCGCGTCGCCGGCCGTCAGCCCGATCTCGCCCGCGGTGCGCGCGGTGATCGCCCCCAGCCCGTCGACGTCGATGTGGAAGAAGGTGTCGGAGCCGAGATGCTCGGCGATGCGCACCTTGCCGCGCCACTCGCCGCGCTCGCGCGACACCTCGAGGTGCTCCGGCCGGATGCCGATGGTGGCCACGCCGTCGGCGGTCTCGAGCGGCTTCAGCAGGTTCATCCGCGGCGAGCCGATGAAGCCGGCGACGAACAGGTTGGCCGGGTTGTTGTAGAGCTCGAGCGGCGCGCCGACCTGCTCGATGCGGCCGGCGTTGAGCACGACGATCTTGTCGGCCATGGTCATCGCCTCGACCTGGTCATGCGTCACGTAGACCATCGTCGTCGCCAGATCCTGGTGCAGCTGGGTGATCTCCAGCCGCATCTGGACGCGCAGCGCCGCATCGAGGTTGGAGAGCGGCTCGTCGAACAGGAAGGCCTTGGGCTCGCGCACGATGGCCCGGCCGATGGCGACGCGCTGGCGCTGCCCGCCGGAGAGCTGGCGCGGCTTGCGGTCGAGATAGGGCGTGAGGTTGAGCGTGGCCGCCGCCTTCTCGACCTTGCGCGCGATGACGTCCTTCGGCTCGCCGGCCATCTTCAGCCCGAAGGCGATGTTGCCGCGCACGCTCATGTGCGGGTAGAGCGCGTAGGACTGGAACACCATCGACAGGCCGCGCCTGGCCGGCGGCGCGTCGGTGACGTCGGCGCCGTCGATCTCGACCTTCCCCGAGGTCGCGTCCTCCAGCCCGGCGATGAGCCGCAGCAGGGTCGACTTGCCGCAGCCCGACGGGCCGACGAAGACGACGAACTCGCCGTCCTCGATATCGAGGTCGATCGACGGGATGATGACGACCTCGCCGAAGGCCTTCCTGACGTTGCGCAGGACGATGCGTCCCATCATGTCGCTCCCGTGCTCGAGGTCCCCATCACTTCACCGCGCCGAAGGTCAGGCCGCGCACCAGCTGGCGCTGCGAGAACCAGCCGAGCACCAGGATGGGCGCGATCGCCAGCGTCGAGGCGGCCGAGAGCTTCGCCCAGAACAGCCCTTCCGGGCTGGAGTAGGAGGCGATGAAGACGGTCAGCGGCGCCCCTTGCGAGGTCGTCAGGTTGAGCGTCCAGAAGGCCTCGTTCCAGGCCAGGATGATGTTGAGCAGCAGGGTCGAGGCGATGCCCGGCACCGCCATCGGCGCCAGCACGTAGATCATCTCGCGCCACAGCGTCGCGCCGTCCATGCGCGAGGCCTCGAGGATCTCGCCCGGCATTTCCTTGAAGTAGGTGAACAGCATCCAGACGACGATCGGCAGGTTGAGCAGGAACAGCACGGCGATCAGGCCGCCGCGGCTGTCGAGCAGCCCGGCGTCGCGGAAGATCAGGTAGATCGGCACCAGCGCGCCCACCGGCGGCATCATCTTGGTCGACAGCATCCACATCAGCAGGTCCTTGGTCCGCTTGCCCGGCGCGAACGCCATCGCCCAGGCGGCGGGGACCGCGAAGAGCAGTGCGACCAGGGTCGAGCCGACCGACAGCAGGATCGAGTTGGTGGCGAAGTGGAAGTAGTCGGAGCGCGCCTCGACCGCGGCGTAGTTCTCCGTGGTCCAGTCGAAGAACAGGAACTTGGGCGGCGTGGCGAAGGCGTCGACCTCGCTCTTGAAGCTGGTGATCACCATCCAGAGGATGGGGAAGAAGATCAGCAGCCCGGCCAGCCAGGCGAAGATGGTGACGATCACCTGCCGCTGCGTGGAAGCGCGCCGCGCCATCTCAGGCCTCCAGGTTCCGGCCGATCATGCGGACCAGGAAGATGGCCGCGATGTTGGCCAGGATGACGGCGACGATGCCGCCGGCCGACGCGCCGCCGACGTCGAACTGCAGCAGCGCCTGGGCGTAGACGAGGAAGGCGATGTTGGTGGTGTCGGTGCCCGGCCCGCCGCCGGTGGTCACCAGGATCTCGGCGAAGACGTTGAGCAGGAAGATCGTCTCGATCAGGATCACCACGGTGATGGCGCGCGCCAGGTGCGGCAGCACGATGTAGAAGAAGAAGGACAGCGGCGGCGTGCCGTCCATCTGCGCCGCCTCCTTCTGCTCCTCGTCGAGCGACTGGATGGCGGTCAGCAGGATCAGCGTCGCGAAGGGCAGCCACTGCCAGGAGACGATGACGACGATGGCGAAGAGCGGCGCGTCGGCGAACCAGTCGATCGGCTGCAGCCCGACCGACTGCATCAGCCAGGCGATCAGGCCCGACACCGGGTGCATCAGCAGGTTCTTCCAGATCAGCGCCGAGACCGTCGGCATGACGAAGAACGGCGCGATCACCATCAGCCGGACGATGCCGCGGCCCCAGAAGGGCTGGTCCATCAGCAGGGCGAGCAGGATGCCGCCGACCACGGTGATGAGCAGCACGCCGCCGACCAGGAGCAGCGTGTTGGCAACCGCGGCGAAGAAGGCCGGGTCGGTGAGGAAGTACTCGTAGTTGAGCAGGCCGATGAAGGAGGTCTCGCTGCTGTCCATCAGGTTGTAGTGGAGCAGCGAGAAGTAGATGGTCATGCCGAGCGGCACGATCATCCAGAGGAAGAGCACCGCCACCGAGGGCGCCACGGAGAGATTCGCCAGGATCCGCGTCTGCTTCGTCGCCATGATCCGCTGCCTCGCGCTGCGCCCGGGGGCGTCGGGCTGCCCGGCCTCGCCTGGCCGGGCAGCCCGGATTGCCGGACCGGCGGCTACTTGATGTAGCCGGCCTTGGTCATCTCGCGCTTGGTGATGCTCTGCGCGTTCTTCAGCGCCGCGTCGACCGACTCCTTGCCGGCGAGCGCCGCCGAGAATTGCTGGCCGACCGAGGTGGCGATGCCCTGGAACTCGGGGATCGCGACGAACTGCACGCCGACATAGGGCACCGGCTGCACCGTCGGATGGGTCGGGTCGGCCGAGTTGATCGAATCGAGCGTCAGCTTGGCGAAGGGCGCCGCCTTCTGGTACTCGGCATTGGCGTAGAGCGAGGTGCGGGTGCCGGGCGGCACGTTGGCCCAGCCCTCCTTGCCGGCGACCAGCTCGAGATAGTGCTTGCCGGTGGCCCAGGCGATGAACTTCTCGGCGGCCTCGGTCTTCTGCGAGCCGGCGGGAATCGCGAGCGACCAGGCCCACAGCCAGTTGGCGTTCTTGCCGAGCCCGGTGTTGGGCGCCAGCGCGAAGCCGACCTTGTCGGCGACCTTCGACTCCTTGGGGTTGGTGACGAAGGAAGCGGCGACGGTGGCGTCGATCCACATGGCGCACTTGCCGGCGTTGAACAGCGCCAGGTTCTCGTTGAAGCCGTTGGTCGACGCGCCCGGCGGGCCGGCCGCCTTCATCAGGTCGACGTAGAAGGCGAGCGTCTTCTTCCATTCCGGCTGGTCGAACTGCGGCTGCCACTTCTCGTCGAACCAGCGCGCGCCGAAGGAATTCGACATGGCGGTGAGGAACGCCATGTTCTCGCCCCAGCCGGCCTTGCCGCGCAGGCAGATGCCGTAGATGCCGTCCTTCTTGTCGGTGATCTTCTTGGCCGCCTCGGCGATGAAGTCCCAGGTCGGCGAGTCCGGCATGGTGAGGCCGGCCTTCTCGAACAGGTCCTTGCGGTACATCACCATCGAGCTCTCGCCGTAGAACGGCGCGGCGTAGAGCTTGCCGTCATAGGAGAGGCCGGCGCGAATCGGCGGCAGCAGGTCGTCGACGGCGTAGTCGGCGCCGAGCCCGTCGAGCGCCACCAGCCAGCCCTTCTTGGCCCAGATCGGCACCTCGTAGGTGCCGATGGTGATGACGTCGAACTGGCCGCCCTTGGCGGCGATGTCGACGGTCACCTTCTGGCGCAGGGCGTTCTCCTCGAGGGTCACCCAGTTGAGCGCGATGTCCGGATTGGCCTTGGTGAAGTCGTCCGTCAGCTTCTGCATCCGGATCATGTCGCCATTGTTCACCGTGGCGATGGTCAGCTTGGTCTCGGCCAGGGCCGGGACGGCGAGCGCCACCATGGCGCACGCCCCCAGCAAGGCCCGAATCGACGTCCTCATGGCGCGCTTTCCTCCTCTTCGAGCATGGGCTTTTGCTATGTTCTAAGGCATAAGCCCACATTATCGGCAGAAGGGCGTCAAGCCATATTCGTCGCTGCAGCGCAGCAACAAGCGTCGCCTGCGAACTAACACTATATAATTGCTTACATATTTTGATCTGAGCGGCGATCAGCCGAGCCCGAGGAGCCGCTCCGCCGTGGCCTCGTCGGAGATCAGGCCATTGATCAAATGCCCACGGAGAGCGCCGTTGACCGCTGCGATCTTGCTCTCCCCGACGGCCACCCCGATCACCGGCCGGACCGGGCGATGTTCGAGCCGCACGCTCATCACCCGATCGTTGGTCAGGCCCTCGACGAAGCGGCCGGCACTGTCGAAGGCCCAGCCGACGATCTCGCCGACCGCACCGGCCTTGCCGAGCGCGCGCATCTCGTCGCGGTTGACGAAGCCGTCCTGCAGCAGCGGCCCGTTCTCACCGAGCTGGCCGATGCCGACGAAGGTGACGTCGGCCTGGCGGGCGAGGTCGATGACGTTGTGGATCGCCTTCTGCCCGAGCAGCAGGGCCTTCGCGTGGGTCGTCGTGGCGATCACCGGCAGCGGCATCGGATAGTGCGGCGCGCGCACCGCGTCGGACATCCGCACCACCACGTCGTAGAACGAGGCCGAGCCGTCCGGCGCGATGTTGCCGACCAGCGAGACGATCTTGTGCTGCGGGCAGTCCATCGAGGCGAGCTGCTCGACCGTGGCGCGCATGGTGCGGCCGGAGCCGACCGCGACGATCACCGAATGCGCCGAGAGGAACCAGCGCTCGAGCTCGGCCGCGGCCGCCTGCGCGACGCCGGGCAGGCTGGCCGGCGCGTCGGGATCGCTCGGTACGATCTCGCACAGCTCCAGCCCGAAGCGGTCCTTGAGCCGCTGCGAGAGGTCGAGGCAATGGGCGATCGGATGGTCGAGCCGGACCTTGATCAGCTTCTCGCTGACCGACAGCGCGATCAGCCGCTGCGCGGTCTGGCGCGACACCCGCAGCTTCTGCGCGATCTCGTCCTGCGAGTTGCCGGCGATGTAGTAGAGCCAGCCCGCCCGGGCCGCATTGTCCAGCCTGGCCGCTTCCGCCTGCGACTTCCTGCGCATCCCGCCCGGTGCCTCTCCTGCCGATCCGAAGCCGGCCGGAGTATCGGCGAGGGGTGCCGGGATCCACAAGGTCTAGGGCGTGACCGTCACCGCGCCGTTCGCCGAGGTGGTGCCGCCGGTGTTGCCGCCAAGATCGTTGCCGTTGATGTGGAAGGTGATCGACGACCCGCCGCCGGCCGAGAGATAGGCGCCGAAGCCGGCATTGCCGGTGAAGTGATTGCCGCTCCCCGAAACCAGCGTGAGGGTCGCCGTCGTGCCGGGACCGCTGGCGAAGCCCGCGAAACCGTTCTGGCCGTTCTGGCTCAGCGTGTTGCCGGAGAGGCCGAGGCTGATCCCGACGGTGCCGCTGCCGCCGGCGGCGATGTCGAGCCCGTTGAGCGTCGCGTGCTGCACGCCGTTACCCGAGATGGTGCCGGTCTGGGTGACGGCCGCGCCGCTCCCGCCATAGAGCAGGCTGGCGATCCCGTTCGTGCCGGCGGCGGAGACGGTGTTGCCGGCGATGCTCAGGCTCTGTCCGAGGCTGGCGCTTGCGACCGCCTGGCTCAGGTAGATGCCGGCGGCGGCCGCGGAGGTCACGCTGTTGCCGGACAGCGCGAGGCTGGAGCTCGCCACCGTCACCCCGTCGAGCGACTGCAGCACCCGGATCCCGTCGCGGCCGGCGGTCCCCACCTCGTTGTCGGTGACCGCGGTGCTCTGGGCGAAGCTGCCGATGGTGCCGGGGAGGATCCTGAGGTAGATGCCGCTGTTCCCGGCCGCGGCGACGCTGTTGCCGGCGACCGTCTCGGCGAGGCTGGTCGGGCCGACAGCACCCACGGTCTCGAGGACGGAGATGCCGCTCCCGGCCACAGAGCCGATGCTGTTGCCGATCACGGCGGCGCTCTGGGCCAGGCTCCCCAGGCCAGCGACGTTGAAGTTCAGAACGATGCCTGCGCCGGTCCCGGAAGTCACGGTGTTGCCCTCGAACAGCAGCGTCGAGGCAACTGCGCCCGTCACGTTGTCCGCGATCTCGTTGAGCTCGATGCCGGTGCCCGCGCGGCCCACCGTGTTGCTGGCGAAGGTGACCGCCTGGGTCAGGCTGCCGATGTTGAAGAAGGCGGGATTCACGAAGAGGCCGGCGGCGGCACCATCGCCGATGGTGTTGCCGTCGAACGCGAGATCGAGGTCGACCGGGCCGCCGACATCCTGCACCAGCAGCCTGGTGTCGACGCCGAACAGCCCGGCGCTGCCGACGCCGTTGCCGTCGATGGCGAAGCGCTGATCCAGGCTGCCGAGCGAGGTGGCCGCCAGGACGACGTTGATGCCGTTGATGCCGGCGGTGCCGACCGTGTTGCCGTCGATCGCGAGGCCCGCCGTCGCTCCGGCGAGGTCACTGAGCGCCGCGCTGACATAGATGCCGCTGCGCCCCGCCGAGGCGATCGCATTGCCGCCAATCGCGGCGCTCAGCGCCGCATCATCGGCCCGGCCGTCGGCGAGGAGCAGCTGGATGCCGTCGCGCCCGGCATCGGCGATCACGTTGCCGTAGATCGACAGGCTCTGGGCCGCGTCCACCCCCTGCAGGATCTCGCGCAGCTGGATGGCGTCCCGGCCGATCCCCGACAGGCTGTTGCCGGCGATCAGCACGGTCTGGCTCAGCCCGGCCAGCCCGGAGGCGAAGGTCCCCAGCTGCAGCCCGTCGGCAACGCCGGCGACGATGTTGTCCGCGATGACGATCGTCTGGGTGTGGGCGAGCGCGTCGGAGAGGTAGGACTTGACGGCGATGCCGGCCGAGCCGGCGCCGTCGACCGAGTTGCGCGCGATGTAGGCGAACTGGCTGGTCGGGATCGCCGCGCCGCTGTTGTGCAGCAGGATGCCGTTGCTCGCCGGCGGGTCGATGAAGTTGTCGGTGACGATGGCCCGCTGCATGTTCGAGCCGAAGATCGCGTTGGCGAAGCTGCCCTCCAGGTCCAGCCCCGTCACCCGGTTCTGCCCGCCCGAGTACATCTGGATCAGGTTGGCGCTGCTGGTGCTGCCGATCACCGTCGGCCGGGCGCCCGGGGCGTGGAAGCCGGTGCGGATGTCCGAATCCTCGGCGTCGGTCAGCCGCACGGTCGAGCCGCCGCCGAGCAGCGCCTGGCCGTTCTCGAGCTGCAGCGGCTGGCCCGACAGGTCGATCGGCCCGGCGTCGCCTCGCACCACGATGATCGCGTTCTGGCCCTTGGCGGCGGCCAGCGCCGGCGCGTTCTCCAGGCTGGTCGGGTTGCCCTTGGTGCCGTTGCCGGTGCCGCCTTCCTCGGCGAACACGATGGTGTGGGTCTTCACCGTCAGCCCGTCGACGATCACGTCGTTGGGGTCGCTCTGGTACTCCTGGGTGACGATGTCGACGTCGCGCTGCACCCGGTCGACCATCCGCCGGTCGAGTGGCGACAGCTTCGGGCCGGGCGCGCCGGTGACGACGCCCAGCGGGATGCGCAGCTCCAGCCCGCCGAAGCCCTGGGTCCCCCGCGGGCTGTCCCACTGCACCTCGCCGTCGAAGGTCAGCCGCGACTGCACGCCCAGGAAATCGAGGTCGTAAAGCCGCACCTCGAGCCGCCCGCGCGGCCCGGCGACGGTCTCGACGTCGGAATTGGCGAAGTAGTAGCCGCCGACGAAGGCCCGCACGTCGAGGTCGCCCTCGGCCGGGAAGATCGGCAGCCGCCAGCCGACCTCGCCGTCGAAGCCGAACAGCGGCTTCTCCATGTCGTGCGTGATGCCGATGTTGGTGCCGCTGATCTCCAGGTGGCCGTTGTTGCTGCCGGTGCTCTTCCCGCCGGAATTGAACGGGAAATAGCCGTTGAGCCGCAGGTCCCAGTCGACCGACAGCAGCTCGGCGCCGACCGAGCCCTGGTAGAAGAGGTTGTCGTTCTCGCTGTTCTGGATGTCGATGAAGCCGTAGCCGCCGAGGATCCAGCCCGGGTCGATCTGGGTGCGGTAGCCCAGGCCGAAATTGCCCTCCTGGGTCGGCGAGGTCGTGAAGGTGCCGCGCAAATCGCCGAACAGCAGCGAGGTCTGGTCCTGCCAGACCGGGATGAACATGTCGACGTCGCCGAAGCTGTGGTCGCTGCCGACCGCGCCCCCGACCTCGATCCAGGGCTGCCACTTCGCCTCCTGCGCCGTCGCCCGGTCGGACACCGGCACCGCAAGCGCCACGGACGCCACGCCGATCAGAAGGCGCGACCTGAGACCATCGTCAATCCAGCCCATTCGGATCCCCCTGCCTCCGGCCGCCCGCCCCGCTGCGCCGCCGGGAGCAAGCGTAGCAGATCGCCGCAGGCAAGGCGAAGCACCGCCGCGGCGGCGCTGAGCAGCCCCGTGCAGTTCAAAGCGTGCCCGTGTGAGGCGCCCCGCGGCGGACACGCGCGCCGCGCGCCATCGAGAAGAATATCTACGGGCGCGACGCAGATTTTCTCGTTTGATCGCCGCTCGGCCGGATGGTGGGGTCGCCATGGGCGCCGGCTCTCGCGCCCGCAAGAACCGAGGGACTCGAGCCATGGCGAACCTCAGCCAGCTGGTCGACCTCTATGCCGACCTGCTGGGGATCCCCCGGCGGATCGTCGGCCGGACGGCGGCGCTGCTCGGCCGCGAGGGCCTCCTTCCCGTCGGCTGGCGGGCCCGCTGGATGACGCTCGGCACCGGGGATGCCGCGACTCTCCTGCTGGCGGCCGCCTGGGTCGGCCGGACCGGCCGGCCCTCCGCCGCCGGCGCCCGCCACTATGCCGGCCTGCCCTGCCGTGCGATCCGCATCGATGCGGCCAGCGAGGGCCCCGGCCAGCCTGCGCCGGCGCTGATCGCCATCGAGCGGCCCTTCGGCGCCGCCGCCCTCGGCACCGCACGTCGGCCGGAGGATCTGGCCGCCCTGGAATGCCCGATCTACGCGCTCTCGCTGGCGATCTGGGATGCCGCGGACCCGATGGCGGGCCAGCCGCCGCTGCTCGAGATCCGCATCCGGCGCGACCCGGACAGGCCGGCGGCGCGCTTCCGGCGCGTCCTCGGCGCGGCGGGGCATGTCACCGCGTGGCACGGCCGGGAGGGACCCGGGCAACCCGGCCGCCGGCTGCCCCCGGACAGCGGCGCACTGCGCGAGGTGGTCGCGATCCCGGGCACGGTGCTGCCCGAGATCGCCCGCCTGCTGACGGCCGACGATGTCCTGCTGAGCGATCCCGGGCTGCGCTGGCTGCCCGCCGTCGACCTGCTGTCCGGCGCGGTGCCGGCGCCGATCGATCCGGCCCATCCCACCGCGGCCGACATCGCGGCCGCGCGAGCCGCGGCGGATGCGCCGGGTCGTCGCGGCTTGCTCCCCCGTCGATGAGCCGAGCGCATCTGCCGGGCCAGACCCGCTACCGGGCCGTCGCCTTCAGCCCGTCGCGATAGCGCGCGATGCGCTCGCGCAGGCCGGGCTCGATCACGCTCTCCACCAGGGTCGCCAGGTCGGCCGCCCGGGTATCGGGCTTCAGCACGGCGCGCAGCCGCGCGGCGGTGTCGGCCGCGACCCGGCCGAGCGCCGCGCCGAGCTCGGCCATCCGCGACGGCCAGGTCTCCGGCTCGGCGACGGCGGAGAGCAGGCCGTGGGCGAGCGCCTCGCCCTCCTCGAGGCCGTGCCCCTGCAGCAGCAGCGCCGCCGCCTTCTCCGCGCCGATGCGGTGCGCCAGCCGGCGCGTGCCGAGCGCCACCCCGAACTGCGGCCCGGGCATGGCGAAGCGCACGCCGGGCGCGCCGATCCGGGTGTCGCAGGCGCAGAGCATCTCGGCGCCGGCGCCGGTGACCCGGCCATGCGCGAGGGCCATGGTGTGGAACGGCGCGTGGAAGATCGCCTGCAGCAGCCGCTCGACCCGCAGGATGCGCAGCACCAGGTCGCCGTCGCTCTGCGCCTCCAGGTCGGTGAGGTCGAAGCCGGTGCAGAAATGCCGGCCGTTGCCGCGCAGCACCAGCAGTCGCGTGCCGTCGGAGGCCGCCACGGCGAGCGCCGCGCCCAGCGCCTCGACCAGCGCCGGGCTCAGCGCGTTGCCCCGCTCCGGGCGGTTGAGGGTGAGGATCGCGACTGCGTCGTCGCGACGCTCGGTCAGGAGAATCTCGGACATCGCGGCTGCTCCCGTCACTCGGCCATCGGCAGGTTGCGCGCCGCCGTCGGCAGCAGCGCTTCGGTCCCCGGCGCCGAGACCGGCGCGCCATGCACCACCCAGTCGGCGGCGACCTGGCCGATCACCGGCGCCAGCTGGATGCCGTAGCCGCCGGCCCCGGCGGCGGTGACCAGCGCCGGCTCGGCCGGGTCGAGCGGGCCGACGAAGGGCCGGTGGTCGGCGGTCTCGGGATAGAGCCCGGCCCAGCCGCGGCCGAGCCGCGCGCCGGGCAGGCCGGGCACCCGCTCGAGCAGCAGCTCGGCCAGCCGGACCTTCGACGCCTCCGCGCAGTGCTCGTCGTAGGAGTCGGGATCGGCGGGCCGGGCCGTGTCGGCCTTGTGGATCTCGGCGATCAGCGCGCCCGGGCGGTCGTGGCGGAAGTTGAGGCCGGTGCCCTCGCCGTTCACCAGGTCCATGACCATCGGCATGACGTAGTCGAGCGGGCGGTCGAGCAGGACCGCGACCGCCTCGTGGCGCTCCGGGCGGAGATGCAGGGCCTGGCCGAGCAGCGCGGCGACCTGCGGCGCCCAGGCCCCGGCCGCGTTCACCACGGCGTCGCACGCGACCGGGCCGCGGCCGGTTTCCAGGCGGTAGCCGCCGGGGACGCGGGCCGCGCCGGCGAGCGCGCAGGCCTGGTGCACCGCGCCGCCCGCCTCGCGCACCAGCCCGGCCAGCAGGGCGCAGAGCTCGGGCGGGTCGATGAAGCCGTCGTCCGGCCCGAAGATGCCGCCGGCCAGCCCGGCCGGGTCGAGATGCGGCACCAGCTCGCGGAGCCGGCCGACGGGGTAGAGCCGGGCGCGGAACCCGGCCTCGGCCTGCAGCGCGACCGAGCGCTCGAAGAGCGCCATCTGCGCCGCGGTGCGGGCCAGCCTGAGATAGCCGATGCGCTCGAAGCGCAGCCCGAGGCCCTCCCAGCGGCGGAACTGCCGCAGCGCGTGGCGGCGCAGCATGATCTGGAAGGGGTCGGTGAGCTGGGTGCCGACCACCCCGACGGAGCGGCCGCTCGAGCCGGCGGCGATCGCGCGGGCCTCGAGCACGGTGACGCGCGCGCCGCGCTCGACCAGGCTGGCGGCGGTCGAGAGCCCGAGCGTTCCCGCCCCGATGACGACGACGTGCGGCGTGGCTGCCATGGCGCCTCCCGGCTGCGGCCCCTGCCGCGGCCGGGCCGATCTCGGCACAATCCGCGGCGAAGATCAAAGGCGCTCGGCGCGGCTCCGCTTTACCGCGGCCGGCGCCGGCCGGTACTCTCGCGCCATCGCGACGGATTTCCAGGAGAGCAGCGGTGGCTGAGAAGAAGCGCATCGGCTTCGTCGGCGTCGGCATGATGGGCCACGGCATGGCCAAGAACATGCTCGCCAAGGGCTACGCCCTGACCATCCTCGGCCATCGCAACCGCCAGCCGGTCGAGGACCTGGTCGGCCGCGGCGCGGTCGAGGCGAAGAACGCGGCGGAGCTCGCGCGGCGCTCGGACCTGGTCTTCGTCTGCGTCACCGGCTCGCCGCAGGTCGAGGCGGTGGTGCTCGGCCCGGGCGGGCTGCTCGAGGGGCTGCAGCCCGGCGCCATCGTCGCCGACTGCTCGACCGCCGAGCCGCAATCGACCCTGAGGATCGCCGCCGCGGTCGAGGCGCGCGGCGGCCGCTTCGTCGACGCGCCGCTGCTGCGCACGCCCAAGGAGGCCGAGGAAGGCCGGCTCGGCATGATGACCGGCGGCGACCCGGCGACGCTGGCCGAGATCCGGCCGGTGCTGGAGACCTTCGCCGAGGTCATCGTCCATGCCGGCCCGGTCGGCGCCGGCCACCGGCTGAAGCTGATCAACAACTTCCTGGTGATGGCCAACGCCGCCACCGTCGCCGAGGCGGTGGTCGCCGCCCGGCGGGCCGGCGTCGACCTCAAGGCGCTGACCGACATCGTCACCAGCGGCGGCGGCGACAGCGTGATGATCCGGCGCTTCGCCAAGTACTACCTCGAGGGCGACGACAGCGCGGCGAAGTTCTCGATCAGCAACGCCGCCAAGGACCTGCGCTACTTCGCCCACATGATGGAGGGCGTGCCCACCGCCGGCTTCGTCGGCGCCGCCATCGCCCAGCTCTTCCAGGCCGCCGTGGTCCGCGGCCATGGCGACCAGTTCCTGCCGCACATGATCGACGCCGTGGAGGCGATCACCGAGCCGGGGTCGAAGGACGGCCGATGAGCCGCGAGGACGCGGCAAATTAAAGTTGTCGGTGACCGAATAAGCGTAGCTTGTCAGCGGTCCCGCCGCTTGTAGCCTGTCATGCAGGGGCCGGGAGGAGGCAGGCGATGGAGTTCGTGCGGCAGCGGCGGCAGGGGCGCGTGCTCGAGCTGGTCATCGACCGGCCCAAGGCCAATGCCATCGACACCCGGCTCAGCACCGAGCTGGGCGAGATCTTCGCCGCCTTCCGGGACGACGAGTCCCTGCTGGTGGCGATCGTCAGCGGCGCCGGCGAGAAGTTCTTCTCCGCCGGCTGGGACCTGAAGAGCGGGGCCGAGAGCGGCGAGCTGCCGGACCAGGCGCCGGGCGGCCCCTTCGGGGTGGGCGGCTTCGCCGGCCTCACCGAGCTGCCGGGCCTCTACAAGCCGGTGATCGCCGCGGTGAACGGGCTCGCGATCGGCGGCGGCTGCGAGATCGCGCTGGCCTGCGACCTGATCGTCGCGGCCGAGCATGCCGCCTTCGCCGTGCCCGAGGTCAAGGTCGGTGTCATGGCCGATGCCGGCGGCGTGCAGCGCCTGGCGCGCCGCCTGCCGCGCAACATCGCGCTCGACATGCTGCTCACCGGCCGCCGCCTGTCGGCCGCCGAGGCGGCGCAGTTCGGCATGGTCAACCGCGTCGTCCCGGCGGACCGGCTGATGGAGGAGGCGATGGCGATGGCCCAGAGCATCTGCGAGGCGGCGCCGCTCGCCGTGCAGGCGGTCAAGCAGATCGTCGTCGACGGGCAGCACGAGAACGAGAGCCGCCTGTTCGGGCTGCTGCGCCAGGGCCGCTTCGGCTTCTACGACCGGGCGATGGCCTCGGAGGACGCCAAGGAGGGGCCGCTCGCCTTCGCCGAGAAGCGGCCGCCGCGCTTCCTCGGCCGATGACCCCCGGCATGGGCAGCTACTGGGCGGCGACCGGGGGCCAGGCGCCGTCCCATCCGCCGCTTGCCGCCGATGCCGATTGCGAGGTGGCGATCATCGGCGGCGGCTACACGGCGCTCGCCGCCGCCGACGCGCTCGCCGCCCGCGGCGCCGACGTGCTGCTGCTCGAGGCCCGCGAGATCGGCTGGGGCGCCAGCGGGCGCAACGGCGGCTCCGTCACCCCGCGCTACAAGATGAGCTTCTGCGCGCTGGAGGCCGCCTATGGCGCCGAGACGGCGCGCCGCCTGCACCGCCTGCTGCATGACGGCGTGGCGGCGATCAAGGAGAACGTCGCCCGCTTCGCCATCGACTGCGAGCACGCCGAGTGCGGCCAGGTCACGGCGGCGCATTCGCCGGCGGCACTGAAGACCCTCGCGGACGACGTCGCCTGGCTGCAGCGCATCGGCGATCCCGTGCCGCGGCTGCTGAGCCGCGCCGAGAGCGTCGAGCGCCTCGGCCTCGACCTCTATCACGGCGCCTATCTCGACATGCGCGGCGCCCGGGTCCACCCGCTGCGCTACGCCCGGGGCTATGCCGGCGGCCTCGCCGGGCGGGGCGTGCGCATCCACGCCCGGACGCCGGCGACCGGCATCGCCGGACGCCGCGGCGCGTTCACGGTCGATACCGCGCCCGGCGCGCGGGTGCGCGCCAGGCAGGTGATCCTGGCCACCGACTCCTATCTCGGCCCGGAGCTCGGGCTGGCACGCTTCCGCCGGCACTTCATCACCGTCGCCTCGGCGCTGATCACCACCGCGCCCCTGTCCGCGGAGGCGCGACGCCGGATCGACCCGGGCCGGCACGTCGTCGCCGACAGCTTCGCGCTGCTCAACTACTTCCCGATGCTGCCGGACGGGCGGCTGCTGTTCGGCGGCCGCGGCAAGGTGACGTCGCGCGAGGACGAGGCCAGGGTGTTCGAGATCCTCGAGGGCCGCATGCGCCAGCTCTTCCCGGTGCTCGGCGACACGCCGGTCACCCATCGCTGGTCGGGGCTGGTCGGGCTGTCGCCGGACAACCTGCCCCACGTCGCCGCGCTCGAGCCCGGCCTGCACGTCGCCTTCGGCTATGGCGGGCGCGGCGTCGTGCTCTCCCACGTGCTGGGCCGCGTGCTCTCGGCCGCCGTGCTGGGCGAGGATCTCGCTCCCTTCGGGCCCCTGGCGGGCGCCCTGCCGCCGCCCTTCCGCTTCCACGGCCTGAAGCGCCGGATGATCGGCGCAGCCGTGCGCTGGTATGCGCTGCGCGACCGGCTGCAGGCCGGCCGGGGACCTCACTGAGCGGGGGAGCCGCGCACCTGCTCGAACAGCCATTCCCGGAAGGCGCTCACCAGCGGGCGGCGCAGCGCGTCGCGCGGGTAGAGCACGTAGTAGGCGAAGTCCGGGCCACGGTCGCCGAAGGGCCGCCGCAGCGCGTCCCTCTCCCAGTCGGCGCCCCAGGGCGAGTCCATCAGCAGCGCGATGCCCTGGCCCGCCACCGTCGCCCGCAGCAGCACCTCGTAGTTGTCGAAGACGAAGCCGCGCCGGGCGGCCGCGGGATCGAGCCCGTGCATCTCGTACCACTGCTCCCAGTCGGCATAGGAGAACTCGTGCAGCAGGTTGAAGCGCTCGATCCCGGCGGCCGGGCTGCCGGCGGCGGCGAGCAGCGACGGATGGCAGCTCGGGATGCGGCGGGTCGCGATCAGCGGCTCGGCGGCGATGTCGCCGCCGCAGGGCAGGGTCCACTGCACGGCGATGTCGACGTGATCGTTCTCGAAGTCGACCGGCATGGTGGCGTGCTCGAGCGACAGCTCGATGCCGGGGTAGCGGTCGACGAAGCCGGTGAGGCGCGGCGTCAGCCAGCGCGCCGAGAGGAAGGGCGGCATCCGCACCGCGAGATGCTGGCGCGCCGAGTCGGCCTGCAGCCGCCCGATCTCGAGCGCGATGCTGCCGAAGGAGTCCCGCACCACGGGCAGCAGCGCCTCGCCGTCCGGCGTCAGCGCCAGGCTGCGGGTCAGCCGCTGGAACAGCCGGCAGCCGAGATAGTCCTCCAGCGAGCGGATATGGTGGCTGACCGCGGCCGGCGTGACGCAGAGCTCGAGCGCGGCCTTGCTGAAGCTGAGGTGGCGCGCCGCCACCTCGAAGGCGCGCAGCTGGGTGAGCGGCGGCAGCGGCCTGGCCATCCTCCTCGCCTTCCTGCGACCGTCGCCGTCGCCTGGGCCCCGGGCGGACCACGCTTACCGCGAACGCGCCGGCATCTTCAATACGATGTGCTGGAGGATCGCCGATGACGCCGCTGTCCGCAGCGCTGCCCGTCGGCCTGCGCGCGGTCTTCGTGCGCAGGGTCACGCCGGAGATGGTGCAGGCCTTCGCCGACCTCGTCGGCGACCACGACCCGATCCATCTCGACGCCGCGTTCTGCCGGGCGACGCCCTATGGCCGGCCGATCGCCCACGGCGCCCTGCTGATCGGGTTCATGTCGGCCGCCTCGACGGCGGCGACCCGGGACTCCGGCCTGCCGCTGGTCTCGCTCGGCTACGACCGGATCCGGCTGGTCGCGCCCGTCTTCCCCGGCGAGGAGACGACGACCGTGTTCGCCGTCACCGGCCATGACGAGGCGCGCGGGCGCATCCTCGCCGAGCTCACCGTCCATGCCGGCGGCCGCCTGGCCGCGGTGGCCACCAACATCCTGAAGCTGGTGGCATAGCGGACGAGCCCGCCAGCCGGGGGCGCGGCCGGCCCGCGCCCCCTTGCGCCGCCTACTTGCCGAAGCGGTACTTGGTGAAGTCCGGCTTGCGCTTCTCCAGGAACGCGGTCGAGCCCTCGAGCTGCTCGCCGGTCTCGTAGAAGTTGGGCCTGACCGTCTTCAGCACCTGGTGGATGTCGTACTTCATGGTGTCCTCCAGCATGTAGCGGAAGGACTCCTTCACCGTGCCGATCACGGTCGGGCTCAGCGCCATGATCTCGTTGGCCCACTTCTCGACCTCCTCGTCGAGCTTGTCCATCGGCACCACGGCGTTGATCAGGCCCCACTGCAGCATCTCCTGCGCGCTGTAGCGCCGGCACAGCATCCACATCTCGCGGGCCCGCTTGTGGCCGATGATGTTGGCGGCGTGGGCCACCATGTAGCCGCCCGCCGGCGAGGCGACGCGCGGCCCGTTCTGGCCGAAGCGGGCATGCTCGGCGGCGATCGTGATGTCGCAGAAATAGGCAAGGTGGTTGGCGCCGCCGATGCACCAGCCATTGACCCGGGCGATCACCGCCTTGCGGCTGTTGATGATCATGTGGGCGGTGCTGTAGTCCTCGTCCTTGGTGCCGCCCTCCTTCTCCCAGTTGACGTCGCCGCCGGAGCTGAAGGCGCGGTCGCCGACGCCGGTGAAGACGATGACGCCGACGTTCTTGTCGTCCTCGGCGCGCCGGAAGGCGTCCTCCCACTCGTAGATCGTGTGCTGGGTGAAGGCGTTGAGCTTCTCCGGCCGGTTGATCGCGATGGTCGCGATGTTGTTCTTCACGCTGTAGAGAATGTGGCTGTAGTTGCCGTCGAAGGTCGGCTTCTTCGGGGGCGTCGTCATCGGTGTCTCACTCCTCTGGTCTTGGGGGAACGGATCGGGTGGGGGCTGGCGCTGCCGGCGGCGCCTCCCAGGCGGCGAGGGCGGCGGACGCGTCGATCTCGGCATGAGGCGGCCGCGCCGCCGGCGGCGCGCCGTCGATCCAGGCGGGGTAGAGCACCTCGACCCGGGCGCCCGCAGGGCCCGTGCGGCGCAGCAGCCCGCGCGCCTCCACCTGCGGGTGGCGCACCACCTCGGCCGGCTCGAGCACCGGCTGCCAGCAGCAGTCGACCGCGCCGAGCAGCGCGTCCCAGTCGGCGAGCGGGCGCGCGGCGAAGAGCGCCCGGAGCTCGGCGATCAGCGCCGCCTGCGGCAGCGGATCGGCCTGGCGGGCGATCCAGTCCGGCCGGCCGACGGCGCGGCAGAAATTCGCCCAGAACTTGCTCTCGTCGGCGGCCAGCGTGACGAAGCGGCCGTCGGCGGTCTCGTAGATGTTGTAGCAGGCCGTCCCGCCATTGTCGGCGAGGCAGGCCCGCAGCGGCAGCGGGCCGCGCTGCAGCGCCTCGCTCAGCAGGCAGGATTGCCAGGCGAGCACGGCGTCGGTGAGGCCGATGTCGATATAGGCGCCGCCGCCGCCGCGCGCCCGGCCGAGCAGCGCCGCCATGATCGTCGTGCTCGCCTGCAGGCCGGCGGCGAAATCGGCGACCGGCGGCGTCGTCATCACCGGCTGCGCCGCGGTGCCCGAGGCCGCCAGGCCGCCGGCCAGCGCCATGCAGCCGAGGTCGTGCGAGGCCTTGCCGGCCAGCGGCCCGGTCTGGCCGAAACCGGTGATGGCGCAATGGACGAGGTCGGGACAGGCGGCCCTGATGCTGGCGCGATCGAAGCCCAGCCGGTCCAGCACGCCGGGGCGGTAGGATTCGACCAGCACGTCGGCCCGCGCCAGCAGGCGCCGCAGCGTCTCGCGGCCGGGCGCCGTCTTGAGGTCGAGGCGCAGGATGCGCTTGCCGCCGTTCATCGCCGCGTGGAAGGACGAGCTGCCGCCGGCGGCGTCGGGCCCCAGCATGCGCATCGGGTCGCCGCCGGGCGGCTCGACCTTGATCACGTCGGCGCCGAGGTCGGCCAGCATCAGCGCGGCATAGGGGCCGGGGATGTACTGGCTGAGCTCGAGAACGCGGAAGCCCTGCAGGAACCGTGCGGACATGTGGCCCCGGCCCCGCTAGGATGCCGCCCGGCAGGCCCCGGAACGGCTGCCCGGAACGGCTGCTTTAGCGGCCCGCCGCGAGAGAGCTGCGAGATGACCCGTGCCCTGCCCCCGCTGAACGCGCTGCGCGTCTTCGAGGCGGCGGCGCGCCACCTCAGCTTCACCAAGGCGGCCGAGGAGCTCGACGTCACGCCGGCGGCGGTCAGCCATCATGTCCGCATGCTCGAGCAGGCGCTGAAGTTCCCGCTGTTCGTGCGCGAGACGCGGCAGGTCGTGCTGACCTCCTATGGCCGCAGCCTGCTGCCGGTGCTGCAGCAATCCTTCACCCAGCTCTCCTTCAGCATCGAGCGGATGCGCCGCGGCTCGACCCGGCCGCACCTCACGGTGCGGCTGCCGCCCTATCTCTCGGCCTGGTGGCTGACGCCGCGGCTGGCCAGCTTCTTCCGCCGCTATCCCGAGGTCGACCTGCGGCTCGAGCACCTCACCGAGCCGGTCGACTTCAGCTCCGGCCACATCGACCTCGCCGTCCACTGGGCGGTCGCCCAGGCGCCGGGCATCGCCGTGGAGCCGCTGATCCGGACCCGGCGCGTGCCGATGTGCAGCCGCGAGCTGCTGCGCGGCGGCCGTGTCCAGGCGCCCGCCGACCTGCGCGGCGTCACCCTGCTGCACGAGTTCGACTACCGCGACTGGGAGAGCTGGTTCGTATTCAACCGCCTCGACCCGGCCGAGGCCCGCCGCGGCATCGTCATCGACAATTACGACGTGCTGTTCCGCGCCATCGCCGAGGGACAGGGCGTCGGCCTGCTGATGATGTCGGTCGGCCGGGAGCGGATCGCCGAGGCCGACCTCGCCCTGCCGCTCGGCACCGCAAACGCCGTCGAGTTCGTCTACAACCTCTACTATCCCCACGGCGCGCTGGGATACCCGATCATCCGGGAGTTCCGGCAGTGGCTGCTCGACCAGGCGGCCGACATCGACAGGTAGCCGGCCGCTCCCGCTCCGTCTCACGACGGCGCCGGATCCTGGCGCCGGTCGATCCAGCGCCGCGCCTTGTACTCGCTCTGGGCGATCTGCCCGGACGGCACCTCGACGACCTCGAAGCCGATGCCGATGCGCCGCCGCAGCTCGTCGCGGATGCGCCGGCAGAGGTCGCCGCGCTGGTCGGCGGAGACCCCCGGCTTGGCCATCACCTGGACCGTGGCGACGTCGGCCTCGGCCGCGTCGCGCGACAGCACGACGCGATACTCGTCGACGCCGCCATGGACGAACAGCGCCTCCTCGACCGCCTGCGGCCAGACATTGATGCCCTTGATCTTCTTCATGTCGTCCATGCGGGCGACGCTGCCGACCTCGACCCCGGAGAACGGCCGGCCGCAGGAGCAGTAGTGCGCGGGACGCCAGATCGCGGCGTCGCCCATGCCGTGCCGGATCAGCGGGAAGTCGGTGTGGATCAGGCTGGTGATGACGAGCTCGCCGCGCTCGCCCTCGCCGACATGCCGGCCGGTCTCCGGGTCGATCACCTCGACATAGAAGCCGGGCTCGACATTGTGCAGCATGCCGGGATGGTCGCGCGTGCCGAGCCCGCGCTCGCAGGGATACATCAGGTCGACGCGGGTCTGGGTGGCCCCGTAGTGGTTGAAGATCGGCGCGCCCCAGAGCTCCTGCTGGTGCTCGAACCAGGCGAAGCTGGCGCCCTCGCCGCCGCCGAACAGCACCTTGGGACGGTGCAGCGGGCCGCGCTTCAGCCCGACCGCCGAGAGGTGCCCGATATAGGAGGTCGTGCACATCACGGCGTCCGGCCGGTGGCGCGCCAGGATGTCGAGCTTGCGCTCGACGTCGTAGGACCCCACCGGATAGACCGACAGCCCGTATTCCTCGAGCCCGTAGAGCTCGATCCGGCCGCCGCCCAGCATGGTGATGCCGTAGCACAGGAACACCGAGTGGCCGCGCTCCAGCCCGGCCCAGCGATAGCCGTAGCCGCTGACCGCGTAGGCCCGGCGCCGCTCGGCGTGGGTTATCGCGTGCAGCTCGACGCCCTGGCCGCTGGTGCCGCTGGTGGTGAACAGCAGGTAGGGCTGCCTGCGGCGGTCGACGGCGGCCAGCCGCTTGCCGTAGGGCGGATGGGCCGCCTGGTCGGCGACCAGGTCGGCCTTGCGGGTGATCGGGATCTCCGCCCGGAACCGCTCGAAGGAATCGATCGGCACCGGCCGGCCGCCGCGCGACTTCCAGAGGTCGCGATAGAAGGCGTTGCGCTTCCAGGTCCGCTCGATCAGCGCGCTGATCCTGCCGAGCTGGTAGGCCTCGATCTCGTCGCGGCCGGCCAGCTCGAACCGCGGATCGAAGATCCGCCGCTCCGTCGTTGTCATGACCGCTCCCGCTAGACCATCGTCAGGCCGCCGCTGACGCTCAGCGTCTGGCCGGTCATGTAGTCGGAATCCTCCGAGCAGAGGAAGGCGATGACGCCGGCGATGTCCTTCGGCGTCGCGACCCGGCGGAACGGGATGATCTTCACCATGCGCTGGATCAGCTCGGGATCCTCGGCCATCTCCGCCTGCAGCAGCGGCGTGTCGGTCGGGCCGGGGCAGACCGAGTTGACGTTGATCTTGTGGCGCGCATTCTCGCGCGCCAGGCTCTTGGCGAAGGCGATCACCGCGCCCTTGGTGCCGGCATAGACCGCCTCGCCGCTGGTCCCGACCCGGCCGGCATCCGAGGCCACCAGCACGATCTTGCCCCGCTTGCTCTCGATCATGTTCTGCAGCACCGCATGGGTGACGTAGAGCATCGATTCGAAGTTGATGGCGATGACCTTGCGCCAGTAGTCCGAGGTCTCCTCGTGGAAGCGCGTGGTGCCGGCCCAGCCGGTGAGGTTGACCAGCGCCGAGACGCCGCCATGGCGGGCGATCACCTCGCCGATGGTCCGGCGCACCGCCGCCTCGTCGGTCTGGTCGCAGGGCCAGGCGGTGACGGCACCGCCGCTCTCGGCGGCAAGCCTGGCCAGCCCGTCCTTGTTGATGTCCATCGCGGCGACGCGGTAGCCGTCGCGCACCAGGCGCGCCACCGCGGCGCCGCCCATGCCGCCCGCCGCCCCGGTCACCACTGCCAGCTTGTCCTGTGCCATCGTCTCCTCCCCCTTCGTTTCCGGTGTTCGTGTAGCGCGCCGCCCAGGCGCTAGGCCTCGAGATAGCCGAAGGGCAAGCCTTCGCGATCGAGGTAGCGGCCGATCATCGAGCGCTGGATCTGGCTGGTGCCGTCGAAGATCTGGAAGGCCTTGGCGTCGCGCATCAGCCGCTCGACCTCGTAGGCGCGCGACAGCCCGTTGGCGCCCAGCACCTGCACGGCGTCGGTGGTGATCTTCATGCAGAGGTCGGAGCAGACCAGCTTGGTCATGCCGCAATGGACCGAGGCCTCGCGGTCGTGCGCGGCCAGCATCCGGCGCGCCGCGGACTGCCAGAGGGCGCGCGCCGCGGCGAGCTCGGTCGCCATGTCGGCGAGCAGGAACTGCAGGCCCTGGTGCCGGATGATCGGCTGGCCGAACTGCTCGCGCTGGCGGGCATAGTCGATCGCCAGGCTGGCCGCCTTGGTCGCCACGCCCAGCGCCATGGCGGCGCAGTGCAGGCGCGACTCGTCGAGCGTCAGCATGGCGATGCGGAAGCCGTCGCCCTCGCGGCCGAGCAGGTTGGCGGCCGGCACCTCGACATCCTCGAGGATCAGCTCGGCGATCGGGCTGCCGCGCAGGCCGATCAGGTCCTCGGGCCGGCCGACCTTGAGGCCGGGCGCGTCCTTCGGCACCAGGAAGGCCGACAGGCCGCGATGGCCGCCGGCCGGGTCGGTCCGCACGAAGATGGTGAAGAGGTCGCCGACGCCGGCGTTGCTGCACCACATCTTGCGGCCGGTCAGCACGTAGCCGTCGCCGTGGCGGCGCGCGCTGGAGCGGATCGCCGAGACGTCGGAGCCGCCCTGCGGCTCGGTGATCGAGATGCAGGGGATCAGCTCGCCGCGCGCGATGGCCGGCAGATAGCGCCGCTTCAGCGCCTCGCCCGCGCAATCGACGATCGGCACCGTCGAGTCGGTGGTGTTGTTGAAGATCAGCGCGAAGGCGGCACTCTCCCGTGCCAGCCGCTCGGAGATCAGCAGCGGCGTGACGATGTCGCGCCCGAGCCCGCCATACTCTTCCGGTACGCCGAGCCCGAACAGGCCGAGCGCCGCCGCCTCGTCGAACAGGTCGCGGGGGAACAGGTTGTCGCGATCGATCGCGGCCGCGCGCGGCCGCACCCGCTCGCGCGCGAAGCGCTCGACGTTCTCCAGGATCAGGCGGCGGGCGTCGTCGTCGAACGTCATCGCGGGTTTCCTCGCCGGTACGGGCACCGGCGGCCTCCGGGATCGAGCCTGATCCCTGGCCCGGCAGGGCACAAACAAATTGATTTGGTCGGTCGATAAGTTGCGCTCAGCGCGGCGGCATCGGGCCTTCCTGCGGGGTCGTGTCGTCCTGCCGCCAGTGCTGCGGGTCGTACCAGGCGGGGCGGCCGGCGGCCCACTCGTCCCCCCAGAGCTGATGGCCGCCATCGACGGCGACGACCTCGCCGGTGACGAAGCGCCCGGACGGCGCCAGCAGGAAGCAGCAAGCCTCGGCCACGTCGTCGGCCTCGCCCAGGCGCATCATCGGATTGCTGCGCGCGAAAGCCGCCTGGGCCTCCGGCGCATAGCGGGCGATCGCGTCGGTGCGGATGGCGCCCGGCGCGACGCAGTTGACGCGAATGCCGAGCGGCGCCCATTCGACCGCCACCGTGCGGGAGAGCGCGATCACCCCGGCGCGGGCGGCGCAGCTATGCGCCATGCCGGGCTGCCCCCGCGACACCACCATGACGATGTTGACGATCGCGCCCGGCTGCCCGGCATCGCGCCAGCGCCGGGCCGCCGCCTGCATCATGTGCCAGGTGCCGTTGAGGTTGGTGTCGATCACGGCATTCCAGCCCTTGACGCTGAAGTCGATGGCGTCCTGGGCGAACTGGCCGCCGGCGTTGTTGACGAGATGGTCGAGGCGGCCGAAGCGGCTCCAGGCGGCGTCGAGCAGCGCCGCCACCTGCGCGGGGTCGCGGATGGTCATCGGCCGGACCAGGCTCTCCGCGCCGAGCGCATCGAGCTCGGCGGCGGTCGCCTCGAGCAGCTCCGGCCGGCGGCCGCAAAGCACCAGCCGCGCACCGAGGCCGCCGAGCAGCAGCGCGACGGCCTTGCCGATGCCGCTGCCGGCGCCGGAGACCAGCGCCACCCGGTCCTGCATCAGGCCGGCGCGGAAGCTCGAGGCGGGCTGCATGATCCTCCTAGAGCCCGCGATTGACGGCGCCGTCGACCAGCAGGCTCTGGCCGGTGATGTAGCCGGCATCGGCCGAGAGCAGGAACGCGACCGTCTTGGCCACCTCCTCGACGCTGCCGCGCCGCGCCATCGGAATCGACCGCACCACCACCTCGTCGGCCGGCCAGTTGTCGATGAAGCCGGGCAGCACGAGGTTGATGCGCAGCCCGTCGCGCGCATAGCGGTCGGCATAGAGCTTGACGAAGCCGGCGAGCGCCGGCCGCACCACCGACGAGATCGGGAAGCAGAGGCGGGGCTCGCGCGCCGTGAAGGAGGAGATCAGCACGATCGAGCCCTGGCGGCGCTCGAGCATGAGCGGCGTCACCAGCCGGCAGAGGCGGATGGCGCCGAGCAGGATCGACTCGACGCCGCGGCTCCAGTCGGCGTCGGGGATGTCGAGCAGGTGCCCCTCCAGCGCGGGATCGTAGGCGAGGCCGGAGGAGACCGACCAGGGCGCGTGGCCCATGCTCATCACCACGGCGTCGACGCGCCCGAACGCGTCGCGGGCGAGCGCCACCAGCGCGGCGAGATCGGCCTCGGACTCCACCTCGCCGCGCAGGCCGCGGCCGCCGAGCTCCGCGGCCAGCCGCAGGGCGTTGTCGGACGGCGACATCAGCGCGAGGTCGTAGCCGCGGGCGTGGAGCTCGCGCGCCGAGGCGGCGCCGATGCCGCGGCCGGCACCGGTGACCAGCGCGACGGGACGGCCGCTCATCGCGGCGCCACGGCCGGCCGCCGGCGCAGCGCGACGCTGCGGCCGGCATCGGCCGGCGGCGGCAGCCGGCGGTGCGCCTCGAGCAGGGCCCGGATGCGGCCGGCCTGCGGCTCGGGGATCGGGCTCACCCGGCGCTGCGCCAGGTCGACATGCAGATAGAGGATCTCCTGCGCGGCGGCGAGCGCACCGTCGCGCGACCGCACCATGTAGAACATGACCTGCAGCTTGCGGCCGTCGCAGTCGAGGATGCGGCAGAGGATGTCGACCGCCTCGCCCTCCGCCACCTCGCGGTGGAAGACGATGTGCAGCTCGGCGGCGAACAGCGCGGCGCCGGTCCGCTCGCGATAGGCCCGGCTGATGTCGATGCGCGCGAAGATCGACCGCGCCGCATCCTCGAACAGCGCGCCATAGAAGGCGACGTTGAGATGGCCGTTGTAGTCGATCATCTCGGGGCCCGGCGCGACCGTGCAGCAGAGCTCCAGCCCGCCGGCGTCGAAGCGTTGATCGTCCGCCACCCGATCCCCCTCAGGCCTCGGCCGGGGCCGTGCTGCGCATGCGCTCGCTGCGCTGGCGCAGATAGGCCATGAACAGCATCAGCCCGACCGCGAAGATGGTGAGCAGCGTCGCGGCGCTGGCGATGGTCGGGTTGATCGTCTCGCGGATGCCGCTGAAGATCTGCAACGGCAGCGTGCGCTGGTTCGGGCCGGCCAGGAACAGCGCGATCACCACCTCGTCGAAGGAGGTGGCGAAGGCGAACAGCGCCCCGGACAGGATGCCGGGCGCGATGATCGGCAGCATCACCCGCATGAAGGTGCGCACCGGCGAGGCGCCGCAGATCAGCGCCGCCCGCGTCAGGATCGGCTCGTAGCGCTCGAGCGAGGCCGAGACGGTGATCACCACGAAGGGGATGGCGATGGTGGTGTGGGCGACGATCAGCCCGAGGAAGGTGCTGACCAGACCGACCGCCGAGTAGAAGAAGTAGGTGCCGATCGCGGTGATGACGATCGGCACGATCATCGGCGACAGCACGATCGCGGTGACCAGCCGGCTGAAGCGGACCTGCTTCATGTTGAGGCCGACCGCGCAGAGCGTGCCCAGCACGGTGGCGCAGACCGTCGCGCCGACGCCGACCAGCAGGCTGTTGCGCACCGCGGTGGCCCAGACCGGGTTGGTCACCAGCTCCTCGTACCAGCGCAGCGAGAGGGAGGGCGGCGGGAAGATCAGCAGGCTGACCGAGGTGAAGGAGATCGGGATGATGATGACCAGCGGCACCACGAGATAGGCCAGCACCAGCCCGGTGATGGCGTAGAGGGTCCAGCGCGCCAGGCCGCGATGCGGGTTGAAGCGGCGGCTCATACCGTCCCCTTCAGGCCGCGGCTGCCCCGGGTGGCGAAGATCGCGTACATCACCAGGGTGAAGAGCAGCAGCCAGGCGCCGAGCGCCGAGGCCTGGCCCCAGTTGATCGTCTCGTTGGTGAAGAAGGCGATGAAGTAGCTGATCATCTGGTCGGACGGGCCGCCGACCAGGGCCGGGGTGATGTAGTAGCCGAGCGCCAGGATGAAGACGAGCAGCGCGCCGGCGCCGAGGCCGGGCAGGGTCTGCGGCAGGAAGACCATCAGGAAGGAGCGCGCCGGCCGGGCGCCGAGGGAGAGCGCCGCCTGGAGCTGCGACATCGGGATGGTGCGCATCGCCGTGTAGATCGGCAGCAGCGCGTAGGGCAGCAGCACCTGCGTCATGGTGACGTAGACGCCGAAGCGGTTGAAGATCAGCGGGACCGGCGCGCTGGTGATCCCCGTCCACTGCAGGAAGTCGTTCACGATCCCCTGGTTCTGCAGCAGGATCACCCAGGAGGAGGTGCGGATCAGCAGCGAGGTCCAGAACGGGATCAGCACGAAGACCAGCAGCTTGTTCACCGTGCCCGTCGGCAGCAGGTAGAGCGTGTAGGCGACGGGGTAGGAGAGCAGCACGCAGAGCAGCGTCACCACCGCGCAGATCACGAAGGTCCTGAGGTAGACCTGCGGGAAGATCTGCATTTCCGGCGCCTGCAGGCCGATGCCGCCTTGCAGGTCCTGCCGCAGCCCGATGGCGTTGAGCAGGTAGAACGGGGTGAGCCGGCCGGATTCCTGGCGCATGGTCTGCCACAGCACGGGATCGGCCCAGCGCGCATCGATCGCCTGCAGGGCGGCCGCCGCGTCGTCGGGCACGGCCTTCGGCAGCTTGCGCGCCGTCACCACGACGATCTCGTAGAATTCCGGGATGTTGTTGCTCAGCCGGCGCGCCATGCGGCCGGTCTGGGCGCGCTGCTTGGCGTCGATCAGGTCGGCGAGCAGCGCGCCATAGGCGTCGGCCGGCGGATTGCCGGTCCCGTCCCAGCGCTGCAGGGCCGGGATGGTGCGCACCAGGGTCTCGCGCAGCAGGCTGTTGTCGATCGAGCGGTAGAGGAACACCGCGATCGGCGCAGCGAAGGTGACGACGAGGAAGACGAGGGTGGGCGCGATCAGCGCCCAGCAGAGCAGGGCTCGCCGCCGGCGTGCGGCGCGCGACGCCGGGCGGGCCTTGGCGGGCGGCAGGCCGAGGTCGATGGCGCTGGTCGAGGCGGCCGGCAAGAGGCGATCCGCGAGCGGACAAGGGAGGCGCCCGGCGGGCGCCTCCCTCCTCCTTGATCCGGTGCCTACTTCGAGGCCCAGGCGTTGAAGCGCTGGGTCAGGGCGTCGAGGTTCTGGCCCCAGAACTCCACGTCTTCCGGGATGCCGTGCTGGATGTTCTGCGGCGACATCGGCAGCTCCTCGAGACGGGCCTTGTCGAGCTTGTCGTAGGCCTGCTCGTTGGCCGCGCTGTAGGCGACGTGGCGCATGAACTCGGCCTGGTTGTCGGCGTTCAGCGCGACCTTGAGGAACTCGTACGCCTCGGCCAGGTTCGGCGTGCCCTTCACGATCACCCACTGGTCGGTGACGGTGGTGAAGCCGGCCGGCCAGACGATCTTGAAGTTGCGCTTGTCGTTGTGGTTGGCGGCGGCGATGCGCCCGTTCCAGGCCATCGTCATCGCGTATTCGCCCGACGCCAGCCGGTTGATCAGCTCGCCGCCGGTCTTCCACCACAGGATGTCCGGCTTGATCTCGTCGAGCTTCTTGAAGGCGCGGTCGACGCCCTCCTTGGTGCGCAGCACCTTGTAGATGTCGGCGAGCGGCACCCCGTCGGCGAGCAGGGCGAACTCCAGCGCGCCCTTCGGCGTGTACCAGAAGCCGCGCTTGCCCGGCCACTTCTTGGTGTTCCAGAAATCAGCCCAGCTGGTCGGCGGGTCGCTCTTGATCTTGTCGCCGTCATAGGCGAGCACGTTGCCGGCGGTGTAGATGCCGATGCCGCAGGTGCCCAGGGTCTGCTTCATCAGGTGGGTGGTGTCGAGCTTCGAGTAGTCGATCGTCTCGAAGATGCCCTCGTCGCAGCCGGCCATCGCGTCGGGCTGCTCCTGGTCGAGCAGGTCCCAGGTGATGTTGCCGGCCTGCACCATCGCCCGCACCTTGGCCAGGCTGGGATCCTGGTCCTGGACGATCGCCTTGCCGGTCGCCTTGGTGAACGGCTTGAAGTAGGCGGTGTCCATGCCGGCCTGGGTGTTGCCGCCATAGGCGACGATGGTGAGGTCGCGGGCCTTGGCCTGCGGCAGGCCGCAGAGCAGCGCCGCCGCCGCGGCGAGCGAGGCGCCGAGGCCGATCAGCCCGCGGCGGGCCAGGCCGGATGCCGGGCGTGAGCCCTTGAGCCGAAGAAGATCAGACGGGTTTTTACTGTAAAGGTCGCAAGTCATCGTAGCCCTCCCTGTGAAGATCGACGATTTAATACTTTGAGCGGATCTCGATCTACACTATCATCCAGCCATCCGCTCACCCTGGCAAACGAGGTTTTTTTCACCGTGGGCAAAAATAACTACAGCGTGGGCGAGGCGGCGCCCGGCACCGGCGGCGGGGCGGAGGCGATCGCGGTCTTCTCCGGCGTGCGCAAGACCTATGACGGGGTCAGCTACGCGGTGAAGAGCCTCGACCTCTCGATCCGGCGGGGCGAGTTCCTGACCCTGCTCGGGCCCTCGGGCTCGGGCAAGACGACCACGCTGATGATGCTGGCGGGCTTCGAGGACCCGACCGAGGGCCACATCCTGCTGAACGGGCGCGCGATCGAGCACGTGCCGCCCTACCGCCGCAACATCGGCATGGTCTTCCAGCAATACGCCCTGTTCCCGCACATGACGGCGGAGGAGAACATCGCCTTCCCGCTGCGCGCGCGGCACTTCCCCAAGACCGAGATCGGCGCCCGGGTGAAGCGGGCGCTCGACATCGTGCGCCTGCCGGGGCTCGGCCGGCGCAAGCCGACCGAGCTCTCCGGCGGCCAGCAGCAGCGCGTCGCGCTGGCCCGCGCCATCGTCTTCGACCCGGAGATCGTGCTGATGGACGAGCCGCTGGGCGCGCTCGACAAGCAGCTGCGCGAGCAGATGCAGATCGAGATCCGCCGCCTCCATCGCGAGCTCGGTGTCACCGTGGTCTACGTCACCCACGACCAGAGCGAGGCGCTCACCATGTCGGACCGCATCGCGGTGTTCGAGGGTGGCGAGATCCAGCAGCTCGACGCGCCGGCGACGATCTACGAATCGCCGCGCACCACCTTCGTCGCCAACTTCCTCGGCGAGAACAACCTGATCTGCGGCAAGGTGGTGGGGCGCGACGGCGCCCGCTGGCGCATCCGCATGCAGAGCGGCGAGATCGTCACCGGCGTCAGCGACCGCTCCCTCGCTGAGGGCGAGACGGCGATGCTCGGCATCCGGCCGGAGCGCACTGTGGTCGGCGACGCTGCGCGGACCGCCGACAACCGCGTCACGGCACGGGTCCGCGAGGCCTACTACCTCGGCGACCACCTGCGGCTGCGGCTGCGCTGCTTCGGCGATTGCGAGATCCTGGTGAAGATGCCGCCGCTCGACGGCGCCCCGCCGCAGGTCGACGAGGAGATCATGCTCGGCTGGTCGGCGGATCACTGCCGCGTCCTGCCGGGGTGACGCCCGGCCGGTGCGATCGAGAGTGCGGCGGTTCCCGCGACGCGTCATCTCAGCTCACGACAGGGAAGCCGGGCGCCGTCCGTTTCCGTCGATTGCCGGCTGGTGGCGGGCGGCGACGGCATGAAGCATCAGCGCGCGGTCCGGCGCGCACAAGCAGTATCGGCTGATGGCCGCCATCACCTCGGATGATGCGCGCCCGCAGCGCCGCAATTGCCGCCGCCGGCCGCGCCGGCCTCGCCCTTCGACTCTCGTCGCAGACTGCCGGAAAGCGAGGCTGGCACCGCCTCAATAGGCGCGCGACGGCTCGAAGACCCCGTGCTGGCGGCGCCAGATGTCGCAGATCTCGCCGACGGTGGCATAGGCGCGCACCGCCTCGAGCACCGGCTCGACGACGTTGCCGCCGTCGCGGCCGGCCGCCTCGACGGCGGCGAGCGCGGCGGCGACCCGCGCGGGATCGCGCTCGCGCCGCACCCGGTCGAGCCGCGCCTGCTGACGCGCGGCGGTCTCCTTGTCGGCGCGGAAGGCGGGACGGTCGCCGGTCGGCTTCTGCGGCCAGAGATTGACCGTGACCCACGGCCGCTCGCCGGACTCGATGTCGCGCTGGCGCCGGGTCGCGCCCTCGTTCATCAGCCGGCGGCCGAAGCCGCCCTCGATCGCGGCCAGCGCGCCGCCCGCCTGCAGCACCGCCGCGAAGGTCTCGGCGATCTGCGCCTCGACCTGGTTGGTCAGGCTCTCGACGAAGTAGGAGCCGCCGAGCGGATCGATGGTGTCGGTGAAGCCGTGCTCGTGCGCGATGATCTCCTGCGTGCGCACGGCGACGCGCACCGCCTCCTCCGAGGGCGTGCCGATCGCCTCGTCCCAGGAGGCGATGTAGACGTAGCTGGCGCCGCCCAGCACATAGCCCAGCGTGCCGTAGCCGATGCGCGCGACGTTGTTGAGCGGCTCCTGCAGGGTTTCCTGGCCGTGGCCGTAGACGGTCGTGCGCAGGGCCATGGCGGCCGGCAGGGTGGCGCCGTAGCGCTCCTTCATCAGCTTCGCCCAGAAGCGGCGGAGCGCCCTGAGGTTGGCGATCTGCACGAAGAAATCGTGCCGCTCGTCGGGGAACATGTGGAGCAGCGGCGCCACCTGGTCGATGGTCCGGCCGCGCGCCAGCAGCAGGTCGATGTAGTGGACGGCGTTGGCCAGGGCCAGCGCGGTCGCGGCGCTTGAGCCGGCGCCGGCGGCGTTGAGGTGGTTGCAGCACACCGTCATCGGCGACCAGTGCGGCGCATGGTCGACGCACCATTCGACCGGATCGACCGCCAGCCGCGCCGCCGGCCGCGGCGGCAGGATCTGGGTGCCGCGCGCCAGGTACTCCTTCAGCACGTCGTTCTGCAGGTTGACGGTGTAGTCCGACCAGCGCAGCCCCTGCTTCTCGCCGAGCGCCGCGAACATCGCCAGCACGATCGGGCCGATCGAGTTGCCCAGCGTGCCCACCCGCTTGACGCTGTCGAGCGGGATGCCGTCGAACAGCGCCTCCATGTCGGCGAGGCTGCTGATCGCCACGCCCACCCGGCCGACCTCGCCGGTCGACATGATGTGGTCGGCGTCGTAGCCGCACTGGGTCGGCAGGTCGAAGGCGAGCAGCAGCTGCTCGACGCCGAGCCCGAGCAGGTGCTTCAGGCGCCGGTTGCAGGCCTCGGCCTCGCCGAAGCCGGTATAGGCCGAGACCACGAAGGCCTCGTTGCGGTACATCGCGGGACGGTCGCCGCGGGTGAAGGGGAACTCGCCGGGAAAGCCCAGGTCGCGCGCCGGGTCGAAGCCGGCGAGATCGCGCGGCGAATAGAGCGGCGCGACGTCGATGCCGCAGTCGGTGCGAAAGCGCTTGCGCTCCGGCCGGCGCGCCACGTCGGGGCCGTAGCTCTCCGCCAGCCAGCGCTCGTGCTCGGCCGCGGCCTCGCCCGCCGAGGGCTCGTCGCCGGCGCGCCGGGCGCCGGCGTCCTTTCGTCCCGAGAGCACGTTCATGGCTCGTCGCTCCTCATCCTCCGGGATGTGCCCGGAACTCGCGCAGCATTGCCGCCACCGCCTCCTGCGGCAGCAGCTCGGCGGCCGCGACGCGGCCGGCCCAGCGGCTGAGCCGGTCGGGGCCGTCGCCCTCGGCGCGGCCGAGCTCGACCCGCAGCGCGACCGCCAGCCGCTCGGCCAGCTGGGCGCGCAGCATGGCCAGCCGGCGACGCCCGAAATGGCCGCTCGTCTCCGACCAGGCGAGATGGCGGTCGACCGCCGCGATCAGGTCGTCGACCCCGGCGCCGGTCGTGGCCGCGACCGGCAGCACCGGCGGCCGCCAGCTCTCGGCGCCCTCGCCCGGACCGTGGCGGTCGCGCAGCATGCGCTCGCCGGCCGAGGGCGCCGGGCCGGCCGCCGGCCGGCCGCGCCGCAGCGGCGCGTAGGCGATGTCGAGCATGCCCTCGATGTCGGCGCGGACCGCCTCGGCGCCGGGCATGTCGGCCTTGTTGACCGCATAGACGTCGCCGATCTCCATCAGCCCCGCCTTGGCGACCTGCAGGAAGTCGCCGAGCCCGGGCACCGAGACGACCACGACGGCGTCGGCGTGGTCCTTCACCTCGACGTCGTTCTGGCCGGCGCCGACCGTCTCGACCAGGATCCGCTCGACCCCGAAGGCGGCCAGCGCGACGCAGATCTCCGGAACGGCGGCGGCCAGGCCGCCGGGGTGGCCGCGCGCCGCCACGCTGCGGACATAGACCTCGTCGAGCGGCTCGCAGCGGCCCATGCGGAAGCGGTCGCCGAGCAGCGCGCCGCCGGACCACGGGCTCGAGGGGTCGACGGCGATCACCGCCACCCGCCGCCCCTGCCCGGCCCAGGCCGCGGCGATGGCATCGGCCAGGGTCGACTTGCCGGCGCCGGGCGGGCCGGTCAGCCCGACCACCCGCACCTCGGCGAGCCGGGCCTGGCCGCGCCGCAGCAGCTCCGCATCGACCGGCTCGGCGTTCTCCAGCGCCGAGATGGTGCGCGCCAGACGCGCCCGCTCGAGCGGCGCCCGCTCGGCCGGCCGCCGTTCGGGCGGCCCACGTTCGAGCGGTGGGCAGTCGGCCATGCTCAGCCGACCTCGAGCAACAGGCCATCGCCCTGGCCGTAGCCGCCGCAGATCGCCGCCGCGCCCAGCCCGCCGCCCTGCCGGCGCAGCCCGTTGATCAGGGTCATCGCGATGCGGGCGCCGCTGGCGCCGAGCGGATGGCCGAGCGCGACCGCGCCGCCATGCGGGTTGGTGCGCGCCCGCAGCGCCTCGGCCCGGCCGGCATCCTCCCCGGCCAGCTTGAAGGTGCTGACCAGCGGCGTCGCGGCGAAGGCCTCGTTGATCTCCAGGATGCGCAGGTCGTCGACGCTGCGGCCGGCCCGCTCGAGCAGCCGCTGCACGGCCAGCGCCGGGGTGTAGGAGCCGCTGGTCGGCCCGTCCGCCAGCTGCACGTAGTCGAGGATGCGGGCGAGGATCGGCAGCCCGAGCGACTGCGCGACGGCGCGCTCGGCGACCAGCAGGAAGGCGGCGCCGTCATTGAGGCCGGGCGCGTTGCCCGGGGTCACCGTCGGGCTGCCATAGACGGTTCGCAGCCGCGCCAGCTTCTCGGGCAGCGCGTCGCGCCGCGGCGCCTCGTCCGCCTCCAGCAGCGGCGGCGCACCGGGCTCGCCCGGCCAGGCGAAGCGCTCGAAGGCGAAGTAGCCGTCGGCCTCGGCGGCGAAGTAGCGGCGGTGGCTCTCCGCCGCCCAGCCATCCTGCTGCACCCGGTCGATGCCGAGCCGCATCGCCTCCTCGCCGGTATAGGCGGCGATCGCCTTGTCGATGAAGTCGGCGCGCAGCATCAGCGGATCGGCGACCTCGACCGGGCCCGGCCGGCTGCCGCGCTGCCGCGGCCAGAGGAACGGCGTGCGGCTGAGGTTCTCGACGCCGCCGGCCAGCACGAGGCCGGCCTGGCCCAGCAGGATATCCTTCCAGGCGAGCCCGATCGCCGTCATGCCGGAGCAGCAGGCGCGGTCGACCGCCAGCGAGGGCGTGTGCTGCGGCAGCGACGACTGCAGCACCGCCTGCCGCGCCGGCGTCAGCGTCCCGGCGCCGATCATCCCGACCCCGGCATAGGCGGCGTCGATGCGGGCCGGCTCGACGCCGCTGCGCGCCAGCACCGCGTCGATGGTCCGGGCGGCCAGGGTCGCGGCGGGCAGGTGCTGCAGCGCGCCGCCGAAGCGCCCGAACGGCGTGCGGGCGACCGCCGCGACCACGGCTTGGCGCCCGGCCATCAACCCGCGGCTCCGGCGAGGTGGAGCCGCCGCAGCGCCGCCTTGTCGATCTTGCCGTTCGGCGTCTTGGGCAGCGCCTCCACGAGGTGCCAGCGCTTGGGCGTCTTGATGCCGAGCAGCGGCCGGCAATGGTCCCGCACGGCGTCGGCGGTGGTCACGCCGCCCGCGGCGAGGCTGACGAAGGCGACGCCGATCTCGCCGAAATCCGGGTCGGGCACTCCGACCACCGCCGCCTCGAGCACCCCGGGGCAGGCCGACAGGCAGGTCTCGACCTCCTGCGGGTAGATGTTGAAGCCGCCGCTGATCAGCATCTCCTTGCTGCGGCCCATCAGGGTGATGAACCCCTCGGCGTCGCGCCGGGCGAGATCGCCCGACCACAGCCAGCCCTCGCGCAGCACCCGGGCGGTCTCCTCCGGCCGCCGCCAGTAGCCCTCCATGACGTGCTCGGCGCGGATGGTGATCTCGCCGACCTCGCCGTCGGGCACCGGCCGGCCGTCCGCGTCGCGCAGCTCGACCTCGACGAAGCTGTAGGGCCGGCCGATGGTGCCCAGCCGCAGGCCGCCCTCGGGCAGGCGATGCTCCTCCGGGGTCAGCCGGCTGCAGGTCATCATCGCCTCGGTCAGGCCGTAGTTCTGCGTCAGGATCGGGCCGAACCGCGCCAGCGCCTTCTCCAGGGTGTTGGTCTGGATCGCCTCCGCGCCGTAGCCGATCCAGCGCAGGCTGGCGAGGCTCGCCCGCTCGAGGTCGGGATGGTTGACGATACGGGTCAGCGCGCTCGGCACGCAGGTGAAGCCGGTGATCTCGAAGGCGTCGATCGCCGGGATCAGGGCGTCGATCCGGCCGCCCTCGACGATCACGTTGGCGGCGCCGCGCACCAGGAAGGGCAGCACGTAGGTGCCGCTGGCATGGGTCAGCGGCCCGACATGGGCGATGCGGTCGGTGCCGCGGATATCGCGGTCGACCAGCATGTTCTTGTAGACGCTCAGCCACTTGCGGTGGCTCAGCATGACGCCCTTGGGCTGGCCCGAGCTGCCCGAGGTGTAGTTGATCGAGCAGAGATCGTCGAAGCCCGGCTCGGGCGGCGCCGGCGCCGCGGCGCCGCGGCGGCGCAGCGCCGCCCACTCGGCGCCGCCCAGCTCGACGCACCACAGGCCGGTGGCGTCGAGCTCGCCGAGCCGGTCGGCCGTCGTGGAATCATGGAACAGGGCGGCGGCGCCGCAATCGGCGACGACGTTGGCGACCTCGAAGGCGGTGTAGCGGGCGTTGAGCGGCACGCGCACCAGGGCGGCCCGCTCCAGGGCGAGCTGCAGCAGCACGTAGTCGGCGCGGTTGGGCATCAGCAGCCCGACCCGGCTGCCGGGCGGCAGGCGCTCGGCCAGCCCGCGGGCCAGCAGCTCGACCTCGCGCTCCAGCTCGGCGAAGCTCCAGCGCCGGTCGCCCTCGATCAGCGCAAGCCGTGGCCCGAAGCGGCGCGCCGCGTTGCGCAGCGGGATCGTCGTGCTCATCCGGCGCCGCCGCTCCGGCCGGGGAGGCGCTCGTGCAGGTAGGAGACCACCTCCTGGATCGGCGTGCCGGCCAGCATGACCCGGGCGACGCCGGCCTCCTCCAGCATCGGGATGTCCTCCATCGGGATGACGCCGCCGGCGATCAGCAGGACCCGCTCGCCGCCCTGCGCGTCGAGCAGCCGGCGGATGCGCGGCAGGAACACCTCGTGGGCGCCGGACAGGATGCTGACCCCGACCACGTCGACATCCTCGTCGATCGCCGCGCGGACGACCTGCTCGGGGGTCCGGCGGATGCCGGTATAGACCACCTCCATGCCGGCATCGAACAGCCCGCGCGCGATCACCCGGGCGCCGACGTCGTGCCCGTCGAGCCCGACCTTGGCGATCAGCACCCGTATCGGCCTGTGGACTGTCGTCATCGCTCCCTGCAAGATCGCTACCCGGGCAGGCTGACCGGCGAGGCTGGACCGATCCTCGGCGGCTGCCAACTAAAGTATCCTGATGGACCGCATCAGGCAGCTTGAACGCCGGGCCGGGAACGCAGGCTTCAGCACGGGCCAGGACGGATGGACCTCAGGCAGATCCAGTACTTCACCGCCCTCTACGAGGAGCGCAGCATCACCCGCGCGGCCAAGCGCCTGCACGTCGTGCAGCCGGCGGTCAGCATGCAGATCCGCAAGCTCGAGATGGACCACGGGGTGCGGCTGTTCGACCGCACCGCCCAGGGCGTCACGCCCAACGCGCTCGCCGAGCAGCTCTACCCGCTCTGCCAGAAGGTGCTGGGCGACCTCGGCGCGGCCCGCCGCTTCCTCAAGGAGGCCAAGGGCAAGGTCACCGGCAGCGTCTCGCTCGGCGTGCCGCCCTCGGTGGCGCAGGGCTGCCTCGCCGACGTGGTGGCCGATTTCTGCGCCACCTACCCCGATGTCCGCCTGGCGATCTACGAGGGCTATACCGGCCATCTCGTGGAATGGCTGACCGACGGGCTGCTCGAGCTCGCCATCCTGCATGCCGCCGAGGGCGACAAGCGCCTGCAGCTGACGCCGCTGCTGACCGAGGAGCTGGTCGCGGTGATGGCCCCGGACACGGCCGGCGAGCGCAGCCAGATCACCGGCGCCGAGCTCGAGGGGCTGAAGCTGGCGCTGCCCTCCGGCCAGAACATGACCCGCCTGCTGATGGAGGGCAGCTTCGCCCGCGAGGGGCTCGGGCTGGAGCCGGCGGTCGAGCTCGATTCGCTGGCGGCCGTGCTCAACCTCGTCCGCCACCCCGGCTGGGCCAGCCTGCTGCCGAGCTCGGCGGTCAGCCCGCGCGTCCTCGGCGACAGCCTGCGCCGGCTCCGGCTGGCCGAGCCCTCGATCTCGCGCACCCTGGTGGTGGCGACCCTGCTCGGCACCGAGACCTCGCGCGCCGCGCAGCTCTTCGTCGGCCAGCTCGACCTCGCCCTGAAGCTGAACGCCGCCGGCACGGCCGCGCATCAGCCGACCTGATGAGCACGATCAGCATATACTATTAGGGCCGAGCGGCGGCGCCGGTCCAACATCGCGACCTCATCTTGCGCCGAGCTGGAGGAGGAGCGGCATGGGGGACACGGCCCGATCCGGCGCGCCGTCGACGAATCTCGACATGTTCACGATGGTGGTGCTGCGCCGCCGGATCGAGGCGATCATCCGCGAGATGACCAACGCCCTCTTCCGCTCCGGCCGCTCGGGCGTGCTCAACACCGCGATGGACTTCTCCTGCAGCCTGACCGACGCCCGCTTCCGCTCGGTCAGCGTCGCGCTCGGCCTTCCCGTCCATGTCGGCGCCATCCACCTGATCCCGGAGGCGGTGGTCGCGAAGTTCGGCCGCGACCTGGCGCCCGGCGACTGCTTCGTCAACAACAGCGGCTATCTCGGCAACACCCACTGCGCCGACTTCACCCTCTGCGCGCCGGTCTTCCACGACGGCGAGCTGATGTTCTTCTCGGTCGCCCGCGCCCATCTCGGCGACATGGGCTTCCCCTTGCCGACCACCTACAACCCGCGGGCGCGCGACGTCTACGAGGAAGGGCTGATGCTGCCCTGCGTGCGCATCCAGCGCGGCCATGCCGACGTGCCGGAGGTGATCGACATCTGCAAGGCCAACATCCGGGTCCCCGACCAGTTCTACGGCGACTATCTCGCGACCCTGTCGGCGGTGCGCACCGGCGAGCGGCGGCTCGGCGAGCTCTGCGCCAAGTACGGCGCCGACGTGGTCAAGGCCTTCCTCGACGACTTCCAGGGCTATGCCGAGCGCATGACCATGGAGGCGATCCGCAAGCTGCCGGCCGGCACGGTGACGCGGGAGATGCGCTACGATTCCGAGATCGACGCCTATCCCGACGGCATCCCGATCCGGGCGACGCTGACGGTCGACCCCGCGGCGGCGCGGATCGTCATCGACCTCACCGACAACATCGACAACCTGCCGCTCGGCATCAACATGACCGAGAGCACGGTGCTGGCCGCCTGCATGACCGCGGTGTTCAACATCCTCGGCGCCGACATCCCGCGCTCGAGCGGCGCCTTCGGCCGCGTCGAGGTGCGCATGCGCGAGGGCAGCGCCATCGGCCGGCCGCGCTTCCCGGCGGCGACCTCGGCCGCCACCACCAATCTCTGCCACGCCCTGACGCCGCACATCCAGGCGATGTTCGCCGAGCTCGACGGCCGGCTCGGCACCGCCTACGGCACGATCGGCATGCCGGGCTCCTGCCCGGTGGTGAGCGGCCAGGACAGCCGGCGCGGCCGGCCCTTCGTCAACCAGGTGATCATGGGCTACTGGGGCGGGCCGGCGCTGCACGGCCATGATGGCTGGCTGACCTATGGCAGCGGCGCCTCCCAGGGCATGCTCTGGCAGTCCAGCATCGAGGTGGTCGAGCAGCAGCAGCCGATCCTGGTGGAGCGGCTGGAGATCCGACCGGATTCCGGCGGCGCCGGCACCTGGGAGGGCGCGCCCGGCGCCAGCTGCACCTTCCGCGCGCTGCGCGATCCCGTGCGCTTCATGGTCAACTCCGCCTCGCGCCGCTTCCCGCCGCAGGGCGTGCGCGGCGGCCTGCCCGGCGCTTCGATGACGATCGGCAAGCTCGACCGCGAGGGCCGGCTGGCCGAGCAGCCGATCTCCGCCGACGTCACCCTGCAGCCGGGCGAGCGGCTGGTCTCCGAGGCCTGCGGCGGCGGCGGCTTCGGCGACCCGCTGGCCCGCGATCCCGAGCGGGTCCGCATCGCGGCGCTGGAGGGCCGCATCTCGCGGCGCCGCGCCGAGGAGGTCTACGGCGTCGCGCTGGTCGAGGCGGAGGGCGGCCTCGACGTCGACGCCGCGGCGACCGCGGCGCGCCGCCGGGCGCTGCGGCAGGGCGCCGGCGCATGAGCATCGGCATCGCCGTCGACGTCGGCGGGACCTTCACCGACCTCGTGCTGCGCGAGGCCGGCGGCCCGCTGGTCAGCCTGAAGGCGCCGACCACCCCGGGCCGCGTCGTCGACGGCGTGCTCGACGCCGTCGGGCTGGCCGCCGGGCGCCGCGGCTGCAGCGTCGCCGAGCTGCTGGCGCGCTGCGAGCGCTTCGCCTTCGGCTCGACCACCGCGACCAACGCCATCCTCGAGGGCAAGGCGCCGCGCACGGCGCTGATCTGCACCGAGGGCTTCCGCGACATCCTGCTGGTGCGCGAGGGTGGCAAGGACGACAGCTACAACATCCGCCTCGACTACCCGCCGCCCTACATCCCCCGCCACCTCACCTTCCCGGTGCGCGAGCGCGTCACCAGCGAGGGCGAGATCGACCGGCCGCTGGACGAGGCCGAGGTCGTCGACGTGCTCCGGCGCATCGCGGCGGCCGGCGTCAAGGCGATCGCCGTCTGCCTGCTCTGGTCGATCGCCGACGACCGGCACGAGCGCCGCATCGGGGCGCTGATCGAGCAGCATCTGCCGGGCATGCCCTACAGCCTGAGCAGCCGGGTCAGCCCGTCGATCCGCGAGTACCGCCGGGCCTCGGCCACCGCCATCGACGCCTCGATGAAGCCGCTCGTCTCGGCCGACGTCGCCGCGCTCGAGGGCCGGCTGCGCGCGCAGGGCTTCGCGGGCGTGCTGACCCTGGTCACCTCGAGCGGCGGCCAGACCGGCAGCAGCGAGATCGTGCACAAGCCGGTGCATCTCTGCCTGTCCGGCCCCTCGGCCGCCCCGGAGGCGGGCCGCCGCCTGGCGCGCGCCGAGGGCGTCGCCGAGGGCAACGTCATCGTCGTCGACATGGGCGGCACCAGCTTCGACGTCAGCATCGTCACCGGCTGGGACATCCCGATGCACCGCGAGGGCATCATCGCCGGGCACATGTTCGGCGTGCCCTCGGTCGACGTGAAGACGGTCGGCGCCGGCGGCGGCAGCATCGCCCGGGTCGATGCCGGCGGCTTCATCCATGTCGGGCCGGAGAGCGCCGGCGCGCAGCCGGGCCCGGCCTGCTACGGGCGCGGCGGCACGCGGCCGACGGTGACCGACGCCAACCTGGTGCGCGGCTTCCTCAACCCGGAGCGCTTCGCCGGCGGCATCATGTCGCTGCAGCCGGCGCTGGCCGAGGCGGCGATCCGCGACGGCGTCGCCGCGCCGCTCGGCATGAGCGAGCGCGAGGCGGCGGCGCTGATCTGCCTGACCGTCGAGCAGAACATGGTCGGCGCCATCGAGGACATCACGCTGAAGCGCGGCGTCGATCCGCGCGAGTACATCATGATCGCCGGCGGCGCGGCGGCCGGGCTGCACGCCGTGCCGATGGCGCGCGAGCTCGGCATCCGCCGGATCATGGTGCCGAGCGTCGCCGGCGCGCTCAGCGCCTACGGCATCCTGGTCAGCGACATCCGCTCGGGCTTCGCCGTGAGCCTGCTGACCAGCAGCGCCGCCTTCGACTTCGCGCGGGTCGAGGCGGCCCTGGCGCGGCTCGAGGCCGAGGCGACCGCCTATCTCGATCGCATGGCGGTGCCGGCCGGCCACCGCGCGCTGGGATTCAGCGCCGAGGCCCGCTACCGCGGCCAGGTCTGGCAGCTCACGCTGCCGCTCGGCGCCTCGCGCATCCCCGATGCGGCGGCGCTCGCCGCGGTGGTCGAGGACTTCCACCGGCTGCACGAGAAGCGCTACTTCGTGCGCAGCCCGGACGACGTCATCGAGTTCACCGAGTGGAACGTCATGGCGATCGGCCATGCCGCCGCGGTCGAGCCGGCTCCGGCGGCGGCGCCCCAGGGCCCGGCGGCGGGCGCGCAGGCGGGCGCGGCGGCGGCGGGCCGCCGGCCGATGTACTTCCGCGAGATCGGCGGCGTCGCCGAGGTGCCGGTCTTCCGCGGCGAGGCGCTGGCCCCGGGCCAGGAGATCGCCGGGCCGGCGGTGATCGAGGCGCCGCTCACCACCATCGTCCTCTATCCCGCCTCGCGGGCGCGGGCGACGGCGCTGGGCAACATCTGGATCGAGCTCCACTAGCGAGCCGCACGGGCAATCCATGACGCAGAAGCAGCAGCTCTACTTCCTCAACGGCAGCATCGTGCCGGAGGCCGAGGCCAGGCTCTCGGTGTTCGACCGCTGCTATCTCTACGGCGACGGGGTGTTCGAGGGCATCGCGGTGTGGGAGCGTGCCCCGTTCCGCGTCGAGGCCCATCTCGACCGCCTGTTCGCCGGCCTCGCCTATCTGCGCATCGAGCCGCCCTACGGCCGGGCCGAGTGGCTCGACATCCTCGACCGCCTGATCGCCGCCAACGACATGGAGGACGGCTATCTCCGGCTGCAGATCAGCCGCGGCGAGGGCATCTCCTCGATCAAGTGGGAGCGGCGGCTGCTGCGCAAGCCGGAGCCCAACAGCGTGGTCATCCCGATCCCGGGCTTCCGCGACTACTACAAGGGCCTGTTCGCGCAGAAGGCCGAGCAGGGCATGCGCGGCGTCATCCTCTCCCGGCCGCGCATGCCCTCGGCGGCCGTGCCCTCCGGGATGAAGCACTGCAACTACCTGAACAGCGTGCTGGGCGCCATCGAGGTGACCGACGCCAAGGTCGACATCGGCATCGCGGTCGACCGCGACGGCTTCGTCACCGAGGGCATCGCCTACAACATCTTCATCGTCCGCAAGGGCCGGGTGATCACCGCGCCGCTCGACCGCGACCTGCTGCCGGGGGTGACCCGCGCGGTCGTGCTCGAGCTCTGCGAGCGGGCCGGCATCCCGGCCGAGGAGCGGCTGTTCGACGCCTTCGCGCTGGCCAGCGCCGACGAGGTCTTCATCTGCTCGACCCTGGAGCTGGCGGTGCCGGTGGTCGAGGTCGACGGGCGGCCGATCGCCGCCGGCCGGCCGGGGCCGCTGACCCGGCGCCTCGGCGAGATGCTGACGGCAGAGATGAGCGCCGAGGCCGCCCGCTACCGGGCGGCGCGCGGCGTGGCGCGCTGAGGGCAATCGGGAAGCGAGCGGAGGGAGAGCAGGATGGGCGGCTTCATCGACCTGACCGGCAAGACGGTGCTGGTGACCGGCGGCTCGCGCGGCATCGGCGAGGAGATCGTGCGCAGCCTGGTGCGGGAGGGCGCCAGCGTCGTGCTGAACTACACCCGCAGCCGCGACCGCGCCGAGGCCATCGCCGACGAGCTCGGCCGCGACCGTTGCCTGCCGGTCGGCGCCGACCTCACCGACTGGCGCCAGCTGGAGGCGCTGTGGCAGCAGGCGGTGGCGTGGAAGGGTCGGGTCGACGTGCTGGTCAACAACGCCGCCCTGCGCTCGCCGATCAGCCTCGACGCGCCGACCGGGGAATGGGACGCCCACTGGATCGAGACGCTGCGCATCAACCTGGTGGCGACCGCGCATCTCTCGCGCTTCGCCATCCATCATTTCCGGGAGACCGGCGAGGGCATCATCATCGGCATCACCGCCCGCATCGCGGTGCGCGGCGACCGGCCGGACTTCTTCCACGACGGCGCCAGCAAGGGCGGCATGAACTCGCTGATGCGCGGCATCGCGCGGTTCTGCGCCAAGGACGGCGTGCTGACCTACCTGGTCTGCCCGGGCATCATCCAGACCGACCAGGGCGACGACTTCGTGCGCATCTACGGGCTCGCCGAGGCGGTCAAGGAGATCCCGCTGGGCGAGCTCGGCAAGCCGGCGGACGTCGCCAACGTCGTCGTCTTCCTGGCCAGCGGCAAGGCGCGCTACTCGACCGGGGCGACGATCGACGTGGTCGGCGCCTCCTTCCTGCACTGAGCCGGGCGGCGCCGGACCGGGCAGGCCCGATGCGTCGTCCGACGCCGCGGGGACGCACGCGATGATCGGCCGCTCGCTGCCCCGGCGCGAGGACGAGCGCCTGCTGCGCGGCGCCGGGCGGTTCATCGAGGACCTGCGCCTCGACGGCATGCTGCACGCCGTGGTGCGGCGCTCCGACCACGCCCATGCCCGGCTGCTCGCGGTCGACATCGAGGAGGCCCGGCAGATGCCGGGCGTCGTCGCCATCTTCCGCGGCGCCGACCTGCAGGCCGCCGGCATCCCGCCGCTGCCCTGCGTGCGCCCGATCGAGAGCGTCGACGGCCGGCCCTGGGCGCCGCCGCCCCGCCACCCGCTGGCGATCGACACCGTCCGCCATGTCGGCGACCCGGTGGCGCTGGTGGTGGCCGAGACGCCGGAGCAGGCGGCCGACGCCGCCGACGCGGTCCTGGTCGAGTGCGAGGCCCTGCCGGCGGCGGTCGATCCGGCCCGGCGCGAGCACGAGGCCTTCGTCTGGGAGAAGGGCGACGCGGCGGCGGTCGAGGCGGCCATCGCCGCGGCGGCACATGTCGTCGAGTGCCGGGTCGTCAGCAACCGCGTCTTCATGGCGCCGGTCGAGCCGCGCGGCGCGATCGGCACCTTCGACGCCGCGGACGAGAGCTACTGCCTCTACACGCCGAGCCAGGGGGCGCACCTGATCCGCCGCCTGGTGGCGCTCAGCCTCGCCATCCCCGAGGCGCGGCTGCGGGTCGTCACCGAGGATGTCGGCGGCAGCTTCGGCCTCAAGCTGGTCAATCACCCCGAGCAGACGCTGGTGCTGTTCGCCGCCCGCGCGCTGGGCCGCCCGGTGCGCTGGGTGGCGCGACGCTCGGAGTCCTTCCTCGCCGACAATGCCGGGCGCGACCACCGCAGCCGGGCCGTGGCCGCCTTCGACGGGCAGGGCCGCTGCCTCGCCCTGCAGGTCGAGACCATCGGCAATCTCGGCGCCTATGCCTCGGCCGTCAGCCCGACCACGCACACCGCCGGCTTCGCGGCGACGCTGGGCGGCGCCTACGCCATCCCGGCCATCCATGTCCGCAGCATCGGCGTCTATACCAACCTGACCCCGACCGACGCCTATCGCGGCTCGGGCAAGCCGGAATCGCTCTATCTGACCGAGCGGCTGATGGACGCCGCGGCGCGGCAGCTCGGGATCGAACGGCTGGAGCTGCGCCGGCGCAACGCGGTGCCGCCCGAGGCGATGCCCTACAAGGCGGCGACCGGCACTGTCTTCGACAGCGGCGACTTCCCCGGCATCGTCGCGCGGGCGGCTGCCCAGGCCGACTGGGGCGGCTTCCCGGCGCGGCGGCAGGCGGCGCTCGCCCGGGGACGGCGGCGCGGCATCGGCCTCTCCCTCTACATCCACACCACCGGCGTCACCTCGAGCGAGGTCAGCCGCGTGCTGCTCGACCCGGCCGGCCGGGTCGTCGTGCGCACCGGCCTGCAATCCTCCGGCCAGGGCCACGAGACGACGCTGGCCCAGCTCGTCGCCGACCGGCTCGAGCTGGCCGCGGACGCGGTGGCGATCGAGCAGGGCGACACCGCGCTGCTCGGGCCGACCGGCGGCCCGACCGCCGGCTCCTCCTCGCTGCAGGTCGGCGGCGTCACCATCCTGCGCGCCGCCGAGCGCATGCTGGCGGCGCCGCGCGCCGCGGCCGGCGAGCTGCTCGAGGCGGCCGAGGCCGACCTCGCCTACGGCGCCGGCCGCTTCGTGATCCGCGGCACCGACCGTGCCGTGACGCTGGCCGAGATCGCCCGCCGCCAGGCGGCCGACGGCCTGCCCGGCTGCGCCGGCGAGGCCGCCCTCGAGGGCCCGACCCTGACCGTGCCCAACGGCGCCTATGTCGCGGAGGTCGAGATCGACGCGGAGACCGGCGCCGTCGCGCTGGTCCGCTTCAGCGGCGTCGACGATCTCGGGCGGCGGCTCAACCCGATGGTGGTCGAGGGCCAGCTCCATGGCAGCATCGCCCAGGGCATCGGCCAGGCGCTGCTGGAGCAGGCCGTCTACGATCCGGAGAGCGGCCAGCTGCTGACCGGCTCCTTCATGGATTACGGCCTGCCGCGCGCCGACGACCTGCCCTTCTTCGAGCTGCTGGCGGCCGACATCCCGACGGGCAACAATCCGCTCGGCATGAAGGGGGCGGCCGAGGTCGGCTGCATCGGCGCGCCGGCGGCGGTGATGAACGCCATCATCGACGCGCTGGACGGCGTCGAGATCGACATGCCCGCGACGCCGGAGTCCGTCTGGCGCGCGCTCAACCGGAGACCGCTTCCATGACGCTTCCCAGCAGGGCCGGCACCGTGATCATCGGCGGCGGCATCATCGGCTGCTCGGTCGCCTACCACCTGGCGAAGCTGGGGCTGCAGGACGTCGTCCTGCTCGAGCGCCGCAAGCTCGGCTGCGGCACGACCTGGCACTCGGTGGGCAGCGTCGGCGAGTTCCGCGGCACGCCGCTGGCGACCGAGCTGGCCCGCTACACCATCAACCTGATCCGGTCGCTGGAGCAGGAGACCGGCCAGGCCACCGGTCTGAAGCAGCCGGGCTCGATCATGCTGGCGCTCAACCCCGACCGGCTGGTCGAGATGAAGCGCACGGTGTCGGTGGCCCGCGCGCTCGGCCTCGAGGCCGAGATGATCGAACGGTCCGAGATCGCGCGGCGCTGCAGCTTCGTCAAGCTCGACGACGTGCTGGCCGGCATGTGGGTCCCGACCGACGGGCGGGTCAACGCGCTCGACACCGCGCTGGCCTACGCCAAGGGCGCCCGCCAGCGCGGCGCGCGGATCTTCGAGGAGGTGGCGGTCGAGTCGCTGATCGTCGAGAACGGCGCGGTCCGCGGCGTCAACACCGCCGAGGGCCCGATCCGGGCCGAGACGGTGGTGCTCTGCACCGGGCTGTGGAGCCGGCCCTTCGCGGCGCGCCACGGCGTCACGCTGCCGCTGCACGCGGCCGAGCATTTCTATGCGGTGACCGAGCCGGTCGCCGGCCTGCCCTCGCCGATGCCGATGATCCGCGTGCCCGACGAGAGCACCTACTACAAGGACGATGCCGGCAAGCTGCTCTTCGGCTGCCTCGAGCGCAAGGCCAAGCCCTGGGGCATGCAGGGCGTCCCCGAAGGCTTCTGCTTCGATTCGCTGCCGGCCGATCTCGACCATTTCGATCCCATCCTGACCGCCGCGATGGAGCGCTTCCCGCTGCTCCGCGAGACCGGCATCCGGCTGTTCTTCAACGGGCCGGAGACCTTCACGCCGGACGGCAACTGCCTGCTCGGCGAGACGCCGGAGCTGCGCAACCTGTTCGTCGCCTGCGGCATGAACACGGTCGGCATCATCTCCTCGGGCAGCGTCGGCAAGATCCTCGCCGAGTGGATCCGCGACCGCGAGCCGCCGGAGGGCTTCGTCGACGTCGACGTGCGCCGCACCCTGCCCTTCCAGGCCGGCGACCGCTTCCTCTACGACCGCACGGTCGAGGCGCTCGGCATCCTCTACGACATGGGCTGGCCGAACCGCGAATACGCCTCGGCCCGCGGCGTCCGCCGCTCGGCGCTGCACCGCGAGCTGCTCGACCTCGGCGCGGTGATGGGCGAGCGGGCGGGCTTCGAGCTGCCGCTCGTCTTCGCCCCGGCCGGCAGCCGGCCGGCGATCGAGTACGGCTACGGCCGGCCGAGCTGGGCGGGCTGGTGCGAGGCGGAGTGCCGCGCCGCCGGCGCGGCGGTGGCGCTGTTCGACGAGTCGGCGCAGGCGAAGATCCTGGTCGAGGGCGAGCGCGCCGCCGCGCTGCTGGACCGGGTCTCGGCACACCCGATGGACCTGCCGGCCGGCGGCGCGCGCCCGACCCTGTGGCTGAACCGCCAGGGCCGCATCGTCTCGATGCCCACGATCGTCCGGCTCGCGGCGGACCGCTTCCTGGTGCTGACCGCGCCGGCGAGCCAGCGCCGCGACGCCGACTGGCTGCGGCGGCAGGGTGCCGCGGAGATGGGCGTCGCGGTCGCCGACGTCGCCGCCGCCTGGACGCTGCTCCGCCTGGTCGGCCCGCAGGCGGCGGCGCTGGCCGCCGGCGGCGCGACCGCGATCGGCTACGCGCCCGTCGTGGCCTGGGCGGAGCCGGCCTTCGGCCTGCCCGGAACCTGCCTGCTGCTGGCGAGCGACTTCGCCGCGCATGGCTTCGAGACGCTGCGCGAGGCCGGCCGGCCCCTCGGGCTCGCCTGTGCCGGCAGCTACGCCGCCCGCTCGCTGCGCATCGAGGCCGGCGAGGGCGCCTGGGGCGTCGAGATCGACGACACCGTCGTCCCGGCCGAGCTCGGCATCGCCCTGGCGACCGACGGCGGCCGCGACTTCATCGGCCGTGCGGCGCTCGGCGGGCTGCCCGTCCGCCAGCGGCTGGCCCGGCTCGCCATCCTCGGCCGCGACGACCACATCCCGCTGTTCCGGCAGGAGCCGATCCTGGCCGACGGCGCGGTGGTCGGCATGACCAGCAGCGGCGGGTTCGGCTACCGGACGGGCCACCCGGCGGCGCTCGGCTGGATCACCGATCCGGCCGTGCTGACCCGCGGCGTCCGGCGCTGGGAGGTCGAGGTCGCCTGCGAGCGGCTGGAGGCGGAGGTCACGCTCCTGCCGCTGTGAGGGAACCGACGGCCGATCGGCCTCAGGGCTCGGCGATGCCGTGCCGCGCGGCCCAGTCGCCGGGGTAGAGCGCGTAGAAATAGGCGCAGCGGCGGCCGGTCAGGTCGTAGTCGAGCGTCGATCCCTCGGGAATCCAGACGATGTCGCCCGGATGGCACTCCATCGTGCGGCCCTGGGTGCGGACGATCATCGACCCCTCGTGGATGAACAGGATCTCGTCGTAGAGGGTGGTCCAGTCGAAGCGGACGTTCTCGACGATCTCCAGCCCGCCGCCCATGTGCCGGCTGTTGCCGGCATTGACCACGCGGGCGATCCGCGTCTCGCCGCCCGGCACCTTGCAGGAGATCATCGGCAGCTCGCCGCGCCTGAAATGGGTCGGCCCCGTCATGGCTGGCATCCTCCGCTGGTTGTAGCTAGCTCTTGACCCGCGATGTCGTGATGCCGCCCGGGGCCAGCGCCGCCAGCCGGCGCGCCACCGGCCCGGGCTCGCGGTCGCGGTGCGCCAGCCGGTCCTTGCGCCGCACGGCGGCCCGCACCAGGTGCGCGCCGATGTAGCGGACGGGCTCGGGCGGCAGCCAGGGCTCGACCGGATGGACCAGCCCGCAGCCCGACCACTCGTCGCGCTGGTCGAGGGCGAGCGAGGCGAGGATCCGGCCGGCCACCGGCGTGGTGGCGATGCCGTTCCCGGAGAAGCCGTAGCCGTAGAGGATGCCGGGGTGGCCCGGCAGCCGGCCGAACAGCGGCAGGCCGCTGCGGGTCCGGTCGATCGGGCCGTACCAGCTGTCGGCGAAGGGGATTTCCGCCAGCCCGGGATGGGCCCGGCGGATGCTGTCCCGGATGTCGGCCTCCCGCGCCGACCGGCCTTCGAACCTGGCGTTGCGCAGCCCGCCGAAGCCGACCATGCCGCCGGTCACGCCGGCCACCAGGCGATGGTCCGCGGTTCTCCGGAAGCCGGTGACGAAGGTCTGCGAATCCGTCACCAGCGGGCCGCGGCCGTAGCCGGCGCGCTCGATCGCCTCGGGCGCCGGCTGCGTGGCGGCATCGTCGCTGGCGATCACCAGGATCGCCGGCCGCAGCTCGGGCAGGGCTGTCGACCAGGCGTTCATGGCCAGGATGACGCGCTCCGCCGTCAGGCTGCCCCGCGCCGTTCGCACCACCGGCGGCGATCGCCGCTCCAGCGCCGTCATCGCCGCGTTCTCATGCAGCCGCACGCCGCGCTCGATCGCCAGCCGGCGCAGGCCGCGCACCAGCTTGCCCGGATGGACCGTGGCCGCCGCCGGATCGTGGACCCCGCCCCAGAAGCGGTCGCTTCCCGCCGGGGCGGCGATCTCCCGGGCGTCGACCCGGCGCATCGGCGCCAGCCCGCGCGCCTCGAGCGCCTCGAGGATGCCGTTCCAGGAGCCGACATGCCGCGCGCAGGTGGCGGCCCAGAGCCAGCCGTCGGGCCGGAACTCGGCGTCGATGCCATGCTCGGCGCAGACGCTGCCGATCTGCGCGACGGCGGCCGCGAAGGCGTGGCCCAGCCGCAGCGCGCCCTCGACGCCGCAGCGGGCCTCCAGCGCCGCGATCTTCGCCCACTGGGCGATGACCATGCCCGAGTTGCGCCCGCTCGCCCCGCCGCCGCAGATGTCGGCCTCGAGGATGGCGACGTCGAGCGAGGGCTGCCGGCGCTTCAGCTCGAGCGCCGTCCACAGCCCGGCATAGCCGCCGCCGACGATCGCGACATCGGCCCGCTGCGCGCCCTCCAGCGGCGGCGCATCCTCCTCGTCGGGCGCGATCGCCTGCCGCAGCCACAGGCAGCGTCCCTCGACCCGGGTCCTCATGCTGCACCGGTCGCGAAGCGCCGCAGCACGTTCTCCGTGATCCGCGAGACGCTGTTGTCGTAGTTGTTCCAGGACAGCGAGCCGCACCAGGTCATCGAGCCGACGGAGAAGACCGCCCCGCCCTTCGGGCCCTCGAACCAGGTGAGGTCGGCATGCGGCTCCCACGACTGGGCGGCGGGGATCTCGGAATAGGCCTCGATGACGGGACGGAACGCCGCCGAGTGGCCGAAGGACGAGGCCAGAACGACGGCACCGGGCGGCGTGCCCAGCGCGGGGTCGACGCTGTCGATCTCCCACCCGGCGGCGCCGCCCGAATGGAGGCCGAAATCGCCGATGATCTCCTCCTCGACGCCGTCGAAGACGAAGGCGACCCTCGGGTCGTGGCTGGCCGGCGTCCGGCGGTAGGGGCGTGCCTGGGCCAGGCCGCTATAGGCCGAGAATCCTACACCGACCACGGATTCCGGCGGCTGCCCGCGGAAGCGCCAGAGCCCGCCGAGCTCTCCGGTCATGCTGTGGTACTGCTCGCCCGGCTCCGAGGTCCAGGCGCGCACCCCGGCGAAGCCGCGGCGCACCTCGATGAGATGCGGGCGCTCCTCGTCGATCGTCGTCACCCAGTAGAAGCCGTTGCCGCCGAGATAGAGCAGGCGCCCGCCCTCGGCGAGATAGGCGCGCAGGGCGGCCAGCATGCGCGCCGTCCAGTATTCCGGGTGGGCGCCGGTGACGATCACCTTGTAGCGCGAGAGCAGCGCGGCGCCCTCGGCGTGGAGGCACTCGTCGTCGATGGTGTCGTGCTCGAAGCCCTTCGCGCGCATCCAGTCGGCGATGTAGAGATCGCAGGACAGCATGTGCGGATGGCGCCAGCGCTGGGTCGACTTGTTGAAGCGCGGCCGGATGTTGACCAGCGGCCGGAGCCGGGAGGCATAGCAGACGCCGCTGCCGTCGGCGTGCCGATCGTAGAGGCTGTGCAGCCGCTGGGCGATCGTGTAGCGGTAGATGCTCCGCTCGTAGGGCGTGGCCTCGGCCGCCAGCCAGTCCTCGAGCGACAGGCCGAGCGATTCCAGCAGCCCGCCCGGCGCCGTCGCCAGATGCTCGTTGCCGTAGGCGATGTAGGTCAGCGTCGGCAGCAGGAGGGCGATCGGCCGCGCGGCGGCACTCCGCGCGGGGCGGACCACGAACGGCACGAGATCCTCGTCCGCGCCGGCGGTCAGCCGCGCGGCGTAGATGCCGCTCTCCCAGCCCGCCGGGACGGTGAGCGTGAAGTCGGTCTGCCAGCCGGCATCCTCGAGGTCGTCCTCGTGGAAATGGATCGCGCCGTGGCCTTCGGCGGAGACCGAGAACCGCTCCTCGGCGCCCGTCCAGTTGTGGCCGGTGACGCCGCGCGTCGGCTGGTTGACGGCGCGGCCGTGGAGCCCGTGGGCGGCCCGGTCGGCGATGGCGCCGCCGCCGATGCCGATCGAGAAGTCCCAGGCGGCGAGCGCATCGGCGGCGGGCCAGGCGGCGCGCCCCTCCCGAATCGCCTCGAGCTCGCTGGCGGCCAGCACGCGGGAGAAGACCGCCGGCCGGTCGATCTTGCCGTTGAAGAACGCCGCCACGTCATCGGGAGCCGGCGGCGCCTTGCCGGCCGCCGCCGCGATCAGCACGGCGCCGCTCCCGCCCGGCAAAGCGAGCCCCGGCATCGCCGCCCGCACGATCGCCTGCGCCGGATCGTCGGGCCAGCGCTCGCGCGGCAGCTGGTAGAGCACCACGCTTCCGGCGGCGAGGTCGACGCTCGCGGCCAGCAGGGACCATCGCCGCGGTGGCAGCGGGACCCTCGTGCGCAGCGTGACCGGCGCCCCGGGACCGCCGTCGACCACCAGCGCGAGGTCGCCCTCGCTCTCGAGGAAGAGACCGAAGCCGGTGTCCGACGCCGCCGACCGCCGGGTCAGGAGGCCGCGCCGGCCGCCGCCGATCAGGGTGGGAAAGGCCCAGCAGCACAGCGTGAAGCGCGGCAGCCCGGCCAGGATGCCGGCCTCGTCCGGAATCCGGACATAGGATCCGGGACGAATCTGCTGCGCGCGCCCGGGATAGGACCGGTTCACCGGCGAGTCGACAGGGTCCGCCTTGTATCCCGGCCCTGCGGGATTGATGTCGCCGTGCCAGAGGCGCTGGATCTCGACCGCGTAGCGCGGGGCCGCGCAGCTGACCTTGAAGGCGACCGCCTCGCCCGGCCGCACGGCCAGCCGGTCGGCATATCCGACGATCCGCATGCTCCCTCGCAGCCGCCTTTGCCGTCCGACGCGGCCGGCGGCCAGGATACAGCGCCGTGGAAGCGGTTCAACGGCCGGCGTTGCCGGCGGGCGCCGCGGCCCGGCCCACCCCCGGCGGCGCAGCCCCTGCCCGTTGCGGCATCCCGTCATACGGCATACCTTGTCGGCCAGCTATCCATCCACCCCAGGATCGATCCGAGCATTGCCGAGAACGGCCGAGATCGCCGGCGGCGGCATCGCCGGGCTGTCGCTGGCCTGGGCGCTGGCGCAGCTCGGCTGGCGCGTGCGGGTGCATGAGCGCAGCGCGGAGATCCGCGAGATCGGCGCCGGCATCTTCCTGATGAGCAACAGCCTCTCGCTCTTCGAGCGGCACGGCATCGCCGAGGCGATCCTGGCGCGCGCGGTGCGCCTGGAGGCGACCGAGCGGCGCGAGTTCGACGGCCGGCTGATCCAGCGCCGGGCGCTCGCCGGGGAGGATCGCTGGCTCGTCCTCCCGCGCTCCGACCTCGTGCTCGGCCTGGCCGAGGCGGCGCGCCGCGCGGGCGCCGAGATCGCCACCGGCGAGGCGGTCACCGGCATCGATCCCGCGGGCCGGCTGGTGCTCGCCTCCGGCGAGGTGCGTCAGGCCGACCTCGTGGTCGCCGCCGACGGCTTCCGCTCGCGGCTGCGCGACCAGCTCGGCCTCACCGTCTTCGCGCGCGAGCGCAGCAGCGGCGCGACCCGCCTGATCCTCCGGCGCGGCGCGGCCGAGGCCGGGAACATGGCCCGGGAGTACTGGTCGGGCCGCCGGCGCGTCGGCATCACGCCCTGCGCCCCGGACCTGACCTACACCTATCTCAGCTGCCCCAACGCGGACCGGCGCGGCGCGGCACTGCCGCTCGACGTCGAGAGCTGGCGCCAGGCCTTCCCCGCCATCCCGGATTTCTTCGACCGCCTGCCCGAGGCCTTCGATGCGACGCGCCACGCCTACGCGCATGTCCGCAGCCGCGGCTGGTCGCGGGGCCGCGCCGCGATCCTGGGCGACGCCGCCCATGCGCTGCCGCCCACCCTGGCGCAAGGCGCCGGCCTGGCGATCACCAACGGCTACGCCCTGGCCCGGGAGCTCGAGCGCGAGAGCGATGTCCCGACCGCGCTCGCCCTATGGGAGCGCAGCTACCGGCCGATCGCCGACCAGACCCAGCGCTGGTCGATCCGGCTCGACGTGATGACCACGCGCTGGCCGCGGCCGCTCTCGGCCGTGCGGCGCCGGGTCCTCTGGGCCATCGGCCGCTCGAACTGGATCAATGCCCGCATCCGGATCGCCGATCGCGTCCGCGTCGCGGCGCCCCCGGAGGGCGGGGTCCAGCCGGCCCGGGGCAGCGCGGGCCGCTGATCTGCCGACGCCGCCGCGGCAGCCCGGGCGACCATCGGAGGCGCGAGGCTTCCAGCACCGCCTGGGTCTGCGGCGCCTCAGCCTCGGCCGACCTCGTCGCCGATGCGGACCAGCCCGCCAGATTCGATCTCGGCATAGACGCCGAGATCGGCGTGGCCGAAGGCCTGCTGCAGCTCCTTCGGCACGTTGCAGTCCCGCTCCGCGGTGTCCGGGTTGACCTGGGTGGCGGCACAGCGGGTCGTCCGCAGCACCACGCGGCCGACGGCCCCGCCGATGCGAATGGGGTGGTCGAGCCACCCATGCTCCTCCCAGGCGGCGGCCCCGTCGAAGTAGATGTTCGCGCGGAACCGCAGCGGATGAAGCGCCCGGCCGACCGCGCTCTCCAGGGCCCGCAGCGAGGCGAGGTTGATCAGCGACACGGCGCGCATCATCGGCTCGGAGACCACGCTCACGTCGGTGAACTGGAATCCCGGCGCGCTGACCAGCCTCGGGCGCCGGCCGAGCAGCCGGTCGCTCAGGAACTCGGCAAAGAACGCCTCCACCTCGTCGCGGCCGGCGGAGGTGCCGAGATCGGCCTCGAGCACGCGGGCACCCTGGTGCGCGATGGAAAGCAGGCCGGTGCTCTCGTCATAGCGCGTCGACAGCTCCGCCAGCCGCTCATCGCGCTGCAGCATCAGGAACCGGGTCTTTGGGTGCGGCGCCGGGTGGACCGGGTCGAACTCGGTGTCCGGCAGCGCCAGCGCGAACTGGCGGTTGATCGGAAAGCCGCTGCTCGGCTCCATGCGGGCCTGCTCGAGCGGCTCGGGCGACAGGCCCTTGACGGGATAGCGGTAGAGGCTGGCTACGCTCGCACCCAAGGGGTGGCCTCCTCAGTGCCCGATGATCCAGGGCCGCTTCGACGCCCGGGGCCGCGGCTTGCCGTGGTCGTGGCCGTGTCACCGCGGCGGCACGCGCACCATAGCAGGCCAACGAGCCGGCGGGGCCGGGATCGCGCCTCGTCAGGATGGCGGATCGAATCGGCGCCGTGTGCGCCGGAGCGACGGCAGGCGAGGCGCCGCGCGCCTGCCAAGTGTCCACCTCCCCGCAGCCGGACACTCCGGCGGTGTCCACGACGGCGATCGTGGACACGGGATGGCGATCGTGCACACGACCTGGCGCCGGCTGCCCTTCCGCGGGCGCCCTGTCAGCACAGCGTTCCCGAGAGATTCACCCGGCCAAAGGGCCCCGGGAGGGGGTCCCTTTTGGACGCCGATTGACACTCGCGCCCCAGGCGCTCAAGGCATTGCCGATCTGGCGAGGGATGACGGCCATGTGGCAAAGCCACGCCGGATGCGAGACTCACAGTCCGGGTGAGAGATGGCGACAAGCTTGGTAGAGCCCGTCTCCGGAGCCGATGAAGGTGGAGGGTCGCTGATCGGCACGCCGGTCACCGCCGAGGTCGAGCCCTGCACCCGGAATTTGCTGATCCTGCATACGCCGAGGCTGCAGGACATCGCGGACTGGCAGACGGTCAAGGACAAGATTGCGCTGCGCGCTCCCGATATCGAGGTGCGCATCGACAGCAATCTGCAGCCCGGATCGGACACCAGGCGCTGGCAGGTAACGCGGCCGTCGGTCGTGTTCTCGCCTTTCCGCCTGGTCGCCTATGAGCCGCTCGGGGGGACCATCTACGCAGGAAGGGACCTGGGCAAGGGCATGCAAGGGTTGCGCATGCGTGCCCTCGGGCTGCCCACTCCTGCAACGGTCAGGCTGGCACCCGGGCTTCGCCTGGATCCGGAACGCTGGGGCGAGCATGTCATCGTGAAGCCGACGCATGGCTGCCTCGGGCGGGGCGTCCGGCTGGTGCGCACCAACGAGCTGGAGCAACGCTATGCGGAATTGAGCCAAGACGGTCGCCAGCCAATGCTGGTGCAACAATATGTCGATCACGTCGATGCGGAGGGACGCCCCCACCTCTACCGGGTGCTGACCATATTCGGCCAGCCCCTGTATTCCGCCGAGGTCAGGTGGGACGAGCCGCGCAAGTCGCTCGCCGAGATCGCGGCCGACCCGGACGGCAAGATCGCCAGCAACTCGCAAGGCGTTGGCCGGCGGCTCAAGCTAGTCGCGCTCCGCGACGTGCTGGCCTTGGCCGAGCGTGCCGCGGCTGCCTTTCCTGAGATCCCCTGCCTTGGACAGGACATTGTCCGCCGCACCGGCACCAACCAGCTCTTCGTCCTGGAAGCCAATCCCGCAGGTTATAGCTGGCATTTGTCCTCGGACCTCGGGAGGGACTTCACGCGCCGGGCGAAAATCGATCCGAACCTCGAGACCGCGATGTATGAGCAGTTCGGCGCGCTCGACGTCGTTGCCGAGCAGCTGATCGCCAAGACGCGGTTGTCCGCATCGTGACGCAACAAGGATAGCGCAGGGCGTCCTCCCTAAAGGCAGTTCGGCCTGTTATCCGAGGGTAAGCGACAGGGCTACCCCACCTTGCTCGAGGACGTGCCCGGGCTGACTCTCCCGGTTTTCGGGAGGTCGATTGATGGATCGTTACCCAAGTAATGCGCCAACGGATGGCCACATTTTCCGCCGGGTCGAGGTTCTGACCGGGACGCCGCGGCGCCGGCGGTGGACGGTGGAGGAGAAGCGGCGATCGTGGCGGAGAGCCTGGCGGCTGGGGCGGTGGGCCGGCAGGTGGCCTTGCGTCACCGCGTTCATCCCGATCAGCTCTATGCCTGGCGGCGGGAGTTGACTGCTGGCGATGCCGGCGGGCGGGAACCGGGCTTCGTGCCGGTGGCGATGCTGTCGCGCCCCGGCGTCGGTGCCGATGGCACGGCGGGCGGGATCGAGATCGCGGTCGGTAGCATGGTGGTGCGGATTGCGCCCGGGGCGGATCTCGAGCTGCTGCGCGGGGTGCTGAGCGTGGTGATGACGGCATGATCATGCCGCCGGTGGGCGTGCGGGTGCTGGTGGCGAGCCGGCCGGTGGACTTCCGCAAGGGAATGGACGGGCTCGCGGCGCTGGCGCGCGAGCGGCTGGGACAGGATCCGTTCTGCGGCACGGTGCTGGTGTTCCGGGCGCGGCGGGCGGACCGTGTGAAGCTGCTGTTCTGGGACGGCAGCGGGCTGGTGCTGGTGAGCAAGCGGCTGGAGCAGGGCGCCTTCAAGTGGCCGCCGGTTATGGACGGTCTGATGCGGCTGTCGGCCGCCCAGCTGGCGGCCTTGCTCGAGGGGTTGGACTGGTCGCGCGTGCACGTGCCCAGAGTGCTGCGGCCGAAGGCGGTGCAGTGACCGCGACATGACGACTCACCCGCCGTGGCATCTGCAGCCGGCGGCGGCGAATCGTGATTCCCTGCGGCCATGTCGAGCGCTTCGGCGGATCCCCTTCCCAACGACGTCATGGCCTTGCAGGCGCTGCTGCGCAGCGTCCTGGCCGAGCGCGACGCGGCGCTCGCCGAGCGCGACCGGATCGGCGAGCAGAACGAGCGGCTGCGGCACCTGCTGCGGGCCCGCTTCGGGCGCCGCTCGGAGCGGCTCGATCCCGACCAGCTGGAGCTGGCGCTGGAGGATGTCGAGCAGGCGGTCGCGCCGGGCGAGGCGCAGGCCGAGCGGCGCCAGGCGCGGCGGGCGGCGCATGGCAGGGAGCGTCCCGCCGGGCGCCCATCGCTGCCGGCCCGCGGGTCGAGGTGGTGATCGAGCCGCCGGAGAAGATCTGCCCGTGCTGCCGCGACGCCCTGCACCGGATCGGCGAGGACGTCGCCGAGCGGCTCGATGTGGTGCCGGCGCAATACCGGGTCATCCGGCCGCGCTATGCCTGCCGGGCCTGCCAGGACGCGGTGGTGCAGGCGCCGGCCGCCGAGCGGCTGATCAAGGGCGGGCTGCCGACCGAGGCGACGGTGGCACAGGTCGTTACCGGCAACTATGCGTGGCACCTGCCGCTCTATCGCCAGGCGCAGATGCTGGCCAGCCAGGGCATCGCGGTCGACCGCTCGACGCTGGCCGGCTGGGTCGGCTGCGCCGCGGCCGAGCTGGCGCCGCTGGCCCGCCGACTGCGCGAGCTCGTGCCGGGCTCGCGAAGCTAGCATGGACACCCTATGAAAGATCGTCCCCATTTGTCACGAATTCATGGACCAACTTCCTGTTTGACCGGTGACAAGATTAAGCCGTTAGATAAATGTATATTTGTCAGATCAAAATATTTGAACCGCAGTTCTTCTGCTTTAGCCGCTCTCCGCTGTTCTTTGATCCAGAAATTGCCACTCGCCACCACATCTCCATAGTATTCAGTATACACAGTACAGTGATTCACATCAACAGAAATGTGATCACAGTCGATATAATTAATTCCTTTATTGCCGCCTGCCGATATTGCACTCTGTGGGATGTTCCCGGGTCGACGGTTAAGCGAAAGGCTCTCAAGAAAAATCACCGATGCTATCGCCCCCAACGCAGCAAGGGCCACTGCCAGGACGATTCTGCGCCGCTGCATTCGAATCCTCATCTCTCACGAACTGGAAGAGTCGTAGTCAAACCCTACGGCGGCGACCCCGGCATGACCAAAAGGAAGTTCTATACCCATGTAGTGATCAGTGCAATCCTTCCAAAAATATAGCATCCAAGCCGCTCAGATCAATGTTCATCGCAGGTTTGTTTAGTTCGTAAGTGTACCGATTTGGTTACACATAGAAGGAATCAGAATCCGACGGTGGCGGCAGACCCGACAGTGGTCGCCGTCCGGATAGGGCCAAAGCACCCGTCCACCGGTGTCGTAGCCGATGCTGAAGGAATAGGTCGTCCCGTCCACTTCGTAGGCCTTGCTGGCTAGCCGACCTTCCTGTCGAAGCTGGTCTGAGGGTTCGTCGCCGTCGCCGTTTGACGTCGACGGCGTGCACCTCCGTGCTTCAGCGCCGCAGGCCATGCCGACGGCGGCCCGCCGAACACGCTTGCTTAGTGTCCACGTCCCCGCAGGTGGACACTTCGGAGGTGTCCACGACGGCGGTCGTGGACACGATGCGATCGTGGACACGACCTGGCGCGGGACCACCACGTCGTTGTGCCTCACGCATCCGCAGTGTCGCGGTGAAGTTCCGCGATAAGGCGGGCGCGGTATTGCACAGCTGCCCTGACCGACGAGATCAACTGGTCTGGGAAGCCTCGCGGCAATGACGAAATGACAGCGTCAGTCTGATTTTCGGCGTTGGTCGCCACGTCTTCGAAGATAGCCCGAATTAGTGGCGTGCTAATGCCGGCGCGCGCAGCTGTTTGCAAGAAATGCCGGGGCACGACGTCATCGATCTGATAATGGCTGTTCTTACCGACCGACATGGCGAGCTTGAACTTCTTGCGCGGGATCTGCCCTAGGTCGAGGCTTGGCTGCGCAGTGAGGACATCATAGAGCGGCGTCAGATGGAAGCTCGCGCCTGGGCTTAAGAAAACGCTGAAATTTTTCGCGTGACCATCGGTGGCGCCCAGCATCCAGAACAGGATGCAAGCGCGCATAAAGGTAGCAATGTCTTCATCGGGCGTGTCGCTGCCTTTGAGGAGCTGAATGATATCGCACATGCCCGGGCCTCCCTCGGGCTGGTACTTACGTGTTGGCGGCACAGAAAGGGCTTGGCAGATATCTTCCTGGGGAAGGCGTAGCAAGCGGTCATCACGTGTCCAGTGTCGGTCAAACCGCTCAACTATAAGCGTTCTCCGCCCCCCGAAATCAGCAATCTCGACGTTGGCCGTCGAGACCCCAAGGGAAGCGAGCAGTTTCAGGCACAGATACTCGTTCTCGACGCTATCGGAGAGGTCGATGCTGTTCGGCAATTGTCCAATTTGTGGCTTCAGGATGTGTGTGGTGGCAGTTGTTCCTGTCGGCTTGAACCACTGGCGATTTATGCGCAGCAGGGCCGTCTTCTCCTGCGCACCAGCGATCGAAATGCGAAAATCTTCGTCCTCTTCCATACCGAGCGGTGCGTTCGCCAAATTGCCGATAGTCGCAGCGATCTCATCGTCTGTAACAGGCTTCCCGTGTACAGCACCGGGAGGGCCGGGGTCGACGCCATCTGGAAGAAACTGCAGGGCGCCCACGCAATCATGACCGATCGCCGTTAGCAAGCTGTAGGCATCGGTGCCGCCCGCGCCAACGCGCTCGGCAACTCGCCTGCGGATACCGTCGCTATCGGGGAGAAGATTGTCGAACACGTTGATCACCGGCGCGCCGATATATCGGTCCTCGCGGAGCGGCAGGGAAATCGATACTGGGAACGTGCCCTGCCAGTCGAGCCATTCGCTTGCGTACTGGAAGTCGATCGCGCCGGTGGATTCGCGGCGTAGCACGCCGATGAGACGGCCATTAATGAAGACGTTGAGCGGAACGTGGACCTTGCGTCGCGCCATCAGAACAGGTGCTCGATGGCGTCGGCACTGGCCTTGCTGCGGGGACGAACGACAAGTTCGAGATCAAGAGCGGACAAGACAGCCATCAGCGTGCGTAGCTGAACTGCCGGCTCGCCCGATTCGAGACGCGAGATGGTGGCCTGCCGGAGGTGGATATGTTCGCCCAGCGATTCCTGCCTTAGGCCGGCCTGTCTGCGGGCGCGGCGCAGGATGGCACCGAGCTGTTTTTCGTTGCGGGCGATTTGATCGGTCATGAGGGCCTCTGTGGCGAGATATACGCGAGTGCGTATTCCCCGTCAATATACGCGAGCGCGTATGAGTCAAATTTATGCGCGAACGCGTATAGGCCCAATTCCCCAGCGCGCTTGGGCGCTTGGGCGTATCCATCCGGCAACGGCCACGGGGTTGACCGCCCTCGCCGGGTGCCGACGGTCGTCCTGCTTCAGGCGGCTGCGGCTTGGTGGGTGCGGGGCCTGGTCCAGTTCCAGGGTAGCAGTTCGTGCAGCCTGGATGCCGGGTGGTCGTTGATGCGTCGCAGGACGTCGGCGAGCCAGGCTTCAGGGTCGATGCCGTTGAGCTTGGCGGTGGCGATCAGGGTGTAGATGGCGGCGGCACGCTCGCCGCCGCGGTCGGATCCGCAGAAGGTCCAGTTCCTGCGCCCGAGGGCGACGGCCCGCAGTTCGCGCTCGGCGGCATTGTTGGTCAGGCAGATGCGGCCATCGGCGAGGAAGCGGGCGAAGGCGGGCCAGCGGGTCAACATGTAGTCCATCGCCTTGGCGACGGGATTGTGGCGCGACAGCCGGGCGCGCTCGGTGCGCATCCAGGCCTGGAGTGCCTCGACCAGCGGTGCGACATGGGCCGCCCGCAGCTGCCGGCGCTGGTCCTGCGGCAGGCCGTTGAGGGTGCGCTCGACGGCGAAGATCGCGTCGATGCGGCGCACGGCCTCGAGCGCCAGCGGCGAGAGGTTGGCCGGGTTGGCCTGGGCGCTCGCGGCCGCGGCCCTGGCGATGTCGGCGAGCTCGAAGAACTTGCGGCGGCCGTGGCTCCAGCAGGCCGCCTCGGTGATGGCGCCCGGACTTCGATTGCCCTGGTAGAGCTGGCCGAACCCGGCGAAGGCGTCGGCCTGCAGGATGCCGGCCCATCCCGCCAGGTGGCGGGCGGCGTGCTCGCCGGCGCGGTCGCGCGAGTAGAAGAACAGCGCCGCCGGCGGATCCGGCCCACCGAAGGGCCGGTCGTCGCGGACATAGGCCCAGAGCCGGCCGGTGGCGGTCCTGGTCTTGGCCAGCACCGGCACCGTGGTCTCGTCGCCATGCAGGCGGTCGGCCGCCATCACGTGCCGGCGGATCAGCGCGGTCAACGGCGCCAGCGTCGCCGTGCAGGCACCGACCCAATCGGCGAGCGTCGAGACGTCCAGCGCGATGCCCTCGCGCGCGAAGCTCTCGCTCTGGCGGTTGAGCGGCTGATGGCTGGCGTACTTGGCGTGCAGCACCATCGCCAGCAGGCCGGCGCCGGCGCGGCCGCGCGCGATCGGATGGAAGGGGGCCGGCGGCTGGCTGATCGTCTCGCAGGCCCGGCAGGCGAGCCGCTCGCGGACGGTCTGGATCACCTTCCACTGGCGCGGCACCACCTCCAGCGTCTCGGTGACGTCCTCGCCGAGCTTGACCAGCTGGCCGCCGCAGCACGGGCAGGCCGCCGGGCCGGGCAGCACCACGCGCTCGCGCGGCAGGTGGTCGGGCAGCGGCGCGCGCACCGGCCGCCGGCGGGCGAAGCTGCGGACCTGGCTCTCGGGCTGGCTCTCGGCGGCGCAGGTCTCCTCGCCGGCGTCGCTCTCCAGCTCCTCGAGCTGCAGCTCCAGCTGGTCGAGCAGCTGGCGGCCACGCTCGGCCGACTGGCCGAACCGCTCGCGCTTCAGCTTGGCGATCGTCAGCTTGAGGTGGGCGATCATCGCCTCGGCGCCCGCCGCGCGAGCCGCCGCCGCGGCCAGCTCCTCGCGCTGCTGCAGGATCAGCGCGTGGGCTTCGGCAAGGTCGGCGGGAAGCGCATCCGTCACGTCGCCGATTGAATCACGACACGGGCCAGCCGTCGCGCGGCGGCAGCCTTCCCGAGTCAAAGTGCCGCAGGCTCAGCCCGCCGTCTCCGGCCGCCAGGTGCGAAGCGGATGGCGCCAGTCGATCCCCTCGAGCATGTAGGCCAGCTGCGCCGCCGAGATGGCGACCGCCCCATCGGCCGGCGACGGCCAGACGAACCGGCCCCGCTCCAGCCGCTTGGCATAGAGCGACATGCCCAGCCCGTCATGCCAGATGATCTTGATCAGGTCGCCGCGGCCGCCCCGGAAGACGTAGAGGTCGCCGGCATGCGGGTCCCGGCCCAGCGCCTCCTGCACCTGCAGCGCCAAGCCGTTCATGCCCCGCCGCATGTCGGTGCGGCCGACCGCCAGCCACACCCGCACCCCGGACGGGACCGGGATCATCGCCGCTCCAGCACGTCGAGCACCAGCCGCAGCAGACCGCCGTCGACGCTGGTGCCGACACGAACCCGATAGCCGCCCGCCAGCTCGATCTCGATCCGCCCCGCATCGGGCTGCGGTGCCGCGCCGGGCTCACCCGGCTCGGCCGCCACCCGCACCGGCACCAGCGCCGGGCCACCCGGGTCCGCCGAGCCCAGCAATCCGTCTCGGTACTGCTTGCGCCACGTGAACAGCTGGTTCGTGTTCACCTCGTAGCGACGGGCCACCACAGAGGCCGACATGCCAGGGGCGAACGATGCCTCGACGATCTCCCGCTTCAGGCTGGCCGGCCACGTCCGATACGGCCGACGCCGCGAGCCACTCGTGTCCATAACTCCGGTCGTGGACACAACCTCACCATTCCGAAGACCACCAGCGCGTCAATCTCTCAGATGCGGGCGATCGCTGGTAGGTGGCCCTCGGCGGATGGGTACGAACCAGCTCCTTGGGGATGGCCATCATCGGCCCCGGCGTCTCCAGCGGCTGCCCGCACAATATTAGCGCATCTGCTCGCCCAGGGCGGCTATCCGGCTATCCAACGCTGGATCGCTACCCCTCTTTCAGGCGCGTCGAGTTCCAGGCGCAGAAAGCTGAACACGCAAGGATCCGAGGCTGAAGGCAAGGTGTTACTACGAGGGACACTACGGTACGAGGAGCAAGGTTACGACCTGGCCGCCTGAATCCTCGACTTCGACAGCCCCAAGGCAATCTTTTACGGCTTTAACGGAGAGATATTGCTGTGGCCAGGCGCTGCGCAGCGAACAAGCTCAGGCCGGTCACGCTTCATTTTGAGCGGAAATTTCAGCGGCGTTCACCCAGCAGCAGGACGCGAGCACCATCAGCACCAGGGGATACCGGCCGGTGATAGGATGGGTCAGATGACGAGCACCGCCAGCGTACAGTTGTCCAGCAGCGAGGAACTGACGGTACGCATACCCATTCGCGTATCGGGCGAAAATGCCGACTCATCAGCTCGCCAGCGCAGGCATTCAGGGAAATCAGCGTCGGCGACGGAGCCCAGTACCGGATAGCTGTCGCGCCGCTTCCACGCTGACCTATCGACGTGATTGCGGTCTGCCACGGCTCTGATAGAACGAACAGGTGGGTTTCCCGCTTAGATGCTTTGGCCCGGTTATCCTGACCACCAGCTACCCGGCGATGCCGCTGGCGCGACAGCCGGTACACCAGAGGTGCGTCCATCCCAGTCTACCTCATTACTAGGGACAGATCCTCAATTCTCCAGCACCTGCGGCGACAGATAGGGACCGAACTTCGTCGACTCGACGGTTTCTCCAGCCCGCTCACGTACCACTTTAAATGGCGAACAGCCATTTTACCGGACCTCTCCAGCCAGATCGCCGATAGGCAAACGACAGGGTATAGCGCAAACGCCATCAAATCGCCGGACTCACCGCTGAGGCGTATCGACCTGTTAATACGGCATGCCTTTATCCGTTGAGCGATGGCCGATCCGCATTGATACTGGATGCATGTCATGACGGCTTCTTTCCTGGTCTCTGTCCCCTTCGGCACCATCAGATCTCATGATCAAAGGCGGAAGCTATGCGCAGCCACTGCCTCGTCTGGGGCACCAGATGACAAACCACCTGTCCGCCTCCATGACCACTCTGCAAACAGCCCTTAAATCCAACCACCCGCCTCTTCTGCAAAGGTCTCCCAGCCCCCAGCTTCACAGAGGCTGGTGAATGTGGAAACTGAAAAGGCTTTGTTGCTGGGGTGCCTCCACTCCAGCCCAGCACCGTGGCTGCTCAGGCTGCTATCTCTCCATCCCCTAGCTGCCACGTGCGCTGCCATGGGCACACAGAGGTGCCTGCATTCCAGCATGGCAGGTACTCACATCTTCTGGAAAGTCCAGGCTAGCAGGGACGGTGTTGGAGACAGCGGGAAGTCGTTACGCCATTCGTGCAGGACCCAGACTTTTAACGAAAAAGGGGCACTGGCACATGGAGCCGTCACTGGGTTGCACTTCGTGGCCCCACTGAGCTGGGGCTGCAGGCTTGCTGCCTCTCTGGCGCCTCCAGCACCCGGGCAGGCGTGAACCCTCTCACAGCCGGCCCCGCCGGGGCCTGTGTTTTAGTAACAGTCTTACCTGGAGATGTGCCTCGTGCTCAGTGCCAGAACCGCAGGCCTCCTTTCAGAGATGCAGGCATGCACTAAGTTCCTTCAACACCATTCTCTCAAGCGCCTTGGTATGCTCTGCCAGTCCACTGTGTCATCGGTTTCAGGTACAGTCTGGCCACGCCGGGGCTGTTTCCTGGAACGCCTTCGCTGCACGACCAGTGTCCGGGGCCGCACAACTCACAGCATCCGTCACACCGGCAGGCCCTGGACTATTAACCAAGGTTCCATCGACTACGGCTTTCGCCTCCCAGCCTTGAATGACTCACCCTGCGCAGATTAACCTTGCGCAGACGCCCATGGACTTTCGGCGAGTGTTTCTCCATGGTAAAACGCTAATGATAAGGCGACTGCTGCGGCACCGACACGCGCTCCCGGACCCTCCTGGACCCAGCTACAGGCACCTGAACGCTCGCCCGCCAGCCGCCGCCGCAGCGCATCCGCAGCACGAATGCCGCCAGCTGCGCCCGTGCGCCAGCGCGGACAAACATCCTGAACTCGTCGGACTCATCACTTTCGCTAAGGATCGCGCTGACCAGCCTCCTGATTTATCGCCAGCATGCATCCGCTTTCCAGCAATATGACTTGAGACATAAAGCTGGCAGACCAGGCTCTTATCTCGACGATGGGACGCCAGCTTGCCACTGGTATGCCGATCTCCACTGGCAGGACATTCAGACGGTTTGGTTGTGGGCTCGCGCCCAGCTATCAGTACTCTACCCCGGCGGTGAGCAATCGACGTCTACCTGAAAATAGATTTCGCGGAGAACGCCAGCTATTTCCGAGTTTGATTGGCCTTTCACCTAGCCACCTTTCATCCCCGTCTTTTCAACAGACGTGTTCGGCCCTCCAGTACATTACCGCACCTTCAGCCTGGCCATGGCTAGATCACCAGTTTCGGGTCTAATCCCACGAACTCATGCGCCCTTTTCGAACTCACCTTCCAGCTACGCCTCCGCCTATCGGCTTAGCTTGCTCCGTGAGACTAGTCCTTGACTGACCATACAAAGGTACTGATGCCACCTCCAGGAGGCTCCACGCTTGTAGGCATTCGGTTTCAGGGTCTGCTCGCTCCTACCTCATCAAGGTGCTTTTCACCTTCCTCACGGTACTTCGTGCTATCTGATCAAAGAGGAGTACTTAGGCTTGGAGGAGGTGGTCCCCATCTTCAGACAGGATTTCTCGTGTCACCCTACTCAAGGACGAGGAGAACTACCCCGTACGGGGCTGTCACCACTCAGGCGCGCCTTTCGGAACGCTTCCGGTTCTTCTCATCGGCCATGAAGCGCCGGTCGCGATTTCTTCGCCCTTCACCAGCAGGTCTCGGTTGATGTCCTTTCCTCCATTGCTCGATGTTTCCAGTTCGCCGGGTTCGCTTGTCGACCTGTGGATTCGGCCGGCGATGACCCTGGGGCCGGGTTTCCCATTCCGAAAATCCACGAGATCGGCAGGCGCTCAGCACTACCCGCAGCATCATGGCATTGCTACGTCCTTCATCGCTTACTCAGTGCCGAGGCATCCGCAAATGCGCCGGGCAGCTTGATCTCCCAGGCTCTGCTCGCGGGCCAACCGTGGCCAGGTAGCTCAGAAGAGCCACTCAGCACTTCATCCTCGTCCGGCCAGGCGTCGCGCGCGGCAGGCCTCGCAGGCTCCCTCTTTCAAGACCCCGCCGGGTCGGCGCACGCTATCCACAGTGTCAAGCAAGCAACGGACAGCCCCGGCGGGCGCTGCCCAAGCTTCCGCTTCTTCTCAAGAGGACCACCGCCGAGAACAGCAGGCGCCTGGTGAAGCGAACGGGATCGAACCGATGACCTCCTGCTTGCAAGCAGGCGCTCTGCTGAGCTACAAGCCCGAGGCCAGCGCGGCCGAGGTGGTGGGCGGCCAGGTCGGTGGGCCAGGAGGTTGAACCTCGACCTCACGCTTATCAAGCGCGCGCTCTAACCAACTGAACTCACCTGGCGATCCCGATCGAACCAGGCATCGCACCAGACCCCGGAGCCGGAATCCGATCGCTGTCCTCTGTGTCCTCTGAGAAGGATGCCGTGGCGGCCGGCTGAAGCGGCCGGTGCTTGGCTCGGCAGGCGAACGCCAGCATCTTAGAAGGTGGTCAGCCGCGGGTTCCCCTACGGCTACTGATGAACTTCACCCCGGTCTTCGGTGACGCCACCGTGGTCGGCTGCACCATATCGGGTTAGCGCACCGGCTGGGTGTGCTGTAGTGTGACGGGCGGTGTGTACAAGGCCCGGGAACGTATTCACCGCGGCGTGCTGATCCGCGATTACTAGCGGTCAACTTCGCGCCAGTTGCAGGTGCAATCGAACCTGAGACGGCTTTTTGGGATTGGCTCAAGGTCGCTACGTCAGCGCTCCCACGCTGTCACCAGTAGCACGTGTAGCCAGCCCGTAAGGGCCGTACCGAGGACTCGACATCATCCCGCCTTCCTCCGGCTTGTCTTGACGTTTTCTCCAGTGCCCGGCCAGACCGATGGCAACTGAAGATGAGGGTTGCGCTCGTTGCCGGGACTTAGCAACATCTCTCACGACACAAGCTGACGACAGCCATGGCCAGCACCTGTGTGGACGCCAGCCGAACTGAAGGACCCAATCCTGGACCCATACGTCCCCATGTCAAGGCTGGTAAGGTTCTGCGCCGTTGCTGAATTAAACCACATGCTCCACCAACGGCGAGGCCCCATCATTCCTTTGAGGTTTTAATCTTGCGACCGTACTCCCCGACGGCCTTCTTCGCCGTTAGCGGCGACACCGAAGACGACCCCCAACGTCTAACGCATCGTTTACGCGGCGTGGACTTCCGCAGGGTATCTAATCCTGTTGCTCCCCACGCTTTCGCGCCTCGCCGTCAGTGCCAGTCCAGATGGCCGCCTTCGCCGCCGGTGTTCTTCCCAATATCTACGGGTACCTCTACACTGGAATTCCGCCATCTCCGGACTCACAGCGCGACGGTATCGGCACCGCGGTCCCGGGTTGAGCCGAACGCTTTCACGCCTGACTGATCGCACCGCCTACGCCCTTTACGCGGTAATTTCGAACAACGCGCACCCCGGCTTCACCATCGGCTGCACTGGCTGTAACGGATAGCCAGGGCTTCTTCTGCGGGTACCGTCGTATCGTCCCCGCGAAGAGCTTTACAACCCCAGGCCTTCTTCACTCACGCGGCATTGCTGGATCCCCAGGCTTGCGCCATTCGTATGTCCCCCTGCTGCCTCCGTAGGGTCTGGGCGTATCTCAGATCCCAGTGTGGCTGATCATCCTCGGATCGCTACGGATCAGCGAGGCTTGGTAGGCCGTTGCCACAACTACCGAAACAGCGCGGGCCCATCCTTCGGCGATAAATCGCCCTCTGGGTGCGTGGTGTGGCACGGTTTCCGCAGTTGTCACCAGCGAGCGGGTTACGGTACTCACCCGTCCGCCGCTTGCCGAACAGCCCCGGGTCACGTTCGGCCATGTGTTGAGCATGCGCCAGCGGTCGTTCTGAGCCAGGATCAACTCTCAGGTTAACCCCAAGGTCCGGGATAACCGAGGCCCGGCTTCAGCCAACCAGCTAAACCAGCAGGATCGCCGCCAACGCGCTTTCATCGAACGCTCCCAGGCCAGAACCCCAAATGCCGCAGGTCTCGCAGCACCGAAAGCCCAACCAAAGGACGCCTCGAAAAGAAACACGCAAGCTTCGGACCAGATGGCTCACTCCAGCCACATGGCCGCCGCCCACGCATCCCTTCTCAAACACCAACAATGTCAAACAGCGTGACGCGGTCATTTTCGCCCCTTCCGGGGCTGCCCGACCGCGTCGAGGAGCGGGCTTATACGCCTGCCCTCAGCGGGCTGTCAAACTCTTTCGTGACGTTTTTTTTCCAGCCGCGCCACCGTCCGGAACCCGGGCTGAAGCAAGGCGCCAGGCACTCCCTTGCGGGTGCCCGCCTCGCGCCGTCCCAGCCTCGTCCGGGGGTGCCGGGAGCCTCGCTCCCGACCTGCCGGAGATGGGCCGCCGCCGCGCTCCTTTCAAGCCCCCGGGATCAACCCGGGCCCGGGCCCGGGCCGGCCGCCGCCGCCCGCATCCGCGACCCGGCCCTTGCCGCCCGGTCATTAACGCCGGTTCATTAACGTCCGGCCATTAACGGTTGACAGGCTCCCGGCCCGGCCGGCATGTTCGCTTCACCGATCGCGCGACGCCTCATAAGACCTCCGTCTTGGCGTCGGTCCGCTCACCCGGTGCCGGCTTGGGGAACCCCGGCGCCACTCGCCAAGACGCCCTGCAGAGGGGAGGCATTATTGGGGAAGAACGCCATCTTCAGGTCCCGTTCGCGTTTTCGACTGGCGCCGCTGTCGCGCCGCTCCCGCTATACGATCTCCTCGTCCCGCCGGCGCCCGATCTTCTCGGGCGGGCCGCGCAGCGGCGTCGCCCGCTGGACGCGCACGCCGCAGGCCAAGCTGGCCCTGATGGCGGTGGTGCTGCTCGGCCTGCTGTGGTCGGGCCGCAACTACCGCGAGGCGCGCTACGAGGAGGAGAGCCGGGCCGCCGGCGCCGAGCTGCAGCGCCTGGCCAGCCTCTATCTCGACGTCAGCCACGCCCGCGAGGAGCTGCGCCGCCGCGCCGACGCGATGGCGGCGCGCTTCTTCCCGCGCGCCGCCTCGGCGCCGCCGCCCGCGGCGCCGGCCGCCACCCTGCCGACTGCCACCCTGCCGAACGCCACCCTGCCGAACGCCGTGACCCCGACCGTCGCACCGCCGGCCGCGAGCAGCCCCCCGGCGCTGCAGCTCGCGGCAGTTCCGGCCGTGCCCGCCGGCTTCGCCATGACCCCGACCCTGCTGCCCGAGAACGCCTCGGCGGACGCCGGTCCGGCACCCGCCGAGGAGATGGTCGTCGAGGACGGCCCGGTCGAGCAGACCGTCGAGGTGCAGAAGGGCGACACGCTGCTGTCGCTGCTGCTCGCCGCCGGCGTCGCCCGCGCCCAGGCGCACAACGCTGTGACGGCGCTGCGCAACGTCTTCCCGCCGCGCGGCCTGCAGCCTGGCCAGGAGATCAAGATCAGCCTCAATGCCGGCGACTCCGATTCGTCGGATCCCGACGCCTCGGCGATGGAGCTGCTCGGCCTCAAGCTGCAGCCCAGCGTCGAGCGCGACGTCACCCTGACGCGCGACGTCAGCGGCGGCTTCGTCGCCGCCACGGTGGCCAAGCCGCTCAGCGTGATGACCAGCCGCGGCGCCGGGGTGGTCGATTCGTCCCTGTTCGAGGCCGGCCAGGACGGCGGCGTGCCGCTGCCCGTGATGAACGAGATGATCAAGGCGCTCAGCTACGACATCGACTTCCAGCGGGACATCCAGCCGGGCGACAGCTTCGAGGTGATCTACGAGCGCTACCAGGATTCCGAGGGCAACTTCGCCAAGCCCGGCAACATCCTCTATGCCGGGATGCGGACCGGCGGCAAGCTGACCGAGTTCTACCGCTACGCGCCGCAGGGCGGCAGCCCGGACTTCTACGGGCCGGACGGCACCACCATCAGGAAGGCGCTGCTGCGCACCCCCGTCGAGGTCGCCCACATCACCTCGGGCTTCGGCATGCGCATGCACCCGCTGCTGGGCTTCAGCCTGATGCACAAGGGCGTCGATTTCGGCGCGCCGGTCGGGACGCCGATCTTCGCCGCCGGCGACGGCACGATCGTCAAGATCGGCGGCTATGGCAGCTACGGCAACTACATCCTGGTCCGCCACAACAACCAGTTCAGCACGGCCTACGCGCACCTCAGCCGATTCGGCAAGGGGCTGTCGACGGGCAGCCACGTGCGGCAGGGCCAGGTGATCGGCTTTGTCGGCACCACCGGGCGGTCGACCGGGCCGCACCTCCATTTCGAGGTGATCAAGAACGGCACCCAGATCAACCCGCTCGCCGGCAACCTGCCGCTCGGCCAGAAGCTGGAAGGCAAGGACCTCGCCCGCTTCCGCACCGCCAAGGCGATCGTCGACCGCATGCGCCAGACGCTCGGCGGGCCGGTGCTGGTCGCCTCCGACGGCCGCAAGCCCGTCGTCACGCACTGACCGAAGACGGCGCGGGAGGCGCCGCCGAGGCGGCGCCTCCCGATTGGCCGCGCCGCCTGCCTCAGGCGGCCGCCGCCGCCGGCCGGCCGTCGATCACCAGGCCGAGCGGCGTCGCGGTCACCCGGACGGCGTCGCCGTCCTTGATCGCGCCCGACAGGATCTGGCCGGCCAGCGGGTTCTGCAGCTCGCGCTGGATCACCCGCTTCAGCGGCCGCGCCCCGTAGACCGGGTCGTAGCCGGCATTGGCCAGCCACTGGCGGGCCGAATCGTCGAGCGACAGCGTGATCTTGCGGTCGTCGAGCAGGTGCTGCAGCCGCTTCAGCTGGATGTCGACGATCGCCGTCATGTTGCTGCGGCTCAGTCGCCGGAACAGCAGGATGTCGTCGATCCGGTTGAGGAACTCCGGGCGGAAGGCGCCGCGAACCACCTCCATCACCGCGCCGCGCACCTGCTCGATGTCCTGGCCGTCCGCCTGCGCGGCGATGACGTCGCTGCCCAGGTTCGAGGTCAGCACGATGAGCGTGTTGCGGAAGTCCACGGTGCGGCCCTGGCCGTCGGTCAGCCGGCCGTCGTCGAGCACCTGCAGCAGCACGTTGAACACGTCGGGGTGCGCCTTCTCGACCTCGTCGAACAGGATCACCTGGTAGGGCCGCCGCCGCACCGCCTCGGTGAGCGCGCCGCCCTCCTCGTAGCCGACATAGCCCGGCGGCGCGCCGATCAGGCGGGACACCGCATGCTTCTCCATGTACTCCGACATGTCGATCCGGACCATCGCCGTCTCGTCGTCGAACAGGAAGGCGGCCAGCGCCTTGGTCAGCTCGGTCTTGCCGACGCCGGTCGGGCCGAGGAAGAGGAACGAGCCGATCGGCCGATTCGGGTCCTGCAGCCCGGCGCGCGCCCGGCGCACCGCGTTGGAGATGGCGACGATGGCCTCGTCCTGGCCGATCACCCGCTGGCGCAGCCCGTCCTCCATGTGGAGCAGCTTCTCGCGCTCGCCCTCGAGCATCTTGTCGACCGGGATGCCGGTCCAGCGCGACACCACGGCGGCGATGTCGCCGTCGGTCACCACCTCGTTCAGCATGCGGTGCTCGGCGGCGCCCTCGGCCGCCTGCAGCTTGCGCGTCAGCTCGGGGATGATGCCGTAGGCGAGCTCGCCCGCCCGCGCCAGGTTGCCGCCGCGCTGCGCCTGGTCGAGCTCGGCCCGCGCCTTCTCGAGCTCTTCCTTGATCTTCTGCGCCCCGGCCAGCGTCTCCTTCTCGCCCTGCCACTGCCGGGTGAGCTCGGCCGAGCGCGCCTCGAGCGTCGCGATCTCGTCGGCCAGCCGCCGCAGGCGCTCCTGCGAGGCCGGGTCGGTCTCCTTGCGGATCGCCTCGCGCTCGATCTTCAGCTGGATCAGCCGGCGATCGATCTCGTCGATCGCCTCGGGCTTCGAATCGACCGCCATGCGCAGCCGGCTCGCCGCCTCGTCGACCAGGTCGATCGCCTTGTCGGGCAGGAAGCGGTCGGTGATGTAGCGGTTGGAGAGGGTCGCCGCGGCGACGATGGCGCCGTCGGTGATGCGCACCGCGTGATGCAGCTCGTACTTCTCCTTGAGGCCGCGCAGGATCGAGACGGTGTCCTCGACCGTCGGCTCGGCGACGAAGACCGGCTGGAAGCGGCGCGCCAGCGCGGCGTCCTTCTCGATGTGCTTGCGGTACTCGTCGAGCGTGGTGGCGCCGACGCAGTGCAGCTCGCCGCGCGCCAGCGCCGGCTTCAGCATGTTGGAGGCGTCCATCGCGCCTTCCGCCTTGCCGGCCCCGACCAGCGTATGCAGCTCGTCGATGAACAGCACGATCTCGCCCTCGGCGGCGGAGATCTCCTGCAGCACCGCCTTGAGACGCTCCTCGAACTCGCCGCGGTACTTCGCCCCGGCCACCAGCGCGCCGAGGTCGAGCGACAGCAGGCGCTTCTCCTGCAGGCTCTCCGGCACGTCGCGGTTGACGATGCGCTGCGCCAGGCCCTCGACGATCGCCGTCTTGCCGACGCCGGGCTCGCCGATCAGCACCGGGTTGTTCTTGGTGCGCCGCGCCAGCACCTGGATGGTGCGGCGGATCTCCTCGTCGCGGCCGATCACCGGGTCGAGCTTGCCGTCGCGCGCCGCCTGGGTCAGGTCGCGCGCATACTTCTTCAGCGCGTCGTAGGCCTGCTCGGCGCTCGCCGTGTCGGCGGTGCGGCCCTTGCGCACCTCGTTGATCGCCGCGTTGAGGGTCTGCGGCGTCACCCCGGCATCGGCCAGCAGGCGGGCCGCCGGCGTGCCGCTGGCCATCGCGGCGGCGAGCAGCAGCCGCTCGGCGGTGACGTAGGAATCGCCGGCCTTCTCGGCCAGCTTGGTCGCCTGGTCGAACAGCCGGCCGGTCTCCGGCGCGAGATAGAGCTGGCCGGCGCCGCCGCCCTCGACGCGGGGCTGCTTGGCGAGCTCGGCCTCGACCCCGGCCAGCGCCTGCTCGGGCCGGCCGCCGGCCGCCCGGATCAGGTTGGCGGCGAGCCCTTCCTTGTCCTCCAGCAGCACCTTGAGCAGATGCTCCGGCGTGAAGCGCTGATGCCCGCTGCGCTGCGCCAGCCCTTGCGCGGACTGGACGAAGCCGCGCGACCGCTCGGTGAACTTCTCGAAATCCATGATGTCGCCCTCACTGTCCCGGCGCCCGATTCGCTCAGCACGCCGACATGATGCAGTAGGGTCGTTTGCGACCCCCTTTTGCATATAAGTGAGGCTGGTCCGCGCACAAGGGCGGACGCACCGCAGCGGCGCCGGAACCCGCGCGGTCCGGCGCGACTAGGACATCGTCATGGGGTGGTCGACCGCGACTGAGAGGCGGTCCGACGAGGCGGCGCTGCTAGGCCGGGCCGCCGGGGTAGTCGTCCGATTCGTCGTCGTCGTCGCCCTCGCCGCCATCGGCACCCATCTCGCCGCCGGCCTCGTTGCCGTTGGCCTGGTCGTAGCCGTTGCCGTCGGGCCGCATGTTGGGCCGCGGCCGGCCGTTCTGGCCCTGGCTCTCGGGGTTGGCGTTGATGATCCGGTAGTAGTGCTCGGCGTGCTGCAGGTAGTTCTCGGCGGCGATACGGTCGCCGGCCGAGCTCGCATCGCGCGCCATCGCCAGGTACTTCTCGAGCACCTGATAGGCGTTGCCGCGCACCCGCACATCCGGTCCGTTGCTGTCGAAGGTCTGCTGCTTGGCCGACAAATGCGGTTTCCGGGGACCGCGACCGCGCGACCGCCGGGGATTTGGACCTTGTCTCATGCCATGTTCACTTCGTTGCTGACGAGCCTGCCCCGGTCCCGCCTAGCGCCCGGCGCGGCCATACCTGCCGCGGCGCCGTCATGGAGATCGAAGAGCGGGGAAGGGATCGGCGCGGATAACCCGACGCACCGGATGTCCCATCTGTCAAACTCACCCTAGCCGGGTTCGTTCGCCTTTCCAAATGATTTTTTCTCCCGGGACGGGGCGGTTCTCGACCGATTCGAGACGTCGCCGTCGGCCCCGCGCCGCAGCACCAGGCAGCGCGGCCGGCCGGCCGCGTCGGCCTCCAGCCCGGCCGCCCGCAGGCCTGCCGCCGCCATGATCGCCGCGACCGCGGCCGCCTGGCCGGCGCCGAGCTCGAGCAGCGCGGCGCCGCCTTCGCGGAGCAGCGCACCCAGCTGCGGCGCCAGGCGGCGATAGCAGTCGAGCCCGTCCGGACCGCCGTCGAGCGCCAGCCGAGGCTCGTAGCGGGCCACCTCGGGCGCCAGCAGGGGCAGCTCGGCGCTCGGGATGTAGGGCGGGTTCGACAGCACCAGGTCGAACGGTCCGGCGAGGCCGCCGGCCCAGTCGCCGGGGCGGAAGTCGGCGCGCGCCGAGAGGCCGAGCCGCCCGGCATTGCCGGCGGCCACGGCCAGCGCCGCCGGGCTGGCATCGATCCCGAGCCCGGTGGCCGCCGGCAGCTCGCTGAGCAGCGCCAGCAGCAGGCAGCCGCTGCCGGTGCCGAGATCGAGCAGCCGCAGCGGGCGGGACCGGTCGGGAACCAGGGCCAGCGCGGCCGCGACCAGCGTCTCGCTGTCCGGCCGCGGATCGAGCACGCTGCCGTCGACCGCGAAGGAGAGGCTCCAGAACTCGCGCCGGCCGAGGATGTGCGACAGCGGCTCGCGCGCCGCCCGCCGCGCCGCGGCGGCGGCGAGCCGGGCCGCGGCGGCCGGGTCGACCCGCCGCTCGGGATGGGCGACCAGGGTCGCCGGGTCGGCGCCGAGCACCGCGCCGGCGAGCAGCCGGGCCTCGCGGCGATGCTCCTCGATGCCGGCCAGCCGCAGCCGCTCGGCGGTCGCCGCGACCAGGCCGCCGATCGGCGTCCCGGCGGCGGCGGGACTCAAGCGACCTCCTCGGCCAGCCGCGCCGCCTGGTCCTCGGCGATCAGCGCCTCGATGATCTCGTCGAGCGCCTCGCCGGCCATCACCCGCTCGATCTTGTAGAGCGTCAGGTTGATGCGGTGGTCGGTCACCCGCCCCTGCGGGAAGTTGTAGGTCCGGATGCGCTCGGAGCGGTCGCCGCTGCCGACCTGGCTGCGGCGGCTGGCCGCCCGCTCGGCGTCGCGCGCCGCCCGCTCCATCTCGTAGAGCCGGGCGCGCAGCACCTTGAGCGCCTTGGCCTTGTTCTTGTGCTGCGACTTCTCGTCCTGCTGCTGCACCACCAGCCCGGTCGGCAGGTGGGTGATGCGCACCGCGCTGTCGGTGGTGTTGACCGACTGGCCGCCCGGGCCGCTGGAGCGGAAGACGTCGATCCTGAGGTCCTTCTCGTCGATGTGGATGTCGACCTCCTCGGCCTCCGGCAGCACCGCCACCGTGGCGGCCGAGGTGTGGATGCGGCCGCTGCCCTCGGTGGCCGGCACCCGCTGCACGCGGTGCACCCCCGATTCGAACTTCAGCCGGGCGAACACGCCGCGGCCGGTGATGGTGGCGGTCGCCTCCTTGGTGCCGCCGAGCCCGGTCTCGTTGATGCCGAGGATCTCGCTGCGCCAGCCATGCAGCTCGGCATAGCGCAGATACATGCGGAAGAGCTCGGCGGCGAACAGCGCCGCCTCCTCGCCGCCGGTGCCGGCGCGGACCTCCAGGATGGCGTTGCGCTCGTCGGCCTCGTCCTTGGGCAGCAGCATCAGCTTGACCTGCTGCTCGAGCCGCGGCAGCCGGCCCTTGATCTCGGCCAGCTCGCCCTCGGCCAGCCGGCTCATCTCCGGATCGCCGGCGCTGTCGGCGGCCAGGGCCGTCAGCTCGGCGATCTCGCGACGCGCCTTCTGCAGCTCGGCGATGCTCTCGACCACCGGGCTCAGCTCGGAATATTCGCGCGACAGCCGGGCATAGTCCTGGGCGTCGCGCGGCCCCTCGCGGGCCATCTGCGCCGCCAGTTCGCGATGCCGGTCCGCCAGCTTGGCCAGCTTGTCCTCGAAGCTCACAAATCCTCCTCGTCGCCGGGCGCCCGGCCCGTCATCGGCCCGGCCATCGGCCCGGCCCCGTGCGCGGTCCCTTGCCCGTTCCCCTGCCCCGGCAGCCCGAACAGCCTTGCCACCGCGCGCTCCAGCGCCGCGCGATCCTCGCCCGCCGCCGGCTCGGCCGCGGCCCGGCGCAGCAGCTCGGTCGGCTCGTGCAGCAGCCGGTTGATCAGCAGCCGGGTCGCCTCGGCCGCCTCGGCGCCGCCGCTCCCCGCGGTCAGCAGCTCGGCCCGCACCGCCTCGAAATGCCGGCGCAGGGCCACCACCGCCGGGGCCGCCTGGCGGGCGGCGCGCTCGCGCCGGAACAGCGCCACCTCCTCGCCGACGATCGCCCAGCCGCGCTCGGCCGCCGCCGCCCGCTCCGCCTGGCCCTGCAGGGCGACGCGCTCGAGGTCGCCGAGGTCGTAGCGGAACGCGTCGGAGAGCGAATCGGTCGCCGGATCGATGTCGCCGGGCACCGCGGCGTCGAGCAGCAGCATCGGCCGGCGCCGGCGCCGGCGCAGCGCCGAATCGATCGCGGCGCGGTCGACCACGTGGACGCCGGCGCCGAGCGCCGCCACCAGGATATCGGCGCTGGCCAGCGCGTCCGCAAGATCGGCCCAGTCGCGCTGGTGCCCGCCGCAGCGATGGGCGAGCAGCGCCGCCCGCCGCGGCACCGGGTGCAGCACGGTGATTCGCTGCAGCCCGGCGCGGCGCAGCTGGCGAATCATCAGCTCGCCCATCTCGCCGATGCCGAGCAGCACCGCCTGGGCGCGGCCGGGATCGCCATGCACCGAGCGGGCGAGCTGGAGGGCCGCGGCGGCGATCGACACCGGCCGCTCGGCGACCGTCGTCTCGCGCCGCACCCGCTTGGCGGCGCCGTAGGCGGCGCGCAGGATGGCGGCCAGCCCGTCCTCGACCAGGCCGGCGGCGGCGGCCAGCCGGTGCGCCAGCTTGAGCTGGCCGAGAATCTGCGGCTCCCCCGGCACCAGGCTGTCGAGCGAGCTGGCGACCCCGAAGATGTGGCGCAGCGCCGGCTCGCCCGTCAGCCGGTAGGACTGCTCGGCCAGCTCGGAACGGCGCAGCCCGCCCTGCTCTGCGAGCAGGTCGAGCGCCCGCTCGGCGCGGTCGCTGCCGTCGTCGAGCAGCTCGAGCTCGGTGCGCGCGCAGGTCGACAGCACCAGGCCCGGGGCCAGGCCGGCCGCGCGCATGCGCTCGAGAAAGGCCGGCACCGCGGCGCGCTCGAGATAGAGCCGGTCGCGCAACGCCGGGGCGGCGGAGCGATGGCTCACCCCGACGACCAGCGGCTCGGCGGTGACCATGGCTAGCGGTAGCGGGCGAGGCGCTCGGGTAGGGTGGCGACCGGCAGCTCCTCCTGCGACCCGCTGTCGAGGTCGCGCAGGGTGACCGATTCGCGCGCCAGCTCCGCCTCGCCCAGCAGCAGCGCCGCCGCGGCGTTCAGCTTGTTCGCCCGCTTCAGGCGCTTGCCGAGATTCCCGGAATAGCCGAGCTCGACGGCGAAGCCGTCGCCCCGCAGCCGCTCGGCCAGCACCAGCGCCGGCCGCTCCGCGGCGGCGCCGACCGGCACCACGGCGATCGGACGCGGCCCGGCCGGCGTCTCCGCCAGCAGCATGGCGACCCGCTCCACCCCGCTCGCCCAGCCGACCCCCGGCGTCGCCGGACCGCCCATCATCTCGACCAGGCCGTCATAGCGGCCGCCGGCCATGATGGTGTTCTGCGCGCCGAGCCCGGTGCAGACGAACTCGAAGCAGGTGTGGCTGTAGTAGTCGAGGCCGCGCACCAGCCGCGGATTGAGCTGGTAGGCGAGCCCGAGCGCGTCGAGCCCGCCGGTCACCGCGGCGAAGAAGTCGCGGCTCGGCTGGTTCAGAAAATCGGTGAAGAGCGGCGCCGAAGCCACGATGGCGCGATCGCCCTCATCCTTCGAATCCAGGATTCGCAGCGGGTTGCGCTCCAGCCTTAGCTGGCTGTCTTCGGAAAGCGCGTTACGATGCTGGGAAAGATAGCCGACCAGGGCGGCGCGATAGGCGCCGCGGCTCTCCGCATCGCCCAGGCTGTTGAGCTCGATCACGGTACGGTCGAGCAATCCCAGCGCCCGCAGGATGGCGGCGCCGGTGGCGATCACCTCGATGTCGGCCAGCGGCTGCGCGACGCCGAGCAGCTCGATGCCGGTCTGGTGGAACTGGCGCAGCCGGCCCTTCTGCGGCCGCTCGTAGCGGAACATCGGGCCGCTGTAGAAGTACTTCAGCGGCAGGTGCTGGGCGAGCCCGCCGGACATCAGCGCGCGCGCAACTCCCGCGGTATTCTCGGGCCTTAGCGTGATCTGCTCACCGCCGCGATCGACGAAGGTGTACATCTCCTTCGTGACGATGTCGGAAGTGTCGCCGAGGGTGCGCTTGAACACCTCGGTGAACTCGAAGATCGGCGTCGCCATCTCCTCGAATCCGTAGCGCTGCGCCACCTGCCGCGCCGTCTCGACGACGGTGCGGTAGCGGCGCATCTCCTCGGGCAGGATGTCGTGGGTGCCGCGGACCGGCTGCAGGGTCGACAATGAAGGTCCTGACGGGTGGCGCCTACTCGGCGGCGGCGGAGGTCGCGGCGACGCCCCGGGCGGCCTCGATCTCGGCCGCCTTCTTCTCGATCAGGGCGACCAGATGGTCGACGATGTCGGCATCCTTCAGCCGGTGATCGGGCAGGCCGTTGACGTAGACCATGTGGGTGCCGTTGCCGCCGCCGGTGAAGCCGATGTCCGATTCGGCGGCCTCGCCCGGGCCGTTGACGACGCAGCCGATCACCGACACCGACATCGGCGTCGTGATGTGGGCCAGACGCTGCTCCAGCAGCTCCACCGTCTTGATCACCTGGAACTGCTGCCGGGCGCAGGACGGGCAGGAGATCAGGTTGACGCCGCGATGGCGCAGGTTGAGCGACTTCAGGATGTCGAAGCCGACCTTGACCTCCTCGACCGGGTCGGCCGAGAGCGAGACGCGGATGGTGTCGCCGATGCCGGCCCACAGCAGCGAGCCCAGCCCGATCGACGACTTGACCGTCCCGCTGCGCAGCCCGCCGGCCTCGGTGATGCCGAGGTGAAGCGGGTAGTCGCAGGCGTCCGCCAGCCCCTGATATGCAGCCACGGCAAGGAATACGTCGGAGGCCTTCACGCTGATCTTGAAGTTGCGGAAGTCGTTGTCCTCGAGGATGCGCGCATGGTCGAGCGCGCTCTCCACCATCGCCTCGGGGCAGGGCTCGCCGTAGCGCTCGAGCAGGTCGCGCTCCAGGCTGCCGGCATTGACGCCGATGCGCATCGAGCAGCCATGGTCCTTGGCGGCCTGGACGACATCCTTGACCCGCTGCGCCGAGCCGATATTGCCCGGGTTGATGCGCAGGCAGGCGGCGCCGGCCTCGGCCGCCTCGATCGCCCGCTTGTAGTGGAAGTGGATGTCGGCGACGATCGGCACCGTGCTCGCCTTGACGATCTGCGGCAGCGCGGCGGTCGATTCCTCGTCCGGGCAGGAGACGCGGACGATGTCGGCGCCCGCCTCGGCGATCTGCCGCACCTGCTCGATGGTCGCCTTGGCGTCCGCCGTCAGGGTGTTGGTCATCGACTGCACGGAGATCGGCGCGTCGCCGCCCACGGCCACCGGGCCGACCATGATCTTGCGGCTCTTGCGGCGGGCGATGTCGCGATAGGGGCGGACGCTCATCTCGGGCGGCTCATCGGCGGCGGCGGAACTGCCGGGAAGATGCGCGCCGCCGCGCTAAAGATCAAGCCTGTGCGCCGGGCCCGCAGGCCGGACCCGAAGGCCAAGCCGGCCGGGCTATTGCGGCTGCGCCGAGGTCAGGTCCTGGCGCAGCTTGCCCGGGTCGAGCGGCACGCCGCGGCGGACCACGCCGATCGGCCCGAGCGGCGCCAGGCGGCGGCCGTCGAGCCAGATGTCGAGCCCGCCGGCATTGCCGGTGGCGAGCGAGAGGCCGGCCGGCTGGGTCGGGACGGCATAGAACTCGCCGGCCCGAAGCACCTTCGTGAACAAGGTGTTGCCGTCCGCTCCTAAGATCTGAACCCAACTCTCCAGCCGCGCTTGAAGTACTACGCGAACTCCCGTCATCTCGGTCGGCAGCGGCCCCGAGGTGGGCGGCGTCGCCGCCTGCGCGGTGGTCGCGCTCGGCGCCGGGGCCGGGGCGGCCACCATCACCGGCGGGACCGGCGCGGCGACGCTGGCCGGCGTCGCCGGCGGCGCCACCGCGGCGACCGCGGAGGGTGCCACGGGCTTCGCCGGCGGCTCGGTCAGGATGGCGCCGGTCTGGGTGACGACGATCGGGCCGGCCTGCGGCGTCACCTCCTCGGGCGGCGGCGGCGGCGGGGCGGCGGCGACCGGCGGCGCCGGCGGCGGCGCTTGTGCCGGCACGGCCACGCCGGCGGCGCCCGGCGGCGTCGTGCCGAGATTCTTGTCGCCGATCAGCTGGGTGAGCTGCGGCGGCGCCTGCTGCACGCTGACGACGCGGCCCTTGTCGCGCTCGGAGAGGATGAACCACGCGCCGTAGGCGAGGCCGGCGAGCAGCAGCGACAATAGGACAATAGCCCCAGCGGGGATTCCGGCCTCGGACTTCAGCGTCGGGAAGATCAGCTCGCTGCGCTCGCCGCGGCCGACCTCGCTGCGGAATCGGCGCAGCGCCTCCTCGCCGTCGAGGCCGAGGAACTCGGCATAGCTGCGCACGAACCCGGAACCGTAGGTCGAGCCCGGCAGCTCGGCGAATCGACCCTCCTCGATCGCCTCGATGTAGGTGCGTCGAATGCGCAGCTGCTCGGCGACGTCATCGATGCCGAGGCCATATTTCATGCGGGTTTCTCGCAGCTCGTCTGCGATTCCCTGCGCACGCAGCAACTGGCCGCTGGCGTAATGGGACAGTCTCTCCGAGCGGGCCGGGTCGATGCCGGGGTCGGAGAGCTGTCGCACGGTTTGACCCATTCGCGATTCTCGCTGAGAGCCGGGCGGTACGGTCGTCGGCCCCCATGAACAACGGGACCGTGCCGGGGCGTGGCCGTAATTGTAGTGAATGGCTCGGCGAATTCCAGGGGAAAGCGCCGGGTCATCTGTGGTTTTTCAGCATTGCGCGCGACGGGCAAGTGGATCGCGGCGCGCGGCGCGCGCATTGACTCCGCGGCGACTCTAGAGCGCGACCTCGTGCCGCTCGGCGAAGCCGCCGAGGCTGCGGCGCAGGCTGCCCTCGTCGGCACCCAGCGACTCGTCGAGGAATCGGCGCAGCAGCGCGACATCGAGGCTGCGCAGCATGAGCCGCACCGCGCCGACCGCGCGCGGCGCCATCGACAGGCTGCGGAAGCCGAGGCCGATCAGCGCCATCGCCTCGAGCGGCCGGCCCGCCATCTCGCCGCACACCGCGAGCGGCACGCCGGCATGCTGGCACTGCCGCGCGAGGTCGCGCAGCAGCCGCAGCAGCGCCGGCGACAGCACGTCGTAGCGCTCGGCGACGCGCGGATTGCCGCGGTCGCTGGCGAAGAGGAACTGCCGGAGATCGTTGCTGCCGACCGAGATGAAATCGACGGCGGCGAGCAGCGCCGGCATCTGCCAGGCGAGCGCCGGCACCTCGAACATGGCGCCGACCCGCAGCCGCTCCGGCGTCGCCTCGCCGCGCCGCGCGGCGCGCGCCAGCTCGAGGTCGAGCAGCTTCCTCGCCGCGGTGAACTCGCCGACCTCGGCGATCATCGGGAACATCACCGAGAGCGGCCGGCCGGCGGCGGCGCGAATCATCGCGCGCACCTGCTGGCGCAGCAGATGCGGCCGGTCGAGCGCGATGCGCACCGCGCGCCAGCCCATCGCCGGGTTCTCCTCCTCGGCCTCGACCCAGTAGGGCAGCACCTTGTCGCCGCCGATGTCGAGCGTGCGGAACAGCACCGGGCGCTCGCCCGCCTGGTCGATCACCTTGCGGTAGAGCTCGGTCTGCGCCGCCACGTCGGGGAACTCGGAGCGCACCATGAAGGGCAGCTCGGTGCGGTAGAGGCCGATGCCGTCGGCGCCGACGGCGTCGAGATGCGGCAGGTCGAGCAGCAGCCCGGCATTGATGTTGAGCGACACCGGCACGCCGTCGCGGCTGACCGCCGGCAGGTCGCGGGTCGCGGCGTAGCTCGCCTCGCGCGCCGCCCTGAGGCGCAGGTTCTCGTTGAAGGCGCGCCGCACGTCCTCGGACGGGCGGACCAGCAGCTGGCCGTTGTCGCCGTCGACGATCAGCAGGTTGCCGGGCTCGGTCCGGCTCATCAGCCCGGCGACCCGGCCGATCACCGGGATGTCGAGGGCGCGCGCCACGATGGTGACGTGGGCGGTGGCCGAGCCCTCCTCGAGCGCCAGCCCGCGGAGCCGGCGGCGGTCGTAGTCGAGCAGCTCGGCCGGGCCCATGTTGCGCGCCACCAGCACGAACGATTCGGGCAGCTCGCCGGAGGGCGTCGTCTGCACGGCGCCGCCGAGATGCTGGAACAGCCGGTTGGCGAGGTCGTCGAAATCGTGCAGCCGCTCGCGCAGATAGGGGTCGGCGATCTGCGACATGCGGGCCCGCGTGTCGTCCTGCACGCGCTGGATCGCCGCCTCGGCGGTGAGCCCCCCGCGAATCGCCTCGGCGATGCGGCCGAGCCAGCCGCTGTCCTGGGCGAACATGCGATAGCTCTCGAGCACGTCGCGATGCTCGCCGCCGCCGGCGATGTCCGAGGCGGCGAGCAGATCGTCGAGCGCGGTGTGCATGCCGGCGACGGCGGCGCGGAAGCGCTCCAGCTCGCCGGCCGGATCCTCGGCCACCATCTGCTTCAGCAGGATGCGCGGCTCGTGCAGCACCGCCCGGCCGATGCCGAGCCCCGGGCAGAGCGGCAGGCCCTCGAGGCGCAGCGGCCGGAAGGCGACGCCGTCGCCCGGCTGCGGCTCGTCGCTGGCGGTGAGCTCGCCGCCGGCGACCAGCTCGGCGACCACCATGGCGGTGGTCTGCAGCGCCTCGATCTCCTCCTCGGTGTAGTGGCGGCGCGAGCGGTTCTGCACCACCAGCACGCCGAGCACGCGGCCGCCGCGCAGGATCGGCACGCCCATCAGCGAGTGGTAGATCTCCTCGCCGGTTTCCGGCCGGTAGGCGAATTGCGGGTGCGACTGGGCGTCGGCCAGCGCCAGCGGCCGGGCATGCTGGGCGACGTCGCCGACCAGGCCCTCGCCGACCCTGAGCCGCGTCTTGCGCACCGCCTCGGGCTTCAGGCCCTTGGTGGCGAACAGCTCGAGCACCTCGCCGGCGCGCATGATGTAGGTCGAGCAGACCTCGGCCACCATGTCGGCGGCGATGATCTGGACGATGCGGTCGAGGCGCTGCTGGGCGCTGCCGCCGCCGGCCATGACGTCGCGCAGGCGGCGCAGCAGCAGGCGGGACGCGGTGACCCCGTCGGCCGCCGGCATCAGCCGACGGCCCCGACCCGCTCGCTGTCGGCGGCCTCGCGGGCGGCGAGCGCCGCCACCGCCTGGTCGACCAGCTCGCGCAGGATCGTGGCGGTCGGCTGCTCGGCGGCGACCATGCCGACGCTCTGGCCGGCCATCACGGAACCGTTCTCGATATCGCCCTCGATCACCGCGCGGCGCAGCGATCCGGCCCAGAAATGCTCGATCTCGAGCTGCGCCGCCTTGAGGTCGACCTCACCGCGGTTGAAGCGGTCGATCACCGCCCGCTGGAACTCGAGGAAGCGCCGCGTCGCGTCGTTGGCCAGCGCCCGCACCGGGATCACCGGGAAGCGCGGATCGAGCTGCACCGAGGGCACCGCGTCGCGCGCGCTCGCCCGGATGAAGGCCTGCTTGAAGCGGGGGTGGGCGATCGATTCGGCGGCGCAGACGAAGCGGGTGCCGAGCTGCACCCCGGCCGCCCCCATCTCGAGATAGCCCACGATCGCCTCGCCGCGGCCGATGCCGCCGGCGACGAAGACCGGCACCTCGCGGATCTCGGGCAGGATCTCCTGGGCCAGCACGCTGGTCGAGACCGGGCCGATATGGCCGCCCGCCTCCATGCCCTCGATGACGATGCCGTCGACCCCGCTGCGCACCAGCTTGCGGGCGATCACCAGCGCCGGGGCGAAGCACATCACACGCGATCCGCCGGCGCGGATCCGGGCGATCGCCGCGCCGGGCGGCAGGCCGCCGGCCAGCACGATGTGCGGCACCTTGTGGTCGAGGCAGACCTCGACCAGCTGCAGCAGCTGCGGGTGCATGGTGATCAGGTTGACGCCGAACGGCCGCTCGGTCAGCGCCGCGGTGGCGGCGATCTCGGCCGACAGCAGCTCGGGCGTCATCGAGCCCGACGCGATCACCCCGAAGCCGCCGCCGTTGGAGATGGCGGAGACGAGGTGGCGCTCCGACACCCAGGTCATCGCGCCGCCCATGATGGCGAGCTCGGTGCCGAGGAACTCCCGGCCCCGCTGCCACAGCCGGTCGAGCCGAGCGCGGGCGGCCCGGGGGGTCATCGCCGTCAGGCCGCGTCGAGCCCGTAGGCGGTGTGCAGGCTGCGCACCGCGAGCTCGGTGTACTCCTCGGCGATCAGCACGCTGACCTTGATCTCGGAGGTCGAGATCACCTGGATGTTGATGCCCTTCTCGGCCAGCGACCTGAACATGCGCTGGGCGATGCCGGCATGGCTGCGCATGCCGACGCCGATCACCGACACCTTGACCACGTTGGCGTCCGGCAGCAGCCGGCTGTAGCCGAGCATGGCGCGGCGGTCCTCCAGCACCTTGAGGGTGCGGTCGAGGTCGGCCTTCGGCACGGTGAAGGTGATGTCGGTAGTGCCGCCGTCCTCGGCGACGTTCTGCACGATCATGTCGACGTTGATGGCGGCATCGGCCAGCGGCCCGAAGATGCCGGCGGCCACGCCCGGCCGGTCGGGCACGCGGGTGATGGTGATCTTGGCCTCGTCGCGGTTGTAGGCGATGCCGCTGACCATTTCCTGTTCCACGATCTCGTCCTCGTCCACCACCAGGGTGCCCGGCCGGTCCTCGAAGCTGGACAGCACCTGCAGCCGCACGCCGTGCTTCATCGCCATCTCGACCGACCGGATCTGCAGGACCTTGGCGCCGAGCGACGCCATCTCCAGCATCTCCTCGTAGGTGATCTTATCCAGCTTGCGTGCCTTGGCAACGATGCGGGGGTCGGTGGTATAGACCCCGTCGACGTCCGTGAAGATGTCGCAGCGGTCGGCCCGGAGCGCGGCCGCCAGCGCCACCGCCGAGGTGTCCGAGCCGCCGCGGCCCAGCGTGGTGATCCGGTTGTCCGGCCCGACCCCCTGGAATCCGGCGACCACGGCCACCTGGCCCTGCGCCATGCGCTTCTCGATCTCGGCGGTGTCGATCTGCTGGATGCGCGCCTTGCCGTGCACCTCGTCGGTGACGACCGGCACCTGCCAGCCGAGCCAGGAGCGGGCATTGACCCCGATCTCCTGCAGCGCCAGCGCCGTCAGGCCGCAGGTCACCTGCTCGCCCGAGGCGACCACCACGTCGTACTCGCGGGCGTCGTGCAGCCGGGCGATGGCGCTGGTCCAGGCGACCAGCTGGTTGGTCGCGCCGGCCATCGCCGAGACCACCACCGCCACCTCGTGGCCGGCCTCGACCTCGCGCTTGACGCGGGCCGCCACGGCCTGGATGCGGGGAACGTCGGCGACGGAGGTGCCGCCGAACTTCATGACGATGCGGGTGCGGCGGTCTGGCCGTGACATCGGCGTCTCGAAGGCTCGCGGAAAACAGGGATTGCCCGGCGCCGGAGATGCTGCGCCGGTTGCCGTGCGGACGGGCGCTATCCATACTCATCCCTGACGGTCGAGGCAAGCGCCGGGCCGGGCCTCGAAGGGTGTCGCGGAAGGACCGAGATGGAGCATGCGATGGCGGGTTCCGCCGACCCCGATGCCGACGCCGGGGGCGCGGAGGGGCTCAGCGTCGACCCTGCGGAGCTGGCCAAGTTCACCGCGCTCGCCGAAAGCTGGTGGGATCCGGCCGGCCAGTTCGCGCCCCTGCACCGGCTGAACCCGGTACGGCTCGCCTTCGTGCGCGACCGCGCCGCCGCCCGCTTCGGCCGCGACCCGCGGGCCGGCCGGCCGCTCGCCGGCCTGCGGCTGGTCGACATCGGCTGCGGCGGCGGGCTGCTCGCCGAGCCGCTCGCCCGGCTCGGCGCCGAGGTCACCGCGATCGACGCCGCCGCCCGCAACATCGCCGTCGCCCGCATCCACGCCGAGCAGTCGGGCGTCGCCGTCGACTACCGGGTCGCCACCGCCGAGAGCCTGGCCGAGGCGGGCGAGCGCTACGACATCGTGCTGGCCATGGAGGTGGTCGAGCACGTCGCCGACCTCGACGCCTTCCTCGGCGCCGCGGTCGCGCTGCTCGCCCCCGGCGGGCTGCTCTTCCTCGCCACCCTCAACCGCACCGCCAAGGCCTTCGCCCTGGCCGTGGTCGGGGCGGAGTACGTGCTGCGCTGGCTGCCCCGGGGCACCCACGACTGGCGCCGCTTCGTGCGCCCCTCCGAGCTCGCCGCCGCGCTGCGCCGCCACGGCGCCGCCCCGCGCGAGATCAAGGGCGTGACCTACCAGCCGCTCGCCGACCGCTGGGCGCTCTCCCCCGACGTCGACGTCAACTACATGATGGTCGCACGATCAGCGGAGAGGGATCCGGATGGCAAGGATCGGGCGATCTGATCCCCGATCCCCAGCATTGGTCATCCGGCTACGCGTCGTGCCGCGGCACCCATGGGATGCGCGAGACCGGGACGCCTTCCTCCTGGAGGCTCTCGGCGTCCTCCTCGCTGGCCTCGCCGTAGATCGCCCGCTCCTCGGCCTCGCCGTAATGGATGCGCCGGGCCTCCTCGGCGAAGGCCGGGCCGACATAGTCGCACTCCTTCTCGACCTTCTCGCGCAGCGCTCGCAGCATCTTCAGCATCTCGGCCGCCTGCTCCCGGGTCGGCGCCGGGGCCGGGGCGGCCGCCGCGGCGGGCGCTGCCGGCGCCGCGGCGGCCGGGGCCGCCACGGCCTTGCCGATCCGCGGCGCCATGATCGCCTTGTCGATGGCGCGGTCGCCGCACATCGGGCAGGACAGCTCGCGGGCGGCCAGCTGGGCGTCGTAGGCCGCCCCGCTGCGGAACCAGCCTTCGAACTGATGGTCCTTGCCGCACTTGAGCTCGTAGAGAATCATTCGACGCCGTTCCCCGGGGCGCGCCGACAGCCGGCCAGGCCGTCTCTCGGCCGCGACAAGCACTCTTCGAGGTCGAGTGCCAAACCATGGTAGATTTGTGACCGCCTCCGGTCAAATCAAGCCTTGCGGTGCCGCACCCTCGCCGTGGGTGGCGCGCTTCGCGCCGCTGATCCCGCCGGGCGAGGCGCTCGACCTCGCCTGCGGCGCGGGCCGCCATGTCGCCCTGCTGCTGGCGCTCGGCCACCCGGTGCTGGCGGTCGACCGCGACCTCGGCCAGCTCGGCGCGCTCGCCGCCGCGCCGGGCGTCACGGCGCTGGCCGCCGATCTCGAGGGCGCGCCCTGGCCGCTCGCCGGCCGCCGCTTCGCCGGGGTCGTGGTGGCCAACTACCTGCATCGCCCGCTGCTGCCGGCCATCGTCGCGGCGGTCGCGCCGGGCGGGCTGCTGATCTACGAGACCTTCGCGGCCGGCAACGAGCGCTTCGGCCGGCCGCGCAACCCCGACTTCCTGCTGCGCGAGGGCGAGCTGCGCGACGCCGTGGCCGGGCAGCTCGAGCTGCTCGCCTTCGAGCATGGCGAGATCGCCGAGCCCCGGCCCGCCATGGTCCAGCGCATCGCCGCGGGGCGGCCGGCGGCGTGACGGTAGTGCTCTGACGGTAGTGCTCTGATCGTAGTGCTCTGGCGGCAACACCCTTTCGGACGCCTGTCCCGGTTGCTATAACCGCGCCCCAAAAGCAGGACATGTTCAGGCCCCGGCGCCGGCAGCCTTGCCGGCGCGTCCAGTCAATCGAGGGAGAACGTCAGTGTCGCTCCGCATCAATTCCGAGGCGCCGAACTTCACGGCCGAGACCACCCAAGGCCCGATCGACTTCCATCAATGGATCGGCAATGGCTGGGCCATCCTGTTCTCGCATCCCAAGGACTTCACCCCGGTCTGCACCACCGAGCTCGGCTTCATGGCCGGGCTCGAGACGAAGTTCGCCGAGCGCAACACCAAGATCATCGGCCTCAGCGTCGATCCGGTGACCAACCACTCGAAGTGGGCCAAGGACATCGAGGAGACCCAGGGCCACGCGGTGAAGTACCCGATGATCGGCGACCCCGAGCTCAAGGTCGCCAAGCTCTACGACATGCTGCCGGCCGAGGCCGGCGCCAGCTCGGAGGGCCGCACCGCCGCCGACAACGCCACCGTCCGCTCGGTCTTCGTCATCGGCCCGGACAAGAAGGTCAAGGCGATGCTCACCTATCCGATGAGCACCGGCCGGAACTTCAACGAGGTGCTGCGGCTGCTCGATTCGATCCAGCTCACCGCCAGGCACAACGTGGCGACGCCGGTGAACTGGAACCCGGGCGAGGACGTCATCATCCCGCCGTCGGTCTCCGACGACGCCGCCAAGCAGAAATACCCGGGCGGCTGGAAGACCCTGAAGCCCTATCTGCGCATCATCCCGCAGCCCCAGGGCTGAGGCCCAGGGCTGAGAACCCAGGCTCAGCGCTACTCCCCGGCGAGCGGCAAGGCCGCCGCCGGGGCCGTCGCCAGGGCCGGTCCCGGGGCCGCCGGCGGCGCGAACGGCCGGTCGTGGCGCAGCGCCGGCACCATCGCCCGGGCCTCCACGACCCGGGCCGGGTCGATCGTCGCGGTGATCACCGTCGGGGTCTCGCCCGCCTCGGCCAGCACCTCGCCCCAGGGCGCCACGATCAGCGAGTGGCCCCAGGTCTTGCGGCCCTCGGCATGCTCGCCGCACTGCGCCGGCGCCAGCACGTAGCAGCCGGTCTCGATGGCGCGGGCCTGCAGCAGCACCCGCCAGTGCGCCTCGCCGGTCGGCAGCGTGAAGGCCGCCGGCACGGAGATGAACGCCGCCCCGGCCTGGGCCAGCCGCCGGTAGAGCTGGGCGAAGCGCAGGTCGTAGCAGATGGTCAGGCCGAGCCGGCCCCAGGTCAGGTCCGCCGTCACCGCCGCGGCGCCCGGCCGGAAGGTCGCCGACTCGCGGTAGCGCTCGCCATTGGCGAGGTCGACGTCGAACATGTGGATCTTGTCGTAGCGGGCGGCGATCGCGCCGTCCGGCGCGAAGAGATAGCTGCGGTTGGCGCAGCGCTCGCCATCGAGCCGGATCCCGAGCGAGCCGATCAGCAGCCAGATCCCGAGCTCGGCCGAGAGCGCGGCGAAGGCCGGGATCGCCGGATGCTCGGCTTCCGGCTTGGTCTTCTCCAGCAGCAGCGCCCGGCGCGGCTCGATCAGCGTGGTGTTCTCCGGCGTCAGCACCAGCTCGGCGCCGGCCGCCCGGGCCTGGCGGATGGCGGCGCTCGCCGCCGCGATGTTGGGCGCCAGCTCCGGCCCGGCCGTCAGCTGGACGCAGGCGGCGGTGAAGGGCCGGCTCATGTCGCGGCCGCCCCGGCCGCGGCGCCGGCCGCCAGCAGCGGCGCCAGCCCGCCCTGGCGGTCGAGCGCGTAGAGCTCGTCGCAGCCGCCGACATGCCGGCCGTCGATGAAGATCTGCGGCACGGTGCTCCGCCCGCCGGCCCGCGCCACCATCTCCGGCCGGCGCTCCGGATGGGCCATCACGTCGATCTCGGTGAAGGCGGCGCCGCGCTCGGCGAGCAGCCGCTTGGCGCGGTGGCAGTATCCGCAGAACGCCGACGTGTAGATCTCGACCTCGGCCATGCCCAGCTCTCCGGCAGCACCCGAACCGTCACAATTAGGTGGCACGCCCCGTGGGCTTTGTCACCCCCGAGGCCGGGCGCACCACCCGCGCCACGGCCAGCACGTCGACCGCGGCGGCGCCCTCGCGGCGCAGCACGCGGCAGCAGGCGGCGACGGTGGCCCCGGTCGTCACCACGTCGTCGACCAGCAGCACCCGGGCGCCGGCCAGGGCCCCCCGCCGGGCCGGGTTGACGGCGAAGGCGCCGGCGACGTTGCGCTCACGGGCCAGGGCGCCGAGATGCCCCTGGCTGGCGGTGGCCCGGCGGCGGAGCAGCAGGTCGGGCAGCGCCGGCTTGCCGGCCAGCCGCGCCAGGCCGAGCGCCAGCAGCGCCGCCTGGTTGTAGCGCCGGGCGAAGAGACGCCGCCAATGCAGCGGCACCGCCGTTACCAGGTCGATCTCCGAGAGGTCGGCGGCGCCGGCCAGCCAGCGCACCAGGGCCGGCGCCATCTCGGTGCGGTCGCCATGCTTGAAGGCCAGGATCAGGCCGCGGCTCGCCTCGTCGTAGCGCAGCGCGGCCCGCGCCCGGCGCCAGGGCGGCGGGCTGGCGATGCAGGCGGCGCAGAGCGCCTCGGGGCCGGCATCATACTCGAAGGGATAGCCGCAGCAGGCGCACCACGGCGGGGTCAGGAAGGAGAGGGCCGGCCAGCAGGCGGCGCACAGCGCCCCCGGTGCGGCCACCGTCGCGCCGCAGGCGAGGCAGCGCGGCGGCAGCACGGCGTCGAGCAGCAGGCGCCCCGCCGGCACCAGCGGCCGCACCGCCCGCCGCAGTCCCGCAGCTACCGTGGTCCCGAGCGCCGCCAATCGTCACCCGCCGCTTGCGCCGGGGGGAAGCTTATGGTTGGTCGCCTGTTTCCGGCAATGGCGGCCCGCGAATGGCCCGCGAATGGACAGCCGGCCAGAGGTGCGGGCAGAGGTGGGCGATGGACGACGCGATGCAGGTGTTCGACCGGCGGGCGGTGCGGCTGCACCGCGACCGCGCGGCGCCCGGGCTGCGCGGCCACGACTTCCTGCTGCGCGAGGCCGGCGAGCGGCTGGCCGACCGGCTCGACGACATCAACCGCCGCTTCCCGCTGGCGCTCGACCTCGGCTGCCATGACGGGCTGCTGGCCGAGCTGCTGCGCGGCCGCGGCGGCATCGAGCGGCTGGTCCGCGCCGACCTCTCCCCGGCCATGGCGGCGCTCGCCCGCGGCCGCGCGCTGCCCGGCCCGGCGCTGGCCGCCGACGAGGAGGCGCTGCCCTTCGCGCCGGCCAGCTTCGACCTGGTGCTGAGCAACCTCAGCCTGCACTGGGTCAACGACCTGCCGGGCTGCCTGCTGCAGGTCCGCCGCATGCTCAAGCCGGACGGCCTGTTCCTCGCCTGCCTGCTCGGCGGCGAGACGCTGGCCGAGCTGCGCCAGGCCCTGCTCCAGGCCGAGCTCGAGACCCGCGGCGGCGCCAGCCCGCGCGTCTCGCCCTTCGCCGAGATCGCCGACGGCGCCGCCCTGCTGCAGCGTGCCGGCTTCGCCCTGCCGGTGGCCGACAGCGACCGGCTGGCGGTGAGCTATCCCGACGCCTTCCGCCTGATGGCCGACCTGCGCGGCATGGGCGAGAGCAACGCCGTCGCCGCCCGCGACCGCCGCTTCATCGGCCGCGGCCTGCTGCTCGCCGCCGCCGCCCACTACCAGCAGCGCTTCGCCGACGCCGAGGGCCGCCTCCCCGCCACCTTCCAGCTGATCTTCCTCACCGGCTGGGCGCCGCACGACTCGCAGCAGCGCCCGCAGCGCCCCGGCACCGCCGCCGCCCGCCTGGCCGACGCGCTCGGCACCACCGAGCAGCCGGCCGGCGACAAGGTGAAGCCCGGATAGGACTGAATTCAAAAAGAATCACGCCGAGCCGCCGAGGACGCCGAGGAGGAACGCGGCCGAGGTTTGCACTCCCTCGGCGTCCTCGGCGGCTCGGCGTGAATCCATCGGGCGCTTCCGCCCGCGCAGGCGCCGCGGACCTACAGCAGGTCGCGCACCTGCGCGATCAGCGGCTTGTCGGCCGGCGGCATCGGGTAGTCGCCGAGCCGGGCGGGCCGCACCCAGGCGAGCTCCTGGCCCTCGCGCGGCGTCACCGTGCCCTGCCAGACGCGGCAGGCATAGAGCGGCATCAGCAGGTGGAAGTTGCGGTAGCGGTGCGAGGCGAAGGCGAAGGGCGCGAGGCAGCTGGCGCCGACGTCGATCGCCAGCTCCTCGGCCAGCTCGCGGATCAGCGCCGCCTCGGGTGTCTCGCCGGGATGGACCTTGCCGCCGGGGAACTCCCACAACCCGGCCAGCGGCTTGCCCGGCGGCCGGCGGGCCAGCAGGACGCGGCCGTCGGGATCGATCAGCGCGGCGGCGACCACCAGGACCATGCCGCCCGGCGGCAGCGGCCAGGCGGCGGCGCGGTCGGCGGGGGTGAGGCGGCGGCGCTCGACCGGCATGGCGCCGCCGCGCGCCGGCGCGGCGATCACGTCGCGGTCGATGAAGCGGAATCCCAGCTTCTCCTGGACCCGGATCGAGGCCGGGTTGTCCGGCCGCGCCGAGGCCCAGACCCGGACCAGCCCGAGGCCGTCGAAGGCGAAATCGACCACCGCCCGCAGCGCCTCGGCCGCCAGCCCCTGCCCCCAGTAGGGCCGGCCGATCCAGTAGCCGACCTCGCCTTCCGGCGCGCCCGGCGTGCGGCGCAGCTCGATGCAGCCGACCAGCCCGTCGCCCTGTCCCTCGCCCTGCCGCTCGATGCCCCAGAGCAGCGGGTCCTCGCGGTCGGCCTGGCGGCTGGCCAGCCAGGCGGCGGCGCCGCCCGGCGGATAGGGATGCGGGATGTGGCTGGTCTGCCGGGCGACCTCCCAGTCGCCGGCCATCCGCTCGATCGCCGCGGCGTCGCCGGCCTCGAGCCGGCGCAGCACCAGCCGGGCCGTGGCGAGGCGCGGCAGCAGGCTCTCGGGCGGCGGCTCAGCTCCGGTAGTCGGCATTGATCTCGATGTAGCCGTGCGTCAGGTCGCAGGTCCAGACCCGGGCGCGGCCGCGCCCGACCCCGACATCGACCGCGATGGCGATGTCGCTGCCCTTCATGTGGGCGGCGACCGGCGCCTCGTCATAGCCGTCGCGCCGCCGCCCGGCCTCGGCGATCAGCGTGCCGCCGATGGCGATCGACAGCTTGTCGGGATCGGCCTTCTCGCCGGCCTTGCCGACCGCCATGACGACGCGGCCCCAGTTGGCGTCCTCGCCGGCGATCGCCGTCTTGACCAGCGGCGAGTTGGCGATGGCGAGCGCGATCCGCCGCGCCGCGCGCGGGCTGGCCGCGCCGGCGACGTCGACCGTGATGAACTTGCGCGCCCCCTCGCCGTCCTTGACCACCTGGCAGGCGAGGTCGACCAGCAGGTCCTCGAGCGCGGCCTTGAAGCCGGCCAGCCGCCTGTCGGCCGCGCCGTGCACCGGCGGGTGGCCGGCCCGCCCGGTGGCGAACAGCAGCAGCGTGTCGTTGGTCGAGGTGTCGCTGTCGACGGTGATGGCATTGAAGGAGCGGTCGGTCGCCTGCCGCAGCAGCGGCTGCAGCACGACCTGCGGCAGGGCGGCGTCGGTCGCCACGAAGGCCAGCATGGTGGCCATGTCGGGGGCGATCATGCCGGAGCCCTTGGCGATGCCGTTGAGCCGCACCGGCACGCCGTCGATCGTGGCGGTGCGGGTGGCCAGCTTCGGGAAGGTGTCGGTGGTCATGATGGCGCGCGCCGCCTCGGCCCAGCGATCGGCGTCGAGGCCGGCCTGCAGCGGCTCGAGCGCCGCCCGGACGCGCTCGTCGGGCAGCGGCTCGCCGATCACCCCGGTCGAGCAGACGAAGACCTCGCCGGCGGCGCAGCCCAGCCGCTCGCCCGTCGCCGCGGCGCAGCGTTCCGCCGCCGCGCGGCCGAGCCGTCCGGTGAAGGCGTTGGCGTTGCCGGAATTGACCAGCAGGGCGCGGGCCTGCCCGCCCTTGAGATGGGCGCGGCAGAGCTCGACCGGCGCCGCCGCGGTCAGCGAGCGGGTGAATACCCCAGCGACCGTGCTGCCGGGCGCCAGCTCGACCAGGCAGACGTCGGTGCGGCCCTTGTAGCGCACCCCGGCGGCGGTCGCCGCCAGGCGGACCCCGGCGAGCGGCGGCAGCACGGGCTCGACGGACGGCGCGAGCGGCGAGCGCGGCGGCATCGGTTCCTCCCCCTCAAATGCGGCGGCCCGGCACCCCGCGGGAGTGCCGGGCCGGCTGATAACCCTAGGGCTGGGTCTTCGGCTGCTCGGCGGCCGGCGGCGTGCCCGGGGCGGCCCCGTTGCCGGAGGCGGGCGGCGTCGCCGGGGCCGGCTTGATCGGCGAGCCGTCCGGGTTGAACTTCTGGATCTCGGCCTTGCTGCGCAGGTCGGCGAGGAAGGCGGCGACCAGCTCCTGGTTCAGCTCGGCCTCGATCTGCGAGCGCGCCTCGTCGAGCGTCGGCGGCTTCTTCTCGCGCTTGTCCTCGACCAGGATGATGTGCCAGCCGAAGCGGGTCTTGACCGGCTTCTTGGTGTACTGGCCCTTGTCCAGCGCGAAGGCCGCCTCGGCGAACTCCGGCACCATGTCCTGGGCCGAGAAGTAGCCGAGGTCGCCGCCATTGGCGGCCGCCTTCTTGTCGAGCGAGTCCTTGCTCGCCAGCTCCTTGAAGTCGGCGCCGCCGTCGAGCTGCTTGATGATGTCGTTGGCCTTGGCCTCGCTGTCGACCAGGATGTGGCGGGCGCGCACCTCGGTCTGCGGCGGGGTCTCCTTGAGGAACTTCTCGTAGCGCGCCTTGACCGCGTCCTCGGTCACCTTGGCCTTGAGATAGTGGTCGAGCAGCGCCTGGAGCACCGCCTGGTCCTCGAAGTGCGCGACCTGCGCCTTGACGGCGGGATCGTTCTGCAGCCCTTCCTTGCGGCCCTCGGCGACCAGCAGGCTGAGGTCGATCAGCCGCTCGATCAGCGCCGGGAAGAGCTGCTCGACCTGCTGCTGGTAGGGCTCCGGCAGGCTCTTGGCCGACTCGATCACGTCGGACCGGTGCAGCTCCTTGCCGTTGACGCGCGCCACCACGGGATCGCCGGCGGGCGGGGTCGCCGGCGCGGCCGGCTGGTTGGTCTGCGCCGCGGCCATGGCCGGCAGCAGCGCCAGGCAGAGCGTCGCCGCCAGGCGGCGCATCGGTCTCGTCATCGGGGGCTGTCCTATGGTGAAAGGGCTGGTTGCGGGGCGGCCGGGACCGGCCGGGCGGGCGGTTTCGCGCGGCATTGTGCACAGGCGCCCGCCGGAGACAAGGCCGCGCGCCCCTCCTGCGGGCCCCTGCGGCGCCGCGGCCGTTGCCCGGTCCCGCCGGACCGGCCGCGGGACTGCCGCGGGACCCGCCGGACCCCGCGGCCGGACCCCGCGGATTGACAGCGTATCGGCGGCGGCCTATCTGTCCAAAGGCCCGCGCCAGCGGCGCCGGTTCCCGTTTTTCGCCATCGAGGTCAAGGATGTTCGCCGCGCTCGCCAAGCGGATCTTCGGCTCGGCCAATGACCGGTTCGTCAAGGGCCTGCAGCCGATCGTCTCCGCCATCAATGCGCTGGAGCCGAGCCTCGAGGCGCTCGACGACGAGGCGCTGCGGCAGCGCACGGAATGGCTGAAGGACCGGCTGGCCAAGGGCGAGACGCTCGACGACCTGCTGCCCGACGCCTTCGCGACGGTGCGCGAGGCGGCCAAGCGGACGCTGGGCCAGCGCCATTTCGACGTCCAGCTGATGGGCGGCGTCGTGCTGCACCGCGGCATGATCGCCGAGATGAAGACCGGCGAGGGCAAGACGCTGGTCGCCACCCTGCCCGTCTACCTCAACGCGCTCACCGGCAAGGGCGTGCACGTCGTCACCGTCAACGACTACCTGGCCCGCCGCGACGCCGAGTGGATGGGCCAGATCTACCGCTTCCTCGGGCTCAGCGTCGGCTGCATCCTGCACAACCTGCGCGATCACGAGCGCCGCGAGGCCTACGGCTCGGACATCACCTACGGCACCAACAACGAGTTCGGCTTCGACTACCTGCGCGACAACATGAAGTTCCGGCTGGAGGAGATGGTCCAGCGCGACTTCAGCTACGCCATCGTCGACGAGGTCGACAGCATCCTGATCGACGAGGCGCGCACCCCGCTGATCATCTCCGGCCCGACCGAGGATTCCTCCGAGCTCTACAAGCGGGTCGACCTGCTGATCCCGCAGCTCGTCGCCGACGACTACGAGAAGGACGAGAAGGCGCGGCAGGTGACCCTGACCGAGACCGGCGCCGACCATATCGAGCTGCTGCTCGAGCAGGCCGGGCTGCTCAAGACCAAGCCGCTCTACGACGTCCACAACATCAGCCTGGTGCATCACGTCAACCAGGCGCTGCGCGCGCACAAGCTGTTCGCCCGCGACACCGACTACATCGTCAAGGACGACAAGGTCGTCATCATCGACGAGTTCACCGGCCGCATGATGGAGGGCCGGCGCTACTCGGAAGGGCTGCACCAGGCGCTGGAGGCGAAGGAAGACGTCACCATCCAGAACGAGAACCAGACGCTCGCCTCGATCACCTTCCAGAACTACTTCCGCATCTACCCCAAGCTCGCCGGCATGACCGGCACGGCGATGACCGAGGCCGGCGAGTTCGCCGAGATCTACAAGCTCGAGGTCATCGAGATCCCGACCCACCGGCCGACCGTCCGCAAGGACGAGGACGACGAGGTCTATCGCAGCGCCGCGGAGAAGTACGACGCGATCGCCGCGCTGATCGAGGAGTGCCGCGGGCGCGGCCAGCCGGTGCTGGTCGGCACGGTCAGCATCGAGAAGTCCGAGGTGGTCGCCGCCCTGCTCAAGAAGAAGCGCGTCCCGCACCAGGTGCTGAACGCCCGCTACCATGAGCAGGAGGCGCTGATCATCGCCCAGGCGGGCGCGCCGGGCGCCGTCACCATCGCCACCAACATGGCCGGCCGCGGCACCGACATCCAGCTCGGCGGCAACCTGCAGATGCGGCTGGCGACCGAGGTCCCGCCCGATGCCGACGACGAGGCCCGCGAGGCGGCCGCCCGGCGCATCGCCGAGGAGATCAAGGTGGCGCGCCAGACCGTGGTGGCGGCCGGCGGCCTCTACATCGTCGGCACCGAGCGGCACGAGAGCCGCCGCATCGACAACCAGCTGCGCGGCCGCTCCGGCCGCCAGGGCGATCCCGGCGCCTCGCGCTTCTTCCTGTCGCTGGAAGACGACCTGATGCGCATCTTCGGGTCGGAGCGGATGGATTCGATGCTGCAGCGCTTCGGCCTCAAGGAGGGCGAGGCGATCGTCCATCCCTGGGTCAACAAGGCGCTGGAGAAGGCGCAGCAGAAGGTCGAGGCGCGCAACTTCGAGATTCGCAAGAATCTGCTGAAGTACGACAACGTGATGAACAACCAGCGCAAGGTCATCTACGAGCAGCGCCGCGACCTGATGCGCGCCATCGACGTGTCGCAGACGGTCACCGACATGCGCCACGAGGTGATCGAGGCGATGGTCGCCAAGTTCATCCCGGCCAGCGCCTATGCCGAGCAGTGGGAGACCCACGCGCTGCACGAGGAGGCGCTGCGCGTGCTGGCGGTCGACGCGCCGGTCGCCGACTGGGCCAAGGAGGAGGGCATCGACGAGCAGCAGATCCGTGCCCGCCTGACCGAGGCCTCGGACCGGCGGATGGCGGAGAAGGCGGCGAACTTCGGCCCCGAGATCATGAAGATGGCCGAGAAGAGCCTGCTGCTGCAGCTGCTCGACCAGGACTGGAAGGACCACCTCCTGACGCTCGACCATCTGCGCCAGGGCATCAACCTGCGGGCCTACGGCCAGCGCGACCCGTTCAACGAGTATTCGCGCGAAGCCTTCGAGATGTTCCAGGAGATGCTCGGCCGGCTGCGCGAGCAGGTCACCATGCTGCTGAGCCACGTCGAGATCCGCCGTGCCGAGCCGGAGGAGGTGCCGCCGCCGCCCCCGCCGCCGCCGCAGCAGCGGATGCGCGAGACGCGCCGCGACCCGGCGCTGGTGCCGGTCGGCGCCCCGATGGGATTCGCCGAGGAGCCGGACGGCGAGGCGGTCCCCGGCGGCGTCATCCGGCGCAGCCCGCCGGCCGCCTTCAACCAGGCCGACCCCTCGACCTGGGCGCGCACGCCGCGCAACGCGCCGTGCCCCTGCGGCTCGGGCAAGAAGTACAAGCACTGCCACGGCAAGATCGGCTAGCGACCCCCTCTCCCGCTCGCGGGAGAGGTAGGGCCCGTGACGCCGGGTGCCGCCCTCACACCCTTCCGTCTCTGACGCGACGGGCCCCGCCCTCCAGCCACGCGCGCGGGAGAGGGATTTTCATGCGCGCCGGACGGCCGCTCCGGTATCCTCGCGCGGGCCGCAACGCATGCAGGGGATCAGGCGATGACGGCACTTCTGCTCGAACGGGCCACCATTCTCGACGTCCGCGCCGGCACCCGGCTGCCCGAGCGCCACCTGCTGATCGAGGACGGCCGCATCAAGGAGATCGCCGACCGCCCGATCCGCGCATCCGAGGCGCGCCGCATCGATCTCGGCGGGCTCACCCTGATGCCCGGGCTGTGCGACGCGCACGTCCACGTCACCGCGGCCACCGCCAGCTTCCCCGACCTGATGCGCTGGTCGCCGATGTATGTCGCGGCGCGGGCCGGCGACATCCTGCACGGCATGCTGATGCGCGGCTTCACCACCGTGCGCGACTGCGGCGGCGCCGATTACGGCCTCGCCCGGGCGGTCGAGCAGGGCTATCTCGCGGGCCCGCGCATCCTCTTCTCCGGCCACGCCATCTCGCAGACCGGCGGCCATGGCGACATGCGCGGGCCCGGCGAGACCTTCGAGCAGTGCACCTGCTGCGCCGGGCTCGGCGTCGTCGCCGACGGGGTCGCCGCCGTCCGCAAGGCCTGCCGCGAGGAGATCCGCAAGGGCGCGCACTTCATCAAGATCATGGCCTCGGGCGGCGTCTCCTCGCCGACCGACCGGATCGGCAACACCCAGTTCTCGCTCGACGAGATCACCGCCGCGGTCGAGGAGGCGGCGGCCGCCGAGTGCTACGTCGCGGCGCATGTCTACACGGCGCGGGCCGCCGCCCGGGCGCTCGCCTGCGGCGTGCGCTCGATCGAGCACGGCAACCTGATCGACGAGGCGGCGATGGACCTGCTGGTCGAGAAGCAGGCCTTCCTGGTGCCGACCATGTCGACGCACGAGATGCTCGGCCGCGAGGGTGTGGCGGCCGGCATGCCCAAGGAGATGTGCGACAAGGTCTTCGAGGTGGTCGAGGCCGGCAAGCGCACCCACGCCAAGGCGGCGGCGCGCGGCGTGCGCATGGTCTACGGCACCGACCTGCTCGGCAGCATGCACCGCCACCAGCTGCTCGAGTTCTCGATCCGCTCGGCCTTCCACTCGCCGCTGCAGCTGATCCAGTCGGCGACCCTGCACGCCGCCGCATTGTTCCAGCGCGAGGGCGAGATCGGCGTGGTCGAGCCGGGCGCGCGCGCCGACCTGCTCGCCGTCGAGGGCGACCCGCTCGCCGACATCGCCGTGCTGCAGGACCCGGAGCGCCGGCTGAAGCTGATCCTCAAGGACGGCGTCATCCACAAGGACGCGCTGTCCTCCTAGTCGTTCAGGCCGGGTCGTCGTCGTAGGCGCAGCCCAGCTGCGCCACATTCCTCGCGGCCGGCGCGCGCCGGCCTCAATGCACCCCGTGGCGGCCCATCTCGAGGAACTTCTCGCGGCGCTTGGCGCGCAGGCTGGCGCCGTCCGTCTCGCGCAGCTCGGCCAGCGCCGCCTCCAGCGCGTCGCCGAGCGCCGCCACCGCCTCGGAAGGCTGGCGATGGGCGCCGCCGACCGGCTCCGGCACCACCGTGTCGATCACCTTGAGGCGCAGCAGGTCCTCGGCGGTGAGCTTCAGCGCCTCGGCCGCCTCCTGCGCCTGCTCGGCGCTGCGCCACAGGATCGAGGCGCAGCCCTCCGGCGAGATCACCGAGTAGACGGCGTGCTCCAGCATCAGCACGCGGTTGGCGGCGGCCAGCGCGATGGCGCCGCCCGAGCCGCCCTCGCCGATCACCGCCGCCACCAGCGGCACGCGGATCCTGAGGCAGGTCTCGATGCAGCGGGCGATCGCCTCGGCCTGGCCGCGCGCCTCGGCATCGACGCCGGGATAGGCGCCGGGCGTGTCGATCAGCGTGATCACCGGCAGCTTGAAGCGGTCGGCGAGATCCATCAGCCGCTGCGCCTTGCGGTAGCCCTCGGGCCGCGCCATGGCGAAGTTGTGGCGCAGCCGCGAGGCCGTGTCGGCGCCCTTCTCGTGGCCGATCACCATCACCGAGCGGCCGCGGAAGCGGCCGAGCCCGCCGAGGATCGCCTGGTCGTCGGCGAAGGCGCGGTCGCCGGCCAGCGGCGTGTACTCCTCGATCAGGCGCGACACGTAGTCGGTGAAGTGCGGCCGCTCGGGGTGGCGCGCCACCAGCGTCTTCTGCCAGGCGGTCAGCTTGCCGTAGGTCTGGCGCAGCAGCCGGTCGGCCTTGGCCTGCAGCTTGCCGACCTCCTCGGCGATGTTCATCTCGCCCTGGTCGGAGAGGTGGCGCAGCTCCGCCACCTTGCCCTCGAGCTCGGCGATCGGCTTCTCGAAATCCAGGTAGGTCGGCATGTCAGGCGCCCTGCCCCGTGCGGCCCGCCACCTGCGCGGCCTTGGCGACCAGCGCCTCGGCCTGCCGGATCGAGGCATAGTCGATCATCTTGCCGTCGAGCGCCACCGCGCCGCGGCCCTGGCGCGCCGCCGCGTCCATCGCCGCCAGGATGCGCCGGGCCTGCGCGACCTCGGCCGCCGGCGGGGTGAAGATCTCGTTGGCGAGCGGCACCTGCGCCGGGTGGATCGCCCACTTGCCCTCGCAGCCCAGCGCCGCGGCGCGGCGGCCGGCGGCGCGGTAGCCCTCCGGGTCGGCGAAGTCGGCGAAGGCGCCGTCGAGCGGGCGCAGCCCGCTCGCCCGCGCCGCCACCACCAGCTCGGCCAGCGCGTGGTGCCACATGTCGCCCCAGTGGCGCTGGCGCCGGCCCTCGCCATCGGCGTCGGTCAGCACCGCGTAGTCCGGGTTGGCGCCGCCGATCGCCGTGGTCCGCGCCCCGGTCGAGGCGGCGTAGTCGCCCGGCCCGAGATGCAGCGACTCGTTGCGCCGGCTGCCGGCGGCGACGGCGTGGATGTTGCGCATGCCGAGCGCGCTCTCGACGATCAGCTCGAAGCCCACCCGCTTGCGGCGGCCGCGCGCCGCCTCGACCTGGCTGACCAGCATGTCGACGGCGTAGACGTCGGCGGCGGTGCCCACCTTGGGGATCATCAGCAGGTCCAGCCGCTCGCTCGCCTGCTCCAGCAGGTCGACGACGTCGCGGTACATATAGGGGGTGTCGAGGCCGTTGATCCGGACCGACAGCGCCCGCTCGCCCCAGTCGATGTCGCCGATCGCCGCCACCACGTCGCGCCGCGCCTGCGCCTTGTCGTCCGGCGCCACCGAATCCTCGAGGTCGAGGAAGACGATGTCGGCCGCCGAGCGGGCCGCCTTGGCGAACAGCTCCGGCCGGCTGCCGGGCACCGCAAGCTCGCTGCGATTGAGGCGCGCCGGCGCGGGCTCGACGATGGTGAAGCTCATGAATCCCCAAGATCCGGCCGGCGAGGCGGCCCTAAATGCCGTTCCCGGCCCAGGCTGTCAATTGCGCTCGCCGCGGCGGGCGCGGCCGCGCGCCAGCGGATGATGTGTCCCGACCAGCCGCTGCAGCCGCTCCGCCCCGACATGGGTGTAGATCTGGGTGGTGGCGATGTCGGCGTGCCCGAGCATGGTCTGGACGCTGCGCAGGTCGGCGCCGTGCTCCAGCAGGTGGCTGGCGAAGGCGTGGCGCAGCACGTGCGGCGAGATCCGCTCCGGGTCGATGCCGGCGGCCGGCGCCAGCGCCTTCAGCAGCTGGCCGAAGCTCTGGCGGGTGAGGTGGCCGCTGGCGCCGCGCGACGGGAACAGCCAGGGCGAGGGCTGCACCCGGCCGCCGCGGTCCTTCGGCAGCAGCCGCTGGCGTACCGGCAGCCAGGCGGCGACCGCGGCGCGGGCGGGATCGCCGAGCGGGATCATCCGCTCCTTGCCGCCCTTGCCGCGCACCACCAGCACGCGGCTGTCGCGCAGCACCGCGGCGAGCGGCAGGGCGACCAGCTCGGAGACCCGCAGCCCGGCGCCGTAGAGCAGCTCGAGCAGCGCGGTCATCCGGAGACCGCCCTCGCCGCCCTCGGCGACGGCCGCCGCGAGCAGCCGGCCGACCTCGTCCTCGCTCAGCAGCTTCGGCAGCGCCCGGCCCTGGCGCGGCGAATCGACGATGGCGGTGGGGTCGTCGCCGCGGCGTCCCTCGGCGAGCAGGAAGCGGTAGAACTGGCGCAGCGCCGACAGCCGCCGCGCCGCGGTGCGCGGCGCCAGCCCGGCCCGCGCCATGCGCGCCAGGTAGGCGCGGATCTCGGCGGCGCCCGCGGTGGCCAGGCCGGCGCCGCGCTTCGCCAGGAATCCCGCGAAATCCTCGAGGTCGCGGCGGTAGGCGTCGCGCGTGTTCTCGGCCGCGTTGCGCTCGGCCGCCAGCATGTCGAGAAAGGCGTCGAGCGCCGCGTCGGACGAGCCCGCGGCCAGGACCGCGCTCCTATATCCCCTCGCCCGCGACAGCGGGAGAGGGAGGGACCCGTCGCGTCGGCGACGGCAGGGCGAGGGCATCGCTGGCGGCACCCTCGCGCATCGCCTACAGCCCGTTGCCGATCGCCGCGTCGAGCGCGAGGTCGCGCGCGGCGGCGCCCTGGTCGAGGCGACGCAGCGCGGCCAGCGCCGGCGCGAGCGCCGCCGGGCTCGCCAGGCGCGGCTCCGGCCGGCCGAGCGCCGCCAGGGCGAGCAGGCTCGCCTCGCCCTTGCGCCGGTCGAAGGATGCGGCGGCGAGCGCCGCCAGCAGCGCCGGGTCGGGCGACGGCAGCTGGGCCAGCGCCGGCACGCCGATCAGCGCCGGCCACAGCGCGTCGACCGGCTGGCCGAGCCCGTCCGACACCGCCAGCAGCCGGGCGAGCTGCAGGTCGGCATGGTCGGCGTCGGCCGCCTTCGCCGCCTGGTACCAGGCGGTCAGCGCCGGGACGTCGGCGGCGGCCGGCTGCAGCGGGCCGCCCTTGGCCAGCCGCTGCAGCAGCCAGGCCCGGCCGGCCGTGGCCTGGTCGGCGGCGGCCGCCGCCAGCCAGGGCTGGGCGCGGTCGCGATAGCCGGCGGCCAGCAGCGCGGTCGCCGCCTCGGCAGCGAAGGCCGGGCTGCCGGCCGGCGCCAGGTCGCGCAGCACCGGCAGGTAGAGCCGCGCCGCCAGCCGGTACTCGCCGGCGCCGCGCCTGCGCCAGCGCGCGCTGGATCGGCGGGATGCGGGCCGCGGCGTCGCCGCGCTGCGCCGCCTGCCAGGCGAGCGCCCGGTCGCGCGGGCTGGCCGGCGGCTCGGTCGCCGTCGCGGCGGCGTCCAGCTCGGCCGGGCTGGCCGGCTGCAGGGCATAGATCCGGGCCAGCGCCGGCGCGTCGATCAGCCCGGCCGCGGCCGCCGCTCGGCAGCGGCGAGCCGCGCCTCGGGCGCCGCCTTGGCGTCGCGCGCCAGCGCCGCGGCAATGGCCAGCGGCACGGCGCTCGCCGCCTCGGGCGGCAGCGCCTGGCCGGCGGTGCCGAGCATGGCATAGAGCAGCGGCGTCAGCCCGGTGACCGATTCGATCGTCGCCGGCGGGCCGCCGGCCAGCCGGTCGAGCAGCGCCGCGAACAGCGGGTCGCCGGCCTGGCCCTGCTCGCGCAGCAGGTCGAGGCCGAGCGCCGCCTTGTCCTTCTGGCCGGCCTGCGCCTGGCAGAACACGCCGGCCCGGGCGAGCTCGGGATCCCCGGCCTGCCGCGCCGCCGCGCCCTCCACCAGCTTGCAGCCGCCGCCGACATCGCCGGCCAGCCACGCCGCGTCGGCCAGCAGCCGGAGCGCGCCGGCATCGCGGTCGCGCTCCGGCACCAGCCGGACCAGCGCCACGGCCGAATCGACGTCGCCCAGAGCGGCCAGCCGGTCGGCCCGCAGCAGCGCGAAGTTGCGCCCGGTCTCGTCCGACGGAGCCCCTTCCGAAGGGGTCCCGGCCGGCGGCGGCGCTGCCGAGAGCAGCAGGCGGCGGGCCGCCTCGCGCAGCGCCAGCGCGTTCTCCGGCGGCGCCAGCAGCGGCAGCAGCCGGTCGATCGTGGCACGGTCGCTGCCGCGCCACAGCTCGGGCCCGAGCCCGCCATTGCCGGCGTCGAGCGTGCCGACGCCCTCGAGCCCGCTGCCCGGCAGCGGCGCCACCGAGATCGCCGCCTTGGCCGCCGCGGCGGCCGCTTCCGACGCCGCGGCGTCGAGGGATTCGTCGCTCGGCGTGCCCGGGGCGGGCAGCGGCGTCGTGGCGGCGGCGGGCGCGCCCGGCGCCGGGCCCAGCGGCAGCGGCGGGCCGAGCGGGGTCTGCCGGGCCGGCTGCTGCTGCATCTGCGCCGGCGCCGGGCTTGCGACCAGCAGCAGCGCCGGCAGCAGCAGCGGCAGCATCACCAGCCGGGCGCCGCGGCGGCGGGCGGGCGCCCGCCGCCGCCCGCGCTCAGTGGAACAGGCGGTCATTCGGGACGGTCTTCTCCATCGGCTGGGTCGGCGCCGGAATGCTCCAGGTCGCCAGGAAGGCGAAGCCGCCGACCACCACGAGAATGAGGATGACGAGAAGACCGAGGAGAACTTGTCTCATGGGGGCCGTCTGCGCAGGGTGCGGGCACCGCCGGCGGGCGCATCGGGACGCGCCAGCTTGCGACAGGGCACCGGATTTATGCTAGGTTTCGACTATGGCGAATATGCGGCATCGTACCGCCGCGGCGACGGCGATTCAACGTCGCCCACCGCGCGGCAGGGAGCGGCCGCGATGAGCGGCCCGGGGCTTGCCCTGCGCGACCGCACGATTGCGCTGGTCGGGCTGATGGGCGCCGGCAAGAGCTGCATCGGCCGGCGGCTGGCCGCCCGCCTCGAGCTGCCCTTCGTCGATGCCGACCGCGAGATCGAGGAGGCGGCCGGCTGCTCGATTCCCGAGATCTTCGCCCGGCACGGCGAGCAGGCCTTCCGCGACGGCGAGCGCCGGGTGATCCTGCGGCTGCTCGAGGGCCCGCCGCACGTGCTCGCCACCGGCGGCGGCGCCTTCATGGATCCGCGCACCCGGGCGTCGATCCGCGAGCATGCCGTCTCGGTCTGGCTGCGCGCCGACCTCGAGCTGCTGCTGCGCCGGGTGTCGCGGCGCACCGACCGGCCGCTGCTGCAGGTCGCCGACCCGCGCGGCCGCCTCACCCAGCTGATGGCCGAGCGCCACCCGGTCTATGCCGAGGCCGACGTCATCGTCGACAGCGCCGACGGCCCGGCCGAGGTGACGCTGGAGCGCGTGCTCGCCGGGCTCGCCGCCGCCCGCCCCGCGGCGCCGGCCCCGGTCGCCATGGGGGCCGCCCCGGCGGCGTCTTGAGCGGCGGCGTCTTGAGCGGCGGCGTCTTGAGCGGCAGCCCTGGAGCGGTGGCATCGTGAGCGGGCTCGACCGGCTGGCCGTCGCGCTGGGCGACCGCAGCTACGACATCCTGATCGGCGGCGGCCTGCTCGAGGCGGCCGGCCGCCATGTCGGGCCGCTGCTCGGCGGCGACCGCCGCCCGGTGGTGGTCGCCGATTCGCGGGTCGCCGCGCTGCACCTGCCGCGGCTGGCCGCCGGGCTGGCCGCCGAGGGCATCGCGCACCGGCCGGTGATCCTGCCGCCCGGCGAGGGCACCAAGGACTTCGCCCATCTCGCCCGGCTGGTCGACGCGGTGCTCGAGGGCGGCGCCGAGCGCGGCACCCTGCTGATCGCCCTCGGCGGCGGGGTGATCGGCGACCTGACCGGCTTCGCCGCCAGCATCCTGCTGCGCGGCCTCGACTTCGTGCAGGTGCCGACCACCCTGCTGGCCCAGGTCGACAGCTCGGTCGGCGGCAAGACCGGGATCAACACCGCCCAGGGCAAGAACCTGGTCGGCACCTTCCACCAGCCGCGGCTGGTGCTGGCCGACCTCGGCGCGCTCGACACCCTGCCGCGGCGCGAGCTGCTGGCCGGCTATGCCGAGATCGTCAAGTACGGGCTGCTCGGCGACGCCCCCTTCTTCGACTGGCTGGAGGCGCATGGCGCCGCGCTCCTCGCCGGCGACCCGGACCTCCGGCGCGAGGCGGTGCGGCGCAGCTGCGCCGCCAAGGCGGCCATCGTCGCCGCCGACGAACGCGAGGGCGGGCAGCGCGCCCTGCTCAATCTCGGCCATACCTTCGGCCACGCCCTGGAGGCCGAGCTCGGCTACGACGACCGGCTGCTGCATGGCGAGGCGGTGGCGATCGGCATGGTGATGGCCTTCGCCCTCTCCGCCCGGCTCGGCCACTGCACGCCGGAGGACGCGGCGCGGGTGCGCCGGCACCTCGAGGCGGTCGGGCTGCCGACCCGGCCGCCCGCCTTCCAGGGGGTCGCCTGGGAGCCCGGCCGGCTGATCCATCACATGGGGCGCGACAAGAAGGTGGCCGCCGGACGCATCACCTTCATCCTCGCCTCGGGCATCGGCCGCGCCTTCACCTCGCGCACCGTGCCGCCCGACGCGCTGGCCGCCACGCTCGGCCAGGCGATCGCCGCCTGAGCCGCCCGGAATGGTCTTCACCCTCCTCGCCATCCTGCTGCTGCTGGTCGCCTGCGCCTTCTTCGCCGGCTCCGAGACGGCGCTGACCGCCGCCTCGCGGCCGCGGCTGCACGGGCTGGAGCAGCGCGGCAACCGCCGCGCCGGGATGGTCAACCGGCTCCGCGGGCGGATGGAGGAGGTGATCGGCGCCATCCTGCTCGGCAACATCCTGGTCAACATCCTGGCCTCGGCGCTCGCCACCAGCCTGCTGATCGGCATCTTCGGCGAGAGCGGCGTCGTCTATGCGACGGTCAGCATGACGGTGCTGATCCTGCTGTTCGGCGAGGTGCTGCCGAAGACCTGGGCGATCAACAACCCCGACCGCACGGCGCTCGCCGTGGCGCCGCTGATGCGGGTGGTGGTGACGGTGACGCGGCCGCTCACCCTGGTGGTCCAGGGCGTGGTGCGGCTGCTGCTGCGGCTGGCCGGGTCGCGCGCCACCGCCGACCTCGGCGCCGAGGCCGCCGAGGAGGAGCTGCGCGGCGCCATCGACCTGCATGTCGAGGCCGACGCCGAGGTCCGCCAGGCCGGCGCCATGCTGCACAGCATCCTCGACCTCGACCAGGTGCCGGTCAGCGACGTGATGATCCACCGCCGCAAGGTGGTGACGGTCGACGCCGACCAGCCGCCCGCGGCGATCGTCGACGAGGTGCTGGGCAGCCCGCATACCCGCCTGCCGCTGTGGCGCGGCGACCCCGACAACGTCATCGGCGTGCTGCACGCCAAGGACCTGCTGCGCGCCGTGCAGGCGGCCGGCGGCAAGTTCGAGGGGCTGGCGATCGAGACGCTGGCGACGGCGCCCTGGTTCATTCCCGAGAGCACCAGCCTGCTCGCCCAGCTGCAGGCCTTCCGCAGCCGGCGCGAGCACTTCGCCATCGTCGTCGACGAGTATGGCGTGCTGATGGGCATCGTCACCCTCGAGGACATCATCGAGGAGATCGTCGGCGGCATCGAGGACGAGCACGACATCGCGGTCGAAGGCGTCAGCGCCGAGCCCGACGGCTCCTACAAGGTCGACGGGCTGGTCACCATCCGCGACCTCAACCGCCAGTTCGGCTGGCGGCTGCCGGACGAGGCCGCCTCGACCGTCGCCGGGCTGGTGCTGCACGAGGCCCGGCGCATCCCGGAGGCCGGCCAGGTGTTCGTCTTCCATGGCTTCCGCTTCGAGATCCTGGACCGCCAGCGCAACCAGATCACCCAGCTCCGGATGAAGCCGCTCGCCGCCGGCAGCGAGCCGGCCCGGCCGGCCGCCCTGCCGCCGCCGCCCGCGGCCCTGCCGCCGCCGACCCCGACCCCGACGCCGCCGGCGCCCTGACCCTCCCTCCCACCGTCCGAGTCCCCATGCAGCTGTCGCCCCCCGCTCCGCGCGAGCCGCTCCACCATCGCCGCTACAGCTTCGACGGCTATCGCCGCGCCGACGGGCTGTGGGACATCGAGGGCCACCTCACCGACACCAAGACCTACAGCTTCCCCAACCACTGGCGCGGCGAGGTCGCCGCCGGCGAGCCGGTCCACGACATGTGGATCCGGCTGACCGTCGACGAGGAGCTGCTGATCCACGACATCGAGGTGGTCACCGCCGCCGCGCCCTTCGAGATCTGCGGCGACGTCGCGCCGCGCTTCGCCGCGGTCAAGGGGCTGCGCATCGGCAAGGGCTGGCGCAAGGCGCTGCGCGACCGGCTGGGCGGGGCGGCCGGCTGCACCCACCAGGTCGAGATGCTGGCGGCGATGGCGACGGCCGCCTTCCAGACCATCTTCCCGGCCCGCCAGCGCGCCGCCGAGCAGGCGATCGCCGCCGGCGCCCGCCCGCCGCTGCTCGACAGCTGCCACGCGCTGGCTTCCGACAGCCCGGTCGTGCAGCGCCTCTGGCCGGACTTCTACAAGGGCGAGTAGGCGGGATCCCGGCCGTCCGCCGGGCTCGACCACTCGGCCGGCTATCCAATTTCTTGTCATTGCCGGGCTTGACCCGGCAATCCAGGGCCGCCGCCAGCTGGATGCCCGGGTCAAGCCCGGGCATGACAGGGGGGAGAAAGGAACGCCTCCTTCAGCCCCGCCGGGCCGGCCGCTCGCCATGGCCGGCGCGGCGGTGGCCGTCCTCGGTGGCGGCGGTGCGGAAGTAGCTGAGCGCGAAGACGCGGATCGCGGCGGTCAGCGAGCTCTCCTGCCGCCGCCGCTCGACCTCGGTGCAGAGCTGGTGCACCGTCATCCGCTCGCGCCGGGCGATCTCGCCCAGCGCGTCCCACATCGCCGGCTCCAGCCGGAGGCTGGTGCGGCGGCCGCTGATCGAGACGTTGCGGCTGATCAGGGTGCTGGCGCGGTCGTTCCCGCTCTGGCGTGACGGCATGAGGCTGGCTGGGCGGCGACCGGCCGCCCTCCCGGTGAGAAAATTGGCTGAACCGCCAATCTACGAGCCAACGGCCGATCGCCAAAGCGAAATTGCGCACCCGGACCGTCCTACACGCCGGGCGGGCATCCTCAGCCGTCGCGGCGGGCCATCGCCCGGGCCGCCTCCTCCGGGGTGCTGGCGCCGACCGAGAGCGCGTGCACCGGCCCCGACAGCTCGGCCGCCAGGATGCGCTGCACCTCGCGCTCGCGGGCGACCCGCGACTGGCCGCGAAAGGCGGCGGCGACGATCTCGACGCGGAAATGCGTCTCGCCCTCGGGCCGCGCGCCGGCATGGCCGGCATGCAGGTGCGACTGGTCGATCACCGCCAGCCGCTCGGGGGCGAGCGCCTCGGTGAGCTTGCGCTCGATGCTATCGGCGACGCGCATGGCCTGGTTCCATCTGCTGCAATCCTCCTCGCGGGGCGGCGATGCTAGGCTGCCGGCCGCCCTGCGTCACCCCCGGAGCACGCCCGCCCTTGTCCCCGCCCGCCCGGGCCACCGCCGCGCTGCCGCGCGGCACGGCCGGAGCCCTGCTCGCCGCCATCGTCCTCCTCTGGGGCGTCAACTGGCCGCTGATGAAGATCGGCCTCGCCGACATGCCGCCGCTGTGGTTCAGCACGGCGCGCATGGGGATGGGCGCCGTGGTGCTGTTCGCCGTGCTCGCCGCCACCCGCCGCCTCGCCTGGCCGACCCGGCGCGACTGGCCGATCGTGCTCAGCGTCTCGCTGCTGATGATGGTCGTCTATGTCGGCGCCATCAACCTCGCCATGCCGCATGTGACCGCCGGCCGCTCGGTGGTGCTGTGCTACACCACGCCGCTCTGGGTGGCGCCCGGCGCCGTGCTGTTCCTCGGCGAGCGGATCACCCCCGGGCGGCTGGCCGGGCTGGGCCTCGGGCTGGCCGGCCTCGTCGTGCTGCTCAACCCGCTCGCCATCGACTGGCACGATCATGCGGCGGTCGCCGGCAACCTCACCCTGCTGGTCGGCGCGTTCGCCTGGGCCGCCTCGATCCTGCACAGCCGCGGCCATCGCTGGCACCAGACGCCGCTGCAGCTGACGCCCTGGCAGATGCTGATCGCGACCCCGTTCCTCGCCGCCGCCGCGGCGGTGCTGGAGCACGGCGAGCCGATCCGCTGGACGCCGCGGCTGCTGGCGATCCTCGCCTATAACGGGCCGGTCGCCACCGCCTTCTGCTTCTGGGCGGCCGCCACCGTGTCGCGCGCGCTGCCGGCGATCACCGTCTCGCTCGCCTTCCTGCTGGTGCCGGTGGCCGGCGTCGCCGCCGCCACGCTGATGCTCGGCGAGCGGCCCGACGCCAGCCTGATCGGCGGCTTCGCGCTGATCCTGGGCGGGCTCGCGCTGGTCCATCTCGCCGAGCGCCGGCGGGCCGCCCAGGTGCCTGCCGGACAGCCCGCCGGACAGCCTGCCGGATGACCCCCGCTTCTTGCCAGCGCCCCGCGCCACCCCCATACTCCTGCGATGCGCAAACGGCTCAACCTGCGCCCCAAGGCGGCCGAGCCGCCGCCGCGGCCGGGGCAATGCTGCGAGCATCCGGACTGTGCCGCCGAGGGGCGGTTCCGGGCGCCGAAGTCGCGCGACCGCCTGAACGAGTATTTCTGGTTCTGCCTCGACCATGTCCGCGACTACAACAGGAGCTGGAACTACTACGAGGGCATGAAGGAGAACGAGATCGAGTCGCACATCCGCCAGGACACGGTCTGGCAGCGGCCGAGCTGGCCGCTCGGCCGCTGGCCGAACGGCGCGCGGATCCACGACCCCTTCGGCCTGTTCGGCGAGGCGCCGGTGCGCGAGCGCAAGGTCGAGCCGCCGAGCAAGGAGCAGCAGGCGCTGGCCGCGCTCGAGCTCGAGATGCCGGTGACGCTCGCCGAGATCAAGGTCCGCTACAAATCG
>JAXMCI010000011.1:0-198329 GCA_046349435.1 Dongiaceae bacterium | reverse complement strand
CAGCAGCGGCGCCGCCGGCGCCTTGCCCAGAATGCCGATGATGCCGCACATGGCTCCCCCGTCCTGCGCGCGGGCTCAGCCGGCGCGGCGGTCGCCGCCGCGCTTCCACAGCCGGAAGCGGGCCGCCCAGCCCGCCTTCTCGACCTGCGGCGCGCGGGCGATCGCCAGCGAGTCGGCGGCGACGTCCGCGGTGATGACGCTGCCGGCCCCGATGATGGCGCCCTCGCCGACGGTGACCGGCGCGACCAGCGCGGTGTCGGAGCCGATGAAGGCGCCGGCGCCGATCACCGTCCGGCTCTTGTCGAAGCCGTCGTAGTTGCAGGTGATGGTGCCGGCGCCGATGTTCGCCCTGGCGCCGATCTCGGCATCGCCGAGATAGGAGAGGTGGTTGGCCTTGGCGCCGCGGCCGAGCGCGACGTTCTTGGTCTCGACGAAGTTGCCGACCTTGGCCCCCTCCCCGATCCGGCTGCCCTTGCGCAGCCGGGCGAACGGGCCGATCACCGCGCCCTGCTCGACGGTGGCGCCCTCGAGATGGCTGAAGGCGGCGATCTCGACGCCGTCGCCGATGGCGACGCCGGGCCCGATATGGACGAACGGCCCGATCACCACGTCGCGGCCGATCCGCGTGTCGGCGGAGAGGAACACGCTGCCGGGATCGACCAGCGTGGCGCCGCCCGCCATCGCGGCGCGGCGCAGCCGGCCCTGCAGCACCGCCTCGGCGGCGGCGAGCTCGGCCCGGCTGTTGACGCCGGCGAGCTCCGCGGCGGAGCCCTCGATTGCGACGCAGCGCGCGCCGGCGCGCCGCGCCACGGCGACGATGTCGGTGAGGTAGAACTCGCCCTTGGCGTTGTCGTTGCCGATCGCCGCCAGCCAGCCGAACAGCCGGGCGCCGTCGACCAGCATCATGCCGGAGTTGCAGAGCCGCACCGCGCGCTCCGCCGGCGTCGCGTCGCGATGCTCGACGATGCGCTCGACCGCGTCGCCTGCGCCGAGCAGCACCCGGCCGTACTCCGCGGGGTCGTCCGGCCGCATGGCGAGCAGCACCAGGTCCGGGCGGTCGGATGCGCCGCGGCGCTCCGCCAGCCGGCGCAGGGTCGCCGCCTCGATCAGCGGCGCGTCGCCATAGGCGATCAGCACGTCGCCGGCGAAGCCGTCGAGCAGCGCCTCGGCGGCGCGCACCGCGTCGGCGGTGCCGCGCGCGACCGGCTGGATCGCCGCCGCCCAGGGTCGCACCGCCTCGGCCACCGCATCCATCCCGGGGGCGATCACCGGCACCACCGGCCGGCAGCCGAGCTCGCCCAGCCGGTCGAGCACGTGGTTGATCATCGGCCGCCCGGCGACCCGGTGCAGCACCTTGGGCAGGTCCGAGCGCATCCTGGTGCCCTGCCCGGCGGCGAGGACGATGGCGGCCAGGGCAAGGGCCGTGGTGGCGGCCGGCGTGGCGGCCGGGGTGGCGGCGAGCGCGGCCGCCGGGGGGTTCGCGGTCATGGCAGGATCATAGCGGCAAAATGCGGCGGGAGGACGGCCGGCGTCAGCCGTTCGGCAGGCGATAGGCCTCGACCAGGTCGAGGCGGAGCTGGCCGAGCGTGCTGCTGCCCATCATGCGCACCGGCAGCGCCGGCAGGCCGCTCACCACCGGCGCCAGCCAGAGCCGCGCGGCGGTGGGATAGAGGCCCTGGCGGATCGCCTGCTCGGGGAAGCCCTGCAGCGGCTTCAGCCCGAGGCGGCACTCCTCGGCCGGGCCGGAATAGATCGCCTCGCCGCGGCGGTTCACGCTCGAGCGGCCGACCGTGCTGGCCTCCAGGTCGTAGCGGCGGATGCCGTCGAACACCCGCACCCGGCCGCCGCAGCCGCCCTCGCGCGCCGCCCGGTCGAGCAGCGCCAGCGCGCCGCTCATCGGGTCGAGGGTGCGGTCGGCGAGCCCGCCGGCGATCGCCCGGCTGCCCTCGACGGTGGGCGGGTCGCTGACCAGCGCGACGCTGCCGTTCGGCCGGTAGGTCAGCGCCACGGCGCGGCGGTCGTCCCACAGCTCGGTGGCGGCGTCGAAGCGCTCCGGCCGGACCCCGCCATGCCCGGCGCTGCCATGCGCCCCGGCGGTGAGGTGGAACGGAAACAGCTTGCCGAGCGGCCCGATCAGCCCGCCGGCCAGGCTCAGCCGGTAGCGCTCGCCGACCCGCTCCGGCCCGGCCCCCGACAGGTCGAGGTCGATCTCCAGCCGCGCCACCCGCGCCTCGTCGAGATAGCCGAGATAGGCGAGCCGCAGCACGCGGGGCGCCGCGGCGGCCGACGCGGCCCGCTCGCCCGGCGGCAGCGCCACGGCGGCGAGCAGCAGCAGCGAGGCGGCCGCCAGCCGGCGCGGCGACGCACGGCGCCGACGCTCCAAACATCGTTGCTTCCACATGACCGGCACTATGGCGGGAAAGAGGGCCCGCCAACCGCCGCCCGGCGGGCTCGCGGGGCGAAAACACCGAATCCGAGCGATCAACCCCATGCCCGGCGGGAATTCCCGCCGGGCGAAGGGCCTCTCGCGGGAGAGCGAGGCCGGCCACCTGCGGCCCGAGCCTCGCATTTCCACTATAGTCGACGCACCCCCCACCCGACAACCGCCGGGCGGCGGCGATCGGTTGACAGCCGGGCGGCCGCCGTCCTACATGACGCGCCACACGGACCGCCGAGTGGGCGCGTAGCTCAGCGGGAGAGCACTCCCTTCACACGGGAGGGGTCGCAAGTTCAATCCTTGCCGCGCCCACCATTCAGACCTTCGACGATCGGTTGCTCACGCCCGGGCTGGCCTGGCGTTCCTCCCTGCGGCATCTCTTCTGCCGCCACACAGCGGACGCCACGCCAGGCAGGCGATCAGCAGGAGTCCGACCATCAGCAGGCCGACCGACGACGGCTCGGGAACCGGCTGCGCCGTCACCAGCGAGATCGACTGGATCGTACCGCGAGCCCGGCCGGAGGCCGATTGATCGCTGGCCACGAATTCCAGCGACCATCCCACATTGGTGAAGAGTGCCATATCGGGCGGAACGAGAGGCAGGTCGCTACTCGACAGCCCGTCGGGAGTGCCGATTCCTGGAAAGTCGTCGAGCTGCACGAGCGCGAGCCGGACGGCAAGCAGCTGGCCCAGCGGGCCTGTCACAGGCGGCGCGGCGATCACGCCGGACGGTCCGCCGAAGGTGACATCGCCCAGGACCGCGAGATACTGATCCTGGTTACCGAAATAGTCGTTCAGAACTCTGATCGTGGTATCGGGCGGGCTCGCGAGCGTGCCAGAGTAGGTACCAATGGAAAAGCTCGCAGATTCAATGGCGCCGACATAGTCATTGCCACCGCCGAACACCGGCGTCGCGACCGCGGCCGAGTCGAAGGTGTATGTTGCAGTGTACGCGTCACCGATCGCCAGGGGCGCCAGGACAGGGCCGTCGAAGCCCGTCAGCGTGCCGATCACCTGGAACGTGATCGGCGCGGCGTGCCCATCGGAAACAGGTGTAAGAATTGAACAGCAGACAACTGCCAGCGCGGCTGCAAAGCCACGCATTGCGATCGAGGTGCGCATGGCTCCACTCCTCTACAATCCAAGACGGCAAGTTATCGCCTTCTTGTTATTCTGGAGTTAAGCCTGCAATCTTCATGCCAATGATCCGTCGACCGACGAACGTGAATCCTATCGTCGCGTCGCCGGGGTTCGTTGAAAAGAGTCGGGTGCGGGCGCCGGGGCCTCGCTGCGCGTCGTGGGCGTCTCAGCCGTGGGCCGGCAGCCCGATGTCGCAGACCAGCCCGCTCCTGGCGTAGGTCATTGCGGCGGTGCCGCCGGCGCTCTGCAGCAGGAGGGCGATCAGCCGGGTGCCGAGGCCCTGCCGCGCGGGAGGGCGCACGACGGGGCCGTCCCGCTCGGTCCAGCGGAAGCGGATCGACCGGTCCACCGCCCGCCAGGCGCAGGCGACGGTGCCGCCGGCGACGGACAGCGAGCCGTGAATCAGCGCGTTGGCCAGCAGCTCGTGGAGGGCCAGCCCGAACGGCACGACGGCGGCCCGGGCGATCGCCGTGCGCGCCGTCGGCGGCTCCGGCCGGAACAGGACTCGCCCGAGCGCCGGCCGCAGCAGCAGGCCGAGCAGGGGCTCCAGCTCGGCGGACGGGCCGTCGACCGCGAGCAGCTCGCCATTGACCGCGGCCAGCGCCTGGATGCGGCTCGCCAGCGCGGCGCGATACTCGGCGACGCTGCCGGCCTCGGTCAGCCGCGTCAGGCCCAGCACGATGGCGAAGACGTTCTTCAGCCGGTGCTCGAGCTCCTGGCCGCGCACTGCCTGCTCCGCGCTGCGCGCCGCGGCGGCGATGGCGTCGATGGCCAGCCCCGCCAGGTCGCCGACGGCCTGCATCAGCCTGAGCTCCTCCGGGGCCGGGGTGCGCAGCTGCGGCCAGTAGACGCCGAAGGCGGCGATCGGCGCCTCGCGCCGCACCGGCACCATGGCCAGGCTGCGCACGAAGGTCGAGCGGTAGAGATCCTGGGGAATCCGCGGGTCGCGATAGATGTCGCCGATGACGGCGGCGCTGCGCTCCTTCATGCACCATCCCGAGATGCAGGAATCGAGCGGAAAGCGCTGCCCCTTCCAGAGCGGGGCGATGGCGCTCTCCTCGGCGTAGTAGCACTGGTCGCCGTCGCGCAGCACGAAGGTCACGCCGCCGGCCCCGAGCAGCGCCCGCATCGGCCACACCACCGCGCTCATGACGTCGCCGACGGATTCCGCGGCCGCGAGGTCGCTCGCCATCTCGAGCAGGATCGCGGCGTCGGCCGAGCGGTGCGCGGGCCGATGCGCGTCGGCGCCGGCGTCGTAGCTCACGGCACACCCTCCCCCAGGAAACCCGGCGCAGCCGGCCAGCCAGCGCCCGCCGGGGGCGGTCGACGCCGGGAGGCTCGACCGCCGCGAGCATTATCCTCGCAGGTTGCAGCCACCTGCAACCGTGACGTGAGGGGCGGCCTGGGATTTGACACAGGCCGGGCACGAGGCTGGCGGGACGGGCGGCCGGCTCAGGCCCCGCGCGCCGCCGGCGCCCGCTCCAGCGCGGCCGCGAGCGCGGCGGCGAGCGCCGCCTGGGTGAAGGGCTTGGCCAGCAGCGCGAAGCCGGCCTCGGCGGCGGCCGCCTCGCCCGCCGCAAAGCCGGTGACGAGCAGGACCGCGGTGCCGGGCCAGCGCTCGCCGACGGCGCGGGCGAGCGCGAGGCCGTCGACGGGCCCGGCATGACGATGTCGGAGATCACCGCGTCGAAGCGGCCGGCGGCCAGCATGGCGAGCGCCATCTCGCCATGCTCGGCCTCGAGCACCAGATGGCCGTCCTCGCGCAGATAGGCGGCGGCGAGCTGGCGGACCTCGCCGCTGTCGTCGACCAGCAGCAGCCGGCGGGCCGGCACGGCGGCCGGCGCGGGGCGGTCGGGCGCCGGCGCCGCGGCAGGCGGCGCGGCGCTCGCCGGCAGCAGCAGGACGATGGCGGTGCCCGCGCCGGGCCGGCTGTCGATGCGGACCAGCCCGCCGGCGCTCCGCGCGAAGCCGTAGACCTGGGTCAGGCCCAGCCCGGTGCCGCGGCCGATCTCCTTGGTGGTGAAGAACGGCTCGAAGGCGCGGCGCTGCACCTCCGGCGGCATGCCCTGGCCGGTGTCGGCGACGACGATCTCGGTGGCCGGCGCGCCGTCCGGCATGATGCCCCGCGCGGTCGCGATGCGCAGCGTGCCGCCGGCCGGCATCGCATCGCGCGCATTGCCGGCGAGGTTGAGGATGGCGAGGTCGAGCTGCACCCGGTCGAGCGCGACGGCCGACGCCGCGTCGTCGAGCTCGAGCGCGACGGCGACGGCCGGCCCGGCGGTCTCGCGGACCATGCCGAGGATCTCGCGCAGGCAGGCATTGACGTCGACCACCGTGCGCTCGGCGCTGCCGGCCCGGCTGAAGGCCAGCAGGCTGCGCGTGATGCCGACGCCGCGCTGGGCGGCGCCGCGGATCGCCGCCACCAGGCGATGATCTCGCGCCCCGGGCAGCCGCTTCTCCAGCAGGTCGACGCCGCCCAGGATCACCATCAGCAGGTTGTTGAAGTCGTGGGCGACGCCGCCGGTCAGGCGACCCAGCCCTTCCAGCCGGCGGGCCTGCTCGAGCGCCTCGGCGGCGCCCCGGCGGGCCCGCAGCTCGCGCATCAGCAGCAGCAGGAACAGGCCGGCCAGCAGCAGGCTGACGCCGCCGCCGACGGCGGCCAGCCAGATGGCGCGGACGAGCGGCGCGTCGAACAGGTTGCGCGGGATGCCGACATGGACCGACCAGCCGGTGGCGGGCGACAGCTGGAAGGCCGAGAGCGTCGGCACGCCCTCGAGCAGGCGGCCGGCATAGATTCCCGAGCTGCCGGTCCGCCGCGCCTCCAGGGCAGCGGCGCTGGCCGGCTTGCCGATCAGCCCCGGATCGCCGCGGGTGCGCACCACGACGTGCCCGGCGCCGTCGACGACGGTGCCCGTCCAGTCGGGCGGCAGCTGCGCGGCGAGCACGCGGTCGCGGATCCCGTCGGGCCGGATGGCCGCGATCAGCACGTAGCGCACCAGCCCGTCGCGCACCACGGGGACGCGCAGCGGCACGGCGATCGCCGTCTTGCCCGTCACGATGGTGCCGATCGCTGCCGCCCGGCTCGCCACCACGCTGCGGAGGCCGTTCATGTCGACCACCTTGCCCGGCAGCGGCAGCTGCGTGTCGATCAGCAGGTTGCCTTCCGGATCGGCGAGCAGCGCCGCGAGCCACAGCGGATCCGCCGCATGCTGGCGGCGGAGCAGCCGCTCGAAGCTGGCGATGTCGGCCGGGTCGTCGAGGAAAGGGGCGCGGGCCAGGGCCTCGAGGGCCCGCAGCTGGCCGAGCAGCTCGGCATCCACCACCGCCGAGATGCGCCGCGCCTGCGCCAGGGCCTCGTTCTCCAGCGCGGTCCGCTTCGCCTGCAGCGAGAGGAACGTCGTCGCCACGGCGAAGACGATCAGCGGCACCAGCGCCGCGACCAGGAGCAGAGCCAGGGACCGGGTCCCCCGTCGACCCCTCTCCTTCATGACCTCAACGCATCCTGCGGCCGGCCGCCCGTGGCCGGACTATCGCGCGCCGCGGGCCGGCGATCAAGCCGGGGGCACCACCGCGGGGACAGGGGCGGACCGCAGCGCGCCCATGACAGTGGCTTGATATTTGCCTTGGACCTGGCCCACCGGGATACCCACCTGTCAGGCTCACCACGAGAGGAGGGCGGCGATTGGCAGGCGTGACGAGAGGCGGCGCGGCATGGATGCAGGCGAGCTGGGATCTCAAGGCCCGCACCGAGCATCTGCGCTGCGATGTCTGCTCGGCGCTGGCCGCCTATCCGCACCGCCACGACTTCTACGCGACCGGCCTCTGCGAGTTCTGCGTCGCGCACCTGCAACCCTCCCGTGCCCGGGCCAACCGGGAACGGCGGGGACAGCTGCCGGCCATCGGTGGCGGGGCTACGCCAGTGGCGTTTCGCGCATCCGCGCCGCGCCGCGCCGCAGCCGCGGCGCCGCTCGTCCACGAGGATGCCTCGCCTTGCGCATGCCGCCACCCCTGACGCCGGACGGCGCGGCGCGCACCCGCCTGCGGCTGCGGCACCGCACCGCCTATCGCTATGACCAGCCGGTGGCGCTCGGGCCGCAGACGATCCGGCTCCGTCCCGCGCCCCATGCCAGGGCTCCGATCCTGCACTACGCGCTGAGCATCGTGCCGCAGGAGCACTCGTTGCGGTGGCACCAGGATCCGGCCGGAAACTTCCTCGCCCGGGTGCTGTTTCCGGCACCGGTCACCAGCCTCGAGATCGAGGTCGAGCTGGAGCTGGAGATCGGCCCGGCCAATGCGTTCGACTTCATCGTCGACGCCGAGGCCGCGACCTGGCCGTTCCGCTATCCCGAGCTGCTCGAGCCCGAGCTGGTGCCGTTCAGGACGGGCGATCCCGGCGGGACCCGTCTCGCCGAGCTTCTGGCCGAGAGTCCGGGGGCCGAGACTCCCGGAGCCGAGCACACGACCGTCCAGGTGCTGACGCAACTGGCGCGCCTCGTGAAGGAGCGCATCGCCTACGAGGTCCGGCTCGAGGCCGGGGTGCAGAGCCCTGAGCAGACGCTGGCCCGCCGGTCGGGGTCCTGCCGCGACTCGGCCTGGCTTCTGGTCCAGATGCTGCGTCGGCACGGGTTCGCTGCGCGCTTCGTCTCCGGCTACCTGATCCAGCTGGCCGAGCCCGCGGTCGGGTCGGGAGCGGACACGCCGGACCGGGCCGATCTGCATGCCTGGGCCGAGGCCTATCTGCCGGGCGCCGGCTGGATCGGGCTGGATTCGACATCCGGGCTGCTGACCGGCGAAGCCCATGTTCCCCTGGCGGCCAGCGCCAGCCCCGCCTCGGCGGCACCGATCAGCGGAACGGTGGAGCAGCGCGCACCCGCATTCGAGGTCGCGATGTCGGTCGCCCGGGTCGCGGAGCATGGCGGCGACGAGGATCGGGCCGGGCCCGGGGGTCGGGCCCCGGCGCAGGCCGATGCCACCGATCGGGGCCATTGAGCGCGCGACGCACCGCGCACGGGAAGATTTCGGCGGAGGGCGACCGAGTATTTTCCATCCATTTTGGTCGAAGACCATTATTCGATGGCATTCGTCTCAGATCAGGCCCAGATCTTCCTGGCGAGCGTTCGCGAAGAGCGTTCATGATGGGGAGGCCGGGCAGCTTGACCGACCGAGTCGATCTGCCGGCACGGCCCTGGGGCACCGATCGCGCGAGATCCTGCCGCCCGCGGCACCATTGGACCCCATCCCGGGAGATCGCATGCTGAGCCTCGTGCTCTCCGGCACCGGCCAGCAAGCATGCTGGCATGTCCGCGGCGACCTCGCGGGCATCGAGATCGATGTCTCCACGCTGCAGGCGACCCGCGAAGCCGCCATCCGATGGGTGCGCGAGCACCAGCCGGACCTGATCGCCAGGGCCGGCATCGCTGCGACGACGGCGAGCTTCGGGCAGGCGCTCGAGCTCTATCGCGATCTGTGCAGCCCGGATCCGGAGCAGCAGCGGCACCTGGACCGGCTCAAAGGCGCGCTCGGCATCGAGCCGCTCGCCGGCATCGACGGCGAGATGCTGGCCAGGGTGGCGAACGAGCTCCACGGGGACGACGCCGGCGAGGCGAAGAACCGCTGCGTCATCGACCCGGCCGCGGCGGTGCTCCACTTCGCCGCCCGCAACGGCCTGTGCCGCTTTGTCCGGATCGAGAAGTTCGCCCTCGCGGCCGAGGAGCCCATGCCCGGCCGCCAATGGGGCGAGTTCCGCTAGCCTGCCGATCGGGCGCGCACCGGCCGCGCGAGACGAGCCGTCCGTGAGTCGCAGGAATCGCCGCCGTGCAGGGGACGATTCCGGCACCGCAACCCCCTGACCTGCACTTTTCGGGAGTAAGCGTCATGCAGATTCCAACCTATGTGAAGCCGGCGCTATGGGGCGCAGTGGCCGGCGCAGTGATCATGAGCATCGTCGGCTTTCGCACGCTCGGCTGGACGACCGCGGGCAGCGCCGAGCGCGCCGCCACGGAGCGAGCCAGCGTCGCGGTGGTCACGGCTATGGTGCCGTTCTGCGTAGCGAAGGCACAGCAGGATGGCGATGCGACGAAGCTGGTGAAGCTGCGCGCGGAGGAGTCCTCCTATGCCCGCAGCCAGCTGGTGCAGGCGGCCGGATGGGCCACCATGCCGGGCACCAGCGCCGCGGACGACGGTCTTGCCCGGGCCTGTGCCGAGACGCTGCGGCAGGCAAAGAGCAGCTGACGCTGAAAAAGGGCCGCGGTCGCCGATCGCTTCGGCCCGTGGAAGGCGTCGCTCGTCGGCGCCGACCGCGGGCCCGGCCACGGCAGCCGCGGATGCGGGAGTCCAGGCTGCGCTCAGCAGCAGAAGAGGAAACGATGACCTACAGAGCCCGGATCTTCCTGTGGAGCGCCGATAAGGCCTCGGACTATGTGAGCGAGCAGGACCTTGCGGCGAAGCCGACCGTCGGCGAGCGGATCGAGTTCAAGCGGGATGGCGGCCTGTTCCGCGGGCACGTCAAGTTCATCGCCCCCGCCAACTGGGACCCGGGCTCCGCCCTGATCCCCGCCGTCCATGTCACGCAATGGTCGCCGGCCGGGCCTGCCGCCGAGCATGACAGGCCGGGCAGCGCGCAGGCCTCAAGGTCATCGCGCCGCTGAGGCCTTCCGGCCTCGCCTTCCCCGATCGGCCGGCATCCGGCCGGCCGCGGCGTCAGCGGCGGGGGAAGCGCACCATCTTGCCCGCGGCCTCGTCCCACAGGGCGTAGCGCCAGGCGCCGAGCGCCGCCCGGAGCGTCAGGACGGGCCCGCCCTGGATCGCCGGGGTGCCGGCGTGGCATGCCTCGAGCCGGTAGTTGGGGATCCGGGGATTGAGGTGGTGAACGTGATGGAAGCCGATGTTTCCCGTGAACCACTGCATCAGCCTCGGCAGCTTCAGGTGAGAGCTGCCGAGCAGCGATGCGGCATCGGCGCTCCAGGTCCCCTGCCTCGCCCAGTACGAGTGCTCGAAGCGATGCTGGAGCGAGAACAGCCACACGCCGATGATGGCGGCGAAGCCCCAGATCGGCAGCTGCACCAGCAGCACCGCACGAAACCCGAGCGTGGCGCCGAGCGCGACCAGGACGGTCGCGAGGGCGAGGTTGGTGAGATGGACGCCGCGCCGTTCCTGCTTCCAGGCCTTCGGCGTGTCGAACGGAAGCCGGTAGAGCAGCAGGAAGACCAGGGGGGGCAGCAGGACCAGCGACACTAGCGGGTTGCGGACGAGACGGTAGGCGGCGCGCCGCCACCGGCCCAGCCGGCCGTACTCCTCGGTCGTCAGGCAGGTGGAGTAGATGTCGCTGCCGCTCTGGCGCCGGTCGAGGTTGTTCCAGTTGGCATGGTGACCGGCGTGCTGCCGTCGCCAGTTCGTGTAGGGCGTGAGCGTGAACAGGCTGCAGAGCCAGCCCAGCGCATCGTTCGTCCGACGCGACCGGAAGAACGATCCATGCCCGCAATCATGCTGGATGATGAAGACGCGGACGGTGAGGCCGGCGGCGAGAACCGCCAGCAGCAGCGTGAGGCCGTAGCTCACCTGCAGCGTCAGGTACATCAGCGCCATCACGGCGAGCAGCGGCAGGAAGGAGCTGGCGATCTGCCCGATGCCGAGGAGCATGCTGCTGGAGGCGAACGGGCGTACCGAGGCGCGCAGGCCGGCGTGGCCGGGGACATCGCCGGGGACGTCGCCAGGGAAGTTGCCGGAGTCGGCCGGGCCGGAAGACGGATCCGTTCCGCGCCCCGGGGTCACGAAGCCGCCCGGCCGACGCGGAGGCCATCGCCGCCGCGGGGCCCGCATCGGGCCGCGCTCGGGCGCGCGGTCCTGCCGGCGAGCGTGCTCGCCTGCTTGCATGCCTTCACTGCAGACCGCCTTCCGATGAGGGTGGGGGGATCGAGGGAATGGCGGGAGGCCTGCGCCACGGCCGCACCAGGATGGGGCAGCTCGATCCGGCCACGTGGCACTGCCTAGCCAGATGTGGCGACGGCGGCGGCATTTGCGAGGAAATTCGGTTGCGCGAGCGAATTTTCCTGCGGCGCCGACCCAGGCCAGGCAGGGGACCGGCAGGGCCGAACCCGCGGCGACGGCGCGGCATCGATGCCGGCCGCCTATGATGCGGGGCCCGGCGGCGGCGCCGGCGGCCGGCTCAGGTCTTCGGCTTCAGATGGAGGTGGGTGTAGGCCGAGCCCGGCGCGTGACCGTGATCGTGCGGGTGATCATGGCCGTGGGCATGGTCGTGGCCATGCTCGTGGCGATGACCGCCGGCGGCGACCTCGACGGCGGTGAGCGCGATCCGGCCGTGCCGCACGCCGGTCTCGGCGACCAGCGTCTCGGCGAAGGCCCGCACCTCGGGGGTGGGGCCGCGCAGCAGGGTGACCTCGAGGCAGTTCTCGTGATCGAGGTGGACGTGCAGCGAGGACAGCACGATGTCGTGGTGGTCGTGCTGCACGCCGGTCAGCCGCTGCGCCAGGTCGCGGCGATGGTGGTCGTAGACGTAGGAGACGCAGCCGACCGAGTAGCCGGGCTCGGCATCGCCCGGCCGGTCCTGCTCCAGCCGGTCGCGCACCAGGTCGCGCACCGCCTCGGAGCGGTTCTGGTAGCCCTTGCGGGCGATGTACCGGTCGAAGTCCGCCAGCAGCGAGTCGTCGAGGGAGATGGTTACGCGCTCCACGGGCGGGCTCCTTGTTGCAGCCGCTCGGCGGCATCGTAGTACGCGGCCGCCCGGCGGCCTATCCCCGCCGCGCGCCGCCTTCCACCGCATCCGCCGCGGCAGGCAATTGCTCGAGGACGACCTCAACCAGCTGCTCTCCGGGCATGGCTTCATCGCCCGGCTCGCCCGGCCGCTGTTCCGCATGGTCGGCCGCTCCTGGCACATGTATCCGCTGGGCTTCGTGCTCGGCCTCGGCTTCGACACCGCCACGGAGGTCGGGCTGCTGGCGATCTCCGGCACCCAGGGGGCGCAGGGCATGCCGATCTGGTCGGTGATGGTGTTCCCCGCCCTCTTCACCGCCGGCATGGCGCTGGTCGACACCGCCGACAGCGCGCTGATGGTCGGCGCCTATGGCTGGGCCTTCGTCAAGCCGATCCGCAAGCTCTGGTGCAACATGACGATCACCGCAGCCTCCGTGGCCGTCGCGCTCTTGATCGGCGGGCTCGAGGGGCGCGTCGCTCCGTCGCGCCGCCCTCAACATGTCTCGCGAAATCTGGTTCTATGGGCCCATGCCGAGGCAGGATTCCGCCGGGTGACCAGGAGCGTGAACGCCATCGTCGAGGAGGTGCGGGTCCGCGGCACGGTGCAGGGCGTCGGCTTCCGCCCGGCGGTCTGGCGGCTGGCGCGGCAGGAAGGGCTGGCCGGCCACGTCGCCAATGACGGGGCCGGCGTGCTGATCCGGCTGGAAGGGCCGGAGGCGGCGATCGCCCGCTTCCTCGACCGGCTGGGTTCCGAGCCGCCGCCGCTGGCCCGCATCGCGCGGATCGAGCGGGCGCGGCTCGACCAGCCGGCGGCCTGCGCCGGCTTCAGCATCCTGGAGAGCCGCGGCGGCACCATGCGCACGGCGGTGCCGCCGGACGCCGCGCTCTGCCCGGCCTGCAGGAGCGAGATCCTCTCGCCCGCGGATCGCCGCTTCCGCCACCCCTTCGCCAGCTGCACCCATTGCGGGCCGCGCTTCTCGATCGTCCGCGCCGCCCCGTGGGACCGGGCGCGCACCAGCATGGCGGGCTTCGCCCCCTGCCCCGACTGCGCCCGCGAATATGGCGATCCCGCCGACCGCCGCTTCCACGCCCAGCCGATCGCCTGCCCGCGCTGCGGCCCGCGGGCCCGGCTGATCCGGCTCGACGGACGGCCTGCGGCGGAAAGCTGCGCCCTGCCGGACGCGGTCGAGGCCGTCGGCCACCTGCTGGCCCGGGGCGAGATCGTGGCGATCAAGGGGATCGGCGGCTTCCACCTCGCCTGCGACGCCACCGACGCCGAGGCGGTGCGGCGGCTGCGCGTCCGCAAGCACCGCGACGCCAAGCCCTTCGCGCTGATGGCGCGCGACCTCGAGGTGGTTCGCCAATACGCCGTTCCCGACGTCGAGGAGTGCCGCCTGCTGGAGAGCGCGGCGGCGCCGATCGTTCTGCTGCGCGCAACCGGGCCGGAGCGGCTGCCGGAGGACGTGGCGCCCGGCCTCGACCTGCTCGGCTTCATGCTGCCCTACACGCCGCTGCACGTCCTCGCGCTCCGCCGGCTGGCGCGGCCGGTGGTGATGACCAGCGGCAACCTCTCCGACGAGCCGCAGGCGATCGACGACGAGGACGCGATCGCACGGCTGGGCGGCATCGCCGATCATGCGTTGCTGCACGACCGCGCCATCGTCAACCGCATCGACGATTCCGTGGTGCGCATGGCGGCGGGTGCGCCGCGCATCCTGCGCCGCGCCCGCGGCTACGCGCCGGGAGCGATCGCGCTGCCGCCCGGCTTCGAGGCGGCGCCGCCGGTCCTGGCCCATGGCGGCGAGCTCAAGGCGACCTTCTGCCTTGCCAAGGACGGCCAGGCCGTGCTGTCGCAGCACCAGGGCGATCTCGAGAACGCCGCGACCCTGGCCGACTACGAGAAGAACCTGGCACTCTACGCCGACCTGTTCGAGCATCGCCCGGCGGTGCTCGCCGCCGATCGCCATCCCGACTACCTCTCGGCCCGGCTGGCGCGGCGCCGGGCGCGAGCGGAGGGGCTGCCACTGGTCGAGGTGCAGCACCATCACGCCCACATCGCCGCCTGCCTCGCCGAGAACGGGCGGCCGCTGGATGCCCCGCCGGTGCTCGGCATCGCGCTCGACGGGCTCGGCTTCGGCGAGGACGGCACGCTCTGGGGCGGCGAGTTCCTGCTCGCCGACTACCGCCGCTATCGCCGGGTCGGCAGCTTCAGGCCGGTGGCGATGCCGGGCGGCGCGCAGGCGATCCGCGAGCCCTGGCGCAGCACCTACACCCATCTCATGGCCGGGCCCGGCTGGGCGGGCTTCGAAGCGCGCTGTGGCGGGCTGGAGCTGTACGACTTCCTCGCCGCGAGGCCCCGCGCCACGCTCGACGCGATGATCCGCCGGGGGGTGAACGCGCCGCTCGCCAGCTCCTGCGGCCGGCTGTTCGACGCCGTCGCCGCCGCCCTCGGGCTCGCCCGCGAGCGGGCCCGGTACGAGGGCCAGGGCGCGATGCTGCTCGAGGCTGCGGTGGACCGCGCCGCGCTCGAGGGCGAGGACGAAGCGCTGGCCTACCCCTTCGCCATCGCACAGCCGGACGGCAGCGGGCCGGCCACCATCGAGCCTGCCGCCATGTGGCAGGCGCTGCTCGGCGACCTCGTCCTGGAGACCCCGGTCGGGGTCATCGCCGCCCGCTTCCACCGTGGCCTCGCCCGCGCCGTCGCCGCCATGGCGGCGCGCCTGCTCGGCGGCGAGCAGGGCGCCGCGATCGACGCCGTCGCGCTCTCCGGCGGCTGCGTCCAGAACCGCATCCTGCTCGAGCAGACGGTGGCCCGGCTGGCGCCGCTCGGCCGCCGGATCCTGCTGCATGCCGCCGTGCCGGCGAACGATGGCGGGCTGGCGCTCGGCCAGGCGGCCATCGCCGCCGCGCTCACCCTGGAGAAGGATGTACCGCGATGTGCCTAGGCATTCCCGGCAAGGTGGTCGGGATCACCGACCCCGCGCGCCAGCTCGGGCTGGTCGAGGTCGCCGGGGTGCGGCGCGAGATCAACCTCGCCTGCATCGTCGACGAGAGCCATCCGCTCGAGAGCTGCGTCGGCGACTGGGTGCTGGTCCATGTCGGCTTCGCGATGAGCCGGATCGACGAGCGCGAGGCCGAGGCGACGCTGGCGCTGCTGACCGAGCTCGGCGAGGTGATCGAGGCGCAGCGCGCGATGCAGGGCGCGGGCTGACGCGAGGGAGGCCGTCATGCGCTTCGTCGATGAATTCCGCGATCCCGTCAGGGCGAAGGCCGTCCTCGGCCGGATCGAAGCCCTGGCCGGGCCGCTCGCCGCGGCACGCCGCCGGCCGCTCGCCTTGATGGAGGTCTGCGGCGGGCACACCCACGCGATCTTCAAGTTCGGCATCGAGACGCTGCTGCCCGAGGCGATCGAGCTGGTGCACGGGCCGGGCTGCCCGGTCTGCGTCCTGCCGATGGGCCGCGTCGACGACTGCGTCGCGCTGGCCGAGACGCCGGGCGTCATCCTCGCGACCTTCGGCGACGCGATGCGCGTCCCGGGCTCGCGCAAGAGCCTGATGCAGGCCAAGGCCGAGGGCGCCGACGTGCGCATGGTCTACTCGCCGCTCGACGCGCTGGCGCTGGCCCGCGCCAATCCGGGGCGCGAGGTGGTGTTCTTCGCGCTGGGATTCGAGACGACCATGCCGTCGACCGCGCTCACCGTGCTGCAGGCCGAGGCCGAGGGCATCGGCAACTTCTCGCTGTTCTGCAACCACATCACCATCATCCCGACCATCCAGGCGATCCTCGATTCGCCGGACCTGCGGATCGACGGCTTCCTCGGGCCGGGCCATGTCAGCATGGTGATCGGCACGGCGCCCTACCGCTTCATCGCCGAGCGCTATCGCCGGCCGCTGGTGATCGCCGGCTTCGAGCCGCTCGACGTGCTGCAGTCGATCTGGATGGTGCTGCGGCAGCTGGCCGACGGCCGCGCCGAGATCGAGAACCAGTATGCCCGGGTGGTGGCCGAGGGCGGCAACGACCCGGCGCTGGACGCGATCCGGCGGGTCTTCGAGCTGCGCCCCTTCTTCGAGTGGCGCGGCCTCGGCTCGATCGACCATTCCGGCGTGCGGATGCGCGACGCCTATGCCCGGTTCGACGCCGAGCGCCGCTTCGCGGTGCCCGACGTCCGGATCGCCGACCCCGAGGCCTGCCAGTGCGGCGAGGTGCTGACGGGCGCGATCAAGCCCTGGCAGTGCCGGCTGTTCGGCAATGGCTGCAGCCCGGCCAGCCCGATGGGCGCGCTGATGGTGTCGTCGGAGGGTGCGTGCGCCGCCACCTACCGATACGGCGACGTCGACGGGCTGAAGCGGCGGCGGGCCTCGGCGTGACCGCGCTGGAGCGCAAGCCGCCAGTCGCGGCGAGACGGCGCGGCACGGTCGACGGGCCGAGCGTGACGCTCGCCCATGGCGGCGGCGGCCAGGCGATGCGCGACCTGATCGACGACGTCTTCCTCGAGGCCTTCGGCGCGCCGCCGCTGGCCGAGATGGGCGATGCCGCGACGATCGCGCTCGCCCCGCTGGCGGCCGCCGGCGACCGGCTCGCCTTCACCACCGATTCCTTCGTCGTCGACCCGCTGTTCTTCCCCGGCGGCGACATCGGCAAGCTCGCCGTCTGCGGCACCATCAACGACCTGGCGGTGAGCGGGGCGCGACCGCTCTACCTGACCTGCGCGGCGATCATCGAGGAGGGCTTCCCGCTCGCCGAGCTGCGCCGCGTCGTGCGCTCGATGGCGGAGACGGCGCGGGCCGCCGGGGTCGCCATCGTCGCCGGCGACACCAAGGTGGTCGGCCGCGGCGCCTGCGACAAGCTGTTCATCAACACCGCCGGGATCGGCACGGTCCCGGCCGGGCTCAGGCTCGGCCCCGCCGAGATCCGGCCGGGCGACGTGGTGCTGGTCAACGGCCTGCTCGGCGACCACGGCGCCACCATCCTCAATGCCCGCGGCGACCTCGCGCTGACCACGCCGATCGAGAGCGACTGCGCCGCGCTGCACGAGCTGATCGCAGGGCTGCTCGCGGCGGCGCCGGCAACGCGGTTCCTGCGCGACGCGACGCGCGGCGGGCTCGCCGCGGTGGTCAACGAGGTCGCCGAGGCGGCCGCGCTGGGCATCGCGCTCGAGGAGACCGCGGTGCCGATCCGCGACGAGGTGAGGGGCTTCTGCGAGATCCTCGGTCTCGACCCGCTCTATCTCGCCAACGAGGGCCGGATCGTCGCCATCGTGCCAGAGGCCGAGGCCGCGGCGGCGCTGGCGGCGCTGCGCGCCCACCCGCTCGGCGCGGCGGCGGCGGCGATCGGCCGGGTCACCGCCGAGCGGCCGGGCCGGGTGACGATGCGCACCGTGCTGGGCGGCGAGCGCGTCGTCGACATGCTGGTCGGCGAGCAGCTGCCGCGGATCTGCTGAGCGATGCACGAGCTGGCCATCACCCGGACCATCGTCGCCATCGTCGCCAGGCAGGCCGGCGGCCGGCCGGTGCGCCGCGTGCTGCTCGAGATCGGGCAGCTCTCCGGCGTGATGGCGGGGGCGGTGCGCTTCTGCTTCGACGTGGTGGCGAAGGGCACGCCGGTCGAGGGCGCCGCGCTCGAGATCCGCGAGCCGGCGGGCCTCGCCCGCTGCCGCGCCTGCGGCGAGAGCTTCGCGCAGGCGACCCTGTTCCAGCCCTGCCGCTGCGGCGGGCGCGAGCTCGAGCGCCTGGCGGGGGAGGAGCTGACGGTCGTCGAGATCGAGATCGAGGCCGCGGACGAGGCGCCGGGCGCCTCGGCGGCCTGACCAGGAGGAGACTGCCGATGTGCACGACCTGCGGCTGCTCGGGCGACGGAAAGGCGGAGATGCGCCGGCTCGACGCGGCGCACGCGCAAGGCGGGCATCACCACCATGGTGACGATCACGACCACGGGCACGGGCACGGGCACGAGCACGGGCACGGGCACGGGCACGACCATCACCACCACGATCACCCGACGGCGACGATCACCCTGCAGCAGCGCATCCTCGACAAGAACGACGCGCTGGCGGCGCGCAACCGCGCCTGGCTGGCCGGCCGCGAGATCCTGATGCTGAACCTCGTCAGCGCGCCCGGCTCGGGCAAGACGACGCTGCTCGAGCGCACCATCCGCGACCTCGGGGCGCGGCACGCCATCCACGTCGTCGAGGGCGACCAGGCGACCGCCAATGACGGGCTGCGCATCCAGGCGGCGGGCGCACCGGTGGTCCAGGTCAACACCGGCACCGGCTGCCACCTCGAGGCCGAGATGATCGCCGAGGCGCTGCGCCAGCTCCGCCCCGAGCCGGGCGCGCTGCTCTTCGTCGAGAATGTCGGCAACCTCGTCTGCCCCGCCCTGTTCGACCTCGGCGAGGCCGCCAAGGTGGCCATCCTCTCGGTCACCGAGGGCGAGGACAAGCCGCTGAAGTACCCGCACATGTTCCGCGCCGCGCAGCTGATGATCCTGAACAAGACCGACCTGCTGCCGCATCTCGACTTCGACGTCGCGCGCTGCATCGCCCACGCCCGCGAGGTCAACCCGGCGATCGAGGTGCTGCAGCTCTCGGCCCGCACCGGCGAGGGCCTCGAGGCGTGGTACGGCTGGGTCGCCGGGCGGCTGGCGGCGCAGGCGCAGGCGGTGCTCGCCTGAGGCTGTCGCTCCCTCTCCCGCTGCCGCCGACGAGGCCCCCCGGATGGACACCGCCGGCCAAGCCCTGTATGGGAATCGGGCATGGCGAAGATCGCGCGACTAGAGGTCGAGAAGCGCCTGCTCGACCGCCAGGCGGCGGCCGGCATCCGCGGCCACATCCTGACCGGCGTGCTGCCGCCCGGCGCGCGGCTGGTCGAGACGCAGCTGGCGCTGGAGCTCGGCGTCAGCCGCGGCACGGTGCGGGCGGCGCTGGCCCAGCTCGCCCATGAGGGGCTGGTCCACCAGGTCGCCTTCACCCGCTGGCAGGTCGCCGGCGCCACCGTGGCCGACGCCTGGGAGCTCTACACGCTGCGCGGCGCGCTGGAGGGGCTGGGCGCCCGGCTGGCCGCCGAGCGGACCGACCCGGCGGCGCGGGCGGCGCTCCGCCAGGCCTGGCGCGGGCTCGACGCGGCCGTGGCGTCGGCCCGCTACGCCGAGGCCACCGAGGCCGACTTCCGGCTGCACGAGGCGATCGTGGCGCAGGCCGGGCATGCCCGGCTGGCGCAGCAGCATCGGGTGGTGCTGCAGCAGGTCCGCTTCCACATGGTCCATGCCGGCTTCCTGCCGCAGGACTACGGCGCCTCGGTCGCCGAGCACGAGGCGCTGATCGAGGCGGTGGCCGGCGGCGACCCGGATCGCGCCGAGCGCCTCGCCCGCACGCACAACGAGGGCGAGGTGGCGCTGCTCTCCGCCCGCCTCGCCGAGACGGCCGCCGGCGGCAAGGTCGCCGCGTCATGAGGGCCGCGGCCCTCGGGCTGGCGCTCGGCCTGGCGCTGGCCGCCGGCCCCGCCCGGGCGGACCCGCCGCCGCTGACCCGCGGCGAGACGGTCTACGCGCCGGTCTACTCCCAGGTCTGGCACGGCAACCTCGACAGCCGGGGCAAGCCGTCGCTGCTGCTGCTCTCGGCCATGCTGTCGGTGCGCAACACCGACCCGGCGCACGGCATCACCGTGCGCTCGGCGCGCTACTACGGCGACGACGGCAAGCTGGTGCGCGAGTTCCTCGCCGCGCCGAAGGCGCTGGGGCCGCTGCAGGCCCTCGACCTCTTCGTCGAGCACAAGGACACCACCGGCGGCAGCGGCGCCAGCTTCCTGGTCGAATGGGCGGCCGACCAGCCGGTCAACCCGCCGCTCGTCGAGACGGTGCACACCTACTTCTTCGGCACGCAGTCGATCGTCTTCACCACGCCCGGCCGCGCGATCCGCACGGCCGGGGAGTGAGGCGGCCGGGGAGTGAAGCGGCCGGGCCTCAGGCCTGGCCGAACACGTCCTTGCCGGTGCGCAGCTTGGTCTCGGTCAGCGAGAACATGGCGCCGTCGCTGATCGCCGAGCGCACCAGGTCGGCGATCGCCTGGCGCGGCACGCCGCGCTCCACCAGCCAGGTGGCGATGTCCTGCGTGCGCTGCGAGGCGCCGATGATCCGGTCCTTCACGTCAATCCCCCGTGCTTCATGTCGGTGTCGTCGATGGGCGGAACCGCTCGCCCGGCGGGGCGCTGCCGCGGGCTCTCGTCCCGCCGCCCCGATCGGCCCGTTCGATCGCGCTGCAACCGCGCCCTCGCCTTCGTCTCCCCCGGCGAAGGGCGCCGCCGACACCGCCACCCCGTTGCTCATCCCGGACTACCTGTCGTCCCGATCTTCGCGCTGCCGCGAAGCTTTCATGATGGAGCGAATGCGGTCACCCGGCAAGCGCGGCCGCGACGCAGCCGCGGCCCAGCTCCCGGCCGCTCCGGCTCAATGGATGCTGTCGTCCCGGCCCGGCGCCCGGCCGAGCTCGCGCAGCCGCGTCGGGCCGACCAGGAGGCGGCCGTCCGGCCGGCCGATGGCGACCGCCAGGTTGGGATTGTCGCGCATCGCCGCGAAGGCGGCGCGGAAGGCGTCGCCCAGCGTATGGTGGCCGCTGGACAGGGCAGGACCGTCCTCCTCGGACGGCGGCGCGGCGCTCCAGCCGGCGCGGTAGACGACGCGATAGTTCAGCATGACTGCGTTCCCCCAGGCCCGACGGGCTCTCCCCGCCACCATGCAACAGATTCGTTACCAATCCTTGAGGAAGATCAACGGGACGGCAAGATTCGGGCACGCGGAACCGGCACTGCCCCTCGGCGTTGTCCCTGACGCAATGGCGCAGCCAGGAGGAAACCGGGGCGATAGCATGACGGACAAGCGGGCCTACTCCATCGCGAGCCATTCCCGGAGCTGGCTGATCTGGGAGGCGGACCGGCTGCTGGGCGCCTATCCCACCGTCGGGCAGGCCGTCGAGGTGGCGACGCTCGCCGCCGACAAGGCGGCCCGGCACGGCGCGCGCTCGGAGATCCGCATCGATTTCCGTCCCGGCGACGAGGCCAGCTTCCGCGCGCGGCGCTTCGGCGACCCGCTGCACTAGAACCCGCTGCCACTAGAAACGGAGGCGAATTGCCGCTTGGTGGGGGCTGCCCGGCTCCGTATCATCGCCGCCGGACAGCCAGAGGACATCACCGGCAATGGACCTGCGGAGCAGCGAAGCAGTGGCGCGGCGATGAGCGACGCGCTCGACGTACCCGGGTTGCTGGCGGCGCTGACGGCGGCGGCGCGCCAGGCCGCGACCGTCATCCTCGGCCACTACCACGGCCGCACGGCGGCGCGCACCAAGGCGGACCACAGCCCGGTGACGGCGGCCGCCGAGGCGGCCGAGGCGCTGATCACCCCGATCCTGGAGCGGCTGCTGCCGGGCGTCCCGGTGATCGCCGAGGAGGCGGCGGCGCTGCACGGGCTGCCCTCCAACGAGGGCTATGGCGAGCGCCGCTTCTGGCTGCTCGACCCGCTCGACGGCACCAAGGAGTTCCTCAGCGGCAATGGCGAGTTCACCGTCAACATCGCGCTGATCGAGCATGGCCGGCCGCTGCTCGGCGTGGTCGGGGCGCCGACGCTCGACACCGTCTATGCCGGCGGTCCCGGGGGTGCCACGGTGCAGCATGGCGACGGGGCGCCGAAGCCGATCGCCGCCCGCAAGCAGCCGGCCGGCGGCGCCATCGTGCTGGGCAGCCGCTCGCACGGCCAGGGGTCCGATCTCGACGCCTTCCTGGCGGCGCAGAAGGTGCTGGAGCACCGTGTCGCCGGCAGCTCCCTCAAGTTCTGCCAGGTGGCCGAGGGCATCGCCGACCTCTATCCGCGCTTCGGCCGCACCATGGAGTGGGACACCGCGGCCGGCCATGCCGTGCTCGCCGCCGCCGGCGGCCATGTCGAGACGCTCGACGGGCGGGAGCTGGGCTACGGCAAGCCCGGCTTCGAGAACCCGCATTTCGTCGCCCGTGGGCGGTAGGGCGATGCGGCCAGCCGCTCGCTCCCATGTCATCCCGGCGAAGCGGCGTCCTGGATCCCGGCTCTCGCCGGGATGACGACGCGTGCGGGCGGCGCGCCGCCGATCCTGCCGCCGACGCCGGAAAACCTGGCGGCGGCCGCCGCAGCGCTCGCCGCGGGGCGGCTGGTCGCCTTTCCGACCGAGACGGTCTACGGGCTTGGCGCGTCGGCGGTCGACGAGCGGGCGGTGGCGGGGCTCTACGCGGCCAAGCGGCGGCCGCGCTTCAACCCGCTCATCGTCCATGTCGCGGACGCCGGCGCCGCGGCGGCGCTGGTCGCCTTCGACCGGCGGGCGGAGCGGCTGGCGGCCGCCTTCTGGCCGGGGCCGCTGACCCTGGTGCTGCCGCGCCGGCCGGGCTGCCCGGTCTCGCTGCTGGCCGGCGCCGGGCTCGACAGCCTCGCCATCCGGGTGCCGGCGCACCCGGTGGCGCTCGCCCTGCTCGGCGCCTTCGGCGGGCCGCTGGTGGCGCCCAGCGCCAACCGTTCCGGCCGGGTCAGCCCGACCCGGGCGGCCCACGTCGCCGATGACTTCGCCGATGAAGAAGGCGTCGCCGCGGTGGCGATGATCCTCGACGGCGGCGCCTGCCCGATCGGCGTCGAGTCGACGGTGCTCGACCTCACCGGCCCGGAACCGCCGCTGCTGCGGCCGGGCGGGCTGGCCGCGGAGCGGCTGGCGGATATCGTCGGGCCGCTGGCGGCGGCCGAGCCGGGCCCGGCGCCGCGCGGCCCGGGCCAGCTCGCCAGCCACTATGCGCCGCGCCTGCCGGTCCGGCTCGACGCCGCGGCGGCGGCGCCCGGCGAGCTGCTGCTCGGCTTCGGGCCCGCCGCGCCGGCCGATGCCGCCAACCTCAGCCCGGCGGGCGACCTCGCCGAGGCGGCGGCCAATCTCTTCGTCCTGCTGCGCCGGCTCGACCGGCCGGGCTTCGCCGGGATCGCGGTGATGCCGGTGCCCGACGCAGGGCTCGGCGCCGCGATCAACGACCGGCTGCGCCGCGCCGCGGCGCCGCGGGACTGAGATGGCGCCGGACGTCCAGGCGCTCTCGCCGCGCAAGCAGCGGATCCGCGCGGCCAGCGACCGGCTGGCGGCGGAACGGCCGCGCTGGCTCGACCGCAACCGCTATTTCCACGAGCAGGACTGGCGCTTCCTCCAGCTGCTGGTGCCGGCAGGCAGCCGCGTGCTCGATCTCGGCTGCGGCACCGGCGAGCTGCTGGCCGCGCTGCGCCCGGCGCGCGGCGTCGGCGTCGATCTCAGCCCGGCGATGATCGAGGTGGCGCGGGCCCGCCATCCCGGGCTCGAGCTGCACCAGGGCGACGTCGAGGATGCCGCGGCCCTGGACGCCATCGAAGGCCCGTTCGACTTCATCATCCTCGCCGACCTGATCGGCGCGCTGGAGGATTGCGAGGGCACGCTCGGCCTGCTGCACCGGCTGTGCGGGCCGCGCACCCGACTGATCGTCGCCTGGTACGCGCCGCTCTGGGAGCCGCTGCTGGCGGCGGGCGAGCGGGTCGGCCTGAAAATGCCGCAGGAGCCGCAGAACTTCCTGTCGCTCGACGACATCGCCGGGCTTTGCGCGCTGGCCGGGTTCGAGCCGCTCAGGCGCGAATGGCGCCAGCTGCTGCCGCGCCGGCTGGGCGGGCTCGGGCCGGCGATCAACCACACGGTGGCGACCTTGCCCGGGCTGCGCGCGCTGTCGCTGCGCAACTACCTGGTGGCGCGCTCGCTGCGCCGGCCGGCACCGCCGCCGCGCTCGGTCTCGGTGATCGTTCCCTGCCGCAACGAGCGCGGCAACATCGAGCCGCTGGTCCGCCGCCTGCCCGGCTTCGCGCCCGACGTCGAGGTGATCTTCGTCGAGGGCCACAGCCGCGACGGCACGCGCGAGGAGATCGAGCGGGTGATCGCGGAGCATCCCGGGCGCGACCTCAAGCTGCTGGTGCAGGACGGGGTCGGCAAGGCCGACGCGGTCTTCAAGGGCTTCGACGCGGCCCGCGGCGACGTGCTGATGATCCTCGACGCCGACCTCACCGTGCCGCCGGAGGACCTGCCGAAGTTCTGGCGGGCGATCGAGAGCGGCCAGGCCGAGTTCGTCAACGGCTCGCGCCTCGTCTATCCGCGCGAGCGCCAGTCGATGCGCTTCCTCAACATGGTCGCCAACCGGCTGTTCTCCTCGCTCTTCACCTGGCTGCTCAACCAGCGCTTCACCGACACGCTGTGCGGCACCAAGGTGATCGGCCGCGAGGACTATGGCCGGCTGAAGGGCGTGCGCGCCTATCTCGGCGGCGTCGACCCGTTCGGCGATTTCGACCTGATCCTCGGCGCCAGCCTGCTCTGCCTGAAGATCGTCGAGGTGCCGATCCGCTACGAGAGCCGGCGCTACGGCACGACGCAGATCTCGCGCTTCCGCCACGGGCTGCTGCTGTTCCGGCTGGTGCTGCACGCCCACCGCAAGCTGAAGGCGCTGTAGCTCCGGCCCCGGGCGGCTTGCTAATCTGCCGGCCATGGCCCTCGCCGCGACCCGCCCGCCGCCCGACCCCGCCTTGCTCGACCGCCTGCGCGAGGCCGCCGGCCCCGGCGGGGTGATCGACGATCCGGACCGGCTCGCCCAGCGCCTCACCGACTGGCGCGGCACCTATCACGGCCACGCGGCGATCGCGCTGCAGCCGGCCGGCGCCGCCGAGGTCGCGGCGATCGTGCGGCTGTGCGCCGCCGCCGGCGTGGCGATCGTGCCGCAGGGCGGCAACACCAACATGGTCGGCAGCGCCACCCCGCCGGCCTCCGGCGAGGCGGTGCTGCTCAGCCTGGCGCGGCTCGACCGGATCCGCGCCGTCGACCCGCTCGACAACACCATGACGGTCGAGGCCGGCTGCATCCTGCAGGCGGCGCAGCAGGCGGCCGCCGAGGCCGACCGGCTGTTCCCGCTCAGCCTCGGCGCCGAGGGCAGCTGCCAGATCGGCGGCAACCTCTCGACCAATGCCGGCGGCATCGCCGTGCTGCGCTACGGCAATGCCCGCGAGCTGGTGCTCGGGCTCGAGGTGGTGCTGCCCGACGGCACGCTGTGGGACGGGCTGCGCACCTTGCGCAAGGACAATACCGGCTACGACCTGAAGCAGCTCTTCATCGGCGCCGAGGGCACGCTCGGCATCATCACCGCCGCCGTGCTGAAGCTGTTCCCCCGCCCGCGCCAGCGCGCCACCGCGCTCGCCGCCGTCGCCGGCGTGCCGCAGGCGCTGGCGCTGCTGTCGCGCTGCCGCGCCGCCTCGGCCGACGCGGTGACCAGCTTCGAGCTGATGCCGCGGGCCGGCATCGAGCTGGCGCTGGCGCACGTCCCGGGCACCGCCGACCCGCTGCCCGGCTATCGCGACTACCTGCTGATCGAGCTGTCGAGCCCGGCCGAGGCGCCGCTCGGCCCGGTGCTGGAGCAGGCGCTGGCCGCAGCGCTGGAGGACGGGCTGGTGCTCGACGCCACGATCGCCGCCAGCCAGGAGCAGGCGCGCCGGCTCTGGCAGATCCGCGAGGGAATCGTCGAGGGGCTGCGCCGCGCCGGCCCCACCGCCAAGCACGACGTCGCGGTCGCCGTCTCGGCCGTGCCGCGCTTCCTCGAGCGGGCGCTGGCGCTCTGCGCGCAGATGCTGCCCGGCGGCCGGCCGGTGCCGTTCGGCCATCTCGGCGACGGCAACATCCACTTCAACGTCAGCCTGCCGCCCGGCACCGCGCCCGAGGCCGCGGCGCGGCTCACCGACGCGGTGCATGCGCTGGTCGCCGACATGGGCGGCAGCTTCAGCGCCGAGCACGGCATCGGCCAGCTGCGCCGCGCCGAGATGCAGCGCCACAAATCCCCGGTCGAGCTGGCGCTGATGCGCCGGCTGAAGGCGGCGCTCGACCCGCAGGGCATCATGAACCCCGGCAAGATCCTGTGAGGCTGCAATGACCGCCTATGCGGCGCCGATCGCCGAGCTGCGCTTCGCGATGGACGAGATCGCCGGCCTGCCCGGGCTCGCCCGCCTGCCCGCCTTCGCCGAGGCGACGCCCGACCTCGTCGATTCCGTGCTCGAGGAGGCCGGCAAGCTCGCCGCCGGCGCGCTCGACCCGCTGAACGAGAGCGGCGACCGCCAGGGCGTCCGGCTGGAGAACGGCGTGGTGATCGCGCCGGACGGCTTCGCCGAGGCCTACCGGACCTTCACGGGAGCCGGCTGGAACGCCGTGCCGTTCGACCCGGCCCATGGCGGCCAGGGCCTGCCCTGGAGCCTGCAGGTGGCGCTGCAGGAGATGTGGGCGGCGAGCAACCTCTCCTTCTCGCTCTGCCCGCTGCTGACCCAGGGGGTGATCGAGCTGCTGCAGTCCCATGGCAGCCCGGCGCAGCAGGCCGCCTACCTGCCGGCGCTGATCGAGGGGCGCTGGTCCGGCACGATGAACCTGACCGAGCCGCAGGCCGGCACCGACCTCGGCGCGCTCAAGACCCGGGCGCGGCGCGACGGCGATCGGTACCGCATCACCGGGCAGAAGATCTTCATCACCTGGGGCGAGCACGAGCTGGCCGAGAACATCGTCCACATGGTGCTGGCCCGGCTGGAGGACGCGCCGCCGGGGGTCAAGGGCATCTCGCTGTTCCTGGTGCCGAAGCTGCTGCCCGGCGAGGGCGGGCCGCGGCGCAACGACCTGCGCTGCGTCGCGCTCGAGCGCAAGCTCGGCATCCATGCCAGCCCGACCTGCGTGATGGCCTATGGCGACGATGGCGGCGCGATCGGCGAGCTGGTCGGCGAGGCCGGTCGCGGCGTCGAGTACATGTTCACCATGATGAACAACGCCCGGCTCGGCGTCGGCATCGAGGGCGTGGCGATCGCCGAGCGCGCCACCCAGCGCGCCGTCGCCTACGCAAGGAGCCGCGTCCAGTCGCGCGCCGCCGGCAGCCGCGACCCCGCGCCGGTGCCGATCATCCGCCACCCCGACGTGCGGCGCATGCTGCTGACCATGCGGGCGCTGACCGAGGCGGCCCGCGCGCTCGCCTTCCAGGCGGCCGGCGCGCTCGACCGCGCCCGGCACGCCGAGGGCGAGGCCGAGCGGGCGCGCCAGCAGGCGCGCGTCGACCTGCTGATCCCCGTGGTCAAGGCCTGGTCGACCGACATCGGCGTCGAGGTCGCCTCGCTCGGCATCCAGGTGCATGGCGGGATGGGCTTCATCGAGCAGTCCGGCGCCGCCCAGCACTATCGCGACGCCCGCATCACGCCGATCTACGAGGGCACCAACGGCATCCAGGCCAACGACCTGCTCGGCCGCAAGCTGGCCCGCGACGGCGGCGCGACGATGGCCGCCTATGTCGAGGAGCTGCGGCGCGACGCGGCGGCGGCGCCGGCCGATCTCGTGCCGCGTCTCGAGGCCGGCATCGCCGCGCTGGAGCGTGCCGCCGCCTACCTGCTGCAGGCCTGGCCGAGCTCGGTGGAGACGGCGCTCGCCGGCGCGACGCCGTTCCTGCGGCTGTTCGGCACCGTCGCCGGCGGCGTGCTGCTGGCGCGCTCGGCGGCGATCGCCGCGGCGCGCCAGGCCGAGGGCAGGGCGAGCGCGCCCTTCGCCTCCGCCAAGGCGGCCACGGCGCGGTTCTACGCCGCCAACATCCTGCCGCTGGCCGGCGGGCTGGCTGACATCGTGACCGGGGGCGGCGACAGCACGCTGGGCCTGGCAGAGGACGCGTTCTGACATCGGACGGGGAGCACTTGGTATGCCCACAACGTTCGTTCTCGTCCACGGCGCCTTCGGAACGACAGCGGAGCTGGCTCCGGTCGTTCCCGAGCTGGAAGCCAGGGGGCACCGGGTGGTCAATGTCGACCTGCCCTGCGAGCGGGCCGACGCGACCCTGGACGACTACGCCGCCGCCGTGATTCGGGCGATGGAGGGCACCGGGCATTCCCGCATCCTCGTCGCGCACTCGGCTGGCGGCGCCACGATCCCCCTCGTTGCCGCCCGAGCGCCGGCGGACCACCTTGTCTTCGTCGCCGCCGTCGTACCTGAACCGGGACGGTCGATCTACGAGGTGCTAGGTCCGGAGACCCGCTCCGGGATTGACCCGGTGATCAAAGACCATGGCGACGGTACACGGTCATTTGACCTCGACCTGCTCGCCTCGCTGGTCCCGCCGGCGGAGCGGGACGCCTACCTCAAGTTGATGCGGGAGACGCAGCGAAAGCAGGGCTGGCTGGCGATGACCCAGCCGTGGCCGGGCGCCGGCATCCCGGAGGTTTCCCGCACCTACGTCCTCTGTACCGAGGACGAGATCATCCCGCCCGAGCGGCAGCGCGCCTTCGCCGCCTCGCTCGGGGTGACCCCGATCGAGATCGCCTCGCAGCACTCGGTCTTCGCCAACAAGCCGCGCGAGCTCGCCGGCATCCTCGCCTCGCTCGCCTCCTGACGGAGCCCACGACGCCGTAGCGGCACGGGAACGCGAACGCACCCGGCCGGGCAGAAGAACCGCGCGGGAACATCGATTGTCACCGGCGGGCTTGCGTTGGACGCCATTTAGGCGTTCCCTTGAAGCACCGTTATCGCACATTTTGCTGCTTTGAGGTAGCATTGCCCCGCCCGAACCCACTCCTCACGGCGGTCCCGTTCCCGGTCGAGCAGAGCCTGCGCCGGCTCGGTGCCGGCCTGCGGACGGCGCGGCTGCGCCGGAACCTCACGCTGGAGGCGGTGGCGGCCAGGATCGGCACCAACCGCCGCGTGGTCGCCGATGCAGAGAGGGGGAAGCCGTCGACCGGCATCGCGGTCTACACGGCACTGCTCTGGGTGTTCGGCCTTCTGCCGCAACTCGACGAGGTCGCGGCGCCGGAGCGCGACCGCGAGGGCCTCGCGCTGTCGAGCCTGCGCGATCGTCGGCGCGCCCGCACGGGCGGAGGGCTGGATGACGACTTCTAGGCCGTCGCCCGACGAATGCTACGTCTACATCACCCTGCCGGGACGTACGGAGGCCGTCACGGCCGGACGGTTCGAACTCGCCGCCAACCGCGGCGGCGCGCCGGTCGGCCGCTTCGTCTATGGCCGCAGCTATATCGAGCGGCCCGATGCCGTCGCGATCGACCCGGTCGAGCTCACGCTGGCCCGCGGCATGACGTTCGAGACGACGCGGCTCGGTGGCGTGTTTGGCGCGCTGCGCGATGCCGGACCCGACTACTGGGGCCGGCTGGTGATCGAGCGCCACGCCGGCCGGACACGGCTCGGCGAGCTCGACTACCTTCTGGAGTCGCCGGACGACCGGGCCGGCGCGCTGGGATTCGGCCTCGGCCGCGAGCCGCCGGCGGCGCGCCGCCGCTTCAACCGTACGATCGAGCTGGCCAGGCTCCAGGGGATCGCCGACGCGTTGGTTCACGGCGAGACGATCGGACCCGGCGATCCGGCGGCCGTGCAGGTCCAGGAGCTGCTCCTGCTCGGGACCTCGATGGGCGGGGCGCGGCCCAAGACCGTCGTCGAGGATGCGGAGGGGCTGTGGCTGGCGAAGTTCGGCACGCCCCAGGATCGCTGGAACATGGCGCGCGTCGAGCATGCGATGCTCGTGCTCGGGCGCTCGCTCGGCATCGCCGTGGCGGACAGCCGCGTCGTCGAGGTCGGCGGCCGGGACGTACTGCTGGTCAAGCGCTTCGACCGTGCCCGGACGGAGAGCGGCTATCTGCGCGGCCGCATGGTCAGCGCGCTGACCATGCTCCGGGCCGACGATGCTACCGAGGCGCGCGACCGCTGGTCGTATGTGCTGCTCGCGGAAGAGCTTCGCAGGGTCACCGCCGAGCCGCGGCGCAACGCGCAGGAGCTGTTCCGCCGGATGGTGTTCAACGGGCTGATCTCGAATACCGACGATCACCCGCGAAACCATGCGGTGCTGGCGATGAACGACGCCTGGTCGCTCTCCCCGGCCTACGACCTGGTGCCCGGCGCCCCGGTCAGCCTGGAGCGCCGCGACCTGGCGCTGACCTGCGGCGATGCCGGACGCTACGCCAACGCCGCGAACATGCTGTCGCAGGCCGCACGCTTCCTGCTGGCGCCGGAAGAGGCGGCGGGGATTGTCCGGCAGATGCGGGACGCGGTTCGCGCCGGCTGGTACGCGACCGTCCGCGGGCAGGGCGTATCCGAACGCGATTGCGGGCTGATCTCAGGCGCCTTCGCCTACCAGGGTTTCGACCTGCCGCTTCCGCCCGACGCGCGTTGAGCCGGCCACCGGAGCGTTGCCCAAGGCGACGGCCCTTGCCGGACCGCCGGAATCCGGCTGTCATGCGCCGCCATGACCGACGCCCTCGCCCGCGCCGCCGCCCTGCCCTGCTGGATGGGAAAGGTCGAGCCGCGGCCGCTCGGCGGCGGGATCACCAACGCCAACTTCGTGGTCGACGACGCCGGGCAGCGCTTCGTCGTGCGGATCGGCGACGACATCCCGCTGCACGGCGTCATGCGCTTCAACGAGCTCGCCGCCAGCCGGGCGGCGTTCGCCGCCGGGCTGTCGCCCGAGGTGGTGTTCCACGCGCCGGGCGCGCTGGTGATGCGCTTCGTCGAGGGCCGCACCTTGACGCCCGAGGACATCCGGCCGCGGCCGATGCTGGCGCGCATCGCGGCGCTGCTGCAGCGCTGCCACCGCGAGATGCCGCGGCACGTCCGCGGGCCGCTGCTCGCCTTCTGGGTCTTCCACGTGGCGCGCGACTACGCCGCGCGGCTGCGCGAGGAAGGCACCCGGCGCGGCACCGACCTGGTTCGGCTCGCCGAGGCGGGCGAGCGGCTGGAGGCGATGGTCGGGCCGGTCGACCTCGTCTTCGCGCACAACGACCTGCTCTGCGGCAACCTGATCGACGACGGCCGCCGGCTCTGGCTGATCGACTGGGACTATGCCGGCTGGAACAGCCCGCTCTTCGACCTCGGCAACCTCTGCTCCAACAACGCGGTCGAGGGCGCCGACGAGGGCTGGTTCCTCGAGGCCTATTTCGGGCGGCCGGTCGATGCCGCGCTGCGCCGGCGCTACGACGCGATGCGCTGCGCCTCGCTCTTGCGCGAGACGCTGTGGAGCATGGTGTCGGAGCGGCACTCGCAGCTCGCCTTCGACTACCCCGCCTACACCGACGACTATCTCGGGCGCTTCGACGCCGCCTACGCCGCGCTGGCGTGAGCAACCAACGAACCTGAGGAGACCGGGGAGCATGGCCGGCATCGACCGGGCGGAGATCGTCATCATCGGCGGCGGCATCATCGGCTGCAGCATCGCCTACCACCTGACCCGCATGGGACGGCGCGACGTCGTCATCCTGGAGAAGAGCGGGCTGACGCACGGCGCCACCTGGCACGCCGCCGGCCTGGTCGGCCAGCTGCGCTCCTCGCGCAACACGACGCGCATGCTGCAGCGGAGCGTGGCGCTCTACGACCGGCTCGAGGCGGAGACCGGCCAGGCGGTCGACTGGAAGAAGGTCGGCAGCTTGCGGCTGGCCTGCTCGCCGGCGCGGCTGATGGAGCTGAAGCGCGCCGCCACCATGGCGAAGAGCTTCGGCCTCGACATGAGCATCCTGACGCCGCGCGAGGCGCAGGAGCTGTTCCCGATCATGAGCCTGGAGGACGTGGTCGCCGCCGCCTTCCTGCCCGGCGACGGCTATATCGACCCGAGCAGCGTCACCCAGGCGCTGGCCCGCGGCGCCCGCCAGCAGGGCGCGCGCATCGTCGAGGGCGCCCGGGTCAGCGGCGTCGAGCGCCGCGGCCGGCGGGTGACCGCGGTGCTGACCGAGGACGGGCAGCGCATCGGCTGCGAGATCGTGGTCAATTGCGGCGGCATGTGGGGCCGCGAGATCGGCCAGCTGATGGGCGCACGCGTGCCCTCGCTCGCCGTCGAGCACCAGTATCTCGTCACCGAGCCGATCCCCGGCATGCCCAAGGGCATGCCGACCATGCGCGACCCCGACCACCTCGTCTACTACAAGCCGGAGGTGCGCGGGCTGCTGGTCGGCGGCTACGAGGACGACACCCTGCCCTTCGCCGAGCGCGGCATCCCGCGCTCCTTCGCGCAGGAGCTGCTGCCCGGCAATTTCGACCGCTTCGAGCCGCTGGCCCGGCTCGCCGCCAAGCGCACGCCGGTGATCGACACGGTCGGCGTCCGCCAGCTGGTGAACGGGCCGATCCCCTACTCCGCCGACAGCGACTTCATCATGGGCAAGAGCCCCGAGCTCGAGAACGCCTATGTCGCGGCGGGCTTCCTCTACGGCATCGCGGCGGGCGGCGGCGCCGGCCAGATGATGGCGGAGTGGATCGTCGAGGGACGGCCGAGCCTCGACCTCTGGCCGCTCGACGTGCGCCGCTTCGGCTTCCACCACAACACCCGGCGCTTCATGTATCCGCGGGCCGTCGAGCTCTACGGCAAGCACTACGCCATGGCCTGGCCGCGCCAGGAGCATCTCAGCGCGCGCGGCATCCGGCGCAGCCCGCTGCACGAGACGCTGAAGGCCAGGGGCGCGGTGTTCGGCTCGCGCGCCGGCTGGGAACGGCCGAACTGGTTCGCCCCGCCCGGCACCGAGCCGGTCGACCGGCCGTCCTTCGACAAGCCGAACTGGTTCGAGGCCGTCGGCGCCGAGCACCGCGCGGTGCGCGAGCGCGTCGCGCTGATCGACCAGACCTCCTTCTCGAAGTTCGAGCTGCATGGCCGGGGCGCGCTCGCCGCCCTGCAGCTTCTCGCCGCCGCCGACCTCGACAAACCGGTGGGCAGCGCGATCTACACGCAGCTCTGCAACGAGCGCGGCGGCATCGAGGCCGACCTCACCGTCACGCGGGTGGCGCCGGAGCGCTTCTACATCGTCACCGGCAGCGCCTTCGGGGTGCACGACCGGCACTGGATCGAGAGCCACCTGCCGGAGGACGGCGCGGTGGCGATGGAGGACGTCACCTCGGCCCGCGCGGTGATCAACCTCTGCGGCCCGCGCGCCCGCGACGTGCTGGAGCGGGTCGTCGAGGAGCCGGTCGACAACGCGTCCTTCCCCTTCGCGCAGGCGCGCGAGATCACGCTCGGCGCCGCCCCGGTGCGCGCCATCCGCATGGGCTATGTCGGCGAGCTCGGCTGGGAGCTGCATGTCCCGACCGAGTACGCCGCCCATGTCTACGAGACGCTGCGGCTGGCCGGCGAGCCGTTCGGCATCGCCGATGTCGGCTACCGCGCCATCGACACGCTGCGCATGGAGAAGGGCTATCTCTACTGGAGCAGCGACATCACCCCCGACTACAACCCCTACGAGGCGGGGCTGGGCTTCCGCGTCGCGCTCGGCAAGGGCGAGTTCATCGGCCGCGAGGCGCTGCTCCGGGTCAAGCAGGCCGGGCCGGCCCGGCGGCTCGCCATGCTCGCGCTCGAGGCGTGGGCGCCGGTGGTCGGGGGCGAGGCGATCCTGCTCGACGGCGAGGTGGTGGGCGTGACCAGCTCCGGCAATTACGGCCACACGGTCGGCAAGCCGATCGTCTACGGCTACCTGCCGAGCGAGCTGATGGGACGGCAGGGCTTCGCCGTCGAGGCCTATGGGGCGGTGGTGCCGGCGACGCGCCACGACCGCGCGCTCTACGATCCCGGCAACATCAGGTTGAAGGGTTGACGCGCATGGGCGGCATGAGCGAGGAGCTGGCGGCGGCGCTGCGCCGCATCCCGGCGCTGGCCGGCCGCGATCCCGCGACGCTCGCGGCGGAGCGGCTGGGCGGTCTGACCAACCAGAACTGGCGCGTCGACGCCGGCGGCGAGAGCTTCGTGCGGCGCATCCCCGGCGCCGGCACCGAGGCCTATATCGACCGCCGCGTCGAGGCGGCCAATGCCCGCATCGCCGCCGCGGCCAGGGTCAATGCGGAGGTCGTCTTCTTCGACGAGAGCGACGGGCTGCAGCTCGCCCGCTACATCCCGGGCGCGGCGACGATGAATGCCGAGCGCTTCCGCGACCTCGGCGCGGTGGCCCGCGCGGCCGAGGCCTTCGGTCGGATCCATCGCTGCGGCAGGAGCTTCGCCAACCGGTTCGAGCTGTTCGCCAAGATGGACGAGTACCTGGCATATCTCCGCGAGAAGAAGGCGCGCATCCCCGAGGGCTACGACCGGGTGCAGCGGGAGGCGGAGGCGGTGCGCGCCGCGCTGGCCCTGCATCCGGCGCCTGTGGTGCCGTGCCATTGCGACCCGCTGGCCGAGAACTTCCTCGACACCGGCGAGCGCATCTGGATCGTCGACTGGGAGTATTCCGGCAACAACGACCCGATGTGGGACCTCGGCGACGTCTCGGTGGAGGCGGGCTTCGGCCCGGCCCAGGACGAGGCGCTGCTCGCCGCCTACTTCGCCGGCCGCCCGCCCGCCGACCAGGTCGGGCGGATGGTCATGTACAAGGCGATGTGCGACCTGCTGTGGACGCTGTGGGGCGTCATCCAGGTGGTCAACGAGAACCCGGTCGAGGATTTCTGGGCCTATGCGGTGAACCGCTTCGAGCGCTGCCAGGCGCTGATGGCGAGCGCGGCGTTCGGCCGGCATCTCGCGGCGGTTCGGGCGGGGTAGCGGCGCCGACGTTGGTTGCCTGTAACGAGAAGGATCCGATCATGAGCGAGCTCAAGGGCGTCTGCGTCCCCATCTGCACACCGTTCAAGGACGATGGCGCGTCGCTCGACGTCAGGGCGCTGGAGGCGCACCTCGATTCGATGCTCGAGGCGAAGGTGCACATCATCGCGGTCAATGGCGGCACCGGCGAGTTTCCCTTCCTGACCGAGGCGGAGAAGCGGCGGATCGCCGAGGTGGCGGCGAAGCGCATCGACGGCCGCGCCAGGCTCGTCGTGCAGACCTCGAGCCTGCGGACCGAGGACGGCATCGAGAACGCGAAGCACGCCGCCGGCGTCGGCGCCGACGCGCTGCTCATCCTGCCGCCGTTCTTCGAGGGGCCGGGAGAGGACGGCGTGCGCTGGCACTACGAGCAGATCGCCAGGGCCGTGACGACGCCGATCATGGTCTACAACATCCCCGTCTTCACCGGTTTCGACATCACCCCGGCGGTCTTCGCGCGGCTGTCCGAGATCGACACCGTCGCCTACATCAAGGACAGCACCGCGAACATGCTGCGCATCGAGCAGCTGGTGGCGCAGGGCGCGGCGGTCTTCAACGGCTGCGACTACCTCAATCTCTACAGCCTGCTCGCCGGCGCTCCCGGGCTCTTCAGCGGCTCCGGCAATGCGCTGGCCGCCGAGCTGGTGCAGCTCTACGACCTGGTCCGCGCCGGCAAGGTCGCCGAGGCCGCGGCGCTCTGGCCCCGCTTGCGTCCCCTCAGCATGCTGCTGTGGGAAGAGCCGTTCAATCCCGTCGCCAAGGCCGCGAGCAACCTCTCGGGCCGCCCGGTCGGCCAATGCCGCCGGCCTGTTCCGCCGCTCAACCCCGACCAGATGGCGAAGGTGGAGGCGGCGTACGCGGCGGTGCGGCGCACCTAAGCAGGGATCCGTTGGTCGGGACACATCCTGCACCGGCCATTCCCCTTTTTGTCATGCCCGGGCTTGACCCGGGCATCCAGCTTGCGGCAGCCATGGATTGCCGGGTCAAGCCCGGCAATGACAAGAGAGAGCGTAGGCGGTGGAGAATTCGTGTCACGACCGGCGACACCGTGCTTAGCATCCCCGTGGGTAGGCAAATGCCGGGCTCGCTGATCGCCGGGATCGCCGCGCTCGGCGGATTGCTGTTCGGCTACGACACCGCCGTCATCTCCGGCGCGCTGCTGTTCATCCGGACCGAGTTCCATCTCTCCCCGGTGGCCGAGGGATGGGTTGCCGGGATCGCGCTGGCCGGCGCCACCGCCGGCGCGGCGCTGGCCGGCGGGCTGGCCGACCGCTTCGGCCGCCGCCGCGTCATCCTCGGCACCGGGCTGATCTTCGTGGTCGGCTCGGTCGTCGCCGCGCTGGCGCCGGCGCTGAGCCTGCTGCTGGCGGGGCGCGTCATCGTCGGCGTCGCCATCGGCGTGGCCTCGATGCTGACGCCGCTCTATCTCGCGGAGACGGCGCCGGCCCGCAACCGCGGCGCGCTGGTCTCGCTCAACCAGCTCGCCATCACCTGCGGCATCCTTGTCGCCTATCTCGTCGACTACCTGCTGGCCGGCGGCGGCCAGTGGCGCTGGATGCTGGGGCTCGGCGCCGTCCCCGGGGCGGTGCTCGCGATCGGCATGCTGCTGACCCCGGAATCGCCGCGGTGGCTGGCCGGGCACGGCCGGCTGGAGGAGGCCAAGGCGGCGCTCCGGCGGCTCAGGGGCGGCGCGGACATCGAAGCCGAGCTGCGCGAGCTGCGCATGGATCTCAGCGCGGAGAGCGCCCGGCCCGGCTGGCGGGAGCTGCTGACGCCGGCGGTTCGCGGCCCCCTCGTCGTCGGGGTCGGCCTCGCCATCTTCCAGCAGGTCACCGGCATCAACACGGTCATCTACTTCGCGCCGACCATCTTCGAGTCGGCCGGCCTCTCCTCGGCGTCGGCGGCGATCCTGGCGACCGCGGGCATCGGCGTGGTCAACGTCGCGATGACCCTGGTGGCGATCCGCCTGATCGACCGGGCCGGGCGCCGGGCGCTGCTCCTGACCGGCCTGCTCGGCATGGCGGCCTGCCTGGCCGTCCTCGGGCTCGGCTTCGCCCTCGGCGCCTCGGCGGCGCTCGGCTGGATCACCGCCCTCGGCCTCGCCTGCTATGTCGGGTTCTTCGCCATCGGGCTGGGGCCGGTCTTCTGGCTGCTGATCGCCGAGATCTTCCCGCTGCGGGTGCGCGGCCGCGGCATGGGGGCCGCCACGATCGCCAACTGGGGCTTCAACCTGCTCGTCACGGTGAGCTTCCTCGCGATGATCGACGGTCTCGGCCGGCCGGCGACCTTCCTGCTCTACGCCCTGCTGACCGTGGCCGCCTATGTCTTCACCTGGCGGCTGGTCCGCGAGACCAAGGGCCGCAGCCTCGAGCAGATCGAGGCGGACCTGCGGCCCCGCGCGGCGGCCGGGCGATGAGCCCGCGGGGCGCCGGTCAACCCTCCGCCACCATCACCTCGGCATGCTGCAGCCGCGCGGCGAACGCCGGCGCGAGCGGGCGGTCGGTGATGATCGCCTGGACCGCGCTCAGGCCGCAGACCGAGACCAGCGCGCGGCGGCCGAACTTGGAGTGGTCGGCGACGACGACGGTGCGCTCGGCGCGGCGCATCACGACGCGGGAGAACTCGGCCTCGGCCAGCTCGTAGTCCATCAGCCCGTCCTCCAGGTCGATGGCCGCGATCGAGAGGAAGGCGAGGCGGACGCGAAACTGCTCGACGAAAGCGGCGGCCGAGGGGCCGAGCGCGGCGCCGTCGTCGGCGCGCAGCTCGCCGCCGGCCATGAAGACCTGGTTGCCGGGGCGCGCCATCAGCAGCCGGGCGATGTCGACGCAGTTGGTGACGACGCGCAGGTTGCGGCGGTCGAGCAGGGCGCGGGCGACGTAGAGCGTCGAGGTGCCGGTGTCGAGCATCAGCGAGTCGCCGTCGCGCACCTCGGCGGCGGCGCGGCGCGCGATCGCCCGCTTGGCGTCGGCCTCCTCCTCCAGGCGCAGCCGGAAGCGCGCCTCGCCATTGGGCTCGGCCTGGGTGACGCCGCCATGGACCTTGCGCACCAGCCCGGCCGCCTGCAGCCGCTTGAGGTCGCGGCGCACCGTCTCGTCGGAGACGCCGAGCTCGTCCGCCAGGTCGAGCACGCTGCACTGGCCGCGGCGCGTGACGGCGGCGAGGATGGCCGATTCCCGCTGCTGCTGCTGCATGGCCCGCCTCCCCCGGGACGGCAGTTCGCATCAGGTTGCCACAGAATCTGTGGGAGCATGTGGCTTTTTCCGCTTTCCCCTTGAAACCGCCCTGCAATCGCCGTTTGATGCTGGGTCAAGGCCTGCATTGGCCGATGGGCGTCCGAAGACGACCGGGGCCGAGGCGGACAGGGTCAGTCACGAGAAGGGAGAGGCGTTCATGCGAGTGAGATTGCGCAGCTGCTTGCTGGCCGCGGCGGGAACCATCCTGGCCGGGGCCCTGCTGACCGCGCCGGCCGGCGCCGCCGTGCCGGAGTCGAAGGACCCGGTCAAGATCGCGCTGTTCGACTGGACCAGCGTCAACATCAACGCGAAGATCCTGGGCGGCATCCTGGAGAAGCTGGGATACAAGGTCGAGTATCCGACCGCCGACTATCTCTCCAGCCTGACCACCGGGCTGACCAACGGCGACCTGACGGTCGGCATGGAGTTCTGGGACACCACCGCCGGCGAGGCGATGAAGGCCTCGGACGCGACGCACCAGACCGAGCGGCTGGGCGCGCTCGGCCCGAAGGCCAAGGAGGAGTGGTGGTATCCCCTCTACATGAAGGAGAAGTGCCCGGGCCTGCCCAACTGGGAGGCGCTGAAGAACCCGGACTGCGCCAAGGCCTTCTCGACCGCCGACACGGCGCCCAAGGGCCGCTATCTCGGCGGGCCGGTGACCTGGGAGGGCTATGACGACGAGCGGGTGAAGGCGCTGGGCCTGCCCTTCGAGGTGGTCCATGCCGGGACCGACGCCGCGATGTTCGCCGAGCTCGACTCGGCCTATCAGCGCAAGGCGCCGATCATGCTGTGGATCTACTCGCCGCACTGGGCGACCGCGAAGTACCAGGGCGAGTGGGTGCAGTTCCCGGAATACACGCCGGACTGCTACGCCAAGAAGCTCTACACCTGCGGCAAGCCGCATGGCGAGATCTGGAAGTACAGCTGGGCCGGCATGAAGGACAAGTGGCCGGAGGCCTACAAGGTGGCGAAGAACTACACCATTCCCACCGACCAGCTGAACAAGATGAGCGGCGAGGTCGATCTCGAAGGCAAGTCGATCGACGACGTCGCCAATGCCTGGATCGACGCCAACAAGTCGACCTGGGAAGCCTGGGCGAAGTAGCCGTCGCAGGCCGCGGGCGGGAGCGATCCCGCCCGCTCTCGATTCCAACGGACCCCTGATGCGGACGCCATGACCCCGCGCCCCCGAATCGCCGCCGTCGAGCCGCCCCGCCCGGTGGCTGCGCCGCGCCCGGAAGCGGCCCGGCCGGTGATGCTCTCCTGCAGCGGCGTGTGGAAGCTGTTCGGCAAGGACGCGACCGCGGCGCTGCAGCGCCTCGGCCCGCACCCCGCCGCCGAGCAGCTCGCCGCCGAGGGGCTGGTCGCCGCGGTGCGCGACGCCTCGCTCGAGGTCGCCGAGGGCGAGACCTTCATCATCATGGGGCTGTCGGGCTCGGGGAAGTCGACCCTGGTGCGCTGCCTGTCGCGGCTGGTCGAGCCGACCGCCGGCGCGGTCATGCTCGAGGGCAAGGACCTGCTCAAGGCGAGCGAGCGCGAGCTGATCGAGATCCGCCGCCACCGCATGGGCATGGTGTTCCAGCATTTCGCGCTGCTGCCGCACCTCTCGGTGCTGGCCAACGTCGCCTTCCCGCTGGCCGTGCAGGGCGTGGGGCGGGCCGAGCGCGAGGCGCGCGCCCGCGAGGTGATCGAGCTGGTCGGGCTGGCCGGCCGCGAGCACTCCCTGCCGCGCCAGCTCTCCGGCGGCCAGCAGCAGCGCGTCGGCATCGCGCGCAGCCTGGCGGTGAAGCCGCAGATCTGGTTCCTCGACGAGCCCTTCTCGGCGCTCGACCCGCTGATCCGCCGCGAGATGCAGGCCGAGCTGATGCGGCTGCAGAGCGTGCTGCACAAGACCATCGTCTTCATCACCCACGATTTCGACGAGGCGATCCGGCTCGCCGACCGCATCGCCATCATGAAGGACGGCGAGATCATCCAGGTCGGCACGCCCGAGGAGCTGGTGACCAATCCGGCGACCGGCTACGTCGCCGAGTTCACCCGCGACGTGCAGCGCGCCAAGGTGATCTCGGCCGGCCGGCTGATGGGGCCGGCCACCGTCGCGAGCCATGCCGGCCGGGTCGCCGCCGACGCCAAGGTGGCGAGCTTCGCCGCCGACATCGTGGCGGCGAACGCGCCCTTCGCGGTGACCGACGGCGAGGGCCGCACCATCGGCCAGGTGACGCCGCAGGCGGTGATCGCGCTGCTCGCCGGCACGAAGGGCGCCGCGTGACCGTCGAGGCGGTCGGCGCGGCACGGCGGAGCGCGCCCGTCTCGGGCTGGTCGCTCGCCTGGATCGCGGTGCTGGCCGCCACCGTCGCGCTCTACTGGCTGCAGGACCGCCTGCCCTTCCTCCAGGCCTACCCGGCCGAGGCCGTCGTCCCGGTCTCGGACTGGATCAGCGCCATCATGGGCTGGATGAAGGTCAACCTCAGCTGGCTGACCCGCGGCATCGCCGCGATCGTCGCGGTGCCGCTCGACGTCGCGCTCGGCCTGCTCGCCAAGACGCTCGACATCGAGATCGGCGACTGGAGCCTGACCATCCCGCGGCTCTCCTGGGTGGGTATCGTCGCCACCGTGGCGCTGGCCGGGCTCGCCGCCGGCGGGCGCAGCCTGGCGCTGGTCGCCGGGCTCTGCTTCCTCTACATCGCGCTGTTCGGCCAGTGGGAGAGCGCCATGCTCACCCTGGCCCTGATCCTGATCTGCGTGCCGCTCTGCATCGTCGTCGGGCTGCTGGTCGGCGTCGCCGCCTTCCGCGCGCCGAGGTTCGACAAGCTGGTGGTCACCCCGGCGCTCGACCTGATGCAGACGGTGCCGACCTTCGCCTACCTCGTGCCGATGCTGATCCTGTTCGGCAACAACCCGGTCTCGGCGCTGCTCGCCACCGCCATCTACGCCATCCCGCCGATGGTGCGGGCGACCACGCTGTCGCTCGGCCGGGTGCCGCCGGAGCTGGTCGACTTCGCCGACATCGCCGGCTGCACGCGACGGCAGAAGCTGTGGCGCGTGCTGATGCCGAGCGCCCGGCCGACCCTGATGGTCGGCGTCAACCAGGTGATCATGCTGTCGCTCAACATGGTCATCATCTCCTCGATGATCGGCGCCGGCGGGCTCGGCTACGACGTGCTGCTGGCGCTGCGCGCCCTCAAGGTCGGCGCCGCGCTGGAGGCCGGGCTCGCCATCGTGGCGCTGGCCATCGCGCTCGACCGCCTGAGCCAGGCGGCGGCCCGGCAGCGGCCGCAGGGCGACGCGGCGGGGCCGCTCTGGGTGCGCCATCCCTACCTGCTGGCGGCGCTCGCCCTGCTCGTCGTCACCACGGCGATCGGCACGCAGGTGCCGGGCTTCAACAAGGTGCCGCGCGACATGGTGATCAGCACGGCGCCGATGTGGAAGGCCCTGGTCGACTGGATCACCGTGAACTTCTTCGACTACATCGAGGCGTTCCGCACCTGGCTGCTGCTCGACGTGCTGAACCCGGTGAAGCTGTTCCTGCTGGCGCTGCCCTGGGCCGGCGTGCTGGCGATGATCGCGCTCGCCGGGCTGCAGCTCGGCGGCGCGCGGCTGGCGCTGCTGGTGGCGGCGCTGACCTTCTTCTGCGCCGCCGTCGGGCTGTGGGAGAAGACGATGACCACCGTCTATCTCTGCGGCCTGTCCTCGATCATCGCGGCCGCGATCGGCATCCCGCTCGGCGTCTGGGCGGCGCGCAGCGACCGGGCGAACCGCATCATCACGCCGGTCATCGACACGCTGCAGACGATGCCCTCCTTCGTCTTCCTGATCCCGGTGGTGATGCTGTTCCGGGTCGGCGACGTGACGGCGATGATCGCGGTCGTGTCCTTCGCGGTGACGCCGGCGATCCGCTACACCAACCACGGCATCCGCCAGGTCTCGCCGGCGCTGATCGAGGGCGCGGTGGCCTCGGGCTGCACGCCGCGCCAGATCCTCTGGCGGGTGCAGCTGCCGCTGGCCCTGCCGGAGATCATGCTCGGCATCAACCAGACCATCCTGCTGGCGCTCTCGATGCTGATCATCGCCGCGATGGTCGGCACCCGCGACCTCGGGCAGGAGGTCTTCATCGCGCTGGCCAAGGCCGATTCCGGCCGCGGCATCGTCGCCGGCCTGGCCGTCGCCTTCATCGGCATCACCGCCGACCGCCTGATCGGCGCCGGCAGCGCCCGCACCCGCCGTCGTCTCGGACTTCTCTGATGGACACCCTTCCGACCCAGGCCCGCGCCGTCATCATCGGCGGCGGCATCATCGGCTGCTCGACCGCCTACCATCTCGCCCGGCTCGGCTGGCGGGACATCGTCCTGCTCGAGCGCAACAAGCTGACCAGCGGCTCGACCTGGCACGCCGCCGGGCTGGTCGGGCAGCTCCGCTCCTCGGCCAACATCACCCAGCTGCTGAAATACAGCGTCGAGCTCTACGACCGGCTGGAGGCCGAGACCGGCCAGGCGACGGGCTGGAAGCGCAATGGCGGCCTCAGGCTGGCCTGCAACGCCGAGCGGATGACCGAGATCCGCCGCCAGGCGACCACCGCCCACAGCTTCGGGCTGGAGATGCACCTGCTCTCGGCCGCCGAGGCCAAGCGGCTCTGGCCGATCATGGACGAGAGCGACGTGGTCGGCGCCGCCTTCCTGCCGACCGACGGCCAGGCCAACCCCGCCGACATCGCCCAGGCGCTGGCCAAGGGCGCGCGCCAGGCCGGCGTGCGCATCGTCGAGGACTGCCCGGTAACCGGCATCCTCATCGAGCGCGGCCGCGCCGTCGGCGTCGTCACGGCGGCCGGCACGATCCGCTGCGAGGCGGTGGTCAATTGTGGCGGGCAATGGGCCAAGGCGATCGGCAGGCTGGCCGGGGTGGCGGTGCCGCTGCAGTCGGTGCAGCACCAGTATCTCGTCACCGAGCCGATCCCCGGCGTGCCGCGCGACCTGCCGACGCTGCGCGACCCCGACCGGCTGATCTACTTCAAGGAGGAGGTCGGCGGGCTGGTGATGGGCGGCTACGAGCCGAACCCGATCGCCTGGGCGGAGAACGGCATCCCGGAGGGCTTCCACTTCGCCCTGCTCGAATCGAACCAGGACCATTTCGAGCCGCTGATGGCCCAGGCGCTGGCCCGTGTCCCGGCGCTCGAGACGGCCGGCATCAAGCGCTTCATCAACGGCCCGGAATCCTTCACCCCGGACGGCAACTTCATCCTCGGCGAGGCGCCGGAGCTGCCCGGCTTCTTCGTCGGCGCCGGCTTCAACGCCTTCGGCATTGCCAGCGCCGGCGGCGCCGGCCGGGCGCTCGCCGAATGGATCGCCGGCGGCGAGCCGCCGATGGACCTCTGGCCGGTCGACATCCGCCGCTTCGGCGCGCTGCACCGCGACGAAAGCTGGGTGCTGACCCGCACGCTGGAGGCCTACGGCAAGCACTACACCATGGCCTGGCCGCACGAGGAGCATGAGAGCGGCCGGCCGTTGCGCGTCTCGCCGCTCTATGAGCGGCTGAAGGCGCAAGGCGCCTGCTTCGGCTCCAAGCTGGGATGGGAGCGGCCGAACTGGTTCGCGCCGCCCGGCACCGCGCCGCACGACATCTATTCCTACGAGCGGCAGAACTGGTTCGATGCGGTCGGCGCCGAGCACCGGGCCGTGCGCGAGCGCGTCGGGCTGTTCGACCAGACCTCCTTCGCCAAGTTCCTGCTGGTCGGCCGCGACGCCGCCCAGGCGCTCGCCTGGATCGCCGCCGGCGACGTCGAGAAGCCGCCGGGCTCGCTCGTCTACACCCAGATGCTGAACCGCCGCGGCGGCATCGAGTGCGACCTCACCGTCTCACGGCTGGCCGAGGACCGCTACTACATCGTCACCGGCACCGGCTTCGCGACGCACGACTTCGCCTGGATCGAGCGCAACATCCCGGCCGGGCTGGAGGCGCGGCTGATCGACGTGACATCGGCCTTCGCCGTGCTGTCGCTGATGGGGCCGCGCGCCCGCGACGTGCTGCAGGCGGCGAGCGGCGCCGACCTCGCCAACGCCGCCTTCCCCTTCGCCACCTGGCGCGATCTGACGATCGCGGGCGCCCCGGTCCGGGCGCTGCGCGTCACCTATGTCGGCGAGCTCGGCTGGGAGCTGCATTTGCCGGTCGAGACGGCCGGCGTGGTCTATGACCGGCTGATGGCGGAGGGCGCGGCGCATGGCATCGCCAATGCCGGCTACCGCGCCATCGAATCGCTCCGGCTGGAGAAGGGCTATCGCGCCTGGGGCAGCGACATCGGCCCCGACCACACGCCGCTCGAGGCCGGGCTCGGCTGGGCGGTGAAGCTGCGCAAGCAGATCCCCTTCCTGGGCCGCCCGGCGATCGAGGCGCAGGCGGGCCAGCCCTTGACGAAGCGCCTGGCGGGATTCACCACCGAGGATCCCGGGATCGTCCTGCTCGGCCGCGAGACGATCTTCCGCGACGGCCGCCAGGTCGGCTGGCTGACCAGCGGCGGCTACGGCTACACGGTCGGCCAGGCGATCGGCTACGGCTATGTCCGCGCCGCCGAAGGCGTGCCGACCGCGTTCCTCCAGAGCGGCCGCTGGGAGCTCGAGGTCGCCGGCGAGCGGGTGCCGGCCCGGCTGCATCTCGAGCCGCTCTACGACCCGAGGAACGAGCGGGTAAAGGCATGAGTTCCTCCCTCTCCCGCTATCGCGGGCGAGGGATCGGACGGCGGCAGGTCAGCAGGAGCGTGTCCTCGCCGTTCATCTTCAGGATCACCGGGTCGCGGTAGCCGGCCTTCTCGGCGACGCGCAGCGAGGCGCGGTTCTGCGGCGCGACGAGGCAGACGCTGCGGTCGTGGCCCTGGGCCCACAGCCAGGCGAGCGCGGCGGCGAGCGCCTCGGTGGCGATGCCGCGGCCGTGGGCGCGGGTGGAGAGCACCCAGCCCGCCTCCGGGATGCCCTTGATCGACGGCTCGATCAGGCGGTGGAAGTCGGCGAAGCCGAGGTCGCCGAGATAGCGGCCGGTGGCCTTGTCGCGGACCGCCCAGTAGCCGAATCCCAGCAGCGGCCACAGGCCGCGATAGGCAAGCAGCCGCATCCAGGAGTCACGCGGCGCCGAGGGCTCGCCGCCGAAGATGTGCTCGACCACGGCGGGCTCGGCCCAGGTCGCCGCGAGCTCGGCGAAGTCCTCGATCCGGTGGCCGGCGAGGAGCAGCCGCTCGGTCTCCAGCACCGGCGGCTCGCCGGCCCTCGCGCTATCGGACATCGACGCCCACCACCTTGTTCCAGCCCTTCGCGATGGCGTCGCGCGCGGCCGCCTGCTGCGCCGGCGACGGAAAGACGGCCCTGGCATAGCCGGCGGCCGGCGGCTGCCGGGCGAGGAGCTCGGGCGGGATCTTCTTGCGCTTCAGCAGGTCGTCGAAGCGGATCGGGCGGCAATAGCCCTTGAGCAGGCCGAGCTGGCCCTCGTCGGAATAGAGATACTCCATCCACAGCCGGGCGGCGTTGGGGTGCGGCGCGGTGGCGCTGATCGCCTGGATGTAGAAGCGGGCGACGACGCCGCTGGCCGGGATGACGACCTGGACCGGCGGGTTGCCCTTGAGGGCGTCGCGGTCGTAGAGGGCGTTGAAGTCCCAGCGGATGACGATCGGGGTGGTGCCGCGGGCCAGCGTCGCCGGCTTGCCGACCGTCGGCAGCAGGTTGCCCCGCTTCTTCAGCTCGGCGAAGAACCTGAGCCCGGCGGCGGCGGCCTGGTCGGCCTGGCCCCTGGTCTGCGACAGGCCGGCGGCGTAGACGCCCAGGATGCCCTGGGTCGAGCTGCGCGGGTCGCCGGCCAGCGCCACGGCGTTGCGGTAGTCGGGGGCGAGCAGGTCCGCCCAGTCGCCCGGGCTGCGCCGGACGACGGCGCCGTTGATCTCGAAGACCAGCACGCCGTAATAGTCGCCGTACCAGTAGCCGGCCGGGTCCTTGGCGGCAGCCGGGATGCTGTCCCAGGTCGCGACCTTGTAGGGCGCCAGCAGCTTCTGCTTGACCGCCACGGGGCCGAAGGCCTGCGCGGCGTCGATGACGTCGGGCGCCTTCGCCCCCTTGGTCTTGCGACCGGCCTTGATCGCCTCGAGCTCGGCGGCGGAATCGGCTTGTGGATCGAGCTCCTCGACCTTGAGGCCGTACCGCGTCCTGAAGCCGGCGATCAGCTCGCCATAGCCGCACCAGTCATGGGGCAGCGCGATGACGGTGAGCTGGCCTTCCTTCCGGGCGGCGGCGACCAGCTTGTCGAGCGCCTGGGTCGCCGCGGGCCTGCTCGTCGCCACGACGCCCAGCGCCGCCAGCGCCGCGGAAAGGAACCAGCGTCGGGCGCGCCCCGGCCTGCGGTGCTTCGCCGCCGCTCTCGCCATGCGGGGTTTCTCTGTTCCGGTCAGGTTTCGCAAGCGCCTTTCCTTCTCGTCATGCCCGGGCCCGGCCCTGGGGCTCAACCCGGGCATCCAGCTTGCGGCCCTGGATTGCCGGGTCAAGCCCGGCAATGACAAAGAGGAGCGAGGCTCAGGCGGCCTCGGCGCCCTCGAGCACCAGCACGTCCTCGCGGGCGAAGCTGACGCTGACCGGGGCGCCGCGCTCCGGCGGCGGGGCGCCGGGGCTGTTGAAGGTGTCGAGCGAGATGGCGTTCTCCCGGAAGCGGACGCGGATGCGCACGATGGCGCCGAGGAAGCTGACCTCCTCGATGGTGCCCTGCATCCGGTTGCGGCCATCGGCGCCGTCGCCCAGCGTCACCGCCTCGGGCCTCAGCGCGATCGAGCGGACCTCGCCGGCCTGCAGCATGCCGGTGAGGCGGCTGGCGGCGATCGGCTGGTCGTCGACCAGCAGGCCGCCCTTGGGGTCGACGACCCGGCCGCGCAGGATGTTGAGGGTGCCGACGAAGGAGGCGACGAAGCGGGTGCGCGGGAAGTTGTAGATCTCGAACGGCGCCCCCACCTGCTCGACCCGCCCCTCGTTCATCACGACGATGCGGTCCGACATGGAGAGCGCTTCCTCCTGGTCGTGCGTCACGTAGATGGTGGTGATGCCGAGCGTGCGCTGGACGTTGCGGATCTCCTCGCGCAGCGAGATGCGGATCTTGGCGTCGAGCGCCGAGAGCGGCTCGTCGAGCAGCAGGACCTGCGGCTTGGGCGCCAGCGCGCGGGCGAGCGCGACGCGCTGCTGCTGGCCGCCGGAGAGCTGGAAGGGGTAGCGGCTGCCGAGTTGCGGCAGCTTGATGATGCGCAGCATCTCCTCGACGCGCGGCGCGATCTCGGCCGGCGGCTTCTTCGCCACCTTGAGGCCGAAGCCGACATTCTGCGCCACCGTCATGTTGGGAAACAGCGCATAGGCCTGGAAGACCATGCCGATGTTGCGCTGGTTCGGCCGCAGGCGGGTGACGTCGCGCCCGTCGATGCGCACCGTGCCGCCGGTCGGCGTCTCGAAGCCCGCCACCATGCGCAGCGTCGTGGTCTTGCCGCAGCCGCTGGGGCCGAGGAAGGAGACGAACTCGCCGCGCTCGATGGCGAGGTGGACCTGCTCGACCACGGTCTGGGCGCCGAAGCTTTTGTGCAGGTGGTCGAGCTCGAGGAAGGCCATGCGGGCGCGATCCCTTCTAGCGCTTTCCGGCGACGCCGCGGCCGATCAGCTGCAGCAGGCCCATGCAGGCCCAGGTGACGGCGAAGGCGATGATGGCGAGCGCCGCCGGCTCGTAGGCCCGGTTGGCGCCGATCAGCTGCAGGTAGGGCCCGAAGGCCGGGCGGTCGAGCAGGCTCGCCATGGTGAACTCGCCGATCACGATGGCGAAGGTCAGGAAGGCGCCGCTCAGCACCGCGACCCGGACGTTGGGGAAGATCACCTGGAACAGGATGGTGCGCCAGCCGGCGCCCAGGCTCTCCGCCGCCTCGGTCAGGGTGCGCACGTCGATGGCGCGCAGGCCGGTGTCGACGGCGCGGTACATGTAGGGCAGCGCCAGGGTGACGTAGCTGAAGACCAGCAGCAGGTCGGTGCTGCGCTCGTAGCCGGTCAGCGGCAGCCACGACTCGCTGTTGTACATGCGCAGATAGCCGAAGACGATGACGATCGCCGGGATGACCAGCGGCAGCAGGGTGATGAACTCGACCACCGGGCGGATCTGCGGCAGGCGCAGCCGCACCCAGTAGGCGGTCGGCACGACGAGCAGCGCGCCGACCACGATGGTGGCGAGCGCCATCATCGTCGAGTAGAGGAAGGTCGCCTGGAACTGCGGGTCGCCGAGCACGACCCGGTAGGCCTCGAAGCTGTAGGTGCCGCGCTTCATGCGCATCGAGAACTCGAGCGTGCCGATCAGCGGCACGACGAAGTAGAGCGCGCCGAGCACGATGGCCAGCCACGAGCCGAAGCGCGAGCCCTTCATCGCAGCCACCGCTCGCTGCGCGTGCGCAGCCAGATGTAGAGCCCGTTGGAGAGGCCGGTGATGAGGATCATGCCGAGCGCCAGCGCATAGCCCAGGTTCTGGTCGTGCAGCACGTCGCCGCGGATCTGCGCGTAGAGCAGGATGGTGACGATGTTCATCGAGCTGCCGGTCAGCGCGTAGGCGGTGGCGATGGCGCCGAAGGCGTTGGCGAAGAGCAGCAGCGTGGTGCCGAGCAGGCTCGGCCACAGCACCGGCAGCGCGACGAAGCGCCAGTACTGCCAGAAGCTGGCCCCGAGGATCGAGGACGCCTCCCGCCACTCCTTCTTCAACCCGTCCAGCGCCGGCGCCAGGATCAGCACCATCAGCGGGATCTGGAAGTAGAGGTAGGTGATCGTCAGGCCCCAGAAGCTCAGCAGGTTGAAGCCGGTGCTGTAGATGTTGAAGTCGAGGTACTTGATGAGCAGCGCGGTGACCAGGCCGGTGCGCCCGAGCGTCGCCAGGAAGGCGAAGGCGAGCGGCACGCCGGCGAAGTTGGAGGCGACGCCCGAGAAGGTCATCAGGGTCGGCCGGATCCAGGCCGGCAGCCCGCCCAGCACCGCGGCATAGGCGAGGAAGAAGCCGACGATGGCGCCGCCGATCGCCGAGGCGGCGCTGACCTCGATGCTGATCCAGTAGGCGTCGAGGATCGAGGGCTGGAAGAGGTTGAAGAGGTTGCCGAGGGTGAAGTTGCCGTCGGCGTCCTGGAAGGCGCCGACCATCAGGTCGGCGGTCGGCAGGATCAGGAAGAGCAGCGCGAAGAGGAAGAACGGCGCCACCCCGAGCCAGGCCAGCGGCGACGCGCCGAGCCCGAGCCGCGGCAGCAGCGGCGGGCGGGCGGCGGCCTGAGCGGGCTGGGCCATGCGCTGGTCGAACGTCCGGGCGGAGGCGGCGAGGCCGCGCCGGGGATGCCGGCGCGGCCTCCGTCCCTGGGTCCGACGCCTACTTCACGTTGGCGCCGACCACCTTGTCCCAGTTCTTGGTGATCTCTTCCTTGGCGGCACCCTGCTCCGCCAGGGTCGGGAACACCGCCTTGGAATAGGCCTCGGCCGGCGGCAGCTTGGCGAGCAGATCGGCCGGCACCTTGTTGCGCTTCACCAGGTCGTCGAAGCGGATCGGGTGGCAGTACCCCTTGAGCCAGCCGAGCTGGCCCTCGTCGGAATAGAGGTACTCCATCCACAGCTTGGCGGCATGCGGGTGCGGCGCGTAGGCGCTGATCGCCTGGACGTAGACGCCGGCGACGACGCCGGTCTTCGGCACCACGACGTCGACCGGCGGGTTGCCCTTGAGGGTGTCGCGGTCGGCCAGCGCGTTGTAGTCCCAGCGGACGATGATCGGGGTGGCGCCCTGGGCGAGCGAGGCCGCCTTGCCGATGACCGGCACGAAGTTGCCGTTCTTGTTGAGCTCGGCGAAGTACTTCAGGCCGGCATCGGCCGCCTTGCCGGCATCACCGCCGGCCTGCGACAGGCCGGCCGCGTAGACGCCCTGGATCGCCTGGTTCGAGGCGCGCGGGTCGCCGGCCAGCGCGACGGCGTTCTTGTAGTCGGCGCCGAGCAGGTCGGCCCAGTCGGCCGGGCTCTTCTTGACGATGTCGCTGTTGATCTCGAAGGCGAGCACGCCGTAGTAGTCGCCGTACCAGTGGCCGGCGGCGTCCTTGGCGCTGCTCGGGATGCTGTCCCAGGTCGCGACCTTGTAGGGCATCAGCAGCTTCTCATCGACCGCCTTCGGGCCGAAGGAGAGGCCGACATCGACGACGTCGGGGGCCTGCGGGCCCTTGTTCTTCTTGTTCGCCTTGATCGCCTCGATCTCGTCGCCCGAGCCGGCGTCGGGATTGAGCTCGTTGATCTTGAGGCCGTACTTCGCCTTGAAGCCGGCGATCACGTCGCCGTAGCCGCACCAATCATGCGGCAGCGCGATGACCGTGAGCTGGCCTTCCTTCTTGGCTGCGGCGACCAGCTTCTCCATCGAATCGGCCGCCGCGAGCCCGGTCGTCGCCACCACGCCGAGCGCCGCCAGCGCCGTGCCCAGCAGCCACCGCCGGCCGCGTCCCGAAATGACGTGCTTTCCCACCGCTTCTCTCCCTCGATGTCGTGCCGCGCCGGCCACCCCTGCGGCCGGTCGCGGGCACGCTAGACCGGCGATGTTACCGTTTTTCGACAGCGTCAAACTCCTTTTGTTGCGACATTGCCCGGCGGATTCGCGCAAGTCGCCGGCCCGCGCCGGGGCTATGCAACAGATCTCGGGGCGCCGCCCCCGCCAGCGCCGGGAGAGTCATGCGCAAGGTCCTGTTCATCACCGCCGACCAGTGGCGCGGCGAGTGCCTGTCGGCGCTGGGCCACCCCGTGCGCACGCCCAATCTCGACCGGCTGGCCCGCCAGGGCGTGCTGTTCCGCCGCCATTTCACCCAGGCCTCGCCCTGCAGCCCGGCGCGGACCAGCCTGCTGACCGGCCTCTACGCGATGAACCACCGCTCGGTGCGCAACGGCACGCCGCTCGACGCGCGCCACACCAACGTCGCGCTGGAGGCGCGCAAGGCGGGCTACGACCCGACCCTGTTCGGCTACACCGACACCAGCCCGGACCCGCGGCGGCTGCCGCCCGGCGATCCGGCGCTGACCACCTACGAGGGGGTGCTGCCGGGGATGAGCGTCGGGGTGCAGCTGCCCGAGCACATGGCCGCCTGGATCGCCGACCTCCGGGCGCGGGGCTATGCGCTGCCGGGCGGCCGGGCGGAGGTCTACCGGCCGCGGCCGGGCTATCCCGGCGCGGAATCCCGCGGCCGCAGCTTCGCGCCGCCGATCTTCAAGGCCGAAGAGAGCGAGACGGCCTTCATCGGCGACGCCGTGCGGCGCTTCCTCTCGGTGAATCGCGACCAGCCCTGGTTCGTGCACGCCTCCTTCCTGCGGCCGCACCCGCCGATGCGCGCACCCGAGCCCTACAACGCGATGTATGACCCGGCCGCCGTGCCGGCACCGGTGCGCGCGCCGTCGATCGCCGCCGAGGGCCGGCAGCACCCGTTCCTCGCCTACGCGCTCGGCCATCTGCGCGAGATCGAGTCGTTCGCCGCGGACGGGCGGACGCTGGAATCGATCGACGAGCGGGAGTGGCGGCAGCTGCGCGCCACCTACTACGGCATGATCACCCAGGTCGACGACGAGATCGGCCGGCTGCTCGCCCATCTCGAGGCGACCGGCGAGGACAAGGAGACGCTGGTCGTCCTCACCTGCGACCATGGCGAGATGCTGGGCGATCACTGGATGTGGGGCAAGGAGGGCTATTTCGACCAGGCCTTCCACATCCCCCTGATCATCCGCGACCCGCGCGCCGCGGCCGATGGCGGGCGCGGCCGGGTGGTCGAGCGCTTCACCGAGGCGGTCGACGTCATGCCGACCATCCTCGAGTGGCTCGGGCTGGAGATCCCGGCGCAGTGCGACGGCCGCTCGCTGATGCCGTTCCTGATGGGCGCCGAGCCGGGCGGCTGGCGCGACTGCGCCTTCTGGGAATACGACTTCCGCGAGATCCCCGACCTCGGGCCGGAGCGGGCGCTCGGCCTTTCCAGCGAGCAGTGCAGCCTGGCGGCGATCCGCACGCCGCGCTTCAAGTACGTGCACTTCACCGCGCTGCCGCCGCTGCTCTTCGACCTCGAGCGCGACCCCGGCGAGCTCGACGACCGCGCCGACGATCCGGACTACCGCGAGGTCCGGCTGGAGCTGGCGAGCCGCATGCTGTCCTGGCGCATGCAGCACGCCGACCACGCGCTGACCGGCCAGCATCTCGGGCCCGGCGGCGTGATCGAGCGCCGGTTCGCCACGCCGCACGGGTGAGGGTCTCTCGACGCCTCCCGCTTGCCCTTCGACAAGCTCGCGCGAGGTGCCGCCCGCGCGCGCGGCCGCCTGAGCTTGTCGCTTCGACGAGGCTCGCACGACCCAGCCCGCTCACGCGGGCGAGGGGATTTCATCCGGCCAGGCGCGGGCGGCCGAAGGCGGTGACGGCGAGACGGCTTTCGACGAAGAGCTCGAGGCCGTCGGCCTCGCGGACGATGCGGTCGTCGCGGCTCTCGCGGACCTCGAGCTCGGCGGCGCCGGCGGCGCGGGCCTGCTCGGTGGCGAGCCGACGCAGCGCGGCGAGCGCCGCGGCGGCGGCGGGCTCCAGCGCGGCGAAGTCGGCGACGCCGTCCGGCAGGTGGGCGCGGAAGCGGCCCTCGGCCGGGGCGGTGATGACCGCGCTCACGGTGCGCGAGACGCCGCCGACCACGGCGCCGACGGCATTGCAGACCTCGGCATGGCGCGGCGCCACCAGCCGGGTGCCGAGCCGGGCGGCGATCTCCGGATAGTAGCTGGCGGCCGGCGCGCCGATTGCCACGATCGGGCGGCCGAGGCCGATGCTGACCGAGAGCAGGTCGGTGCTGCGGGCCGCCGCCCCGGCGAGCGCCTCGTCGACCAGCGGCCGGTCGCCGGCCGAGAGGCCCCCCGCCCCGCGCCATTCGGCGAGCGCGGTGTCGAGCAGGGCCTCGGCCGACTGGCGCACCACCTGCTCGACGATGCGGCCGGCGAGCGCTGTGGGATCGGCGGCCCCGCCGAGCCGGGCGGCCCAGCGCCGGCAGAAGAGCGCGGCGCCGAGCCGGGCGGCGTCGACCGACCAGCCCTGCTGGCGGCCGAGCAGGTGGGCGGCGTCGCTCGGCGTCAGGGCCGCGATGATGACGAGCCCGCGATCGACGAGGCGGGCGAGCGCCCGCTCGCTGGCGTAGCCGGGGGCGAGCTCGGCGACCGGCAGCGGGCCGTCGGCCAGCGCCGCCCAGAGCCGCGCCTGGGCGGGCGGCAGCTCGACCGCCGCCTCGAGCGCGCGCTGGCGGAGCGCGAAGCGGCCGTCCTGCTCGCCCGGCTCGCCGGCGAGCTGGCGCTCCAGCGTGGCCAGCACGAAGGGATGCTGGATCGCCGCCAGGCCGAGCGGCACGACGCGGCGCGGGCCGAGGCGCAGCCCGCCGTCGGTGGCGTGCACCTCGCTGTCGCCGCCCAGCCCGTAAGTGCGGACCTCGACCGCCTCGACCATGGTGCGGAAGCCGCCGACCACGGCGCCCTCGCGGTTCAGCACCGGCCGGCCGCCGCGCAGCAGGGCGATGTCGGTGGTGGTGCCGCCGATGTCGGAGACGAAGACGTCGTCGACGCCGGCGAGATGGTGGGCGCCGACGACGCTGGCGGCCGGGCCGGAGAGGATGGTCTCGACCGGCGACAACGCCGCCACCTCGGCGCCGACCAGCGAGCCGTCGCCCTTCACCACCATCAGCGGCGCGCCGATCGCGCTCTCGGCCAGCAGGCCGCGGACGGCGGCGATCAGCGCCTGGAGCTGCGGGATCAGCCGGGCGTTGAGCAGCGCGGTCAGCGCCCGGCGCGGCGCGTCGAGCCTGGCGCTGAGCTCGTGGCCGCAGGTCACCGGCCGGTCGGTGGCTTCGCGGATCAGCCGGCGGACCGCGATCTCGTGCGCCGGGTTGCGCACCGAGAAGAAGCCGGAGACGGCGAAGGCGGCGACCCGGCCGGCCAGCCCCTCGACCGCCGCGCGCACCGCGGCGAGGTCGAGCGGCGCCTGCTCCTCGCCGAGCGGGTCGTGGCCGCCGGCCAGCAGCAGCGCCGGGTCCTCGCCCAGCGCGGCGGCGAGCGGCGGCTTCTCCAGCACGCTCGCGGGGTAGCCGAGCAGGAGCAGCCCGACGGGGCTGCCATGGCCCTCGACCAGCGCGTTGGTGGCGAGCGTGGTGGAGAGCGAGACGAGCACGATCGGCGCGTCGATGGCGGCGCGCACGCCGGCGAAGGCGCCGGCCAGGCCGATTGCCAGGTCGTGCTTGGTGGTCAGCGCCTTGGCGCTGGCGACGACGCCGCGCGCCGGATCGTAGAGCACCGCGTCGGTGTAGGTGCCGCCGGTGTCGAAGCCGAGCCGCAGGCTCATGCCGGCTGCACCCGCCGGCGGCTGCCGTGCCACAGCCAGAGCAGGGCCGCCAGCTGCGGCGGCGCCAGCGCCAGCAGAGCGACGCGGTGCGCGGTCACCGAATAGAGCCCCGGCGCCGTCTCCGGCCAGGCGGCGATGATCCGGCCGACGCCGAACTGGACGGCGAAGGCGACGATGAAGAGCAGCAGGTTGGTCAGGCTGTTGGCCTGGCCGACCAGGCGGGCGGGGACCTGCGGCGAGAGCACGGCGTAGCCGAGATTGCCGGCGCTGCCGACCAGGATGGCGCAGGGCCACAGCCAGAGGCCGGCCGGGCCGTCGACCAGCAGCCCGAGCTGGACGGCGAGGAACAGGGTCATCAGCATGAGGAAGACCTGCTCGCCGGTCCAGCCGCGGCGCAGCAGCCAGTCGAGCAGGAAGCCGCCGACGATGTTGCCGATGGTCCAGCCGACGGCGATGCCGAGCAGCCCGTCGACGACGCCGCCCGGCGAGGCCCCGCCGACGTCGCGCAGCCAGGGGCCGGCCCACAGGCCCTGGTAGGCGACGACGATCGAGAGCGAGAGGGCGGTGGGCGGCGCGACGCGCCAGAAGGCGGCGCTGCGCAGCACCGCGCCGAGCTCGGCCAGCACCGGCGGGCGGTGCCGCTGCGGCTCGCGCCGGCGCGGCACGACGAGCAGGATCGCGATCCCGGCCGCCAGCACCAGCCCGCCCAGCAGCTGGAACAGGCTGCGCCAGTCATAGGCGTCGAGGAACAGCTCGACCGGCTTGGTGGCGGCCAGCGTGCCGAGGCTGCCCAGGCCGAGCACCAGGCCGTTGGCGGTGGCCAGCCGGCGCGGCGGGAAGGCGGCGGCGTTGGCCGAGAAGGCGCCCATCAGGCAGGCCGACATGCCGAAGCCGGTCAGCGCGCGGCCGAGCTTGAGGCCGGCGGCGCCGTCGGCGAGGCTGAATACGAGGCAGCCCAGCGCCGAGACCAGCAGCAGGGCGGGCAGCAGCAGGCGCGGCCCGATGCGGTCGAGCAGGACGCCGTTGGAGAGCTGGGCGACGGCGAATCCCACCAGGTAGAAGGCGGCGAGCAGGCCCAGCCCCTCCGGCCCGAGCCGGAACTCGCCGTCGAGCACCGGCACCAGGGTGGCCATCACCGAGCGCAGCACCTCCTGCATCAGGAAGGCGAGCGCGAAGGGCAGCGCGACCCGGAGCAGGGCGGCGACGAAGGGCGGGTCGGAGGCGGCCGGGGCGGAGGCGGGCATGGGCGGGCGCGCCACAACGCCACGAATCGCGCGAGGTTGCAAGGCAGGGGCGCAAGGCAGGGCGCAACGGGCCGGGCGCGGCCGGCGCCCGCCCTACCCCGCGGCCAGCAATCGCCGCTCGCGGCGGATCGAGGCCAGCGTCGCCAGCACCACCGCGGCCATCACCAGCGCGCCGCCGAGCACGACGTTGCGCGCCGGCACCTCGCCGACGCCGATCCAGGCCCAGAGCGGGTTGAAGACGGCGTCGAGCAGCGAGACGAGCATCATCGGCGCCGCCGGGAGGCGGCGCGCGGCGAGCACCCAGAGGATCGCCGGCACGGCGAGCTGCACGGTGCCCATGGCGGCCAGCACCGCGAGGTCGCGCCAGGGCAGCCAGTGCGAATCGGCAAGCGCCATGTTGAGGGCGCAGGCGCCGAGGGCGCCGAGGCAGAGCGAGGGCATCATGTCGATGCCGCGGAAGCGGCGCAGCGCCACCGTCTGGGCGGCGAAGAGCAGCGGCACGCCGAGCGCGATCACCACCCCGGCGAGCCCCGAGGCGGCGAGCCCGCCCTCCATCATCAGCCAGACCCCACCCATGGCGACGATCGCCGCGGCCAGCACCGGCGCGGAGAGGCGCTCGCCGACGAAGATGCGGGCGAGCAGCGCGGTGAAGATCGGCGCGCCGGCGGCGAGGCAGGCGACTGCCGCGACGCTGGCCCGCTCCAGCGCCAGGATGTAGTTGGTCGAGCCGACCGCGAAGAAGCCGGCGAGCAGCCCGCTGGCGAAGGGGTCGAGCCGGGCGAAGCGGCGCACCAGCGGCGCGATGCCGCCGCCCCCGACGCCGAGGATGAGGAGCAGGGCGATGGCCGCGAAGAAGCCGCGATAGCCATTGATCTGGAAGGCGTCGAGACCGGGCAGCAGCCGCACGAAGACGCCGCTCAGGCTCCACATCAGGGTGGCGGCGAAGGTGCAGGCCAGGCCGACGGCGTAGTCGCCCGGCCGGCCGACGCCGGCCGCCCGGCGCACGGACATGACCGGGTCAGCCCCGCCGCCGCTGTCTCAGCCGCTCGTCGAGCCAGTCGGTGCGCATCTCCGGCACCGAGGAGAGCAGCAGCTCGGTATAGGGATGATAGGGCGGCGCGAAGACCTGCTCGGTCGGGCCGGAGGCGACCAGCTGGCCCTTCAGCATGACGGCGACGCGGTCGGCGATGCGCCGCACCGTGCCGAGGTCGTGGGTGATGAAGACGTAGGTCAGGCCGAGCTCGTCCTGCAGCCGCCGCAGCAGCCTGAGGATCTCGTCGGCGACCAGCGGGTCGAGCGCCGAGGTGACCTCGTCGCAGATCACCAGGTCGGGCTCGGCGGCGAGCGCGCGGGCGATGCAGACGCGCTGCTTCTGGCCGCCCGACAGCTCGCCCGGCCGGCGCGTCGCGAAGCTCTCCGGCAGGTCGATGAGGCGGAGCAGCTCGGCGACCCGCTGGCGCACCGCGGCGCCGCGCCGGCCGAAATAGAACCCGAGCGGCCGGCCGATGATCTCGCCGATCGTCTGGCGCGGGTTCAGCGCCACGTCCGGCATCTGGTAGATCATCTGGATGCGGCGCAGCTGGTCGCGGCTGCGCTCCTGGTAGCCGCGCGGCAGGCTGGCGCCGGCAAAGGCGATCTCGCCGCTCTGGCGCGGCAGCAGGCCGGTGACGACGCGGGCCAGCGTGCTCTTGCCGCTGCCCGACTCGCCGACCACCGCCAGCGTCTCGCCGCGCGGCACGGTCAGGCTGACATCGTCGATCACCCGGGCCAGGCTGCGGTAGCTGGCGACGACGTTGGTCAGCTGCAGCAGCGGCCCGGCGGCCGGGTGGCGCACGACGGTGCGCTCGGCCGCGGCGCGGCGCTCGGCCACCAGCCGGCGGGTATAGTCCTGGCGCGGGCGCTGCAGCACCTGCTCGGCCGTCCCCTCCTCCACCATCTTGCCGTGGCGCAGCACCATGATGCGCTGCGACACCTGGGCCACGACCGCGAGGTCGTGGGTGATGTAGAGGGCGGCCGTGCGGTGCTCGCGGATCAGCCGCTTCAGCACCGCCAGCACCTCGATCTGGGTGGTGACGTCGAGCGCCGTGGTCGGCTCGTCGAGCACCAGGATGTCGGGCCGGCAGGACATCGCCATCGCCGCCATGGCGCGCTGCAGCTGGCCGCCCGAGACCTGGTGCGGATAGCGCTCGCCGAAGCTCTCCGGCTTGGGCAGGTCGAGCTCGCGGAACAGCACGACGGCCTGCTGGCGCGCCTCCTCCCAGCCCATCATGCGGTGCCGCACCGGGCCCTCGCAGACCTGCGCGTAGAGCGTGCGCGCCGGGTTGAAGGCAGCGGCCGCGCTCTGCGCGATATAGGCGACGCGGCGGCCGCGCAGCCGGCGGCGGCCGTCGGCGTCGAGGGTGCGGATGTCGACGCCGTCGACCTCGATGCGGCCGCCGACGATGCGGCAGCCCGGCCGGCTGTAGCCGAGCGCGGCGAGGCCGATGGTCGACTTGCCGGCGCCGGACTCGCCGATCAGCCCGAGCACCTCGCCGCGGTCGAGCGCCAGGCTGACCTCGTCGACGATGGCGTGCGCCGTGCCGCCGCCCTCGGTGGTGGCCTCGATGCGGAGCTGGTCGATGCGGAGGATGACATCGCTCATGAGATCGTCTCAGGCGCCCTCGCCGTGCGGGCGGGAATGGATGGAGAGGAACCAGTCGACCACCAGGTTGACGCCGATGGTGAGCAGCGCGATGGCGGCGGCCGGGATCAGCGGTGCGTAGCCGCCGAAATTGATTGCCTGGGCGTTGTCCCGGACCATGCCGCCCCAGTCGGCATAGGGCGGCTGGATGCCGAGGCCGAGGAAGGAGAGCGCCGCGATGAAGAGAAAGGTGAAGCAGAAGCGCAGCCCGAACTCGGCGAACAGCGGCGACAGCGCGTTGGGCAGCACCTCGCGCCGGATCAGCCACCACAGCCCCTCGCCGCGCAGCTTCGCCACCTCGACATAGTCGAGCACCGCGATGTTCATGGCGACGGCGCGGCTCAGCCGGAAGACGCGGGTCGAATCGAGGATGGCGATGGTGCCGACCAGCACCGGCACCGAGGTACCGAGCACCGACAGCACGATGAGGGCGAAGATCAGCGTCGGGATCGCCATCAGCACGTCGACCAGCCGCGACAGCACCATGTCGACGCCGCGGCCGAGCACGGCGGCGGAGAAGCCACCGATGATGCCGATGGAGAAGGAGAGCCCGGTGATCAGCAGCGCCAGGCCGATGGTGGTGCGCGCGCCGTAGAGCAGGCGCGAGAGGATGTCGCGGCCGAGATTGTCGAGGCCGAGCCAGGCCTCCGGGCTGGGCGGCGCCCAGACGTCGCCGACGAAGTCGGCCTCGCCATAGGGGGCGACCAGCGGCGCCAGGATGGCCGCCAGCAGGTTGATGGCGACGATCGCCAGCCCGATCCGGGCGGCGATGCTGAGGCGGTGCCCGGCGAGCTTCATCGGCGCCTCACCGCGGATGCCTGAGGCGCGGGTTGCTGACGATCGCCAGCAGGTCGGCGACCATGTTGAGCCCGACGAAGGTGGCGGCGAAGATCAGCGCGCAGGCCTGCACCACCGGCACGTCGCGCTTCGACACCGAGTCGACCATCAGCTGGCCCATGCCGGGATAGACGAACACCACCTCGACGACGATCACGCCGACCACAAGATAGGCGAGGTTGAGCGCGATCACGTTGATGATCGGCGCCAGCGCGTTGGGCAGCGCGTGCTGCACGACGATGCGCCAGCGCCGCAAGCCCTTGAGGATGGCCATCTCGACATAGGGGCTGGACATCGCCGAGATCACCGCCGCCCGGGTCATCCGCAGCATGTGCGCCATCACCACCAGCACCAGGGTGATGGCCGGCAGGGCGGCGGTGTAGAGCCGCTCGCCCAGGCCCATGTCGTCGTTGATGGTGGCGAGGCTGGGCAGCCAGCCGAGCTGGACGGCCACCAGGATGATCAGGATGTAGCCGATGAAGAACTCCGGCATCGAGATGGTGGTCAGCGTCACCAGGTTGATCAGCCGGTCGAACCAGCCATTCTGCCGGATCGCGGCGACGATGCCGAAGCCGACCGAGAGCGGCACGGCGATGAACGCGGCATAGCCGGCCAGGAAGAAGGTGGCGGCGAGCCGCGGGGCGATCTCGGTGGCGATCTCGCGGCCATTGGCCAGCGAGGTGCCGAGGTCGCCGGCGAGGAAGGCGGTCAGCCAGCGGACGTAGCGCAGGATCGCCGGGTCATGCAGCCCGAGGGACTTGCGGATCGCCTCGACCGTCTCGGGCGTCGCCGACTGGCCGAGGATCGCGGTGGCGACGTCGCCGGGCAGGATCTCGGTGCCGGCGAAGATCAGCGCGGAGACGCCGAGCAGCGTCAGCAGGCCGAGCAGGGTGCGTTGCGCTATCAGCCTAAGCATGCCGCCAGCAGCCCGGTTGGCAGCGACCGTCCCCCGACCATGGCTTCGTCTCCCCTGCCCTCCGCCGGCCGGGCGCGCGACCCGGACCGTCATCCCCAAACCCTAGCCTCGGTCGACGGCTTTACTTTGACCGTTATCGACGTAGCATGATGGAACGCGACGGGCGGAGCAAGCAATGGCGGACCGGGAGGCCAGCCAGGTAGCGGGCCAGGGAGCCAGCTCGGGAGCCTCGGGCGCGCCGCAGGAGATCGGCTTCCTGCTGGTGCCCCGCTTCTCGATGATGGCCTTCGTCTCCGCGGTCGAGCCGCTGCGCGTCGCCAACCGCCTGGCCGGCCGGCCGCTCTATCGCTGGGAGGTGGTGACCCGCGACGGCGCGGCCGCCCATGCCAGCAACGGCATGGCGCTGGTCGCCACCCGCAGCATCGCCGCCCCCGGCGCCTATGCGAGGCTGGTGGTCTGCGCCGGGTTCGAGCCGGAGGCCGGCTACGACGAGGCGGTCGGCGCCTGGCTGCAGCGGCTGGCCCGGCGCGGGGTCGCGCTCGGCGCCATGGACACCGGCAGCTTCCTGCTCGCCCGCGCCGGGCTGCTCGACGGCCGCCGCGCCACCACCCACTGGGAGAGCCTCGACAGCTTCCGCGAGCGCTACCCCCGGGTCGAGGTCGAATCCGGGCTCTACGTCATCGACGGCGACCGCTTCACCTGCGCCGGCGGCACCGCGGCGCTCGACATGATGCTGCATCTCATCAGCCTGCAGCATGGGCGCCGCCTGGCCGCGGCGGTCTCCGAGCAGTTCATCCACGCCGACATCCGCGACCCGCACGACCGCCAGCGCATGGCGACGCAGCGCCGCCAGGGCATCGCCCATGCCGGGGTGGCGCGCGCCATCGAGCTGATGGAGGGCCATCTCGAGGAGCCGGTGACCAGCGAGCGCCTCAGCCGGGCCGCCGGGCTGTCGCTGCGCCAGCTCGAGCGGCATTTCCGCCGCCACTTCCGCATGACGCCGCGGCGCTACTATGTCGAGCTGCGGCTGCAGCGCGCCCGCGCCTTGCTGCAATACACCGAGATGTCGGTGGTCGAGGTGGCGGTGGCGAGCGGCTTCGGCTCGGCCGCCCATTTCTCGCGCACCTACCGGGGCTGGGCCGGCCGGCCGCCGAGCGACGAGCGCCGGCCGGTCGATCCCGGGGTGATGCCGGCGCTGCGCTGAGCCCCGTCGGTTGGCATCATGCCGAGGGCGGAATTCGTCATGCGGCCGCCGGGGCGCGGCCTAGCATGGCGGCCGACGCCGGGACGCCCCGGCCCGGAGGACGCCCCATGAACACCGAGGTCATCGTCACCTGCGCCATCACCGGCGCCGGCGACACCGTCGGCAAGCACCCCGCCATCCCGGTGACGCCCGAGCAGATCGCCAGCGCCGCCATCGAGGCGGCCAATGCCGGCGCCTCGGTGGTGCACATCCATGTCCGCGACCCGGAGACCGGCAAGGGCAGCCGCGACCCGCGGCTCTATCGCGAGGTGGTCGAGCGGCTGCGCGGCCAGAACGTCGACATGGTGATCAACCTGACCGCCGGCATGGGCGGCGACTTCGAGCTCGGCGAGAAGGATCCCAAGGTCGCCGGCCCGAACACCGACCTGGTCGGGCCGCTCGAGCGGCTGGTCCATGTCGAGGAGCTGCTGCCGGAGATCTGCACGCTCGATTGCGGCACGCTGAACTTCGGCGACGGCAACATGATCTACATCAGCACGCCCGACTACCTGCGGGCCGGCGCGAAGCGGATCCGCGAGCTCGGCGTCAAGCCGGAGCTCGAGGTGTTCGACACCGGCCATCTCTGGTTCGCCAGCCAGATGCACAAGGAGGGGCTGCTCGCCGACCCGCCGCTGTTCCAGTTCTGCCTCGGCATTCCCTGGGGCGCGCCGGCCGACACCACCACCATGAAGGCGATGAAGGACAGCCTGCCGCCGGGTGCCGTCTGGGCCGGGTTCGGCATCGGCCGCATGCAGATGCCGATGGTGGCGCAGGCGGTGCTGCTCGGCGGCAACGTCCGGGTCGGGCTGGAGGACAATCTCTATCTCGAGCGCGGCGTCTACGCCTCCAACGGCAGCCTGGTCGAGAAGGCGATCAAGATCATCCAGCTGCTGGGCGCACGGCCGCTGACCCCGGCCGAGACGCGCGTCAAGCTCGGGCTGAAGGCCCGATAGAGGACAGGAGCACCGCACCCATGAGCACAGCGATCCGCCGCATCGGCATCGTCGGCACCGGCGTCATCGGCAGCGGCTGGGCGGCGCGCTGCCTCGCCCACGGGCTCGACGTCACCGCCTGGGACCCGGCGCCCGGGGCCGAGCAGCGCCTCAGGGACAGCGTCGCCAATGCCTGGCCGGCACTGACGCGGGTGGGGCTGGCGCAGGGCGCCGACCTCAAGCGGCTGCGCTTCGTCGCGACGCTGGTCGACGCGGTGCGCGACGCCGACTTCGTCCAGGAGAGCGCGCCGGAGAACGAGACCCTCAAGCGCAAGCTGCTGGCCGAGGTCGACGCCGCGGCACGGCCCGACGTCGTCATCGCGTCGAGCTCGTCCGGCCTGCTGCCGACCGAGATCCAGTCGGCCTGCGCCCATCCGGAGCGGGTGGTGATCGGCCACCCGTTCAATCCCGTCTACCTGCTGCCCCTGGTCGAGGTGCTGGGCGGCAAGGCCACCGCAGCGACGGCCATCGACCGGACCGTCGCCTTTTACGAATCGATCGCCATGCGGCCGCTGCGCGTGCGCACCGAGGTGCCGGGCTACATCGCCGACCGGCTGATGGAGGCGCTGTGGCGCGAGGCGCTGCACATGGTCGCCGAGGGGGTGGCGAGCACCGCCGAGATCGACGACGCGGTGCGCTTCGGCTGTGGGCTGCGCTGGTCCTTCATGGGCACCTGCCTGATCTTCCACATGGCCGGCGGCGACCAGGGCATGCGCCACATGCTGGCCCAGTTCGGCCCGGCCCTGAAGCTGCCCTGGACCAAGCTGGTGGCGCCCGAGCTGACGCCCGAGCTGATCGACCGCATGGTCGAGGGCACCCAGGCGCAGGCCGGCGGCCGCAGCGTCAAGGAGCTGGAGCGCTACCGCGACGACGCGCTGATCAGCGTCATGGAGACCTTGCGCCAGGTGAAGGCGCGGCACGGCCTGGCGCCGAACGACTGAGAGGCTATCGCGATGGAGGCCGCCCCGCTTCAGCTCCACCGGGCCACCGTGCTGCCGGCCTGGGTGGACTATAACGGCCACATGAACGAGGCCTTCTACCTGCATGTCTTCTGCCAGGCCTCGGACGCCTTCATCGACCATATCGGGCTCGACGACGCCACCCGCCGGGCGACGAAGAGCTCGGCCTACACGGCCGAGGCGCACCTCATGTACCTGCAGGAGGTGCATGAGGGCGACCGCCTGCTGGTCACCACCCAGCTGCTCCGCCACGACGCCAAGCGGGCGCAGCTCTTCCACGCCATGATCCGCGAGGCGGACGGCGTGCTGGCCGCGACCAACGAGCTGATGCTGCTCCACGTCGACAAGAGCGGCGCCCCCCGGGCCGCGCCGTTCCGGCCGGAGATCCTGGCGCGGCTGGAGGCCATCGCGGCCAGCCACGCCGGCCTGCCGGCGCCGCGCTATGCCGGGCGGACGATCGGCTTCCGCTGAAGCCGGCGCGCAGCCAGAACAGGAGGAACTCGACCGGCCTGTTCATGCCCCACCAGCTCGGGAATAGTCCGATCCCGGTTCATGCCTGATTGCTTGGCTGGTCGAGAGCTTTCCGCGGTACTTTCGCAACCTGCTCTCGGGCTGAGCGGTGAGCGACTCGTGCCGATAACCCTGGTCGTGGACTCACCGTCGGGCTTCGGGCAGACCACGACGGCAGTCACTGTCGCAATTGGCGGTCATCGCGCCCCGTTGAGCGACTTGCCTGGTTGCAAAAATCCGGTGCATAATATCTTCTATGATCTACGGATATGCTCGCGCTTCAGCCGATGGCCAGAGCGCTGACGCCCAGGTGACCGAGCTTGCGGCGGCCGGAGCCGAGAAGGTCTATTGCGAAACCGCTAGCGGAACCAGAACCGACCGCGCTGAGCTTCGCCGCGTGATGAACCAACTGGCGCCGGGCGACGTGCTTCTGGTGACGCGCCTCGATCGCCTCGCCCGCTCTACGCGAGACTTACTGAACATCGTCGCGGCAGTAGCCGAACGCGAGGCAGGATTTCGGTCGCTCAGCGACGCCTGGGCCAACACATCCACTCCGAACGGGCGGTTAGTGCTGACTGTGCTTGGCGGCTTGGCCGAATTCGAACGCGAGCTCGTCCGCGCGCGCGCAGCAGAAGGACGCACCCGCGCCAAGGCAGGCGGCGCCAAGCTTGGACGCAAGCCAAAGTTAACACCGCATCAACAGATCGAGGCAATCGCGCGGCGCGAACGCGGCGAATGCATTAGGAACATCGCGCGTAGTTACAACGTAAGCCATAGCACTATTTCTCGCGTGCCGACCCCGGTGGCACATGGCTAACGAGGGAATGCCAGTCAGCAAGGACGTAGTTGCATGGGCGCGGAAGCGGGCCGGCCTCTCCCAAGAAGAGGCTGCCCAAAAGTTTGCTAAAATCGCTGCCTGGGAGGACGGCACCCTGCAACCTACCTACCCTCAGCTCGAGCGCATGGCCGAGGAATTTAAGATCCCGGTCGCGGTGTTCTTCTTCCCAGAGCCGCCTACCTTACCGCCGATCCGGGAGTCGTTTCGCACACTGCCGGACGCCGAGTTTGATCAGCTTCCCCGGCAGATACGCTTCCTGCTGCGAAAGGCCAAGGCCTTCCAGCTCAACTTGGCTGAGCTCACGCTAGGGCACAATCCGGCACCGCGTCTCATCACGCGCGACCTTAGCTTCCCGACTGACATCGCGATCCCGCGCATGGCGGCGGCGGTCCGTGGATACCTTGGCATCAGCCTTGACCAACAGCAGCAATGGGTGGACGACGACGGCGCGCTCAAGGCTTGGCGGAGCGCGCTCCATAAAATCGGGTTATTTGTGTTTAAGGATGCTTTTCGGGTCGAGGGTTATTCTGGATTCAGCCTCTACGACAACGAGTTTCCCATCATATACGTCAACAACAGCTCAACAAAGACCCGCCAAATATTCACACTCTTTCATGAGCTAGCCCACCTGTTGTTTCAGACAAGCGGCATTGACCAGGATGACAATAGTCTAATCGGGCGCTTGCCGTTCCAGCAGCAACGTATCGAGATTATCTGTAATAAATTTGCTGGCGAGTTCCTCGTGCCCGACGCCGCGCTTCGTGCGGCAATGGTCGGCCTAAATCCTTCAGAAGCCACTGCTCAACAGCTCGCGCAGCAGTTTCACGTCAGTCGCGAAGTCGTCTACCGCCGGTTTTTGGACCGGGGCTGGATTGAGCAAATCGAATACACCAGGGCTGCAGCCGCGTGGTCCAATCAAAGGGCCCAAGGCGGGGGTGGAGGCGACTGGTATCGGACCCAAATTGCTTATCTCGGGCGCGATTACATTGAGCTGGCTCTTCAACAGTACCACCGAAATCGTATTGATGAAGGCCAGCTCGCCGAATACCTAAATACTAAACCAAGGAACATTGGAACGCTTGAAGATTATTTCTCAAAGGGAAGTCAATGAGCTACGTCTTCGATACTTCCCCGCTTTCGGCACTATTCAAGAATTACTACCGACGGACCTTCAGGCGCCTTTGGGAAAATTTTGACACCTTGGTCGCCGACGGGAGCATAACTTCGACGCGAGAGGTTCTTCGGGAGATCGAAGATGGCGGACCTCAAGATCTTATGGATTGGGCCAGGAACAACACCTCCGTGTTTTCTACTCCCACAGCCGCCGAAGGTGCATTTGTTGCTCAAATCTACGGAGTCCCTCACTTTCAACAAAATATTGAACAGCAGAAACTACTAAAAGGCGGAAACATAGCCGACCCATTCGTCATAGCCAAAGCAGCTATCGACAAATATCCTCTTGTTACTATGGAATTGTTTAAACCCCATGCCGCAAAGATCCCAAATATCTGTCAGCATTTTGGCATAGACTGCCTGACGCTTGAGGAATTCATGCAAGCAGAAGGGTGGGAGTTCTGACATTCAGACGGAGGCAGTCTGTCCAACAATTATATGAGACACTGGGGAGAGCGCGATGAGGATGACTTGTCGCTCTTCATCGAGGCGTTCTCAGCCAAGACACGGATCATTCGACTCTGGCGGAAGAATTTTATCGACGAAGCCTTAACACGTCGAGACGCCCGACCTGAGCTTCGTCATGCTGGAGAGCTTCGTGCTGCGCCTGATTATCGTGAACCGCGACCTCGCAAGCGCGATCGGTGTCCTTATCGCGATGGGCGTCGCGCGAGCTTGATCTGGATCAACGACCCGGGGGCCTCTCCGACGGTCTGATGCGGCGCATCGCTCGCGGTGCCGCCGACGCCGGCGGCCGGGGAAATCCGCCGGGGACCGAGGTCATGCGCTACACCATTTCCGCACGCGGCAAGCCGGACGGCGTCGGCGTGCTGCCGTTCCTCGCCAAGCACTTTCCGCGCATCCCGGTGATCGAGATCGACAGCGTCTTCGGCTTCGTCGAGCGCTCGACCCTCTATGGCGGCCGGGTCTTCGGCACGCCCGAGCTGACCGCGCACGACGTCAACCAGCTCTACTATGCCGGCATCGGGGTGCGGCTGCCGCTGACCAACCACTATGTCGAGCTCGGCGAGTACGAGAACAACCAGCCGCTGCTCGAGAAGTATCACCGCGAGGGCAACGCGGTGATCTGCACCAACGACGAGCTGGCGCGCTGGATCCGCCGCGACTTCCCGAAGTACCGGATCGAGGCGAGCGTCATCAAGAACCTGAAGACGCCCGACCGCATCGCCGCCGCCCTCGACCTCTACGACACGGCGGTGCTGCCGATGGAGCTGAACGAGCAGCTCGACTTCCTCGACGGGCTGCAGCGCAAGGAGCAGATCACCCTCTTCGCCAACGCGGGCTGCGCGCTGACCTGCCCGTCGCGGATCTGCTACGTCTCGGTGTCGCGCCTCAACAAGGGCCAGGGCGGCGAGTTCAAGTGCTCGCAGCCGGTCAAGGAGCGCGAGCTGCGCGGCATGATCGACTTCGACCTCGAGCGCTACGTCGCGATGGGCTTCAACCGCTTCAAGCTGCTGCGCGCCCGGCCCGGCGGCATGACCGGGCACTGAGCCCCGGCACCGCGGCGCATCAGGCGGCGCCGCGCGGGATCGAGTCGAGCAGCCGCCTGGTATAGGGGTGCTGCGGGCGGGTCATCACCGCCTCGGTCGCCCCCTGCTCGACGATCTCGCCGAGATAGAGGACGTAGACGCGGTCGACCACCTGGCGCACCACGGCGAGGTCGTGGGTGATGAACAGGTAGGACAGGCCGCGCTCCTCCTGCAGCCGCTTGAAGAGGTTGAGGATCTGCGCCTGGACGGAGACGTCGAGCGCGGAGACCGGCTCGTCGCAGACCAGGATGCGCGGCCGCACGGCGAGCGCCCGGGCGATCGCCACGCGCTGCCGCTCGCCGCCGGAGAGCGCGGCCGGCCGCCGCTCGGCGAAGGCTTCGGGCAGCCCGACCTCCTGCAGCAGCGCGCCGACCCGCTCGTCGAGCGGCCCCTCGACGCCGCCGGCGCGCAGCGCCTCGGCCAGGCAGCGGCGCACCGAGTGCTTCGGGTTGAGCGTCGAGTAGGGATCCTGGAAGACCATCTGCACGGTGCGGCGCAGCCGGGCGCGCCCGGCCGCCGGCAGCGCCGCGATGTCGGATGCCACGATGCCGTCGATCTCGATGGTGCCGCCGCCGGGCGTCTCCAGCCCGACCAGGCACCGCCCCAGCGTCGTCTTGCCCGACCCCGATTCGCCGACCAGCCCGACGCTCTCGCCGGCGGCGAGCTCGATCGAGACGCCCTTCAGCGCCCGCACCGGCCGGCCGCGCCGGCCGGGAAAGCTCTTCTCCACCCCCGCCGCGCGCAGCAGCGGGCTGCCGCCGGCGGCGGCCGGCGGCGGCGCGTCGACCAGCGCCTGGCGGCGCAGCGCGCGCATCGCCTCGGCGATCTCCGGCCGGCGGATGCAGGCGGTCAGCCGGTCGCCGAGCGGCGCCAGCGGCGGCTTGCCGGCGCGGCAGCGCGGCTCGGCCCAGTCGCAGCGCTCGGCGAAGCCGCAGACGCCCTGCACCGCTTCGGCGCGCGGCACCGCCCCGCGGATGGCGATCAGCCGCTGCACCCGGCGGCCGGCCGGCGGCTCGGAGAGCAGCAGGCCGAGCGTGTAGGGATGGGCGGGGTCGGCCTCGACCGCGGCGGCGGCGCCGACCTCGAGCAGCGAGCCGGCATAGAGCACGTGCACGCGGTCGCAGGTGGCGAAGGCCAGCCGGAGGTCGTGGGTGATCAGCACCAGGCTCATGCCGCGGCTCGCCTGCACCCGCTTCAGCAGGCGCATCACCTCGGCCTGGGTGGTGACGTCGAGCGCGGTCGAGGGCTCGTCGGCGATCAGCAGCTCGGGATCGCCGGCCAGCGCCGCGGCGATGGCGACGCGCTGCGCCATGCCGCCGGAGAGCTGGAAGGGCAGCCGCGCGGCCACCGCCTCGGCGTCGATGCCGACCTCCCCCAGCCGCCGCGCCACCTCGGCCCGGCGCGCGGCGCGGCCGGCGAATTCCGGGCGGCCGGCCAGCATCTCCTCGACATGCGCCCCGCAGCGCAGCAGCGGGTTCAGCATGGTGAAGGGGTCCTGCAGCAGCATGGCGATGCGGCGGCCGCGCAGCCGGCGCATCGCGCGCTCCGGCAGGGCCGCGAGGTCGATGCCGTCGAAGCGGATCTCGCCGCGGGCGGCGACGCCGGGCGGCAGCAGCCGGGCGATCGCCTTGGCGGTCAGCGACTTGCCGGAGCCGGACTCGCCGACGATGGCGATGGTCTCGCCGCGGCCGATCGCGAGGTCGATGCCGGACGCGATCAGCCGCTCGCCGCCGGGCGCGGCCGCGGCGATGGCGAGGCCGCGGACCGCGAGCAGCGGTTCCGCGCCGGCGGCCGGCCCACTCACCGGGTCAGCCGCTCGAACAGCCAGTCGCCGATCAGGTTCATGCTGACCGCGGTCAGGATGATGAGGCCGGCCGGCAGCAGCAGGGCGACCGGGTTGGAGAACAGGATGTTGCGGTTCTCGAACAGCATGCGGCCCCAGTCCGGGGTGCCCGGCTCGACGCCGAGCCCGAGGAAGGAGAGGCCGGCGAGGTTGACCAGCGCGAAGGCGAAATCGAGCAGCACGTAGGCCAGGATCAGCGGCAGCACGTTGGGCAGGATGTGCAGGAAGAGGATCCGCGCCTTCGGCACGCCGAGCGCCCGGGCGGCGTCGATGTAGGGCAGCGGCCGCTGCTCCAGCACGGCGCTGCGCACGATCCTGGTGTCGGGCGCGGTGAACAGGATGACCAGCACCAGCACGGCGGTCCAGTAGCCGCCGCCGAGCACGCCGACCACGACGATGGCGACCAGCGGCCCGGGCAGCGCGAACATGAAGTCGACCCAGCGCATCACCGCATTGTCGACCAGCCCGCCGAGATAGCCGGAGAGCAGCCCGAGCAGGGTGGCGATGGCGAAGGCGCCGGCCGCCACCACCAGCGGCCCGACCAGCGCGGTGCGGGCGCCGACGATGACGCGCGAGAGCACGTCGCGGCCGAGCAGGTCGGTGCCGGCGGGGAACGCCGCCGAGGGCGGCTTGTCGCCGACCGCGAGGCGCTGGGTGAAGGGCGAGTCCGGCGCGATCGCCTCGCCGAGGATGGCGCAGGCCACCACCAGCCCGATCACCAGCAGCGCCAGCCCGACCAGCAGCGGCGGCCGCGCGCCGGCGGCGGGGCGGCCGATCTCGAGCGGCAGGCTCACGACTGCACCCGGCCGAAGCGGATGCGCGGGTCGATCAGCGTGTAGACGAGGTCGACGGCGAGGTTGACCACCACGACGAAGCAGGAGAACAGCACCGTGGTGCCCTGGATCATCGGGATGTCGCGCTTCTGCACGGCGTCGACGGTGAGCGAGCCGAGGCCCGGCAGGGCGAAGGTGACCTCGACATAGAGGGCGCCCGCCACCAGCCCGACGACGATCAGCCCGGCGGCGGTGACCACCGGGACCAGCGCGTTGCGCAGCACGTAGGCGAGCGTGATGCGCAGCGGCGACAGGCCGCGCGCCCGGGCGAAGGTGACGTAGTCCTTGTCGAGCTCGTCGAGCATCGAGGCGCGGGTGATCTTGACGACGATCGCCAGCAGCGAGAGGGCGAGCGCCAGCGACGGCAGAGCGAGGTGCCAGGCGCGGTCGAGGAAGCCGCCGCGGCCGGCGCCGAAGGTCGGGAACCAGCCGAGCACGACGCCGAAGACGTAGAGCAGGAAGATGCCGGTGACGAAGGCCGGCGAGCTGATGCCGAGCACGCCGAGCACGACCACGCCGCGGTCGAGCCGGCTGCCGCGCCGCAGCGCCGCCAGCCCGCCGAGCAGGATGCCGGCGACCAGCACGATGGCGGCGCTGGCCGTGGTCAGGAACACGGTGACGCCGAGCCGCTGGGCGATCGCCGAGGTGACCAGCTGGCTGCCCTGGATGGAGCGGCCGAAATCGCCGTGCAGCACCTGCCACAGCCACTTGCCGTACTGCACGAGGAAGGGATCGTTGAGGTGGTAGCGCTCGCGGATGGCGGCCAGCGTCGCCGGGTCGGAGGGGCGCGAGCCGAGCAGCGCGCGGGCAGGATCGCCGGGCGCGACATGGACCAGCGCGAACACCCCGAAGGAGATGATCAGGAGCAGCGGCAGCGCGACGGCGAGGCGGCGGAGGATGAAGCCGATGAGGCCGGCGCCCGGCATCAGCCCTGCCTGAGATGGCGATCGAACCAGGCGACGGCGCGCTGCCAGGCATCGTGCCGATGCGCCGTCTCCTGGAAGCCGTGGCCCTCGCGCGGATAGACGGCGAGCTCGGCGGTGCCGCCCTGCTCGAGCAGCGCGGCGTAGAACTCCTGCGCCTGGCCGAGCGGCGTGCAGCGGTCCTCCGCGCCGTGGATCATCAGGGTCGGCGCGGCCGGCCCGGCGAGGCGCAGCAGCGGCGAGCGCTCCAGGGCGAGCCGCCGGAAGCGCTCCTCGGCGAGCGGCCCGCCGACGATGAACTCGCTGAAATCGTGGTTGCAGGAATAGTGGCAGCTGAGATGGTTGCAGATGCCGGACACCATCACGCCGGCGCGGAAGCGCTGCGAGGTCGCCACCGCCCAGGCGGTGAGGTAGCCGCCGTAGCTGGCGCCGGTGACGCCGATCCGGTCGCCGACCGCGATGCCCTCGGCGACGCACCATTCGACGCCGGCGAGGATGTCCTCGAACTCGGCGCCGGCGGGATCGCCGACGTTGAGCCTCGCGAACTCCTGGCCCCAGCCGGCATTGCCGCGATAGTTCGGCAGGAACACGGCGAAGCCGGCCGCGGCATAGGGCAGGCCGAAGCCGGGATCGTAGGCGAGCTTCGAGGCCCAGGTCGGCCCGCCATGGATGTCGACCACCATCGGCAGCGGTCCGCGGGTGCCGCGCGGCAGCAGCACGATGCCTTCCATGGCGAGGTCGCCCGGTCCCTTCCAGGTCACAGCGCGGACCTCGGGATAGTCGGCGTCGCCGGCGGCGACCGCGCCGTTGAGCGCGCTGACCGGCCGCCAGGCGGCGTCGGGGCCCGCCTTGAGGACGATCTCGGGCGGCGTGCCGACCGCCTCGCGGATGGCGGCGAAGCCGGTGCCGTCCGGGGCCGGGACGATCTGGGCGAGGAAGCTGCTCGGACCGACCGCCGCGTCCTCGCGGGTCATCCAGGCGACGGCGCCGTCGAGCCGGACCACGCCGTAGACCGAGCCGAGCCCGGACCAGCCGGCGAACCACAGCGAGCCCTCGTCGCGCCACTGCAGGGCGGTGACGTTGGAGAGGCGGTGGCCGGCGATCGTCTCGACCCGGCGGGTGGCGAGGTCGAGGACGCGGATCTCGCCGGCCACCAGGCCGCGGTCGCTCGACCAGCCCTCGACGAAGGCGATGCGCCGGCCGGTGGGATCGGCGGTCGCCGATTGCAGCTGCCAGCGCGAGCCGTGCAGCGGCTCGACGCCACGGCCGGCGAAGTCGAGCCGGGCGATCTCGGCATGGTACCAGCCGCGCTCGCTGGGGTCGGCCGAGACCAGCGCCACGGCGGCGCCGTCGCCGAGCAGGTCGAACTCCCAGACGGTGCGGTCGGCCGGCCCGACCTCGACCGTCGCGCCATCGGGCACCGCGACGCGGAACAGGCGGCGGCGCGCCCGCTCGCGGGAGGTCAGCGCCGGCTCCTCGGGCTCGCCCCACCAGATGCGGACCGCGCCGTTGGTGGCGCCGCCGTCGAGGCCGCGGTCGGCGGCCAGCACGACCACGGCCCGCCCGTCGGCGGTCCAGCGGATGTCCTCGACGGTGCCGGGGATGTCGCCGAGCGGGCGGCCCCGCCCGCCCTCGAGCAGGAACAGCGACAGCTTGCCCGGCGTGGCGCGGTCGGAGGCGAAGGCGATGCGGTCGTCGACCGGCGACGGGCGCGGCAGCTCGTCGGCGCCCGGCCCGTCGGTCAGCGGCCGGGCGGTGCCGTCGAGGCCGAAGCGCCAGATCCGGCTGGCATAGGACTGGCCGGCCCCCCGGCTGGCCGGCCGGACGGTGGCGATGATGGCCTTGCCCTGCCGCTCGAAGCCGAGGTCGGCGGGGGTGCGCAGCCGGTCGAGGCGGTCGAGCCGCGCCGCGAGCCCGTCGGTCACCGCCGGCCTACTTCGCGCCGAAGCCGCGGATCGCCCACGGGATGTTGTACCAGAAGGCGGTGTAGCCGGTGAGCTTGTACTTCTTGTTGATCGCCATCGCCGAGGCCGGCCAGAAGATCGGCACCACCGCGACCTCCTCGTTGGCGATCTTGAAGACCTGCTGGAGCGCGGCGGCCCGCACCTTCGGGTCGGACTTCTCGTTGGCCTCGGCGAGCAGCCTGTCGACCTCGGCGTTCTTGAAGTTGGAGCCGTTCATCCCGTCCTTCGCCGCGTTGGCGCTGGCGAAGAACAGGAAGGGGTAGTTCACCGGGTCGGCGAAGTCCGGGTAGTAGGCCATGATCTGCATGCCGAGCTGCTCGTGCCGGAAATAGCCGGCGAGCCACTGGTTCTGGTCGATCTCCTGCACCTTGGCGTTGATGCCGATCTGCTTCAGGTTCTCGACGACGCTCTGCAGGATGTTGACCTGGTAGGGATCGGCGGTCGAGCCGGGGATCGAGATCTCGAACCCGTCCGGATGCTTCGACTGCTTCAGCTCGGCCTTCGCCTTGGCGAGGTCGAAGCCGTAGGACGGCAGCGTCGCATAGAAGGCGCGCACCTGGTCGGCGGGCAGCACGCCGGCCCAGATCTCCGGCGGGTTGAGCGCCGTCGCCGCCTCGCCATTGCCCTTGAGCAGCGCCTTGACCAGCCCCTCGCGGTCGACCGCATAGGCGACCGCGCGGCGGACATGGACGTCGTCGAAGGGCGCGGTCGCGTGGTCCATGGTCAGCAGGAAGACGCCGAGCGAGGGCGCGGTGATGACGTCGACGTCGGGCAGCGCCTTCCACTGGTCGATGTCGGAGATCGACAGGTCGAAGGTGCCGTCGACGTCGCCGTTGCGCATCGCCAGCAGCCGGGTCTGGCGGTCGGGGATCGCCTGGATGGTGATCTTCTTCGCCACCGCCTTGGGTCCCCAATAGCCCGGGTTGGCCTCGAGCACGACATGGTCGGCCGGCGCGAACTCGGTCAGCTTGTAGGGCCCGGTGCCGAGCGGCAGCACGTCGGGGGTGCCGATGTCCTTGGCATGCGCCTCGAGCTGCTTCTTCTGGAAGAGGAACCCGGCCATGTGCGCCGCGGTGTACTGGAACTGGACGTTGGGCGCCTTCAGCTTGACGGTGACCTCGCGCGGTCCGCTCGCCTCGACCGAGGCGACGGAGCTGAAGAAGGCGGCGAGCTGCGAGCCCGAGCTCGGGTCGAGGTGGAACTTGAAGGTGGCGACCACGTCGTCGGGCGTCACCGCGCTGCCGTCGCCGAAGGCGACGCCGTCGCGCAGATGGTACTTGTAGGTGGTCGGGTCGGCCTGCTGCCAGCTGTCGGCCACCGCCGGCGCCAGGGCGAGATCGTCGCCGAAGGCGAGCGGCCCCTCCTGGACCAGCGCCATGATGGCGCCGCCATAGGTGCTCCAGGCGTGCGGCGTGAAGAGCGTGTCGGGGACCGAGGGCAGCGCCCAGCGGATCTCCTCGATCGAGCCCGCCTCCTCCGCCCGGGCGGCCAGCGGCCCGAGCAGGCGCGCGATGGCCATGGTGCCGAATGCCGCCGCGCCGCCCTGCAGCAGGGCGCGCCGCGAAAGATCATAGGTCATGTCCGCCTCCCGAAGCGTCGGTGGGGCGGGATTGTCGGAACGCGGCCGGCCCGAGTCAACGCGTCTTCCGGCCGGGCCCGTCCTGTCGCACCATATCGTGACCCCGCGGGCGCCGATGGTTGCGCCACGCGCAACAGGGAGGGCGCAGCGCCTTGACCTTCTCGATCGTCGCCGTCGACCTGGAGGCCGGCGATGCCGGCGTGGCGGTCGCCTCGAAGTTCCTCGCGGTCGGCGCCTACGTGCCCTGGGCCGCGGCCGGCGCCGGCGCGGTGGCCACCCAGTCCTACACCAACCTCGCCTTCGGGCCGGACGGGCTGGCGCTGATGCGCAGCGGCGTGGCCGCCCCGGCCGCCCTCGCCCGGTTGCTGGCGGCCGACTCCGATGCCGGCCTGCGCCAGGTCGGGCTGGTCGACGCAAGCGGCGAGGCAGCGGCGCATACCGGCGCCGGCTGCCATGGCTGGGCCGGGCACCGGCTCGGCCGCGGCTTCGCCTGCCAGGGCAACCTGCTGGCCGGGCCGCAGGTCGTGGCGGCCATGGCCGAGACCTTCGTCGCGACGCGGGGCGCCCTCGCCGCCCGGCTGCTGGCGGCCCTGGCCGCCGGCGACGCCGCCGGGGGCGACCGGCGCGGCCGCCAGTCGGCCGCCCTGCTGGTGACGCGGGCGGGCGCCGGCTATCTCGGCGGCAACGACGTGCTGGTCGACCTGCGGGTCGACGATGGCCCGGACCCGCTGGCCGAGCTCGGCCGGCTGCACGGCCTGCACCAGCTCTATTTCGGCAGCAGCCCGCCGGCCGAGCGGCTGGCGCTCGAGGGCGCGCTGCTCGACGAGCTGCGCGCCCTGGCGCGCCGGGCCGGCCACGAGGCCGGCGCCGCCGGCGCGCCCTGGGACGCCGCCACGGCGGCGGCGCTGCAGGCCTTCATCGACGCTGAGAACCTGGAGGAGCGCTGCGACCTCAAGGCCCGCACCATCGACCCGCCGGCGCTCGCCCACCTGCGCGGCCGCTGAGCGAGCCGCGGCCAGGCTGCGGCCCGGTGAGCCTTGCGCCGCGCGCCCGGCTCCGGCATTAGTTCTGTTTATCGTTCAAGCTCTCTTCCCCAGAACGGCAGAAGGACGGCCCGGCATGCTGACCAACGATCTCGCGCAGGCCCGCATCGATCTGGCCGCCGTGCTTCGCTGGTCCGCGAGGCTCGGCTACCAGACCGGAACCTGCAATCATTTCAGCTACATGGCGCCCGGACGGAACGACCTCTTCCTGGTCAATCCCGAGGGCTATTTCTGGTCCGAGGTGACCGCCTCCAGCCTGATCCTCTGCTCCCTCGACGGCACCGTCGTCGAGGGCCAGGGCACGGTCGAGCGGACGGCCTTCAGCCTGCACGCGCCGATCCACCGGCTGCGCCCGGACGCCCGCGCCTGCTTCCACACCCACATGCCGAGCGCCACCGCCCTCTGCCTGATCAAGGGCGGACGGCTGCTGCCGGTGGTGCAGGAAGCCATGATGTTCCACGACCGCATCGTCTATGACGAGGTCTACTCAGGCCTGGCGCTCGACGAGAGCGAGGGCGAGCGGGTCGCCGGGCTGCTCGGCGAGCGCGACATCATCTTCATGCGCAACCACGGGCCGATGGTGGTCGGCGGCGAGATCGGGCCGGTCTTCTACGCCCTCTACTACCTCGAGCAGGCCTGCCGGCTGCAGCTGCTGGCGATGCAGAGCGGGCAGCCGCTCGAGGTCGTGCCGGACCGCATGGCCCGGCCGGTGATGGAGGCAGTGCGCGGCGCCCACGGCTACGGCGGCGTGTTCCTCACCGCCATCAAGCGCGTGCTCGACAAGGAGGAGCCGGAGTACCGGACCTGATCCGGACCCGGTCGCTCAGTGCGCGCCAGGATACAGGAATCGCGTCGCCGCGCGGGGAGGCCCACGCCGACGTGACAGACGCCGGCGACCGGGACACCCGGCGCCGGCGAATCGAGCCCGGGGAGGTAGACATGAAGCGCTTCTTCGCATCGGCCGGCATTGCGCTGCTGGCGCTCGGGGTGAGCCTCGGCTCAGCCCTGGCGCAGCAGAAGAAGTACGAGGCGCCGCCCTTCGTCGGCGAGTGCGGCGACAGCTCCTTCAAGAACGCGCTCGCCAACGGCATCACGCTCGGCATCAGCCCGAGCCCGCCCTACAGCCAAATCGACCCGGCGACCAACGCCGCCAGCGGCCTGGACGTCGAGATCCAGCAGGCGGTGCTGGCCTGGATGGGCGTCAAGACCATCAAGTACGAGGTCATGCCGTTCGGCCAGCTGATCCCGGCGATGCTGTCGAAGCGCATCGACATCGTCGCCACCAACATCCACGTCACCCCGGACCGGCTGAAGGTGGTGAGCTTCAGCGGCCCGGCCTGGTGGTACGGCCCGGCGATCATCGTGCAGAAGGGCAACCCGCTCGGCATCAAGTCGCTGGAGGACCTCAAGGGCAAGGAGGTCGGCGCGGTCGCCGGCTCGGCGCAGGACGAGTACGCCCGCCATCTCGGCGCCACCACGATTCCCTTCCAGACCGACGCCGAGGAGTTCCCGAGCATCGTCCAGGGCCGGGTCAAGGTCGTGCTCGAGGACAACGTGCTCTTCTACAACTTCATGAAGGCCAACCCGAGCGCGCCGATCGAGATCGTGCCCAATGTCACGCTGCCGGAGGAGCTGATCCTCGGCTACGGCTACGGCTACGCCCGCTATGCCACCCGCAAGGAGGACTGCACCCTGCGCTACGCCTACACGCAGGGGCTGGCCGAGCTGCGCGGCGACGGCACGGTCAGCGCGCTGCTGAAGAAGTACGGCCTCGACCCGCTCGGCAACCTGCTCTGGTTCCAGCCGAAGTAGCGGGAATGCTCTCGCCGGGGCGACCGGACCGCCCGATCACGACGAACCGGCCCGGACGCCCCGGCGGAGACGCCTGAACGATGGAACTGCTCAATCTCGACGTCGCCCACGACTATATCGGCGTCCTGCTCCAGGGCCTGGCGATCACCGTCGGGCTGACGCTCGTCGTCATCATGCTCAGCACCGTTCTCGCCATTCCGGTGGCGCTGGCGCGGATGTCGCGCAACCCGCTGGCGCGGGTGCCCGTCGACATCTATGTCGAGGTGATCCGCGCGACGCCGCTGCTGCTGCAGCTGATCTACATCTACTACGTGCTGCCCAGCATCGACGTGCGGCTGCCGCCGATCACCACGGCGGTGGTCGGCCTCACCCTCAACTACACGGCCTATATGAGCGAGGTCTTCCGCAGCGGCATCCAGTCGGTGGCCAAGGGCCAGTGGCTGGCGGCCGAGGCGCTCGGCATGACCGACGGGCTCGCCTTCCGCCGCATCATCCTGCCGCAGGCGATCCGCATCGTCATACCGTCGCTCGGCAACTACTTCATCTCGCTGTTCAAGGACACCGCGCTCTGCTCCGTGGTCAGCGTGCAGGAGCTGATGTTCAAGGGGCAGATCGTCTCCGCCCGCTCCTTCCAGTACTTCACCATCTACACGCTGACCGGCATCCTCTATTTCTCCGTGGGCTATCCCGCCGCGCTCTTCGTGCGCTGGCTGGAGCGCATGAGCCGGAGCGGCTGGAGCCGGCGGCGGCGGCGCGCATGATCGAGCTGATCGACATCCACAAGCGGTTCGGCCAGCTCGAGGTGCTGCGCGGCGTGTCGCTGAGCGTGGCCGCCGGCGAGGTGGTCTGCATCATCGGCCCGTCGGGCAGCGGCAAGTCGACCCTGCTGCGCTGCATCAACCACCTCGAGGTGCCGGAGCGCGGCACCGTGCGGCTGGCCGGCGAGACGGTCTATTTCGACGAGGCCGGCGGCACCAGGCGGCCGCATGCCAAGCGCCGCGTCGCCGAGGTCCGGGCCCGCCTCGGCATGGTGTTCCAGAACTTCAACCTGTTCCCGCACCTGACGGCGCTGGAGAACATCATCGAGGCGCCGGTCCACGTCCGCAAGCTGCCGCGCAACGTGGCCATCGACAAGGCCCGGACGCTGATGCGCCGGGTCGGGCTGGAGGACAAGGCCGACTACTATCCCGAGGAGCTGTCGGGCGGCCAGCAGCAGCGCACGGCCATCGCCCGGGCGCTGGCCATGGACCCGACGGCGATGCTGTTCGACGAGCCGACCAGCGCGCTCGACCCCGAGCTGGTGCACGAGGTGCTCGAGGTGATGCGCCAGCTGCGCGACGACGGCATGACGATGATCATCGTCACCCACGAGATGAACTTCGCCCGCCAGGTGGCCAACCGCGTGCTGTTCATGGACCACGGCGTGGTGGTCGAGGAGGACACGCCCGCACGGCTGTTCGGCGCGCCGCGCGAGCCGCGCACCCGCGCCTTCCTCAAGTCGGTGCTGGATCGCTGAGCGGCGCCGCCGCCCCGGGATCGAGGCCGAGCAGCCGCAGCCTCGCGGCGAAGGCCGGCGGCGGCGGCGCCACGACCTCGAGCGCCGGGCCGCCCTCGACCGGGATGCGCACGGCGCGGGCGTGCAGCATCATCGCCCCGCCCGCCGCCGCCTCCGGGCCGTAGACCGGGTCGCCGACGATCGGGCAGCCCATGGCCGCGAGATGGACTCGGATCTGGTGGGTGCGGCCGGTGCGCGGCGTCAGCTCGAGCCAGCTCTCGCCGTCGCCGCTCCCGACCAGGCGATAGTCGGTTCGGGCGGCGAGCCCGGCGCGGTCGACCACCATGCGCCAGCCGCGGCGGTCGCTGCGCTTGGCGAGCGGCAGCTCGATGCGCCCGCTCGGCTGCGGCGGCGCGCCGCGGGCGATCGCCCAGTAGGTCTTCAGCACCGCCCCGGCGGCGAACTGGGCGTTGAGCCGGCGCAGCGCGCTGCGCCGGCGCGCCAGGATCAGGCAGCCGCTGGTATCGCGGTCGAGGCGGTGGACGAGCGCGGGGTCCTCGCGCGCGCCGAAGCGCAGCGCGGGCAGCAGGTCCTCGAGGCTGCCGGCGCCGCTCGGGCCGGCATGGACCGGCAGCCCCGCCGGCTTGTCGAGCACCAGCAGCGCGTCGTCGCGGTAGAGCACGCGCGCGATCAGGTCGTGGGCGTCCATGGAGTCCGGGGGCGATGGCGCGGCCGGCCGGGCGCCGGCCGCCGACCATAGCAGCTCCGGGCCGTCGGCGGCCCGGTCGCGGAACGCGGCGCGCGGTCGCGTGTCGTGCAAGCCGGCCCGCCCTATGCCGTCCAGCGCTCCCGCAGGTCGCCGAGATGCGCCAGCAGCGATCCGGCGAGCGGCAGCGCGATCCAGGGCCAGGCGCTGCCGCAGAGCGCGTTGCGCACCGCCAGCAGCAGGCAGGCGCCGGCCAGCAGGTTGAGCAGCAGCGGCCGGGGCGCGGGGCCGCGGCCGGTGCGGCGATGCCAGAGGGTCAGGAGGACCGCCTCGGCCGCGGTCAGGCCGAGGATCAGGTCGATGACGCGGCCGCTGGCGAAGAGCTCGCTCATCGCCAGCGGCGCGGCGGCCGTCGGTCGCGGCCGGTCACTTCAGCGTGGCGAGATACGCGATCACGTTGCGCCGGGCCTGCTCGTCCTTGAGGCCCTGGAACGTCATCTTGGTCCCGGGGACCATCGCCTTGGGGCTGGCGAGATAGGTGAACAGCGTCTCCTCGTCCCAGACATGGTCGAAGGACTTCATCGCCTTCGAGTAGTCGAAGTACGGCTCGGTGCCGGCCTTGCGGCCGACCACGCCGAACAGGCTCGGCCCGATCTTCTTCTTGCCCGGCTCGATGCTGTGGCAGACGGCGCACTGCTTGAACACGTTCTTGCCGGCCGCGACGTCGCCGTCGGCGAGCGCCGGCGTGGCTGCAAGGGCGCCGAGCAGAATCGCAATCGTGCGGGTGAGCATGTCGACTTTCCTCCGTCTTTCTCGTTGACGCGCCGTCGCCCGGGCCGGACCCTCGCCGCGGGCTCAGAGCGCCTGGAAGGGATAGTTGAGCCGGACCACCGCCAGGTTGAGGATGGCGGCGAAGCTGACCCACAGGATGTAGGGCACCAGCAGCCGGCTGGCGGTGCGCGAGATGCGCGCCAGCAGCACGATCAGCATCAGGATCGACAGCCAGAGCAGCGCGACCTCGAGCAGCGCCCAGTCGGGCCGCCGGAAGTGGAAGAAGAGGACGCTCCACGCCACGTTGAAGAAGGCGTTGATCGCGAAGAGCTGGATGATCAGGCGGCGCAGGCGCGGATCGCGCGCATGCCGCCAGGCGACGACGAAGGACGCGGCGGTGAGCGCGTAGATCAGCGTCCAGGCCGGCGCGAAGAGCCAGCCGGGGGGCTGCCAGCTCGGCTTCGTCAGGGCCTGGTACCAGTCGCCGGTATCGGTCACGGCACCGCCCAGCGCGGCGACCAGCAAGGCCACCGCCGCCGCGGCCAGCACCGGCACCCAGCGTCGACGCGCCTGCGTCATACCGAGCCGAGCCCGACGAGGTGGGCGAGGTCCTTGAAGAAGATCCGGACATGCGCCGCCGGCCTGGCACGGACCAGCGCCTTGTTCATGTAGGATTCCCAGGTGAGATGCTGCACGTCCGGATCGCGGCAGATGCTGACGAACCGCTCGCGCCGGCGATCATTGGCGTACCAGAAGCGCTGCATCATGCCGAGGATCCAGAAGACCCGGCCATGGGCGCGCATGAACTGCCGCCGCGCCTCGCGCAGCACGCGGACGTCGCCGGTGGCGCAGAGCCGCTCGACCGCCTCGGCGGCGAGCTGGCCGCCGACCATGGCGTAGTAGATGCCCTCGCCCGAGGCCGGCGCGACGACGCCGGCGGCATCGCCGGCGAGCAGCACGTCGCGGCCGTTGTCCCAGCGGCGCAGCGGCTTCATCGGGATCGGCGCGCCCTCGCGGCGGATCGTCTCGACGCTGTCGAGGCCGGCCGCGGCGCGCAGCTCGCCAACCGCGCCGCGCAGCGAGAAGCCCTTGCGCGCCGAGCCGGTGCCGATGCTCGCCGTCGCACCGTGCGGGAAGATCCAGCCGTAGAAGTCCGGCGACAGCGTGCCGCGGTAGTAGACGTCGCAGCGCAGCGGGTCGTAGAGGTCGCTCGAGGCGGCGGGCGCGCGGACGATCTCATGATAGGCGAAGACGAAGCGGATCCGGTCGGCGCCCGGCACGCATTGCCGCGCCACCGCCGAGTTGGCGCCGTCGGCGCCGATCACCGCGCGGGCGCGCACCCGCCCGGTGGCGGCGTGCGGCGGCGCTCCCGGCGGCCGGTACTCGATCACCGCGGTGCCGTCCGGATCGCGCGACAGCCGCTCGAAGGTGCCGGCCCGCCGCTCGGCGCCGGCCGCGGCGGCGCGCTCGCGCAGCCACTCGTCGAAATGCTCGCGGTCGACCATGCCGACGAAGCCGCCCTTGATCGGCATCTCGACATGCCGGTCGGCCGGCGAGACCATGCGCGCGCCGTTGACCCGCGCCACCAGCAGCCCGGGCGGGATGGCGAAGTCGCGAATCAGCCGCGGCGGGATGGCGCCGCCGCAGGGCTTGATGCGCCCGGCGCGGTCGAGCAGCAGGACGCGGCGGCCGCGGCGCGCCAGCTCGGTCGCCGCCGTGGCGCCCGACGGGCCGCCGCCGACCACCACCACGTCGTAGGTCTCGGCCCCGCTCATCGCACGCCTCCCTGGGCCGCCGCCCGCTCTGCCATCGCGAGTGCCGGCGCGGACGGCGCCGCGCCGTGGAAGACGCGGGTCGCCTGGCCGGCGGCGATCAGGAACAGCACCGCCTCGCCGACGAAGACGGCGGCATAGGCCGCCGCGGGGGAGCCCAGCACACCATGGGCGAGGTCGCTGGCCGCGGTGGCGAGCAGCCCGCCGAGGCCGAAGGCGACGCCCTGGGCGGCGCCCCAGATGCCCATGCGCACGCCCTCGCGCGATTCGCGGCCGGCCGAGACCAGCCCCATCATCGAGCCGATCGCGGCGACGGCGAAGGCGCCGTTGGCGACGCCGAGCAGCAGCACGTTGGTCCGCAGCGGCCAGACCGGGCCGACCGAGCCGGCCAGCGCCAGGCCGAGCAGCCCGAGCGCCGAGGCGAGGCAGCCGCCCTTGGCCCAGTGCCGGAGAGCGCCGAAGCGGCCGCCGCCGAAGCTGCCGACCAGCGCGACCAGCAGCATGCCGACCAGCGCGCCGCCATGCTGCAGCCCGGTCAGGCCGGCCGACTGGCCGGGGGTGAGGCCGAAGACGGCGCCGGCATAGGGCTCCAGGATCAGCTCCTGGGCGCTGTAGGCGAGCATCGAGATGAAGACGAAGATGGCGAAGGCGCGCGCCTGCGGCTCGGCCCAGACCTGGGCCAGCGCCTCGCGGAACGAGCCGGCGGCGGCCGCCCGCGCGGGCGTGCCGGCGGCGGCAGGACCGGTCCGCTCCATCCCCCACAGGGCGAGCAGGGTGATGACCAGGGCGACGGCGGAGACCACCGCGGCGACGGCGACCAGCCGGGCCGGCGAGAAGGGGTCGAGGAAGCGGCCGGCCAGCCCGGCGGTGAGGCCGAAGCCGGCGATCATCATGATCCAGACGATGCTGGCCGCCGCGGCGCGCCGGCCGGGCGCGACCTGCTTGGCGAGCAGCACCAGCAGGGTGGTGCCGGCGGCGCCGACGCCGACCCCGATCATGCCGAACCCGACGACCGCGAGCGCCACGCCGGCGGCGCGCTCGGTGCTCATCCAGGCGGTGGCCAGGGCGGCGACGACGCCGCCGGCCGCCAGCACCGCCATGCCGCCGAGGATCCAGGGGGTGCGCCGGCCGCCCTGGTCCGAGCCGTAGCCGAGCCGCGGCCGCAGCACCTGCACGGCGTAGTGCAGCGTGACCAGCAGCCCCGGCACGATCGCCGGCAGTGCGATCTCGACCACCATCACCCGGTTCATCGTCGAGGTCGCCAGCACGACCACCGAGCCGAGCGCGGCCTGCACCAGGCCGAGCCGCAGGATGCCCAGCCAGCCGAGCGGGGTGCCGCTCACGGCAGCGCCGCGCCGCGCAGCGCGAAGGCGCTGGCCAGCATGCCGAGAACGTAGAGCGTGGTGCCGGTGGCGTTGTACCAGGGGGCGCGCTCGCGCGGGCTGGCGAGCAGGCGGACCATCAGCGCGAGCTGGGCCAGCAGCAGCAGCCCGACCAGCCCGGCATGGATCGGCCAGCCCCAGCCGGCCAGCAGGGCGATGACGACGAGCTGCGGCACCGCCATGACGATGCAGGCCAGCCGCACCGCGCGCTCGATCCCGAGCTGCACCGGCAGGGAGGCCACGCCCATGCGGCGATCGCCCTCGACCGACTTGAAGTCGTTGAGCGTCATGATGCCGTGGGCGCCCAGGCTGTAGAGCGCGGCGACCACCAGGATGCGCCAGTCCGGCATCGTCGCCGTCATCACAGCGGCGCCGGTGAGCCAGGGCAGGCCCTCGTAGCAGGCGCCGACGGCGGCGTTGCCCCACCAGCCGTTGCGCTTCAGACGGAAGGGCGGCGCGCTGTAGGCCCAGGCGAGCGCCAGCCCGGCGAGCGCCGCGCCGAAGCCCCAGGGGCCGAGCGCGGTCGCCACCAGCACGGAGAGCGCCGTCCAGCCGAGGGCGATGTAGAATCCCCAGCGGCCGGGGATGCGGCCCGAGGGAATCGGCCGGTTCGGCTCGTTGATGGCGTCGACCTCGCGGTCGTACCAGTCGTTGACCGCCTGGCTGGTGCCGCAGACCAGCGGCCCGGCGAGCAGGCAGCCGGCGATGATCACCGGCCAGCGCGGCCCCGCCGCCGCGCCGGAGGAGACGACGCCGCAGGCGAAGGCCCACATCGGGGCGAACCAGGTGATCGGCTTCAGCAGCTCGAGCGAGGCGGCCAGCGCCGGGCGGGCCAGGGCGCGTTCGGTGGTCGCAGGTTCAGCCATCGCGTACGCCCATCGCGGATCAGCCCTCGCTCTCGGCGGCGCCCGAGGACAGCCCGTAGCGCCGCAGCTTGATGTAGAGGCTCTGCCGGCTGAGACCGAGCATCTCGGCGGCCGAGGCGCGGTTGTCGCCGGTCAGCTCGAGCGCCGCCTCGATGCACAGCCGCTCGATGACGTCGGTGGTCTCGCGCACCAGCTCCTTGAGCGGCACCCGGCCGATCAGCTCGGTCAGGTTCTCGAAGGAGCGCGGCAGGGCCGCCGAGGGGTGGCCGTCGGCGGAGAGCCGGCGGTCGACGTTGCGGATGGCGAATCCCAGGCAGGGCGGACCGCCGTTGCGCAGCGCCACGGCGGAGATCTCGACCTCGGCGGTGCCGCCGAACTCGCTGCGCAGCGTCGTGGCGAACAGCCGGATCGCGCCGCGCTGGCGCAGGTTGGCGATCAGCACGTTGAGGTCGACCCCCGGGCGGCCGAGCCAGCGCTCGAGCGATTCGCCGAGCGCCTGCTCCGGCGTGGCGAGCTGCGCCATCTCCAGGAAGGCGGCGTTGGCGGCCAGGATGCGGCCCTCCGGCCCGGTGACGACGAAGCCGTCGGGCGCATTCTCCATCAGCTGCAGCAGCCGCGACCGGCTCGCCGGCTCGCTCGCGCCGGCCCCCGGCTCCGCGGTCGCGGTCAGGCGGACGAGCAGCAGCGACTGGTTGTCCTGGCGGAAGGACGCGGCGGCGAGGCTGACCTCGCGGGCCGGGTCGGCGAGCGCGGCGCGCACCTCCTCCGAGCGGCCGCCCAGCCGGGCGCCGGCGAGCAGCCCGACCACCGCGTTGCGGCTCTCGGGGTGGAACAGCTCGGAGAAGGGCTGGCTCAGCGCCCGCTTGGCGGCCGGGCCGAACAGGCGGCGCGCCGCCGGGTTGGCGTCGGTGACGCGATGGGTCTGCGCGTCGATGATCAGCACCGCCTCGGCCGACATCTCGAACAGCAGCCGGTGGCGATTCTCGACATGGCGCAGGCGCGTGTAGTCGCGCTCCATGGCGAGCTGCGCCTCGACCAGCCGCTGCTGCAGCGTCGAGACGGAGCGCAGGTCGCGCCCGAACGCGACCAGCCGCCCGTCCTCGCCGATCGGCTCGACGGCATAGAGCACCGGCACGTCGGCGCGCCCGGCCACGGGATGGTTGACCTGGCGCCAGCGCGGCGAATCGCCGCGCCCGGCATCGCGCAGCAGGACCTCCACCTTGGGTCGGCTTTCGACGGTGACGGTGTCGATCCACGGCCGGCCCGGCCACTGCTCGCGGGCGCCGAGCTCGCGCGCCAGCCCGTCGTCGTGGATCGCGAGGTCGCGAACCACGCCGCCGCGATCGATGATCACGGCGATGTCGGCCGCGGCGGCGAGCAAACGCGCCGCATTATCGGCGTCGAGCGCGCCGATCGTGGCCTGGGGGGAGCTGAACGCCTTCACGAGCGACGCGATCCTCAGATTGTCACGCCTCGACCACCCGAGCGTACCCTGTCCTCCCTGGTTTCGCCTCAGCCCATGCGGGCCAGCAGCCTGATCAGGTCCTCCGCCTGCCGCGGCGCATCGCGCCCGTCGTTCGCCATCGTATCGGCACCGACCAGCGGCACGAACTCCGGATGGGCGACGAATACCGGACCGCCCACCATCACGCCCACCGCCCGGTTGCACGACGCCCGCCGGACCGCGCGAATCTCCGAGGCCAGCGCATCGAGCCGGGTCTCCGACCCCGCCGAAAATCCGACGACGGAGAACCATTCCTGGCGCACCACGTCGACCAGCTCGCTGGACGGGCCGAAGCTGCGCCACACCCCCCAGCCCGCCCGGCGGAAGAACTCCGCCACCATGATCAGGCCGAAGGTGTGCTGCTCCCCGATGGTCGGGACGATCAGCAGCCGCCGGCTGCGGCTGCGCAGCACCGCGTCGCGCTGGAAGGCCGGCGTGAACTCGCGCAGCACCTGCTGCAGGCGTCCCAGCCCGATCGTCACCTCGACGAAGTCGACCAGGTCCGCCGACCACAGCTCGCCGAGCCGCCGCGCCGCCGGCGCCAGCAGATCCAGGAACAGGGTTTCGATGGTGGCACCGCGATCCTGCAGCCCCTGGACATAGGCCGCCGCATCGCCGGCGTCCTGGCCCAGCACGATCCCCGAGAACTCCGCCACTTCCTCCGGCGCCGGCCGCAGCACCAGCGGCTCGCGCTGCCGCTGCGGCTCCGGCTGCCCGGCCCGGCCCGCCAGGACCAGCCGGGGGATGATCTCGACCTCGATCGCCCGCGCGAGCTGCAGTCGCGCCTGGTCCCGCCCCTCGCCGCTGCGGATCGACCCATCGCCGATTCCGCCGCGGCCGCCCGCCGGCGTCTCCCTGCTGCTGCCCCGGGCATATTGCTCTGCAATCTGGCCCACGGTTTCCTCTCCCCTCTAGCGTTCCCTCCGGCAGCGTTGTTCTCGGTCCGCTGCCCACGCCCGCCCTGCCCGGCGTCGCCTCCCCAGGAAGCTTCTTCGCGACGCCACTTCGTGTCAATTCATTTTGACGTACACTTATGTTGACACGTCCAGGCAAACGATCTAGCGTCCGTGACGACGACGAGCACGCGCAGGGAGTGGCGCGATGCAACATGGTAATGAAACGGGCTTCGCTCACGATCGGACTAGCCCACCAGGCGGCCCCAGGCCGTCAACGGAACGTCACGAAACAGAGAAATTAGACGCCACCTTGGCGGGAGGCGTCAAGTGACGTGGACACAAACCTCCATGGATCGCTGGATCGGCGCCCTTGACGGCTGTCCGTGGGACACCGTCGCCGGCCGGGCGCCGCTGCCCGGGGCCCGCGGCCGGGCCCGCCGGCCGCTCTACAGCGCCGAGGAGCGCTGCCGCCGCGACGCCTCGCGCTGGACCCTGGTGCAGGGCGTGCTGGCGCCGCTGCAGTTCGTCGTCTTCTTCGTCAGCCTCTGCCTGGTGCTGCGCTATCTGGCGACCGGCCACGGGCTCGCCGCCGCGACCGCCTCGATCGTCGTCAAGACGCTGGTGCTCTACACCATCATGGTGACCGGCTCGATCTGGGAACGCGAGGTCTTCGGCCGCTACCTCTTCGCCCCGGCCTTCTTCTGGGAGGACGTGGTCAGCATGCTGGTGCTGGCGCTGCACACCGCCTACCTGGCGGTGCTGGTCGCCGGCACGGGCACGCCGCAGCTGCAGATGCTGATCGCGCTCGCCGCCTACGCCTCCTATCTCGTCAACGCCACGCAGTTCCTGCTCAAGCTGCGCGCCGCGCGGCTGGAGCAGCCGGCGGCCCTGGCCGGCGCGCGAGGCCTGGCACAATGAGCGGCGGCCCCGCCTCGGCCGGCTGCGCCGACGCGCCGGTCGTGCGCGAACGGGGCCAGCGCGAGGTCTTCTGCGGGCTGACCGGGATCATCTGGCTGCACCGCAAGATCCAGGACGCCTTCTTCCTGGTGGTCGGCTCGCGCACCTGCGCGCACCTGATCCAGTCGGCCGCCGGCGTCATGATCTTCGCCGAGCCGCGCTTCGCCACGGCGATCATCGACGAGCGCGACCTGGCGGGCCTGGCCGACCTCAACGCCGAGCTGGAGCGGGTGGTGGCGCAGCTGCTCGAGCGGCGGCCCGACATCCGCCTGCTCTTCCTGGTCGGCTCCTGCCCCTCCGAGGTGATCAAGCTCGACCTGTCGCGCGCCGCCGCGCTGCTGTCGCGCCGCCACGCCCCGCGGGTGCGGGTGCTGAACTACTCCGGCAGCGGCATCGAGACGACCTTCACCCAGGGCGAGGATGCCTGCCTCGCCGCGCTGGTTCCGGAGCTGCCCGCCGCCGGGGCCGATTCGCCGCCCGCGCTGCTGGTGGTCGGCTCGCTCGCCGACGTCGTCGAGGACCAGATCCTGCGGCTGATGGGCGAGCTCGGCATCGCGCCGGTGCGCTTCCTGCCGCCGCGCCACGCCACCGACCTGCCGCCGGTCGGGCCGAACACCCGCTTCCTGCTGGCGCAGCCCTTCCTGGCCGACACCGCCCGGGCGCTCGAGGAGCGCGGGGCGCGCCGCATCTCCGCCCCCTTCCCGCTCGGCGCCGAGGGCACCACGCTGTGGCTGCAGGCGGCGGCCGAGGCCTGGGGCGTCGATCCGGCGCGGCTCTTCGCCGTCACCGCCGCCGGCACCGAGCGCGCCCGCCGCGCGCTGTCGCGCCACCGCGCCACGCTGGCCGGCAAGCGCGTCTTCTTCTTCCCCGATTCGCAGCTCGAGGTGCCGCTCGCCCGCTTCCTGTCGCGCGAGCTCGGCATGGTGCCGGTCGAGGTCGGGACGCCCTACCTGCACCGGCCGATCCTGGCCGGCGACCTCGGCCTGCTGCCGGAAGGAACGCCGGTGCTGGAGGGCGGCGACGTCGAGCGCCAGCTCGACCGCTGCCGCGCCGCGCAGCCCGACCTGGTGGTCTGCGGCCTCGGGCTGGCCAACCCGCTGGAGGCCGAGGGCCTGACCACCAAGTGGTCGATCGAGCTGATCTTCACGCCGATCCAGGGCTACGACCAGGCCGCCGACCTCGCCGAGCTGTTCGCCCGGCCGCTGGTCCGCCGCACCCGGCTGGTGGCCTGAGCCATGCGGCTCACCGTCTGGACCTACGAAGGGCCGCCCCATGTCGGGGCCATGCGGGTCGCCACCGCGATGGAGGGCCTGCATTTCGTCCTGCACGCGCCGCAGGGCGACACCTACGCCGACCTGCTCTTCACCATGATCGAGCGCCGCAGCAAGCGGCCGCCGGTGACCTACACCACCTTCCAGGCGCGCGACCTCGGCGGCGACACCGCGGAGCTCCTCAAGCACGCGGTGCGCGAGGCCTATGAGCGCTTCCGGCCGCAGGCGATGCTGGTCGGCGCGTCCTGCACCGCCGAGCTGATCCAGGACGATCCCGGCGGGCTCGCCCGCGCGGTCGGCCTGCCGATCCCGGTGATCCCGCTCGAGATGCCGGCCTACCAGCGCAAGGAGAACTGGGGCGCCGGCCTGACGCTCTACCAGCTGGTGCGCACGCTGGCCGGCCCGGCGGCGCCGCCGCCCGGCACGGCGCGGCCGCCGCGCCCGGCCGGGCAGCGGCCGCGCTGCAACCTGCTGGGTCCGACGGCGCTGGGATTCCGCCATCGCGACGACGTGCGCGAGGTGACCCTGCTGCTCGACCGGCTCGGCGTCGACGTCCATGTCGTGGCGCCGCTCGGCGCCAGCCCGGCCGATCTCGCCCGCCTCGGCGAGGCCGACTTCAACGTCGTGCTCTACCCCGAGATCGCCGCGCACGCCGCCCAGTGGCTGCAGCGCAGCTTCGGCCAGCCGATGGTGAAGACGGTCCCGATCGGGCTCGGCGCGACCCGCGCCTTCGCCGCCGAGGTGGCGGTCGCCGCCGGCCTCGATCCGGTCGCCCTGCCGGACGAGATCTCGCGCATGGGCTGGTACTCCCGCTCGGTCGATTCGACCTACCTCACCGGCAAGCGGGTCTTCGTCTTCGGCGACGCCACCCACGCCATCGCCGCCGCCAAGGTCGCCGCCGAGGAGATCGGCTTCACCGTCGTCGGGCTCGGCACCTACACCCGCGAGTTCGCCCGCGAGGTGCGCGAGGCGGCGCAGGCGCACGGCGTCGACCCGCTGATCACCGACGACTATCTCGAGGTCGAGGCGACGGTCGCGACGCTGCAGCCCGAGCTGGTGCTCGGCACCCAGATGGAGCGCCATATCGCCAAGCGGCTGGGCATCCCCTGCGCGGTGATCTCGGCGCCGGTGCACGTCCAGGACTATCCCGCCCGCTACTCGCCGCAGATGGGGCCCGAGGGCGCCAACGTGCTGTTCGACAGCTGGGTCCATCCGCTGATGATGGGCCTCGAGGAGCACCTGCTGACGATGTTCCGCGGCGACTCCGAGTTCCGCGACGGGCGGGCGCCCTCGCATCTCGGCGCCGTCGGCGAGCAGGCCGAGCGCCATCCCACCGCCAGCCTGATGCCGCTGGCGCTGGGCGGGTCGGAAACCGTCCCCGCCTGGGCCCAGGAGGCCGAGAAGGAGCTGCAGAAGGTCCCGTTCTTCGTCCGCGGCAAGGCGCGCCGCAACACCGAGCGCTTCGCCGCCGAGCGCGGCCTCGCAACCATCACTGTCGAGACCCTGTACGATGCCAAGGCGCATTTCGGCCGCTGACCCGACGCCCGTCCGCGTCGTCATCGTCACGATGGACAGCCATCTGGCGGGGGCGGCGGACCGCGCGCGGCGCAAGCTGGTGCGCCAGCTGCCGGGCCTCGTCTTCGGCGTGCATGCCGCCGCCGAGTGGGGCACCGACCCGGCGGCGCTGGAGCGCTGCCGCGCCGACATCGGCAAGGCGGACATCGTGCTCGCCGCCATGCTGTTCATGGAAGAGCATGTCCGTGCCGTGCTGCCGGCGCTGGAGGCGCGGCGCGACAGCTGCGACGCCATGCTCGGCATCCTCTCGGCCGTCGAGGTGGTCCGCCTCACCCGCCTCGGCCGCCTCAGCATGGACGGCGCGCCGGGCGGCGCGCTCGGCCTGCTGAAGCGGCTGCGCGGCGGCCGCGACAAGGGCAAGGCGCCGGGCGGCGCCGGCCAGCAGCAGATGAAGATGCTGCGCCGCCTGCCGCAGATCCTGCGCTTCATCCCGGGCACCGCCCAGGACCTCCGCAGCTACTTCCTCACCCTGCAGTACTGGCTGGCCGGCTCCGAGGACAACATCGCCTCGATGATCCGGCTGCTGGTCGACCGCTACGCCGACGGCCCGCGCCGGGTGCTGCGCGGCGGCGGCAAGGTGCCGGCGCCGGTGCAGTATCCCGAGGTCGGCGTCTACCACCCGCGCATGGAGGGCCGGCTCGCCGAGCGCGCCGACCGGCTGCCGCGCGAGGCCAGGGCCGGCGGCAAGGCCGGCACCGTCGGGCTGCTGCTGATGCGCTCCTACCTGCTGGCCGGCAATGCCGGCCACTATGACGGGGTGATCGCGGCGCTCGAGGCCCGCGGGCTCAAGGTGATCCCGGCCTTCGCCACCGGCCTCGACGCCCGGCCGGCGGTCGAGCAGTTCTTCCTCAAGGACGGCCGGCCGGTCGTCGACGCCGTGCTGTCGCTGACCGGCTTCTCGCTGGTCGGCGGCCCGGCCTACAACGACTCGCGGGCCGCCGAGGCGCTGCTGGCGCAGCTCGACGTGCCCTACATCGCCGCCCAGCCGGTCGAGTTCCAGACCCTGGAGCAGTGGCAGGCGAGCGACCGCGGCCTGCTGCCGGTGGAGGCCACCATCATGGTGGCGATCCCCGAGCTCGACGGCGCCACCGGGCCGATGGTCTTCGGCGGCCGCTCGGCGGTGGCCGAGGGCGAGCGAAGCCACGACATGCTGGCCCATGACGAGCGCGCCGGGGCCCTGGCGGCGCGGGTCGCGCGGCTGGTCCGGCTGCGCCGCAGCGAGCGCGCCGGGCGCAAGCTCGCCGTGGTGCTGTTCAACTTCCCGCCGAATGGCGGCAGCATCGGCACCGCCGCCCACCTCTCGGTGTTCGCCTCGCTGCACCGCACGCTGAAGGCGCTGGCCGCCGCCGGCTACACGGTCGAGGTGCCGGACAGCGTCGACGCGCTGCGCGCGCGCATCCTGGGCGGCAACGCCGCGCGCTTCGGCGCCGACGCCAACGTGGTGGCGCGGATCGGCGCCGAGGACCACATCCGGCGCGAGCCCTGGCTGGCCGAGATCGAGGCGCAGTGGGGTCCGGCGCCGGGCCGCCAGCAGAGCGACGGCGCCACCATCCACGTGCTCGGCGAGCGCTTCGGCAACGTGCTCGTCGGCATCCAGCCCGCCTTCGGCTACGAGGGCGACCCGATGCGGCTGCTGTTCGCCAAGGGCTTCGCCCCGACGCACGCCTTCTCCGCCTTCTACCGCTACCTGCGCGAGGATTTCGGCGCCGACGCGGTGCTGCATTTCGGCACCCACGGCGCGCTCGAGTTCATGCCCGGCAAGCAGGCCGGCCTGTCCGGCGATTGCTGGCCCGACCGGCTGATCGGCGACCTGCCCAACTTCAATCTCTACGCCGCCAACAACCCGTCGGAAGGGACCATCGCCAAGCGGCGCGCGGCGGCCACGCTGATCAGCTACCTGACGCCGCCGGTCGCCCATGCCGGGCTCTATCGCGGCCTGCTCGACCTCAAGAGCGCGATCGAGCGCTGGCGCGGCCTGCCGCCGGAGGCCGCCGAGGAGGGCGCCGACCTCGCCCAGCTGATCCAGGCCGAGGCGGCGCAGCTCGACCTGGCGCCGGCCGAGCCGGCCTGGCGCGGGTCGGCCGAGGGCGAGATCATGGCGCTGTCGGCCGCGGTGCTCGAGCTCGAGGGCACGCTGATCCCCTGCGGGCTGCACGTGCTGGGCCAGGCGCCCGACGCGGCGGCGCGCACCGAGATGCTGCTGGCGCTGGCCGAGGCGGCCGAGGGCCAGCGGCCGCCCGAGGCAGCGGTCGCCGCGCTGGTCGCCGGCCAGTCGCCCGCCGCGGCGCTCGCCATCGGCGGCCTGCCCGCCGAGGAGCGCTGGCTCGCCCGCTTCGCCGAGCTCGCCGCCATCGACCGGCTGCTCGCCGAGGACCACGAGCTGCCGGCGCTGATCCGGGCGCTGGACGGGCGCTTCGTCCGCCCCGCCCCGGGCGGCGACCTGCTGCGCACCCCGGCGATCCTGCCGACCGGCCGCAACCTGCACGGCTTCGATCCGTTCCGCATCCCCAGCGTCTTCGCCGTCCGGGACGGGGCGCGCCAGGCGGCGCGCCTGCTCGAGCGGCACCACGCCGACGGCCACGCGCTGCCGGAATCGGTGGCGCTGGTGCTGTGGGGCACCGACAACCTGAAGAGCGAGGGCGGCCCGATCGCCCAGGCGCTGGCGCTGCTCGGCGCCCGGCCGCGCTTCGACGGCTACGGCCGGCTGGCCGGTGCCGTGCTGATCCCGCTCGCCGAGCTCGGCCGGCCGCGCATCGACGTGGTGGTGACGCTGTCGGGCATCTTCCGCGACCTGCTGCCCCTCCAGGTCAAGCTGCTCGCCGAGGCCGCCTTCCTCGCCGCCGCCGCCGACGAGCCGGTGGAGCAGAACTTCGTGCGCAAGCACGCGCTCGCCTACCAGCGGGAGACCGGCTGCGACCTCGAGACCGCGGCGCTGCGGGTGTTCGGCAATGCCGAGGGGGCCTACGGCGCGAACGTCAACCACCTCGTCGACAGCAGCCGCTGGCAGGACGAGGAGGAGCTGGCCGAGACCTACACCCGGCGCAAGAGCTTCGCCTACGGGCTGTCCGGCCGGCCGGTGCCGCAGGCCGGCCTGCTGCAGTCGGTGCTGGCCGGCGTCGACCTCGCCTACCAGAACCTCGAATCGGTCGAGCTCGGGGTCACCACCATCGACCACTACTTCGACACGCTGGGCGGCATCAGCGGCGCGGTGCGCCGCGCCAAGGGCGCCGCCCCGTCGATCTACATCGGCGACCAGACCCGCAGCGAAGGGCTGGTGCGCACGCTGGCCGAGCAGGTCGCGCTGGAGACGCGGACCCGGGCCCTCAATCCGAAATGGTACGAGGGCATGCTCGAGCACGGCTACGAAGGGGTGCGCCAGATCGAGGCGCACGTCACCAACACCATGGGCTGGTCGGCCACCACCGGCCAGGTCGCCCCCTGGGTCTACCAGCAGCTCGCCGCCACCTTCGTGCTCGACCCGGCGATGCGGGAGCGGCTGGCGCAGCTCAACCCGACCGCCTCGGCCAAGGTGGCGAGCCGCCTGATCGAGGCGCATGAGCGGCATTATTGGGCGCCCGACGGGGCGATGATCGACGCGCTGCGCCGGGCGGGCGAGGAGCTCGAGGACCGGCTCGAAGGAATTGGAATGGAGGTAGCGGCATGAACATCGCGGTGCGGCCCAACACGGGCTGCGGCTCGGGCACGAGCTGCGGCGACGGCGAGGGCAGCGTCCAGGTGCAGCTCGATCCGCGCCTCAAGATCGGCGGAGCCAAGGTCTTCGCCGTCTACGGCAAGGGCGGGATCGGCAAGAGCACCACCTCCTCCAACCTGTCGGTCGCCTTCGCCCGGCTCGGCAAGCGCGTGCTGCAGATCGGCTGCGACCCGAAGCACGACTCGACCTTCACCCTGACCAAGCGGCTGATGCCGACGGTGATCGACGCGCTGCAGCAGGTCGACTTCCACGCCGAGGAGCTGCGCGTCGAGGACTTCGTCTACGAGGGCTACAACGGCGTGATGTGCGTCGAGGCCGGCGGGCCGCCGGCCGGCACCGGCTGCGGCGGCTACGTCGTCGGCCAGACCGTCAAGCTGCTCAAGGAGCACCACCTCCTCGACGACACCGACGTGGTCATCTTCGACGTGCTGGGCGACGTGGTCTGCGGCGGCTTCGCCGCGCCGCTGCAGCATGCCGACCGGGCCCTCATCGTCACCGCCAACGACTTCGACTCGATCTTCGCGATGAACCGCATCGTCGCGGCGATCCAGGCCAAGTCGCGCAACTACGCGGTGCGGCTCGGCGGCGTCATCGCCAACCGCAGCGCCGGCACCGACCAGATCGACCGCTACAACGAGCGGGTCGGGCTCAAGACCATGGCCCGCTTCCCCGACCTCGACGTGATCCGCCGCAGCCGGCTGAAGAAGTCGACGCTGTTCGAGATGGAGTCGACGCCCGAGCTGGACGCGGTGCAGGCCGAGTACCTGCAGCTCGCCGGGGCGCTGTGGGCCGGCACCGAGCCGCTGATCGCCGAGCCGCTGAAGGACCGCGAGATCTTCGACCTGCTGGGCTTCGACTGATGAGCGACACCGCCTCCTACCTGCAGCGGCGCGGCCAGATCGAGACCTACTTCGACCGCACGGCGGTCGAGGCCTGGTCGCGGCTGACCTCGGACGCGCCGGTCGGCCGCATCCGGGCCACCGTGCGGGCGGGACGCGAGCGCATGCGCCACACCCTGCTCGACTGGCTGCCGCCCGACCTCGCCGGCCGCCGCATCCTCGATGCCGGCTGCGGCACCGGGGTGCTGGCGGTGGCGGTCGCCCGGCGCGGCGCCGAGGTGGTGGCGGTCGACCTGTCGCCGAAGCTGATCGGGCTGGCCCGCGAGCGCGCGCCGCGCGACCTCGGCGCCGGCGCGGTCGAGTTCCGCGTCGCCGACATGCTCGACCCGGCGCTCGGCCGCTTCGACCACGTCGTCGCGATGGATTCGCTGATCCACTACCGCACTCCCGACATGCTGGCCTCGGTCGCCGGGCTCGCCGCGCGCGCCGGCGCCTCGGTGCTGTTCACCTTCGCGCCGAGCACCGCGCCGCTGGTCGCCATGCACACGGTCGGCCGGCTGTTCCCGCGCGGCGACCGCGCGCCGGCGATCGAGCCGGTGCGCGAGGGCGACCTGCGGCGCGGCATCGCCGCGCGGGCCGGCCTGCAGGGCTGGCGGCCGGCGCGCACCCAGCGGATCGCCGCCGGCTTCTACATCTCGCAGGCGGTGGAGCTGGTGCCGCGATGAGCCGGCTCAACGACATCCTGGCCCGGCCCTGGCTGCAGGTCAGCCCGCGCTTCCTGCCCTTCGCCGACGCCGCGACCCCGGAGCTGCCGCTCGGCCGGCTGCTCCGCCTGTCGCTGTTCCAGGTCTCGGTCGGGATGGCCGCGGTGCTGCTGATCGGCACCCTCAACCGGGTGATGATCGTCGAGCTCGGCGTGCCGGCCTGGCTGGTCGCCACCATGGTGTCGCTGCCGCTGCTCTTCGCGCCGTTCCGCGCGGTGGTCGGCTTCCGCTCCGACGTGCACCGCTCGGTGCTCGGCTGGCGGCGCGTGCCCTTCCTCTGGTTCGGCACCCTGCTGCAGTTCGGCGGGCTGGCGATCATGCCGTTCGCGCTGCTGGTGCTGTCCGGCGACACGCACGGGCCGATCGTCATCGGCCAGATCGGCGCGGCGCTCGCCTTCCTGCTGATCGGCGCCGGGCTGCACACCACCCAGACCGTCGGGCTGGCGCTCGCCACCGACCTCGCCCCGACGCACGCCCAGCCCAAGGTGGTGGCGCTGCTCTGCATGATGCTGCTGCTCGGCATGATCGCGAGCGCGCTCGCCTTCGGCGCCCTGCTGGCGCATTTCAGCCAGATCCGCCTGATCCAGGTGATCCAGGGGGCGGCGCTCGCCACCATGGCGCTCAACATCCTGGCGCTGTGGAAGCAGGAGCCGCGCCAGCCCTCGCGCACGGCGCGCAACCAGCCGCGCCCGACCTTCGGCCAGTCCTGGCGGGAGTTCAGCCAGGGCCAGCGGCCGGCCCGGGCGCTGGTCGCGCTCGGCCTCGGCACCTTCGGCTTCAGCATGCAGGACATCCTGCTCGAGCCCTATGGCGGCCAGGTGCTGCATCTCAGCGTCGGCGCCACCACCAGCCTGACCGCACTGCTCGCGGTCGGCGGCATGGTCGGCTTCGCCAGCGCCGCGCGCCGGCTCGGCCGCGGCGCCGACCCCTACCGGCTGGCCGGCATCGGCGCGCTGTTCGGGCTCGCCGCCTTCGCCGCGCTGATCTTCTCGGCGCCGCTCGGCTCGCCGGGCCTGTTCGCCCTCGGCACGCTGCTGATCGGCGTCGGCGGCGGCCTCTTCGCCCATTGCACGCTGACCGCCGCGATGGGCATGGCCAAGGCCGGGCAGATCGGGCTGGCGCTCGGCGTCTGGGGCGCCGTGCAGGCCTCGGCCGCCGGCAGCGCGGTGGCGCTCGGCGGCATCGTGCGCGACGGCGTGTCGACGCTGGCCCAGAGCGGCGCGCTCGGCCCGGCGCTGGCCGGCCCCGCCACCGGCTACAGCGTCGTCTACCACATCGAGATCGCATTCCTGTTCGCCACGCTGGTCGCGGTCGGGCCTCTGGTCCGCAAGGCCGGCACGGCGGGCAAGTCGGCAGCCTCCGGCCTCGGCCTCGCCGAGATCGCCGGATAGCCAATCGGGAGGTCATCGCCATGCAAGCCGGCGCCATCACCAGCTACATCGACGTCGCCCAGCTCGCCCTCTACGCATTCTGGATCTTCTTCGCCGGGCTGATCTTCTATCTCCGGCGCGAGGACAAGCGGGAGGGCTATCCGCTCGAATCCGAGCGCTCCGGCCACGTCCTGGTCCAGGGCTTCCCGGCGATCCCGAGCCCGAAGACCTTCCTGCTGCGCGACGGCAGCACCCTGCAGGCGCCGCGGGCCGAGCCGCCGCAGCGGCCGATCGCCGCCCGCCCGGTCGGCGGCTGGCTCGGCGCGCCGATGGAGCCGACCGGCAACCCGATGGTCGACGGCGTCGGCCCAGCCGCCTATGTCGAGCGCTCGGAGGTGCCCGACACGACCTTCGAGGGCGAGCTCAGGATCGTGCCGCTGCGCGTCGCCACCGACTACGGCGTCGACGCCGAGGATCCCGATCCGCGGGGCATGGCGGTGATCGCCGCCGACGGCCGCCGGGCCGGCACCGTCGCCGACATCTGGGTGGACCGCGCCGACGCGGTGATCCGCTACCTCGAGGTCGGGCTGGCCGACGGCCATCGCGTGCTGCTGCCGATGACCATGGCCCGGGTCGGCGAGGACAGCGTCAAGGTCGCCTCGATCCTGGCCGCCCAGTTCGCCGCCGTGCCGGCGCTGGCCAACCCCGACCAGATCACCTCGCGCGAGGAGGATCGCATCACCGCCTACTACGCCGGCGGGCACCTCTACGCCACGCCGGACCGGCTGGGGCCGCTGCTGTGAGCGGGCACGACGACCTGCCCGGGCCGCACGGGCTGCCCGGGCCGCTGCCGAAGGGCGAGACCATGCTGTGGCAGGGCTCGCCGCGCTGGGAGACGGTCGCCCGCCGCGTCTTCCACCTGCGCAAGCTGGCCGCCTATTTCGCGGTGATCCTGCTGTTCCGCGAGCTCTACTTCCTGTCGCGCGGCGACGGCGGCCCTGCGCTGCTCGTCTCCGGCCTGTGGCTGGTCGGCGTCGCCGCGGTGGCGATCGGCCTGCTGGCGGGCATCGCCTGGCTGATCGCCCGCACCACGGTCTACACCATCACCGACCAGCGCGTCGTCATGCAGGCCGGCATCGCCCTGCAGCTCTGCATCAACCTGCCCTTCAAGCAGATCCAGTCGGCCGGGCTCAAGACCTACGCCGACGGCACCGGCGACATCCCGCTGGCCCTGCCGGCCGGCGAGCATATCGCCTATCTCGCGCTGTGGCCGCATGCCCGGCCGTGGCGCCTGTCGCATCCCGACCCGATGCTGCGCGGCATCCCCGACGCGGCCAACGTCGCCCGCATCCTGTCGCGCGCGCTGGCCGCCGCCGCGGCGCTGCCGGTCGCCGCAGCGCCGGAGCCGGAAGCTGCCGCGGCAACGCGGCGCCGCACCGCCTACGCCTGAGGAGGGCACGCCGATGAGCCATCCCGCCGCCGTCCGTCCGTTCCCGCGCTACCCGCTGTTCGGCGCCGGCATCCTGGTGGCCGCCACCATCCTGGCGGCGTTCTCCGTGCGGACCACCGGCATCGGCGCCTTCCACGCGCCCGAGGCCGCGCCGGTGATGGCCCGCGACCTCAGCTTCGTCGACCGCCCCGACGGCAGCGTCGCCGTCTATGGCGCGCCGGACGGCCGTCTCGTCTACAACGTGCCGCCGGCCAGCAACGGCTTCATCCGCGGCACGCTGCGCGGGCTCGCCCGCGAGCGCCGGCTCGCCGGCGACGGCGCCGCGACGCCGTTCCGGCTGACCAGCTGGGCGGACGGGCGGCTGACGCTGGACGACCTCGCCACCGGCCGCCGCATCGAGCTCGAATCGTTCGGCGTCACCAATGTCGGCGCCTTCGCCGCGATCCTCGCCGCCGCCGGCGGCACCTCGTGAGCCGCGCCCCCGCCCGACCCGGAGCTGAGCCGATGACCGCCATCGCCGACGACGCCGCGCCCAACAGCTCGACCCTGCAGGCCAAGACCAGCACCATCCTGACGCCGAACTTCTACACCACGGACTTCGACGCCATCGACCGGCTCGACATCCGGCCGATCCGCGCCGAGTTCGACCAGCTGATGGCCGAGTTCGGCAGCGACGCCAACGCCAACCACTTCCAGCGCAGCGGCGATTTCGCCGCCGAGGTGGCGGCCCTGCCCGAGGCCCTCAGGGAGGAGTTCCTCGAGTTCCTGGTCAGCTCGGTCACCGCCGAGTTCTCCGGTTGCCTGCTCTATGCCGAGATCAAGAAGCGGATGACCAACCCCGAGCTGCGCGACCTGTTCGGCTTCATGAGCCGCGACGAGGCGCGCCATGCCAACTTCATCAACCAGTCGCTGAAGGATTTCGGCCTCGGCGTCGACCTCGGCTTCCTGCGCCGCGCCAAGAAGCGCAAGTACTTCAGCCCGAAATTCATCTTCTACGCGACCTACCTGTCGGAGAAGATCGGCTACGCCCGCTACATCACCATCTTCCGCCAGCTCGAGCGCCATCCCGAGCACCGCTTCCACCCGATCTTCAAGTGGTTCGAGAGGTGGTGCAACGACGAGTTCCGCCATGGCGAGGTGTTCGCCTGCCTGATGCGCGCCGACCCGAAGCTGCTGTCCGGCCGCAACAAGCTGTGGATCCGCTTCTTCCTGCTGGCCGTCTACGCCACGATGTATGTGCGCGACCATTCGCGGCCGGAGCTGCACCAGGCGCTCGGGCTCGACCCGACCGACTACGACTACCGGGTGCTGCGGATCACCTCGGAGATCTCGCGCCAGGTCTTCCCGCTGACCCTCGACATCGAGCACCCGGCCTTCAAGGCCGGCCTCGACCGGCTCTGCCGCATCGCCGCGGCAAACGACGCGGCGCGGCAGCGGGGCGGCGTCGCGGGCGCGCTCCGCCGGCTGGGTTGCGCCGCCGCCGCCGGCGTCACCATCGCGCGGCTCTACCTGCTGCCGGTACAGCGCAACGAGCTGCCGCGGCAGGTCCGCGTGGCCCCGGCCTGGTAGGCGCGACGCCGATGGTCCAATACGGCCTCCCCGTGCTCTATGCGCTGTTCGTCTGGTGGTTCAGCACCGGGCTGATCATCTATCTCGACGGGCTGCCGCGATCGACCTATCGCTGGACCATGCTGGGCGCCACCGCGGCGCTCGGCCTGGCCTGCTACGGGCTGGTCGTCAGCCGCTCCGACACGAGCATCGCCGGCGCCTACCACGCCTTCACCGGCGCGCTGGTCGTCTGGGGCTGGCTCGAGGCCAGCTTCCTTCTGGGCTTCCTCTCCGGCGGCCGCAAGGAGCCCTGCCCGCCGGGCTGCTCCTTCTGGCGCCGCTTCCGGCTGGCCGCCGAGACCGTGGCGCATCACGAGCTGGCGATCGCCGGCGGCGCCGCGCTGGTGCTGGCGCTGACCTGGGACGGCAGCAATCCGGTCGGCCCCTGGACCTTCCTGCTGCTCTGGGGCATGCGCTGCAGCGCCAAGCTCAATCTCTTTCTCGGCGTGCCGAACCTCAACAGCCAGTTCTTCCCCGAGCATCTGCGCTTCCTCGTCAGCTACCTGCCGAAGAAGCCGATGAATCTGTTCTTCCCGGTCTCGATCACCGCCTCGACGGCGCTGGCCGTGCTGCTGGTGCAGCGCGCCATCGCCGCCGAGCCGGCGGCCGCGGCCGGGCTGACCCTGGTCGTCGCGCTGCTCGCGCTGGCGATCCTCGAGCACTGGTTCCTCATGCTGCCGGTGCCCGATGCGGCGCTGTGGAGCTGGGCCCAGCGCAGGACGGCCGCCGCCGACGACGCTCCCGAGGCGCTCCCGGCGCTGCCCTCGATCAACAGGAGGTGAAGGTGGACCACGAGGCCTTCTTCCGTCAGCAGCTCGACGGCCTGCGCCGCGAGGGGCGCTATCGACACTTCGCCGACCTGGAGCGCCAGGCCGGCCAGTTCCCGCGCGCCACCCATCACCGCGAGCGGGGACGCGCCGAGGTCACCGTCTGGTGCTCGAACGACTATCTCGGCATGGGCCAGCATCCGGCGGTGCTGGAGGCCATGCACGAGGCGCTCGACCGCTGCGGCGCCGGCGCCGGCGGCACCCGCAACATCTCCGGCACGAACCATACCCACGTGCTGCTCGAGCAGGAGCTCGCCGACCTGCACGGCACCGAGGCGGCGCTGCTGTTCAACTCGGGCTACATGTCGAACTGGGCGTCGCTCGGCACGCTGGCCTCGCGGATCCCGGGCTGCGTCGTGCTCTCCGACGCCGACAACCACGCCTCGATGATCGAGGGCATCCGCCAGAGCCGCGCCGAGAAGGTGGTCTTCGCGCACAACGACCCCGAGGACCTGGAACGCCGGCTGGCCGCCCTCGACCCGCGCGCGCCCAAGCTGGTCGCCTTCGAGTCGGTCTACTCGATGGACGGCGACGTCGCCCCGATCGCGGCGATGTGCGACGTCGCCGAGGCCTATGGCGCGATGACCTATCTCGACGAGGTGCATGCGGTCGGGCTCTACGGCCCGCGCGGCGGCGGCATCTCCGAGCGCGACGGGGTCGCCCACCGGCTGACGGTGATCGAGGGCACGCTGGCCAAGGCGTTCGGCGTGCTCGGCGGCTACATCGCCGGCTCGGCGGCGCTCTGCGACTTCGTGCGCAGCTTCGCCTCCGGCTTCATCTTCACCACCGCGCTGCCGCCGGCGGTGGCGGCGGGCGCGCTCGCCAGCATCCGGCACCTCAAGGCCAGCACGGCGGAGCGGACGCGCCACCAGGCGGTGGTCGCGGCGGTGCGGCGGCGGCTCAGCGCGGCCGGCATCCCGCACCTCGCCAACCGCAGCCACATCGTGCCGGTGATGGTCGGCGACCCCGTGCGCTGCAAGCGGATCAGCGACGTGCTGCTCGAGCATTACGGGATCTACGCCCAGCCGATCAACTACCCGACCGTGCCGCGCGGCACGGAGCGTCTGCGCATCACCCCGTCCCCGCTGCACAGCGAGGCCGACATTGAGCATCTCGTCGCCTCGCTCTCCGAGGTCTGGTCGGAGCTCAGCCTGGAGCGCGCGGCCTGACCCCGGCGGCGCGACGGGACCTCCTCGTCGCGCTCGTTGCGCTCGCCCTGATCGGGCTCGCCCTGTGGCGGCTCGAGGGGGCGACCTCCGGCCTGGCGGTGGAGCGGCTCCGGATCGGCGCCATTCCGGCGACCCTGTTCCAGCCGGACGGGGCGGCGCCGGCTGGCCCGGTCGTGGTGATCGCCCACGGCTTCGCCGGCTCGCAGCAGCTGATGCTGCCGGCGGCCGTCACCCTGGCGCGCAACGGCTATCGCGCCGTGACCTTCGATTTCCCCGGCCATGGCCGCAATCCCGAGCCGTTCCGCGGCGGCCTCAGCGACGACGCCGTAGCCAGCCGCGCCCTGCTCGACAGCCTCGACCGGGTGGTTGCCTTCGCCCGGTCGCTGCCGGGCAGCGACGGCAGGCTGGCGCTGCTCGGCCACTCGATGGCCTCCGACATCGTCGTGCGCTACGCGCTGGCCCATCCCGAGGTCGCGGCCACCGTGGCGCTGTCGATGTTCGGGCCGCCCGGGATCACCGCCACGGCGCCGGCCGACCTGCTGGTGGTGGTCGGCGGCTGGGAGCCGGCGCTGCTGCGCGACGAGGGGCTGCGGGTCGCCGGGCTGACAGCCCGGCAGGGCACCGGCGGGCCGGCGGCACCGGGCGTCACCTACGGCCGCTTCGCCGACGGCACGGCCCGCCGATTCGCGCTGGCGCCGGGCGTCGAGCATATCGGGGTGCTCTACAGCACCGCCGCGCTGGCCGAGGCGCGCGACTGGCTGAATCAGGCGTTCGGCCGCAGCGGCGGAGCGCCCGCCCGATGCCCGCGGGCCCTGGCTCGGGCTGCTCTTCCTCGGCATCGTGCTGCTCGCCTGGCCGGCCAGCCGGCTGCTGCCGCGCGTCGCGCCGCAGCCGCAGGGCGCCGGGCTGGGCTGGCGCCGGCTGCTGCCGGCCATGCTGGGGCCGGCCCTGCTCACCCCGCTGCTGCTCCGCGTGCTGCCGACCGACTGGCTGCCCCTGCTGCTCGGCGACTACCTGGCGGCGCATTTCGCCCTCTACGGCCTGCTCTCGGCCGGCTGCCTGGTGCTGCTGCGCCGCGGGCAGGAGCGGCAGCGGGCGCGGCTCGGCCCGCCGCTGCGGCTGGCCGCGGCCGCGCTCGGGGTGGCGGCCTACGGCATCCTCGCCATCGGGCTGCCGCTCGACCGTTACGCGATGTCCTTCCTGCCGCCGGCCGGCCGGCCTGCCGCTGGTGCTGGCCATGCTCGCCGGGCTGCTGCCCTTCTTCCTGCTCGACGAATGGCTGACCCGCGGCCCGGGCGCGGCGCGCGGCGGCTACATCGCGACCAAGCTGGCGCTCGCCCTGTCGCTGGCGCTGGCCGTGGCGCTCGATCCCGGCCGGCTGTTCTTCCTCGCCATCATCGTGCCGGTCATCCTGGTGTTCTTCGTGGTTTACGGCCTGTTCAGCCGCTTTGCCTACCGGCGCACCAACCAGCCGCTGGTCGGCGCGCTCGGCAACGCGCTGGCCTTCGCCTGGGCGATCGCCGTGACATTCCCGCTGGTCGGATGACGCCGGCTGTCTTCCGAGCGCGACTTTATGGCACGTCAACGCAGCTATACACTTGAGGATCAAGGATATGCTATGTTTGCACTGCGGCAAGCGACGCCGTCCGACCGGGAGTGCATGAGATTCGTGCGGCCATCAACGGAGTCGGCTTCGCCCAGCCCGACGTCACCCTGATCCTCGACGCCGAGGGGGTGATCCAGCAGGCCACCCTCGCCAACGACGTGGCGGGCGAGGGCGTCGAGGCATGGCTGGGCCGAGCCTGGTCCGACACCGTGGGCGAGGTCGGCAGCGACAAGGCCCGCACCATGGTGGACGATGCCCGGATCCGCGGCATCTCCGCCTTCCGCCAGATCACCCAGCGATTCCCGAGCGGCCGCGAGCTGCCGATGGAGTACACGCTGGTCCGCCTCGGCGGCAGGGCCGGGCTGATCGCCATCGGCCGCAACCTCCAGGCCGTCGCCGATCTGCAGTCGCGGCTGATCGCGGCGCAGGAGGCGATGGAGCGCGACTACTGGCGCTTCCGCGACGTCGAGACGCGCTACCGGCTGCTGTTCGACGTCTCCAGCGAGCCGGTGCTGCTGATCGGCGCCGAGGGCCTGCGCATCGCCGAGACCAACCCGGCGGCGATCCGCGCGCTGGGCCTCGCCCCGGGCCGCGCCTTCGTGCCCGAGGTGGCGCACCAGGATCGCGAGGCCTTCCACGCCATGCTGCAGCGGGTGCGCGAGCACGGCAAGGCGCCGGGCCTCGTGCTGCATCTCGGCGTCGAGCGGGATCCGTGGCTGGTGCGCGCCTCGATGATGGCGACGCAGCCCGGCGCGGTCTTCCTGCTGCAGCTCTCGCCGGCCAGCGCCGCGCCGCGCCGCGCCCAGCTCGAAGCGCCCAGCGTCGAGGCGCTGCTGCGGCGGATGCCGGACGGCTTCGTGCTGATCGACACCGAGGGGGTGATCCAGCGAGCCAACCCGGCCTTCGCCGAGCTGGTGCAGGCCGGCGCCGAGGCGGCCGTCGAAGGCGAGCGGCTCGGGCGCTGGCTGTCGCAGCCCGGCGCCGACCTCGGCGTGCTGCTGGGCCAGATCCGCCGCCACGGCAATGTCCGGCTGTTCGCCACCAACCTGCAGGGCGAGCGCACCGAGGTGCCGGTCGAGATCGCCGCCGCCGGCGACGTCGACGGCCGGCCGCGTTATGTGGGGCTGCTGATCCACGACGTCAGCGGCCGGATGGCGCCGGCCGAGCGCGGCAACGGCATCGCCGCCGCGATCGAGGCGCTCACCCGCCAGACCGGCACCAAGTCGCTGCGCCGGCTGGTCCAGGACACCACCGGCCTGGTCGAGCGCCACTACATCGAGGCAGCGCTGAAGCTGACCCAGGGAAATCGCACCGCGGCGGCCGACATGCTCGGAATCAGCCGTCAGGGACTGTACGCCAAGCTGAGCCGGTATAATCTGGACGGAGACGCGAGCGCGACTGGCGATCCAGCCAGCTGATACCGGGAGGATTTCGGCCCCATGGCGTCTGCCCCACTTCCGACACCGGGCTTCGGGCAGGCCGACCTCTCCAACTGCGAGCGCGAGCAGATCCATCTCGCGGGCTCGATCCAGCCGCACGGCGCGGTCCTGGTGGTCAGCGAGCCCGACCAGCGCATCCTCCAGGCGAGCACCAACGCGGCCGCCTTCCTCGGCATCGCAGGCGAGTTGCTCGGGCAGCCGCTGGCGGCGCTGCCCGGCGACCTCGCCACCCGCATCCGGCCCTTCCTCAAGGATCGGCTGGACTCGATGCCGAAGGCGGTGCGCTGCCGGATCGGCGAGCCCGGGGCGGAGTATGACGGGCTGCTGCACCGGCCGCCCGAGGGCGGGCTGGTCATCGAGCTGGAGCGCGCCGGCCCGGCGATCGACCTGTCGCGCCACGTCAAGTCGGCGCTGCGCGGCATCCTGGCGGCGACCACGCTGCGCGCGCTGTGCGACGACACGGCCCAGATCTTCCGCGACCTCGCCGGCTACGACCGGGTGATGGTCTACCGCTTCGACGAGATGGGCCATGGCGAGATCCTGTCGGAGGAGCGCAAGGCCGAGCTCGAGCCCTATCTCGGCAACCGCTACCCCGCCTCCGACATCCCGCAGATCGCCCGCCGGCTCTACGAGAAGAACCGGGTGCGGGTGCTGGTCGACGTCGCCTACCAGCCCTGCCCGCTGCAGCCCCGGCTCTCGCCGCTCACCGGCGCGGACCTCGACATGTCGCTGTGCTTCCTGCGCAGCGCCTCGCCGATCCACGTCCAGTACCTGCAGAACATGGGCGTGGCCGCCACGCTGGTCGCCTCGCTGGTGGTCGGCGGCCGGCTCTGGGGGCTGATCGCCTGCCACCACTACGCGCCGCGCTTCGTGCATTTCGAGGTGCGCGCCGCCTGCGAGCTGCTGGCCGAGAGCGTCGCCACCCGGATTGCCGCGCTGGAGAGCTTCGCGCAGTCGCAGTCGGAGCTCTCGGTCCGCCGCCTCGAGCAGCGCATGGTCGAGGCGATCTCGCGCGAGGGCGACTGGCGCGCCGCCCTGTTCGACACGCCGCAGGCCCTGCTGCAGCCGCTCGCCGCGACCGGCGCCGCCCTGCTGCTCGACGGCCAGGTGCAGACCGCAGGCGAGGTGCCCGGCACCATGGCGCTGCGCGCCATCGGCGCCTGGCTCGACGGCAAGCCGCGCCAGCCGGTGATCGCCACCGCCTCGCTCGGCATCGACGCGCCCGAGTTCGACGAGCTGCGCGCCGTCGCCAGCGGCCTGATCGCCACGCCGGTCTCGAGCTCGCCCGGCGAGTATCTCGTCTGGTTCCGGCCGGAGCGGATCCGCACCGTCACCTGGGGCGGCAATCCCTTCAAGCCGGTGGTGGTCGGCAACTCGCCGCAGGAGCTGTCGCCGCGGCGCTCCTTCGCGCAATGGCATCAGCTGGTCGACCGCACCTCCGACCCCTGGACGCCGGCCGACCACACCGCCGCGCGGCTGATCGGCGACACGCTGTCCGACGTCGTGCTGCAGTTCCGCTCGGTTCGCATGCTGATCGCCCAGAACCAGCTGGAGCAGGTGTCGCGCCAGGTCCGCATCTCCGAGCATCCGGTGATCGTCGGGGATGCCGAGGGCCGCATCCTGCTGACCAACGACGCCTTCGAGCAGCTGCTGCCGGAGAAGCACGGGCGGCTCTCGTCGCTCGAGGACCTGCCGTCCCTGCTCGCCGACCCGCCGGAGATCAGGCGCCGGGTGCAGGACCTGCTGCGCCACGGCCGCGCCTGGCGCGGCGAGGTGCAGCTGCGCGGCGGCCGCCAGGAGGCGATGCCGCTGCTGGTGCGCGCCGATCCCGTCACCGCCGCGCCCGGCCGGGTGCTGGGCTTCGTCCTGCTCTTCACCGATCTCACCGAGCGCAAGGCCGCCGAGGTGGCGCGCCGCCGCTTCCAGAACCTCGTGCTGGAGCGCCGCCGCATCGGCGCCGAGCGGCTCGACCTCAAGGCCGACCTCGTCTACCAGGAGCTGGTCGCCTCGGTGGTGGAGAACGCCCAGCTCGCCGCGCTCGAGGTCACCGACGGGCTGGACCTGGCGCGCATGCCCGGGCTGCTGCAGAGCATCCATGCCTCGGCGCTGCGCACCGCCGGCCTGCTGAAGCACCTGGTCTGGCACTCCACCCGGACGACCAAGCGCGGCAAGCACTGAGCGACGCCGCCGGCGGCCAGCCGCGCTACGCCGCCTCCGGCAGGGCCTGCAGCACGGCCTCGGACAGCTCGATGTTGAGCCGGAAGGCGGCTTCCGCCTCCTCCAGCACCGCCTCGACGGCGGCGAGCTCGCCGCCGGCACGGTCGATCGCTGCGCGGTAGTCGCGGCGGAAGGCGTCGAGATCGGCGATCGCCGGAAAGTCGTAGAAGGAGAGCATCGCCGGCGCCATGCCGGGCGCGGCTGCCAGGCGGCGGCGCAGGATGCGGCCGCCGCTGAGATCGCCGAGATAGCGGACATAGGCGTGCGCGACGAGCCGGCCGCCATCGCCCGCGGCGGCGGCGGCGGCCTGCCGGCCGTAGCGCTCGCCGGCCGGCAGCAGGGCCAAGGACTCGCCCCAGCCGGTCCCGGCCAGCAGCGCCAGGTCGTGCGCGATCGCCGGCGCGCGGAAGACCTCCGGCCGGGCCGTCCAGCGCACGCCCGGGCTGGCGGCGTGGGCGGCGAGGCCGCGCTCGAGCGCCCGGTAGGCGGGCAGCAGGTTGCGCAGCAGCAGGGCGTGGCCGCGCCGGCTGGGGGCACCGCGCAGCATCTCGCGCACGATGCCCGAGCGCTCGGCCTCGGCATGGAGCCCGGCGGTGCGCTCGCGCAGCCGGTCCGCCAGCCCGCTCTCGGTCCCTTCCTGCGTCATGGCGGCGATCTTATGCCGGGCGCGGCAAAAAAAGGCACCCTCTCCCGCCCGCAGGCGGAAGAGGGTGCGAGCATCCCCGGGAGGCTCCTCCGGGGGGAAGCCCGTCGCTCAGGGCTGCTTGGGCGCCAGCTCCTGGTAGTCCTGGACCATGCTGGCACCGAACAGCGGCTTGTAGACGCCCTGGTGGCAGGTGGCGCAGTTCAGCTTCGGGCCGTCGCCGAGCGGACCCAGCCGCTGATGCGGGAAGGTCGGGGCGAGCGGATCGAGATAGGCGGTGTTGAGGTCCCGCACCATCCGGATGCCGTACCAGGCGGTACCGCGCTGCGGCGTGCTCTGGTCCCAGGCGGTGAAGGACCGGGTGTTGTGGCAGTAGGTGCAGTTGACCCCGAGCGACTGCGAGAAATGCATCATCAGGCCGTAGGTCCACTCGGCCTTCTTGATCGAGTTCCCGTCGGCCCCGGGCAGAGCCGTCGTCGAGATCACCCGGATCTCACCCGCCTTGTTGAGGTAGGGCGCGAAGACGTCCTCCGGCAGGGAGGTGTAGCCGGCCACCTTGCTCGGATGGTTCTGGCCCTGCCAGGCCTGGGCGAAGCCGCCCGCCCGGCGCGGGCCGGGGTCGTCGAACCAGATGTTGGCGGGAACCGGCTGGCCGCGGTGGCAGGTGTAGCAGGTGACCCCGGTGCCGGCGACGTGGTTCTTCCAGTCGGCGTTGATGTGCTGGGTCATCTGGATCATCCGCCGCGCGACCTTCTTGGTGTAGAGGTCGTCGGAGGCGAGGTCCTGCTCGGCGTGGCAGTAGGTGCAGCCCTGCTGCGGCGCCACCCAGGCCGTCATGGCGTTCATCAGCCGCATCAGCTCGGCGGCGTCGACGTCCTTGAGCACCTGGATGTTGCTGTAGACCGCGGAGGCGGGCTGGCCGCTCGCCTCCTCGGGCGGCAGCGGCGCCGGGACCTCGTTCGCCGCCACCTTGACCGCCTGCAGCCGAGGATTGATGTCCTGCACCATGCCGGTGCCGCGGTAGCCGCGCTGCGCGTAGTCGATCGGCGGCCGCTCGAAGGTCCCGAAGATGACCGCCGCTGCCATGACCACCAGGACCGCGGCGATCAACTTGGCCACGAAGCTCAGTCTCATTGTCCGGCCCCCCCGGTCAGCGTCGCCGGATCAGGCACCGGCGGGAACACCTGCGGATAGGCCGGCGCGATGCCGTGCTTGACCCCCCACAGGTACCAGTTGTCGACCACGGTCCCGGTCAGCAGGATGCCGATGCCGCCGGCCAGCGGGCAGAGCACCGCGAACCACCAGGCCCAGCGATGGATGGACTCGAAGGTCGCGTTGAAGCCCATGGTCCAGCGCCAGAACAGCGCCGCACGCTCGGCCGCGGTGCCGCGGTCGACGATCTGCTCGAGCTCGCGCTCGCCGCCGAACCGGCTGACCGCCAGGATCGTCGCCCCATGCATGGCGAAGAGCAGCGTCGAGCCGTAGAGGAAGGCGATCGAGAGCATGTGGAACGGGTTGTAGAACAGGTTCCCGTAGCGGATCGAGAAGGCGGCCGTCCAGTCGAGGTGGGGGAAGATGCCGAACGGCACCGCCTCCGACCAGCTGCCCATCAGCAGCGGACGAATGAAGCCCAGCACCAGGTAGAGCCAGATCGCCGAGGCGAAGGCCCAGGCGACGTGAGTCCCCATGCCGAGCGCCCGCGCGCGCCGGTACATCCGCACCCACCAGAGGATGATCGAGCTGGTGAGGCAGAAGCCGGCGAGCAGCCACCAGCCGCCATCGGCCAGCGGCGGCAGCCGCAGCCCGTAGCCGGGCGGCGGCGGCTCGAGCGCGAGCCAGGGCAGCTGGCGGATGAACTGGATCGGGTCCCAGTTCACCGAGGCCCACATGTTGAGCCCGATGATCTCGATCGCGAAGAAGCCGAAGATCAGCGAGGCGATGCCGCACCAGCCGAGATAGATCGGCCCGAGCTGCGCGTCGCCGATCTGGCCCAGGAGATGCTGGAGGGACGGCTTTCCCAACCGGCCCCAGCTGCCCCGCGGCAGTGGCACGCCGGGGTAGGCCGGCGCGTGCACCTGCACGCGGGTGAAGATGTTGAGATACTCGGCCATCGTCGTCTTGCCCCCTCGCCTATCGCCAGATCGGCAGGTTGAGCCACCAGCTCCACCATTCCGGCCACCCACGGGTCCAGAAGGGCCCGCTGATGACGATGCAGATGGCGCTCCAGAACGCGGCGGAGAGCGCCAGGAACAGCCCGAGCCGGTGGATGCCCAGCGTGCCGATCGAGTAGCCGATGGCGTCGCGGAAGAAGGTGTTCTCGTGCTCGGCGGTCTTCACCGTCTCGCCCTTCTTCGGATTGGCGGCGGACAGCACCACCGAGCCGTGCAGGGCGAGCGCCAGCACGGTCGTGAAGAAGAACGACACGGCGATCATGTGCGCCGGGTTGTAGTGGAAGTGCAGGTACTGGTACCCGACGTTCGACACCCAATCGAGGTGGCTCATGATGCCGTAGGGGAAGCCCGCCCCCCAGGCGCCGAGCAGCACCGGCCGGATCACCACCAGGGTGACGTAGGCGAAGATCGCCACGCCGTAGGCGAAGGGGATGTGCAGCCCCATGCCGAGCTTGCGGCTGATCTCGGCTTGGCGCAGCGCCCATGAGACGAAGGCACCGACCGCACAGATGGTGATGAGCTGCCACAGCCCGCCCTCCTTGAGCGGGGCCAGCCCCAGCCCGTAGCTGAGGTCGGGTGGCGCGATGTTGATGCGCCAGATATTCCAGGTCGGCCCGAGCGCCGCAGCCCACACGATGAGCGCGGTGCCGAGCGCGGCGAAGAAGGCGGTGGTTACGCCGAAGAAGCCGACGAAAAACGGACCGACCCAGAAATCGAACAGGTCGCCGCCGATCAGCGTCCCACCGCGGACGCGGTACTTGCGCTCAAAGCTGAGCATTGCCATCTCTCGACCCTCCGGCCGGGCGGCGTAGGCCGCCGCCTCCCCCTTGTTTGCCGGCGGATGGGACCTCTCGCGAGGCCCCACCCGCCGAGCAGGCCATGCACGCCGCTAGCTGGTCTTCGCCGGCGCAGCAGCTGCCGCGCCGTGGTGCGGCCCTTCCAGCCAGTTGAACCGGTCGGTGCTGAGCAGGATGAAGTGGATCAGCAACGCCAGAACGAACAGGAACGTGAAGAGCGCGACCAGCGTCCGGCGCGGGTCGAACAACAACCAAACTCGCCACATCGATTGAGTCTCCTCTTCTGCGCCTAGGCCAGGGTGGGCAGGTAGTAGGCCATGATGTCCTTGGCGCTATCGATCATCGAGGTCGCGTAGCCCTGCGGGCCGGGAAGCCACGGCCGCCACTGCCACGCGAGGATGTGCGCGATGATCGCGACGATGACGAAGACAATGAAGCTCGCCATGAAGATACGGTGAAACTCCCTTGCCTCGTCCTCGCTCAGCCCCGATGAGGAGCTGCCTCTATCCATTGCTGCCATCGTAATTAGTCCTCCAAGTGCGGGCCTCGCGGCCCTTGCCGCCCACCTCCCGGGCGGCCGGGAACGTCGGGCCGACGCGCGGTCCGACGATCTCGCTGAAACTGCTGATGGCGGGGCCGGTCATGCCGCCCGCCCCGCGGCCGGCGTGCCCAGCACCTCGGACACGCGCGCCGCCGACACACGGACCTCGCCGGCGGCGCGGGCCGCCTGCTCGATGCCCTCGCGCAGCCGCTTGGCTGCGGAAATGCGCACCAGGAACGGCTCGCCCTCGACATGCCGGTCGAGCAGCGCCGCGGCGTCGCTGTCCCACGGGGTGGGGCGGCCGATGCGCGCCGGCGTCGGGTCGACGCGGTCCATCTCGGTGGCCAGCGGCAGGATGTGGAAGAGCGCGTCGAACAGCGCGTTGCAATATTCCTGAACGACGTAGGTGGCGCCGGCATAGCCCATGAACGGCGTGCCGGTGGCCCGCCGCACGATGGCGCCGGGAAAGGAGGCCGGGATGTAGCTGGCGCGCAGCCCGAGCTCGGCTGCGTACATCCGCTCGTTGAAGGAGCCGAACAGCACCAGCGGCGGCCGCTTCTTCAGCGCATCGCGCACCGCGCCGTTGTCCGTCTTCTCGCCGGGCCGGCGCGACACCGCCAGCGTGCAGGGCACGCCCATCTCCTCCTCGAGGAAGCGGCGCACGCCGCGGGCATAGGTGTCGTTGGCCACGATGGCGAACGCGCCGGTGGCGAAGAAGTCCTGGGTGACGCTGCGCCAGAGGTCCCAGATCGGCTTGATCGTGGTGTGCTTCTCGCGCTCGATGAAGGGCTCGGGGTCGAGCCCGACCAGCCCGCCCAGCGTGCGCAGGAAGTTCGTGGTGGCGAACAGCCCGATCGGCGCCTGCAGGTAGGGACGGTCGAGCTCCTCGCAGAGCAGCCGCCCGAACTCGCGATAGAGGCAGATGTTGACGTCGGCATCGGGCAGCCGGGCGATGTCGTCGACATGCGCGCCGAGCGGGAAGACGAGGTTGATCTCGCAGCCGATGCCCTCGACCAGGCGGCGGATCTCGGCCACGTCGGAGGGCATGTTGAAGGTGCCGTAGATCGGCCCGATGATGTTGACCCGCGGCTTGGCCCCGGCCGGCCGCGCCGCCTTGGCGCGGGGCTTGGCCTTGCGCGCGCCGAACTCCTGCCACAGCCAGAAGATCGCCCGGTCGGCGCTCTGCCACTGGTCCTCGTCGATCGTGCGCGGGATGAAGCGCAGCAGGTTCGAGCCCTCGGGCGTGACGCCGCCGCCGATCATCTCGGCGATGCTGCCGGTGACCACCACGGCCGGGCCGTCGCCGCCCTGGCTCGCGCCGGCGCGGCGCAGCGCCTCCTCGGTGCCGCTCATCGAGAGCTGCTCCTCGGAGATGCCGGTGACGACGACCGGCAGCTCGTGCGGCGGCAGCGCGTCGGTGTAGTGCAGCACGGCGGTGACCGGCAGGTTCTCGCAGCCCACCGGGCCGTCGATCACCACCTTGAGGCCGCGCACCGCGGTGAAGGCGTAGACCGACCCCCAATAGCCGCCGGCCCGGTCATGATCGAGGACGAGCATGGGTCAGGTCCCGATCGGCGTCTCGACGCCGGAACGCGGCCGGGCGGCAGGTCGCGGCGCCGGCTCGGCCGGCACCCCGGTCCAGCCATAGCCGGCGGCATAGCCGGTGCCGACCCGCCCGAAGAACTCGACCATGCGGGCGAAGCGGGGATGGCCGGCGGTCTGCGCGGCGATGATGCCGGCCAGCGCCGCCGCGCCGCCGGCGCCGAGCAGCGGCCGGGCGGACACGATGTTGGTGAAGTAGATGCCCGGCATGCCCATCTCCTTGGCCTTCTGGACGAGCGGCGTGGTGCCGATGGCGAGGTCGGGACGGACCTCGCGCATCGCCGCCAGGTCCTGCTCCAGCGCGGCGCGGTACTGCACGTGGGTGCCGCGCGCCTCGAGCCACTCGCGGTCTGGATCGCTCCACTCGGTGCGCGGGCAGGCGGTGCCGACATAGGGCACCGTCGCGCCGGCCTCGACGAGCAGGCGGGCGACCAGCAGCTCCGAGCCCTCGTAGCCGGAGACCGTCACCCGCGCCGCGACCGGGTTGGCGGCGAGCGCCGCGCCGATCGCCGGCAGGGCGCGCGCCTTGGCGGCGTCGACCAGCCCCGGCGCGATGCCGGCGGCGCGCCCGACGCTTTCAATCCACAGCGGGGTGCCGTCGAGCCCGACCGGCGCCGAGCCGACCACCGGCCGGCCGGCCGCGTGGAACTCGCGCACGGTGGCGACGTAGAAGGGATGCACCGCCGCGGCCACCGCCGAATCGAGCGCGGCATAGAGGTCGCGCCACTCGCGCGAGGGCAGCTGCGGCGCGACCGCCATTCCCATCGGCTCGAGCAGCGCGGCGACGCCCATCGGATCGGCGGGAAACAGCTCGCCGATCATCGCCACCATCGGCCGTTCGTCGGTGGGCTGGCGCGGCCGCTGCACCGGGCCGGCCTCGGCCTCCTGGCGGGCGAAGCGCAGCATCGCCCCGGCGAGCACGTCCTTGGCCTCGGCGTGGGTCGGCACGCCGAAGCCCGGCACGTCGATGCCGATGACCCGCACGCCGTTGATCTCCTTGGGCAGCAGGTCGAGCGGCACGCCCGAGGCGGTCGGCACGCAGAGGTTGATCACGACGACGGCGTCGTAGAGCGCCGGATCGGCGCTCTCCTGCACGGCGTTGCGGATGTCCTCGAAGAGCTGGCCGCGGACCAGCGATTCGGAGTTGAACGGGACGTACCCGACGGTGCGCCGCGCGCCGTAGAAATGCGAGGTGAAGGTCAGCCCGTAGACGCAGCAGGCCGAGCCCGAGAGGATCGTCGCGGTGCGCCGCATGCGCAGCCCGACGCGCAGCGAGCCGAAGGCCGGGCACATCGATTGCGGCTGGTCGTGCGGCCCGCGCGGATAGTCCTCCAGCAGCCGGGCCATGCCGGCGTCCTTGCCGGCGGCGCGCGCCGCCGCCAGCATCGTCTCGCGGCCGCCGTGGCAGCCGGAGCCGGCTGCCGCGGGGGGACGCTCGGGGAGGTCGAGGGGCTCATCTCTCGCGGCCCTCCCTAGACGCCCTCGTAGACGACTTCGAGCGACGGCTTCTGCAGCATCGTGGCGGCGCACATGTCGTCCATCGTCGCCGGGTCGAGCACGACGCCGCGGCCGACCGCGTCGCCCTTGAAGAGGCCGAGCAGCTGGTCGTGGGTGAGCGGCGTCGGCCGCACCGGCGGCGCCTCGGCCGCCTGGCGGGAGAGATCCTCGAAGAGCGACGCCCAGCGCCCGCCGGGCTTGCCGATGATCTCGTAGCTGGCGCTCTTGCGCCGGATGTCGTCGTCGGCCGGGATCGCCGCCAGCACCGGGATGCCGACCGCGTCGCAGAAGTTGCGCGCCTCGCCGGTGCCGTCGTCCTTGTTGATCACCATGCCGGCGACGCCGACATTGCCGCCGAGCTTGCGGAAGTAGTCGACCGCCGAGCAGACGTTGTTGGCGACGTAGAGCGACTGCAGGTCGTTGGAGCCGACGACGATGACCTTCTGGCACATGTCGCGGGCGATCGGCAGGCCGAAGCCGCCGCAGACCACGTCGCCCAGGAAGTCGAGCAGGACGTAGTCGAAGCCCCACTGGTGGAAGCCCAGCTTCTCCAGCAGCTCGAAGCCGTGGATGATGCCGCGGCCGCCGCAGCCGCGGCCGACCTCGGGACCGCCCAGCTCCATGGCGAAGACGCCGTCGCGCTTGAAGCAGACGTCGCCGATCTGCACCTTGTCGCCGGCCGCCTTCTTGCGCGACGAGGTCTCGATGATGGTCGGGCAGCTGCGTCCGCCGAACAGCAGCGAGGTGGTGTCGCTCTTCGGGTCGCAGCCGATCAGCAGGACGCGGCGGCCCTGCTGGGCCATCATGTAGGAGAGGTTGGCGAGGGTGAAGCTCTTGCCGATCCCGCCCTTGCCGTAGATGGCGATGATCTGGGTCTCCTTCACCGGCGGGGCGACGGAGACCGGATCGGGCGCGATCGCCGCTTCCGCGCGCAGGCGATCGGTCATGGTCGTCTGCGGCAAGGTTGGCGCATTCATCAGCAAGCCCTCCAGTCGAGGATCATCTTCAGGCAGGCCGGGTCGCCGAAGGCGGTCCGGTAGGCGTCGGGCGCGTCGGCCGCCGGCGCGCGGTGGGTGATCAGCCCGTCGAGCGGCAGGCGCCCCGATTCGATAAGGCGCTTCACCGCCGCGAGATCGGCCGGCCGCCACTCGGCGGCGGCGCGGATGCGGGCCTCGCGCATGAAGGCCGGCGGGAAGGCGAAGGAAAGCGGCTCGCTGTAGAAGCCGGCGAGCACGATCTCGCCGCCGGGCGCCAGCCGGGCGATCAGCGAATCGAGCAGCCCGGGATCGCCGCTGACATCGACGATCCGGCGGTAGTCGCGGCGCGGGTCGTCGGCCGGGTCGAGCACGGCGTAGCCGGTCGCCCCCTGCGCGCGCGCCGGATTCTTTTCCCAGACGGTCGGCGGCGCGGCGCCGGCGGCGAGCGCCAGGCGGGCGAGCAGCCGGCCGAGCACGCCATGGCCGACGATGAGGTCGGGCTGGCCATCGGGCTCGCCGGAGACGGCATGATGGGCGGTGGCGGCGAGCGCCAGCAGCACGCCGCGCTCGCCCAGCGCCTCGTCGATCGGCACGGCGCGGGCCTGCGGCACGACGAGCCGCGCGGCGGCGCCGCCGAACAGGCCGCGCACCGCCCCGAAGCAGGCGGCGCCGGGCACGAAGACCCGCTCGCCGACCCGGGCCTGGGCAGCGGCGCCGGCGGCCGCGACACGGCCGACCGATTCGTAACCCGGCACCAGCGGATAGCCCATGCCCGGGAAGGGCGGCATGCGGCCGGACCAGAGCAGCCGCTCGGTGCCGGTGCTGATGCCGCTCCACTCGATGTCGACCACCAGGTCGCCCTCGCCGGGCGGCGAAAGCTCCAGCCGGCTGAGCACGAGGCGCTCAGGTTCCTGCAGGACGACGGCGACGGTGTTCATCGGCGAACCCTCCTCCCCTGGAGGTCGGCCTTCTCTGGCAGTGTCAGTCTATCGTGACACGGAAAGACGTCAACTAAAATGTACACACGGCGCATGTCAGTCACGCCGCGCGACGATCACGCTCGTCAGGAGCGGTTGACGAACCGGCCGGTTTCCGGTGCTGGAGAAGCCGGCGGCGCGGAGCAGCGCGGCGAGATCGCCCGCGCTGCGCGGGCGGCCGCTGCCCATCGCCAGCAGATAGAGGCCGAAATAGGCGTCGCCGATCGGCTCGGCGCCCGGCGTCCCGGACATCGGCTCGGCGATCAGCAGCGTGCCGCCCGGCGGCAGGGCGGCATGGGCGGCCCGGAGAATCGCCGCCACGGCCGAATCGCCGTGGTCGTGCAGCACGCGGACCAGGGTCACCAGGTCGGCGCCGCGCGGCAGCGGATCGCGGACGAAATCGCGGCCGAGCACCTGGACCCGGCCGGCGAGCCCGGCGCCGGCCAGCCGCGCCTCGGCCCGCGCCGCCACCGCCGGCAGGTCGACCAGCATCAGCTGCAGCGCAGGCGCGCGGGCGGCGGCGGCGGCGACGAAGCCGCCCTCGCCGCCGCCGAGGTCGAGCAGGCAGCGATGCCGGCCGACCGGATAGGCGTCGAGCACCTCGGCGGCGATCATCGGCTGCGAGGCCGCCATCAGGCGGCTATAGGCGGCGACCCGGTCGGCGGCGAGCGCCCCCGGCAGGGCGGCCCCGGCATAGGGCCAGTAGTCGCCGAGCGCCGTCGCACCGGCCTCGCCGCGCAGCAGTGCCACGGGATCGCGGAGGTCGGCATAGAGCAGGGCGTTGTGCTCGACCATCGCCGCCGCCCCGGGATTGCCGAGCAGCGCCGCCCCGAGATCGCCCAGGCCCCAGCGCCCGCCGGCCCGCGGCGCGGTCAGGCGCAGCGCCGCGGCGGCGCGCAGCAGCCGCTCGCAGCCGTCAATTGGAATTGACAGTCGCACCGCGAGAGGCGCCGCCGCCTGCGGCCCGTCGCGCAGCGCCTCGAGCAGCCGCAGCCGGACGCAGGCGAGCAGGACCTGCGAATAGACGAAGCCGGCGGTGAGGTCGAAGAGCGCCCGCGCGCGACGCCGCGCGATGCCGCGGGTCAGCGGGAAGCCGGCCGCCCAGCGCTGGAACCGCGGGCTGGCGAGAAGGCGGTCGCGCAGCGCCAGCCAGCGCTCGCGCGCACCGGCCGGGGCCGGTAGGGCGGGAGCCGGGGAATCGGGAATCGGGGAATCGGGAATCGGGGAGCCGGTCGGCGCGGCCGCCGCCCGCCCGCTCACGCCGCGTGCCGGTCGAGGCTCTTCGGCCGCAGCCGCTTGGCCTCCAGCGCGATCAGCGCCTGCAGCTCGGCGGCCCCCGGGCAGCGCGGAATCGATTCGATGGCGCCGCCGACCAGCTGCTCCAGCCGCGCCACCGCGCCGGCGAGCCCGAGCCGCAGCACGGCGCTCGGCCGCCCGAGATCGGCGTCGCGGCCGACCGGCTTGCCGAGCTCCTCGGGATCGTCGATGGCGTCGCGGATGTCGTCGGCCACCTGGTAGGCCTCGCCCAGCCGCTCGCCGAGCGGCCGCCAGGGCTCCGGCTCCGCCCCCGCCGCGATGGCGCCGCCGAGCGTCGCGGCGGCGAAGAGCGCGCCGGTCTTGGAGCGCTGGTAGGCCGCGAGATCGACCTCGGGCTCGCATTCCCAGGCCTGGCCGGCGACGATGCCGGACGGCACGCCGACCGATCGCCCGACCACCCCGATCAGCCCGGCGAGGCGCCCCGGCGCCGTTGCGGCGCCGCGCCCGAGCGTCTGGAAGGCGAGCACGATCAGCGCGTCGCCGGCCAGCACGGCCAGCGGCTCGCCGAAGGCGCGATGCACCGACGGCCGGCCGCGGCGGGTCGCCGCGTCGTCGAAGCAGGGCAAATCGTCATGCACCAGGGAGGCGCAGTGCAGCAGCTCGATGGCCGCCGCCGCAGCGTCGGACACCGCCGGCGCGTCGTCGCCGCAGGCCGAGGCGACCGCCAGGCAGAGCCGCGGCCGGATGCGCGAGCCGCGCGGGAAGACCGCATGCTGCAGTGCCGCGGCCAGCCGGGGCGGGCAGGCCGCCTCCTCGGTCCGCGCGACGGCTGCGGCCAGGGCCTGCTCGATCCGTGTCTGGGCGTCCATCGGCGGAGCCTCCCGGAGCGTCAATTGAGATTGTCGGTTAGGAGTGTCATGTTATATTGACACGGAAGTCAACCGCAATCTGGAGAGCCCCCTGCCCGGCCAGCGCGCCATCGTCGTCGGAGCGGGAATCGGGGGGCTGGTCGCCGCCCTCGAGCTCGCCGGGCGCGGCCTGGAGGTCACCGTCCTGGAGCGCGCCGCGGCCCCGGGCGGCAAGATGCGCGAGGTCATGGTGGCGGGCCGGCCGATCGACGCCGGCCCCACCGTCTTCACGCTGCGGCCGGTCTTCGAGGCGATCTTCGCCGCCGCCGGCAGCAGCCTCGATGCGCATCTCGTGCTGCGCCCGGTCGAGGTGCTGGCGCGCCACGCCTGGAACGAGCGCGACCGGCTCGACCTCTACGCCGACCGCGAGCGCTCGGCCGAGGCGATCGCCGCCTTCGCCGGACCGGCCGAGGGGCGCGGCTATCGCCGCTTCTGCGAGCGCGCGCGCCGCATCTGGCGCACCCTGGCCGAGAGCTTCGTCGACGCGCCGCAGCCGAGCCTGCCCGGCCTGGTCCAGGCGGTCGGCATCGGCCGCCTGCCCGACCTGCTCAGCATCTCGCCCTTCTCCACCCTCTGGCAGGCGCTCGGCGAGCATTTCCGCGACCCGCGCCTGCGCCAGCTCTTCGGGCGCTACGCCACCTATGTCGGCTCCTCGCCCTTCCTGGCGCCGGCCACCCTGATGCTGGTTGCCCATGTCGAGCAGGAGGGCGTCTGGCTGGTCGAGGGCGGCATGCACCGGCTGGCGGCGGCGCTGGCCGGGCTCGCCGCGGCGCGCGGCGCCACCTTCCGCTACGGCGCCGAGGTCGCCGAGCTCAGGATCGAGGGCGGACGGATCGCCGGCGTCGCGCTGGCCGACGGCGAGCATCTGGCCGCCGACGCCGTGGTGCTCAATGCCGACGTGGCGGCCCTGTCCGGCGGCGCCTTCGGCCGCCCGGCGGCCGCCGCGGTGGCACCGGCGAGCCGCGCCCGGCGCTCGCTCTCGGCGGTGACCTGGGCGCTGGTGGCGCGCAGCGCGGGCTTCCCGCTGCTGCGCCACAACGTGTTCTTCTCGGGCGACTACCGCGCCGAGTTCGACGACCTGTTCGGCCGTTCCCGGCTGCCCGCGGCGCCCACCGTCTATGTCTGCGCCCAGGACCGCGACGATCGCGGCCGGGCCGGTGTCGGCGGGCCGGGGGACGGGCCGGGGGGCGGGCCGGGGGACGAGCCCGAGCGGCTGCTCTGCCTGGTCAACGCGCCGGCCACCGGCGACACCCACCCCTTCGACGCTGCGGAGATCGAGCAATGCGCGACGCGGACCTTCGAGCGGCTGGCAGCCTGCGGCCTGACGCTGCGGCCGGAGGCCAGCCAGGTGACCACGCCGGCCGATTTCGCCCGCCTCTTCCCGGCGACCGGCGGGGCGATCTACGGCCAGGCCTCGCACGGCTGGACGGCGTCCTTCCAGCGCCCGGGCAGCCGCAGCAAGGTGCCGGGCCTCTACCTGGCGGGGGGCAGCGTGCATCCGGGAGCGGGGGTGCCGATGGCGGCCCTGTCGGGGCGGCACGCGGCGGCGAGCCTGATGGCCGACCTTTCTTCGACCGGCCGGTCGCGCCGGACGGCTATGCCTGGTGGTACCTCGACGCGCTGAGCGAGGACGGGCGCAGCAGCCTCACCATCATCGCCTTCATCGGCAGCGTCTTCTCGCCCTACTACGCCTGGGCGCGACGGCGCGGGCCGGCCGACCCGACCCGCCATTGCAGCCTCAACGTCGCGCTGCGCGGCGCCGGCGGCCGAGCCTGGGCGATGACCGAGCGCGGCGCCGCCGCGCTGCGGCGCGACGCGAGCGCGCTCGCCATCGGCCGCAGCGCGCTGCACTGGGACGCGGGCGGCCTCACCATCGAGATCGACGAGGTCGCGGCGCCGCTGCCGGTGCGGATCCGCGGCACCGTGCGCGTGCACCCGACGGCGCTCAACCGCCGCGGCTTCACCCTCGACGCCGCCGGCCGCCATCGCTGGCGGCCGATCGCCCCTCGGCCGAGGTCGAGGTGACGCGCGCGCCCCGGCAGCCGCTGGCGCGGCCGGCCTATCTCGACAGCAACGACGGCGACGAGCCGCTGGAACGCGCCTTCCCGGGCTGGACCTGGTCGCGCGCCCGGGTCGGCCGCGACACCGCCGTGCTCTACGACGTGGCGCGCCGCGACGGCAGCAGCCTGGCGATCGCCACCCGCTTCCGTGCCGACGGCGGAACGGAGGACTTCGCGCCGCCGCCGCCGGCGGCGCTGCCGCCCAGCCTGTGGCGGATCCCGCGGACCACGCGGGCCGATGCCGGGCACCCGGCCGCGGTGCGCGAGACGGTGCTCGACGCACCGTTCTACGCCCGCTCGGTGCTGTCCTCGCGGCTGCTCGGCGCGCCGGTCACGGCGATGCACGAGAGCCTGTCGCTCGACCGCTTCGTGCAGCCCTGGGTACAGCTGATGCTGCCGTTCCGCGTGCCGCGCCGGCCAGGGTGATGCGTCACGCCGGCGGCCGCCGGCGCGCCTCGCGCTCCTTGCGCAGCCGGTGCCGGCGCAGCGAATAGAGCTCCCAGGCGGCCAGCCCGAGCACGATCAGCTCGATCAGCAGCCATTCCCAGCGAAAGAGCGAGCCCAGCATCGCGGCCGGCCTCAGGTCTGCACCCGGCGCTGCTCCAGCCGCTCGAGCAGGCCGATGGTCCAGACGAGCCGGTCGGTCAGGCTCGGACGCCGCGGCGCCGCGCCGCCCTGCGCCGCGGCCTCGACCAGGAACAGGGTCTCGTCGAGCGGTGCCGCATGCGCCGCCGCCGGCCGGCGCTCGCCGCCGGTCGGCAGCAGGGCGCGGCCGAGCAGCGCCGCCTTGCGGCGACCGGAGACGACGGCGCGCTGCGCCACCGAGTTGCAGCCGAGCCGCTCGACCTCGCGGCCGATCTCGGCATAGATCAGCCGGGCGGCGCGGATTCCCGGGCGGCAGCCCCGCGGCAGCGCCGCGATGCCGGCCTCGGCCCGGCGGTAGAGCCCGTCGGCGACCGCCAGCAGCCGGGCCACCACGCCGCCCAGCGCCGGGTCGAAGACGGGCCGGGCGAGCCAGGCCTCGGGCTCGATGCCGGCCTCGACGAGCCAGGATAGCGGCAGGTAGATGCGCCCCATGCGGGCATCCTCGCCGACGTCGCGGGCGATGTTGGAGAGCTGCATGGCGACGCCGAGGTCGCAGGCCCGCGCCACCGCCTCCGGCGCGGCCCTGCCCATCAGCAGCGCCATCATCGCGCCGACCGAGCCGGCGACCCGCGCGGCATAGGCGCTGAGCGCCGGCAGGTCGGCATAGCGCCGGCCGGCGGCGTCCCACTCCAGCCCCTCGAGCAGCGCCTCGGGCAGCGCCCGCGGCATGGCGAAGCGGACGATCACGTCGGCGAAGGCGCGGTCGGCGGGAAAGGGCAGCGGCCGGCCGGCATAGGCGCAGTCGAGCCGCTCGCGCAGCCTGGCCAGCCGGCCGAGCCGGTCGTCGCCGAGGTCGATCGCGTCGTCGGCCATGCGGCAGAAGCCGTAGAGGGCGATGGCCGGCTCCCGCACGGCGCGCGGCAGCACCAGCGAGGCGGCATGGAAGCTGCGCGAGCCGCCACGCAGCTGCGCCCGGCAATGCGCGAGGTCGGCCGGCGTGGCGAAGCCGTGGTCAGGCGGCAAGCGGTGCATCGGGAACCAGCGAATCGAGGATGCGGGCGGAGGAGAGCACGCCGGGCAGGCCGGCCCCGGGATGGGTGCCGGCGCCGACCAGATAGAGCCGCTCGACCTCCTCGCTGCGGTTGTGCGGCCGGAACCAGGCGCTCTGGGTCAGCCGCGGCTCGAGGCCGAAGGCGGCGCCGCGGAAGGCGAGCAGCCGGTCCTGGAAGTCCTGCGGCGTGGTCACCAGCGAGGTGACGATCTCCCCCTCCAGCCCCGGCAGGACGGTGGCCGCGAGGTGACGGGCGAGCGCCCGGCGATAGGGCTCGGCCGCCTGCCGCCAGTCGATGCCGGCGCCGAGATGGGGCACCGGCGAGAGCACGTAGAAGGCGTCGCAGCCGGGCGGCGCCAGCGACGGGTCGGTGGCGGTCGGGCGGTGCAGGTAGAGGCTGAAATCCTCGGCCAGCACCTTGCGCTCGAAGATGTCGTGCAGCAGCTCGCGGTAGCGCGGCCCGAGCAGGATGGTGTGGTGCGCCACCTCGGGGTAGCGCCGCCTCGTGCCGAAGTACCAGACGAACAGGCCCATCGAGTAGCGCGCCCGCTCGATCCGCCGGTCGGTCCAGCGGCGGCGCTGCCCGGCCGGCAGCAGGTGGCGGTAGGTCCAGGCGGAGTCGGCGTTGGAGACCACCAGGTCGGCGGCGATGGTCTCCCCGGCGGCGAGGCGGACGCCGGTGGCACGGCCGTCCGCCACGGTGATCTCCGCCACCTCGGCGCCGCAGCGCACGGCACCGCCCTGGCCCTCGATCAGCCCGACCAGCCCGGCCACCAGCCGCCCGGTGCCGCCCATCGCGAAATGCACGCCCCAGCGCCGCTCGAGATGGGCGATCAAGGCGTAGATCGCCGTGGCGGTGAACGGATTTCCGCCGATCAGCAGCGGGTGAAAGCTGAACACGGTGCGCAGCCGCGGATCGCGGAAGTGGCGGCAGACCATGGCATGGACGCTGCGATGGCTGCCCAGCCGGATCATGTCCGGGACGATGCGCGCCATGCGGGTCCAGGAATCGAAGGAGACGTGGCCGAGCTGCTCGAAGCCGACCCGGCAGATCGCCTCGCTCGCCGCCATGAAGGACTCGTAGCCGGCGAGATCGGCCGGCGACAGCCGCGCCACCTCGGCCCGCATTGCCGCCGCGTCGCCGGAATAGTCGAAGGTCTCGCCGTCGTCGAAGCGGATCCGGTAGAAGGGCGCCATCGGCCGCAGCTCGACATCGTCGGCGAGCCGCCGCCCGCAGAGCGCCCAGAGCTCCTCGAGCAGGAACGGCGCGGTGACGATGGTCGGCCCGGCATCGAAGGTGAAGCCGTCGCGGCGGTGGACATAGGCGCGGCCGCCGGGCGCGTCGAGCCGCTCCAGCACGGTGACGCGCCAGCCGCGCGCCCCCAGCCGCACCGCCGCGGCGAGCCCGCCGAAGCCGCTGCCGATGACGACGGCGTGCCCCTTCCCCTCTCCCGCGGCTGTCAACGGCAGCATGACGCAGGACTGTAAATCGGATTGGACAGTCAGGCCAGCGGCTTTCGCAGCGCGGCCCGTGGACGGCCGTCCCGGCGCGGGCCATGATCGGGCGCCGGCCGGACCGGAGGGGATGCCGCACGTGACCGATGGAGCCGAGCTGCGCCGCAACATCATCCAGCGCGTCAATGTCGGCGACCTGCTGACGCGCAGCGCGGCGCGCGCGCCCGACGACCTGGCGATCGTCGACGGCGAGCGGCGCTGGCGCTACCGCGAGTTCAACGGCTGGACCAACCGCATCGCGCACGGGCTGCTCGCCCGCGGCTGCCGGCGCGGCGACGCCGTCGGCATCCTGTCGCGCAACCGCGCCGAGTTCCTCGCCCTCTACTTCGCCTGCGCCAAGATCGGCGCCGTCGTGGTCCCGGCCAACCTGATGTGGAAGCAGGGCGAGCTCGCCTACGTGCTCGGCCACGCCAAGGTCGCCTGGATCGTCGCCGAGGCGGAGTTCCTCGGCCTGGTCGCCGCCGTGCGCGGCGGGCTGCCGGCGCTGCGCGAGGTGGTCCGCCTGCAAGGTGCCGGCGAGAGGGCGGGCGCCGATCTCGATTTCGCCGCCCTGTTCGAGGGCCGGCCGGCGGCCGAGCCGGAGTGCCTGGTCGGCGACCGCGACCCGGTCTCCTATCTCTATACCAGCGGCACCACCTCGGCCCCCAAGGGCGTGGTCAGCAGCCATCTCTCGATCTATCTCGGCGCCCTCAGCCTGGCGCTGGACACCGGCATGTCGGCGCGCGACCGCGCGCTGGCCCTGCTGCCGCTGTTCCACACCTCGCCGCTGAACTCGCTCTGCACCCCGGCAATCGCCGCCGGGGCGGCGATCGTGATCCATCCCGGCTTCGACGCCGAGCGCATCCTCGACCTCTTCGAGCGCGAGCGGGTGACCACGCTGCTGGCGCTGCCGCTGATGTACCGCCAGCTGCGCGCCGCCCAGCTCGCCCGGCCGCGCGACGTCTCGGCGCTGCGGCTGGCGCTCTACGCGATGGCGCCGATGCCGGTGCACGAGCTGCGCGAGCTGATCCAGCTGTTCGGCTGCGACTTCGCGCTGATCTTCGGCCAGACCGAGATGAGCCCGGTGACCACCGTCTTCCGGCCGGAGCACCAGCTGACCCACTCCGGCGCGATGGGCACGCCGTCGACCAATGTCGAGATCGCCATCATGGACGGGGGCGGGCGGCGGCTGCCGCCGGGCGAGATCGGCGAGATCGTCTATCGCGGCCCGCAGACGCTGACCGGCTATCTCGACGATCCGGCGGCGACCGAGGCGGCGTTCCGCCACGGCTGGTTCCACTCGGGCGACGTCGGCTATTTCGACGCCGACGGGCTGCTCTGGTTCAAGGACCGCTTCAAGGACGTGATCAAGAGCGGCGGCGAGAACGTCGCCTCGGTCGAGGTCGAGCAGGCGCTCTACGACGTCGAGCCGCGGCTGCTCGAGGTGGTGGCGATCGGGCTGCCGCACGCCCGCTGGGGCGAGGCGGTCACCGCCGTCGCCGTGCCGAAGCCGGGCGAGACGATCGACGAATCCCAGCTGCTCGCCAGGGTGCGCGACGTGCTCAGCCCCTACAAGTGCCCGAAGGCGGTGATCACCGTCGACAGCCTGCCGAAGACCGCCACCAACAAGGTGCAGAAGGCGGAGCTGCGCCGCCGCTTCGCCGCGCACTACCAGGGCCGCGCCGAGTGAGCGCGCCGGACGCGCTGACCGGGCGCTGCCTGTGCGGCGCGATCGCCTACCGCATCGCCGGGCCGCCGCGGCTGGTCAGCCATTGCCACTGCTCGATCTGCCGCCGGTGGAGCGGCGCCGCCTTCCTCACCTGGGTGACCGTGCTCCGGGAGCGCTTCGCGCTGCTCCGCGGCGAGCTCGCGGTCTTCCGCTCCTCCGACCATGGCTGGCGCGGCTTCTGCGCGGGCTGCGGCACGCCGCTCGCGTCGGGCTCGTCGCGCTACGCCCGCTGGATCGAGGTCAGCGCCGGCAGCCTCGACGAGCCCGGCAGCATCGCCCCGGAGCGGCACGTCTTCTGGCCCGACCATCTCGCCTGGCTGCGCGTCGAGGACGGCCTGCCGCACCATGCCGGCGACGCGCGCTCGCCGGTGGTCGAGGCGGCGGGGAGCGCCCGGTGATCGACCTCTACAGCTGGGCGACGCCGAACGGCCACAAGGTCCACATCATGCTCGAGGAGTGCGGCCTGCCCTACCGGGCGCACCCCGTCGACATCAACCGCGGCGCGCAGCACGAGCCGGCCTTCCGCGCCATCAGCCCGAACGGCCGCATCCCGGCGATCGTCGACCAGGAGGGTCCCGGCGGGCAGCCGCTCTCCGTCTTCGAATCCGGCGCCATCCTGATCTACCTCGCGGAGAAGACCGGCCGCTTCCTGCCGGCCGCCGGCGCCGGCCGCACCGCCGCGCTGCAGTGGCTGATGTTCCAGATGAGCGGCATCGGGCCGATGTTCGGGCAGCTCTATCACTTCCGCGCCGACGCCGTGGAGCGGGTCCCCTATGCGATCGAGCGCTACACCCGGGAGGCACGGCGCCTCTATGGCGTGCTCGATCGCCGGCTGGGCGAGGCGCCCTATCTCGCCGGCGAGGCGTACGGCATCGCCGACATGGCGACCTGGCCCTGGACGCACGGCATCGAGCGGCAGGGGCACGACCCGGCGGACTATCCCAACGTGGTCCGCTGGTTCGCCCAGATCCGCGAGCGGCCCGCCGTGCAGCGCGGCGTCAGGCTCTATCGCGAGCTGCGCCGCCAGCAGCTCGACGACGCCGCCCGCGAGGTGCTGTTCGGCACGGCGCAGCTCGAGCGGCGGTAGGCCGCTACTCCGCCGCCTTGGTCACCATGCGGCGCACCTGGCGCACGCCGAGCGCGACCAGGATCGCCACCACCGGGATGGCGATGCCCATGGTGATCTCCGGGTCGATATGCAGGCCGCCGGCCTTCAGGCCCTTGGCGAGATACCCGACCAGCCCGACGATGTAGTAGGTGATCGCGGCGATCGACAGGCCCTCGACGGTCTCCTGCAGGCGGAGCTGCAGCCGGGCGCGGCGGTCCATCGATTCGAGGATCGCCTGGGTCTGCCGCTCGCGGGTGACGTCGACGCGGGTGGAGAGCAGCTGGGTGGCCCGCGACACGCGCTGCGACAGCGATTCCTGGCGGCCGGCCACTGCACGGCAGGTGTCCATGGCCGGGGCCAGCCGGCGCTCGGTGAACTCGCGGAAGGTCTGCAGCCCGGGCAGCCGTTCCTCGCGCAGCTCGGCGATCCGCCGGTCGACCAGCGACCAGTAGGCGCTGGCGGCGCCGAAGCGGTAGTGGGTATCGGCCTGGCGGCCCTCGATCTCGGCCTCCAGCCGGGTCAGCCGGTCGAGCAGCGCCGCCTCGTCCTCGACCCGGGCCGCGGCGAGCGCGGTGGTGATCTCGGCCAGCTCGTGCTCGCTGCGGGTGATCGCCGGCGCCAGCGCGCGGGCCACCGGCAGGGCGAGCAGCGCCATGATGCGGTAGGTGTCGATCTCGACCAGGCGCTGGATCATCCGCCCGGCCTGGCGCGGGGTCATGCCGCGATCGAGGACCAGCAGCCGGCCGAACCCGTCGGCCCGGATGCGGAAATCGGTGAAGGCGGTGGCCGCGCCGCCGGCGATGACGGCGCCGACCAGCGTGTTGCCGCCGAAGAGGCGCCCGCCGAGCGCCTCGTAGTCGCCGGCGAAGCCGCTGGCCGGCAGCAGCGCGACGTGCGTCGCCACCATGACCTCGCCGGCCAGCCCGGCGAGCCAGTCCTGCGGCACGGCGGCGAGCGCCGGCTCGGCGAAGGGGTCCTCGCCGCCGGCGCCGGCGACGATGAACTTGTAGCGGCTGAACTCGGTGTGCCGCTCCCACTTCAGGCGGAACGGGCCGAGATCGGCGGCGAAGTGCGTGGCGCCGGCCGGCGGCGGCTCGACGCCGTAGCGGCGCACCAGATCGACCACCTGCTGCCACTGGCGCTCGCGCCCGGCGGCGTCGGCGACCAGCGCGAGGTAGGTCAGCCGCAGCGGCGCGGCCAGCGCCTGCGGCGGCCGGGCATGGACCTCGTCGTTGAGCTCGATGCGCTGCGGATGGTCGGGCGGCAGGCGCAGCGCCGCGGCGGCGGCGTCAGCCATCGCCGGGCAGCCCGGCGGCGCGCGCCTCGGCCAGCAGCAGCTCGGCGGTCTCCTCGGGCCGCTCCTCGTGGGCGAGATGGCCGAGGCCCGGCATCGAGATCAGCCGCGCGCCCGGCACCAGCGCGGCGACCTTGCGCGCGCCCTCCGGCGGCACCGTGCGGTCGTTGCTGCCGGTGACCAGAACCAGCGGCGCCGCCAGCCGCGGCAGGTCGCGGCGCAGCCCGTCGAGATCCCAGTTCGCCATCATGCCGAGCGCCGCCGCGACGTGGCTCGGGCTGGCGGCGAGCCGGCGATACTGCTCGATGCCGGAGGGATCGAGTCGCGAGCCGGTGTCGCGGATCAGCTTCTCCACGACGCCGCGCTCGCCGGCCCGCCACGCGAACAGGCGCGGCACCATCGGCAGCGCCGCGAGCAGCCGCGCGAGCGGCGCGAAAAGCTGACCCGGGGCGCCGCCCCAGGGCAGCAGCGCGCCGTTGAGGCTGACGAGACAGGCGGGCGCGATCAGACCGTCGAGGCTCATCCGCACCAGGATCGCGGCGCCCGCCGAATGGCCGGCCGCCATCGCCGGCTCCACGCCGAGCGCGTCGAGCAGGGCGCGCACCGCCTGCGCCATGCCGGCCAGCGACAGCCGGTGGAAGGCTGGCATCTGGGTGAAGGCGTGGCCGGGCAGGTCGGGGGCGATCACCGTGAAGCGGCGGGCGAGCAGCGGCGCCAGCGCGCGCCAGGAATGGGTCGAGGCGCCGGTGCCGTGCAGCAGCAGCAGCGCCGGCCCCTGCCCCATCGCCTGGACGTGCCAGCGCAGCCCGCCGGCGCGAATGAAGCGGCTGGCGGCACGGTTCGGCCAATCGCGGCCGTCGCGCTCCCAGCTCAGCCGGTCGGACATTGCTCCCGTCGCCCCGCGCGCCGATCCCGCGGCCACTATAGGACCGTCGGCCTCGCGGGGTAACGGGGTCGTGCCGGGCACGCCGGGGCTTCGCGCGGCGTCAGGCGACCGCGCGCTGCGGCGGGCGGCGGTAGCGCTCCGCCATGCGCTCGAGCGGGATCGGCTTGAGGCGCGCCGCCTGGCCGGCGCAGCCGAAGGACACGAAGCGGTCCTTGCAGATGCCGCGCGCCGCCTTGGTCGCGGCGATCAGCGCCTTGCGCGGGTCGAACTCGCTGCGGTCGGTGGCCATGGCGCGGCGCATCGCGCCGCTCATCGCCAGGCGGATGTCGGTGTCGATGTTGATCTTGCGCACGCCGTGGCGGATCCCCTCCTGGATCTCCTCGACCGGCACGCCGTAGGTCTCCTTGAGCTCGCCGCCATGCTCGCGGATCACGGCCAGCCACTCCTGCGGCACCGAGGAGGAGCCGTGCATCACCAGGTGGGTGTCGGGGATGCGGCGGTGGATCTCCTTCACCCGCTCGATCGCCAGCACGTCGCCGGTCGGCTTGCGCGAGAACTTGTAGGCGCCGTGCGAGGTGCCGATGGCGATGGCCAGCGCGTCGACGCCGGTGCGGGCGACGAAGTCGGCGGCCTGCTCGGGATCGGTCAGCAGCTGGTCGTGCGACAGCTTGCCGGCGGCGCCGGAGCCGTCCTCCTCGCCCGCGGTGCCCGATTCGAGCGAGCCGAGGCAGCCGAGCTCGCCCTCGACCGAGACGCCGATGGCATGCGCCATCTCGGCCACCTTGGCGGTGACCGCGACGTTGTAGTCGTAGGAGGCCGGCGTCTTCATGTCCTCGAGCAGCGAGCCGTCCATCATCACGCTGGTGAAGCCGGAGCGGATCGAGGCCTGGCACACCGCCGGGCTGGCGCCGTGATCCTGGTGCAGCACGATCGGGATGTGCGGCCAGGTCTCGGCCGCCGCCTCGACCATCTTGCGCAGGAAGGCCTCGCCGGCATATTTGCGGGCGCCCGCCGAGGCCTGCAGGATGACCGGGCTGTCGGTCTCGTCGGCCGCCTGCATGATCGCCTGGATCTGCTCCATGTTGTTGACGTTGAAGGCCGGCACGCCGTAGCCGTATTCCGCGGCGTGGTCGAGCAGCTGGCGCAGCGATACCAAGGACATGGGTTCCCTCCTCTTCCCCCGGCGCTTCGTCAGGCGGCGCCGGCGAGCATTGCCTCGACCGCGGCGGCGACCCGCTCGGCGGTCAGGCCGAAGAACTTGAAGAGCGCGCCGGCGGGCGCCGACTCGCCGAAGCGGTCGATGCCGATCACCGCGCCGTCGCGCCCGACATATTTGTGCCAGAGGCCGGAGACGCCGGCCTCGACCGCCGCGGCGGGCAGCCGGCGCGGCAGCACGGCCGCCTTCCAGGCCTCGTCCTGGCGGTCGAAGACGTCGGTCGACGGCATCGACACGACGCGCACCGCGATGCCCTTGTCCGCCAGCAGGCGGCGCGCCGCCATGGCGATCTCGACCTCCGAGCCGGTGGCGATGATCGCCGCCCTGGGCTCGCCCTCGGCCTCGGCCAGCACGTAGCCGCCGCGCACGATGCCGGCGAGCGCCGCCGCGTCGCGCGGCTGGAAGGGCAGGTTCTGGCGCGACAGCAGCAGGCAGCTCGGCCCGTCGCGGCGCTCGATCGCCGAGGTCCAGGCGACCGCCGTCTCGACCGTGTCGCAGGGCCGCCAGACGTCGAGATGCGGGATCAGCCGCAGCGAGGCGGCATGCTCGATCGACTGGTGCGTCGGCCCGTCCTCGCCCAGCCCGATCGAGTCGTGCGAGAAGACGAAGATGCTGCCGAGCCGCATCAGCGCGGCCATGCGCAGCGCGTTGCGCGCGTAGTCGGAGAAGGTCAGGAAGGTGCCGGCATAGGGGCGGTAGCCGCCATGCAGCAGCATGCCATTGACCATCGCCGACATGCCGAACTCGCGCACGCCATAGTGCAGGTAGTTGCCGGGCTTGCCGGCACCGATCGGGCGCGAGCCCTTCCAGTTCGTCAGGTTCGAGCCGGTGAGGTCGGCCGAGCCGCCGAGCAGCTCCGGCAGCACCGGGCCGAGCTGCTCCAGCGCCAGCTGCGAGGCCTTGCGGGTGGCCACCGTCTCGCCGGCCGCGGCCGCCTTGCCCACCAGCGCGGCCGCGGTCTCCGCCCAGCCGGCGGGCAGCGCGCCGGCGATGCGCCGGCGGAACTCCGATGCCAGCCCGGGATGGACCTCCTGATAGGCGGCGAACAGCGACTCCCAGGCGCCCTGCAGCCGGGTGCCGCGCTCACGCGCGTCCCAGGCGGCACGGACCTCCGCCGGGATCTCGAAGGGTGGGCTGGTCCAGCCGATCCGCGCCCGGGTCGCCGCGACCTCGGCGGCGCCCAGCGCCGCGCCGTGCACGTCGTGGGTGCCGGCCTTGTTCGGCGAGCCGCGGCCGATCACGGTGCGGCAGCAGACCAGGCTCGGACGGTCGGCGACGCCCTGGGCCTCGGCCAGCGCCGCCTCGATCGCCGCCGGGTCGTGCCCGTCGACGCCGGCCACGACGTGCCAGCCATAGGCGCGGAAGCGGCCCGGCGTGTCGTCGGTGAACCAGCCCTCGACATGGCCGTCGATCGAGATGCCGTTGTCGTCGTAGAAGCAGATCAGCTTGCCGAGCCCGAGCGTGCCGGCCAGCGAGCAGGCCTCGTGCGAGATGCCCTCCATCAGGCAGCCGTCGCCGAGGAAGGCGTAGGTGCGGTGGTCGACGACCGCGAAGCCCGGGCGGTTGAACTCGGCGGCCAGCAGCTGCTCGGCCAGCGCCATGCCGACCGCGTTGGCCAGGCCCTGGCCGAGCGGGCCGGTGGTGGTCTCGACGCCCGGCGTCATGCCGTGCTCGGGGTGGCCGGGGTCTTGGAATGCAGCTGGCGGAAGCGCTTCAGCTCCTCCATCGGCAGGTCGTAGCCGGTGAGGTGGAGCAGCGCGTAGAGCAGCATCGAGCCGTGCCCGTTCGACAGCACGAAGCGGTCGCGGTCGGGCCAGGCGGGATCGGCGGGGTTGTGCCGGAGATGGCGGCGCCACAGCACCTCGGCGATCTCGGCCATGCCCATCGGCATGCCGGGATGGCCGGAATTGGCCTGCTGCACCGCGTCCATGGCGAGCGCACGCAGCGCGTTGGCGACCGGCGAGCCGATCGTGCCCGACGGCGTCTCGAGCGGCGGGTTCATCCTCGTCAGCCTCCCAGCGACTTCTTGCGGCGCTCCATCAGGCGCCAGATCATCGGGGTGAAGATCAGCTGCATCGCCAGGTCCATCTTGCCGCCCGGGCAGACGATGGTGTTCGGCCGCGACATGAAGGAGTCGTGCAGCATCGACAGCAGATAGGGGAAGTCGATGCCGCGCGGATTGGCGAAGCGGATCACCAGCATGCTCTCGTCCGGCGCGGGGATCTGCCGGGCGATGAAGGGATTGGAGGTGTCGACCACCGGCACGCGCTGGAAGTTGATGTGGGTGCGGGAGAATTGCGGGCAGATGAAGTGCACGTAGTCGTGCATGCGCCGCAGGATCGTGTCGGTCACCGCCTCGGTGCTGTAGCCGCGATGCGCCTTGTCGCGATGCAGCTTCTGGATCCATTCGAGGTTGATCACCGGCACCACGCCGATGCGCAGGTCGACATGGCGGCCGACATCGACCTCGCCGTCCGCCACGGCGCCGTGCAGCCCCTCGTAGAACAGCAGGTCGGTGCCGTCGGGCAGGTCCTGCCAGGCGGTGAAGGTGCCGGGCGGCTGGCCGAAGGGTGCCGCCTCCTGCTCGTCATGCAGGTACTTGCGGACCCGTCCGGTGCCGCTCTGGCCGTAGCTGCGGAACAACGTCTCGAGCTCGGCGAAGAGGTTCGCCTCGGGACCGAAATGGCTGAGGATCTTGCCGTCGCCCTGCATGCCGGCGGCCAGCTTCAGCTTCATCTCGGCGCGGTCGTAGCGGTGGAAGCTGTCGCCCTCGACGAAGGCCGCCTGCACGCCCTCGCGGCGGAAGATCTGCTCGAAGGTGCGCATCACCGAGGTCGTGCCGGCGCCGGACGAGCCGGTGATGGCGATGATCGGATGCTTGTCGGACATGGGGATCGCGTCCTGGAACGGCGGGGCGGTGGGTCAGGCGGGGGCGCGGAACAGGCCGCGCGTGCCGAACAGCGGCGCGTCGTACTCGCTCGCCCCGGGCTCGCGGTGATAGTCCTCGATCAGCGCCACCTCCTCGGCGGCGCCGCAGATCACCGGCACCCGCTGGTGCAGCTCGCCCGGCTGGACCGCCATCAGGCGCTGCCGCCCGGTGCTGGCCAGCCCGCCGGCCTGCTCGATGATGAAGGACATCGGCAGCGCCTCGTAGAGCAGGCGGAGCCGGCCGGGGCGCGCCTTGTCCTTGGTGTCGCGCGGATAGAGGAAGACGCCGCCGCGCATCAGGATGCGGTGGATCTCGGCGACCAGCGAGGCGACCCAGCGCATGTTGAAGTCCTTGCCGCGCGGGCCGGTGCGGCCGGCGAGGCACTCGTCGACATAGCGCTTGACCGCCGGCTCCCAGAACCGGCTGTTCGAGGCGTTGATGGCGAACTCGCTGGCCGCCGCCGGGATGCGGATCGCCGGGTGGGTCAGGATGAACTCGCCGAGCTGCGGCTCCAGGGTGAAGCCGTGCACGCCGGTGCCCACGGTGATCACCAGCATGGTGGCCGGGCCGTAGATGGCGTAGCCGGCGCAGATCTGCTGGGTGCCCGGCTGCAGGAAATCCTCGATCGCCGGCTCGGCCGCCCCCTGCGGCGCGCGCAGGATCGAGAAGATGCTGCCGACCGAGACGTTGACGTCGATGTTCGAGGAGCCGTCGAGCGGATCGAACAGCAGCAGGTACTTGCCTCTGGGATAGCGCTCCGGGATCCGGTAGGGCTCGTCCATCTCCTCGGAGACCATGCCGGCGACCAGGCCGTTCCACTCGGTGGCACTGAGGAAGAGGCGGTTGGCGATGACGTCGAGCGCCTGCTGCTGCTCGCCCTGGACGTTGACCGAGCCGAGCGCGCCCAGCACGCCGCCGAGCGCCCCCTGGGCGACGCGGCGGGCGATCGCCTTGCAGGCCAGCGCCACGTCGAGGATGAGGGCGTTGAGGTCGCCGGTCGCCTCGGGATGGCGCCGCCGCTCCTCGATCAGGAACTGCGTCAGGGTGGTGTGGTCGGCCAGCATGGCGGGCTCGCTCAGTGCGTCGTCGCGCGCGGCCCGGCGGCCGCGAGGCGCAGCGCCTCCAGCTGGGCCAGGCCGAGGCAGGAGGCGCCACCGATCCGCGCGGCATCGACGGGCGCCAGGGGTGCCCCGGGCTCGCCGAGGCTGTCGAGCACCAGGTCCGCGGCGGCGAAGTCCTGGCCGCGCGTCCAGCGCGAGGGGGTGGCGACGGTCAGCAGCCCGGCTGCCTTGGCGGCAGCCACGCCGTTGGCGGAATCCTCGAACGCCGCGGCGGCGGCGGCCGGTACGCCGAGCGTGGCGAGCAGCAGCTCGTAGATGTCGGGCGCCGGCTTGCGGCGGGCCACCTGCTGCACGGTGACGATGGCGCGGATCGCGTCGCGTCCCTCGCGGCCGAAGGCGGCGGCGACCAGCGGCTCGACATTGGCCGCGGCCGAGGTCGCGGCCAGCCCGACCGACAGGCCGGCACGCCGCGCCTCCTCGACCAGCCGGCCGACCCCGGGCCGCAGCCGGACGCGGTCGCCGGCGAGGATCTCGCCGTAGATCCGCGTCTTCTCCGCATGCAGCGCCGGGACGATGCGGCGCAGCCGCGTCTTCTCCGCGGCCGGCAGGTCGAGGCCGTCGATGTGCCGCGCCAGCCGGTCGGGCCCGCCGGAGACGGCGAGCAGCGCGGCATAGGTGTCGCGGTCCCACTCCCAGCGCAGCTCGAGGCGCAGGAACGCCTGGTTGAAGGCCTGGCGATGCAGCTCCTCGGTGTCGACGGCGGTCCCGTCGAGATCGAGCAGCACGGCCTGCAGGGTCATGACGTCACCTCCGCCCGCTCCGCCGCGCGGAAGACGCGGCTGGCGCGGATGTCCTCGGCCTCGATCACCGTCAGCGCCTCGCGGGTCAGCGGCCGGTCGCGGCGCTCGAACAGCCGGTTGGCCTGGCGCAGCCGGGCCCGGTCGAGCGCGTTGCGCATCGAGCGGGCATTGGCGAAATGCGGCTGCGACCGGCGCAGCCCGATATACTCGCGCAGCGCCGCCGCGGCCTCGTCGCTCAGTGCGTATTGCAGCTTGTCGAGCATCAGCCCGGCGATGGCGAAGAGCTGCTCCTCGGTGTAGTCGGGGAAGTCGACATGGTGGGCGATGCGCGAGGCCATGCCGGGATTGGAGGAGAAGAAGCGCTCCATGCGGTCCTTGTAGCCGGCGAGGATGACGACCAGGTCGTCGCGCTGGTTCTCCATCACCTGCAGCAGGATCTCGATCGCCTCCTGGCCGTAGTCGCGCTCGTTCTCCGGGCGGTAGAGATAGTAGGCCTCGTCGATGAACAGCACGCCGCCCATCGCCCGCTTCAGCACCTCCTTGGTCTTGGGCGCGGTGTGGCCGATATACTGGCCCACCAGGTCGTCGCGGGTCACCGCCACCAGGTGCCCCTTCCGCACGTAGCCGAGCCCGTGCAGGATCGAGGCCATCCGCATCGCCACCGTCGTCTTGCCGGTGCCGGGATTGCCGGTGAAGCTCATATGCAGCGGCGGCGCATCGGCCTGCAGCCCGACCGAGCGGCGCAGCTTCTCGACCAGCAGCAGCGCCGCGATCTCACGCACGCGGGTCTTGACCGGAGCGAGCCCGACCAGCTCGCGGTCGAGCGCGTCGAGATGCTCCTGCACCCGCGAGTCGCGGTAGAGCGCGTCGAGATCGAGCTCGGCCATGGCTTCGCCCCCGCCCGCCCCCGGCCTCAGTAGCGCTCGCCTTCGGGACGGTCGGCGGCGTAGGCCCGGGTGGTGTAGCGGATCGACCGCCCCGCGCCCTCCTGCCGCACCAGCCCGAAGCCGGGCTCCGTCTTCGGCCGGTTGACGATGAAGGAGAGCCGCAGCGCTTCCCAGCCGTGGGTGGAATCGAAGGCATTCACCTTGATGTAGTGCTCGGGGAAGGTCTTGCGGCAATCCTCCAGCTCGGTCATCACCCCGGCCGCGTCGGCGATGTCGAACATCGGCGAGCCGTGCATCTCCCAGTAGGTGTTGCGCGGATGCGGGTCGTCGGTGTGCTCGATCGAGAGCGAGAAGCCGCTCTTCAGGCAGTACTCGATCTGGGCGCGGATCTGCGCGTCGGTGAGATCGGGCAGGAAGGAAAAGGTTCCCTGGGTCAGTCGCATGGCGGGTCTCCCGTGTCAGGCTGCCGTCACCGAGGCGACGAAGTCCGGGGTGTCGGTCGAGGCGTAGTCGAAGGTGACCTCGCCCCAGGTGTCGAGCGCCGCCTTCAGCGGCTGGCAGTGCCGCGCCGCGTCGGCGAGGATCTGCGGCCCCTCGTTCCAGATGTCGCGCCCCTCGTTGCGCGCCAGCACCATCGCCTCGAGCGCCACCCGGTTGGCGGCGGCGCCGGCCTGGATGCCCATCGGGTGACCGATGGTGCCGCCGCCGAACTGCAGCACGACGTCCTCGCCGAGATAGGTCAGCAGCTGGTGCATCTGGCCGGCATGGATGCCGCCCGAGGCGACCGGCATGACCTTGCGCAGGCCCGCCCAGTCCTGCTCGAAGAACAGCCCGCGCTGCAGGTCGACCGGATTGTGGTCCTCGCGCAGCACGTTGTAGAAGCCCTGCACCGAGTTGGGGTCGCCCTCCAGCTTGCCGACCACGGTGCCGGCATGGATGTGGTCGACGCCGGCCAGCCGCATCCACTTCGAGATCACCCGGAAGGAGACGCCGTGCGTCTTCTGCCGCGTGTAGGTCGAGTGGCCGGCGCGGTGGAGATGCAGGATGACGTCGTTGCGCCGCGCCCACTTGGCCATCGACTGGATCGCGGTGTAGCCGATCACCAGGTCGATCATGACGATGACGCTGCCCAGCTCCTTGGCGAAGTCGGCGCGCTCGTACATGTCCTCCATGGTCGCGGCGGTGACGTTGAGGTAGTGGCCCTTGACCTCGCCGGTGGCCGCCTGGGCGCGGTTCACCGCCTCCATGCAGTAGAGGAAGCGGTCGCGCCAGTGCATGAAGGGCTGGCTGTTGATGTTCTCGTCGTCCTTGCTGAAGTCGAGCCCGCCCTTCAGCGCCTCGTAGACGACGCGGCCGTAGTTCTTGCCGGACAGGCCGAGCTTCGGCTTCACCGTGGCGCCGAGCAGCGGCCGGCCGAACTTGTCGAGCCGCTCGCGCTCCACCACGATGCCGGTCGGCGGGCCGCTGAAGGTCTTGGCGTAGGCCACCGGGATGCGCATGTCCTCGAGGCGCAGCGCCTTCAGCGGCTTGAAGCCGAAGACGTTGCCGATGATCGAGGCCGTGAGGTTGGCGATCGAGCCCCCCTCGAACAGGTCGAGGTCGTAGGCGATGTAGGCGAAGTACTGGCCGGGCGCGCCGGGGACCGGGTCGACCCGGTAGGCCTTGGCGCGATACCAGTCGCAGGCGGTGAGCCGGTCGGTCCAGACCACCGTCCAGGTCGCGGTCGAGGACTCGCCGGCGACGGCGGCCGCCGCCTCCTCCGGATCGACGCCGTCCTGCGGCGTGATCCGGAAGAGCGCCAGCACGTCGGTCTCCTTCGGCTCGTAGTCGGGCTGCCAATAGCCCATCTGGGCGTATTTCAGCACGCCGGCACGGTAGCGCTCGCGCGGATCCATCTTGGCCATCGGCGATCCTCCCAAAGGGCTGTGTTGCCCGGACTCTACCGAGGATTGCCATAAGGACTACTTAGATGATTTAATGCGTTCGATAAGGAAATCGAAATGCCGCCATGCTGCGCCGCGCCACGCTGAAGCAGCTCCGCACCTTCGAGGCGGCGGCGCGCCACCTGCATTTCGGGCGCGCCGCGGCCGAGCTGCACCTGACGCAGCCGGCGGTGTCGATCCAGCTCCGCCAGCTCGAGACCGAGGTCGGGCTGCCGCTGTTCGAGCAGATGGGCCGCCGCATGCACCTGACCCAGGCGGGGACCGCGCTGCTCGGCCATGTCCGGCCGATCCTGCTCAAGCTGCGCGAGGCCGAGGACGCGATGAGCGCCCTGCAGGGCAGCGGCGGCGGCGAGCTGCACATCGCCGCCACCACCACGGCCAAGTACTTCGCGCCGCGGCTGCTCGCCGAGTTCCGCCGCGCCTGGCCCGGGCTGCAGGTCAGGCTGACCGTCAAGAATCGCCAGCAGGTCGTCGACGAGCTGGCCGAGAACGCCATCGACCTCGCGCTGATGGGCCGCCCGCCGCGCGGCCTCGACACCGTCGCGGTGCCCTTCGCCGAGCACCCGCTCGCCATCATCGCCGCGCCGGATCACCCGCTCGCCGGCCGCCGCCGGCTGAAGCTGGCGCAGCTCGCCGGCGAGACCTTCCTGATCCGCGAGCGCGATTCCGGCACCCGCCAGGCGATGGAGCGCAGCTTCGCCGCGCAGCGCTTCGAGCCGCAGGAGACGATCGAGATCGGCTCCAACGAGACGATCAAGCAGGCGGTGATGGCCGGCATGGGCGTCAGCTTCCTGTCGCTGCACACCACCGGTCTCGAGCTCGCCACCGGGCGCCTGACCGTGCTGCCGATCGGCGGCATGCCGGTGCTGCGCGCCTGGTACGTGATCCATCGCGAGCGCAAGCAGCTCTCGGCCGCCGCCGCCGCCTTCAAGCAGCATCTCGTCGAGCAGGGCGCCCAGCTGATCGCCCGGGCGATGCAATGACCCTGTCGCCATCTCAGCCGGACGCCGCGACGCTGCGCACGGCGCGCGACAGCAGCGCCGGATCGAGCTGCGGCAGCGGCAGGTAGCGCGCCCCCATGGCGGCGGCGATGCGGCGCGCCGCCTCCTGCGGCCGCGGCGCGGTGTCGACCAGCAGGCCGGTCGTGCCGGCGGCGCGCAGCGCCGCCGCGGCGGCCAGCGCGTCGGCCTCGGCGCGCTCGCGCCCGGCCGTGCCGTCGCGCGCCAGGTTGGCGCGGCCGTCGGTCAGCAGCACCAGCACCGGCGTGGCGCCGCGCCGCCGCACCGCGTCGGCCAGCGCGCCGGCCGCGTCGAGCGCGGCGGCCAGCGGCGTCGCGCCGCCGCCCGGCAGCCCGGCGAGGCTGCGCTTGGCGCGCACCAGCGAGCGGGTCGGCGGCAGCAGCAGCTCGACGCCGCGGCCGCGGAAGGCGAGCACCGCGACCTGGTCGCGCCGGACATAGCAGTCGGCGAGCAGCTGCTCGACGGCGCCCTTGGCCTCGGCCAGCCGATGCAGCGCCGACGAGCCCGAGGCGTCGACGACGAAGATCGCCGTGGTCTGCGCCCGCTGCCGGTAGCGCGTGGTGCGGAAATCCTCGGCCCGCACCGCCAGCCGCGGGGCGGCGGCGGCGTCGGCGCGCGGCGCAGCCGCTGCCACGGCGCGGCAGCGCGCAGCGTCTCGGCGACGTTGAGCCGTGCCCCGGCCGCAGCGGGCCGCGGCCGGTCCCGGCCGGCCGGCCGCGCAGCGCGCCGGCCTGCAGCACCCCGGCGCGGCCCTGGCTGCGCGCCCGCCGCGCCGTCGGTCCGGTCGCCAGCAGGCTGGCCAGCAGGTCGGCCGGGATCGCCGCCCGGGCGGCCGCCACCACGACCTCCTCGAGGCTCTGCGGCTCGGGCGGCGGATCGGCCGTCGCCTCGCTCTCCTCCGGCCGCGCGGCGGCGTCCTCGGGCGCGGGCGCCTCGTCCGGCCCGGGCGGCTGCTCGGCCTCGGGCGCGGCCGGCAGGCGGAGCGCGCGGGGCGCCAGCACGAGCCGGGCCGCCAGCGCCGCATCCTCGGCCACGACCGCGCGGCGGCCCGCCAGCGCGGCCGCGACGCGCGCGCCCGCACGGCGAGCAGCAGGGCGCGCAGCGAGTCGGCGCCGAGCGCGGCGGCGGCCGCGGCCAGCGCCTCCACGAGATCGTCGGCCGCGTCGACGGCCGGCAGCAGCCGCGACGCGGCCTCGATCGCGCCGGGATCGGGCTGCCGCGCCACGGCCTCGCTCGGCCGCACCGCGCCGAGATCGAGATGGAAGGCCAGCCGGTCGAGCAGCGCCGGCGGCGGCCGCTCCTCCTCCAGGCCTTCGTCGAGCGCGATCACGCCGATCCGCGCCGGGCTGCGGATCGACACGCCGTCGCGCTGCAGCAGCATCTCGCCGGTGTCGAGCGCCGCGGCGATCCGCGCCGCCATCAGGGCGCTCATCCGCTCGGCCATGGCCAGCAGGACGACGCCGCCATCGGCCTCCGCCAGCAGGCCGCGGCGCGCCACCGGGCGGCCGCCCTGCAGCGTGGCGGCGAGATCGAGCCCGCCGAGCAGCCGCTCGTCGGGCGCGTTGAGCGGGATGCGGCGGAACGGGGCACCCGGCGGCAGGGCCCGCCGCAGCGCGGCGAGCCAGGCGTCGCGCACGGCGCCGGCGGGCGCGCGGATCGCCGCGCCGCCGAGCCCGGCCGGATCGACGGCGAGCAGCGCGGCGGCGTCGATCGCGTCATCCCAGGCGCCGGCCGAGGGGCGAGGCGCGGGCGACGCCGCGCCGGTCACCCCAGCACCTCGGCCACGGCCCGCTCGACCCGCAGGGTCGAGCCGGCCTCGTCGAGCAGGTTGCGCCGCAGCCGGTGGCGCAGCGCCGCCGGCGCCACCCGGCGGAGATGGCCGACCGCGACTTCCTCGTCGCCCTCGAGCGCGGCGAGCGCCCGGCCGGCGCGCATCAGGGTGAGCTCGCCGCGCAGCCCGTCGGTGCCGAGCTTGAGGCAGAGCCGGGCGGCCTGCTCCAGCGCCGCGTCGGGCACCACGACCGCCGGCACGCGCTGCCGGCCGGCGGCGATGCGGCGGCGCAGCCGGGCATCCTCGCGCTGCCAGCGCAGCACGGCATCGCCGGCGCCGCGCTCATAGGCGTCGCGGCGGCGGACCACCTCGCTCCGGGTGGCGAGGTCGGTCGGGGTGGAGACCTCGACCGAGAGGCCGAATCGGTCGAGCAGCTGCGGCCGGAGCTCGCCTTCCTCGGGGTTGCCGCTGCCGACCAGCACGAAGCGGGCGGGATGGCGCACGCTCAGCCCCTCGCGCTCGACGACGTTCTCGCCCGAGGCGGCGACGTCGATCAGCAGGTCGACGAGATGGTCCTCCAGCAGGTTGACCTCGTCGATGTAGAGGAAGCCGCGATGGGCGCGGGCGAGCAGCCCGGGCTCGAAGGCCGTCTCGCCATGGGCGAGCGCGCGCTCGAGGTCGAGCGCGCCGACCACCCGGTCCTCGGTCGCGCCGAGCGGCAGGTCGACCACCGGCACCGGCACCAGCCGGCTCTTCAGCGGCCCGGCCGCCCGGCGGGCCCGGCAATCCTCGCAGAGCTCGGCCTCGGCGGCGGGATCGCAGCCATAGGCGCAGCCGATCGCCACCCGCATCTGCGGCAGCAGCGCCGCCAGTGCGCGCACCGCCGTCGACTTGCCGGTGCCGCGGTCGCCGAAGACCAGCACGCCGCCCACCGTCGGGTCGACCGCGGCCAGCAGCAGCGCCAGCTTCATCTCGTCCTGGCCGACGATCGCCGAGAAGGGGAACGGCGCCTTCATCGCGAGCCCGGCCCGGACCCGCCAAACGCCTCGCGGCCGATGCTCGGCACGGTACCCCCTCCTCCCCCGAAAACGGGATGCCCGATCAAAGAGCAGTTGACCGAGTCCGTCAAGACGAGTTGACGTAAGATACTATGGACAGCCGCGCCGGGCGGCGGCGGGATAGCGTGGGCGAACGAGTCGGTGGAGGGGTGATGCTGCAGGGCAGGGGATCGTTCGGCGTGCCGGCGACGAGGACCGCATGGCGCGGGTGACGCCGCCCGACCGGCCGGTCACGCGCGACCTCGGGCAGCTTCGCCCGCTGCTCGCCTTCCTGCGGCCCTACCGGCTGCGCATGCTGGGCGCGCTGGTCGCGCTGGTGACGGCGGCCGGCACCGTGCTGGCGCTCGGCTCCGGCCTGCGGCTGCTCGTTGACCAGGGCTTCGCGCGCGCCGACGTCGCGCTGCTCGACCGCGCCGTGCTGGTGCTGTTCGGCGTGACCCTGCTGATGGCGCTCGCCACCTTCGCCCGCTTCTACCTCGTCTCCTGGATCGGCGAGCGGGTGATCACCGACCTGCGGCGCGCCGTCTACGACCGGCTGGTCGGGCTCAGCCCCGGCTTCTACGAGACGACGCGGATCGGCGAGGTGATCTCGCGGCTGACCGCCGACACCACGCTGCTGCAGACGGTGGTCGACACCACCGCCTCGCTGGCATTGCGCAACCTGCTGATGCTGATCGGCGGCATGGTCATGCTGGCGGTGACCAGCCCGAAGCTGACCGGGCTGGTGCTGCTGGTGGTGCCGCTGGTGGTGCTGCCGATCGTCGTGCTCGGGCGCCGCGTGCGCCGCCTGTCGCGGGCGAGCCAGGACCGCATCGCCGCGGTCGGCGGCTTCGCCGACGAGACGCTCAACTCGATCCGCACCGTGCAGGCCTTCGCCCACGAGGCGCTGGAGCGGCGCCGCTTCGGCGATCTGGCCGAGTCCGCCTTCGCCACTGCCGCCCGCCGCATCGGCGCCCGCGCCCTGCTCACCGCCATCGTCATCACGCTGGTCTTCGCGGCGATCAGCGCCATCCTGTGGACCGGCGGCGCCGACGTGCTGGCCGGCCGCATCTCCGGCGGCCAGTTCCTCGCCTTCCTGTTCTACGCCATCGTCGTGGCCGGCGCAGTCGGCGCCATCAGCGAGGTGATGGGCGACCTGCAGCGCGGTGCCGGGGCGATGGAGCGGCTGGCCGAGCTGCTCGCCATGCGGCCCGAGATCGCCGCCCCGGCCGCGCCGGTGGCGCTGCCCGAGCCGGCGCGCGGCGCGGTCGCCTTCGAGGCGGTCCGCTTCCACTATCCCTCGCGGCCGGACCGGGCGGCGCTCGACGGGCTCGATCTCGAGGTGAGGCCGGGCGAGCGGGTCGCCATCGTCGGCCCCTCGGGGGCCGGCAAGACCACCCTCTTCCAGCTGCTGCTGCGCTTCTACGACCCGCAGGCGGGCATCGTGCGCGTCGACGGCGTCGACCTCCGCGCCGCCGACCCGCAGGCGGTGCGCCGCCGCATCGGGCTGGTGCCGCAGGAGCCGGTGATCTTCGCCGCCGACGCCTGGGACAACATCCGCTACGGCCGGCTCGAGGCGAGCGACGCCGAGGTCCGGGCGGCCGCCGAGGCGGCGCACGCGCTGGAGTTCCTCGACCGGCTGCCGCAGGGGCTGGCGACGCCGCTCGGCGAGCGCGGCGTGCGGCTCTCCGGCGGCCAGCGCCAGCGCCTGGCGCTGGCCCGCGCCATCCTGCGCGACCCCGCCCTGCTGCTGCTCGACGAGGCGACCAGCGCGCTCGACGCCGAGAGCGAGCTGGTGGTGCAGCAGGCCCTCGACCGGCTGATGGTCGGGCGCACCACGATGGTCATCGCCCACCGGCTGGCCACCGTGCTGAAGGCCGATCGCATCGTCGTGCTCGACCAGGGGCGCGTCGTCGCCAGCGGCAGCCACGCCGAGCTGATGCGCCAGGGCGGGCTCTATGCCCGGCTGGCGCAGCTGCAGTTCAGCCAGCCGGCGGCCTGACCGGCCGCCGGCCGCCGCTCAGGCGAGGTCGAAGCGGTCGAGCTCCATCACCTTGGTCCAGGCGGCGACGAAGTCCTGCACGAGCTTCTCCCCGGCGTCGGCGCAGCCATAGACCTCGGCCAGCGCCCGCAGCTGGGCGTGCGAGCCGAAGACCAGGTCGACCCGCGTCGCGGTCCACCGCGCCTCGCCCGTCCTGCGGTCGCGTCCCTCGAAGACGCCCTCGCTGCCGGCGGCGGGCCGCCACTCGGTGGCCATGTCGAGCAGGTTGACGAAGAAGTCGTTCGTCAGCGTCCCCGGCCGCGTCGTGAGCACGCCGTGCGGGGACTGCCCGGCATTGGCACCGAGCACGCGCAGGCCGCCGACCAGCACCGTCATCTCGGGCGCCGTCAGGGTCAGGAGCTGCGCCTTGTCGACCAGCAGCTCCTCCGGCGACAGGCGCTGCGGGCCGCGCAGATAGTTGCGGAACCCGTCGGCCCGCGGCTCGAGCGGCGCGAAGGACTCGACGTCGGTCTGCGCCTGCGAGGCGTCCATGCGCCCCGGCCTGAACGGCACTGCGACGGGGTGACCGGCGGCGCCGGCGGCCGCCTCGACGGCGGCGCCGCCGGCCAGCACGATCAGGTCGGCGAGCGAGATGCGCTTCGCGCCGCGCTGCGCGGCGTTGAACGCGTCGCGGATGCCCTCCAGCGTCTTCAGCACCCTGGCCAGCTGCGCCGGCTGGTTGACCTCCCAGTCCTTCTGGGGCGCCAGGCGGATGCGGGCGCCGTTTGCCCCGCCGCGCTTGTCGGAGCCGCGGAAGGTCGAGGCCGAGGCCCAGGCCGCGGCGACCAGCTCGGCCACCGACAGTCCGGAGGCCAGGATCCTCGCCTTGAGGGCGGCGATGTCCTGCGCCTCGACCGGCGGATGGTCGACCGCCGGGATCGGGTCCTGCCAGGCCAGCTGCTCCTTCGGAACGAGCGGGCCGAGATAGCGCACCACCGGCCCCATGTCGCGGTGAGTCAGCTTGAACCAGGCGCGCGCGAAGGCGTCGGCGAACTGCTCGGGATGCGCGAGGAAGCGCCGCGCGATCGTCTCGTAGGCGGGATCGAAGCGCAGGGCGAGGTCGGTGGTCAGCATGGCGGGGGCGTGGCGCTTCGCCGGGTCGTGCGCATCCGGCACCGAGCCGGCGCCGGCACCGTTCCTCGGCCGCCACTGATGCGCGCCCGCCGGGCTGCGGGTCAGCTCCCACTCGTAGCCGAAGAGGTTCTCGAGGAAGTCGTTGCTCCACCGGGTCGGCGTCGCGGTCCAGGTGACCTCGAGGCCGGAGGTGATGGCGTCGCCGCCGCGGCCGCAGCCGAAGCGGCTCTTCCAGCCGAGCCCCTGGTCCTCGATCGCCGCGCCTTCCGGCTCCGGGCCGACCAGCGTCGCATCGCCGGCGCCGTGGGTCTTGCCGAAGCTGTGGCCGCCGGCGATCAGCGCCACCGTCTCCTCGTCGTCCATCGCCATGCGGGCGAAGGTCTCGCGGATGTCGCGCGCCGCCGCGACCGGATCCGGGTTGCCGTTCGGCCCCTCCGGGTTGACGTAGATCAGCCCCATCTGCACGGCGGCCAGCGGGTTGGCCAGCTCGCGCTCGCCGCTATAGCGCTCGTCGGCCAGCCACTTGCCCTCGGGGCCCCAGTAGATGTCCGTCTCGGGCTCCCAGCTGTCCTTGCGCCCGCCGCCGAAGCCGAAGGTCTTGAAGCCCATCGATTCCAGCGCGACGTTGCCGGCCAGGATCAGCAGGTCGGCCCAGGAGATCCGGCGGCCGTACTTCTGCTTGATCGGCCAGAGCAGCCGGCGCGCCTTGTCGAGGTTCGCGTTGTCCGGCCAGCTGTTGAGCGGCGCGAAGCGCTGCTGGCCGGCGCCGGCGCCGCCGCGCCCGTCGCCGATCCGGTAGGTGCCGGCGCTGTGCCAGGCCATGCGGATGAAGAGCGGCCCGTAATGGCCGAAATCGGCCGGCCACCAATCCTGCGAGTCGGTCATCAGGGCGTGCAGGTCCCGGATCACCGCGTCGAGATCCAGGCTCTCGAACTCCTTCGCATAGTCGAAGGAGGGCCCCATCGGGTCGGAGAGCGCCGAGTGCTGGTGGAGCACCCCGAGATCCAGCTGGTTCGGCCACCAGTCGCGATTGGCATGCGCGCGGTTGCCGCCGCCGCTGAACGGGCACTTGCTCTCGGTCGACATCGGTTCCCCCGATCTAAATTGCAAACTAGAATTGATATAAACTGAGACGGCTGCCGCTGCAAGGTTTGTACCCCAGGATCCCCCTCGAAATCAGGAGACACCCTGGCGACCGCCGGCGAGCCGGCGCAGGGTGCGGGCCAGCGCCTCCGCGTCGTAGGGCTTCTTCAGCACCTCGAACCCGCGCCGCCCCTCCTCCGCAAGGGTATGGCTGAAGCCGATGTCAGCACGACCGGCAAGGTCGGGTAGAGTCGTCGCAGCGCCAGGCCGAGCTCGATGCCGCTCATCCCCGGCATTACCACGTCGCCGCCTCCGGCCAGGAACTTCGGACCGATGTCGGCGGCAGGGTCGCGAGATGGCGGCATGAATGCCCGACGGCTACAAGGTTCCTCGCCGACCTCGGTCGAAAGGTCGGGAACTCCAGCCGCAGCCGGATGCACCCCCGTCTACCCCATCACCGCGCGGGGCACCAAGCGTGGCCGTGACGATGGAGCGGGACGATGGCCACGGGAGCCGCCCGGAAGACCCGCGGCCCGGCGGCGGCGCTCATGCCGGCGCGGCGGCCTGCGATCGCTGCGGCACGGTGTCGAGGAAGGCCCTGAGCTCACGGTTCACGGCGGAGGCGGAAGCCAGCACCATCATGTGGCGCTCGCCCGGCAATGCGACGCTGGTGCCCTGCGGCGCGGCGGCCGCCATCCGCGCCGACATCTCCGGCGTCGAGTTCGGATCGAGCTCCCCGGTGAGGAACAGCGCCGGCATGCGCAGCGCCTGCAGCCGCCCGGCATGGGCCCGGTCGCTCTCGGCGAAGACCCGGTAGGCCTCGGCGTAGCCCCGCGGCGGCGCCGCGGCCAGCCACGCCCGGGCTCGGGCGACGCTCTCGGCGTGCTGCGGCCCCGGATGCTCCCCGAACCACCGCGCCAGCGTCTGCTCGACGAGCGGCCCGGCCCCCGATCGGGCGAGATGGCCGGCCCGCTCGAGGACGGCGCGGCGCTGCTCGTCGGAGCGCTCGTGCACCGCGTTCAGCGCCGCGACCCTGAGGACGCGGGTGGGCTGCTCGAGAGCGAAGCCGAGCGCGATCAGGGCCCCCATCGAGTGGCCGACGACATTGGCCGCCGCGAGCCCCAGCGCATCCATCAGGTCCCCGAGCTGCCGCACGAAGCTGGCCAGCGTCGGCGGGCCATCGGGCGAGGCGGTCTCGCCATGCCCGAGCAGGTCATAGGCGATCACCCGGTGCGAGGTCGCGAACGCCGCTACCTGGTGCGTCCAGAATGCCTTGTTCATACCGACGCCATGGACGAGCATGATCGGCTCGCCGCTGCCCTCGGCGCGATATGCCGTGCCGCCCGCGAACCGGGTCTCGTCGCCCGGCGCCCCGACCGCCCGCTCCCGCCGGCCGGGCTCAGCCATTGGCGCTGCCGCTCGCCCGGCGCGCTGCGCAGCGGTCAACGGCCGCTCGCGGCTGCGGCACGGACGGCTGGCGGCCCTGCGGCATGCGCTCGACGATAGTGGGCCTCTTCAGGATGCCGACGACCATGCTGTCCGACCCGGCGCTGTTTGTATGATGGTATGCCATGATCGGGCATTGTCAAACGCTCATGAGCCGCCATCCTCGCGGACGAGCACCGCAGACGGGCGGGACCGCTACGCGCGGCTCCACCGGGGTGCCGCGGGTCCTTCCGGCTTCAGCGCGAAGAAGAGGCGAAGGGCAGTGTCGGCTCGTGTAGAGGTCCGGCTCGACCCGGCCATCGGCTCAGGGCTACGCTGGCCTCCCCCTCTCATCGCAAGTGGAGCCGGTCGTGACCAGACTCGTCATGTGTTGCCAGCTCGTCCTCGGCATGTTGCTGTCGCTCGCTGCCGGATCGCCAGCGGTCCGGGCGGCCGATCAGAAGCCCGTCTACGGCACGCCGCCCGGGCAGCTCTCGGCCGCCTCGCAGGATGAGCTCGACGCGTTCGGGACGAGGCTGCTCACCGAGGCCTACTCGATCCGCGCGAAGGTCGGGAGCCCGACCGGCCAGCTCGGCGCGACGAAGGATCAGATCGACCCCGCCGCCGTCCAGGCCGTGGAGGATCTCTATGACGACGATGCCCTGATCCAGCGCGCCTGGCTCAATTACGGCCTCACCAAGGCCACCTATTTTCCGCACGACATCGACGAGTTCTCGATCACCGATGTCGTCGTCTCGCGGACGAGCGAGACGGTGCTGGTGATCTCGTTCGACGTGAAGCTGCCGAACCGTACCAGCCTGCGGTCCGGCCTGGTGATGAGCGGCGAGATCGCGCCGCGCCTGCTGGTGATGCGCTGGAATGCGGCGGCCGGCATGTGGAAGATCGTCACGCAGGCCGATTTCGACACGCCGAAGGCGGCGCTGTGCGGCGCCGATACCGACTTCAGGCCGGCGAGATCGCACTTCCGCCCCGAAGACATCGAGCTCGCGGGGAAGTACCTGGAGAAGGTTCAGACGGCATCCCTGACGGGCACCGAGAAGGAGGTGCAGTCACGCGGCTTCCAGTACGTCTTCGCCAGCGGCGAGCGCAAGACGGCGCCGGGCAAGGTGCGCGCCCGCATGAAGCGCCGCATCGAGATGCTCAACATCGAGGCGATCCGGTCCGGCGACCTGCTGGCCGTGCGCTTCGACGCCCACCCCTCCCTCACCCTCGACGGCGGCGACGTCAGGGACGAGCTGCGGCCGACCCTGATGACGTTTCATCACGACAGCGACGGCGAGTGGCGGATGATCGCGATCGGCCTGTTCTCGGTGACCGCGAAGCTGGCCAAGGACGTTCCCTGCGTCGAGCCGACCGCCCAATAGCGCGGGCGGCAGCTGCAGCCGCAAGCCACGTGCGGCTGACGCACGCTGCGGTCCAGAGGTGGAGGGGTTGCCGGAGCGGGGCGCAGAGGGTGGTGCCCAGGGGCGGAATCGAACCACCGACACGCGGATTTTCAGTCCGCTGCTCTACCAGCTGAGCTACCTGGGCATCGCCGTTGGAACCGGCGGAGCCGGCTTATAGACAAATCCGGCGGGGCTGTCCACAGGTCAACCGCGCTCCGCGGCGCCCGGCTCCGGCCCCTCGTCCTCCTCCTCGGCCGGGCCGGCCGGGATGCGGTAGCGCTCGGTGAACCAGCGGCCGAGATCGACGTCGGCGCAGCGCGGCGAGCAGAACGGGCGGGAGCGCGCGGCGGCCGGCTTGCCGCAGATCGGGCAGGGTCGGCCGGCAGAGGGCAGGCCGGCGGATGGCGGGGCGGCGGGCGGCGGGGCGGCGGGATCGTCCATCGGCCCTCACATAAGCAGTGGATCGCGCCGTGTCACGCGGCCGCTGCCGCCGCAGGCGGCGCAGGGCTCGGTGAAGCTCTCGGCGAGGCTGCGGCCGCGCCGGCGGCGGGTCACCTCGACCAGGCCGAAGCCGGACATGGCGCCGACCGTGGGCGCCGCCGGGTCGTCGGCGAGCGCCCGGCGCAGGGCTTCGGTCACCGCCGCCCGGGCGCGGCGCTGCTCCATGTCGATGAAGTCGATCGCCACCAGCCCGCCGATGTTGCGCAGCCGGAGCTGCCGGGCGACCGCGCGGGCCGCCGCCTCGTTGACGCGCTGCAGCGCGCCGGCCCCGCCCGGGCCGCCGGCCCCGCCGCTGTCGACGTCGATGGCGGTCAGCGCGCTGGTCGCCTCGATGCGGATCCAGCCGCCGCCGGGCAGCGCCACGTCCGGCTCCAGCGCCTCCAGCAGCTGCTCGCGCAGCTGGGCGAAGTCGGGCTGCCAGTCGCGGCGCGGCTGCCAGGCGATGCGGTCGGCGAGCTCGGGCAGCGCCTCGGCGCAGTGCCGCTGCAGCGCGTCCGCCGTGGCGCGGTGGTCGAGCAGCACCGCCTCCCAGAAGCCGGGCGGCCGCTCGCGCAGCATGGCCATCACCGGATCGTCGGCCGGCTCGAGCAGCGCCGGCGGCCGTGCCGCCGCGGCGCGCGCGGCGAGCGCCGCGGCTCGCGCCCGCAGCCGCGCCATCTCCCCGGCCAGCGCCTCGGCCGCGGCCCCGGCCGCCGCCGGCCGCAGCAGCCAGCCCTCGTCCGGCTGCGCCTGGCCCGCCACGGCGGCGCGCAGCGGCGCGTGGCGCCGGGCGCCTCGACGCCGCTGCCGCCCGGCCGCAGCTCGAGCAGCGTGCCGGCCAGCGCCGCCGCCGCGCTGAGGCGCGGCCCCTTGCCTTCGCGCGGCTCGCGCCGCACCTGCACGACCAGCGCGCTGCCCTCGGCCGGCGCGGCGCCGCCGGGCTTCAGCGGCAGCAGGCCGGTGCCGGCCGCGCCGAGATCGACGAAGGCGGCGCCGAGCCGGCGGTCGATGCCGGCGACCCGGTCGAGATGGATGGCGCCGACCGGGCTGCGCCAGGCCGGCTCGTCGCGCAGCGCCTCGGTCAGGCCGTCGGCGTCGCAGGCCAGGATCAGGCGCGCGCCCGGGCCGCCGGCGACGAGCAGCCGCTCGCTCATGCCCGGCGGAAGCCGAGCCCGGTCAGCATCTGGTGGACGTCGTAGAGCGACAGCCCGACGACGTTGGAGTAGGAGCCCTCGATCGCCCGCACCAGCACCGCGGCGCGGCCCTGGATGGCGTAGCCGCCGGCCTTGCCGCGCCACTCGCCGCCCTCGACATAGGCCTCGATCTCGGGCTCGCTCAGCCGCTTCATGGTGACGCTGGTGGTGACCAGCCGGGCCGCCGTCCGCCCGTCCGGGGCGCGGGCGACGATCGCCCCCAGCACCCGGTGGCGGCGCCCGGAGAGCAGCGCCAGGCAGCGCCGCGCGGTCGCCGCGTCCTCGGCCTTGGGCAGGATGCGCCGGCCGCAGGCCACCACCGTGTCCGCCGCCAGCACGAAGCAGCCGGGATGGCGCGGCGCCACCGCGTCGGCCTTGGCCGCGGCCAGCCGCTGCGCGTGCGGCCGCGGCAGCTCGCCCCGGCGGACGCTCTCGTCGAGATCGGCGGGATCGACGATGTCGGGACTCCAGCCGATCTGCCGCAGCAGCTCGGCGCGCCGCGGCGAGGCCGAGGCGAGCACCAGCCGGGCCGGCGCGGCCGCGGCGCCGGCCACCGGCGCTTCCTCCGCTACTTGAAGCGGAAGGTGATGCGGCCCTTGGTCAGGTCGTAGGGGGTCATCTCGACGTTCACCCGGTCGCCCGCCAGCACCCGGATGCGGTTCTTGCGCATCTTGCCGGAGGTGTGCGCCAGCACCTCGTGGTCGTTGTTGTCGAGCCGGACGCGGAACATCGCGTTCGGCAGCAACTCCGTCACCGTGCCGGAGAACTCGATCAGATCCTCTTTCGCCATCAACAACCATCCCGTGGTCTGCCATGTGCGCCGGCCGCCCAGCCCGCCGGGCGCGGCGCCATTCGCGCGTCGCGGCACAATCTAGTCCCTGGGGCCGGCTTTCTCAATCGCCCCCGCTGCAGCCCGCCCGGACCCCTCCGATTCGCCCGCCCGCCCGACAGCCCACCCTGCCGCGCTAGACCACCGGCGACGCCCGCTGCGGGAAGCGCGCCTGGATGCGCGTCATCAGCGTGTCGCGCACCGCCCGGTAGGCGTCCAGCCGCGTCTCCCGGCTGCCCTCGACCAGGCTGGGATCGAAGGTGTTCCAGAACTCGACCTCGCAGGCCATGGTGCGGGTCATCTCGACCGCCCGGTGCTGCGCCTCGGGCGACAGCGAGACGATGATGTCGAAGGAGGTGTCCTCGAGATCGTCGAAGGTCTTGCCGCGATGGCGCGCGATGTCGACGCCGATCTCGTCCATCACGGCGACCGCGAAGGGGTCGACCTCGCCGGCCCTGAGGCCGACGGAATCGACGAAGATCCGCCGCCCGTGCAGCAGCTTCAGGATGCCCTCGGCCATCGGCGAGCGGATGGCGTTGAGGGTGCAGCAGAACAGGACGGAGCCGGGCAGCTCGGCCATTCCCGCTCAGCCCCGGATGTGCAGGACGCAGAGCAGGGTGAACAGCCGCCGCGCCGTGCCGGGATCGACCGCGACGCGGTCGGCCAGGCGCTGGCGGAGCAGCTCGGCCCCCTCGTTGTGCAGGCTGCGCCGGCCCATGTCGATCGCCTCGATCTGGCCGGGGGTGGAGCGCTTGATCGCCGCGTAGTAGCTCTCGCAGACGGTGAAGTAGTCCTTGACCAGCCGGCGGAAGCTGGCGAGCGCCAGCGCGATCTTGTCGACCGGCGCGCCGGCCTGGGTGCTGACCGAGATGGCGAGCCGGTTCTCCTCGATGGCGAGGTGCAGGTCGTAGGGCCCGCGATCGTCGCCCGCCGGCGCGAAGTGGTTGTCCTCGAGCAGGTCGAAGATGGCGACCGCGCGCTCGTGCTCGACCTCCGGGCTGCGCCGCACCACGGTGTGCTCGTCGAGCGTCACCCGCGCGATCCGCTGCCGGTTCTCCGGGGGCCGCTCGCTCAAGCGCCGGCTCCGCCGCCGCGGCGCCCGCCGGCGCCGGCGTCAGGCGCTGCCGACGACCGCACGGAAGCGCTCGATCCAGCCGCCGATCTCGTCGGGGAAGGTCTTCAGCGCCGTACGGTTGACGATCAGCCGCGAGGTCACCTCGGCGATGTGCTCGACCTCGACCAGGTCGTTGGCCTTGAGCGTGCTGCCGGTCGAGACCAGGTCGACGATGCGCCGGCACAGGCTGAGCAGCGGCGCCAGCTCGACCGCCCCGGACAGCTTGATGCATTCGGCCTGGACGCCGCGCGCCGCGAAATGGCGGCGGGTGATCTCCGGGTACTTGGTCGCCACCCGGATGTGGCTCCAGCGCGCCGGGTCGTCGCGGGCGACCAGCGCGGCCGGCTCGGCGACCGCCAGCCGGCAGCGCCCGACGCCGAGATCGACCGGGGCGTAGAGCTCGGGATAGTCGAACTCCATCAGCACGTCGCTGCCGGCGATGCCGAGCTGCGCCGCGCCGAAGGCGACGAAGGTGGCGACGTCGAAGCTGCGCACCACGACGATCTCGAGGCCGGGATGGTTGGTGGCGAAGCGCAGCGCGCGCGACCCGGGGTCGGAGAAGGCCGGTTCCGGCTCGATGCCGGCGCGGCGCAGCAGCGTCGTGACCTCGCGCAGGATGCGGCCCTTGGGCAGCGCCAGGACCAGCGGCGGCGCCTCGCCCGCCCCGCTCGCGGCAAGGCCGGCGCTCACGCCTCCGCCCCCCCGTCGGAATCGTGGCGCGGCCGCCACGTGGTCGGCCAGGATTCGCCGAGATCCTCGACGTAGCAGTCGATGCCGTCGACCTCCAGCCGGATCGCGGCGCCGCCGGCGAAGAGCAGGGCGATGGCGCCGTCCTCATCCTCGGCCACGGTCAGCAGCGAGAGCATCGCGCCGCGGTCGCGCGGCTCGAAGCCGCGGCGGCGGACCGCCCGCACCTGCTCGATGCGCACCGCGCAGTGGACGCGCTCGAAATGGCTGCCGGCCGCGAAGGACGCATCGTCCGCGCCTTCGGCCGGCTCGGCCGCCTGCGCCCGGCCCGCCGCCTCCCAGCGGAAGCGGTTGGCGACCAGCACGAAGCGCCGCTCGCGCGGCAGGAAGGCCATCTCCGAGACCGGCACGATGGCGTCCTGCAGATGCGCAGCGAGGATCGCGAGGTCCTCGGCGTCGGTCGCCCGCAGCTTCATCGCTCCGGCTTCCTCCGTTCCGGCCCGCCCTCAGGCCTTCAGGCGCTCGATCTCGGCGCCGCAGGCGCCGAGCTTCTCGACCAGCCGCTCGTAGCCGCGGTCGAGATGGTAGACGCGGTTGAGGATCGTCTCGCCCTCGGCCGCCAGCCCGGCCAGCACCAGCGACACCGAGGCGCGCAGGTCGGTCGCCATGACCGGCGCGCCGACCAGCCGCGGCACGCCCCGGACCATCGCCGAGGCGCCGTGCACGTTGATGCTGGCGCCCATCCGGCACAGCTCCGGCACATGCATGAAGCGGTTCTCGAAGATCGTCTCGGTGATCATCGCCGCCCCGCTCGAGGTGCACATCAGGGCCATCATCTGCGCCTGGAGGTCGGTGGGAAAGCCCGGGAACGGCTCGGTCATCACGTCGGTTCCCGCGATCCGCCCGTTGGCGCGCCGGACCCGGAAGCCGCGCGGGGTGTCCTCCACCGCCACGCCGGCCTGGCCGAGCACCTCGGCGACCGCGCCGATCAGCTCGCGCCTGGTGCCGAGCAACTCGATGTCGCCGTCGGTGATCGCCGCCGCCATCATGTAGGTCCCGGTCTCGATCCGGTCCGGGATGATCGCGTGGCGCGCGCCGTGCAGCCGCCCGACCCCCTGCACCGTCAGGGTGTCGGTGCCGATGCCCTCGATCCTCGCCCCCATCGCCGTCAGGCAGAGCGCGAGGTCGCCGATCTCCGGCTCGCGGGCGGCGTTGGCCAGGACCGTCTCGCCCTCGGCCAGGCAGGCCGCCATCAGCAGGTTCTCGGTGGCGCCGACCGAGACCATCGGGAAGGTGATTCGGGCGCCCCGCAGGCCCCCCGGCGCGCTGGCGTGGATATAGCCCTCGTGCAGCTCGATGGTGGCGCCGAGCTGCTGCAGTCCCTTGAGGTGGAGGTCGACCGGCCGGGTGCCGATGGCGCAGCCGCCGGGCAGCGACACCTGGGCCCGGCCGCCGCGCGCCACCAGCGGCCCCAGCACCAGCACCGAGGCGCGCATCTTGCGCACCAGGTCGTAGGGCGCCGTGGTCTCGGCGATGGTCCGGGCGGTCAGCTCGATCACCCGGGCGGCATGGCCCTCCTGCGCGGCATCGCCGTTGAGGTGGACCTCGACGCCGAGCTGCGCCAGCAAGGTCGCCATGGTGGCGATGTCGGCGAGGTGCGGCAGGTTGCTGAGGCTCAGCGTCTCGTCGGTCAGCAGCGCCGCCGCCATCAGCGGCAGCGCAGCGTTCTTGGCGCCGCCGATCGGGATCTCGCCCCGGAGCGCATGGCCGCCGCGAATGCGGATCTTGTCCATCTCGAGAATCCATGGGGAGGGCCGCCAGCGCGGCCCGAAGCAGGCGCCCGCTTTTACTGTAGCCGCGCCCGCCGGTTCAAGGCCGACCGCGCCGGGCGGTCCGCGGCAGGCCCGGGCAGGCAGGGGTCAGGCCGCCGGGCAAGTCCCCCGGCAGGCCGGCCGGGCGCTAGCGGTCCCGCGCGCGGCCGGCGGCGCCCTCGCCGTCCGCCGGGTCCGGGGTCTCCTCGCCTTCCGGCTGCTGCCGGCCGGCCTGCTGCAGCTTCCGCTTGCGCAGGTTCTGCCGGAGCGCCGCGGCCAGCCGCTGCTCCCGGGCAGCGGCATCGCCCGTCTTCTCGTTCTGCGCCAAGCGCCACCCTCGCCACACCGGCCGCGCCAGCGCGGCGGCCGGCGCGATCATAGGGTGGCCCGCCCGGCCCGTCGAGCCGCCCGCGCGTCGATGATCCGGCCGAACAGGCGGGCCTCGTGCGCGCTGCGGCGGGCCTCCAGCCACTGAGTCAGCAGGCGGCTCAGCATGTGCATGGCGGTTATCCCCGCTGCCGTCACCACGTCGTCTCGGGCGCGAGCCTATCCGCCGATCTTGACGGTTTGGCGGCGGCTTCGTGGCGGCGCGATGTCCGGGCCGGGGAAAAGCGGCGGCGCCGGGCCGGGCGCGCCGGCAACGCGCCGGTCGCCAGCGGGTTGCGCCGGCCGCCAGGGCTGTGGCATGGTGCGCGCCGTTCGCGGGGGCCGCCGTAGCTCAGTGGTAGAGCGCACCCTTGGTAAGGGTGAGGTCGACAGTTCAATCCTGTCCGGCGGCACCACGACATCCCAGGGCCCTCCCTCGCGGCGGCCCGCGCGCCCGGCCGCGACCGGCCGCCGCCGGGCTCGATCTGCCGGACCCTGCAGCCGGGGACGCCAGCCATGACCTCGTCGGCAGCCCTGCGCGCTCCCGCAGCCCGCTCGGCCGGCCCCGCCCGGCTGCCGGCGAGCCGGCTCCCGGCGACCTGGCTGCTGGTGGCCGCCGTGGCTGTCGCCAACACGCTGCTGCTCTTCCGCCACTCGCTGCTGAGCGGCTTCGCCCAGATTTCCGGCGATCCCTGGGACGGGCGGATCGCGCTCAGCCTGTTCGAGCACTGGCATCGCGTCCTGACGCTGCAGTCGCCGTGGCGCAGCCCGCTGTTCTTCCATCCGGCCGCCGACGCGCTGGGCTACTCCGACGCCTTTTTCCTGCACGGCGTGATCTACAGCCTCGGCCGCGCCGCCGGGCTCGACCAGTACGTCTCCTACGAGCTGGTCGCCGTCGCCTTCAAGCTGATCGGTTTCTTCGGCTTCTACGGCCTCGCCCGCCGCCTGCTGCGGGTGCGGACGGGCTGGGCGCTGGTCGGCGCCTCGGTGTTCTTCCAGCTCAACGCCACCGCGCTGCAGCTCAATCACCAGCAGCTGCTCGTCCTCGCCGTCTTCCCGAGCCTGGTCGAGCTGGCGGTGGCCTTCGCGCTGGCGCTGGCCGCCGGTCGCCGGCTGCGGGCCCTGGGCCTGGGGCTCGCGGCCGCGGCCCTCGGCGCGGCCTGCCTGATGAGCGGCCTCTACATGAGCTGGTACCTGTCGCTTTTCGCCGCCGCGGTCGCCGTGCTCTACGCCCTGCTGGCGCCGCGGCAGGCGATCGCCGGCCTGCGGCGCGCGGCGGCGGCGGCGATTGCCGGCGGCTGGGTCGTGCCCGTGCTGCTCGCCTGCGCGGCCTGCTGCTGCTGCCCGCGCTCGCGACCTACCTGCCGACGGCCCGCGAAACCGGCATGCACAGCGTCGCCGCGGTCGGGGACTATGCCGGAACGCCGATCGACATCATCAACCTCGGCACCGGCAACTGGCTGTGGAGCGGCCTGCTCGACGCCGCTTCCGTGCGGCTGACCGGCGCCCGCCTCGCCGAGGGCGAGCGGACCAGCGGGATGACCCCGACGCTCCTCGTGCTCGGCCTGATCGCCGCCGCATGGCTGTGGCGCCGGCCGCCCCCGGCGCGCGGCGTCGCCCGCGCGGTGCTCCTCGCCGCGGCGCTGCTCTGGCTGGCCTCGGTCCGGATCGGCGATTTTCTCGGCTGGGAGTATGTCTTCACCTACGTGCCCTTCGGCCGGGCGACGCGCGTCGCCCCGCGCCTGCAGCTCTTCCTGCAGCTTCCCCTGCTCCTCGTCGTCACGCTCTGGCTCGACCCGGGTGCGCTGGTTCGACCCGCCGCTGCGCTTCGCCGGGCTCGCCCTGTTCCTGGTGCTCGAGCAGTTCAACACCTGGTACGGCTGGGGCATGCAGCCGGCAATCGAGAACCGCCTGCTGGCGCAGGTGCCGCCGCCGCCGGCCGGGTGCCGGTCGTTCTTCGTGACCCGCGCCATGGCCCGGCCGGGCCTCAGCCAGCAGCTCCGCGACGACTATGCGGCGGCGGTCGACGCCATGATCGTGGCGGCGTGGTCGGGCCTGCCGACCCTGAACGGCATGCAGTCCTTCGTGCCGCGCGACTGGGACCTCAACCGGCCCGAAGCGCCGGACTATCGCGACCGCGTCCTGCGCTACGCCCGCCGGAACGGCATTGCGGACGGCCTCTGCGCCCTGGACATCGAGGCCGGCCGGTGGGAGCAAGCCGGCGGCTGACGCCGCGCCGCCTACCGGGGCCGGGCCGGCGGCGCGCCGGCACCCGCCGGCGCTGCCGGCGCCGGCCTTCACCACCAGCCCGGCGGCCGCACCGGCGCCCGGCCCGGCCGCGGCCGTGGCGGCCGCCTGGGCGACCAGCGGCACGAGCTGCTGCAGCAGCCCCGCCATCGCGGCCGCCTGCTGCGCCTGGGCCTCGAGGCCCTTCAGCAGCACCGAGCTCGGGTCGGCGCTGTGGATGCTCGCCGTCTCCCGGCGGTCGCCGGCCGCCGTGACGCTGCAGTCGAGCGTCACCCCGACCAGCGGAATACTGCCCTGGGCCGCGAGGTCGCCGCAGAGCCGGGGATCGCCGTGCACCACACGCACCGCCGCCGCGCCCGGCCCGTCGACGCCCTCCGCGCCGCCGATCGCCAGGCCGGACATCAGCGACGAGCAGCCGCCCAGCACGGCGCCGCCGGCGAGCACCAGCAGGAACGCTCCGATCCGGCCCAGCACCCTGCCCTGCCCGTCGCTCACCAGGTTCTTCAGCAGGTAGGCGATGACCGCCGCCAGCGTCACGCCGCCAATCGCCCGCCAGTCCCAGGCGGTCGGATCGAGGTGGCCGCTGCTGATCGCCTGCTGGCAGCTCGTCAGCACCGCGGTGAGCACGGCCAGCACCAGGCCGCGCGCGAGGTCAGCCCAGCCGAGCCGGAAGATGCCGGATCCGGTCATGGTGATCTCCTTTGATTGGATGAGAACGGGAACGATGCCGCCCTAGCTGCTCTGCAAGGCTCGGCTCAACGCCCACTCCTGAAGCTGCTCGACGGCGCGCGTCAGGGCCGCGAGTTGGGCGCTCTGCACGGCATTCTGCTCCTGGATCTCTCGCAGCTTGCCGCAGAGCCGCAGGAAGGCGCCGAGTCCGCCGCCAAGTAGTGTCAGTACCGCGCAGCAGGTCAGGATGATGCTCTCGATCTGGCCTTGCATAAGTCACCACTTCACTGCGATGTATGACGACAAGCATGAACGCGGCATCGGACGGCGCCTTGATCGCGTCCATGTGCCCCAAGGTCATGCCAAGGATTTTGGCCCTGCCGTTGACCGCCTGGCCGAGCTGGGCCATCGCCGCTCCCCGGGGCACGACTGCGCCATCTTTGCTTTTGTCAGCCTAGCGTGGGCCGTAGCGTGGCGCGGCTACCCCATTTTCGGCTCTTGTCGGGGCCGACCACGTAGATGATCTGCTCGTCTCAGGCCCGCTTGGCCACGACAGTTGTCGCACGAGGGTGTACATTGGTTGTCGCATTGGGCGCGAACTGCGGCACGACGTGAGACGACTTGACGACAATGTCGCGGGCCAGGCGGATGAGGAAGGCCATGAGCGATCTTCCTGAGTGGGTGATTGCGAGCGCACGGTCGCTGTGGGACCTGCGCTGGTTGTGGATCGCCCTGGTGATTGGACTGGCAATCCAGTGGGCTGTGATGAGCCGCCAGCCTCGCCGTTAGCTGTATTCCCAGATGATCACAACGCCATCAGACCCGTTGCCGCCGGCCTGACCAGTAGCTTGGCTCGCTAGATTGGCTCCACCAGAGCCCCCCGACCCGTAGCCGAGCGCAGCGTTGCCGGCGGCACTTCCGTCGGCCCCAATTGCGCCGCCACCAAAAACCGACGACCCGCCGTTGCCCGACCGGACGAAGCCGCTGGTAGAGGCGGTCGCGATTCCAAACGTGCCAGGTATTCCGCCACAGTTAATGTCGCCACCGCTGCCGGCCCCATTGACGCCGACCTTGGCCTGCAGCGTCGGCGTCGTGACAGCTGAGCCACCCTGCCCCAAACCGCCGCCAGTCGCGGAGACAAGGGACCCAAAGCTGCTGGTTCCGCCCGCCGTGCCGTTGCTCGCGCCAGCCGCACCACCGCTTCCCTTTGCACCGACCGTGACAGTGACGCCAGTGAACCCACTATTGAGACGCTCCCTAGCATAGCCGCCTGCACCGCCCACGCCACCGAGCGCCACCTGTCCCGCTCCAGTGGTGGCACAACCACCCCCGCCGCCGCCGCCGCCGACCACTTCGACCACCACGCTGTTCGTCCCGGCGGTCGGGGTATACGTCGCGGTCCCCGGCGTCGAGAACACCTGCACCCCGATCAGCCCTCCATGCTGCGTCGCGACCGGCGAGAGAAGCTGGAACTGCGTCCCGTCATAGACGACGGTGTAGGCCTTGCCCGACAGGATCTCGCCGCCGACGCAGGCGGCGTTGGCGACGAAGATGCTCTTGGCGCCGAGCGAGTTGCAATTCAGCGTGGTCGCCCCGGTGTTCGTCGCGCCCGCGAGGAACGTCACCACCATGCCGGCGTAGTAGGCGCCCGGCGCCGGGGTCAGCGTCACCGTCTGCGCGTTGGCCGTGCCGCCCGACGTGCCGCCCCAGAAGGCGGTCGCCTCGGTCATGTTGTTGGAGATCAACTGCATCTGCGTGCCGTCGTACATGACGCACGCCACCGCCCCCGCGACCAGCTCGCCGCCCTGCAGCGCGGTGGTGCCGTTCTTGGTGATGTTCTTCGCGCCGAGCGCGTTGACGTTGATCGTCGCGGCGCCCGTGTTGACGCTGGCGACGACGAAGGAGAACATCATGCCCTGGTAGTATGCCGCCGGGGCCACGCTGTAGGTCAGCGTCAGCACGGTCGCCGTGCCGCCGGCCGTGACCGTCGGCCCCTTCCAGTTCCAGTCGCGGGTGATCGCGCCTTGCAACGCTCTGGCAGCGTCATTCAGACGCGAGGGCGGCATGTTCTCAGGAAAGCCGGGATCGGTCGCCGTGTTGTTGCTCGAATCGACCTGCGAGAAGACGGACGTGTTGCCGATCTCGGGCATTGCGATCTCCGATAGATCAATGATGCTGTCTGGAAGCCGGCCCGGCGGGCGGCAACGTTCACGCGATGCTCTCAGGTCAGCGCCCGACCCCGCGGTGGATTGCCAAGCGCATGACCAGCGAGCGCCACTGCACCGGATCGACGCCGGCCGGCGGGTTCGACGCCAGCGCCTCGATGGACGCCGCCTTGCGCTCGGCCGCCTCGTCCTCGCGCGCGGTCTGCCGGTCCTCCTGCTGCATCCGGCGCTGCATAGACCGGCCCTGCTGGTCGACGTAGATGTCGCGCCGGGCATCCTGGGACGCCTGCTGCATGCCCTGGCTCGCGGCGAGCAGCCCATGCGACAGCCCCTCGGCCCAGTTGCGGCCGCTCAGCAGCCCGGCGCCGAGGCCGGTGAGGCCCTGGCCGATGGTCGAGAGCGCCGCCGCGCGCGGCGCGAACGGCTGCCAGCCCTGGGCGTAGGGGTCGCCGCCGGCCTGCATCTGCGCGATCTGCTCGGGCGTGAGGTCGCCCGCGTTCGGCATCGTCAGCATGCCGCGGTACATCGGAAATGCCATGGCCGACCTCCCTAGCCGAACGGCTTCCAGCCGAGCGCGCCCGCCGCCTGCGCCCCGGTGCCGAGCGCGCCCAGGATGCCGCCCGCGATCTGCTGCCCGACGCCCGGCTGGTAGGTCGGCTGCTTCGTGGTCTGGCTGCCGTGGGGGTTGCCGTAGAGCTGCTGGTTGTACCAGTCGAGGTTCGAATAGGGCCGCTGCTGCTGGGCGTTGAAGCGGTTGACGCTGTCGTTGACGAGCGCCTGGCCGTACTGGTCGCGGGCCGTGCCGACGCCCTGGAGCTGCGCCAGGTCGGCGTAGTCCTGGTTGGCGAGCGGGTTGGCGAGGCCGGCGGCCTGGCCCTGCAGGCTGGCGAAGCTCGGCGCGATGCCCTCGGTGAAGCCGCGCGACAGCGCCTCGGCGTGGCTGTCGCTGCCGTAGCGCCCGGCGCCGCTGAACGCGCTGTCGACGCTCGGCCGGACCTGCGACCACACGCTCTGCCCGAGCTGCCCGTAGGTGCCCGACGAGCCGTCGAGCATCCCGCGCGCCCAGCCCTGCGCCGCGTTGGTCAGCGGGCTGCCGTTGGTCGCCCTCGCCGCGGTCCCGCCCCAGCCCCGCATCGTCTCGGGCGACAGGCCGGTGACGGTCGAGCCGGGATAGACCGCCGGGCCGCCGCCCTTGTAGAGCGCCTGCGCGTCGGCCGCGGCGCCCTGGATATAGGGGATGAGCTGGCTCGGAGGCTGATTCTGCTGCACGACCTTCTGCGTGCCGCTGCTGCTGCCGCTGCTCATGGGCGGATCTCCTTGCGCATGATGAGGTGGTCGGCGCGATACCCGAGCGCGCGGAGGTCGCGCTCCCAGCCGCGCCGGCAGATCGGCTCGACCGCCGAGCAGCCGATCTCGGCCGCCCACGCCTCGATGGCGGCGAGGCTCGGCGCCGCCCACTCGTGCCGCTCCCGGCCGGTGACGATCCGCACGCGGACGATCTTGCATCCGGGCATCTGCAAGACCTCGGTGACGGCCAGCGCCCGCAGCTCGCCGCGATACCAGATCCACAGTTGCGCGGTGCCGGCTTCGAGCTCGGCGCGCAGTGCCGCCGCGCTCTCCTTGCCCTTGCTGCGGCGCTCGACGGCCTCGAGCCACGGCAGGACCGTCGCCCACCAGTCGGACAGGCGGTCGCGGGGAACCGGGACGAGCATTACTGCTGCCGGTCGCTGCCGAGCAGGCCGCCGCTCGCTGCGGTGCCGGCCGCGAACGGCAGCCAGCCGAGCGAGTTGAGCTGGATGATGCGCGATACGACGGGATCGGTGTTCAACGTCTTGCGCAGCGCCGCCGCCACCTTCGGCGCGACCGTCTTCAGGTAATTCGGGTCGGTCAGGTAGGCGCGGATCGCCTCCGCATCCAGTTCCGCCGGCACTTCATGAGGGAGATAGCCCTGCTGCTCCGGCCCGTAGTTCCGATACGCTCCGCCGACGCCCTCGGCGCGAGGGTCGAAGCCGGGCTGCTGACTCCGGCGCAGCGCGACGTTCGGGTTGTTGATGTCGTTGTAGACCTCGCGGAACTGTCTGACCGCGCCAGCCTTGTCGACATTGCCGGCCAGCTTGCCCACAACGTGGCCGTTCTCGTGGGCATGAGTTCGCGACAGTTGCTCGGGAGTCAGATCCCTTCGGAGGAGAACCTGTTCGGGCCGGCCAGAGATACGATTTGCTAGAGTACGACCAGCGTCCCCGCCCGTCTCTCGCGACGGCACCAGCGCAGCCCGTCTGCCAGTGCCTGCCTCTGTGAGGGCGTCAAGTTCCGCTTGCGGGAAGGGTACATCGGGTTGTCCCGCCACCTGTCGCCCGACGACCCATCTTGCGACGATGGGGTCTCCGTCGATGGTGTGGGCGAGGTTTCCTGCGGCATCGGCCTGCGCTCCCGCTGGGTAATCCGCCGCGAACGAACGCGGTGGCCTTGCGGGAGGATTGTACAACCTGGCCGATCTCGACGCCACGCTCTCCAGACCCGCGGCAGCCGCGCTCTCCTGGGCCAGGAGCGCTCCTGGCATGAACCCCATCGCGGCATTCACCAGCAATGGATCGTCGGCCCCGCCGGCCGCCAGGTTGGCGGGCTTGCCCTGCAGCCATTTGTTCAGCTCGCGTCGGCCGCGGTTCTGCGCGACGAGGTGCTGATACCATTCGGCGTCGGCCTGCGCCTGCTGCCGGTTGTACCAGTCCACCGGCTGCTGCATCGCCTGATCCCACACGGGCGCGGCCAGCGCCGCCGCCTGCGGCACGCTGTCGAGGATCGTCGGCGGCGCGTCGCCCGCGGCGGAATAGCCGCTCGCCAGCAGCCCGCGGCGCTGCCCGCCGCTCAGCAAGCCGGCCATGTCACGCGCGCCGCAGCAGCCCGCGCATCTTGCGCGCCCCGGCCGGGGTGTTGAGCGAGCGCAGCAGGCCCTTGCCGGCCGCCTTGGCCGCCGACCGCCTGACGACGAACTCGCCCTCGTCGGCCATCACCGGCCGGTTGTCGACGATCGTGTCGGGCTTGCCGGGCACGTAGCCGCCGCGCGCCAGCTTCTCGCCCGTCCCGCCCCATGCGGAGGCGTTGCCGCCGGCGCCCGCCACGTTGCCATGGCTGTCGAACCGGCCCCCGCCATCGCTGCCCCCGCCGCTGGGGGAGCCTTGCCCGAGGTCGGCTCGGATGTGATCGCCCATCGCTGTCGAGACGCCGCCGACCGCACCGGAGCGGTTGGCATAGGCACCGCCGGTTCCGTAGCTGTTGGTGCCGCTCGCCCCGCCAGGGCTGTTGAGCGAGCCCCCACGGTCACCGACGTTGCCGCTGCCACCGCCCGCCGTGCCGTAGGTCTTGGCGGCGATCTGGCGCAGGCGCGCCTCCTCGGGCGTCATGTCCGTCGAGGGGACGGCGCCGAAGAAGGTGCGCGCGATCCAGCCGGGGTCGTGGATGTCGCCGCCCGTCGAGACGCCGAGCGGGTGCCCGTTCACGTCGTGGAAGTCCTCGCGGTCGAAAATCTTGCGGCTGCCGTCCAGCGCGCCGTAGCCGTTCCAGCCCAGCGCCGCCCCCGCCACCTGCAGCGGGGTCATGTAAGGGCCGCCGAGCGATGCGCGGATTGCGTCCGTGTTGTCGGCGTTGTCCAGCCGCATGCCGGCCTTGGCCAGCCCGCCGAGCAGCCCGATGCCCGTGCCGACCGGGCCGGGGATGTAGCCGGCCGCCGTGAGGGCGTAGTTGAGTAGCGGGTTCATGGAGCTGTAGGCATAGGGGCCGCGCTCGGCCGCGTCGACCATGCCGCCCGTGCCGTAGGCGTCGCCGTGGACGTTGTCCCAGAACGAGCCGCCGCCGCCAACGGCTGAGGGGCTCACCGCACCTTGGGCTGTGGGGTTGGCCCCCGAACCTCGGACCGCTCCGACGGTGCCGCCCTGCCCGCTCGACAGCAGCCCGCCGCGGCCGGAGCCGCTGTTGCCGCCGGAGGACAGCAGGCCGCCGCCGGCTGCCGGGTCGGTCGGGAACCGCGTGTTGGGCGCGCCAGGAGCGCCGCCAGCGGGCGGAACGCCACCGGAGGCCCCCGGAGTATCCGGACTACCCGGACTACCCGCCGGAGCCTGAGGCACGCCGGCGACGCTCCCCGTGCCCGCAGGCGGCATCGCGGTCGGCGTCGGCACGCCGGGCACCGTCTCCGGGCCGGCGTAGCTGGTGCCGACCTGATAGGCGGGGTCGCTGTAGGTCCCGAACCGGCCGCTGTAGTTGAGCGCGGGCGCCATGATCGGCGTCGGCGCGGGGATCGGCACGGCGCCGCCCCCGGTGCCCGTCCCGCCGGTCCCGCCCGTGCCCCCGGTGCCGTCCGTCCCGCCCGTGCCGGTGCCGGGGTGCGTCGTCTGCCACTGCGCCAGGATGTCGGGGCGCGAGGTCTGCAGGTAGTTGAGATACCCCTGCACGTCGCCGGCCTGGACGAACTGGTTGTAGATGCCGGTCCGCTTGTGGTCGCTCGAGCCGGGCTTGGGCAGGTCGTTCCAGGTCAGGGTGGCCATTACTGCTGTCCCTCGTTGCTGAGCAATCCGGCCATGCGTCACCCGATGATCGGAAACCGGAAGGTGCGGTCGACGCTGACCGCGTTGGCGTGCGTCAGGGTCGCGGTCTGCTTGCCTGCTCGACCGCCAGACTGTCCGTTGCCAGCTCGGCCGCCGCGTTGGCCGTGGTCGCCTCCAGCGGCATCGCGCTGCCCAGGCCGATGCGCGGGTCGCTGACCACGGTCGTGGTCGCGCCGGCCGTGCAGGTCACGGTAGCGACGTTGTTGGTCTTGCCCGCCAGGATGCCGTTCACCACCGTCGCGATGCGCCGCGGGCTGTCGCGCGACAGCTCGAGCGCGGTCGGCAGGCCGAGGAAGCCGGTCGCCATGCTACGGCGCCGCCACCGGCAGCAGCGGCTTGTCCAGCTTCGCCAGCCGCGTCAGTTCCCCGGCGGTCCGCGCCTCCTGCGCGGCGCGCCACTTCATCGCCGCCTCGACCCGCTCGGCGACGCGGTCGCGGATCTCCGCTTCCTGCCGCGGCGTGGTCGACCAGACGCCCTCGTAGCCCATGCCGGCGAGCGCCTGGCGCCAGGCGTCGAACGCCGCCGCGTTCTCGGCCTCCGGCGCGACCTCGTGCCCCGTCAGCGCGTTCAGGAAGTGGTGGATCTCGTCGCTGCCCATCGCCGCCATGTCGGGGAAGTGCGGCGCCAGCAGCGGCGCGATGTGGCGGCGGTCGTGGCGGTCGCTGATCGGCATCATCGGCTCCCGGCCGGAACGGCCCGCACGTCGTCGATCCCCAGAACATGGTCCCAGCTCGACGCCGCCGGGATGGTGATGCGCCCCCGCAGGTAGCGCCCGTTGATCCGCTGCGGCGCGTAGCCCCAGCTGTCGCAGGCCACCGCGCTGCCATAGCTCACCGCGTCCTGCAGCCGGTTGCGCCAGCCGATCGCCACGCTCGGCGTCGCCGCGCCGTCGACCATCGGCCGCACCCGCGTCAGGATCGCGCGGCGCCCCGGGAACAGCTCCTGCTCGCTGGTCTCGACGGTCGCGGCCATGCTCGAGCCGTTGAAGAATCCCAGGTTGTGGCTGCCGTCGAAGGCGGCGAACAGCGGCTGCGGCACGCCCGTCCACACCACGCTGTCGAGGCTGAAGGGCAGGCTGTCGAGCGTGCCGTAGGCGTCGAGCCCGTCGAGCGTCGTGCCGCTCTGCGCCGTCCCCGACCAGAGCAGCTCGAGGCTGCCCGGCTGGGCGTGGCTCCAGCGCCCGGTGTCCCAGTGGAACAGCAGCATGCGGTTGGGCGTGCCGCCATGGCCGGTGCCGAGCCCGCAATAGAGGATGCCGTAGACCTTGTTGACCGGGTCGACTGCCGCCGACACCCGCGTCAGGTAGAGCGGGTCGATGGCGTCGGTGCCGGAGCCCCAGAAGGTCTGGTCGACCTTCTCGGCGCCGATCGGCACGATCGCCGAGGCGCCGGCCACCATGAAGAAGCCGGAGCGGTGGACGAAGAACGCCCGGTCGCCGAAGCCGGCGACGCTGCCGGCGATCGTCGCGCCGATGTCGGTGGCGATCTTCTTGAAGCTGAAGACGATCGGCGAGCCGACATAGTCCATGCGCCGGATGGCGCGCTCCTGGAAGACGAGGCCGCCATACTCGTAGCCGATGAGGCCGGTGATGTCGCCGCCGTCGGGGATCGTCTGGCTGTCGCTCTGGGTCGTCGCCGAGGCGACGTAGTCCTCGGCATTGTTGATCGCCGACCACTGCACCTTGAGCCGGTTCGCCGCCAGCCGGCCGAACACCACGAAGTCGCCCATCACCTCGACGAAGCGCGGGCCGGTGGGCGGCGTGCCGCCGAGCGCGGCGAAGCTGGTCCCGCTGTCGATCGTCAGCTTCTGCGGCGCGTCGGTCCCGTTGCAGCTGATCGCCAGCGCGCCGAACTGCGCGAAGTCCACCTGGTCGTCGGCCGAGACAGCGTAGGCGCCGCCGGCCAGCCGGCTGGCGTCGGTCCACGCCGTGCCGCTCAGCAGATAGAGCCTCGTCGCGTCGCCGGCGAGCTGCAGCGCGTCGCCGCTCGTCTTGCGGAAATAGGCCGCGCCCTGGCATCGCGCCGAGAGCGGCGTCGTGCCGTAGGCCGCGAACGCCTTGAGCGGGCGGTAGCTGCGGCTGCCGGGGATGACGTTGAGCGCCTCGCCGCCGCCGCCCCCGAAATCGGACAGGTCGGGAGTCCAGTCGGTGATCGGCGCGTCGATCGGCATGGCCTACCACCCCGCCACGATGTTGAAGCGCTGCCGGCGCTGCGGGATATCGGTGCGCAGCACGCCGTCGCTGATCCGGCGCCGCGTCTCGGCCAGCAGCTCGGCCAGCGCCTCGGCCTCGAGCTGGCCGGCCCGCACCGCCTCGGCGTCGTCCTTGATGACGTCGAGGTTCAGCATCCGCTTGGCCCGCTGCCGGATCAGCGTCTCGGCGTCTGTCGTCCAGGCGTTGGAGTCGCCGCCGGCCGACAGCGCCGGCAGCCGGCAGACATAGGCCATGGCGATGGTGCGCGCGGCGCCCGGCATCGGGTAGAGCCGGATCTGCTGCGCATAGTAGGCGTAGGAGATCGGGTCGGCCTTGACCGCGCCGGTCTGCAGCCCGTCCATCGTCCCGAAATCCATCGGCGTCAGCGCGTAGGTCGCCGTGTCGATCAGGATCTTCATCTCGTCGATCGCGACCAGGTTCGGGATGTCGGCGAGATCGCTCGCCCGGTAGTACTCCTGTCCCGCGACCGTGACGAAGCCGCCGACCTTCTGGTTGAAGTAGAAGCGCCGGCGCTCGTAGTGCCTGATCGCGTCGCCGATCGCATAGGCGATCTGGCTCGCCAGGTCGCTGCGCATCACCTCGTCGGCGATGCGCGCCTGGAGCTGCGCGTAGTCGTTGGCCATCGCCTACCTCTTGCGTGCCCGTCCCGCCCGGCGCCGCGCCGGCGCCCGCCTCGGGGCGCGCGCCGGCGCCTCGGCTGCCGGCACCGGCATGGCCGCCGGATCGGGCGCCGGATCGGGCGCCGGGCCGAGCGCCTCATCGGGCGCAGGCGTCGGCACCGGCGCCGCCGCCCGCTCGGGCGAGATCGCCGTCGGGTCGGGAACCCGTGCCGAGAACGTCTGCTCCGCCCAGGCGGGGACCTCGACCGCCGGCACCTTGTCCGGCGCGTCGTACCAGCCGGCCGGGATCGCCCGATGGTCGAACGTCCCGCGCCGGAGCCCGCCGCGCTCGTCGCGCTGCCAGGCGTGCAGCAGCACCATGGCGGCTACAGCCGGACCGCGGCGTCGAGCGACTCGGGCTTCAGCCAGAAGACCAGGTAGGTCTCGGCCGCCGGGTCGATCGGCGCGGCGGTGTTGTTGTTGAAGGTCAGCGCCAGGGTGCCGGCGGCGCCGACCCGCGCGTTGCAGATGCCGAGCCCGGCGCTGGCCGACGGCTTGCTCACCGCGACGAACATGTCGGTGGTGAGGCCGGCGACCGCGAAGCTCTGCTCGGCGGTGGTGTTGGCCGCGACCGACGCCACGTCGATCGAGACGGCGATCACGCCCATGCGATGCTCGCGGGTGAGGACGCCCATGAAGCCTCCGGATGTCGGATGTCGGATGTCGGATGTCGGATGTCAGGGATCGGGGATCAGGGATCGGAGGAAGGGACCAGGGACCGGGATCCCCGATCCCCGGATCCCCGTCCTCCGGCCTTCAGTTGTTCGCGAAGCGGCAGGCGAGCTGGGCGCGGATGGTCTTGTACCCGTAGAGCACGTCGAGCCGGCACGGGAACTTGTCGTTGTTGATGTCGTACATCCGCACGATCCGCATGCTGACGCCGTCCTGCACCTCCCGGGCGCAGAAATCGACGCCCTGCGGCATCACCAGGTCGGCCGTCGCGAAGGCGAAGGCGTCCTGCTGGTAGAGCAGCGAGATGCCGTAGGTCGCCGAGGCGCCGCCCTGCTTGGCGACGACGCCGCCGTTGCTCGGCGAGGCGGCCACGTTCTGCGTCGCGCCCGAGGTCACGATCGACGGGCTGATGCCGAGCGTGGTGCCGCCCGCCGCCACGTCGGCGGTGACGACGAAGCTCTGCAGCACGCCGGTGTCGGCCTTGGTCTCCGGATGCACCCGGTTGCAGCCGGCGAAGGTGACGATGTCGCCCTGCTTGAAGGTCTTGCTCGAGCCGTTGGCGATGGTCACCGAGGCGCCGGTCTGGCCGGCGCCGTTGACCGTGCAGTTGCCGGCATCGGTGCCCGACGTGAAGCGGGGCCACAGCGTGTTCTCGAAGAAGTCGAACCCCGCCGTGTGGCCCATCAGCCCTTCCTTGTACTGGCGGGCGAGCGAGCTCTGGTCCTGGAACAGGCCCTTCAGCGCGTCGACCAGGTCGACATTGTCCTGGGTGTTCAGGTTCGCCGTCCGGTCGCTGCCCGGCGCCAGCGCGTCCTGCAGCAGCTTGCGGCCCTGCAGCAGCTTGCTGAAGGTCGCCGCCGCGCCGATGTTGTTCACCTGCTGGTAGACGTCCTTGTACATGACCATGGCGTCGGCCTCGATGTTGGCCGCCAGCACCGCCATGGCCGGATTGAGGATGCGCTTGGAGAAGTCGTCCAGCGACAGGGTGAGGTCGACGCTGGTGAAGTTGAGGTCGACCCCCTTCTGGGTGCCGACCTGCAGGCTGACCGAGGTCTCGGTGGTGTCCTGCGCCGACAGCGTCGCGCCGCTGCGCACCGTGTACTGGTTGGGCAGCCGGATCTTCAGCGTATCGCCGATCTTGGCGCCGGACTTGGCGAAGCTGTCGTCGTACTGCCGGTTGATCGAGCCGACGAAGTTCAGCTTCTGGTGCAGGATGCGCAGCGCCTCCCGCGTCACCATGGTGGGGGTGAGGATCGTGTTCGCCATCGCGGATCTCCTGGCGGCCGGGCGCTAGCCGGCCCGGCCGCCGCATGGGGGTTCTGTCCTAGCGCCGCCCGGTCCGTGCCACCTCCGCGTTGCGCCGCCGCATCCACTCGTCGGCGGAGAGGCGGTCGCTCGCCGGCGACGAGGCGGAGACCGGCACCGGCGCCCGGCGGGCGCCGATCGCGGTGACCGGCTGGGCCGGCGGCGGTTGGGTGGCCTGGCGCGCGGCGGCGCGCTGCTGGTTGAGGATCTGATCGCCGAGATAGGCCTTGTGCAGGATGCGGACGAGCCGCGGGTCGGCGACGTTCTCGAGCTCGTCGCGGGTGAGCCCGTTCGCGGTCCCGAACTCGACCAGCTTGCCCTGCAGCTCCGCGCCCCAGCCGGGGATCTCGCGGGCCAGCCGGGCGTGGCCTTCGGTCAGCCGCGCCTCGAGCTGCTGCTCCTGCACGGCACGGCGGCCTTCGTCCCGCTGCGCCAGGCTCTGCGCCGTGGCGGCGCGGGCGTCGCGCAGCTGCTGGTACTCGATGAAGGCGGCCTGCGCCGCCGCCGGGTCCTGCTGCGTCCAGCCCTGCCAGTCGACCCGGCCGTAATGCTGCAGCCGGGCGTCGATCGCCACGAGGCTGCCGATCTCGGCAGCGTGCTCGCGGTTCCAGCGGGCCTCCTGCTCCACCACCGCCTGCCGGGACTCCAGCGCGCGGCGCTGCTCGGCCACCTCCTGCGTCTTGCGGGTGTAGTCGGCCTGCATCAGGAAGGCGCCCTTCAGCGCCTTCGGCACGCGGTAGGTCTGCCCGTCGTGCTCGATCTCCTCGCTCTCCTCCGTGGCGGCCCCGCCGTCGCCGGCCTCCATGGCGGCCTCCATCGCGGCGTCACGCGCGAGCTCCGGCGCATCGTCGCCGGTCCGGACGGTCGCCCGCGGCACGTCCGCGGCGACTCCCGGGGCAGGCGCGTCGGCACCGGCGACCGGATTGGTCGCGATCTCCTGGTCCAAGGGCTTCTCCTGGCTGTGGTTGAAGTGGATTCCGCTCGGACGCCCCCGCCCCGCGCGCGTCTGTCATCGCCGGGCTTGACCCCATAGGCGCTAGGATAGGGGGGTGGGCTCTCATGACGATTGGGTTTGAGGGCGTGGCTGCGACCAATCGACTCGGATTGCAGCTTTCGGCTTGGCCGCGGCGCTGGGTTGCGATTCAAGCTGCGGATGAACGACATGGGGATCGATTCGCCGCACGCCAGGATCGGCGATTTGCTGGTGGCGCGGCTGGGTGGTGCCGAAGCGCTGGAGGCTTCGGCGCGCCTTCATGGGGCCTTTCAGCGGGCCCGCAAGATCAAGAGCGCGGTCGATCTGCTTGGACTGCTGATGAGCTACGCGCCGGGCGGCCGGTCGCTGCGTGTGACGGCGGCCGAAGCCGCGGCTCGGGACATCGCCGAGCTCTGCGATGTTTCCCTGCTCGAACGCTTCCAACGCTGCGGTCCCTGGCTGATGTCGATGTGCGAGGAGCTGCTGGCCAGCCGCGCTGCCCCGCGCGCCGGGTTCGAGGGGCGGATCCGGGTGATCGACGGCAGCCGGATCGAGGGTCCAGGCAGGAGCTGCTGGCGCCTGCATCTGTGCTACGACGTAGCCCAACAACGGGTCGCCGACTTCGATCTGACGACGATGAAGCAAGGCGAGAAGCTCGAGCGCGTGCGCCTGCAGCCAGGCGATATCGCCATCTTCGACCGTGGCTATCCCAAGGCCGACAGCCTGCGCAAGGTGCGCCAGGACGGCAACCACCTGCTCGGCCGCGCGACGTGGAAGAGCCTCAACATGCGCGATGCCAACAACCGGCCGCTTCACTGGCCCACGTTGCTCGCCCAGGCGGCCCGCGAGGGCAGCGTCGACATGGTAATCACCGTGCACAAGCCGCGCGGACGCTTCGAACCCCTGCCGCTGCGCCTCGTCATCCTGCCCAAGCCGGCCGACAGCGCCGCCAGCTCGCGCAAGAAAGCCGCCCGGGCCGCCCGCAAGAACCAGCATCGCGTCGATCCCCGCACCTTGCAGGCCGCCGGGTGCCTGATCCTCATCACCTCGCTCGACGCCACCGCCTTCCCACCCCAGCGCCTCGGCGAGCTCTACCGCGTTCGCTGGCAGATCGAGCTCGCCATCAAACGCATGAAAACCATCCTTCGCATCGATCGGCTGCCCGCCAAAGACCCCGACCTGGCCCGAGCGTGGATCGCCGCTCACCTTCTCCTCGCCCTGCTGATCGACGGCATCTCGGCCAAACTGGCCGAATCTTCCCCCTCGGCACCAACACGCCAAGCTCCGGTCTGGCGCCGCACCTGCATCCTCGCCGGCGCCCTACTCGCCGCCATCTGGCCGCCGCTTGATCCCAAGCAACTCGCCGCCGTCTTCGGCCTCTTCTGTCGTCTGCTCGAAGAAGCCCCACGCCGACGACAACTCCAGTCGATTCCACGGCCATGCTCGACCTAACCTAGCGCCTATGGGGCTTGACCCGGCGATCCATGCCGGCGGTCTGAGCGGGATGGGCCGGTGCGGTCTCTCTGGATCGCCGGGTCAGGCCCGGCGATGACAACAGGGAGAGCGAACGCAGCTTATCGGCAGGCGCCTATTGCTCTGAATCGATGCGTGCCGCTGTCCGCCCAGACCTGGCCGCTACCGCTGGCGGCTCCCCGCAGCCGCCGCAGACGCACAGACGGCGCCGCACAGCGACAGCTTTGCCGGGCGGGTGCTGCGGGTTCCCGCCAATCAGCCGAGCGCCCTGCCGTTCCCGGAGGATGGCAGGGATGACGTGATGGGTCAGGGAGCGGCCGGGCCGGCGGCCTCCGCCGGCGGCGTCGCCGGCTGCATGCGCCGGATCTCGCTCATCGCCTTCAGGCGTTCGGTCTCGGCCTTGAAGGCGTCGACCCGGATCTTCGACTCCTCGAGCGCGCGGTCGCCCCGCAGCTCCGCCAGCTGCTGCTCGGCCCGCGCCTTGTCGGCTGCCGTCGCCTGCAGCTGCCGGGCGAGCTCGCCCATCTGCTGCTGCATCTGCTGCATCGCCTGCTGCAGCCGCGGGTCGCCGCTCCCGCCCCCCGCACTGCCCGGGGCCATCCCCCGCAGCCGCTCGGCGATCTCGTCGGCGCCGGGCCAGTCGAGGTTGCGCGCCACCAGGTCGCCGATCAGCGGCGCCGCCTGCGGGAAGGCCTGCAGCAGCTGCATCATCTGCTCGGCCGCCTCCTGGCGCCGCGTCGTGTAGCTGGGGCCGGCCGCGACCGTCAGGTCGTACTTGCCGGCCGCCAGGTCGTAGATGCGCTCGGCCCCCGCCGGCGGCGCGGCGGCGGCGCCCGCCGGCGGGGGCGCCGCGCCCGGGGGCGTCGCCCCCGGCGCGGATCCCAGCCGCACGCTGGCGGCGCTGCCGTCCTCGCCCAGCACCCGCACGATCCGCTCCCCGCCATAGACCCGCGGGATCAGGTCGAGCAGGATCCGGCCGGCGTGGCGCAGCGCGCGCGACAGGTTGTCGACGAAGTGGAAGGTGCTGACGTCGCCCTCGCGCTGGCGCGCCAGGATCGCCCGGCCGCTGGTCTCGTTGCTGCGCTGGCCGAGGCTGGCGTCGAACAGCCCGGTCACCGACTTGATGTCGTCGCCGGCGGCCAGCGCCTCCTGCAGCGCGCCGGCCGCGGCCGGCGGCATCGGCTGGCGCTGCGGCGGCACGGCGCCGCGATAGGCGATGTAGCTGTAGGTCTCCGTGTTGGCCTTGTCCCACTTGGCCGCGTCGTCGCCCTGGAAGGCCTCCTCCGGGCCGATGAAGGGCGCGCGCGGCTGCAGCGCGGCGAGCTCGGTCGCCGTCGTCCGCCAGTAGTTGAACATGCGCTGCGGGTCCTTGGCGTCGCGGATCAGGCTGCGGAAGTGGCGGCGGCCCTCGACGTTCACCTCGTCGCCATAGACCGGCACGATCGGGATCCAGCGGCCCGCCCAGTCGCTGGTCTCCAGCACCTCGGCGCCGGTCAGGATGCGCTGCGTCACCTTCCAGCCCTTGGCCGCGCGCTCGGCCACCGGCGCGACGCCGAGCGCCCGGAACAGGTCGGCGGCCGCCGCGAAGGCCTCCTCGCGGACGACCTCGCCGTTCGACAGCCGCAGCAGCGTCAGCGCCGTCTCCTCGCGCGTCCACCACTCGGCGATCATCACGTCCTCGCCCGCGGCCCAGGGCTGCTGCAGCCGGCCGTAGCCGAGATCGTCCCAGTCGACCGCCTCGGCGCCCTTCCAGCGCGCCTGCAGCTCGTCGCGGCTCACCAGGTCGCAGACGAAGGCGGTGTTCCAGTCCGATGAATCGGCCGCCTGGCTGCGCGGGTCGCCATGCACGGCGAAGGGGTTGGCGATCCGCTCGATGCGGATGTCGCGCTCGAAGCTGTCATGGTGCGCCCAGTCGACCGCGACGCGGAAATAGCCGAAGCCGATGGTCACCGCGAAGTCGGCCGCGGTGTCGTAGGCGACGTCGGCGTCCGACGCCTGCTCGATGTTGCGGATCAGCCCGTCCAGCACCTTGGCGGTCGCGACGTCGGCGCCGCTGTCGACCGGATGCACCCGGATGCTCGGCTTGTTCTGCCGTGCGTCGTTGACCACCTGGCGGATGAAGGCCGGCAGCCGGTTGATCGTCAGGCACGGCCGGTTCGCCCGCTCCCGCGCGTTGCGGATCTGCGTCGGCCACTGCTCGCCCAGCCGCGCGAACCGCAGGTCGTCCAGCGCCTCGCTGCGATCCGCGCTCTCCGCCTCGACGCAGGCCTGGTACGCCTCCCGCGCCTCCTTCAGCAGATCCCTCTCGCTCGCCATGCCCGATTCCCGTCCTCTGTCCTCTGTCCTCTGACCTCTGGCCCCCGTCACCCCATCCAGCCGCCGGCGAGCCCGCCCGCCGCGCCGCCCGCCTCGCCCGGCGCCCGCTTGCGCGGCGGCGGGCGGAGGCCGACCGCGAGGTAGCGGAAGGCATCGGCGGCGTGGCTGGTCCAGTCGTGCAGCGGCCGGCTGCTGAAGGTCTTGCGCCGCTCGTCCCACTCGCGCCGGTACTGGCGCAGCGATTCGAGGCCGCCGCGGCAGCGCGCCGCGTCGAACCAGCAGCGCGGCAGCATCAGCCGCGCCGCGTTGATCCCGTCGTCGACCGGCAGCGCCGGCAGCACCCGCGGGTTGATGCCGAGCCCGCGCAGGGTCTCGACCCGGCTCTTCCCGGTGCCGAGCTCGCGCACCTGGGCGTCGTGCGGCAGCAGGTGCTCGGCGAAGGCCCAGCCGCGTTGCCGCCGCTCCATCAGCTCGCCCGCGTACCAGGACAGCGCCACGCCGCTGTTCTCGAGATAGTCGATCAGCCGGACCTCGCCGCCGACCGCCTGGGCGAACCAGATCGCGGTCGAGTCGCCGATGCCGAGGTCCCAGCCGGTGACCACCGGGACCGCCGGCTCCCAGGGCACGCTGCAGACCCGCCGCTCGCCCTCGGCCGCGGTGAGCAGCCGGCCGTAGTAGCTGCCGACCACCGCTGCGTCGAAGCTGCACTCGAACTCCTGGGCGTACTGCTCCTCGCTCATGTCGAGCCGCGCCGCCTCCAGCTCCGAGGATGCGATGATCCCGGTCTGCGAGGCCCGGAACATCGCCGCGTGCCAGGCCGGGTCGCCGAGCGCCCGCTGGTAGAGCGCGTGAAAGGCGTTGCGGCCCATCGGCGTGCCGATGAACACCGCCCAGCCCCCGCGGTCGGCCAGCGCCGGGCGGATCACCTCAGGCCAGATCCGCGGCTGCATCTGCGCGTACTCGTCGAGCACCACGCCGTCGAGATAGAGCCCGCGCATCCGGTCGGGGTTGTCGGCGCCGTAGAGCCGGATCCGCCCGCCGCCCGGCAGGTCGACGCGCAGCTCGGTCTCGTGCACCGCCGCGTCGGGGATCTGCCCGGCATAGTGCTTGACGTACTCCCAGGCGACGTCCTTGGCCTGGGTCAGCAGCGGCGCGACATAGGCGTAGCGCGGCCGCGGCCGCTCGTTGCGGGCCGCCTGGGCGATCAGCTCGTTGATGCAGAACACCGACTTGCCGAAGCGGCGATGCGCGACCAGCACGTTGAAGCGCTTCAGCGACCCGTGCAGCAGCGCCTGTTGCGGCCGCGGCTTGTACAGGGTCAGGTCGGGTCCGAGGTTGCCCATCCCAGCCGCACCACCCGTTCCCGCACCCGTTCGCCCTTGCCCTCGCCCGCCTGCTGCCCCGGCCGGCCGAAGCCCCAGGTCAGCAGCGTGCTGGCGGCCGAGACCCGCGCGGCCGGGCTCGCCGAGGCGTCGTTCATCACCGCGGCGAGCGCGGCGATCGCCGCCTCGCCATGGCCGCGGGCGATGCCCCGCATGCCCCTGCCGCGCGGGCGGCGGGGCGTCGGCGGTTGGCTCTCCGCCGGACGGTCCTCCACGGGCCCGCCCTACGCCGCCGGCGCGGCGGCGGGCGGCGCCGGCCGCAGGCTCGGCGCGCGATGCAGGTCGAGCCGCCCGGCCCGTCGTGCACCGCGCCCGTAGCAGGCGGCGAGCGTCGCCAGGCCGCGCAGCACGGCCTCCAGCTCCAGCGCATCCCGATGGCCGGCATGGCTCGGCCGCTCGCGGTCGAGGAAGCGCGGCGGCAGGCCGAACACCGCGAGGTTCTCGGTCGCCTCGCAGACCCGGCGCCCGGCAGCCAGCAGGCGGTTCTTGCCCTGGCGGAAGCGCGCCTCGAGCCGCTCCTGCTCGGCCTCGCCACGCTCCTCCGGCGCCCGGCCGGCATCGGCCGCCATCTGCCGGTAGTGCGGATCGCAGCTGAGATGGGTGCGGCCGACCGCCCGGCGATAGAGGAAGGCGTAGGTGCAGGCCGCGTCGTGCTGCTCGCGGTCGATCAGGCCGCGCGCCAGCATCAGCGCCAGCGGCGACTCGGCGGCCGCCGGATCGGCCGCCCCGGCCAGCCGCTCGCGGCGGGCCTGCAGCTCGGGCGTGCCGCGATCGGCGGGCGCACGGTCCTGGCGCGGCCGGCCGGCGCGCCGGCCGCTGTCGAAGGCTCGCATCTCGCTCCTCCCTGCAAACTTTGGCTTAGGTCTGTTCGTCGTCGAGGCCGAGCGCCCAGCGCCGGCCCCATTCGCAGAGCCACAGCGCCCGCTCGGCGGAGAGCGCGCTGTTGATCACCTGGAACTCGCCGGCCTCGGTCAGGCCCAGCGCCAGCACCTCGGTCCAGGCGACCTTGGCCGCCTCGGCCAGCGCCTGCGCCGGCCGCAGCGTCCCGGCGATCGGGAAGTCGACCACCCGCCCGCTCATCGCCGCCTCGCCGAAGTCCCGCTCGCCAGAGCCCGGCTCACCAATGGATGTGCCCCTGACAGGCGGCGACGGCGTCCTGCCAGTCCTCGCCCTCCTTGCAGGCCGGGCAGACCCGCTCGTGCAGGCCGCCGCTGGCGAAGGTCCCGCCGCAGGCCAGGCACCGGCGGGGGGCCGCCTCCGGCCGGGGCGCCCTCGCCGGAGCCTGTCCGTCGGGCGCGGTTCTCGACCTCATCATTACCCGATATTACGCATTACTTACGCATATTGTCAAGCGGAAAAACGTTGAATGCGCCGATCGGCGTGCGTATATTGACGGTCATGAGCGAGGTGTCAGAGGCCGCACGCCGCCTGAAGGCGCTGCGCGAGCAGGCCGGCCTGCCGATGCGCGCGGTGGCCGACCATCTCGGCTGGACGCTGACGCGCTACCAGCACTACGAGGACCGCTACAAGCGGCGCTTCCTGCCGCTCGACTTCGCCCGCTCGCTGGCCGAGCTGTTCGCCGGCCGCGGCGTCGAGCCCGACCAGGTGCTGGAGCTCGCCGGGCTGGGGCCGAGCGGCGCCGTCGCCGGCCGCCCCGCCGTGCCGCGCCGCGCGCTCGAGAGCGCCGGCCCCGCCGCGGAGATGCGCGATCTGCCGGTGCTGGGCGCCGTGAAGGGCGGCTCGGAGGGCTTCTACTTCAACGAGGGCGAGCCCAAGGAGTTCATCGTCCGGCCGCCGGCCCTGGCCGGCGTCTCCAACGGCTTCGCCCTCTATGTCGAGGGCGACAGCATGGAGCCGCGCTACTTCGCCGGCGAGGTGCTGTTCGTCAATCCCAACCGGCCGATCACCAAGGGCTGCTTCGTCGCCGTCGAGCTGCTCGACGGCCAGGGCATGATCAAGCAGTTCCTGCGGCGCAGCGACGAGCATGTCGTGCTGCACCAGTACAACCCGGCCAAGGACCTCCGCCTGGCGCTGCGCGAGGTGAAGCGCATGTATCGCATCACCGGCGCCGGCGAGGTCGGCTGACGCACCTACGCAATATACGTTTACATTTGTTGTTATATGCGGTAGAAGCCCTCCCGTCAAGCGTCTTGTCGGGAGGGACCCCCATGGCCTTCGATGCCGCCGAGCTCAGCGTGCTGGCCTACGCCAACGGCTTCACGCTCTGGCACTACCGCACCGCCGACCCCGCCGAATCGGTGCTCGCCGCCGCGCCCGGCTACTTCGCAGGCGCCAACGAGCTGCTGCGCCCCGGCGACCGCATCATGGTGAACCTGCCGGCCGGCAACCGCCCCGGCCTCGTCGACCTCGTCGTCACCGAGGCCGACCCGGCCGGCACCGTCAGCGTCGCCGCCGCGTAGCCGATCCGGGCGAGGGCGAAGCCGCCCTCGCCCGCCCTCACCCCATATCCACCACCACCCGCCCCCGCACCTTGCCGGCGAGGATCTCCGGCGCCAGCCGCGGCACGTCCTCGAGCCGCGCCGGCACGATCGCCGCGTCGAGCTTGTCCTCGGGCAGCTGGGTGGCGAGCCGCTGCCAGGCCTCGCGCCGCTGCGCCATCGGGCACATCACCGAATCGATGCCGAGCAGGCCGACGCCGCGCAGCAGGAACGGAATCACCGTCGTCTCCAGCTTGGTGCCGCCCGCCAGCCCGCAGGCCGCCACCGCGCCGCGATAGCGGATCGCCGGCAGGATCGCCGCCAGGGTCGCGCCGCCGACCGAATCGACGGCGCCCGCCCAGCGCTCGCTGTCGAGCGGCTTGCCCGACGGCGCCGCGATGCTCGAGCGCTCGATGATCTCGGCGGCGCCGAGCCCGCGCAGATAGCCGTGCGTCTCGGGCCGCCCGGTCGAGGCGACGACGCGGTAGCCGAGCGTCGCCAGCACCGCGACGGCGATGCTGCCGACGCCGCCGGCCGCCCCCGTCACCAGCACGTCGCCGGCATCGGGCGTCACGCCGTGCGCCTCCAGCGCCATCACCGCCAGCATCGCGGTGAAGCCCGCCGTGCCGATCGCCATGGCCTGGCGCGTCGTCATGCCCTCGGGCAGCGGCACCAGCCAGTCGCCCTTGACGCGGGCCTTCTCGGCCAGCCCGCCCCACTGCGTCTCGCCGACCCGCCAACCGGTCAGGACGACGCGGTCGCCGCGCTTCCAGCCCTGGCTGTCGGACTCCAGCACGCGGCCGGCGAAGTCGATGCCCGGCACGTGCGGGTAGTTGCGCACCAGCCGGCCCTTGCCGGTGACGATCAGCCCGTCCTTGTAGTTGAGCGTCGAATGCTCGATCCCGACGGTGACGTCGCCCGCCGGCAGCCGGCTCTCCTCGAGCGACTCCACCCGCGCGCAGACCAGCCCCTCGACCTCCTCCAGCAGCAGCGCCCTGAACATCCCGGCTCCTTCTTGCTTGCGGCAGTCCTCAGCGCAGCGGCTCGAGGATGCTGACGTAGTTGGCGACCGCGACGCCGCCCATGTTGAACAGCCCGGCAAGCTTGGCGCCGGGGATCTGCATGTCGCCGGCCGTGCCGCTCGCCTGCATCGCCGCCAGCACGTGCATCGACACGCCCGTGGCGCCGATCGGGTGGCCCTTGGCCTTGAGCCCGCCCGACGGATTGACCGGCAGGCGCCCGCCCTTCTCGGTCCAGCCCTCGGCGATCGCCCGCGCGCCCTCGCCCGGCGCCGTCAGCCCCATCGCCTCGTACTCGATCAGCTCGGCGATGGTGAAGCAGTCGTGCGTCTCGACCAGGCTGAGATCCTCCAGCCGCAGGCGGGCCGCCGCCAGCGCCTTCTTCCAGGCCAGCGCCGGCCCCTCGAACAGCGTCACGTCGCGCCGGCTCATCGGCAGGAAGTCGCTGACCTGCTCGGCGGCGCGGAACAGCACCGCCTTGCGCATCGCCAGCGCGGTGTCGAGGTCGGCCAGCACCAGCGCCGCCGCGCCGTCCGACACCAGGCTGCAGTCGGTCCGCTTCAGCGGCCCGGCCACCACCGGATTCTTCTCTGACGCGGTGCGGCAGAATTCGTAGCCGAGGTCCTTGCGCATCTGCGCCATCGGGTTGCCGACGCCGTTGCGGTGGTTCTTGGCGGCGATCCGCGCCAGCGCGTCGCTCTGGTCGCCGTGCTTCTGGAAATAGCGCTGGGCGATCTGCCCGAAGACGCCGGCGAAGCCGCCCTCGGCGGCCGCCTCCTCCTTGACGTAGCTCGCCTTCAGCAGGTTGGCGCCGATCTCCGGCCCCGGCGTCGCCGTCATCTTCTCGACGCCGACCACCAGCACCAGCCGCGCCTGGCGCGCGGCGATGCTGCGCAGCCCGGCATGCACCGCGGCGCTGCCGGTGGCGCAGGCGTTCTCGACCCGGCTCGCCCGCTTGAAGCGCAGCGCCGGGTCGGCCTGCAGCACCAGCGAGGCGGTGAAGTCCTGCGGCGAGAAGCCGGCGTTGAAGTGCCCGAGCACGATCTCGTCGATCTCGGCGGCGGCGATCCCGGCATCGGCCAGCGCGCCGTTGGCCGCCCGCACGATCAGCGACTCGACGTCCTCGCCCTCCAGCTTGCCGAAGGGCGTGTGGCTCCATCCGACGATGCAGGCCGTCATGGCCGGTCTCCTCTGTCGATCATGGGGTCGAGGATAGCGAAGCGCCCGGCCCGGCGATACCGCAGCCGCGACGGCCTCAGCTGAGCGTCTCCTGGAAGCGCAGCGGCTCGCCGATCGGGTCGCCCACCAGGCTGTCCTCGCGCATCACGATCCGGCCGCGCAGCACGGTCATGACCGGCCAGCCGGTCACCGTGACCCCGTCGAACGGCGACCAGCCGCAGCGGCTGGCGATCCAGCGGTTCTCGATGCGCCGCGTTGCCTTGAGGTCGACCAGGGTCAGGTCGGCGTCGTAGCCGACGGCGATCCGCCCCTTGCCGGCGATGCCGTAGATCCGCGCCGGCCCGGCGCTGGTCAGGTCGACCAGCCGCTCCAGGCTGAGCCGCCCGGCGGCGACGTGGTCGAGCATGACCGGCAGCAGCGTCTGCACCCCCGGCATGCCCGACGGGCTGGTCGGGTAGGGCTTCGCCTTCTCCTCGCGGGTGTGCGGCGCGTGGTCGGAGCCGATGCAGTCGACGATGCCCTGGTGCAGCCCGCGCCACAGCCCGGCCCGGTCGCGCTCGCCGCGGATCGGCGGGTTCATCTGCGCCAGCGTGCCGAGCCGCTCGTAGCACTCCGGCGCCGCCAGCGTCAGGTGCTGCGGCGTCACCTCGACCGTGGCGAGGTCCTTGCTCGCCGCCAGCAGCGGCATCTCCGCCGCGGTGGTGATGTGCAGCACGTGGATCCGTCGGCCGGCGGCGCGCGCCAGCGCCAGCACGCGCCGCGTCGCCAGCAGCGCCGACTCGCCGTCGCGCCACTCCGGGTGGCTCTCGACCCGGCCGCTCTCCCGCGCGATCTTCTGCCGCTCGCGCAGCCGCGCCTCGTCCTCGGCATGGATGGCGACGCGGCGCCGGCCGTTGCGCAGCACCGCGGCGATCTCCTCGTCCTCGGCGACCAGCAGGCTGCCGGTCGAGCTGCCCATGAACAGCTTGACCCCGGCGCAGCCGGGCAGCCGCTCGAGCTCGGCCAGCCGGTCGACGTTGCTGTCGGCGGCGCCGACGAAGAAGGCGATGTCGCAGCGCGCCCGGCCGCGGGCCCGGCGCAGCTTGTCGGCGAGGTCGGCCTCGGTCAGCGTGTTCGGGTTGGTGTTCGGCATCTCGCAGACCGCGGTGACGCCGCCCAGCACCGCCCCCGTCGTGCCGGTCGCCAGGTCCTCCTTGTGCTCGAGCCCCGGCTCGCGCAGATGCACCTGGCTGTCGATCACCCCCGGCAGCACGTGCAGCCCGGCGGCATCGACGATCTCGGCCGCGTCGCCCTCGACCCGCCCGATCGCCGCGATGCGCCCGTCCCGCACCGCCACGTCGGCCCGGCCGATGCCGTTGGGCGTGGCGGCGACGCCGCCCCGCACGATGAGATCGAACCGCTCGGCCATGTCCGGCCCTCCTGCCTGCCGACCCGTACCCTGCCCGCCCGCAACCGGCTTGCCAAGGGCCGGCCTCATGCCGGAACCTGGGCCCATGAACGACGCAACCTATGCCATGACCCGCGAGCGCGCTCTGCTCCGCGTCACCGGACCGGACGCCCGCGCCTTCCTGCAGGGCCTCGTCTCCAACGACGTCGCCCGGGCGACGCCGGAGCGCGCCATCCACGCCGCCCTGCTGACCCCCCAGGGCAAGTTCCTGCACGAGTTCTTCATCGCCGGCCTCGGCGACGCCCTCGTGCTCGAATGCGAGGCCGCCCGGCGCGACGACCTGAAGCGCCGCCTCTCCGTCTACCGCCTGCGCTCCAAGGTCACGATCGAGCCGCTCGACGGCCTCGCCGTGCTGCTGCTCTACGGCGCCGCCGCGCCCGAGCGCCTCGGCCTGCCGGCCGAGCCCGGCGCCGCCCGGCCGCTCGACTCCGGCCTCGCCTTCGTCGATCCCCGCCTCGCCGCCCTCGGCGCCCGCGCCTGGCTGCCGGAGGGCGCCGCCCCGGCGCTGCTGGCCGGGCTCGGCTTCGCCCCGGGCGACCTCGAGGGCTACGAGCAGCTGCGGCTCGCCGAGGGCGTGCCCGACGGCAGCCGCGACCTGCCGGTCGAGAAGGCGATCCTGCTCGAGAACGGCTTCGACGAGCTCAACGGCGTCGACTGGCAGAAGGGCTGCTACATGGGACAGGAGCTGACCGCCCGCACCAAGTACCGGGCGCTGATCCGCAAGCGCCTGCTGCCGGTCGAGATCGACGGCCCCGCGCCCGCACCCGGCACGCCGGTGCTGCAGGGCGAGCGCGAGGCCGGCGAGATGCGCAGCGCCGCCGGCCGGCGCGGCCTCGCTTTGCTGCGGCTCGACGCGCTCGACGGCCCGCTCGCCGCCGGGCAGGCGCGGCTCGCCGTGCGGCGCCCGTCCTGGATCCGCCTGCCGGAGGCCTCGTGATGCGCCCGCGGCTGCGCGACCTCGGCCTCTCGACCGGGCGGCTGCCGCCGGGTCCGCTCAACGCCATCACCGACGTCGCCGGCATCCGCGTCGGCCATGCCACGGTGATCGCCGACACGCCGCACTGCGTGCGCACCGGGGTCACCGCGATCTGGCCGGCCGGCCCCGATCTGTGGAGCAACTACCTCTTCGCCGGCGGCCATTCCTTCAACGGCAATGGCGAGATGACCGGGCTGGTCTGGATCGCCGAGCAGGGGCTGCTCGCCTCGCCCGTCTGCATCACCAACACCCATGCGGTCGGCGTCGTGCGCGACGCGCTCTGCGCCTACGCCATCCGCGCCGGCGCGCGCCAGTCCTTCCACCTGCCGGTGGTGGCCGAGACCTCGGATGCCTGGCTCTCCGACGGCGCCGCCTTCGCCGTCACCGCCGAGCACACCTTCGCGGCACTCGACGGCGCGACCGCCGGCCCGGTCGCCGAGGGCAATGTCGGCGGCGGCACCGGCATGATCTGCCACGAGTTCAAGGGCGGCATCGGCACCGCCTCGCGCGTCGCCGAGGGCGGCTTCGGCCGCTGGACGGTGGGCGCCCTGGTCCAGGCCAATTACGGCGCCCGCCACCTGCTGCGGGTCGATGGCGTCCCGGTCGGGCGCGAGATCGGCCTCGACCACGTGCCCTCGGCCCGCGCCGAGACGCCGGAGAGCGGCTCGATCATCGTCATCCTGGCGACCGACGCGCCGCTGCTGCCGATCCAGTGCCAGCGCCTGGCGCGCCGCGCCACCACCGGGCTCGCCTGGGTCGGCGGCATCGGCGGCAACAGCAGCGGCGACATCTTCCTCGCCTTCTCGACCGGCAACCGCGTCGCCGACGAGGATCCGCTGCCGGCCGTGCGAATGATGGCCGCCGACGGCATGACGCCGCTCTTCGAGGCCGCCGCAGAGGCCACCGAGGAAGCGATTCTCAACGCGCTGGTCGCCGCCGAGACGATGACCGGCCAGAACGGCCGGGTCGCCCGGGCCCTGCCGCACGACCGGCTGCTGGACGCGATGCGCCGCTACCGCCGGATCGGCTGAGGGCGCGCTAGCGCAGGCCGGCCTTCGCGAGGCCCTGCAGCAGCAGCGCCATGTCCTCCGGCCGGCGGAAGGCGTTGATCCCCGCCAGCCACTCGCGCGCCTCGCCGGGCTCCGGCGCCCTGCCGAAGGTGATGCGCTGCCGGAACAGCGCGAGGTGCAGATCGAGGTAGCGGCGCGCCTCGTCCATCCGCTCGAGATGGGCGCAGGCGGCCGCGACCAGCGCCGGCATCTTGACGGCGCGCTCGAGGCAGCGCCCGCCCATCGCCACCACCGCCTCGAAGCGCCGGTTCACCAGCGCCACCGGCGTCAGGAAGATGTAGTACCAGGCGTCGTGCAGCGGGTTGAGTCGCACCGCGAGCTCGGCCATGCGCTGCGCCCGCCCGGGGTCGCCGAGATAGCTCCAGCCGAGCGCCAGGTGGGCGAGCAGGTCGGCGTCGTTCGGGTTGAGCGCCTCGGCGCGCGCCAGGTGCTGCTCGGCCTGGGCGTAGTCGCGGCGATAGAGGTGGATGCGCCCCAGGATCAGCTGCGTGACATGGTCGCCGTCGTCGAGCTCGACGGCCCGCTGCGCATGGTCGAGCGCGCTCTCCTCGCTCTGCCGCCAAGTCTTCCAGTGGCTGCAGTTCCACTCGTTGAAGTAGGTCAGCGAAAGGCCGGAATGGCCGCGGGCATAGCTCGGGTCGAGCTCCAGCGCCCGGCGGAAGAAGCCGCGCGCCTCCTCCAGCGCCGGCCCGCCGCCGCGGCGCACGCAGTCGAGCCCGCGCAGCCAGCAGTCGTAGGCCTGCAGGTTGCCGGCCGCGCGGCGGCGCGCCTGCTGCAGCAGGGCGCGGTCGATGTGCTGGGCGAGCGCCCCGGCGATGGCGCCGGCGACCTCCTCCTGCAGCCCGGCCAGGCGGCCCTCGCCGAGATCGTAGCGCTCGGCCCAGAGCTGCCGGCCGCTCTCCGCGTCGGCGAGGTCGGCCGTCAGCCGCAACGACCCGCCGGACCGCCGCAGAGCGCCCGACAGCAGGTAGCGCGCGCCCAGCCGCTGGCCCAGCTCCGGCGCCGACAGCCGGAGGTCGCGCAGCGCGAAGCTGGAATGGCGGGCGATCGCCCCGAACGAGCGGAACCGCGACAGCGCGCGGATGACGTCCTCGGCCAGCCCGTCGCCGAGATAGCTCAGCTCCGGCTCGTCCGGCGGGGCGGCGAAGGGCAGCACGGCGATCGCCGGCGGCGCCTCCGCGGCCGCCGCCGGGACCGGCGCCGCCGGGGCGAGGATCTCGCGCCACAGCGCGGTGGTCTCCGGCGCGGGCTCGACGCCGAGATCGGCGGCCAGCGCCTGGCGGCAGCGCTCGTAGAGCCGCACCGCCGCGCCGCGCGCGCCCTGGCGGGCCTGCAGCCGCATCATCGCCCGGTAGGCGCCCTCCGACGCCGGCTCCAGCACCAGCAGCCGCTCCCCGGTCGCCAGGCCGAGCGCCGCGTCGCCGGCCGCCAGGCAATGCTCGAGCAGCCTCTCGCAGGCCTCGACCGCGCGCTGCCGGAAGCGACGCCGTTCCTGCGCCAGCCACTCCTCGAACGGCTCCTCGTCGAGCGCGAACCCCGCGAGGAAGTCGCCGCGATAAAGCTCGAGCGCGGCGCGCAGCGAGTCCGGATCGCCGGCCGCCGCCGCCCGCTCGAAGGCGACCGCATCGACCTCCAGCCCCTCTGGGTCGAGCGCGACCGCCTCGCCGCGGGCCTCGGGCAGCGTTGCGCCGGCGCCCTGCAGCGCCTTGCGCAGCAGGGCCAGCGACTGCCGCAGGCTGCCGCGCGCCTGGACGTCGCCGCTGCGCGACCATAGCAGCGTGGCCAGCCGCTCCCGCGGATGCGCCGTTCCCGGGGCCGCCGCCAGCACCGCCAGCAGCGCCTCGACCTTGCGGGTCGGGAAGGCGACGGCCTGCCCGTCCGCACCCCGCGCCGCGAATCCCCCCAGCAACGAGACCGTCAGCCCCATCTCCCGCGGCCCCTTCTTGCCGCGCGCCATCCTAGCCCAGCAGGCGTGTCGGCAGAACAAGCTTGGCCGCTGCCTTTTCCCACCCTTGTGACGCCGCCCGTCACGCCGTCGTGACGCGTGGCCCCTACATCCCCGCCTCGCGCCGCGGGACCGATCCCGGGCCCCGGCGCGCCGGCATCCGCCGGACCATCCACCAGGAGGAACCCGACATGAGCACCAGCACGAAGAAGCGCCTGCCCGCCCTGCTCGCCGCCGCCGCCATCGCCGCCCTCGGCGCGTGCATCGCCGTCCCGGCCTCCGCCACGCTGGTCGAGAACGGCATCAAGTACAACGGCTTCAGCTCGAACGGCTTCACCGCGAACGGTGTCAAGCCGAACGGCGTCAAGAACAACGGCGCAAGCCCGACCGGGCAGCAGGACGGCTTCGACTTCGGCGCCATCGCCGTCCTCGGGGTGGAATAGCCGTCATGAAGCGGGCGCTTCTCGGCATCGCCTTCGCCGCAACCGCTGCGTTCCCTGCCGTCACGCCCGCCGGAGCTCCGGTGCCCTCGGTCGAGATCGAGGGCACCGCCTTCCGCCTGACCCTGGCGGACGGCCGCGTGCTCGCCGGCGCGGCGCTGGCCGGCCACAAGCTGACCATCGGCGACGGCGAGGGCCGGACGCTCTCGCTGCGCATCGACGCGGTGGCGTCCGACCCCAAGGACCCGGAGATCACCCTGCACGCCATCAGCGTCGCCGATCCCGCCGCACCCGGCGGCTGGCGCAACCTCTGCGATCCCGATCCGGCCGGGCAGCGCTGGGCCTTCCCGCTGGCCAAGCCGGGCGGCGGCATCACGCTGACCTGCACCAGCGGTGCAATCGGCAAGTGCGTGCGCTTCGGCTACAAGCCCTGGCACGCGGCGGCCAGCGGTGTCGCGATGCGCGACCTCTTCGAGGCCTGCGTCCACATGGTCCGGGCCGACTATTGCGGCGACGGCGTGCCGCACACCCGCAACGGCACGACCATCGACATCTACGACCGCGCCGGCATCCAGCGCGACGAGCCGGCGCCCGGCCTGCGCTTCGAGGCGGCCTGGGGCCCCGGCGGCGCGATCTGCGTCGCCCGCACCCGCATCCCGGCGCTCGCCACCCTCGACCAGCTGCTCGAACGCTGCCCCCGCCTGCGCACCGCCGCCAACGGCGCCGCCTGCACCGAGTCAGCCCCGGGCGCCATCCTGTTCAACAAGTCGTTCTGAACGGCCGCCCGGCCGACCATTCATGCCGAGACGCCGAGGGCGCGCGCGGCCCGGCCGACGCACCCTCCGCGTCCTCCGCGCCTCCGCGTGCCAATTTTCCCACCCCTCCCCGCGCACCGGCGCCGGGGCGTGGCCCTCACGGTTCTGATCGCGCCCGCCCCCTCAAACCTCGTCCTGAGGTCGGCACGGCCGCGCCGCAGCGCTCAGGCGGCGGTCGCCTTGGCCTTCGCCTCGGCGAGCGCCGCCTGGGCGGCCGCCAGCTTGGCGATCGGCACCCTGTAGGGCGAGCAGGAGACGTAGTCGAGCCCGGTCGCGGCGCAGAAGCGGATCGAGGCCGGGTCGCCGCCATGCTCGCCGCAGATGCCGAGCTTGAGGCCGGCGCGGCGCTTGCGGCCGCGCTCGCAGGCGATGCGGACCAGCTCACCGACGCCGTCGGCGTCGAGCGTGACGAACGGGTCCTGCGCCAGGATGCCGGCCCGCTCATAGGCGCCGAGGAAGCGGGTGGCGTCGTCGCGGCTGAGGCCGAAAGTGGTCTGCGTCAGGTCGTTGGTGCCGAAGCTGAAGAACTCGGCGATGCCGGCGATCTCCTCGGCCCGCAGCGCGGCGCGCGGCAGCTCGATCATGGTGCCGACCAGGTAGGGCACGGCGACCCCGGTCTCGGCCGCCACCGCCCTGGCGGTGCGGTCGACGAGATCCTTCAGGATCGACAGCTCCTTGGCCCAGGCGACCAGCGGGATCATGATCTCCGGCTCGACCGTCTCGCCGGTGTCGCGCCGCACCGAGGCCGCCGCCTCGAAGATGGCGCGGGCCTGCATCTCGTAGATCTCGGGATAGGTGATGCCGAGCCGGCAGCCGCGGTGGCCGAGCATCGGGTTGGCCTCGTGCAGCATCGCCGCGCGGTGCCGCACGGCGTCCTCGGGCAGGCCGGCCGCCTTGGCGACCTCGGCCATCTCCGCCTCGGTGTTGGGCAGGAACTCGTGCAGCGGCGGGTCGAGCAGCCGGATGGTGACCGGCAGGCCCTTCATGATGCCGAACAGCTCGACGAAGTCGGCGCGCTGCATCGGCAGGATCTTGGCGAGCGCGGCGCGGCGGCCCTCGGCGCTGTCCGCCATGATCATCTCGCGCATCGCGACGATGCGGTTGCCGTCGAAGAACATGTGCTCGGTGCGGCAGAGGCCGATGCCCTCGGCGCCGAAGCGCCGCGCCGCGCGCGCGTCGAGCGGCGTCTCGGCGTTGGTCCGCACCTTGAGCTTGCGCACCGCGTCGGCCCAGCCCATCAGCGTGGCGAAGTCGCCGGAGAGCTCCGGCTGGATGGTCGGCACCGCGCCCAGCATCACCTCGCCGGTGCCGCCGTCGATGGTGACGAGGTCGCCGTCGGCGACCTTGAGGTCGCGCACCGTCATGGTGCGCGCCTGGGCGTCGATGCGCAGCTCGCCGGCGCCGGCGACGCAGGGCCGGCCCATGCCGCGGGCGACCACCGCGGCGTGGCTGGTCATGCCGCCGCGGCTGGTCAGGATGCCCTGGGCGGCATGCATGCCGTGGATGTCCTCGGGGCTGGTCTCGGCCCGCACCAGGATCACCTTCTCGCCCTTCGCGGCGCGGTCCTCGGCCTCGTCGGCGGTGAAGGCGACGCGGCCGGCGGCGGCGCCCGGCGAGGCCGGCAGGCCGCGCGCGATCACCTTGCGCGAGGCCTTGGGGTCGAGCGTCGGATGCAGCAGCTGGTCGAGCGCGGCGGGGTCGATGCGCCTCACCGCCTCCTCGCGGCCGATCAGCCCCTCCTTGACCAGCTCGACGGCGATCCGGACCGCCGCCGCCGCGGTGCGCTTGCCGGTGCGGGTCTGCAGCATCCAGAGCTTGCCGCGCTGCACGGTGAACTCGATGTCCTGCATCTCGCGATAGTGCGCCTCGAGCCGGTGGCGCACCTGGTCGAGCTCGGCGAAGACCACCGGCATGACCTCCTCCATCGCCGGCAGGGTGGAGCGGTTCTCCGTCTTGCCGGCGACCGTCAGGTGCTGCGGCGTGCGGATGCCGGCGACCACGTCCTCGCCCTGGGCGTTGACCAGGTACTCGCCGTAGAAGGCGTTCTCGCCGGTCGAGGGGTTGCGGGTGAAGGCGACGCCGGTGGCGCAGTCCTCGCCCATGTTGCCGAACACCATGGCCTGGACGTTGACCGCGGTGCCCCAGTCCTCGGGGATGGCGTGCAGCCGGCGGTAGGTGATGGCGCGCGGCGTGTGCCAGCTGCCGAACACCGCGCCGATGGCGCCCCAGAGCTGCTCCATCGGGTCCTGCGGGAAGGGCGCGCCGCGCTCCTCTTCGACCTTCGCCTTGAAGGCCTCGACCAGCGCCCGCCAGTCCCCCGCATCGAGCTCGGTGTCGAGCTCCAGCCCGCGATCGGCCTTGTGCAGGTCGATCAGCTCCTCGAAATGGTGGTGCTCCACCCCCAGCACGACATTGCCGTACATCTGGACGAAGCGGCGGTAGCTGTCATAGGCGAACCGCTCGTCGCCCGACCGGCGGGCGAGCCCGGCCGCGGTCGCGTCGTTGAGCCCGAGATTGAGCACGGTGTCCATCATGCCCGGCATCGACACCCGGGCGCCGGAGCGCACCGAGACGAGCAGCGGGTCGGTGGCGTCGCCGAAGCGGCCGCCGACCTCCTTCTCCATCGCGGCGAGCGCCGCCTTGACCTCGCCCTCGAGGGTCGGCGGGTAGGACTTGCCGTTGGCGTAGAACCAGGTGCAGACCTCGGTGGTGATGGTGAAGCCGGGCGGGACGGGCAGCCCCAGGTTGCTCATCTCCGCGAGATTGGCGCCCTTGCCGCCCAGGAGGTTGCGCATGTCGGCGCGACCGTCGGCCCGGCCGCCGCCGAAGCTGTACACCCACTGTCCCATGGTCATCCCTCGATCTTTGCGAAGTCCGCCACCACCCCCAGGGTCGACCTGATCTGCGACAGCAGGCGCAGCCGGTTGGCGCGCAATGCGCCGGCCGCGGGCGGCTGCGGGCCTCCCTGCAAATGCTGCGCCACGTCGTCCCGTCCGGCCGGCTCGCGCTCCGCGACGTTGACCGTGACCCGATCGAAGAAATCGTCGACCGGGCCCCTCAGTTGCGCAAGAACCGCCATGGCCGAGGAAAAATCCTCCCCGGCCAGGGCAGTGGACGCCGCCCGGCGCGCCTCGTCGAGCCGGCGGCCGAGGATCCGCTCCTCCTCCTGGACGAAGAGCTCGGGCGCCGGCGGGCCGTCATGGCTGGCCGCGTCGCGCTTCTCCTCGATGCGCACGATGTTGCTCGCCCGCTTGTAGGCGGTCAGCAGGTTGGCGCCGTCCTCGCTGGCGAGGAAGGCGCCGAGCGCGTCGACCCGGGCGAGCAGCCGGACGAGGTCGTCCTCGCCGCCCAGCGCGAAGACCGCGGCGATCAGGTCGTGGCGCACGCCCTTCTCGCGCAGCGCCACCTTGAGCCGGTCGGCGAAGAAGTCGAGCAGCTCGCCCGCCACCGCCTCGGCGCTCTGCCCGGCCGGCAGGGCGGCGGCGAAGGCCGGGTTGCCGCGATAGGCCTGGAAGGCGCGGCCGAGCAGCTCGGCGAGCGGCAGGCGCAGGCGGTTCTCCAGGATCAGCCGGATCACCCCCAGCGCGGCGCGGCGCAGCGCGAACGGGTCCTTGGAGCCGGTCGGCCGCTCGGCGATGGCGAAGAACCCGACCAGGCTGTCGAGCTTGTCGGCCAGCGCCACGGCGATGCTGACCGGCGCGCTCGGGCAGCGGTCGCCGGGCCCGAGCGGCGCGTAGTGCTCGGCGATCGCCTCGGCGATCGCCGGCGCCTCGCCCTCGCCCAGCGCGTAGTAGCGGCCCATCACGCCCTGCAGCTCGGGGAACTCGCCGACCATGCCGCTGGTCAGGTCGGCCTTGGCGAGCAGCGCCGCGCTGCGCACCGCATCGACGTCGGCGCCGGGAATGCGCGGCGCCAGCTCGGCGGCCAGCGTCTGCAGCCGGGTGACCTTGTCGGCGACGGTGCCGAGCCTGGCGTGGAAGACGATGCTGGCCAGCGCCGGCACGCGCGCCTCGAGCTTGGTGCGCCGGTCCTGGTCCCAGAAGAACTTGGCGTCCGACAGCCGGGCGCGCAGCACCCGCTCGTTGCCGGCGACGATCGCCGCGCCGCCGTCGGCGGCGGGCTGGTTGGCGATCACCAGGAAGCGCGGCGCCAGCTTGCCCGCGCCGTCGAGCAGCGCGAAGTACTTCTGGTGCGTGCGCATCGAGGTGGTCAGCACCTCGGGCGGCACCGCCATGAAGGCGTCGTCGATGCGGCCGACCAGCGCCACCGGCCACTCGACCAGCCCGGTCACCTCCTCGAGCAGCCCCTCGTCCGGCTTGACCCGCAGCCCGGCCGCGGCCGCCGCCGCCGCGGCCTGCTCGGCGATCGCGGCGCGCCGCTCGGCGCGGTCGAGGATGACCTTCGCCGCGCGCAGCTTGTCGCGATAGTCGGCGAAGGAGGTCACCGTGAAGGGCGCCGGCGCCAGGAAGCGGTGGCCGCGCGTCTCGGCGCCGAAGGGCAGCAGGTCGTCGCCGACGCCGAGCCGCAGCCCGCCCGTGAGCGGCCTGCCGTCGAGCAGCGCCAGCACCGAATGCAACGGCCGCACCCAGCGCATCTCGTGGCGCGCCCAGCGCATCGACTTGGGCCAGGGCAGCGCCGCGATGGCCGCCGTCAGGATCGCCGGCAGCGCCGCCGCCGTCTCGCCGCCGGGCCGGTTGATGATCACGAACCAGAAGACGCCCTTGCCGGTGTCGCGCTGCTCGCAGGCATCGAGCGAGGCGAGCCCGGCCGATTTCAGGAAGCCCTCGATCGCCTTGTCCGGCGCGCCGACCCGCGGTCCCCGCCGCTCCTCGCTGACATCGGCCTGGCGCAGCGGCAGCCCCTCGGCGACCAGCGCCAGCCGGCGGGGCGTGACATGGGCCTGCAGGGCGGTCGGGGTCAGCCCGGCCCTGGCCAGCTCGGACTCGACGAGGCGGCGGAGATCCTCGGCCGCCTGCGCCTGCATGCGGGCGGGGATCTCCTCGGAGAGCAGCTCCAGCAGCAGCTCGGCCATGGCTCAGGCCGCCGCGCGTCCGGCGAGCCACGCCTCGCAGCAGCCCTTGGCGAGCGCGCGGACGCGGCCGATATAGGCCTGCCGCTCGGTGACCGAGATGACGCCCCGGGCATCGAGCAGGTTGAAGAGGTGGCTCGCCTTCATGCACTGGTCGTAGGCTGGCAGCGCCAGCGGCCGCGCCAGCCCGAGCAGCGCGCCGCACTCGCGCTCGGCGTCGGCGAAGTGCTGGAACAGCCGCGCCGTGTCGGCATGCTCGAAGTTGAAGGCGGAGAACTCGCGCTCGGCGCGCAGGAACACGTCGCCATAGGTCATCCCGCCGCGATCCGGCGGCAGCCCGTTCCAGTCGAGGTCATAGACCCGCTCGACGCCCTGGACGTACATCGCCAGCCGCTCCAGCCCGTAGGTCAGCTCGACCGAGACCGGGTCGCATTCGATGCCGCCGACCTGCTGGAAGTAGGTGAACTGGGTGACCTCCATGCCGTCGAGCCAGACCTCCCAGCCGAGCCCCCAGGCGCCCAGCGTCGGGCTCTCCCAGTCGTCCTCGACGAAGCGGATGTCGTGCGCCAGCGGATCGATGCCGAGCGCCTTCAGGCTGCCGAGATAGAGCGCCTGGCTGTCGGGCGGCGACGGCTTCATGATCACCTGGAACTGGTAGTAGTGCTGCAGCCGGTTCGGGTTCTCGCCATAGCGCCCGTCGGTCGGGCGGCGCGAGGGCTGCACATAGGCGGCGTTCCAGGTCTCGGGACCGAGCGCGCGCAGCGTCGTCGCCGGGTGGAAGGTGCCGGCGCCGACCTCCATGTCGTAGGGCTGCAGCACGACGCAGCCGCGCTCCGCCCAGTAGTCCTGCAGCTTCAGGATGAGGCGCTGGAAGCAGGTCTCGGGATTGGGATGGGCCATCTCGCGGCGATCTCGACGGACCCGGAAGGATCTTGGGTGCGGCGCACCATAGTTTCCGGTCGGCGGGGGGTCAACCCTGCCCGCCCCGCTTCGCCCCCGCCTTCACCAGGGACAGTCGGAGCGGCTGCAGCGGCTCGGCCGGCGCGACGCGATGTAGGTGCCGCAGACCCGGCACTTGACCATGTCCTCGACCGCCTGCTCCGGCGCCGCGGCGGGGCGCCGGGCGCCGCCGCGGGGCGCCTGGCCGCGGGCGCGCAGCGCCTGCTTGCGGGCCCGATCGACCTGGCCGACGAACTTGAAGCCGTACCAGACGACCACCAGGATCGCGACCAGGACGATGAGCTTGGAGAACCCGGGAAGACCGAACATTCCGACATTTAGAGGGCGCCGCCCGGCGCGGTCAAGGAAACCGCCCGAAGGCTATAGCCCAGGCTACAGCCCGTAGCGGGCCCACAGCGCCCGCGCCTCGAGCGCGCCGATCGCCTGCTCCGGCCAGCCCGCCGCCTCGGTCAGCCCGAGCCGCCGCTTCAGCCAGCCGCGCCGCTCCTCGACCACCACCAGCCGCACCTTCTCGCCGTAGCGCGCCCGCAGCGTCGCGCGGAGCTCGCCGATGCCGTCGATCAGGCCGCGCGCCAGCGCGCCGCGGCCCGTCCAGATCTCGCCGGTGAAGAGCTCGGGCTCCTCGCCGCTGAGCCGCGCCCCGCGCCGCGCCCGCACCTGCGCCTTGAAGTTGTCGTGGATCTCGCGCTGCAGCGCCTCCAGCCGGGCGACGTCCTCCGGATCCTCGGGGCGGAACGGGTCGAGCATCGCCTTGCGCGACCCGGCGGTGTGCACCCGCCGCTCGACGCCGATGCGGTCGAGCAGCGCCTGGAAGCCGAAGCCGGCGGAGATCACCCCGATCGAGCCCAGGATCGAGGATTCGTCGGCGAAGATCTCGTCCCCGGCGGTCGCCAGCCAGTAGCCGCCCGAGGCCGCGACGTCCTCGACGAAGGCCAGCACCGGCACCTTCTTCTCCTCGGCCAGCGCGCGGATGCGTCGCGCAATCAACGCCGACTGCACCGCCGACCCGCCCGGCGAGTTCACCGCCAGCGCGACGGCCTTGAGGCCCTTCAGCCCGAACGCCCGCTCCAGCGGCCCGGCCAGCGCGGCCAGGGTCAGGCTGGTTCCGCGCAGCGAGGGCCCGGGCATTCCGATCGGCCCATTGAGCCGCACCACCGCCACCACGGGCGGCCGGCGGCGCGGGATCGGCGACCAGCGCCGCAGGAAGTCCGCGAATGACATGCCCCCGCAATGTAGGCGAGGTCGGCACGGCGTCGCCGCCGCCACGGCCGCCCTCAGACCGGCAGCGCCGCGCCCTCGCGCAGGATGGCGTCGGCCGCTTCGGTGTACCGCCCGTCGGCCTCGTGCAGCACCAGGCCCGGCATCAGCCTGAGCGGGCCGCCGCCGCCCTTGCGGCCGTGCAGGATCACCCGGCTGGCCGGCCGGCCGTTGCCCGGCCACAGCGGCAGGATGGCGAGGTCGCCGACCTGGCCGCGGACCTCGGCGAGCAGCACGTCGAGGCGGTCGGCGCGGTAGATCAGGGTGATGCCGCCCTTCGGGCGCGCCATCGCCAGGCAGAAGCGCAGCCAGTCGGCGAGCCTGGCCTCGCTCTCGACGTTGGCGGCGGCCTTGCCGGCGTCGGGCGGCGCCGTGCCGCTGCCGGACGGCATGTAGGGCGGGTTCGCCATGACGTGGTGGAAGGAGGCCGGCGCCAGCCGCGGCGGCGGCCGCAGCAGGTCGCCGATGATGACGCCGACCCGGTCGCGCATGCCGTTGGCCTGGGCGTTGTCGTTGCCCAGCCGGACCAGCGCCGGCTGCGATTCGATGCCCACCACCTTGCAGCCCGGCACCCGCCAGGCGAGGCAGAGCGCCGCCGCGCCGACCCCGGTGCCGACATCGAGCACCGATTCGCCGTCGGCCGCCGGTACCGCCGCCGCCAGCATCACGGGATCGATCGCCACGCGGTAGCCGGTCGCCGGCTGGGCCAGCCGGATGCGCCCGCCGAGCAGGCTGTCCCGGGTCGGCTCCTCGCCCGGCTGGCTCATGGCCTGGCGCTCACGGCTTGGCGCTCACGCCGGGGGCCGTCTCGCCGGCCTCGGCGAGCAGCCGCCGGGCGCGCGAGGCCTGCTCCTCGCCGACCATCAGCCGCCGCGGGATGGCGCCGATGCTGCCTTCGATGATGCTCATGTGGCTGTCCAGCACGATCGCCTCGATGCCCTGGTCGGCGAGCAGCGCCACCAGCCAGGACAGCCGCACCACGTCGTTGGTCCGCAGCAGCTCGATCAAGGGGCCATCCCGTCCGCCGGTGCGCGCGCCCGGGGGCAGCCCGGTTGCACAAAGCCCAGGCCAAGCTTGACCGACCGGCGCGCCGATCTATGCTCGCTGCAGCCGCCGGTGCGGTCAAGGATCGGGAACAGGACGCGTGGCCGTCATCGTCAATCTCGGGGAGGAGCGGGCGCGTCGCCCGTCGGTCGACCAGCTGACCCAGCTGGTCGCCGGCGACCTCGCCGCGGTCAACCAGCTCATCGTCAAGCACATGCACAGCCCGGTGGCGCTGATACCGCAGCTCGCCGGGCACATCGTCGCGGCCGGCGGCAAGCGGCTGCGGCCGATGCTGACGCTGGCCGCCGCCCGGCTCTGCGGCTATCGCGGCGACCGCCACGTCGCGCTCGCCACCTGCGTCGAGTTCATCCACACCGCCACCCTGCTGCATGACGACGTGGTCGACGACAGCGCGCTCCGGCGCGGCCGGGCCAGCGCCAACGCGGTGTGGGGCAACAAGGCGAGCGTGCTGGTCGGCGACTTCCTGTTCAGCCGCGCCTTCCAGCTGATGGTCGCCGACGGCTCGCTCAAGGTGCTGGAGATCCTTTCCGGCGCCGCCGCGGTGATCGCCGAGGGCGAGGTGCTGCAGCTCGTCACCAGCAACGACACCGAGACCAGCGAGCAGGCCTATCTCGAGGTCATCCGCTGCAAGACCGCCGCCCTCTTCGCCGCCGCCTGCCGCATCGGCGCGGTGGTCGCCGACCGCCCGAAGGTCGAGGAGGAGGCGCTGGACAGCTTCGGCCTCAATCTCGGCATCGCCTTCCAGCTGATCGACGACGTGCTCGACTACTCGGCCAAGCAGGCCGAGCTCGGCAAGTCGATCGGCGACGACTTCCAGGAGGGCAAGATCACCCTGCCGGTGGTGCTGGCCTTCCGCCGCGGCGATTCCGACGAGCGCGCCTTCTGGCGGCGCACGCTGGAGCAGCTCGAGCATGAGGAGGGCGACCTCGACCATGCCCTCGGGCTGATGGTCAAGCACGGCGCGCTGCGCGACACCGTGGCGCGGGCCAGCCACTACGGCGCGATCGCCCGCGACGCGCTCGGCATCTTCCCCGACGGCGCCGAGAAGGCAGCCTTGCTCGAGGTCGTCGATTTCTGCATCGAGCGGCCCTACTGAGACGCAAGCCATCGCTTGCAGGCGCCCGTCGATGGCGTTATATAGGCCGCCCTCGGAGTGTAGCTCAGCCTGGTAGAGCACTGTGTTCGGGACGCAGGGGCCGGTGGTTCGAATCCACTCACTCCGACCATTCTCCCGCTTCGCCTGACGACCGTCCGCGAACCTCGCGGGCTCACCCCCTCGCAGGCGCCCAGGCCGATGCGCTAGGCTGACGCGAACCCGCAGGCTCGGAGGTTCGCCGATGAGCATCGCCTTCCTCGTCACCTCGCTCGTGATCGTCGCCTCGCCCGGCACCGGGGTGCTCTACACCGTCGCCGCCGGGCTGGCGCGCGGGCCGCGCGCCAGCGTCGTCGCGGCGTTCGGCTGCACGCTCGGCATCGTGCCGCACATGGCCGCGGCGATCGGCGGGGCGGCGGCCCTGCTCCATGCCAGCGCGCTCGCCTTCCAGACCTTCAAATATGCCGGCGTCGCCTACCTGCTCTACATGGCGTGGAGCGCGGCGCGGCAGCGGGGCGCGCTCGGCGTCGCCGCCGACGGCGTGCGGCGCACGGCGCTCCAGGTCACCGTCAACGCCGTCCTGGTCAACCTGCTGAACCCCAAGCTGTCGATCTTCTTCTTCGCGTTCCTGCCGCAGTTCGTCGCCGCGGGCGAGCCGCATCCGCTCGCCCGGATGCTGGAGCTGAGCGGCGTCTTCATGGGGCTCACCTTCGTCGTCTTCGTCGGCTACGGCCTGTTCGCGGCGGCGGTGCGGACGCAGATCCTGTCGCGCCCGCGGGTGATGGCCTGGATGCGGCGGGCCTTCGCCGCCGCCTTCGTCGCGCTCGGGGTCAGGCTGGCGCTGGCCGAGCGCTGAACCGGGGGCGGCGCCGCGACCCTCGACCCGGCGGGCCGGGAAGGCTAGGCTTCGCCGACGGGAGATCGGAGGCTGCCATGAAGCGCAGGGGCGCGCTCGCCTTGCTTTCGACGCTGCTGCCGGCGCTGGCCGGCTGCGGCGAGACGGCGGTTCACAAGGCCGCGCCGGGCGCGGCGCCGGCGGCGCCGAAGGCCGCCGCCGCCCCGGACCTCGGGCGGATCGGCCATGTCGTGGTGATCTTCCAGGACAACCGCAGCTTCGACAACCTCTACGGCACCTTCCCCGGCGCCGACGGCATCGCCAATGCCGGCGCGGCCGCCACCCAGGTCGACCTCCAGGGGCGCCCCTACGACAAGCTGCCGACCGTGATGACCGTCGGCTCGACCGGCGCGGTGCCCGACACCCGCTTTCCGCCCGACCTGCCCAACAAGCCCTTCAACATCGGCGACTACGTCTCGCCGGACCTGCCGACCGGCGACCTGGTCAACCGCTTCTACCAGGAGCAGCAGCAGATCAATGGCGGCGCGATGAACAAGTTCGCCGCCGTCTCGGACGCCGGCGGGCTGGTGATGGGCTACTACGCCGACGGCACCCTGCCACTGCACGACTATGCCCGGCGCTACGTGCTCGCCGACCGGTTCTTTCACGCCGCCTTCGGCGGCTCGTTCCTCAACCATGTCTGGCTGATCTGCGCCTGCACGC
>JAXMCI010000010.1:0-206420 GCA_046349435.1 Dongiaceae bacterium | reverse complement strand
GGTGATCGAGACACGCAACGCCGAGCATGTCCGCGAGATCGTCGCGGCACTCGCCCGGATCGGCTTCCCGACGCGGCGGCTGAGCAGCCGGTCGGCCGACCCGTAGCAGGGAGTCGCGGCGCAGCGGTCGCGCCGCCGTCCACCGTTCTGACCACGAGGGGTGAGGAAAGCCATGCCCTTTGCCGCCAACGTGCTGGAGATGATCGGCAACACGCCGATGATCGAGGTCCGCCGCTTCGACACCGGCCCCTGCCGGCTGTTCCTCAAGCTGGAGAGCCAGAATCCCGGCGGCTCGATCAAGGACCGCATCGCGCTGTCGATGATCGAGGCGGCCGAGCGCGACGGCCGGCTGAAGCCGGGCGGCACGCTGGTCGAGGCGACCGCCGGCAATACCGGCCTCGGGCTGGCGCTGGTCGCCGCCCAGAAGGGCTACCGGCTGATCCTGGTGATCCCCGACAAGATGGCGCAGGAGAAGGTGCTGCATCTGCGCGCGCTGGGCGCCGAGATCCGGCTGACCCGCTCCGACGTCGGCAAGGGCCATCCCGAGTACTACCAGGACATCGCCGAGCGGCTGGCCGGCGAGATCCCCGGCGCCGTCTACGTCAACCAGTTCGCCAACCCGGCCAATCCCGCGGCGCACGAGCGCACCACCGGGCCGGAGATCTGGCGCCAGATGGACCAGGATGTCGACGCGGTCGTGGTCGGCGTCGGCTCCGGCGGCACGCTCACCGGGCTCGGCCGCTACTTCCGCCGGGTGGCGCCGAGCCTGCGGATGGTGCTGGCCGATCCGCGCGGCTCGATCCTGGCCGAGCTGGTCAAGACCGGCCGCACCGTCGAGCCCGGCTCCTGGCTGGTCGAGGGCATCGGCGAGGATTTCGTGCCGCCCAATTGCGACCTCTCGCTGGTCGCCGCCGCCTATCCGGTGAGCGACGCCGAGAGCTTCGACACGGCGCGCGCCCTGCTCAAGGAGGAGGGCATCCTGGCCGGCTCCTCCTCCGGCACGCTGATCACCGCGGCGCTGCATTACTGCCGCTCGCAGGAGCAGCCGCAGCGCGTCGTCACCTTCGTGTGCGACAGCGGCAACAAGTACCTGTCGAAGATGTTCAACGACTTCTGGATGATCGACCAGGGCTTCCTGCAGCGCGAGCAGCATGGCGACCTGCGCGACCTGATCACCCGGCGCCACGCCGAGGGCAGCACGGTGACGCTGTCGCCCGACGACACGCTGCTCACCGCCTACAACCGCATGCGGCTCTACGACATCTCGCAGCTGCCGGTGGTCGAGGGCGGCAAGGCGGTCGGGCTGCTCGACGAATCCGACGTGCTGCTCGCCGTCTATGGCCAGGAGGGCCGCTTCAAGGATCGCGTCGGCGGTGCCATGACGAGCCGGCTGGAGACGCTGAAGCCGACCGCGCCGCTCTCGGCGCTGCTGCCGATCTTCGAGCGCGGCCATGTCGCGATCATCGAGGCGGACGGCCAGTTCCACGGGCTGATCACCCGGGTCGACCTGCTCAACCACCTGCGCCGCGGCATGAAGTAGCGGCCGCCTTCCGGGAGCCCATCGATGACCGAATCCTCGAGCGGCGGCGGCGCGCCGGCCGCCAACCGCGCCGGCTTCGCCACGCGCACCATCCATGCCGGGCAGTCGCCCGACCCGTCGACCGGCGCCATCATGGTGCCGATCTACGCCACCTCGACCTACGTCCAGGAAAGCCCCGGCGTCCACAAGGGCTACGAGTACTCGCGCAGCCAGAACCCGACGCGCATGGCCTATGAGCGATGCATCGCCGACCTCGAGAGCGGCGTCGCCGGCTTCGCCTTCGCCTCGGGCCTCGCGGCGGCGGCCACCGTGCTCGACTGCCTCGACAGCGGCGCCCACGTCGTCGCCATGGACGACCTCTATGGCGGCAGCTACCGCCTGTTCGAGCGCGTGCGGCGGCGCTCGGCCGGGCTCGACTTCACCTTCGTCGACCTCTCCGACCTCGCCGCGGCCGAGGCGGCGATCCGGCCGGAGACCCGCATGCTGTGGGTCGAGTCGCCGACCAACCCGCTGCTCAAGCTCGCCGACCTCGAGGCGCTGGCGGCGCTCGCCCGGCGCCGCGGCCTGATCACCATCTGCGACAACACCTTCGCCAGCCCCTATGTGCAGCGGCCGATCGAGCTCGGCTTCGACCTGGTGCTGCATTCCGCCACCAAGTACATCAACGGCCATTCCGACATCGTCGGCGGCATCGTCGTGGTCGGCGCCGACGAGGAGCTGCGGCAGAAGCTGGCCTTCCTGCAGAACGCGGTCGGCGCCGTCGCCAGCCCGTTCGACAGCTTCCTGGCGCTGCGCGGCGTCAAGACCCTGGCGCTGCGCATGGAGCGGCACTGCGCCAACGCGGCGGCCATCGCCGCCTGGCTGGAGGCCCATCCCAAGGTCGAGCGCGTCTACTATCCCGGCCTGGCGAGCCACCGCCAGCACGCGCTGGCCAAGCGCCAGATGCACGGCTTCGGCGGCATGGTGACGGCGGTGCTGAAGGGCGGGCTGCCCGACGCGCGGCGCTTCCTCGAGCGCTGCCGCATCTTCGCGCTGGCCGAGAGCCTGGGCGGCGTCGAGAGCCTGATCGAGCACCCCGCCATCATGACCCACGCCTCGCTGCCCGCCGCCAACCGCGCCGCGCTCGGCATCTCCGACGGCCTGGTCCGCCTGTCGGTCGGCATCGAGGACCTCGACGACCAGATCGCCGACCTCAAGGCGGCGCTGGCGTAGCGCGTCGGAGCCGTGCCGGCCTCATCCTTCGACAAGCTCAGGATGAGGCCCCCCGAGATCACGCCCGCCCCCAGAACCTCATCCTGAGCTTGTCGAAGGACGAGGTCGGCACGGCCGCGCCGCGATCCGGACGCGCCTACCAGCTGACCTGCAGGGTGGTGAGCGAGATGGCGCCGGCGCCCGGCTTCTGCAGCATCTCCCGGATGTAGTCCTTCGGGTCGGCGATCGGCTGCTGCAGTTTTGGATCCGCGCCGTCGAGCAGGTGCCAGTTGCCCTGGTCGTCCTTGCGGAAGGCGACGAAGTGCGCGGGGTCCTGCGTGCCGACGATGCAGCGGTCGCCCGGAATCTCCGGAATCGCGCGGGCTTCGGGTCGCCTGCTGGCGCCGTCGATGATGGTGAGGTTGACCGGCGGCATCAGGTCGCTGTCGCCGCCGGACGCATAGTGCAGATAGGTGAGATAGGCCCAGGGGACATCCGCCTCGTTGCCCCCGCCGGTCTGCAGCGGCGGCAGGCCGGCGATGTCGTCGATGCGGCCCTCGTCGCGCGTCGACCAGAGCCGGTTGAAGGCGGTGAGCTGCTCGATGCTCACCCCCGGCCCGCCGAGGAAGGCGTTCATGGCGTGGATCGCGGAAGCCGAGTGGCGCTGCGGCTCGACATAGAACCTCTGGCCCGCCTTGACCGGATCGGGCGTCTGCAGCGCGATCCCCTGCGGCATCCTCAGGGTCGGCGACTTGCCGATCTCCTGCACCTCGAGGCGCCTCTTCCAGCGGTCGTCGCGCGACATGCCGATCTCGTCGATTGCCTCCGGCCCGGGCGGCCGCTGGCCGGCGCGTCCGATGGCCTCGGAGAGAGACTTGATCTGGCCCTCGACGCTGACGATCTCCTGGTCGAGATGCGCCTGGAGCTGCAGCCAGGCATGGCCGCCATCGATCCGCTGCAGCGCCTCGCCGTCCCTCGGCCAGTCCTGGCCGGTCATCGCCAGCTTCACCGTGTCGCTGTCGCCGCGCAGCGTGCGCAGCTTCGCCAAGCCCGCTTCCAGCGCATCCAGCGTCTCGGCACTCTCCCGGTACTCGCGCGGCGACGGGCTGTAGGGCGATGAGAGGATCTGCCCTGCCCTCGTCTTGAAGGCCTCGAGGTCGTCGAGCACCTTGAGGCCCTGGGGGATGCCGGCGACGAAGGGCGCGACGCCGGGCTGATCCTTGTAGCGGCCTGCGATATCGGCGAGCGGCGGCGCCAGGGTCGCCACATGGCCGCCGGGCGGCGCGGCGCGGCTCCGCATGGCGACGGTGGCGTCCTCGATCGCCACGAAATGCGCCGCATCCTTGAACCCGTCGCCACGATAGAGCGCATAGTCGGCCAGCCGCTCGCGCATGTGCCCGATCTGCGCCTGGAGATCGTCGCGCATGGTTCGCGCCGCGGCGAGCCACGGCTCCCTCGGGTTGCCGCCGCCGGTGCCGGAGGCCGAGACGAACGCATTGGGATCCTCGAGCTCGCTCATCAGCGCTCCGAGCGAGCCGATCGCGGCCTCGAGATCGCGGATGCCGGACTCCACCTGCGTGCGCTGCTGGTCGAGCCGGCCGATCATCGTGCGGTCCGCGCCGAACTCGAGCAGGGTCGGCTTGTCGCGCAACCCGGCACCGAGCTCCTGGTCGAACTTGTGGAAGCTGCGCAGGGCCTGCCACATCGGCGCGACATGCTCCGACATCTTCACCTTGCCGCCGAGCACGGCGTCGTCGAGGCGCTTCAGGTCGCGCTCGGCCAGGCGGGGATCGCCGACGATCGGGCCGTCGCCCCGGCGCGGCGCGGGATTGCCCTGGTCGGTGCGCGGGAAACGCCCCGTCTCGAGCCGCTGCCGCATGGTGGCGAGGCTCTGATCGACGCCGGCGAAGGTCGCCAGCAGCGGCTCCTTGCGGGCCGCGTCGCCGAGCTCGCGCTTCAGCGCCCCGGTCTGCCTGGCGAAGCTCTCGACGCGCTTGCCGAGCGCCTGCCGCTCCTTGTCGAAGGTCTCGAGCCGCTGCCGCTCCTCGCCGGTCAGGGCCTGCGGCGCTGACTCGCGCTTGCGCAGCAGCGGCGCCACGTCCTCATGGGCGATGGCGAGCTCCGCATAGTCGTCGAGGACGCCGACCTCCTTCTGCCAGGCGCTGTAGACCGCCAGCGCCTTCTGGCCGAGATCGGGCGCGTGCTGCATGACCGGGAACTTCACCATCGCCGTCGGCGTGGTGGCCGGCCCCGGGGTTCTGAGGTGCTGCGCCTGGAGCGCGGGGAGCTGCTGGCGCATCCGGGATTCACGGAACGCGATCATCTTGCCGGACAGGCCGCCGAACGGCGCCAGCCCGCTCTCGATGCGATCGGCGGCGGCGGCGAGCGCCTTCACGGCCTCTCCGAACGGCGCGGTATCCAGCTTGCCGAACCGGCTCTCCAGATCCCTGGTGAGCTGCCGCAGCTTCGGCACCTTGCCGGCCAGCGTCCGCATCCGGTCGTCGAGCTCGCGCAGCTCCCCGGCGCTCAGCGTCTTCAGCCCGCCGCGGGCGTCGATCGCCTCGAGGTCGCGCTGCAGGTCGGCGAAATCGTCGAGCGCGCTCACCACCTCGCCGAACCCGCGTTCCCAGGTCTTGCGCGCCGGCTCGATCTTGTCCTGCTGCACCTGCCTGGCGAGGTCGACGATCTCCTGCTGGCCCAGCTCGGTGCGGCCGTTGAGCGCCTCCCGCTCCGCGTCGACCTGGACCTGCCGCAGCATCGCCGGCAGCAGGATGGCCTTGAGGAAGCCCGCGGCGCTGTCGACCTTGCCGTGCTGCAGCTCGTAGTGGTCGATGTCGCGCGTCCTGCCGGCGAGCTGGCTCAGCTCCGGGAACACCTTGATGCGGTCGCCGCGCGTCTGCTGGGCGCCCTGGCGCAAGCTCGCCGCCTCCTTGTCGAGCTCCGCCATCCGGTCATGCCGCTCCTGCAGGATCGGCTTGATGACCGAGGTCAGCATCCGCGAGAAATCCGCGCGGGTGTATTCCTTCGGCTTGCTGACGCTGGCCATCGCCTCGCGCATCTCGGACACCGTCGTCGCGTCCCGGCCGATCCGGTCGGACGGCGTGTGCTTCTCCTTGATCGCTGCGGCGAGGCGGTCCAGCAGCGCGCCGCTGAGGCGGTCCTCGGAAAAGGTCTGGATCTGGAAGAACGCCTTGATCGCGCGGAACGGCCCGGTCTCCGGCATCTCGATCAGGTCGTTCTTGTCGAGCTGGTCGGCCAGCCAGTAGCAGTCCTCCCGGGTGAGGTTGCCGAGCTCCTCCGGGGTAGCCTCGTCAGCCCAGTGGCGCACCGCATCGACCAGCCCGTCGGCATCGCGCTGGATGCGCGCGGCGAGGTAGTCGTTGGTGGCCAGGACCAGCGTGTTGAACACCGACGGCCCGGTCAGATAGGCCTTGGCGGCATCGCGCAGCTCCTGCTCGGTGACCTCGCGGCCCTGCGCGGTCGCGGCGCTCACCACGCGGTCGATGGCCGCCCTCAGCCCCTTGGTGATGCCGTCCTCGGGCTTGGCGTCCGGCCCGGTCTGCCGCTGGATGTGCTCGCGCAGCTCCTTCCAGGCCCGCGGGTACTTGTCGCCCGGCCAGGTCTGGTCGCCGGCGATCAGGTCGTCGACCAGCCTGGTCAGGCCGCAGCTGTCGGCATGGGGCTGCAGCTGCACCTGCTGGCCCTGCAGCGACACGCCCTGCTGCCGGGCCAGGAAGTCCGTCGCCGCATTGGCGTTGAACCGGGTGACCCGCTCAATCTCGGCCTTCATGCCTTCGACCGCCAGGGCCTTGATCTGGGCGACCAGCGCGCTCGACACGTAGGTGCCGCGGTTCGTCATCCGATCGAGCACGGAAATGCCCTTGCTGCCCTCGAGATCGGTGAGGCCCTGCTCGACGTGCGCGCGCACGTTCCTGCCGCCTTTCTGCTCGATGTACTCGAGCAGCACGCCGAGCGAGGCCTGGTTGGCGGCCTTGTCGGCATCGGACTTGCCGACGCCGAAGGTGCGGTGCAGGCCGCTGCGGAAGGCCATGGCGCCGTCCTCGTCGACGGCGAGCTTGCCCGGGGTCTTCTGCGAGTTCTGGATCACCAGCGCCGAGGCGTCCCTGGCGATCAGGTTGTCGAGCGCGCGGAACCGGTCGCCCGGACCGCCGACCTGCTGCCCCCCAGCCATGTGATCCTCTCCCTCTCGTCCGGGCGCTCAGCCGCGAATGGCCATGGCGTGCAGCGTGAAGGCATCGGGCGCCGCCGTCGGGGCGGCGGGCGCGGCGCCGATGCGCCGGACCAGGTCCTCGGCGCCCTCGACCATCAGCTCGACCGCCTGCCGCAGCGCCTCGACGCCGAGACCGTCGAGCGGCAGCCGGCAGGCGAGCACGACCTCGTCCGATTGGGGCATCAGGCCGACGGTGGCCCCCCGGGTGCCGTTCCAGAACAGGTTGGCGCGCATCAGCAGCTCCAGCGTCTCCGCGCGCCGCCCGGCCGGCAGGTCGCCCAGCGGCGACCAGAGCACGACGTGACCGGTCGAGGGATCCGCCATCAGGTTGAGGTGCGTGCCGGGCGCGAAGACGAGAATGCAGACGCCCTGCTCGTTGGTGGCGAGCCCTTCGATCCCCGCAGCGCGGCCGAGCTCGGCCAGCAGCAGATCAAGCGAATTGCGCAGCGCGGCCGGCTCCATGGCGCTCCCCATCCCAGTCGATCCGAGAAGGTCGATCGAGAACGATACTCTATCACGAGACGGCTGAGCCTCGCGCTTCCCCTTGGACACGGGTCATCGCGGCGGGGTTGCTTCAGGACTCCTTGCATCCTGCTGCCCTTCGACTGTCCCTACGGCGTCACGTCCCTTCAAATCGAGGACCGCAGGGCAGCGGCTGCCGTCGCGCGCATGCGTTCGCAAGCCCTATTGGCGCTGCACGGCTCGATGCGGGTCGGGATCGAGGACCCGACTGCGTGCTGATCGAGAGCCTGGGCGAAGGCCATCCGCGCCGCCCTTCGCTTGTCCCCAGACACGTCAGCCGTACCGCTCGGGATCCTGGCACTGTCCACCATGTCGCCGTACGCTTGTCCACCACGTCCATGTGCTGGACACCTACTCCGTGGGCGAGGGTTTCCGACCTCGACTTCCATAGCAGCTTGCATGCTGCTCGAAGCGAGTCCCCTTGGATCGGAGATGCTTTCTATAATGGCTGGATCGCGGGCTCCCGCCCAGCGTGTGTCTCGTGACATCGCGCCGGATGCCACGCCTCTCAAAGCCGGTTCTTCAGACGGGCACATGGCCAACCATCTCCGTGTACGAACTTGCAGCGGCGGCCGACCTGGGCACTCGTTGAACTCCCGGAGTCGCAGGCTCGCCAACGCGCACCGCCGCGGCGGCGTCTGAGGCGGCCCGGACATGGCCGAGCTCTTCGACTTCGCGGTCATCGGCGGCGGCATCGCCGGCGCCTCCGTCGCCTGCCGCCTCGCGCCGCACGGGCGCGTCGTCCTGCTCGAGCAGGAGGGCCAGCCCGGCTATCACAGCACCAGCCGCTCGGCGGCCGTGCTGTCCTGCGCCTACGGGCCGGCGAGCTGGCAGATACTTACGGCGGCCAGCGCCGGCTTCTACGCCGCGCCGCCCGACGGCTTCGCCGACCGGCCGCTGACGCAGCCACGCGGCGCGCTCTATCTCGCCACCGCCGCCGAGGAGGCGGCGCTGCGCGCCCAGGCGGCGGCACTCGCCGGCCGCGGCGTCGCCTGCGAGCTTCTCGACATCGAGGCGGCGCACCGGCTGGTGCCGGTCGTGCACAAGGCGGACTTCACCCTCGGGCTGCTCGAGCCCGGCTGCGTCGATCTCGATGCCGACGCGCTGCTCGGCGCCTGGCTGCGGGAGGGACGCCGGCACGGGATGCGGCTGCTCGCCGGCGCCGGGGTGCGGCGCATCGCGCGGCGCGCCGGGGCCTGGGCGATCGAGGCCGGCGACGGCGCGATCGAGGCGCCGGTGCTGGTCAATGCCGCCGGCGCCTGGGCCGACGAGGTCGCCGCCCGGGCCGGCCTGCCGCGCCGCGGCGTGCTGCCCTTCCGCCGCACCGCCATCCTGTTCGAGCCGCCGGCAGGCCACGACGCCGCCCGCTGGCCGATGACCTTCGACGCCGCCGAGACCTGGTACTTCAAGCCCGAGGCCGGCCGCATCATGATGTCGCCGGTCGACATGATCCCGACGCCGCCCTGCGACGCACAGCCCGAGGAGATCGACGTCGCCGTCGCCGTCGACCGCATCGAGACCGTCACCGCCATGCGGGTCGGCCGGCTGGCCGGCCGCTGGGCCGGGCTGCGGACCTTCGCCGCCGACCACGAGGCGGTGATCGGCCCCGACCCGGAGGAGCCGAGCTTCGTCTGGTATGCCGGCCAGGGCGGCAACGGCGTGATGGCCTCGGCGGCGGGGGGGGGGGGCGGCCCCCCCGCCGCCGCGCTCGGCGAGGCGATGCCGCGGGCCCTGCGCGAGCTCGGCCTGACCGACGCGATGGTGACGCCGGGGCGGCTGCCGCCGGCCACCGCCGACGGCGCCGCCTAGGGCTTCAGGTCACGGCAGCGCCGGCGAGCAGCGCCGCCAGCCGCTCGAGGCTGCCGCTCCAGCCGGCCACCATGCCGGCCAGCATCGGCCGCGCCTCGGGCACCAGCGCGCGGGCGCCGGTGGCGACGGCGAGCCGCGCGCCCTCGCCCTCCGCTGCGATCGTCACGGTGGTGCGGCCCTCGAGCAGCGCCCGGCCGTCGGCCGCCAGCGCCTCGCTGACGACGACCAGGCGGCGGCCCGGCTCGACCGCCTCGTAGCGGCCGCGCATCGGGTACGCCTCGCCCGAGGGCGCGCGCATCACGACGCGCATCGTCCCGCCCGGCCGGACGTCGGCCTCGCAGACCGGATTGGTGAAGCCCTGCGGGCCCCACCAGCGGCCCAGCTGCACGGCATCCGTCCAGGCCCGCCACACCGCATCGGGCGCTGCCGGCAGGCTGCGCAGCAGCAGCAGCTCGGGGAGCGGCTCCCCGGCCTCGCCGATCGTCCTCGCCACGGCGGCGAAGCGGTCGGCCGACTGGCCCCAGCCCTGGTGGAAGCCCATCGCCTCGTGCGCCGCCTTGTCCTCTTCCGTCCAGTGGCGGGCCGTCGCGGTGAAGCGAGTGCCTCCGCCCTCCGCGACGAAGCTCGCCAGCGCCGTCATGAAAGGCTTGCCGGTCGGCTGCCAGCCCGGGCCGTAGGCGTCGGTGGTGACGATGCGGTGCGGCGGGTCGATCTCGAGAAACACCCCGCGCATGTCGTACGCGTTGCCGTCGGGCCCGCGCATCACGGTGCGCATCAGCCCGCCCGGCCGGAGCTCGAGGTCGCAGAGCGGCGTCGTCGCGCCGCCCGGACCCCACCAGTCGGGCAGGCGCTCGATCCAGGCCCGGAAGCACTGCTCCGGCGTCGCCTCGATCAGCCGGGTCAGGCTCAGCTCGTGCGCGCCCGCGGCCGGCGTCCGGCATGTCTCCGTCATGTCGTCGCTCCTCCCGGTCGTGTCAGCGCGTCGGCGCGGCGAGGCCCCAGACGATACCGAAGGGATCGCGCAGCTGGCCGTAGCGGTCGCCCCAGAACATGTCGGCGAGCGGCATCACCACCTCCGCGCCGGCCGCCACGGCGCGCTGCCACAACGCCTCGACGTCGTCGACCTTGAGCAGCAGGCTGAAGGCCTGCGGCGGCTGCAGCGGGTGGCCGTGCTCGGGAAAGGGATCGCTCAGCATCAGCGAGCCGCCATTGAGGTGCAGATGCACGTGCATGGTGCGCCCCTGCGCGTCCGGCGGGTGGCGCCCGACCTCCCGGGCGCCGAAGGCGCGCTCATAGAAGCCGCTCGCCTTGATCGCGCCCTCCACCATCAGGTAGGGCACGACCCCGCCGAGAACCTGGGGCTGCTGCTGCGGATCGGTGGGCATTCTCTCGTCCTCCGTCAGGGGTTGTCCCCCAAGGACGAACGTGGGGTCGCCGATCCGACAGCGCCGGTGAGATTTTTTCGGCGGCTCAGTTCGCGGGCGGGCGGCTGCCCAGCTCCTGCGGCGAGGCAAACACCGCGGCCAGCCGTTCCTCGCCCCAGCCGGCGAGGGTTCCGCCGATGGTGACCGGCTGGTCGTCGAGCAGCCCTGCCCGCGCGCCTCCCTGCGGCTCGGAGAAGAAGATCGAATGCGGCACGCCGTCGGCGCCGGCGTGCAGGATCACCGCCCATCGCAGGTCGGGAGCCGGTCCGGGTGGGCGGTCCCGGACCGCGAGGCCCGCAAGCGCAGCCTCGAGCGACTGCCGAAGCGCGGGATCGAGCGCTGTCTCGGTCGACTGCGCCAGGCCCATGGCGGGCGCCCTCAGCAGCAGCGACGGCGTCAGCGAGACCATGACCCGCAGATGGTCGGGCACGTGGATGACCTGCACCCGGTCGACCGCGCCGGACTGCACGTCCTGGACGATGGCCGCGAGCTTGGCCTCGGCCGGATGCTCCTGGGAGGGCGGCGAGGCGCAGCCGCACAGGACCAGTCCCAGCATCAGCCAGCGGTATCGCACGAAGCCCCTTTCCGGACCGCCGCCCGCATCGCGCGGCCGGCCCCTCAACCCCGCACCATTCTCGGCTCCCGGCCCAGCTCCGGTCAAGGGAGGCACGGACCGGCGCTCAACCCTAGCGAGTACGAACGTCGACAGGCCGCGCGGAACTCAGCCCACGAGCGCCGCGATCTGCTCCCGGATGTGCGCCCCCTCCGCCGGCGTGTTGGCGAGCGCCGCGGCGCGCTCGAGCGCGGCGCGGGCCTCGCCCGTCCGGCCGAGATCCTTGAGCAGGGCGCCGCGCACGCCGTGATAGGGGAAGTAGCCGGCCAGGCGCTCCCCCAGCGGCTCGATCAGCGCCAGCGCGGCGGCCGGGCCGGCGGCCTTGGCGAGCGCGACGGCGCGGTTGAGCGTCACGACCGGCGAGGGCTGCAGCAGCTCCAGCGCGGCGTAGAGGCGCTCGATCTCCGCCCACGCCGTGTCCTCGGCCGCGCCGCGGCGGCATGCAGCGCGGCGATGGCGGCCTGCAGCTGGTAGGGGCCGGGCTGCTGGTGGCGGGCGGCGACCTCGAGCAGGGTGCGGCCCTCGGCGATCATCGGCCGGCTCCACAGGCCGCGGTCCTGGCGGTCGAGCAGGATGATGGCGCCGTCCGGCGCGAAGCGGGCGGCGGCGCGGGCGTGCTGCAGCAGGCACAGGGCGCAGAGGCCGCGCAGCTCCGGATCCTCCGGGAAGAGCTCGACGAGCAGCCGGGCGAGCCGGATCGCCTCGCCGCAGAGCTGGGCGCGCGGGCTGCCGGGGCCGCCGCCGGCCGAGTAGCCTTCGTTGAACAGCAGGTAGACCATCGCGGCGACCGCGTCGCGGCGCGCCGCGCGCTCGGCCGGGCCGGGCGACTCGAAGGGCAGGCCGGCGGCGGCGATGCGCGCCTTGGCGCGGGTCAGGCGCTGCTCCATGGCGGCCTCGCCGACCAGGAAGGCCCGGCCGATCTGCCGCACCGACAGGCCGGAGACGATGCGCAGCGCCAGGGCCACCTGGTGCTCGGGCGCGAGCTCGGGGTGGCAGCAGGTGAAGAGCAGCCGCAGCACGTCGTCGCGCCAGCGCTCGCCGTCGAGCCGCTCGGCCAACTCCGCCTCGGCGTCGCCGAGATCGGAGAGCAGCTCCTCGGGCGGCAGCGGCGCCTCGCGGGCGCTGCGCCGGGCCCGGTCGATCGCCTGGTTGCGGCCGACCAGGATCAGCCACGCGGCCGGGTCGCGCGGCAGGCCGGCCTCCGGCCAGGATCTGAGCGCCCGCAGCGCCGCCTCCTGGAACGCGTCCTCGGCACGGTCGAGGTCGCGGACATGGCGCAGCAGGGCGCCGACCGCGCGCGGCCGCGCGGCGGCGAGCGCCTCGGCGATCAGCGCCGGGCCGGCCGCTGCGGTGCTCAACGGCCCGCCGGTCCCGGGCGGAAGGTGCGCAGCGGGCGGATCTCGAAGGCACCGTCGGTGCCGCTGGCCCGCGCCAGGTCGCGGGCGACGGCGACCGCCTCGTCGCGGCTGGCGCAGTCGACGATGTAGAAGCCCAGCAGCTGCTCCTTGGTCTCGGCGAACGGGCCGTCGGTGACCAGCGGCGCCGGGCCCTTGCGCAGGGTCGCCGCGCCGGTCGTGGCGGCCAGCCGCGCCACCGGGCCGAGCCGCCCCTGGCCGGCGAGACCGTCGATCACGGCACCGAGCCTGGCCATGACGGCGGCCTCTTCCGCGGCGCTCCAGGACTCGACCACGTCCTCGCGGTCGTAGCAGAGGATGGCATAGAGCATGCGAGGTCCCTTTCCTGTCCCGCGACTGGCGAAACCATGATGCAGGCCGCCGGATCCTGCGCCATACTCGGCCCATGGCGATCCTCCAGGCCCGCACGCATCCGCTGCCCTTCCTGGTGACCACCGAGATGCCCTGCCCTTACCTGCCGGGGAAGGTGGAGCGCAAGGTCGTCACCGAGCTGTCCGGCCCGGGCGCGGCGGACACCTACGAGATCCTGTCCCGCGCCGGCTTCCGGCGCAGCCATTCGATCGCCTACCGCCCGGCCTGCCCCGGCTGCACCGCCTGCATGGCGGTGCGGGTCGCGGTCGACCGCTACGAGCCCGGCACGACGCTGCGCCGGATCGAGCGGCGCAACGCCGACCTCAGCGCCACCATCCGCCTGCCGCGCGGCACGCCCGAGCAGTTCGCCCTCTTCACCCGCTATCTCAACGCCCGCCACAGCGACGGCGAGATGATCGGGATGAGCCTGCACGAATATGTCGCGATGGTCGAGGACAGCCCGCTGCAGAGCAACCTGGTCGAGCTGCGCAACCGGCGCGGCGGGCTGGTCGGCTGCTGCCTGATCGACTGGACCAGCGACGGCGTCTCGGCGGTCTACAGCTTCTACGACGTCGGCCAGCCGCGCCGCTCGCTGGGCAGCTACCTGATCGTCTGGCTGATCCGCGAGGCGGCGCGCCGCGGCCTGCCCTACGCCTATCTCGGCTACTGGGTCGCGGGCAGCCGCAAGATGGCCTACAAGAGCCGCTTCCGGCCGCTCGAGTTCTACGGCCGCGACGGCTGGGAGCCGCTGGCCGAAGACGCCGAGTAGGCCGATGTCCTCGCCCGTGTCACCCGGGTGGCGCGGCCCTTCGCTCATTGGTGTCATTGCCGGGCTCGACCCGGCAATCCAGGGTTGCTGCACGATGGATGCCCGGGTCAAGCCCGGGCATGACAAGAAGGGGAACGCGCATCGCCGCTCCGGCGGTGGCGGGCAAGGGATGCAGGCATGACCAAGGTCGCACGTCGCCGGTTCGTCGGCGGCGCCGGGCTCGCCGCCGCGGCGGGGCTGGCTTCGGGCGTGGCGGCGCCGGCGCTGGCGCAGGGCCAGCCGGAGGTCCGCTGGCGGATGGCGACGAGCTTCCCGAAGAGCCTCGACACCATCTGGGGCGGCGCCGAGCTGATCGCCGAGCGGGTGGCGGCGGCGACCGACGGGCGGTTCCAGATCCGGCCCTTCGCCGGCGGCGAGATCGTGCCGGCCTTCCAGGTGCTGGACGCGGTGCAGAACGGCACCGTCGAGCTCGGCCAGAGCGCCAGCTACTACTACATCGGCAAGGACCCGACCTTCGCCTTCGACACCACGCTCCCCTTCGGGCTCAACGCCCGGCAGCACAATGCCTGGATGTACCATGGCGGCGGGCTGGCGCTGATGCGCGACTTCTTCGCCGGCTACAACATCGTGCAGTTCCCGGTCGGCAACACCGGGACGCAGATGGGCGGCTGGTTCCGCAAGGAGATCAAGACGGTCGACGACCTCAGGGGGCTGAAGTTCCGGGTCGGCGGCTTCGCCGGCCAGGTGCTGAGCCGGCTCGGCGTGGTGCCGACGCAGATCCCCGGCTCCGACGTCTATCCGGCGCTGGAGAAGGGCGCCATCGACGCCGCCGAGTGGGTCGGCCCCTATGACGACGAGCGGCTCGGGCTGGCCCGGGTGGCGAAGTACTACTACTACCCCGGCTGGTGGGAGGGCTCGGCCGCCCTCACCCTGTTCGTCAATGCCGGCAAGTGGGCGGCGCTGCCGAAGGCGTACCAGGCGGCGCTCGAGATGGCCTGCGCCGAGTGCAACGGCTGGATGCTGGCGAAGTACGACGCCGGCAACCCGCCGGCGCTGAAGAAGCTGGTCGCGGCGGGCGCCCTGCTACGGCCCTTCCCGCGCGAGGTGATGGCGGCCTGCTACAAGGAGGCCTTCGCCCTCTACGACGAGACGGCGGCGAAGAACCCGGCCTTCCGCAAGGTCTACGAGGCCTGGAAGCCGTTCCGCGCCGACGAGTACCTGTGGTTCCGGGTCGGCGAGAACAGCTTCGACAACTTCGTCTACGCCCAGCAGGCGGCCGGCCGCTGAGAGGGCGCCGGCGGCCCTTGTTCGGGTCCCGGGGGTTGGCTTAGGGTTGCGGCGGCGCACGGGCCCGCGCGCCGCAAGCAATCGATCCACCAGGGAGGGACCATGCGCAAGATCGGACGCCGCCAATTCGTCGGAGGGGCCGCCATTGCGGCGCCCGCCGCGCTCGCCGCAAGCCTGCCGGCGCCGGCCATCGCGCAGTCGATGCCGGAGATCAAGTGGCGGCTGGCCTCGAGCTTCCCGAAGAGCCTCGACACGATCTACGGCGGAGCGGACGACATCGCGAAGTACGTCGAGGCGATGACCGACGGCAAGTTCCAGATCCGCCCCTTCGCGGCCGGCGAGATCGTGCCCGCCTTCCAGGTGGTCGACGCGGTGCAGAAGAACACGGTCGAGCTCGGCCACACCGCCAGCTACTACTTCGTCGGCAAGGACCCGACCTTCGCCTTCGACACGGCGATACCGTTCGGCCTCAACACCCGCCAGCAGCTGGCCTGGATGTATCGCGGCGGCGGGCTGCAGCTGATGCAGGAGTTCTACAAGGACTACAACATCATCAACTTCCCGGCCGGCCAGACCGGGACGCAGATGGGCGGCTGGTTCCGCAAGGAGATCAAGACGCCGGCCGACCTCAGCGGCCTGAAGTTCCGCATCGGCGGCTTCGCGGGCAAGGTGCTGGCCAAGCTCGGGGTGGTGCCGCAGCAGATCCCGGGCGGCGACATCTACCCGGCGCTGGAGAAGGGCACGATCGACGCGGCCGAGTGGGTCGGGCCCTATGACGACGAGAAGCTGGGGTTCAACAAGGTCGCCAAGTACTACTACTACCCCGGCTGGTGGGAGGGCTGCGCCCAGCTCTCGATGCTGGTCAACCTGGAGCAGTGGCAGAAGCTGCCGAAGAGCTACCAGGCGGTCCTCGAGGCGGCGGCGGCGCAGGCCAACAGCATGATGCTGGCCAAGTACGACGCGCAGAATCCGGCCGCCCTCAAGCGGCTGGTCGCCAACGGCACGGTGCTCAAGGGCTACAGCCGCGAGATCCTCGGCGCCTGCTACAAGGCGGCCTACGAGCTCTATGACGAGACCGCGGCGGCCAACCCGAAGTTCAAGAAGATCTACGACGCCTGGAAGCCGTTCCGCCAGGAGGAGTATCTCTGGTTCCGCGTCGCCGAGAACACCTTCGACAACTACGTCTACAGCCAGCAGGCGGCGCAGAAGTAATACTGCCGGCGAGGGCGGCGCGGCGGAGAGGTTGCTTGGTTCACGCGGAGGCGCGGAGCCGCAGAGAAGAGGTGCACTGGACTGGCCGGTGCACACCTCCGCGGCCTCCGCGTCTCCGCGTGCCAATCATGCTGCCTGTCCGCCCGCGCCGGCGCTGCAGCGCGGTCCTCACGCTTCGACAGGCTCGGACGAGGGTGGCGGGCTGCGGGTCTACTTGATCTCGATCGGCGCGTCGGTCGGCGCCATGTCGGGGGCCGGCATGTCGATCTTGATGTCGTCGGGGTTCTGCACCGGGCCGTTGTGCAGGCCGCCAAGCACCAGGCTGGGGAAGGCGATCACGATCGCCACCATGATGACCTGGATGATCACGAAGGGGACCGCGCCCCAGTAGATCTGGGCGGTGGTGACGCCCTCCATCTTCCGCCCGGTGACCTTGTCGAGATAGGTGCCGGACGGCGCGACGCTGCGCAGGAAGAACAGCGCGAAGCCGAAGGGCGGGTGCATGAAGGAGGTCTGCATGTTGACCCCGAGCAGCACCCCGAACCAGATCAGGTCGATGCCGAGCTTGGCGGCCACCGGCGCCAGCAGCGGCACGACGATGAAGGCGAGCTCGAAGAAGTCGAGGAAGAAGGCGAGCAGGAAGACCATCAGGTTGACGACGATGAGGAAGCCCAGCTCGCCGCCCGGCAGGCTGGTCAGCAGATGGTCGACCCAGAGATCGCCGTCCACGCCGCGGAAGGTCAGCGTGAAGACGGTCGAGCCGATCAGGATAAAGATGACGAAGGCGGAGAGCTTCGCCGTGGTGTCCATCGCCTGGCGCAGCAGGCTCCAGTCGAGCCGCCGGTTGAGCAGCGCGAGGATCAGCGCGCCGGTGGCCCCCATGGCGCCGCCCTCGGTCGGGGTGGCGACGCCGATGAAGATGGTGCCGAGCACCAGGAAGATCAGGATCAGCGGCGGCAGCAGCGAGAAGACGACGCGGCTGAGCAGCGCCATGCCGCGCAGCGAGCGAGCCTCCGGCGGCAGGGCCGGGGCGCGCTTCGGGCGGAACAGCGCGACGCCCAGGATGTAGAGGGCGTAGAGGCCGGTCAGCACCAGCCCGGGCGTCAGCGCCCCGGCATACATGTCGCCGACCGAGCGGCCGAGCTGGTCGGCGAGCACGATCAGCACCAGGCTCGGCGGGATGATCTGGGCGAGCGTGCCCGAGGCGGCGATGACGCCGCTCGCCAGGCTGCGATCGTAGCCGTAGCGCAGCATGATGGGCAGCGAGATCAGCCCCATCGAGATCACCGAGGCGGCGACCACGCCGGTGGTGGCGGCAAGCAGCGCGCCGACGAAGATCACCGCGAAGGCGAGCCCGCCGCGCACCGGCCCGAAGAGCTGGCCGATGGTGTCGAGCAGGTCCTCGGCCATGCCGCTGCGCTCGAGGATCAGCCCCATGAAGGTGAAGAAGGGGATGGCGAGCAGCGTGTCGTTGCGCATGATCCCGAAGACGCGGTCCGGGAGCGCCTGCAGCAGCTCCGGCCCGAAGATGCCGAGATCGATGGCGAGGAAGCCGAACAGCAGGCCGTTGGCGGCGAGCGCGAAGGCGACGGGGTAGCCGAGCAGCAGCAGGACCACCAGGGCCACGAACATCAGCGGCCCGAGATTGGCGGCGAGGAAGGCGGTCATGCCGGCGGATCCGAATGGCCGGCGGCGGCGCGCGGCCGCGGGTCGGGGATGCGGCCGGCGAGGAAGGCGATGCGCTTGATCAGCTCCGAGATGCCCTGCAGGGCCAGCAGCGCGAAGCCCACCGGGATCAGCAGCTTGACCGGCCAGCGCAGCAGCCCGCCGGCATCGCCCGACATCTCGTGCCGCTCATAGCTGTCGATCACCGACGGCCAGGACAGCCAGAAGATGATCAGCGCCATCGGCAGCAGGAAGAGCAGCGAGCCGACGACGTCGATCCAGGCCTGGGCGCGCGCCGACAGCTTGCCGGCCACCACGTCGATGCGGACATGCTCGTTGCGCAGCAGGGTGTAGCCGGCGCAGAGCAGGAAGACCGCCGAGAACAGGTACCACTGGATCTCGAGCCAGGCGTTCGAGCTGTTGCTGAAGATGTAGCGCACCAGCGCGTTGCCGGCGCTGATCAGCACCGCCGCCAGCACCAGCCAGGAGACGAGCTGGCCGATCGCCAGGTTCAGCCGGTCGATGCCGCGGCTGATCGCCAGCAGCAGGCCCATCGTCGCGCAGCCTCCCGTTTCGGTGGCCGGGGCCCTCAGGCCTCCGGCTGCAGTCCCAATCGGTCGAACAGGACGAGGTCCTTCTCGTGGTCCGGGTTGCCCGTGGTGAGCAGGCGGTCGCCGTAGAAGATCGAGTTGGCGCCGGCATAGAAGCACAGCGCCTGGCCCTCGTCGGGCAGGCTGCGCCGCCCGGCGGAGAGCCGGAGCCAGGCCGAGGGCATCAGGATGCGCGCCACGGCGATGGTCCGCACCAGCTCGAACGGGTCGAGCGGCGGGGTGTCGCCGAGCGGCGTGCCGTCGATCGGCACCAGCAGGTTGATCGGCACGCTCTCCGGATGCGGGTCGAGATTGGCCAGCGTCAGCAGCAGGCCGGCGCGATCCTCGCGCCCCTCGCCCATGCCGATGATGCCGCCGCAGCAGACCTTGATGCCGGCCTCGCGCACCGCCGACAGGGTGTCGAGCCGGTCCTGGTAGCAGCGGGTCGAGACGATGCGGTCGTAGAACTCCGGCGAGGTGTCGAGATTGTGGTTGTAGTAGTCGAGCCCGGCCTCCTTCAGCGCGCCGGCCTGCTGCGGCGTCAGCATGCCGAGCGTCATGCAGGTCTCGAGCCCGAGCGCCTTGACCTCGCCGATGATGGCGGCCACCCGCGGCACGTCGCGGTCGTTGAGCGAGCGCCAGGCCGCGCCCATGCAGAAGCGGGCGGCGCCGGCCTCCTTGGCCTTGACCGCCGCCTCGCGCACCGCCTCGGCGCCCATCAGCTTGCCGGCCGACAGCCCGGTCTCGAACTTGACGCTCTGGGCGCAGTACTTGCAGTCCTCCGGGCAGCCGCCGGTCTTGATGCTGAGCAGCGTGCTGAGCTGGATCCGGTTGGGGTCGAAATGCCGGCGGTGAACCTCCTGGGCGCGGTGCAGCAGGTCCATCAGCGGCAGCGCGAACAGCGCCTCGATCTCGTCGCGCGTCCAGTCCGGGCGTGGCGCCGGCATCTCGGCGGGGCGGGCGGCAAGGGCTGCGGTGCTGGTCATGTCCCCTCTCGAGCGATGTTGGCGGCGGCCTCCTCGACCGCATCATAGGCCCGGTCGAGCTCGTCCTCCCCTATGCAATAGGGCGGCAGGATGTAGACCACCGGCCCGAGCGGCCGCAAGAGCAGCCCGCGCGCCAGGAAGAAGCGAGCCAGGCGCGGCCCGAGCGCGGCGGTGTAGCCCTCCGCCCCCGCGAAGTCGATCGCCGCGATCGTGCCACAGACGCGCGGCCGCGTCAGCCCGGGAACCGCCGCCAGCCCCGCCATGCGGCTGACATGCTGCGCCTCGATGGCGGCGAGCCGCCCGGCCATGGCAGGCGCCTGCAGCAGGTCGAGCGAGGCGAGCGCGGCGGCGCAGCCGAGCGGGTTGGCGGTGAAGGAATGGCCGTGCGCGAAGGCGCGGCCGAAATCGGCGCCGAGGAAGGCCTCGTAGATCGGCTCCCGGCAGACCGTCGCGGCGAGCGGCAGGAAGCCGCCGGTCAGCCCCTTGGAGAGGCAGACGATGTCCGGCGCGATGCCGGCCCTGGCGCTGGCGAACAGCGCGCCGGTGCGGCCGAAGCCGGTCATCACCTCGTCGGCGATCAGCAGCACGCCGGCGGCCGCCAGCCGCGCCGCCAGCGCCGCCAGGAAGGACGGCCGGCACATGCGCATGCCGGCGGCGCCCTGGACCAGCGGCTCGAGGATCATCGCCGCGGCGTCGGCCGCGTGGCGCTTCAGCCAGCCGTCGAGCGCGGCGAGGCTCGCCGCCTCCTTGGCCTCGACCTCCGGGTCGCCGTCCCAGGTCGCGGGATAGGGCAGCGTGTCGACCGGGAAGAGCAGCGCGCGGAACGGCGCGTAGAAGCCCGAGCTGGCGCCGACCGACATGGCGCCCACCGTGTCGCCGTGATAGCCGCCCTCGAAGCAGAGGAAGCGGCCGCGCTCCTCGCCGCGGTTGCGCCAGTACTGCCAGGCGAGCTTGAGGGCGACCTCGACCGCGGTCGAGCCGTCGTCGGAGTAGAACACCCGCTCCAGGCCCGGCGGCAGGATGCCGGCCAGGCGGCGCGCCACCTCGACCGCCGGCGCGTGGGTGAAGCCGGCGAAGATCACCTGCTCCAGCGTCGCCGCCTGGCGCGCGATCGCCGCGGCGATCGTCGGCTCGGCATGGCCGTGCAGGGTGACCCACCAGGAGGAGATGAGGTCGAGATACTCGCGCCCGTCCGTCGCGGTCAGCTTGCAGCCACGCGCCGAGGCGACCGGGATCGGCGGCGCCGCCGTGCCGGCCTGGGTGAAGGGATGCCAGACATGCCGGCGATCGAGCGCCAGCAGCGCCTCGGTGTCGGTCACGGCAGCACCTCGGCGAGCGGCGGCAGCAGCGCGGCGAGCGCGGATAGGTCGAGCGGCGCCATGTGCGGCAGCTCGGCCAGCACGCGCACGCGGCCATGCTGCTCCAGCGCCGCGCGATTGCCGGGATTGCGCGGCCCGCTCATCACGATGCCGGCGACGGCAAGGCCACGGGCGCGCAGCGCCTCGAGGCTGAGCAGGCTGTGGTTGATGGTGCCGAGCGTGCTGCGCGCGACCAGCAGCACCGGCAGCCCGAGCCGCGCCATCAGGTCGACCATCAGCCGCTCGCCGTCGAGCGGCACCAGCACCCCGCCCGCCCCTTCGACCACGAGCGGCTCGGGCAGCGCCGGCAGCGCCGCGAGCCGCGCGAAGTCGACGGTGGTCCCCTCCAGCGCCGCCGCCGCCGCCGGCGACAGCGGCGCCTGCAGCGCACAGGCCGGCGGCGCCACCCGCCCCGGCGGCAGCCTGGCCAGCCGCGTCACCGTCGCCGTGTCGTCGTCGCCGTCGGCCAGCCCGGTCTGCGCCGGCTTCCAGTAGCTCCCGCCCCACGCCCGCACCAGCGCCGCGGCGACCACCGTCTTGCCCACGCCGGTATCGGTGCCGGTGACGAACACACCGCGCGTCATCGGGGCTCTCCGGTTGACGCGGTGCGGTTGATGAGGCCGATTATTTTCGCACGCGGAGGCGCGGAGGACGCCGAGGGGACTCAGATGCCAGAGAGAGCTGGATCGTGATCACAGGCGAGATCATCGACGCCGCCTACAAGCTGCATGTCGGCCTGGGGCCGGGCTTGCTGGAATCGGTCTACGAGGCTCGTTCTGGCGCGCGATCTCGAGCGGCGCGGGCTCGAGGTCGAGCGACAGAAGATGGTCTCGTTCGAGTATGATGGAATGCGATTTTCCGACGCATTGCGACTCGATCTTCTTGTCGAATCGTGCGTCATCGTCGAGATCAAGTCCGTAGAAGCGCTGAACCCGGTCCACAGCAAGCAAGTGCTTACCTACCTGCGCCTGCTCGGGTTCACCGTCGGCTTGCTGATCAACTTCGGAGCTCCGCGCCTCAAGGACGGACTCCATCGCATCGTCAATGGGCTCGATCCTCGGCGCCTCCGCGCCTCCGCGTGAATCCGACGCAACCTCTCGAACCCTGACCCGTCGCCGGCTAGAACTTGTTGCTCCGCGGGAAGCCGTTTGGCGGGAGGCGGCCGGCTTGGGCGCGGTCGCCGCGCCAGTCGTCCAGCTTCATCTCGGTCCTGGTGCGGTCCTCGCCGAGCCGCCAGGACAGGCCCTCGGACAGCGTGAAGACCCGGACGTCGGAGAGGCCGCCGTCCTTGTGCTTCTGCAGGATGACGCCGCGGCCCCGCGTCATCTCCGGGACCTGGCTCAGCGGGAAGACGAGCAGCTTGCGGTTGTCGCCGATCGTCGCGACATGGTCGCCCTCGGCCGGGACGGCGGTCAGCGCCTCGACGCCGGGGGCGAGGTTCAGCACCTGGCGGCCGGCGCGGGTCTGCGCCACCACCTCCTCCTCGGGCACCACGAAGCCGCGGCCGTCGGCCGAGGCGACCAGCAGCTTGCGGCCGGGCTTGTGCACCAGGATGGTGGCGACGTCCTGGTCGTTGCCGAGGTCGATCATCAGCCGCAGCGGCTCGCCATGGCCGCGGCCGCTCGGCAGCTTGTCGCAGCCGATGGTGTAGAAGCGGCCGTTGGTGCCGAAGACCACCAGCTTGTCGGTGGTCTCGGCCTCGACCACGAAGCGGCCGCGGTCGCCTTCCTTGTACTTGAGCTCGGCCGGCAGGATGCCGTGCCCCTTCATGGCGCGGATCCAGCCCTTCTCCGAGCAGACGACGGTGACCGGCTCGCGCTCGACCAGCGCCTCGAGCGGCACGATCACCGCGGTCGGCGGGGCGCCCAGCAGGGTACGGCGGCGGCCGAGCTCGGTCGCGGCGCCGAAGCGCTTCTTCAGCCCCGTCACCTCGCCGGCGATCGCCTTCCACTGGCGGTCCTCGCTGCCGAGCAAGGAAGCGAGCTCGTCGCGCTCGGCCGACAGCTTGGCATGCTCCTCGCGGATGGCGATCTCCTCCAGCTTGCGCAGCGAGCGCAGGCGCATGTTGAGGATCGCCTCGGCCTGGGTGTCGGTCAGCTTCCAGCGCCGCATCATCTCGGCCTTGGGATCGTCCTCCTCGCGGATGATGCGGATCACCTCGTCGAGGTTGAGATAGGCGATGGAGTAGCCGTCGAGGATCTCCAGCCGCCGCTCGATCTCCGCGACGCGGTGGCGCGAGCGGCGCTGCAGCACGACGCGGCGGTGGTCGAGCCAGGCCTGCAGCACCTCGGGCAGCGACATCACCCGCGGCGTGTTGGTCGCGTCCAGCACGTTCATGTTGAGGCCGAAGCGGGTCTCGAGGTCGGTCTGCCGGAACAGCGACTCCATCAGCATCGCCGGGTCGACGTTGCGGCTCTTCGGCTCCAGCACCAGCCGCACGTCGGTGGTCGACTCGTCGCGCACGTCGGCCAGCAGCATCAGCTTGCGGGCCTGCAGCAGCTCGGCGATCTTCTCGACCAGCCGCGACTTGGCGACCTGGTAGGGGATCTCGGTGACCACCACCTGCCAGGTGCCGCCCTTCAGCTTCTCGACCTCCCAGCGGGCGCGCAGCCGGAGCGAGCCGCGGCCGGTGGCGTAGGCCTCGACCAGCGCCTCGCGGCTCTCGACCAGCTCGCCGCCGGTGGGGAAGTCGGGGCCGGGCATCAGCTCGACCAGCTTGGCGACGGTCGCCTTGGGGAACTTCAGCAGGTGCAGCAGCGCGTCGCAGATCTCGCCGGCGTTGTGCGGCGGGATGCTGGTCGCCATCCCCACCGCGATGCCCTGCGAGCCGTTGGCCAGCAGGTTGGGGAAGTTGGCGGGGAGCACGACCGGCTCCTGCCCCTCCCCGTCATAGGTCGGGCGGAAGTCGACGGTGTCCTCGTCGATGCCCTCGAGCAGCGCGGCGGCGACGTCGGTGAGGCGCGCCTCGGTGTAGCGCATCGCCGCCGGGTTATCGCCGTCGATGTTGCCGAAATTGCCCTGGCCGTCGACCAGCGGGTAGCGCGCCGCGAACTCCTGCGCCAGCCGCACCATGGCCTCGTAGATCGCGGCGTCGCCGTGCGGGTGGAACTTGCCGATGACGTCGCCGACGACGCGGGCCGACTTCTTGTAGCCCGACGACGGGTCGAGCCGCAGCTCGCGCATGGCGTAGAGCAACCGGCGATGCACCGGCTTGAGGCCGTCGCGCACGTCGGGCAGCGAGCGCGACATGATGGTCGACAGCGCATAGGAGAGGTAGCGCTCGCCCAGCGCCTCGGCGAGCGGGACGGGACGGATGTCGCTGGGCGGCGGCGACCCGGCGGCGGCAGGCTTGGCCATGGGCGGAGTTTCCTCGGCGAATCAGCGGGATGGTAGTGGCTCGCCGGACGCCGTCAATGGCGCGACTTGGCGCGGCGCCGGGCGCGGGCTCAGCGCGCCGGCACCGCCGCGAAGAGCTGGCCCAGCCCCTCCGCCATGGTCGGATGGGCGAGGACGGCGTCGCGCAGCCCGCCATAGGGCAGGCCGGCCAGCATCGCCGTCTGCACCGCCGCCATCACCTCCCCCGCCTCGGCCCCCAGCATGGCGAAGCCGAGGATGCGCTCGCCCTCCGCCTCGACCAGCGCCTTCATGAAGCCGCGGGTCTCGCCGGTGGTCCGGGTCCGCAGCACCGCCGCCAGCGGCAGCCGGGCGACGCGGACGGCGATGCCGCGGGCCCGGGCCTCGGCTTCGCTCAGGCCGACGCGGGCGAAGGGCGGGTCGGTGAACAGGCAGGAGGGCACCAGCCGGCCGCGGGTCGACCGGCTGCGGCCGGCGAGATTGTCGCGGACGATGCGGAAATCGTCGTAGGACGCGTGGGTGAATTGCGGGCTTCCCGCGCACTCGCCGACCGCCCAGACGCCGGGCGCCGTCGTCTGCAGGCGATCGTCGACCTGCACGAAGCCGTGCGCGTCGAGCGCCACGCCGGCCAGGTCGAGGCCGATGCCCTGGGTGTTGGGCATGCGGCCGGCGGCGACCAGGATGTCGCTGGCGGGCACCACCGGGTCGCCCCCCGGCGTGTGGAGGCGGACATGGACGGCATGGCCAGAGCGACCCTCGACCTCGACCGGGCGGGCGTCGAGATAGACGTCGACCCCCTCGTCGCGGAGCAGCGCCAGCAGCGCGGCGGCGGCGTCGGGATCCTCGCGGCGGGCGATCTGCGGCCCCGGCTCGACCAGCGTCACCCGGCTGCCGAAGCGCCGGAAGGCCTGCGCCATCTCCATCCCGACATAGCCGCCGCCGATCACCAGCAGGTGCTCCGGCACGCGGTCGAGCTCGAGCGCCTCGACAGCGGTCAGCGGCGCGGCGCCGGCCAGGCCCGGGACGCCGGGAATCGCCGCGTGCGTCCCGACATCGATGACGACCCGCCCGGCGGCGAGCCGCCGCGTGCCGCCGTCGTTCAGCGCGACCTCGAGCGTGCGCGGCGCGACGAACCGGCCGGCCCCCATGACCAGCTCGGCGCCGCTCGTCCGGAAGCGCTCGAGATGCATGGCGACCAGCCCGTCGACCATCGCCCGCTTGCGCGCCAGCACCTTGGCCATGTCGAGCTTGGCGCCGCCGACGATCGTGCCGAAGGCCTCGGCGTGGCGCACGAGGTGCGCGACCGCGGCGCTGCGGATCTCGTTCTTGCTCGGCAGGCAGTTGGTGTTCGGGCAGGAGCCGCCGATCAGCCGGCGCTCGACCACCGCCACCCGCTGGCCGGCGCCGGCGAGGTGCCAGGCGAGGTACTTGCCGGCCTCGCCGCTGCCGAGGACCAGCATGTCGTAGCGTTCGATGTCGGGCATGACCACCTCCGGCGCGCCCCGTCCTCGGCACGCGGCCTCGACGGGATCGTCGGCGACAGGATAGCCCGACCGGCGCCGGCCGGGCCTGCCGGAAACGGTCAGGTGCCGCTGCGGCGGGGCGGCGTCATCGGGTTGGGCGGCGGCGGCCGCAGCAGCAGGACCAGCAGCAGCCCCGCGGCCAGCACCCAGGCGACCAGCCAGAAGCCGTCGATATAGGCCAGCACGTAGGATTCGCGCTGCACCAGGCCGGCGATCGCCCTCACGCCCTGCCCCGCCACGTCGCCGGCGCCGGTTGGCCGCGCGGCGAACGGCGCCGAGAGCTGCGCCAGCGCGCGCTCGGCGTCGCCCGAGCCGGCCACCAGGTGCAGGCCGATCAGGTTGGAGTGGAGCTGCTCGCGGACCCGGATGAAGGTCTGGATGAAGGCGCTGCCGACCTCGTTGCCGAACAGCCGGGCGATCTGGATGATCGCCGCCGTCGAGGCGGCGAGCGCCGGCGTGATGTTGGCCACCGCGAAGATGATCAGGGCGGTGAGCGCGAAGGCCAGGCCCACCGCCTCGACCAGCAGCGAATGCCGGAAATCGGCGCCCACCCAGTCATGGGTCAGGTCGGTGTCGAGCCAGCTGCCGAGCGCGATCAGCGCCAGCCCGAGCGCCAGCAGCAGGCGGGCATCGATGCGGCGGGCCAGCGCGGCGACGATCGGGACCAGCAGCAGCTGCGGCAGCGCGATCCAGTCCAGCACCTCGCCGATCTGCAGCGAGCGCAGCCCCTGGATGCGGGTGAGATAGTCGGGGAGGATGTAGGCGGTGGCCGTCGAGCCGAAGCCGTAGAGCCCGACCAGGGCCGCGGGGATCCAGACATTGCGCTGGACCAGCACGCGCCACTGGATCAGCGGCCGCTCGACCAGCAGCTCCTGGACGCAGAAGGCGAGGACCAGCAGGCCGCCCGCCAGCAGCAGGCCGACCACCGTGCCGGAGCCGAGCCAGTCGAGCCGGTTGCCCTGGTCGAGCGCGGCATAGAGCAGCCCGAAGCCGAGGCCGGCGAAGACGATCCCGCCCCAGTCGGTCTGCCGCAGCAGCACGCGATCGACCGGTTGCCGCGGCATGCCGATCCCGATCAGCAGGATCATCAGCGGCGTCAGGACGACGTTCTGCCAGAAGATCCACTGCCACGCCCCCGCCTCGGAGTACCAGCCCTCGATCGAGCTGCTGATGTTCTGCGAGAAGACGAAGCGGAAGGCGTAGGCGGCCAGCCCCCAGATCCACCAGCGCGGCGCCAGGCTGCGCAGGATGAAGCCGAGCGCCGCCGGGATGAAGGTGCCGACCGACAGCCCGCGCACGATCTGCAGCGCGATCACCGTGTCGTAGTCGCGGGTGAACGGCAGGACGAACGAGCTGGCCGTGAAGATCACGCTCGACCAGAGCAGGAAGCGGCGGGTGCCGATCACCGGCCCCAGCCAGGCGGCGGCCGGCGTCATCGCCATCTGGGCCGCCGCGAACAGCGTCGTGACCCAGCTGCCTTCGTCGAACCCGAAGCCCATCGCACCGCGGATGTCGGCCAGGCCGACCGTGGCGATGCGGGTGTTGAGGCTGGAGATGAAGGCGCCGATCACCACCGCCGCAACGCCGATCGCCGGCCGCCGGCAGCGGGCGGTGGGCGCGGCGGGCGCGGCGGCCGCCGGCGAAGCCGGCAGCGGGGCGACGGTCGAGACCATGCGGCTAAGGCGCAGCCGGCGGCTTGCCGACCTCCACCGTCGCCACCACCGACATGCCGGGGCGCAGCTTGCCGTCCAGCGGGTTCGGCGCGTCGAGGCGGATCTTCACCGGGATCCGCTGCACCACCTTGGTGAAGTTGCCGGTGGCGTTGTCCGGCGGCAGCAGGCTGAACTGCGAGCCGCTCGCCGGCGCGATGCGCTCGACATGCCCGGCGATCACCACCCCGGGAAAGGCGTCGACGCGGATCTCCACCGGCTGGCCGGGCTCGACGCGGGTGAGCTGGGTTTCCTTGTAGTTCGCTACCACCCAGACGTTCTGCAGGGGGATTACCGAGATCACCTGGGTGCCCTCGTGGACGTACTGCCCGGCACGCACGCCGCGCTCGCCGACCATGCCGTCGATCGGAGCGACGATCCGCGTGTAGCCGAGATTGATCCGCGCCAGGTCGAGCACCGCCCGTTTGGCCTTGTACTCGGCCCGCAGCTGCGATTCCTGGGTGTCCAGCACGCCCATCTGCCGGCGCTGCGCCTCGAGCTCCGCGCGGTTGCGTTCCAGCGTCGCGGCCAGCCGCTTCTGCTCGGCCACCGCCTGCTCGACCTTCTGCTGGGTGCCGTAGCTGGTCGCCAGCAGCGCCTTCTGCCGCGTCAGCTCCTGCTGCGCGCGCTCGAGGTCGGCGGCGGTCGCGTCGATGACGTTCCCGGCCTGGTCGATCTCGGCATGCTGCAGGGCCTTGCGGGACTTCAGGTTGGCGATCGCCGCCTCGGCGCCCAGCAGGTCGGCCTCGGCCTGCGCGACCCTTGCGGCATAGTCCTGGTCCTCGATCTCGACCAGCAGGTCGCCCGCCTTGACGCGCTGGAAGTCGTCGACCGGAACGGCCTGGACATAGCCGGCGACCTTGGCGCTGAGCGGCGTGATGTCGCCCCGGACATAGGCGTCGTCGGTGACCTGCCGGGCGCTGGCGCCGACCCAGGAGTCCCAGCCGGTGACGAACAGCACGACCAGCCCGGCGGCGAGCAGGAGGACGGCGCCGCGGACTCCGTGCCCGATCAGGCGCCGGGTGGCGGCAGGGTCGCGGCGGGGTCGCTCGACCTCCGCGTCAGGGGCGGGTTGAGGAGCGGCAGGTTGAGGGGCGGCGGGGGGCGGTGCCGGGCCGGCATCCTGTACGGCCAAATCGACCCTCCTCCGGTCGAGATCCGCGGCGGCGGACCGGGTGACGTCGATCGGGTCTCGACTGCTCCCCCTCAGCTGAGATCACGACGCAATCGCACGAATATAGCAGACGTAACCGGTTGGATCCATGCGGCGCGGTTGATCTGCGTCATTGGCGGCGACGGCCGGGCAGAGCAGTCATGAGGGGCGTCGCGAGGGCAGAGGATTCCGATGGCTGGTCCGGCTCACGTCCGCTGGTTCGAGGATATCCGGCTGGCCGACGTTCCCGAGGTCGGCGGCAAGACGGCGTCGCTGGGCGAGCTGCGCGCGCTGCTCGGCCCGCGCGTGCCGGACGGCTTCGCGCTGGTTGCCCAGGCCTATCGCGAGGCGCTCGCCGGCGGCGCCGACGCCCGGCTGCACGCGTTGCTGGACGAGCTCGACCATCGCGACATCGCGCTGCTGGCGGAGCGCGCGGCCGCCGCCCGGGCGATCGTCTACGAGGCGACCGGCGGCGCGGCCCTGGCGGCGCAGATCGGCGAAGCCTATCGCGAGCTGGAGCGGCGCTGTGGAGCCGGCGTCGCCGTCGCGGTGCGCAGCTCGGCGACCGCCGAGGACCTGCCGACGGCGAGCTTTGCCGGCCAGCATGAGAGCTTCCTCAACGTCCGCGGCGCGGCGGCGGTGATCGAGGCCTGCCGGCGCTGCTTCGCCTCGATCTTCACCGACCGCGCCATCGTCTACCGCATCGACAACGGCTTCGACCACTTCAAGGTCGCGCTGTCGGTGGCCGTGATGCGGATGGTCCGCGCCGACCTCGCCTCGAGCGGGGTCATCTTCACCCTGGACACCGAATCCGGCTTCCGCGACGTCGTCTTCGTCACCGGCGCCTGGGGGCTCGGCGAGAACATCGTCCAGGGCGCGGTCGACCCCGACGAGTTCTACGTCCACAAGCCGACCTATGCGCAGGGCTTCCGCGCCGTGCTCAGCCGCTCCCTCGGCAGCAAGGAGCTGCGCATGGTCTACGGCCGCGGACGGGCGGCGGGCGGCACCCGCAACCGCCCGACCGCGCGGCGCGACCGCGAGCGCCTCTGCCTCGCCGACCCGGAGGTGCTGGAGCTCGCCGGGGCGGCGATCCGCATCGAGGCGCACTATTCGGCGCTCGCCGGCCACCCCATGCCGATGGACATCGAATGGGCCAAGGACGGCGCCGACGGGCTGCTCTACATCCTGCAGGCGCGGCCCGAGACGGCGGCGTCGCGGCGCCGGGCCGACGCCTTCGAGACCTTCGCGCTGCAGGGCACCGGACCGGTGCTGGCGACCGGCCGCGCGGTCGGCGAGCGCATCGCGGCCGGTCCGGTGCGCGTCGTCCGCGAGCCGCGCGACCTCGCCGCCTTCCAGGAAGGCGAGGTGCTGGTCGCCGAGACGACGATGCCCGACTGGGAGCCGGTGATGAAGCGGGCGGCGGCGATCGTCACCAGCCGCGGCGGCCGCACCTGCCACGCCGCGATCGTCGCCCGCGAGCTCGGTTTGCCGGCGGTGGTCGGCGCCGCCGGTGCGCTGGACCGGCTGCCGGGCGGCGCCGAGGTCACGGTCTGCTGCGCCGAGGGCGAGGCCGGCCGGGTCTATCAGGGCCGCCTGCCCTTCGGCGTCAGCCGCGTCGAGGCGGCGTCCGTGCCGCGGCCGCGCACGCAGGTGATGGTCAATCTCGGCAACCCCGAGCTCGCCTATCACACGGCGATGCTGCCCAACGACGGCGTCGGGCTCGCCCGCATGGAGTTCGTCATCGGCGAGCATATCGGCATCCATCCGATGGCGCTGGCCTGCCCGGAGAAGGTGGCCTCGCCGCGCGAGCGCGCCGCCATCGCGCGGCGGGTGCGCGGCTACCAGCGGCCGGGCGACTTCTTCGTCGAGCGGCTGTCGGAGGGCATCGGCACGATCTGCGCCGCCTTCTTCCCGAAGCCGGTGATCGTCCGCCTCTCCGACTTCAAGACCAACGAATATGCCCGGCTGCTCGGCGGCGCCGGCTTCGAGCCGGCCGAGGAGAATCCGATGCTGGGCTTCCGCGGGGCCGCGCGCTACGCCCACCCGGCCTATGCCGCCGGCTTCGCGCTGGAATGCGCCGCGCTGGCGCGCGTGCGGCGGGAGATGGGACTGAGCAACCTGAGGGTCATGGTGCCATTCTGCCGCCGCGTCGCGGAGGCCGAGCAGGTGATCGCCGCGCTGGCGCAGCACGGCCTCAGGCGCGGCGAGGACGGGCTGGAGGTCTACGTGATGTGCGAGATCCCCAACAACGTGCTGTCGATCGACGCCTTCGCGCGGCTGTTCGACGGCTTCTCGATCGGCTCCAACGACCTGACCCAGCTGACGCTCGGCGTCGACCGCGACCTCGAGATCGTCGCCTTCGACTTCGACGAGCGCGACCCCGGCGTGCTCGAGATGCTGCGGCTGGCGGTGACCGGCGCGAAGCGCAACGGCCGCCACGTCGGCATCTGCGGCGAGGCGCCGGCCAGCTACCGAGATCGCCCGCTTCCTTGCCCGCCTCGGCATCGACTCGATCAGCGTCAACGCCGGCAGCCTGCTGCGCACGCTGACCGCGGTCGCGGAGGCGGAAGGGAGCGCGTCGGCCAACGTCGGATAGGCGGCCCCTCCACCCACGTCACAACGGAGCCGCGTGGGCGCCCCGGATCTCGCGCCGGGCGAGCCAGGCCCGGCAGCATCGGCAGCCAGAAGCTGACCCGCGAAACAGCAGGGTGCCGGCCGCCGCCATGGTGAGATCGACCTTGAGCAGGGCGAGGAGGCCGACCAGCGCCGCCTCGAACGAGCCGAGGCCGAGCGGGACCGGGATGAGGTCGGCCGCGATCGAGGCCAGCACGAAGCTGGCGAAGGCTGTTCCATAGGCGGCCGGGGCACCGAGCTCGCGCAGCAGATCCACAGGTGCGGCGTCGAGGGCGATGATCGAAAGCTGCAGCACGGCCACGAGCAGCAGGGGCGTCGCGGAGCAGCGTCCGGGCGCCGCGCGGATGGCATCGCGAAGGCGACGGAACCCCGGGGAGGCGGACGAGCCAGCGCTGCAGCCAGAGCCGGTGCCGGCGCAGCCCCACGACCGCGGCGAGCACGGCCACCGCCAAGAGCAGGCCAAGGACGGCCGCCACCACGGCCTCGCGGCCGAGGACATGGTGGAACGCCATGATGCCGAGGCTCGCCAGCGCGCCGGCGGCCAGCGCGAGATGGAACGAAATCACGCCGACGAGCAGGGCCGCGACGGCCACCGGGGCCGACACGCCGCGGCGTCGCAGGGCCGAGACGACCAGCAGCGAGCCGCTGAGCCCGCCACTCGGCAGCGCCTGGTCCATGAAGAGCTTGGCGATGCCGAGTACATAGAGCCCGGCCAGATGCCGGCGATGCTCCGCCCGCCGCAGCACCGCGTACCAGATCGAGGCGGCGGCGGCATAAGTCGCGAGCTGCGGCAGTGCCGCCAGGAGGATGGCGAACGGAGACAGTCCTCCGAGCACCGTCAGCAGGCGCTCGAGCTCGCCCATCCGCAGCAGCACCATGGTCAGCACGATCAGCGCCAGAAGCCCAGGCAGCCACGCAAGGAGCCGTCGCGCGACGCGATTTCGCTCCGCCCGGGTCATCTCGATCCTGCAGCCCGCCCGGCGCAGAAGACGCACTGCCGACGGGGCCTCGGCAACGTCACGCCCGGCTCGCGTCCCTGGCGGCGGCGGCCACTCGTCAACCCAGCTATCCCGGTCATCGTCCGCGGTGAATAGGGCCGCCGGGCCGGGCCGGCCTTGATCTGGCTCATGCCCGCGAGCCCGGCTGGCCGGCCAACCCGGCCGGGACATGCCAGCTGCGAAGCCCTGGCCGGCAGCGACCCTGGGCGACCTGGCTCAGCCCAGGATCTTCGCCAGCGCCTTGCCGTCGGGGACGCCCCAGCCGCTGACCGGTCGAAGCGGAGCGGCCGGCCCTTGCCGGGGCTGGGTGCGCTGGCGTTGTGTCCGTCGGTGATGTCGCGGCTGGCGCCGGCGGGACGCCGCCCGGCGCGGCAGCGGCGGCAGGACCGGCCGCGGTCGGCGAAGAGGCGGGCGAGCAGCGCCGCCCAGACCGGCGCGGCGGCGCTGGTGCCGCCGTGCGAGCCGCGCACGCCCTGCATGACGATGTCGTAGCCGGGCGGGCCGGCCAGCGCCGCCACGTCGAGGCACGATGCGGCCGTCGATGCCGTCGGGGTTGATCGACCGTACCGGCCCGGGCTGCCAGGCGGGCCGGCGGAACCGCGTGCTGACGCCGCCGCCGGTGGCGCCGCCGGTGCCGTCGTCCTGGCGCGCGCCCGGCGCCTTCCACCACGCCACCTCGGGCGCGGCGGCTGCGTGCCGGCGAGCATCGTGCCGCCGACCGCGAGCACGTGCGGGCTGGCGGCGGGATAGGGGACGTGCGCCCGCCCGTCGGTATCGTGCGAGCCGGCGCCGTCGTCGCCGGCGGCGACGCAGACGGTGATGCCCTGCAGCGCCGCGGCATGCAGGCGCAGCTCGATCTCGCGCAGCGCCGCGGCCGACCAGTTCGGGTGATCCTCGTTCAGCCCGTAGCTGATCGAGAGCACGCCGGGCGTCGCGGGATCGCCGCCCAGCACCAGGTCGAGCAGGTCGATCCAGCCCTTCTCGTCGAAGGTCGAGACATAGACCAGGATCTTGGCGCGGGGGCAGAGCCCGGCGACGATCTCGACATCCATCATGGTCTCGCCGGTGGCGTAGCGCAGCAGCCGGCCGACCGCCTCGGGCAGCTGCGGCAGCAGCGACCGGAAGGTCGCGGCGTCGAGCGGCGGATGGCCGGTCGGCAGGATCGCGACCGGCGGAACCGGCCGGCCCTGGGCACGGCAGAAGGCCTCGAGATCGTCGGGCAGCCAGGCCGGCATCAGCGCCTTGTCCGGCCCCATCGGGAAGCCGAACTCGACGATGCCGATCACCTGCCCGCGCCCGTCCCCGGGCGGGAAGCGGTAGCGTTCCTCGATCTCGGCGACGCCCCAGGGCTTGGCGCCGGCAACGGGGGTAGCCGCCTGGGCGAGCGGCGGGGTGCGGCGGATCATCCGCCGCTGGTCGAGCCCGAAGACGCCGGTGACCAGCTCGTCGAGCTCGTCGGGAATGGCGATCGTCCCTCGCGGGCGCGGTATTCACGCTTATGCTCGTCGCGCCAGACGCCGAGCTGCACCTGGAAGGCCGCCTGGATCTGCGCGGCGGTGCCGCGCACGCGCAGGCTGCGGCGGTCGCGGCTGGCCGCCAGCACCTTCAGCCCGTGCCGCGCCAGCGCCTTGGTCACCTGGTCCACCGCGGCCGCCGGCGCGCCGTAGCGCTCGGCGAAGGCCGCGGCCTCGAGCGGCGGCCGCGGCGAGGCGCCGACGGGATCGAGCGCCCGCCCCTTCAGCGTCACCGTCAGCTCGATCGGCGTCGCCGGATCGAGGTCGGCGGCCCGCACGGCACCCTGCGGCGCCGGCCGGCTGCTGCCTGCGAGATCCCTGTGCGCCATGCCTCGTCTCCCCGTCGCCCGCTCAGATCAGGATCACGTCGTCGCCCACCGTGCAAGCGTCGACCGGCGTCGCCCGCCAGCCGAGCCGGCGGGGCACCGTGCCGAGCCGCCCGCGGGCGACGCGACCGCCAGGGCCTGAGCCCGGGCGCGAAGGCGCGGACTACCGGCAGCGGATCGCCGGGCCGATCGAGATCGACCAGCAGCACCGGGGCGCCGAGGCGGTCGGCGACGATGGCGACGGGGTCCCCCGCGGCGCGCGGCGGCGCGTGCGCGTCCGTTGCCGGGGCGAGGAACGGAAGCCGTCCGATACCGGCCTGCCGGGACCACAGCAGCAGGCGCCCGGCCGGCCCTCGGCGCGGCCGAGGCGCGCCGCCCGGCGGGCCGCCAGATCGAGCGAGATCTCGCTCTGCAGCATCTCGAGCGCGGCGGCCAGCGCGGCGGTACCGAGGCTGGTCCCGGCGGCGAAGCCGTAGGCGATCCCGCTGCCGTCCGGGGCGGCAGAGAGCGCGGCGACGACCGGAATGCCGAGGTCGTGCGTCAGCTCGAGCAGCCAGCTCTCGCGCTCCCGCCGGGCCAGCCAGCGGCGCAGCCGCGCGCCGCCGGCCTCGTCCAGGACGGCGAGCGGCAGGCCGGGGCGGCGGATCCGCCCGTACCACCAGATCGCCACCGCGTCGCGCTCGACCAGCTCCAGGACGGCGGCGCGCTCGGCCGCCGGCCGGTCGGGCCCGGCCGCCAGCCCGTTGCTGCCGGCGAGGCCGCCCGGTCGCAGCCGGATCGCGGCCTCGGGCACGAAGGCCCCCGGTCCGCCGTCGCTGGCGCGGGCCCGCACCCAGCGGCGACAATCCCGGATGGCGGCGCGCCCGGCCGCCCATGCCGGCGGCGCGATGCCCTCGCCGGGATGCGGGCCCTGCGCCAGCTGGCGCCGCGAGAAGCACCACAGCCGGTTGGCCGCGATGGCGGGCGCGGGCAGGTCGCGCACCCGCCCCTCGAGGACGGCCAGCCCGCCAGGAGCGGCGGCGGCGCGGCCCTCGGCCACCTCGCCCAGGCAGGACCGCAGCGCCTGCGCCCGGGAGAGGCCGCGCCCGGCGCCGAGGAGCCCGGCGTCGCCCCCCGCCGTCCTGCCCATCGCGACGAGGAAGCGGGCCGGCGCATCGGCGCAGCTCAGCTGCAGCAGCCTGGTCTCCGGCGGCCACGCCGGGCGGGCCGCGTCCGGGGCGAGGCTATGGCCATCGCGGGACGGTTTTGCTAGCGTCGCGTCAACCAAGTGGAGCGTGGGGAGCCAGGATGAGCCGGATCAAGGGCGTGCGTCGACATGAGCAGGTGGCCTTCAAGGCGGATCGCACCGTGTGCCGCAACGTCGGCAAGCTGATTCATGATGCGGTGAAGGACCCGACCCATCGCAGCAACCTGAAGAAGAACGCCAAGTCGCTGCTCGCCAAGGCCGGCCTGGACGCCAAGGAGCTCGACGCCCGGCCGCCGACGGTGGTCGAGGACAGCGACAAGCAGTTCCACGTCGTCCTGCCGCACGACGTCAAGGACCGCAGCGATTTCCCGACCCAGAAGGAGTTCGACGAATATCTCGACGAGCTCGGCTTCACGGTGATCATGGGCTGCCGCTGATCGTCGAGAAGCGGAGGTCGCGCGGGGCGATCAGCGGCCCGCGGCTGGCCACCTCGCCGATGGCGAAAGACCGGGCCGGCGGTGCCGCGCTCGCCGGGACGATGCCCTGCGGATGGTCGGGCACGACCCCGATCAGCTCCGACACGGAGCGGACGAAGCTCTCGCGCCGGCGCTGATCCTCGGTCAGCAGGATGCTGCCGAGCCAGGTCAGCGCGGCGCGCGGATCGAAGCGGCGGTGGCCGGACCAGCCGGCCTCGGCCCGCTGCAGGAACTCCGCCGCCGCCGCTCGCGCCTGCTCGCGCCGGCCGGTCTCGGCCAGCAGCACGGCGCGCAGCGCGATGTATTCCGGCACGGTCAGCGCCGAGCTGAAGCTGTGCTCGAGCGCCCGGTCATGGGCGCCTGCGGCGGCGTAGGTCGCCGCGAGGTATGAATGGAAGTAGTCGGGCGGCGCCGGATGGATCGCCAGCGCGCGCTCGCCGAGGCCGATGCCGACCTCCGGCTTGCCGAGATGGGCCATGCCCTCCCCGGCGGCGATCAGCACCAGCGGGTCCTGGCCGCCGAGCGCCAGGGCCTGCCGGAACTCCGCCTCGGCCTGGCGGAACAGCCGCTTCCGCATGTAGACCCAGGCCAGCATGATGCGGCAGCGCGGGTCCCAGGGATCGATCCGGACCGCGCTCTTGGCGAGGCCGAGCGCGCCGTTGAAGCTCGGCAGCTCGGACACCTCGACGAAGCTCGCCATCGGCTGGCTGAGCTCGATCGAGGCGAGGCTGGCGAGCGGGCGCGCGAACCCCGGATCGGTCGCCGCCGCCTGGCGCAGCAGCGGTACCGCCGCCCTGAGATCGTCCGCCTCGAAGGACTCGGTCAGCCGGTCGGCCGCCAGCCACAGCGTGTAGGGATCGGCGACGCCGGCGGCGCCGGCGCGCAGGCCGCCGCGGTCCTCGAGCCAGTGGCGCACGATCGCCTGCTCGACGCTCACCGCCATCCGCGCCAGCTCGGGCCGCAGCCGCTCGAACGGCACGGGGTCGGCAGGCTCGAGCCGCTCGACGATCAGGTGCTGGCCGCTTTCGCGGTCGCGCAATCGGATCGACACGCGCGGGCGGGCCTCGTCGAAGGCGACCGCGATCGCCAGCACGTAGTCGGCATCGAGCCGCTGCTCCTCCTCCGGGCGGATGGCCAGCGAGAGCAGCCTGAGCTGCCCGAGCCGCACCGTCAGCTCGTCCTCGACCAGCGCGGCCAGCGCCACGCCGAGCTCCGGCGGGCCGGTCGGCGGACGCATGACGATCGCCAGCGCCGGACCGCGCCGGGCCGGCCGCGCCGCCTCCCGCGCGGCTGCGTGCCGGGCGGGGGCGGGCTGCGGCTCCGCGGGCTCCGCGGCCGGGCGCGCCGGCCGGTCGACCTGGCTGAACAGGGCGGTGAGCGCCGCCGAGGGCTTGACCTCGAGCTCGCGGGCCAGGATCTCCCGGCAGTCGCGGAACCGCGCCCGCGCCGCGGTCACCCGGCCATGGCGCAGGTCGATGGCGATCAGCGCGCGCCAGGCCGCTTCCTCGGTCGGGGCGACGCGCAGCAGCAGCTCGGCGACGCGGCAGGCATCGTCCTCGGTGCCGGCGCGCTCGGCCGCCTCCAGCGCATCGCCGAGCGCGCGGCGGAGCCGCTCGTGACGATGCGTGCGCTCGACCTGCAGCCAGGCCTCGAAGACCGGATCGGGCGCCGCCAGGTCGCCGAGCAGCGGCCCGTGCCAGAGCCCGGCCGCCTCGAGGACCGCCTCCGGCGTCCCCTGCTCGAGCAGCCGATCGAGCTGCCGGACGTCGACGAACAGCCGGTCGCAGGCCAGCGCGACGCTGTCGCGCGAGGCGTCGACGAGATCGGGCCCGAGCCCGGCCAGCGCGCGGCGAAGCTCGACCAGCGCCTGCCGCAGCGAGGCCGCGGCCTGGGCCTGCTCGCGGTTGCTCCACAGCAGGTCCTGCAGCGTCTCGCGGCGAGCCCGGCCGCCCGGCTGCAGCGCCAGGTAGGCGAGCAGGCAGACCGCCTTGCGCGAGCGCGGTGTCGCCTCGCCGCCGGCGGCGTCGAGGACGGCACTGCGCCCCAGCAGCAGGATGCCGGGCGGCGGAGGCATGGAATCCAGGTCTGCCATTTCCCGAGCCGAACGCGACGACAGCCGCGGACGCGGTGATCCGCAGCCAAGCTCGGCACCAAGACGGGGCTTGTCGCCGAGGAATCATATTAGAGCAAGTCAGCCCGGCAAGGGAAATCGGCCCACTGGAAGGGAAGGCGGTCGGGGGGTCGCTGCACGCGCCGCTCCGCCCTGTCCTTGATCGATGTCATGGGAATGCAGGCAGGCAGGACTATAATGCGCTGCGTTTCAGGGAGGGCAGCCCGCGATGCCGGATCCGTCTGCCATGAGCACCAGCGTTCCCGCCGGCCCAGGCGGTCCCGCCGGCCTGGATGTTCCCGCCGGACCGGGCCGCCCGCCCGCCGCGGCGTGGATGAGCGCGGCCGAGGGGATGCAGGCGCTGCTCGACGCGTTGCGCCGGCGCGGCTTCCGGGTGATCGGGCCGACGCTGCGCGACCAGGCCATCGCCTATGACGAGATCGGCGGCGTCGACGACCTGCCGCGCGGCTGGGGCGACGAGCAGGATGGCGGCCGCTACCGGCTGGTGCCGCGCGGCGACGGGGCCCTGTTCGGCTACGTCGTCGGGCCGCATTCCTGGAAGAAGTTCCTCCATGTTCCGGTGCAGCGCCTGTGGCACGCCGAGCGGCAGGGCGAGGATGTCCGCATCCTGCCCGAGCCGGTCGAGGCGGAGCGGCTCGCCTTCCTCGGCGTGCGCGCCTGCGAGCTGCACGCGATCGCCATCCAGGACCGCGTCCTGCAGGCCGGCCCGCACGCCGACCCGCACTACGCTGCGCGACGCGGCGGCGCCTTCCTCGTGGCGGTGAACTGCGGCACGGCCGGGGGCACCTGCTTCTGCGTCTCGATGGGAACCGGACCCCGCGCCGATGGCGGCTTCGACCTGGTGCTGACGGAGATCGGCATCGACGGCGCCCACGGCTTCGTCGTCGAGGCCGGCAGCGAGGCCGGGCGCGCCGTGCTGGCGGAGCTGCCGCTGCGCCCGGCCGGCGCCGCCGAGCTGGACGATGCCGCGAACGCCGTCGACCGGGCGGCGGCGGCGATGGGCCGCTCGATGCCGGCAGCGGAGGTCCCGGCGCTGCTGCTGCGCAACCTCGAGCATCCCCGCTGGGACGACGTGGCTGCCCGATGCCTGAGCTGCGCCAACTGCACGATGGTCTGCCCGACCTGCTTTTGCACCTCGGTCGAGGACGGCAGTGACCTGGCGGGCGTCGAGAGCACGCGCTCGCGGCGCTGGGATTCCTGCTTCACGATGGATTTTTCCTACATCCATGGCGGCAGCGTGCGGCCCGGCACCGCCTCGCGCTACCGTCAGTGGATGACCCACAAGCTGGCCACCTGGCACGAGCAGTTCGGCAGCTCGGGCTGCGTCGGCTGCGGTCGCTGCATCACCTGGTGCCCGGTCGGCATCGACATCACCGAAGAGGTGCAGGCCATCCGGCAGAGCGAAGCGGCGGGAGGTGACGCATGATCGAGGGACTCGAGCGAATCGTCAGGGAGCATCGCTTCTTCGCCGGACTCGACGAGCCGTTCCTGCAGCTGGTGGTCGGCTGCGCCCGGAACGTGCGGTTCGACGAAGGGCAGTACCTGTTCCGCGAGGCCGCGCCGGCCGATCAGTTCTTCCTGATCCGGCACGGCAGGGTGGCGCTGGAGCTGTCAGGCCCGGGCCGCGGCACCGTCACCTTCCAGACCGTCGGCGAGGGCGAGATTCTCGGCGTCTCCTGGCTGATCCCGCCCTATCGCTGGACCTACGACGCCCGGGCGATCGAGCTGACCCGCGCCATCGGCATCGATGCCGCCTGCCTGCGGGGCAAGTGCGAGGCCGACCACGATCTCGGCTACGAGATGATGAAGCGCTTCATGCCGGTGCTGATCCAGCGGCTGCAGGCCACCCGGCTGCAGATCCTCGACGTCTATGGCCGCCATGGCTGAGGGCGCCGCGGTGGCCGCCGCCGGCCCGGACCCGATGGTGCCGCGGCTGGCGCGCGTGCGGCGCCGGCGGCTCGACGCGCCGGAGGTCTGGACGCTCGACATCGAGCCCGACGAGCCTGCGCTCGCCCGCTTCGCGCCCGGCCAGTTCTACATGCTGACCGTGTTCGGCGTCGGCGAGGTGCCGATCAGCGTCAGCGGCGACGCCGCCGCGCCGGGGCCGCTGATCCACACCATCCGTGCGGTCGGGCCGGTCTCGACCGCGCTGACCCGGCTCGGCCCCGGTGCGGCGATCGGCCTGCGCGGCCCGTTCGGCGTCGGCTGGCCGATGGCGGCGGCCGAGGGCCAGGACGTGGTGGTGGTGGCCGGCGGCCTCGGCCTGGCGCCGCTGCGGCCCGCCCTCTACCACCTGTTCGGCAACCGCCGCCGCTTCGGCCGCGTCGTGCTGCTCTACGGCACCCGCAGCCCGGAGGACATCCTGTTCCGCCGCGAGCTCGAGGCCTGGCGCCGCCGTCTCGACATCACCATCGAGGTCACCGTCGACCGCGCCTTCGGCGACTGGCGCGGCCATGTCGGGGTGGTGACGACGCTGATCCCGCGCGCCGGGTTCGACCCGTCGCACACCATGGCGCTGGTCTGCGGGCCGGAGGTGATGATGCGCTTCGCCGCCGCCGCCCTGGCCGATGCCGGGGTGCCGGAGGACGCCATCCATCTCTCGATGGAGCGAAACATGAAGTGCGCGATCGGCCTGTGCGGCCACTGCCAGCTCGGCCCCACCTTCATCTGCAAGGACGGGCCGGTCTTCCCCTACCCCCGGCTGCGCCCTCTGCTCGGCGTCAGGGAGCTGTGAGATGACGGGACGCAAGCCGCGGCTGGCGGTCTGGAAGTTCGCTTCCTGCGACGGCTGCCAGCTGACCCTGCTCGACTGCGAGGACGAGCTGCTGGCGGTGGCCGGCGCCGTCGACGTCGCCTACTTCCCGGAGGCGACGCGCGGCGACCTCAAGGGCCGCTTCGACCTGTCGCTGGTCGAGGGCTCGGTGACGACCGCCCACGATGCCGAGCGGATCCGCGACGTCCGTCGCCGCTCCGACAAGCTGATCACCATCGGCGCCTGCGCGACGGCCGGCGGCATCCAGGCGCTGCGCAACTTCGCCGATGTCGCCGCCTACACGTCGATCGTCTATGCGCGGCCCGACTACATCGACACGCTGGCGACCTCGACGCCGATCGCCGCGCACGTGCCGGTCGATTTCGAGCTGCGCGGCTGCCCGATCGACAAGCGCCAGCTGGTCGAGGTGATCTCCGCCTTCCTTGCCGGGCGGCGGCCGGTCACCCCGGCGCACAGCACCTGCATCGAGTGCAAGCTCAAGGGCAATGTCTGCGTGATGGTGGCGCACGGCACGCCCTGCCTCGGCCCGGTCACCCATGCCGGCTGCGGTGCGCTCTGCCCGTCCTACGACCGCGGCTGCTATGGCTGCTTCGGGCCGAAGGAATCGCCCAACGCACCGTCGCTGAGCGGCCGGCTGGCCGAGCTCGGCCTCGACGAGGGCATGCTGCACCGGCTCTATCGCAGCTTCAACGCCGGCGCCGAGCCGTTCCGCAAGGAGAGCGATCGCCATGGCCCGTAGGACCATCAAGGTCGACTATCTCGCCCGGGTCGAGGGCGAGGGCGGCCTCAAGCTGGTGGTGCGCGACGGCAAGGTCGAGAGCGCCGAGCTGAAGATCTTCGAGCCGCCGCGCTTCTTCGAGGCGTTCCTGCAGGGCCGCGCCATGGGCGAGGTGCCGGACATCGTCGCGCGCATCTGCGGCATCTGCCCGGTCGCCTACCAGATGAGCGCGGTGCACGCGCTCGAGGACGCTATGGGGGTCACCGTCGGCGGGCCGCTGCGCGAGCTGCGGCGGCTGCTCTATTGCGGCGAATGGATCGAGAGCCACACGCTGCACATCTACATGCTGCATGCGCCCGACTTCCTCGGCTACGAGGGCGCCTTCGATCTCGCCCGCGACCATGGCGAGGTGGTGCGGCGCGGCCTGGCGCTGAAGAAGGTCGGCAACGAGATCCTGACGCTGCTCGGCGGCCGCGAGATCCACCCGATCAATGTCCGCGTCGGCGGCTTCTACCGGACGCCGACCCGGCGCGAGCTGGCGCCCCTGGCCGAGCGCCTGAAATGGGCGCGCGACGCGGCGCTCGAGACGGTGCGCTGGACCGCCGGATTCGACTTTCCCGACCGCGAGCGCGACTACACGCTGGCCGCGCTGCGCCATCCGTCCGAGTACCCCTTCAACGAGGGGCATGTCGTGACCAACCGCGGGCTCGACATCCCGGTGCGCGAGTACGAGGCGCATTTCGAGGAGGTGCATGTCGCGCGCTCGACGGCGCTGCATTCCCGGCTGCGCGCCGATGGCGGCAGCTACCTGGTCGGCCCGCTGGCCCGCTACAACCTGAACTTCGCGCTGCTGTCGCCGGTGGCGCGCCAGGCGGCGCGCGAGGCCGGGCTCGGCCCGGTCTGCCTCAACCCCTATCGCAGCATCGTGGTGCGGGCCGTCGAGGTGCTGGAGGCCTGCGAGGAAGCGCTCCGCATCATCGCCGCCTACGAGCAGCCGGACCGGCCGGCGGTGCCGGTCGAGCCGGCCGCCGGCGTCGGCTGCGGCGCCACCGAGGCGCCGCGCGGCCTGATCTACCATCGCTACGAGGTCGCCGCCGACGGCGCCATCGTCGCCGCCCGCATCGTGCCGCCGACCTCGCAGAACCAGGGCTGCATCGAGGAGGACCTGGCGAGCTTCGCCGGCGGCTTCCTCGACCTGCCCGACGACGACCTCCGCCATCGCTGCGAGCAGACGGTGCGCAACTACGACCCCTGCATCTCCTGCTCCACCCACTTCCTGCGGCTCGAGATCGACCGGGGCTGAGCCTGTCGCGGCGGGTCATCGGCATCGGCAATCCCGACCGCGGCGACGACGCCGCCGGCCGGGTGGTCGCCCGCCTGCTGCGCGGGCGCCTGCCGGCCGACGTCGCCGTCGTGGAGCTCTCGGGCGAGGCGACGGAGCTCCTGGCCGCTCTCGAGGGTGCGGCCGCCGCGATGCTGGTCGACGCCGCCGCGTCCGGCGCGCCGCCGGGGACGGTGCGCCGCTTCGACGTCGCCGCCGGCCCCCTGCCCGCCGCCTCGTTCACCCTGTCCTCGCACGGGTTTGGCCTGGTCGAGGCGGTCGAGCTCGCCCGCGCGCTGGGCCAGCTGCCCCCGCGCTGCGTCGTCTACGCCATCGAGGGCGCCAGCTTCGAGACCGGCGCCCCGCTGAGCGCCGCGGTCGCCGCTGCCCTGCCCGAGGTGGCCGACCGGATCGCCGCCGAGCTCGCTACCCGATAGCCATGGCGGCGACCCGGCGGAAGCGCAGCAGCGACAGCGCCAGGAACACCCCGCCGATCGCCGCGACGACGGCGAACTTCGGCCAGACCACCGCGAAGCCGGCGCCGCGATAGAGGATGGCCTGGGCGAAGGCGACGAAGTGCACGGTCGGCGACAGCTGCAGCAGCGTGGCGAGCCAGGCCGGCATGCTCTCGAGCGGCGTGTTCGAGCCGGAGAGCATGGCGAGCGGCAGGTAGACGACGAGGTAGAGCAGGCCGAGCTGCGGCATCGAGCGGGCCACCGTGCCGAGGAACAGGCCGACGGCGCTGGCGAAGAACAGGTAGATCGCCGCGCCGGCGAGGAACAGCGGCACCGAGCCGGCGATCGGGACGTGCAGCAGGCCGCGCACCACGCCGTAGAGCGACAGGCCCACGGCGAGCAGGATGACCAGCCCGTTGGCCCAGATCTTCGCCATGGCGATGTCGAACGGCGTCACCGGCATGACCAGCAGATGGTCCATCGTGCCATGCTCGCGCTCGCGCACGACGGCGGCGCCGGCCAGGATGATGGCCAGCATGGTGACGTTGTTGATGATCCCCATGACGCTGGTGAACCAGGCGGTCTCGACGTTCGGGTTGAAGGCGATGCGGATCACGAGGTCGACGGGCGGCGGCGCGCCGCCCTCGCTGCGCGACAGATGGCCGGCCACCTCGGCCACGACGATCTGCTGGATGTACTGCGCGCCGAGCCCGGCCTGGACCATGGCGGTGGCGTCGACGTCGAGCTGCACCGCCGGCCGCCGCCCGGCCAGGACGTCGCGCGCGAAGCCGGGCGGGATGTCGAGCACGAAGGTGTAGCGCCCGGCATCCATCGCCGGGACGATGTCGCGCTCGGCGATCTCCTGCGGCGGCTGGAAGTATGGCGGCAGGAAGGCGTGCGCGATGCGCCGCGACAGCGCGGAGCGATCCTCGTCGAGGATGGCGATCGAGGCGTTGTGCACCTCCTGCGAGCTGCTCTGCGCCTGGGCGATGATGGCCAGCGAGAAGGCGTAGACGACCAGCGCCAGCAGCGTGGTGTCGCGACCGAAGCTGCGCAGCTCCTTGGTGCCGAGCCAGAAGATGTTGGCGAGCGTGCGCATCGAGGGAACCTCAGAGGAATGTCATCCCGGAGTGGAGCGATGCGGCGATCATCGCTTCACCGCTCCTGCTTGCGCAGCAGCAGCAGCGCGATGACCGTCAGGGCCGGGACGAACAGCGCCAGCGCGCCCAGCTTCGGCGCCAGCTCGGCGAAGCCCAGCCCCTTGGTGAAGGTGCCGACGCTGATCGGCAGGAAGTAGCTCATCGGGAACAGCCGGCCGAGGGTGCGCGCCATGCCGGCCAGCGAGGAGACCGGCACCATCATGCCGGCGAACATGGTCGCCGGCAGCACGGTCAGGATGGCGGTGCCGAACAGGGCCGCGATCTGCGTGCGGGCGAAGGCGGAGACGACCACACCGTAGGCCGTGGTGGCGGTGACGTAGACCAGCACGCCGGCCAGCAGGGTCGGGGCGCTGCCCCTCAGCGGCACGCCGAAGACCAGCAGGGCCAGCGCCAGCATCAGGGCGAAGTTGACCATCCCCAGTGCGATGTACGGGACCTGCTTGCCGAGCAGGAACTCGAGCCGCGTCACCGGCGTGACGTAGAGGTTGACGATCGAGCCGAGCTCCTTCTCGCGCACCACCGCGAGCGCCATCAGGATCGCCGGGAAGAGCGCCAGCTGCAGCGCGATCTGGCCCGGCACCATGGCGTAGATGCTGCGGAAGTCCTGGTTGTACTTGAAGCGGACCGCGACCTCGGCGGCGGGCGGCGCCGGCACCGGCGCACGGTTCAGCGGATCGGCCAGATAGCCCTGCTGCATCGCCAGCAGATAGCCGCGGATGGTCTGCGCCACGAACGGCCGGGCGCCGTCGATCCAGGCCGCCACCGCCACCGGCCGGCCCCGCGCCATGTCGCGGCCGAAGCCCGGCGGGATCTCCAGCGCGGCGTCGATCTCGCCGTCGGAGAGCCGCTCCTGCAGCGCCGCATAGTCGGCGAGCGCCGGCTTCTCGACGAAGTAGGACGAGCCGCGCAGCGCCTCGAGATAGGCCCGGCTCTCATGCGTGCCGTCGCGATCGAGCACGGCGAAGCTCAGCGAGTTGACGTCGGTCGAGATGCCGAAGCCGAAGACCAGCATCAGGAAGGTGGTGGCCAGCAGCGCGAACGCGAAGCGGATGGGATCGCGGATCAGCTCCAGGCTCTCGCGGATGGCGCAGGCGGCGAGCCGCCGCAGGCTGAAGGCCGCCGCGTCCCGCCGGGGCGCGCGGGGCGCCGCGGGAACGGGTGCCGCCGCCACCGCCGTCGCCGGCCGGCCGGCCTCCGCCTCGAGGTAGGCGATGAACGCCTCCTCCAGGCTCGCCGCACCCTGGCGCGCCATCAGCCCGGCCGGCGTGTCGGTCGCCAGCACGCGGCCGGCCTCCATCAGGGAGAGCCGGTCGCAGCGCTCCGCCTCGTTCATGAAGTGGGTGGAGACGAAGATCGTCACGCCCTCCCGGCGCGACAGCCCGATCAGCAGCTCCCAGAAGCGGTCGCGGGCCAGCGGATCGACGCCGGAGGTCGGCTCGTCGAGGATCAGCAGCTCCGGCTCGTGCACGACGGCGACGGCGAGCGACAGGCGCTGGCGGATCCCGAGCGGCAGCGCCTGCGCCCGCTGGTCGAGCCAGCCGGCGAGGCCGAAGCGCTCGACCAGGCCGGCGATGCGGGCCCGCGCCCGCTCGGGCGGCAGGTGGAACAGCCGTGCATGCAGCGCCAGGTTCTGCCGCACCGTCAGCTCGCCATAGAGCGAGAAGGATTGCGACATGTAGCCGACCCGCCGGCGTGCCGCGGGATCGCGGGCATCGACCGGCTTGCCCAGCAGCTGCGCCTCGCCTTCGCTGGCCGGCAGCAGGCCGGTCAGCATCTTCATCGTGGTCGTCTTGCCGCAGCCGTTCGAGCCGACGAAGCCGAAGATCTCGCCGCGCTCGATGGTGAAGCTGACGCGGTCGACCGCGACGAAGTCGCCGAACCGGCGGGTCAGGCCGCGCGCGACGATGACCGGCTCGTCGTCGGCGAGGAGCGGCGGCGGGCGCTCCAGCGGCCGGTAGCCGCGGCGCGCCGGCTCGGGCAGCAGTGCGATGAAGGCGGCCTCCAGGCCGGCGGCGCCGGTCGCCGCCCGGAACTCGGCCGGCGTGCCGGCGGCGAGCACCCGGCCGGCATCCATCGCCACCAGCCAGTCGAAGCGCTCCGCCTCTTCCATGTAGGCGGTGGCGACCAGCACGGAGAGGCCCGGGCGGCGGCCGCGGATGCGGCCGATCAGCTCCCAGAACTGGCGGCGCGACAGCGGGTCGACACCGGTGGTCGGCTCGTCCAGCACCAGCAGGTCGGGATCGTGGATCAGGGCGCAGCAGAGCCCGAGCTTCTGCTTCATGCCGCCGGAGAGCTTGCGGGCGGCCCGGTCGGCGAACGGCGCCAGCCCGGTCGCCTGCAGCAGCTCGGCGCTGCGCGCCGCGCGCTCCGCCGCGGGCTGCCCGAACAGGCGGGCGAAGAAGGCGACGTTCTCGCGGACGCTGAGATCGGGATAGAGATTCCGTCCCAGCCCCTGCGGCATGTAGGCGATGCGCGGGCAGACGGCGCGGCGATGCGCCCGCGCGGCGATGTCGCCGCCCAGCACCTCGACGGTGCCGGACTGGATGCGGCGGGCGCCGGCGACGATGCCGAGCAGCGTCGACTTGCCGACCCCGTCGGGCCCGATCAGCCCGACCATGCGACCGGCGGGCAGGTCGAGCGTGACGTCGTCGAGGGCGACGGCCCGGCGGTAGCGCTGCGTGACGCGGTCGAGACGCGCCGCGGCGGCAGCCGCGCCGCTCATGGGCTGGCGGCGGGGAGCGGGCTCGGCTGCAGGCCGGCCGGCCAGGAGGCGGCGGGGTCGACGCGCAGGTAGGTGACGCCCGGCAGGCCGCTGCGCACCATGTCCTCGCGCCCGGCGAGCCGCGCCGGATCGATCCGCGCCCGGATGCGGAACATCAGCTTGTCGCGCTCGTCCCGGGTCTCGACCGTCTTCGGGGTGAACTGGGCCTGGCGGGCGACGAACACCACCGTCGCCGGGATGACGTGGCCGGGATAGGCGTCGAGCACGATGCGGGCCTCGCCGCCGACCTGCACGCGCCCGGCCTCGGCGGTCGGCAGGTAGACGTCCATGTAGACGTAGGAGGCGTCGAGCATGGTGAAGACCTTGCCGCCGGCCGGCAGCACCTCGCCGACATTGGCGACCCGGTACTCGATCCGCCCGACCTTCGGCGCGACCAGCGAGTTGTCGGCGATGTTCACCCTGTAGAGCTCGACCTCGTGGGTCGCCGCCTCGAGCGCGCTCTGCGCGGCGGAGGCGCGCTGGGCCGCGGCCGAGACCAGAGCCGTGGCGACGTTGCGCTCCCGGGTCGCCTGATCGAGCGCCTCGACCGTGGCGTAGCCCTTGCGCACCAGCGTCGATGCGCGATCGAGCTGCTGCTGCGCGAAGGTCAGCTGCGCCTGGGCCTGCGCCTGGTTGGCGCGGGCCTCCTCGAGCGAGCGCTGCGCCTGGGCGACCAGCGCCTCGTCGCGCTTCATGGTCGCCTCGAGGTCGCGCGTGTCCATCACGGCGACCACCTGCCCCGGCGTCACCCGGTCGCCCTCGTCGACCAGCAGCCGGGCGACCCGGCCGGCGAACTTGGTGGCGATGTCGATCTCGTCGGCCTCGAGCCGGCCGTTGCCCATGGCGATGCCCGGCGGCAGCGCCGGCTGGCGGTGCAGCCACCAGTAGCCGCCGCCGGCCGCAGCCGCCGCGAGCAGCAGGAGCAACGGCAGGACCCGCTGCCAGGAACGCGGCCGGGGGCGGGCCGGCACCGGCAGCGATGCCGGCAGCGGCGCCGGTATGGGCGGCGGCGCGACCGGCACCGGCAGGCCGCCGGCGCCGCCCGCCGCCCGCTCCGGCGGCAGGATCGCGCTCCGCTCGTCCTCGCGGGGCTTCACGCGGGACCTGTCCCCGCCGACCGGCTCATCCCAGCTGCGCCACGCACCCGCCGCTCTCCCGCGCCGGCGCGGCAGGCACCAAGCCCGCCGCTGCCGGGGCAGCCTTCTCATAGCCCCGGGCGGCGGCAGGCGGCGTTGACGTGCATCAAGGAGGGCCCGGCAGCGCGACGCCGCCGGGGTTGACGTGCATCAAGGAGGGCCCGGCTCACCCTTCCTGCCGGCGCCGATCCTGGTGTCGGGCATGTCGGCGCGCTCGAGAGGTCGGCCTCGGTGGCGCCTGGCATCGGGCCGGTGACGGTGACGCCGCTGCCCCGGAGCTCGGCGCCAAGCGCGGAGGGTCGTTCCGGCCGGACTTGCGTGGCGGCCCCGCTTGATGTTCCTTGCCGGTCGGGGGACGAGGCTTGGGCGCGCGATGGCGATCCGGGAACGACCCCTGGCTGCGTGGGATGGCCGGCCGGCGGCGGAGCGGCCGGGCCGCATGGCGCCGCGCCTCGCCGCGCTTGCTGCCGGATGCCTCGGGCTGCTGGTCTTCGGCGGCGGCGCCGCCCTTCTCGCGACCGTCGCCGGACCGGGCCCCATCCTGCCGATCCTGCTCGCGGGCGGCGCCGGCGCGCTCGCCGGGATCGGCGGCGCCGGGCTGCTGCGCCAGCGCGCGCTGCGGCGGGCCGACGCCGAGCGGTCCGATCGCCGGCTCGGCGGCGTCGAGCGCGAGGTTGCCGAGCGCAAGCAGGCGGAAGCGGCGCTGGCGCGCAGCCGGACCCAGCTGCGCCAGGCCGCGGCGGCGGCAGGGCTGACCTACGCCGAGGCCGACCTCGCCGCGGGGCGCATGAGCTGGGGCGAGAACTACCCCGCGGTGATGGGCTTCGCGCTGCCCGGCGGTGCCGAAGGCGGCGAGCTCGCCGCCTGCCGCATGACCTTCCTCGCCCATGTCGCCCCCGCCGACCGCGACACCGTGGCCGCGGCCCTTCGCGACCTGCATGACGGCCTGCCGGTCGGCCCGGTCGACTACCGGCTGGTCGGGGACGACGGCCGGGAACGCTGGATCGAGACGCGCTGGATCCTGGCGCCGGGCGAGGACGGAGCGCCCGCGCGAACCTTCTCGACCAGCCTCGACATCACCGCGCGCAAGCACGCCGAGGAGCACATCCGCACGCTCATGAGCGAGGTCAACCATCGCGCCAAGAACCTGCTGGCCGTCGTGCAGTCGATCGCCCGGCTGACGGTGCGCGATTCGCCGCCGCGGGCCTTCGCCGAGGATCTCGTCGGACGCCTGCAGAGCCTGGGGGCCTCGCAGGACCTCATCGTGCGCGGCGGCTGGCAGAGCGTGGAGCTGGGCGCGCTGGTCCGCGCCCAGCTCGACCATCTCGGCGCGGCGCTCGGCCGTCAGGTGGCCTTCGCCGGTCCGGCCGTCACGCTGGCCCCCGGCGCGGCCCAGGGAATCGGCATGGCACTGCACGAGCTCGCGACCAACGCGCTGAAGTACGGCGCCCTCTCCCGCCCGGCCGGCCGGATCGAGATCGCCTGGACCGTGGGCGCGGGCGGCGATGCGCGGTTCGTGATGCGCTGGACGGAGCGCGCGGGGCCGCCGGTATCGCCGCCCGCCCGGCAGGGCTATGGCCGGACCGTGATCGAGCGGGTCGTCGCGCAGGCGGCCGGCGGCAGTGTCGCGCTGCGGTTCGATCCGGAAGGCCTGTCGTGGGTGCTCGATGCGCCGGCGCGCCGGCTGCTGCGTCCGGCGGACGGCGGGGAGGCCGAGCCCGCCTCCTAATGCTCCTTGAGCCGGGCCTTCCGGATGATCTCCATCAGGTGATCGGGCACCGGCTCGGTCAGAACCTCGCTGTAGAGCTGGCGGACCTGCGTCATGAGCACGCGCACCGCGGCCGGCTCCGACGAGGCCTCCGCCTCGGATTCGTCCTTCTTGCCGTTACCAGAGTCGTCCTGCATCGGAGTCGTCCTGTCCTCCCAGGCGAGCCGTCTCCCCACATCCGGCCCGCACCCGCACGCTGGTGCGCAATTTCTACGCCGAAGCCGGGGCAAAAAGGAAGCGCCAGCCGCGCCCGGCAAGCTTGGCCGCGACGCTTTCTCCGCTCGCCGCCGGTCGGCGGCTGTGCTTCAGTGCCGGCCGTGAAGCTGATCCTCTACCCGACCAGCGGCGAGCCGCCCGAGATCAGGCCGGCGCCGGCCACCCGCGACTGGATGGACGCGCTGCCCGAGGCGTTCGCCTATCGCTGCCTGCCGCTCAACATCGCCAACATGCATGGCTGGGAGATGTGCTGCCGGCGGGGGTTCCAGGCCTGGTGGGACGGCGGGGTCGGCAAGGACGCCATCCGCATCGAGGCGGACGATGGCGCGGGCGAGCTGCCGAGCAGCCATTTCGGCGGCGGCGTCCTGACCTTCCACGTCCCCGCCCTGTTCCGCACGCCTCCCGGCATCAACCTGCTGGTCACCGGGCCGACCAACCGGCCGAAGCACGGCATCGCCGCCCTGACCGGCATCGTCGAGACCGACTGGTCGCCCTTCACCTTCACGATGAACTGGCGCTTCACCGCGCCGCGGGTCGCGGTCGACTGGCAGGCCGGCGAGCCCTTCTGCTTCTTCTTCCCGCTGCCGCGCGACCTGATCGAGACCGCCGAGCCGGAGATCCGCGCGCTCGATTCGGACCCCGAGCTGGCGGCGCGCTACCGGGCCTGGAACGAGGCGCGGCTGCAGTTCAACCGCGACCTGCAGCAGCCCGGCAGCCCGGCCACCCAGCAGCGCTGGCAAAAGGACTACTACCGCGGCTCGATGCCGGACGGTGCGCCCGGCCCCGCCGACCACCGGATCAAGCTGCGGGTGAAGCCGTGGAAGCGCTGAGGGCGCGCCCTCAGGACGGGCGGCGCACCCAGACGCCGACGTGCCGGTCGGGCGTGGCGGAGAACTCCATCCAGCGGTAGCCGGCCGCGATCGCCGCATCGATCCGGGCCCAGGCGGCGAGGTCGCCGCCCTCGCGCGGCGACCACAGCACGTAGCGGATGCCCTGGCCGGTCAGGAAGCGCAGGGGATCGGGATGCGTGCCGCCGTAGAAGGCGCCGATCTCGGGAAGCAGGGTGCCGAGCTCCGGCAGCTCCGCTTTCCAGACCCGCAGCACCCAGGGAATCCCGACGAGGTTCGGCTGGCCGGTGAAGCTGCCGTAGGTGCCGGTGTCGATCGGCGACTTGTCATAGGCCTTCTCGAGCAGCAGCCCCTCCGGCACCGCCGACAGGTAGGCGATCAGCCGTGCCGCGGCGGGATCCGCGGCGTAGTGGCCCATCCCGTCGAAGCGCAGCGCGTGCGGCTTGGCGGTGACCAGCCAGAAGCGGCCGACATCGACCGCATAGCTGGAGACGAGCAGCAGCAGCACCGCGCCGGCGGCGCGCGGGCCGCGCCGCCCGCTGCCGAGCAGGCAGGCGCTGAGCGCGAAGAAGCCGCCGGTGAAGATCCAGCTCCACCACTTCATCGCCGGGTTGAAGCGCGCCATGGTGCCGCTGTAGCCGCCGTCATAGGCGTTGAGCAGCTCGGTCGCGACGAGCAGCCCGACGAACGAGACTGCCAGCCGCAGCGCCAGGGCACGGTTGCGGCCGGCCAGCGGCGCCAGCAGGGCGGCGAGGAGCAGCGGCCAGAAGAGCAGCAGAAACTGCAGCACCGGCGCCCGCTCGTGCGCCGCGACGCGGGTCAGCGCGATGCCGTGCCCGTTGACCGCGAAGCCGGCGAGGAAGGGCAGCACGAGCGCCGTCCCGAGCGCCGCACCGGCGGCCAGCGCCCGCCAGCGGGCGAGCCGCAGCGGGCCGTCCAGCCACAGCGCCCAGCTGCCGACCAGCAGCCCCTGCAGCGGAAAGGTCCAGGCATTGGCGGCGAGCGTCAGCGGCACGCTCGCCCCGAGCAGGATCCGGAGGTGCTGGCGGACGGCGGACGCGGCCCGCGGCAGCACGGCCATCGCGGCCATCGCCAGGAACAGCAGGAGGAAGCCTGCCAGCGGCGCGTGGTAGGCGCCGAATGCGTATTCCTGGCCGAAGGTCTCCAGCGGCAGCACCATGTCCTGGCGGGGCACGCCGAACAGGCTGCGCCAGAGCGGCGAGGCGGTGGCCTCGCCGAACCAGCCGATGAAGCGGTAGCTGTGCACCATTACGTCCCAGGCGGCGCCGGCCGGCGTCGTCCCCTCCGCCGGCGGTGCGGTGACGAGGTGATAGAACGGCGCCAGCCCGCTGCCGCCGATCGCCAGGCAGAAGACCGCCAGCAGCCGTCCCCAGAGCGGTGCGCCGACCGCCTCGGCGAAGCACCAGGCGAGCCCGACGATCATCGCCGTCAGCAGCACGAAGGCGGCGTTGAAGCACGTGCCTGGCCCGAGCCCGGCCAGGCGGCCGAGCAGCGCGGCACCGTATTGCTGCAGCGTGTAGTAGTAGTCGAGCCGCTGCCAGGGCAGCCAGCGATCGGGCGGCGGCAGCCGCTCGCCGGGCAGATAGTTGGCGATGAGATGCAGGTCGGTGAGCTGGTCGAGATGCTCGAACAGCTCCGGGAAGGCGAGCCGCCAGAGCAGCGCGTAGGCCGCGGCGGCGAGGAACACCGCCTCGGCCGCCAGGACGTCAGGCGCGCGGAGTTCCGCCCGCCACCGCCACAGCAGCAGGCATGAGACCGCCGTGAGGGGCGGCAGGGCCCATTGCAGCCGGCCCAGCCCGACGAAGTGCTCGACGAAGAACAGACCGGCGGTGACCGCCAGCGCCCCTGCGGCCCGGGCGATCGCCGGCATGGGCAGGAGCCGCCGAAAGACCAGCGTCAACGCCAGCAGGTCGACGTAGACGACGGTGGCGAGGCTCAGGAAGTAGAGAGCCCGCAACTGCAGTGCCCAGGCGCGGCCGCGGACGGAGCCCGCGGCCGCTCAAGGCATCAAGTCGGCGGCGGCGGCGGGCTCGGCGGCGGCGGGCTCGGCGGCGGCGGGCTTGGCGGCGGCGGGCTCGGCGGCGGCGGCGAAGGCGGCGGGCTCGGCGGCGGCGAAGGGGGCGGGCTCGGCGGCGGAGACGGGCTTGGCGGCGGCGGGCTCGGCGGCGGCGACGGCGGCGGGCTGACGCCCGACCCGCCCGTTCCCTTTGCCGAGGCATAGCCGATCGCCACCAGAGTGGCCGGCGCGGTGTAGGCGGCGTAGCGCCCGAGCTTCTTCAGCGCGGCCCGCTTCTCCGCGTTGGCGGGCGCGCCATCTTCCGGCTTCCCCTGCTCCTCGTCGGCCATGGCTTGCTGACCCCTTCCGTGGCACATCGGATCCGGCAGCGCCGGACACCCCCATGAGTCGCGCATAATACGGGCGCCGCGGTGCGCGAGCAAGTCGCAGCCTCAAGGTCGCCGCGCGAGCGCGCGGTACAGGAGGCTGCCCGGATTGCCTTCGTATTGCGGCAGCAGCGGGTCGAGGTCCCGCTCGCCATAGGCGCCGTACGGAGCACAGGGCCAGGGCGCGAAGAGGCCCTGCGCGATCTGCGCCACCGAGGACGCGCTCGAGACCGCGAGGAGCAGCAGGAGCAGCCCCCGGCCGCGGCGCGGCAGCGGCGCGGCGAGCAGGCGCGCGGTGGCCGCGGTCATCAGCAGGCCCGCCGGCAGCACGGTGCGCATCGCCCAGTCGTTGTAGGTGCCGTGCCGGAAGCAGAGGAGCAGCGCGCTCGCGGCCAGGCCGAAGCCGAGCTGCCCGGCCAGCGCACGGCGTTCCGCGGCCGGCGCGGCCGCGGCCGGGACCAGTGCCAGGGCGGCGATCCAGGGACCGTGGTTGAGCAGGAAGGTGCCCGCCCAGGCGAGGAGCGAACCGCCGGCGAAGACGAGGTCGGGCGGCGAGGCGGCCCGCGCCGCCGTGACGTACGCCGCCGCGAAGGCGACCAGCAGCAGGCAGAAGGGTGCGCCGGCGGCGACCGCTGCCGCGCCGATCGCCGGCGACCGCGCCGCGGCCCGCGGCGCCGCGGCGCGCCGCAGCAGCTCGCCCGCGACCAGCATGGCGAGGCCGATCGCGACATAGGTGCTCCAGAAGGCGGCCGCGGCGACCACGACCCCGGCGTGAAGCAGGGTCGGCAGGACCGGCCGGGCCAGCCGCCCGAAGGCGCCCAGCAGCGCGGTGCCGATCAGGGCCGCGAACAGATGCTGCGGCGCCCAGTAGAGATGCATGGTGAAGGATTGCGGCGCCAGCGGCACGCCCCACCATTCCAGGCCTTCGGGCACCGGCAGCCCGAGGCCCGGGACGCGCCCGACCGACCAGATGTGGCGACCGAAGAGCGGCACGCCGAGCAGGTCCAGGCCGCCGCCGGTCAGCGCCAGCAGCACCAGAAGGCGGCCGGCCGGCGCACGAAAGCCCCAGGCCAGCAGCGCGACCGCGAGCACCAGGACCACGGCGTAGAAAGCGAACAGGACGAGGTCGAAGGGCAGCCCGGGCAGCAGCACGGCCAGGCCCTCGAACAGCCGGACCGGCAGGATGTAGTAGGCGAAGTAGTAGTGGAACGGCGCGCCGCTGCCGAGGGCCAGCGGCAGATGCCCGGCGAGCAGGCGGCCGAAGACGATGTTGTGCTTGATGTAGTCCCAGTGGCAGGCCCCGATGCCGCCGATGCCCGACGGCAGCATCCAGGCCAGCGCGCCGGCGGCCAGTCGCAGCCGGTGCCGGAACCGAGCCGGCTCCGGCCCGCTGCGGCCCTGGTCGAGGAACCGGGCGAGCGCCCAGAGCCAGGCCAGCCCGGCTGCCAGCAGGGGCGCGGCGTAGAGCGGCCGGAGCAGCTCCAGCGCGATGAGCAGCGGGCCGCCGGCGAAGCACAGGGCCAGGGCCATCGCCGCCCCGGGAGCCCGCTCGGCCGGCATCCCCGCGCCCTCCCGGCCCTCGCTCGCCACCGCCCCCTCCGCCGCCGCGCCTCGGGCATGGGCGCATCACGGCCGAGCGGCTGTCAAGGCGACGCGGCGATGGGGACGTCGGCGGCCGGGCAGTGTGTCCGCCATGTCCCGGTACACGGGCCCGCCATCCCGCCGGGCGGGAGTTGGCCCCGGCCCCCGGCCTGGCCTAAAGTCGGCCGATGACGGGAGACGGCTACATCGCGGCGCCGGTCGGTGACGGGCTGCTGCTGGCGCGGCGGCTTGGCGAGCGGCTCTACGCGCTCAACGGCAGCGCGCGCTTCCTCTGGGAGCAGCGGGCCGCGGGCCTTGCCGATTCGGAGCTGGCGCCGGCCTTGGCCGAGGCCTACGGCATCGACCCCGGCCGGGCGGAGCAGGATGTCCGTACGACGTTGCGGCGCTGGCGCGAGGACGGGCTCATCGGAGAGCCGGAGGCGACGCTGTGCTGCGGGCTGGCCGGCACGGTCGTCGCGCTGCGGCTGGGCGCTCGCGATGTCGAGGCGGTGCTGCGCCCGCTGCTGGCGCCGCTGGCCCCCGATGGCCACCAGCCGAGGCCTGCCGCGGCGCTGGCCGTCACCCGCGAGGCCGGCCAGCTGCGGGTGACGATCGGCGAGGAGCCGCCGCAGCCGGCCCGCTCGCTCGACGAGGCGGTGGCGACGGCGCTGGCCGGGCTGGCGCGGCTGGCCTTCGACACCGCGGACTGGCAGCTCGCGCTGCACGGGGCCGCTGTGGCCGCCCCGGGCGGCGGCTGCCTGGTGCTGCCCGGGCTCTCGGGGAGCGGCAAGACGACCCTGCTCACGGCCCTGCTGGCGCGCGGCTTCGGCCATGTCGCGGACGACCTGACGCTGCTCGACGAGGATCTCGTCCGGCCGCTGCCGCTGCCGCTGGTGCTGAAGCGCGGCAGCTGGCGCCTGCTCGGCCGGCTGATCCCCGACCTCGCCGAGGCGAGGGTGTTCCGGCGGGCCGAGCAGGACGTCAAGTACTGGCTGCCGCCGGCCGAGCGGATCGCGCGGCAGCCCCTGCCGGTGCGGGCCATCCTGTTCCCGCGCTTCGCCGGCGCGCGCGGCGTCGCTGCCACCCGGCTCGAGCCCTTCGCCGCGCTGGCCCGGATCATGGAATCGCCGGCGCGGATCGGCCGGCCGCTCGGCGACGAGGCGCTCGGCCGGCTGGCGCGGTGGCTGGAGACCTGCCCGGCCTACGAGCTGGCCCATGACGACGCGGCCGCCGCGGCCGCCTGGGCCGCGACGCTGGCCGCCTGAGAAGCGGCCTTGGGCGCCCGCGCCAGCTTCGGCTTCCTCTGCGCCCTGCTCTCCTTCGCGCCGCCGGAGCCGCGGCGACCGGCGCTGCTGCGGACCATCGAGACGGGCCGCCTCTCGGCACCCTGGCTGGTGCGCCTGGCGAGCGACCATCAGGTCGCGCCGGCGGTGCGCGGCGCCCTGCGCCGGCTGGCCCTCGAGGCCGCCCTGCCGGCGGAGCTGGTCGACTACTTCGATGGCATGGAAACGCTCAACCGGCAGCGCAACGCGGCACTGCGCGCCGAGGCGCTGGCGGTGGCGCGGCTGCTCGCCGGGATCGGCGTCGAGCCGGTGTTCCTCAAGGGCACGGCCGACCTGCTGACCGGGGACCGCGACCCCGCCGAGCGCTTCCAGATCGACCTCGACCTGCTGGTGCCGGCCGACCAGCTCGCCGCCTGCGCCCGGCACCTGCAGGAGCAGGGCTACCTGCCGCAGCTCCACACCCGCAGCCCGCTGGCCCATCACGCCGCGCCGCTCTGGCGGCCCGGCGGGCCGGCCTGGATCGAACTGCATCACGTGCCGCTCGCCTATCCCGGCACCGTGCTGCTGCCGGCCGGCGAGCTCCTGGCCCGGGCGCGGCGGCTCGGCGTCGACGGCGTGGCGGTGCGCGTGCCGGCCACCCAGGACCGGCTGGTGCACGCGATCGCCCATGCCGGCGTCACCGATCTCGGCATGGCCTATGGCCGCGCCGAGCTGCGGCTGCTGCAGGATCTCGGCCATCTCGGCCGGGTCGCCGGCGACGCCGACTGGACGGCGGTGCGCGGCCGGCTCGCGCGGCACGGCCGGGGGGGCCTGCTGGACGCGTACCTGATCGCCGCCCGGGACCTGCTGGCGGCGCCGCTGCCGGCACCGGCCGCGGCGTCCCGGCGCGCCCGTCTGCTGGCGGCGCGGGCCTGCCGGCAGGGGGGGCATCCGCGCCTCGCAGCGGCCCAGGAACGGCTGCTGCGCCCGCCGCTGCTGCTCGGCCGGGCGCTGTCGCATCCCGCGCTGCGCCGGCAGCTGCTGCTCAACCTGGTGGATCCCGGCTGGCTCGCCCGTCATTTCCGCCGGCTCGCCGGCTGACGCCTTACGAGAGGAACACGGGCCCGCTATCCTGCGGCGGGGATCGTATCGCAAGGGGACCGGGCGGATGGCGGAGCCGATGCGGCAGGATGGGACGAGCGCGGGCGGCGAGCCGACCCGGCTGCTCTCCGTCGTCCTGCCGGTCTTCAACGAGGCGGCCGTCATCGACGCCACCCACCGCCGGGTGATCGCGGCGCTCGACCCGCTGCCCGGGTTTGCGCTCGAGATCGTCTATGTCGACGACGGCAGCCGCGACGAGACCCCTGCCCTGCTGCAGGCGATCGCGGCCGCCGACCCGCGGGTCGCGCTGGTCACCTTCCGGCGCAACTTCGGGCACCAGGCGGCGGTCGTGGCCGGGCTGCGCCAGGCGGCCGGCGACGTCATCGTGGTGATGGACGCCGACCTGCAGGATCCGCCCGAGCTGGTGCCGGCCATGATCGAGAGCTGGCGCGCCGGCCACGAGGTGGTCTACGGCGTGCGCCGCGATCGCAAGGAATCTCTTCCCAAGAGGTTCGCCTACGACGCCTTCTACCGCCTGCTGAGCCGGCTCGCCGAGGTCGAGATCCCACGCGATGCCGGCGATTTCGGGCTGATCGACCGCCGGGCGCTCGACGCGATCGAGGCGATGCCGGAGCGGCAGCGCTTCGTGCGCGGCCTGCGCGCCTGGGTCGGCGGCCCGCAGATCGGGCTGCCCTACGAGCGCGCGGCGCGCGCCGCCGGCACCACCAAGTACCCGCTCGACCGGCTGATCCGGCTGGCCTTCGACGGCGTCTTCAACTTCTCGGTCCGGCCGCTGCGCGCCATCCTCTGGCTCGGCCTGGCGGTGTCGCTGCTCGCCTTCGCCGGGCTGGTCGCCGCGCTCGCCGGCTGGCCGGCCGGGGGGCTGGGCGCCGGCGGCACGGCGCTGCTGCTGCTGGGCGGCATCCAGCTGCTCTCCCTCGGCATCATCGGCGAGTATCTCGGCCGCGTCTTCACCGAGGTGAAGCAGCGGCCGCCCTACATCGCCCAGGCGGTGCGCGAGAGCCGCTACGGCGCGACCCGCCGGCGATGAGCGCCGGACCGGCGAGCGGCGCACCCGTGATCGTGGTCGGGGCCGGCTTCACCGGTCTGGCCGCCGCCTGGGAGCTGGTCCGCCGCGGCCGGCGGCCGGTGCTGCTCGAGGCCGAGGCCGAGCCGGGCGGGCTGGCCGCCGCCTTCCACGCCGGCGGGACGCGGCTGGAGCGCTTCTATCACCACTGGTTCACCAGCGACCGCGAGGTCGACCGGCTGGTCGGCGAGCTCGGCCTCGCCGACCATGTCACCGTCGGCGCGACCCGCACCGGGCTCTACTACCGGCGGCAGCTCTACCGGCTGTCGCGGCCGCTCGACCTGCTGCGCTTCACGCCGCTGCCGCCGCTCGACCGGCTGCGGCTCGGGCTGCTGCTGCTGCGCGCCCGGCGGATCGCCGACTGGCGGACGCTGGACCGGGTGCCGGCGGCACAGTGGCTGCGGCAGCTGGGCGGCCGCCGCGTCTTCGAGGTGGTCTGGGCGCCGCTGCTGCAGGGCAAGTTCGGCCGCCACGCGGACGAGGTCTCGGCCGCCTGGTTCTGGGCCAAGCTGCGGCTGCGCGGCGGCAGCCGCGGGCGCGGCGGCGAGGAGCGGCTGGCCTATTTCCGCGGCGGCTTCGCGGCGCTCGCCGACGCCATGGTCGAGGCGATCCGCGCCGCCGGCGGCGAGTTCCACCCCGGCCGCGCCGCGACCGGCCTGCTGCGCGATGCCGAGGGCCGGATCGCCGGCGTCGCCACCGAGCGGGGCCCGGTCGCGGGCGCGGCGGTGCTGCTCACCGCGGCGCTGCCGCAGATCGCCGCGATCCTCGGCGACGCGGTGCCGCCGGACTACCGCGCGCGCCTCGCCGGGATCGGCTATCTCGCCAATGTCTGCGTCGTGCTGGAGCTGACGCGCAGCCTGTCCGAGCTCTACTGGATGAACGTCAACGACCCGGGCTTCCCCTTCGTCGGCGTCATCGAGCACACCCATCTCGACCAGGCCGATCCGACCGGACGGCGCCGCGTCGTCTATCTCTCGCGCTACCTGCCGGCCGACGACCCTGCCTTCGCCTGGAGCGATGCCGAGACGGTCGACTTCACCCTCGCCCATCTCCGCCGGATGTTCCCCGACCTCGATCCGGCGACGGTCACGGCGGCGCATGTCTGGCGGGCGCGCTACGCCCAGCCGATCGTCGCCTGCGGCTACGCCGACCGGGTGCCCGGGCCCGAGACGCCGATCCCCGGCGCCTGGATCGCCAGCATGGCGCAGGTCTATCCCGAGGATCGCGGCACCAACTACGCGATCCGCGACGGCCGCCGGACGGCGGCTCTGATCGATGCCTGGCTGAGCGGGCAAGGCTGAGCCGCAGCGCCCTCGTGGCGGGTACTATCGGGATTGCCCCGGTGATAGGATCCCGCACCGACGAAGAAGGCACAGGGTCGATGGAGCCGCAGGAGCTCGAGCGCAGGCTTGCCGCAATTCTCGCGGCCGACATGGCCGGCTATAGCCGGCTGATGGAGATCGACGAGGCCGGCACCCTGGCGCGGCTGCGCGCGCACCGGTCGGAGCTGATCGACCCGACCATCGCCCGGCGGCGCGGACGCATCATCAAGACGACCGGCGACGGGCTGCTGGTCGAGTTCCAGACCGTCGCCGACGCCGCGCAGTGCGCCATCGAGATCCAGCAGCAGATGGCCGAGCGCAATGCCGATGGCGCCGGCATCCAGTTCCGCATCGGCGTCAACCTGGGCGACATCATCTTCGAGGACGGCGACATCTTCGGCGACGGGGTCAACATCGCGGCGCGGCTCCAGGCGCTGGCCGAGCCCGGCGGAATCTGCATCTCCGGCGCCGTGCGCGACCAGATCAGCAACCGCCTCGACAAGGCGGTCATCGAGGACCTCGGCGAGCAGAGCGTCAAGAACCTGACGCGCCCGCTGCGGGTCTACCGGATCCGCGTCGACGACGCGCCGCCGCCGGTGCCCGCGAGTCCTCCCGCCACCGCGCCCGCCAGGGCCCGACGGCCTTCGGTGGCGGTGCTGCCCTTCGCCAACATCTCCGGCGATCCCGAGCAGGAGTTCTTCGCCGACGGCCTGACCGAGGACATCATCACCGAGCTGTCCCGCTTCCGCGAGTTGCTGGTGATCTCGCGCAACTCGACCTTCGTCTTCAAGGGCAAGGCGGTGAACATCCAGGAGGTGGCGCGCATCCTCGACGTCGACTTCGTGCTCGAGGGCAGCGTCCGCAAGGCGGGCGGCCGCGTGCGGGTCACCGGCCAGCTGATCGACGCGGAAACCGACCGGCATGTCTGGGCCGAGCGCTACGACCGCCGGCTCGAGGACATCTTCGAGATCCAGGACGAGCTCGCCTCGGCGATCGTCGCCACGCTGCCCGGCCGGGTCGAGGCGGCGCGCCACGACCGCGCCAAGCGCAAGCAGACCGAGAACATGGCGGCCTACGAATGCGTGCTCGCCGCCAAGGTGCTGCACCATCGCTCCGCCCGCGCCGACAATGCCCATGCCCAGGCGCTGCTCGAGCGCGCCCTGGCGCTCGATCCCGACTACGCCCACGCCCATGCCTGGAAGGGCTGCGTCCTCGGCCAGAGCTGGGTCCATGGCTGGTGCCCGGACCGCGAGGTGGCGCTCCGCGACGTCCTCGCCGCGCTCGAGCGGGCGCTGCGGCTCGACGACAACGACGCCGACGTGCACCGGATCCTCGCCGCGCTGAGCCTGATCCGCGGCCAGCACGACAAGGCGCTCTATCACCAGGAGCGCGGCCTAGCCCTCAACCCGAACTACGACCTGCTGGTGGTCCAGCAGGGCGAGCTGCTGACCTGGCTCGGCCGGCCGGACGAGGGAGTCGAGTGGATCCTCAAGGCGATGCGGCTCAACCCGTATCATCCCGAGCGCTTCTGGAATCACCTCGGCCGGGCCTATTTCGTCGGCCGGCGCTATGCCGAGGCCGTGGCCGCCTTCCGCCACATCACCCATCCGGAGCCGGCGCACCACGCGTTCCTCGCCGCGGCGCTGGCCGCGATGGGCGACGAGGACACGGCGGCGACCCACCTCCAGGCGACCCTGGCCGGCGACCCCGCCTTCACGGTAGGCGGCCACCTCCAGACGCTGCACTACCGCCAGCCGGCCGATCGCGACCACCATCGCCAGGCCCTGCTGAAGGCGGGGTTCCCGGCGACCCGCTGAGCCGTCGCCGGGCAGCGGCCCGGGAGCTCAGAACCGGTCCGCGCGATAGGGCGCCGGGTCGGCCACCGGCGCCCGCCCGGCCACCAGGTCGGCGACCAGCCGGCCGGTGACCGCCGCCAGGGTCAGGCCGAGATGGCCGTGGCCGAAGGCGAGCCAGGCGTTGCGGTGGCGCCCCGCCGGCCCGATCACCGGCAGCGAATCCGGCAGCGACGGGCGGAATCCCATCCAGTTGCTGCGGCCCGATTCGCCCAGCGGCCCGAAGATCCGCCGGCCGTGGCGCAGCAGGATGTCGGCCCGCGCATAGTTGGGCGGCGCCTCGAGGCCGCCGAGCTCGACCGTGCCGGCCAGCCGCAGCCCGTGCTCGAGCGGCGTCGCGACGAAGCTGCCCTCGGCGGAGTAGATCGGCCGGCGCGGCATGATGCCGGGCTCCGGCAGCATCACATGGTAGCCGCGCTCGGTGTCGAGCGGCACCGCGGCGCCGAGGTCGCGGGCGAGCCGGCGCGACCAGGCGCCGGCCGCGACCACGACGCCGCGGCAATCGACGGCGCCGGCCTCGGTGAGCACCTGCGTGACGCCCTCCGCCCCGGCGGAGAAGCCGCGCGCGGCGGCCCGGAGGATCGTTCCGCCGCGCTGCCGGAAGAACTCGGCCAGGCGCTGCACCAGGCGGAAATTGTCGAGCGTGTGGCCGACCTCGCGGTAGAGCACGGCGTGGCGGAAGATCGGCTGCAGGGTCGGCTCGAGCTGGCGCAGCTCCTCCGGCGCGACCACGTCGAAGAGGGTGCCGCGGCGGCGCTGCAGCTCGAGATAGGGCTGCATGGCGGCGAACTTCGCCTCGCTCTCGAAGACCAGCAGCATGCCGTTGCGGCGCAGCATGTCGGCGATGCCGGCATCGGCGAGCAGCGGCTCCCAGCAGGGGATCGCCTCGACCAGGATGGCGCGCAGCGCGATCGAGATCTCCTCGACCCGGGCCGGCGCGCTCGCCCGGACGAACTGCCACAGCCAGGGCGCCAGCCGCGGCAGGTAGGACCAGCGGATGGCCAGCGGCCCCAGCGGATCGAGCAGCATGCCGGGCACCGCGCGGGCGATGCCGGGGGTCGCCACCGGCACGCAGGACTCGACGGCGATGATGCTGGCATTGCCGCGCGACGTCCCCTCGCCCGGCCCGCCCGGGTCGACGATGGTCACCTTCAGCCCGTGGCGCTGCAGATAGAGCGCGGTCGCCACGCCGACCACGCCGGCGCCGATCACCACCAGCGGCTTGTCATCGTCTCCGGCCACGTCCGATCCCTCGCTGTCCCGCCGCACGATGCGGCGGCGCCGCCATCGCGGTCAAGCCGACGGGATTGCGCCCGGGGCGCGGGGCGGCGCAGAGTGACGGGCGGTGAGCTGGGGGAAGCCATGCGGGACCGGCCTGCGCTGCCGTTGCTCGAGATGCTGCGACAGGAATACCGTCAGCTGCACGGCGTCGAGCCGCCGGCCGAGGGCGACGGGACGGTCGCGTTCTACCGCGCGGCGCTGGAGCGCAACCGCGCCGCGCTCTGCCTGTCGGGCGGCGGCATCCGCAGCGCCTGCTTCGCGCTCGGCGTGCTGCAGGGCCTCGCCAAGCTCGGCCTGCTCGGGCGCTTCGACTATCTCTCGACCGTCTCCGGCGGCGGCTATGTCGGCGGCTGGCTGACCGCCTGGCGGAAGCATCGCGACGACGATGCGGCCGTGTTCGCCGCCCTCGGCGCGCGGCAGGCCGCAGGCGGCGACGGCGCCGAGCCGTTCTCCGAGCCGGTCGAGCTTCAGGGCCTGCGCCGCAACAGCAACTTCCTGACCCCGAAGCTCGGCGCCACCTCCGGCGACAGCTGGACGGTGGTGGCGCTCTGCCTGCGCAACCTGGTCCTCAACTGGACGATCTTCGGGCCGCTGCTGCTGGCGCTGGTGATGGTGCCGCAGGCGGCCGCGCTGTTCCTCGGCTGGGCCAGCGCCTGGGGCGAGGCGGCCCATGTCGCGGTGGCGGCGCTCGGCGTCGCGCTGCTCTTCCTGGCGCTGCTGGTCACCGCGGCCAACCGGCCGCTGCGTCGGGAGCCAGGGGCGAAGGGCGCCGGACGGCTGCCGCCGCCCTTCGGCCGGGCGCCGTTCGGGCGCAGGACCTACATCCTGTGGGTGCTGGCGCCGACCTGCGCCGCGGCGACCCTGTTCGCCATCTTCGCGGTCGATCCGCCCAAGGCCAGCCCCGATGTGCCGGCCTGGCTCTACCGCAACGCCGCGGTCATCGGCTTCCTGGTCTATGCCGCCGCCTGGCTGATCCCGGCGCTGCAGGAGCGCCCGCGGGGACGACGCGCGCGCGATCTGCTGGCGCACGAGCCGGACGCGCTGTCGCCCGCCGCGGTCTTCCTGTGCTGGATGGTGTCGGGGCTCGCCGCGAGCCTGCTGGCGGCGCTCGGCCTGCTGCTCTACCGCTACGGCCTGCGGAACTGGGCCTGGCTGACCTACTGGCAGTGGGAGACGCTGGCCAGCTTCGGCGTCGCCTGGCTGATGGGCTGCCTGCTGGTCGCCGACCTGCTCTTCACCGGCCTGACCAGCTATGCCCGCCGCAGCAGCCTCGACCGCGAATGGTCGGGCCGGGTGAGCGGCGCGCTGATCCTCGGCGGGCTCGCCTGGCCGGCCTTCGCCGCGCTCGTGCTGTTCGGCCCGGCAGTGGCCGGAATCGGCCGGCCCGACTACAGGTATCCATTCGCCTCGCTGCTCGACTGGGCCAACGGCTCGATCGCGCTGGCCGGAGGCTTCTCCGGCATCGTCACCATGGCGATCGGGGCGAGCAGCAAGACCGCCGCCGTGGCGGCCCGCAAATGGATCGAATCGCACTCTCTGGGTGCCGTCCTCAATGTCGCCACGGTGCTGTTCCTGGTCTGCCTCACCATCCTGCTGTCGGCAGTCACCGCCAGCGTGCTGCTCTGGTTCCAGTTCAGCTTCGGGCCGCCGCCGCCCGCGGGCGCCAAGCTGGCCGTGACGGTGGTCGCCACCCTGCTCTGCTGCGCGATCGGCGCCGGCGCCTCCTACTTCGTCAACGTCAACCGCTTCTCGCTGCACGACATCTACCGCAACCGGCTGATCCGCGCCTTTCTCGGCTCGGCCCGCGGCGAGGGCGGACCCGACCGCGATCCCTTCACCGGCTTCGGAGCCGGCGACAACCTCCGCATGACCGAGCTGCTCGGCGGCCCGCCGGGGCGCGGGCCGCTGTTCCCGGTCGTCAACATGACGCTCAACCTGGTGAGCGGCAGCAACCTCGCCTGGCAGGAGCGCAAGGCGGAGAGCTTCACCGCCACGCCGCTGCATTGCGGCAACCCGGCGGTGGGCTACCGCCCGAGCAAGCACTATGGCGGCGGCATGTCGCTCGGCACCGCGATGGCGATCTCCGGCGCCGCGGCCAGCCCCAACCAGGGCTACCACTCCTCGCCGGTCATCGGCCTGGTGATGATGCTGCTCAACGTGCGCCTCGGCTGGTGGCTGGGCAACCCGGCCAAGAAGCCGCGGGTCTGGCGCCGCGACGGGCCGCGCTGGAGCTTCGTGCCGGCGCTGCGCGAGATGCTCGGCATGACCGACAACCGGAGCGGCTGGGTCTATCTCTCCGACGGCGGTCATTTCGACAATCTCGGCATCTACGAGATGCTGCGCCGGCGCTGCCGCCTGATCGTGGTGAGCGACGCCGGCTGCGACCCCGCCTGCGGCCTCGCCGACCTCGGCGCCGCGCTGCGCAAGGCCTGGATCGATCTCGGCGTGAAGGTCGAGTTCGACAGCCTCAAGATCAGGGCGCGCCAGGCCGCGCCGGAGGCCGACGGCGTCTATGCCGCGCTGGCGCGGATCGAGTACCCCGAGGCACCGGGGGTGCCGGCGCACCTCGTCTACCTGAAGCCCAGCTATCTCGGCACCGAGCCGGCGGATATCCGGGCCTACGCCCAGGGCAACCCGGCCTTCCCGCACGAATCGACGGCCGACCAGTGGTTCTCGGAATCGCAGATGGAGAGCTACCGGGCGCTCGGCGAGCATGTCGTCGGCCGGCTGGCCGGCCGCGACCCGCTCGATCTCGACGGGATGCTGGCCAAGGTCCGCGCCTACCTGCGCCTCAGCTGAGGCGGCGCCAGCGCTCGGCGAGGCGGGCGCGGGCGGCGAGCGCCGCGGCGCCGGCCGGGCCGGCATGGGCGAGCGCGTCGCGCTCGAGGAAGCGGCCGGTGAGGGTGAGCCCGGCGAGCAGGCCGGCGCGGTCGGCCTCGCCCGCGTCCGACAGCAGGAAGGCAGGCAGCGGCAGCAGCCGGTCGCGCCACGCCGCCGCGGCGGCCCGCGACACGGCCCGGCCGGTGCGCGGCGAGACATAGGCGAGCTCCGCCGTCCCGCCGGTCACCGCGCAGGATGCGAGGTCGAGGCCGAAGCCGAGCTCGGCGAGCAGGGCCAGCTCCCAGCGCAGCAGCGCGGCGCCCCACAGCCCGGACGGGGCCGGCCCGACCAGCAGCTCGAGCAGCATCTCCAGCCGGTCATGGACCCCGGGGTGCGGCTCGCGCTCGGGCAGCGCCGCCTCGGCCAGCGCCGTGACGGCGTCGAGCGCGGCCAGCCGCAGCGGGTCGTCGAGGATCGCCGCGGCGCGGCTCGACACCGGCTCGACCGCGAGGTGGCCGAGATGCTCGGCCAGCCGCGCCCGCCAATGGCCGCGCACCCGGTTGCCGGGCTGCAGCACGCCGCGCAGCGCCGGGCCGAAGGCGCCGCGCACCAGCCCGGCATGGCGGCCCTGGCCGCGCGTCAGCAGCGTCACCACCGCGCCGCCCTCGCCATGGCGGCGGACGGCGAGCACGATGCCCTCCTCGGTCCATTCCATGGCGGCAGATTAGACGAAGGCCGGCGATGGGTGTCAGAGCTCCGGCCGGGCGACCATCAGGGCGTAGATCGCCAGCACCGCGGCGAAAGCCGGCCAGCCCAGCCAGAACCAGGCCCGCATGCAGCGGTGATATGCCGGCGGCAAGGGCATGCCCGCCGGCAGCCACCGCCGCGGCGGCCAGCGCGCGGACGCGCAGCTGCAGCCAGACCACCGGACCAGGACGCCGCAGGATGTAGCCAGCCAGCAGGCGCCGGCCCGGCCGGCGAGGCGCGTAGACGGCGAGCAGCCAGCCCGAGGTGAGGTCGATGCCGGCGAGCCCGGCGAGCAGCAGGCCGGTCGCCGGCTGCAGCAGCACCGCGGGGGCGGTGAAGAGCCAGTCGGCCAGCACCGTGTTGCGCGCCGCCGCGGCGATCGCCCGGACGTCGCCCGAGCGATGGGCGAGCCACATGTGGAAGGCGGTGCCGAGCCCGGTGCCGAACAGCACCGCCGCGCTCAGCACGTGGAGCAGCTTCAGCCAGCCAGGTCGGTCACCGCTCCCGCTCCAGCACGGCAAGGATGGCGATGGCGACGAGGATCGGCAGGTTCTTCAGCAGGGGCCCGAACGGATCGGCCCAGAGCAGCGCCGCGTGAGGACCAGGCTGTAGCCCGCCGCGCCAGCTGGCCCGCCAGCGACCGGCGCCTGCGAGCGCGCGAGCGGTCGGCCGCCAGCGCGAGCGCCGATCGCGAGGTCGGCCGCGCAGGCCAGCATCGCCACGACTCCAGCCGCCGTCGGGCCGAAACCGAGCCCGGACAGGGTGACGGCGGTCGCGGCGGAAGGCTGCAGCAGCCCGACCAGCCCGGAGCCCAGCCAGAGCGCCGCCAGCGCCAGGCGCAGCACCGGGCGGAGCAACGTCAGCCGGGCATGCCAGCGATCCTGCGGCTGGGCCGGCCGCGCCAGCAGCGCGTCGCGCCAGCGCCGCGGCCGCACGCCGGTGGCCGCGACGAAGGGCTCCAGCGCGCCGCTGTTGCCGAAGGCGAGCTGGCGCAGCGCGGTCGTGCCGAGCGGCCCGCCGCCCAGGTCGCCGAGCCGCGCTACCAGCCGGACCAGCGGCAACGGGACCCGCAGCAGCGGCGCCGGGGCGAGCCCGAGCCAGCGGCGCAGGTCGAGCAGCAGCGCGCCAAGCTCCAGCTCCTCCGGCCCGACGGGATCGATCACCTGGCGGCGGATCGCCGGCCGATCGAGGATGGCGAGCACGGCGGCGGCGAGGTCGTCGACATGGATCGGCCGGAACGGCTGCCGTCCGTCACCGACCACCGGCACCGCGAGCGGCATGGCGGCCAGCGCCCGGAACAGGGCGGTTCCGCCATAGGCACCCTCGGCATAGACCAGCGAGGGCCGCAGGATCACCCAGTCGAGGTCGCTTGCCGCCAGCGCTGCGTCGGCGGCGTGCTTGGTCAGCGCATAGGCCGTGCCGGCGCCGGGCTCGGCGCTGATCGCCGAGATCTGGATCACCCGGCGCACGCCGGCGGCTCGGCAGGCCTCGAACAGGGCTCGAGGCGCCGCATCGTGAATCGCCGCGATCGACTGGCCCGGGCGGCCCTGCAATATGCCGGCACAGTTGATCACCGCGTCGATCCCGGCCAGCCGCGGCCGCCAGACGGCCGGGTCGGTGTCGCGATTGAGGTCGATCCCGATCGAGGCCGGCGCCGGCAGCAGCCGGTCGGTTTCGGCCGGCCGGCGGACCGCAGGCACCACCGCGTGGCCCGCCGCCAGCAGGCGCGCCAGGAGGTAGCGGCCGATGAAGCCGTTGGCGCCGGTCAGCAGGATGCGCACGGGCAGGCCCCCGATCCTGCCGCAAGCCTAGCCGCTGCGCGAGCATCTGCAACCGGCATTGGTGGACGGGCAGCCAGGCACTATACCGGGCGGATGGTCCGGCTGTGGGTCACCTACTTGGAGCAGCGGGCGGCGCCGCGGACGCCGGCCCTGCCGCCGCCGCGGCCCGATGCCGAGGTGGCCGCGCGCCGCCTGGCCCGCCCCGACTACCTCGCGCTCTATCGCGCCGTCGGCACGCCGGTGCAGTGGGACCTGCGGCTGCGCATGATCCCCACGGAGCTGGACGGCTTTCTCGCCGCGCCGGACACCCACCTCTTCCTCCTCGCGCTCGGCGATGCGGTGGCCGGGTTCTGCGAGGCGGTCGACGACGCCGAGGGCGGCATCGAGATCACCCATTTCGGGCTGCGGCCGGAGGCCAAGGGACAGCGGCTCGGACCCTATCTCCTCGACCGGGCGGTGCGGGCGCTGTGGCTGCGTCGGCCGCGCCGGCTCTGGCTGCACACCGACACCTGCGACGACCCGGCGGCGATCGGCACCTACGAGCGGGCCGGCTTCGTCGCCTACCGCCACGCCTGGGAGGACTTCCAGGACTGATACGACGAGGCTGACCCGGCCGGGCATGCCGGATGCTACTGTGCCCGGCCGATGCCCGCATGCCCTCGCCCGCACCGACCGTGATGCGCCGCCTGCTGCCGCTGCTGCTGCTGCTGGCCGTTGCCGGCTGCGGCTCGGACCGCGGCCCGGAGGGACTCTGCCGGGCGCTGCTGCCGGGCCTCGTGGTCGGTGCCGAGCGGCTGGCGGTCACGGCGCACAGCGAGGACCAGGGCGGGCTCCGCGTCGTCGCCCTCGCCTGGCCCGCACCGGCCGCGGACATGCGCGCCGGCCGGCTGACCTGCCGCTTCGTCGACCGCCGCACCGAGCATCTCGGCTGGCGCCTGGCGGCGGCGGAGAGCAGCGCGTACGGCCCGCTCGCGCTCAGCCAGCTGGTGCTGCTGTTGCGCAGCCTGCAGCTGCCGGCGATCGAGCTGCTCGAGGACCTGGCGCCGCCGCTGGCGGCCCGGGCCGAGCCCTGGCCGATCGGCAAGAGCGTCGCCTACTTCCTGCAGCAGACGCTGAACGGGCTCACGGTCGGCAGCACCTACGCGCTGATCGCCTTCGGCTACACCATGGTCTACGGCATCACCGGGATCATCAACTTCGCCTTCGGCGAGCTCTACATGATCGGCGCCTTCGGGGCGGCGATCCTGTTCCTGCTGCTGAGCGGCACCGGCCTGCCGCTGCCCGTCGTGCTGGCGCTCGCGCTGGTCGCCAGCATGGCGATGACCTCGGGCTATGGCTGGCTCGCCGACCGGCTGCTCTACCGGCCGATGCTGGGAAGCTCGCGGCTGACGCCGCTGATCGCCGCCATCGGCCTGTCGATCGGGCTGCAGGAATATGCCCGGCTGGTCCAGGGCACGCATGTCGTGTTCCTGCCGCCGCTGCTCAACCAGGGCCGCTCGGTCCTCGAGAGCGGCGGCTTCGCGCTGCGCGTCACCAGCGGCCAGCTGCTGCTCGCCGGCACCGCCGGGGTGCTGATGCTCGGCCTCTGGCGGCTCATCGTCGGCAGCCGCTTCGGCCGGGCGCAGCGGGCCTGCGCCGAGGACCGCGTCATGGCGGCGATGCTCGGCATCGACGTCGGCCGCACGGTCGCCGCGACCTTCATGCTGGGCGCCGCCCTGGCCGCCGCCGGCGGCACCGTGGTGGCGCTCTACTATGGCGGGGTCGAGCCCTACATGGGCTACATCGTCGGCTTCAAGGCGCTCACCGCGGCGCTGCTCGGCGGCATCGGCTCGCTCGCCGGCGCGGCGCTGGGCGGCATCGCCATCGGCCTGTTCGAGGCCTACTGGGCGGGCTATCTCGACACGCTCTACCGCGACGTCGCGGTGTTCTGCGTGCTGATCCTGGTCCTCACCTTCCGGCCCAACGGGCTCACCGGCCGCGGCGTCGACACCCGGCTCGGCACCGAGCGGATCTGAGGCCGGGTGCGGGCGGGCTCGACTGCGAGCCCTATCGCGTCGGGCGCGTCCCCTGAAGGGCCTGCCGCCCGGCCGGCGCCGCCGCGCCGTAGGCGTGGTTGAGGATGCGGGCGAAGGCCAGGTAGAGCTGCTCCAGCCGCTCGAAGCTGCCGGCGTCCTGGGTGATCGGCCCGGCGCTGTTGGCGAGGCTGACCAGCAGCAGCGCCACGTCCTGCACCGGCAGCGAGGCGGAGAACTCGCCGCGCTGCTTGGCGTCCTCGATGGCGGCGACGACGCAGGCCATCAGCTCGCGGCCGAAGCGCTGCAGCGCGGCGCGGCCGTCGTCGGTCAGCGCGTCGCTGTCCTGGCGCATCCGGGCGATCAGGCTCCAGGGCCGGCCCTGGTGCCCGGGCGGGTTGTACTTGGCGTGGCGCCGGCGGCTGTATTCGAGCATCTGCTCGATGCGGCCGGCCAGCGTCACCCCGGGCGCCGTCCAGACCTCCTGGAGGGCGGCCAGCGTCTCGCGGACATAGTCCTCCAGCACCTCCTCGACGAGCCGCTGCTTGTTGCCGAAGTGGTAGTGGATGTTGGCCCGGGTGGTCGACAGCCGCTCGGCGATGTCGCCGAAGCTGACGCCGCGATAGCCGTGCTGGATGAGCAGCTCCAGCGCCACTGACTTGATCCGGTCCTGCATGCGCCCCCTCTGGCCCCGCCGCCGGGTCGCCATCTATAGCGCGCCCGGGCCCGGTCGGGGAGGTTCGCCGTCGCGCCCGGGGGCCGGCCTCCATCGCCCCAGCCGCCGAGTTGACAGGCGACTGACTTACCAGTAAGTGAAATCGCTGAACAGCGCGAAAGCGGGGGGCCCGCGCCTGTGAAGTATCACTTCCAGTTCCGGGACGTGCTGGCCTACTGGCCCTCGCTGCTCGACGGCGTGGCGACCACCCTGGCCCTGACCGGGATCGCCATCGTCGGCGGGCTGGCGCTCGGCATCCTCGGCGCCTGCGCCCGGCTCTACGGGCCGAAGCCGCTGCGGCTCGCCGCCGTCACCTATGTCGAGGCGATCCGCAACACCCCGCTGCTGATCCAGCTGTTCCTCGTCTTCTTCGGCCTGCCCAGCCTCGGCATCCGCTTCGACGCGCCGGTGGCGGCGGCCATCGCGCTGACCGTCAACCTCGGCGCCTACGCCACCGAGATCGTGCGCGCCGGCCTGCAGGCGATCCCGCCGACCCAGATCGAGGCCGGGCTGGCGCTCGGCCTCTCGCCGCTGCAGGTGTTCCGCCACATCGTGCTGTTCCCCGCCCTGCGCATGATGTTCCCGTCGCTGGCCAGCCAGTTCACGCTGCTGATGCTGGCGACCTCGGCGGCCTCGCTGATCTCCGTCGAGGACCTCTTCCACCAGGCCTCGGTGATCCAGTCGCGCACCTTCCGCGACTTCGAGGTCTACACCGTGGTGGGCGTCGTCTATCTCGCCCTCGCCCTCATCTTCCGCGGCCTCTTCGCGCTGATCCATGCGCGCCTCTTCGCCCGCCGATGATCCGCTCCTTCGAATGGATCGACGTCGTCTTCCTGGTCGCGGCCCTGCGCTGGACGCTGCTGCTGACCGCCGCCGCCTTCGTCGGCGGCACGGTCATCGGCATGGCGGTGGCGCTGCTGCAGTTCGCCCGCGCCCTGCCGCTGCGGGTCGTCGGCATCGCCTACACCCAGGCGGTGCAGGGCACCCCGCTGCTGGTCTGGATCTTCGCGCTCTATTTCGGGCTGGCGATCGTCGGGATCGACGTGCCGGCCTGGATCGCCGCCGCGACGGCGCTGTCGGTCTATGCCGGCGCCTTCCTCGGCGAGATCTGGCGCGGCGCGCTCGACGCCATCCCGAAGACGCAGTGGGAGGCCGGCGCCTCGCTCGGCCTCGGCTTCGTCGAGCAGCTCCGCTACATCATCCTGCCGCAGGCGCTGCGCATCGCCACCCCGCCGACCGTGGGCTTCCTGGTGCAGCTCATCAAGGACACCTCGCTGGCCTCGACGATCGGCTTCGTCGAGCTCACCCGCGAGGGCCAGATGACCACCGCCGTGACCTACCGGCCGCTGCTCGTCTACCTGACGGTGGCCGCCCTCTATTTCATCGTCTGCTTCCCGCTGACGCGCTGGAGCGGGATGCTGGAGCGCCGGTTCCATGCCGCTCGTTGATATCGTCGACGTCACCAAGCGGTTCGGCACGCTGACCGTGCTCGACCGCGTCTCGCTGGCGGTCGAGCCCGGCGAGATCATCGCCATCCTCGGCCGCTCCGGCTCGGGCAAGAGCACGCTGCTGCGCTGCATCAACGGGCTGGAGCCGATCCAGGACGGCCGCATCGTGGTCGACGGCGTCACCGTCAACGACCGCCGCACCAACCTGCGCAAGCTGCGCCAGCGGGTCGGCATCGTCTTCCAGAGCTTCAACCTGTTCCCGCACCTCTCGGTGGCGCGCAACATCACGCTGGCGCCGACCATCGCCCGCGGCATGGCGGAGGCCGACGCCCTCAAGCTGGCGCACGACGTGCTGCGCCGGGTCGGGCTCGAGGAGAAGCTCGACGCCTATCCCGACCAGCTCTCCGGCGGCCAGCAGCAGCGCGTGGCCATCGCCCGCTCGCTCGCCATGCAGCCGGCCGTGATGCTGATGGACGAGATCACCTCGGCGCTCGACCCCGAGCTCACCGGCGAGGTGCTGAAGGTGCTGGAGGACGTGGCCCGCTCCGGCATGACCATGCTGCTCGTCACCCACGAGATCGGCTTCGCGCGGCGCTTCGGCTCGCGCGTCGTCTTCATGCATCAGGGGCGCATCTGGGAGCAGGGGCCGGCGGCGGCGACCCTGGCCGCCCCGCAGACCGCCGAGTTCGCGACGTTCCTCAGTGCCGTGCTCCACTAGCAGTCAAACAGGAGAGGAGAACCGACCATGAAACGCCTGATAACAGCCTTCGCCGCCTTCGCCATGACGGCGACGCTGGCCGCCGCGGCGCATGCCGACAAGCTGCAGGACATCATCTCGAAGGGCGTGGTGCGCATCGGCGTGCCGCTCGACGTGCCGCCCTTCGGCTCGCAGGACGCCAACCGCAACCCGGTCGGGCTCGACGTCGACCTCGCCCAGGGCATCGCCAAGGCGCTCGGCGTCAAGATCGAGCTGCAGCCGATCACCAGCGCCAACCGCATTCCCTACCTGGTCACCGACAAGGTCGACATCGTCATCGCGGCGATGGGCATGACCCCGGAGCGGGCCAAGCAGGTGATGTTCACGGCGCCCTATGCCGACACCTACGACGCGGTCTACGGCCCCAAGTCGCTGGCCATCAGCTCGGCCGACCAGCTCGGCGACCACAAGGTGGCGGCGACCAAGGGCACCACCCAGGACCTCGAGCTCTCGGCGATGAACCCGAAGACCAACTTCCTGCGCACCGAGGACGACGCCACGGCCGCCGCCGCCTACATGTCCGGCCAGGCCGAGCTGTTCGCCACCAACAGCCTGGTGGTGCAGGAGCTGATGAAGCAGAACGCCGGCAAGGAGTTCGACCGCAAGTTCGTGCTCGCCCGCGGCCCCGCCCACATGGCGGTCGCCATGAGCGAGCAGAACCTGCTCAACTGGCTCAACACCTACATCTACTCGATCATGATGAGCGGCGAGCTCGACCAGCTCACCCGCAAGTGGCTCGGCCATCCCTACGAGCCGCTGCCGCCGCTCTAGCACGAGAGGGCGCGGCCGCCGAAGCGTAGGCGGCGACGCAACGAAGCCGGGGCGGCGGATCGCAGATCCGCCGCCCCGATGCTTTTCGGCTTACTCGGCTTCCGGCGACCCTCAGTCCGGGCAGATCGCGAAGGCCTCGATCTCGATCAGCAGGTCCTCGAAGGCGAAGCCCGAGACCCGCACCGCGGTGACCGCCGGCCCGGGGTCGCCGTAGAACTCGCGCTGCACCCGGGCGATGGTCTCGCGCGTCGCCGCGATGTCGGCCCAGTCGCCGTCGGCGTAGTAGTAGATGTAGAGCTTGGCGACGTGGCTCTCGTCGAGGCCGCCCTCGGCCAGGGTCTTGCGGATGAAGCGGTAGACGTTGCGGGCCTGGGCCTCCATGTCCGCACCAACCGCCTTGGCTTTGCTGTCGGCCGAGATCTGGCCGCCGATGAAGGCGTAGGGGCCGATCCGCCAGCCCTGGGTGAACTGGCTGCCCGGGATGCTCCAGTCCCAGTGGTCCTTGGGGTCGAGGCGCAGCTTGTCCTCGCCCAGCATGCCGATGCCCTCGACCTGGATCAGCTCCTCGGGATTGGCGAAGCCGGTGATGCGCAGCCCGGCGCCGGCGGCCGACGGCACCGACATGTAGCGCCGGCGCACATTGGTCATCTTCTCCCAGTACTGGGTGACCTCGCGGCCCTGCCCGAAGAAGCGGAAGAAGGTGTTCTGCCGCATCAGGTTGTTGCGGTCGCCGCCGCCCTCCTGCAGCACCGTCTCGAGGTTGCGGAAGACCTCGGCGGTCTGCACCTCGATGTCGCCCTGGCCGAGCAGCCGGCCCTGGGCGTCGAGCGAGCGCTGGCCGCCGACGAAGATCAGGTCGCCGCACTTCCAGCCCTGCGAGAAGGGCAGCGCGCGGTCCCAGCTCCAATGGCCCTTCGGCATCAGCCGCTCGCGCGGCCCGCCGACCACCGCCCAGGCGTCGATCTGCAGCAGCGCGCCCTCGACGTCGAGCCCGAGGCGCGTCTCGGTGGTGACCGGCCCGGGATCCCTGAAGTAGTCGAGGCGGACCTTGTCGACCTCGTCGAGGAAGCGGCGCACCGCCGCGGCGTCGCCGGGACAGTCGAAGTAGATGTTGTGCTTGACCACGTCGTCCATGCCGGCGCCGGCCTCGGCCAGCACCCGGCGCAGCGATTCGAAGCAGTTGCGCGCCTGGGTGGCGACGTCGCCGCCCACCACCCTGCCCTGCTCGTCGAGCGACATCTGCGCGCCGACCAGGATCAGGTTGCCGGCCCGCACCGCCTGGGCCGCGCCGCGCGCCGCGCCGCCGCGGTGATCCCTGGGCGAGATTCTCTGCTGCTTCACGGCGTCCCCTCCCCCGGCAATTGACTTTCGTGCAGGTCAGTGCTGACTTACTAAGAAGTCAGTCGCCTGTCAACGCGACCGCCCGGGCTGCAGGATGCCCGTCCCGGCTCAAGCCGGGCCTTGCGTCCGGCCGCCGTCTCGTGTGGCATGGAGCCGACGTCCCGCCCCTCTGAAGAGATCCCCGCCATGACCAACGCACTGCAGCCCCGCGCCTCCAGCGCCTTCACGACCGTCGACCTCGACAAGCCGGGGAAGCAGGTCGGGTTCCTGATGATCCCGCACTCGCCCGACGACGACGCCTGGGGCGTGACCCGCGTGCCGCTGGCGGTGATCGCCAACGGCAGCGGCCCGACGGTGATCCTCGAGGGCGGCAACCACGGCGACGAGTACGAGGGCCCGATCGTCATCTGCGAGATGATCCGCGAGCTCGACCCGGCGCAGATCCAGGGCCGGCTGATCATGATGCCGGCCAACAACGTCCATGCGGTGATGGCCGGCAAGCGCACCTCCTCGGTCGACCATCTCAACTTCAACCGCACCTTCCCGGGCGAGCCGCGCGGCACCATCACCCAGCAGATCTCCGCCTTCGTCAGCGACCACGTCTTCCCGCGCGGCGACGCCTTCCTCGACCTGCATTCCGGCGGCTCCTCGCTCGACATCCTGCCGAGCGCCATCATCGAGCCGACCGACGATCCGGTGCTGCGCCGCAAGAACATCGACGCCGCGCTCGCCTTCGACGCGCCGATGACGGTGGTGATCGGCAATCTCGGCGAGCCGCGCACCGCCACCGCGACGGCCAGCCGCGCCGGTCTGATCACGGTCGGCACCGAGATGGCTGGCGGCGGCACGGTGACGCCCGAGGCGATCCAGATCTGCCGGCGCGGCGTCAACAACGTGCTGGCCCATCTCGGCGTGCTGCCGCCGGAGCGCGCGACGCCGAAGAGCGGCGACGGCCAGCTGCTCGAGCTGCCCGGCGCCGACGCCTTCGTCTTCGCCACCATGGACGGCATCTTCGAGCCGTTCCACGCCAAGGGCAGCCGGGTCCGCCGCGGCGAGCCGGCCGGCCGCATCCACTGCACCTGGGACCCGACCCGCGCGCCCGACACCGTCCACTACAACGCCGACGGCATCCTCTATTCCCGCCGCCAGCCCGGCCGCGTGAAGCCGGGGAACTGCTGCCTGGTGGTGGCGGCGCCCTACGACCGGCCGCTATAGGTCGGCGGCACGGCGGTGCCGGCCGCGCCCTTCGACAAGCTCGGGACGAGGTTCAAAGGAGCGGCCGCCGTCCCTGAGCCCTCATGCTGAGCTTGTCCAAGCATGAGGGCCGGCACGCTGCCGCCTCGTCTCAGCTGTTGAAGTCGAGCCCCAGCTCGCGGTAGCGCTCGGGGTCGTCCTGCCAGCCCTCGCGCACCTTGACGTAGAGGAAGAGGTGCACCGGGCGGCCGAGCATCTCGGCCAGCTCCTTCTGCGCCGCCTCGCGCACCGCCTTGATGCGCTGGCCGCCCTTGCCGAGCACGATCGCCTTCTGGCTGTCGCGGCGGACGAAGATCACCTGGTTGATCTTGACGCTGCCATCGTCGAACTCCTCCCAGGTCTCGCTCTCGACGGTGAGCGCGTAGGGCAGCTCGCGATGCAGCTGGATGAAGAGCTGCTCGCGCGTCAGCTCGGCCGCCAGCAGCCGCTGCGGCATGTCGGAGAGCTGGTCCTCGGGGAAGTGCCAGGGGCCGGGCGGCAGCCGCCCGGCGAGGTTGGCCGCGAGATCCTCGACCCCGTCGCCGGTCAGCGCCGAGATCATGAAGATGTCGGTGAAGAGCCCGGTGGCGTCGAGCTCGGCGGTCAGCCCGAGCAGCTTCTCCGGCCGGATGACGTCGACCTTGTTGAGGGCGAGCACCGCCTTGCGGCCGGACTGCCGCAGCCCGGCCATGATGCCGCGGGTGTCCTCGTCGAGCCGCGGCTTCGCCGCGTCGACCAGCAGCAGCACCAGGTCGGCGTCGGCGGCACCCCGCCAGGCGGCGGCGACCATCGAGCGGTCGAGCCGGCGGCGCGGCGTGAAGATCCCCGGCGTGTCGACGAAGACCAGCTGGGCCGCGCCGCGGATGGCGATGCCGAGCACCCGGGTGCGGGTCGTCTGCACCTTGGGCGAGACGATCGACACCTTGGCGCCGACCAGCCGGTTGACCAGGGTCGACTTGCCGGCATTGGGGGCGCCGAGCACGGCGACGAAGCCGAAGCGGCGTTCCTCGGCCGCCGGCGCGGGAGCGACGGTCTCAGTCATGGGCGAGCCCCAGTCGCGCCAGCATGGCGGCGGCGGCCGCGGTTGCCGCGGCACGCTTGGAGCGCGCGGTGCCCTCGGCCGGCGGCTGGCCCTCGACCGCGACCGCGACGACGAAGGTCGGATCGTGCGGCGGGCCGGATTCCCCGACCGTGCGATAGCTCGGCAGCGGCAGGGCGCGCGCCTGGGCCCAGTCCTGCAGCGCGGTGCGGGCATCCTGCGGCGGCGTCGCCGCCTCGGCGATCATCGGCACCCAGAAGCGCTGGATCAGCGGCGCGGCGGCCTCCAGCCCGCCATCGAGCCAGAGCGCCCCGATCACCGCCTCGCAGCAATCGGCGAGCAGCCCGGCATTGTCGCGGCCGCCGCTCTCGGCCTCGCCGCGCGACAGCCGGATGTGCGGCGCGAGGTCGATCGCCGCGGCGACGCGCGCCAGGCTCTCGCGCCGCACCAGCTGGGCGAAGCGGCGCGCCAGCGCGCCCTCGGTGGCGTCGGGAAAGCCGCGATAGAGCAGGTCGGCGACGACCAGCCCGAGCACCCGGTCGCCGAGGAACTCCAGCCGCTCGTAGCCGCCGGCCGGGCCGCCGCGGCCGATGCTGGGGTGGGTCAGCGCCTGGATCAGCAGCCCGGGATCCGCGAAGGCGTGGCCGAGCGCCGTCTCGAGCGGATGCGCGGCGCCGGGCTCGGCCTCGCTCACCTCTGCGCGGTGTGGAACAGCCGGCCCCAGCGGATCGACTCCGGCCACTTCCAGACCTCCCAGAACTCCGCCCCGCCGCTGATCGAGAAGAACAGGAACTCGGCCCGGCCGACCAGGTTCTCCGCCGGCACGTAGCCGACGGCACCGAGCACCCGGCTGTCCTGCGAATTGTCGCGGTTGTCGCCCATCGCGAAGTAGTGGCCGGGCGGCACGTTGTAGACGTCGGTGTCGTCGAGCGGGCCGTCGTCGCTGCGCTCCAGGATGCGGTGCTGCACGCCGTTCGGCAGCGTCTCGATGTACTGCTTCAGCCGCTCGCCGTTCTCGTCGACATAGTCGTCGATCGGCTGGCGCTGCACCGCCTGGCCGTTGATGTAGAGGATGCCGCGGCGCACCTGGATCTGGTCGCCGGGCAGGCCGATGATGCGCTTGATGTAGTCGACCTTGGGGTCGGTCGGCAGCTTGAAGACGGCGACGTCGCCGCGCTCCGGCGGGCTGCCGAAGATCCGGCCCGAGAACAGCGGCAGGCCGAACGGCAGGGAGTAGCGGCTGTAGCCGTAGGACCATTTCGAGACGAAGAGGTAGTCGCCGATCAGCAGGGTCGGCTTCATCGAGCCGGACGGGATGTTGAAGGGCTCGTAGGCGAAGCTGCGGATGCCGATGGCGATCAGCACCGCGATCACCACCGTCCGGACGACCTCGAGGAAGCCGCCCCCTTTCTTCTTCGCCATCGGGACCTGACCTGAAGAGCTCTGGGATCGGGCGGGCGGGGTGTCGCTTAGCCGGCGGGTCATGGAGCCAGTGACGTCCTGTGCTGTCAAGGGTCTCCGCCCCGGCCGGATCGGCCCGGGCGGCCTGGGATTCAGTGGCCGCCGCGCGGCACCGCCGAGATGATCACGATGGCCTGGGCCTGCGGGTGGTCGTCGGTGATCGAGAGGTCGATCTGCGCCTGCATCCCGGGCGGGGTGATCGCCGCCAGCCTTGCGGCGGCCCCGCCTGTCAGCAGCATGGTCGGCTTGCCCGAGGGCAGGTTGACGACGCCGAGGTCGCGCCAGTAGATGCCGGCGCGGAAGCCGGTGCCGAGCGCCTTGGCGCAGGCCTCCTTGGCGGCGAAGCGCTTGGCGTAGGTGGCGGCGCGGCCGGCGCGGCCCTCCGCCTTGCGCTGCTCGGTCTCGGTGAAGAGCCGGTCGACGAAACGGCTGCCGAACCGCTCCAGCGTGCGCTCGATGCGGCGGATGTCGATGATGTCGCTGCCGATGCCGATGATCATGGCCGCGCGAGTGATAGACGAATGCGGCCGGCCGCGGCAAGGCCCGCGACCCTGGGTCGCCCGTCGAGGCCCGGTCCGCTCGCCCGCGAAACGGGAAGAGCCGCCTACCCCCGCGCCCGCTCCACCGAGTTGATCACCGGCATGGCGCGCAGCGCGGCGATGATGTTGGTGAGGTGGCGGACGTCCTTGACCTCGACGTCGATGGTCAGCTCGAAGAAGTCGACCGAGCGGTTGGTGATGCGCAGGTTGGAGATGTTGCCCTGGCTGCGGCCGATGGCGGTCGAGAGCGCGCCGAGGCTGCCCGGCTCGTTGGCGATGACCACGGCGATGCGGCCGACATGGACGCCGGCCTCGTCGGGGTTGCGCCCCCAGGCGACGTCAAGCCAGCGCTCCGGCGCGTCGGCAAAGGTCTCCAGCGTCTCGCAGTCGATGGTGTGGATCGTGACGCCCTTGCCGGTGGTGACGATGCCGACGATGCGGTCGCCCGGCAGCGGGTGGCAGCAGCCGGCGAAATGCAGCGCCATGCCGGGGATCAGCCCGGTGATCGGCACCGCCAGCTCCTTCTGCTCCTTGTCCTTGCGGGCGCGGCGCAGCGGCACCACCTTCTCGCCCTCGCGCGGCGTCGCCTTGCTGCCCGGGAAGACGGCGCCGATCACCTCGCGGCTGCCGAGCAGCCCCTCGCCCACCGCGGCGTAGAGGTCGTCCAGGCTGCCCGCCTTGAGCTTCTTGAGGGCGCCCTCCAGCCCCTTCTCGGTCAGCTCGTAGCCGTCCTGGCGGAAGGCCTTCTGCAGGATCGACTTGCCGAGCTCGAGATATTGCTGGCGCTGCTGGGTGCGCACGAAGCGCCGGATGCAGGCGCGCGCCTTGCCGGTGACGACGAAGCGTTCCCAGGTCGGCGACGGCGTCTGGGCGCGCGAGGTGACGACCTCGACCTGGTCGCCGTTGTGCAGCTCGCTGCGCAGCGGCATCAGCCGGCCGTTGATCTTGGCGCCGACGCAGGTGTCGCCGACCTGCGAGTGCACGGCGTAGGCGAAGTCGACCGGGGTGGCGCCGCGCGGCAGCGCGATCAGGTCGCCCTTCGGGGTGAAGCAGAACACCTGGTCCTGGAACATCTCGAGCTTGGTGTGCTCGAGGAACTCCTCGGGGCCGGAGGCGTGCTCCAGGATGTCGAGCAGCTCGCGCAGCCAGCGATACTGCCGGCCGTCGACGCGGCGCACCTCCTGCTTGTACTGCCAATGCGCGGCGACGCCGAGCTCGGCGACGTCGTGCATGTCGCGGGTGCGGATCTGCAGCTCGATGCGCTGCCGCTCCGGCCCGATGATGCCGGTGTGCAGCGAGCGGTAGCCGTTCGGCTTGGGCGTGCTGATGTAGTCCTTGAACCGCCCCGGCACCATCGAGTAGGTGCCGTGCAGCACGCCCAGCGCCTGGTAGCAGCTCGGCACGTCGGGCACCACGATGCGGAAGGCCATGACGTCGGAGAGCTGCTCGAACCCGATGTTCTTGCGCTGCATCTTGCGCCAGATCGAGTAGGGCGACTTCTCGCGCCCGGAGACCTGGGCGTCGATGCCCTGCTCGGCGAACAGCCGCTTCAGCTCGCCGATCACCCGGCCGATCACGTCGCCGCCGCTCTCGTGCAGGAACTTGAGGCGCTGGGTGATCGACTCCTTGGCTTCCGGGTTGAGCACTGCGAAGGCGAGGTTCTCCAGCTCGTCCTTCAGGTTCTGCATGCCCATGCGCTCGGCGAGCGGGGCATAGATCTCCATGGTCTCCAGCGCGATGCGCTTGCGTTTCTCCGGATCGCGGATGTAGTGCAGCGTCTGCATGTTGTGCAGCCGGTCGGCGAGCTTGACCAGCAGCACCCGGATGTCGGCCGACATCGCCAGCACCAGCTTGCGGAAGTTCTCCGCATGCTTGCTGTTGTCGGACTGCAGCTCGATGCGCGACAGCTTGGTGACGCCGTCGACCAGGCGGGCGATCTCCGGCCCGAACAGCTGCTGGATCTCCTCCAGCGTCGCGTCGGTGTCCTCGACCGTGTCGTGCAGCAGCGCGGTGACGATCGAGGCGGAGTCGAGCTTCATCCGCGTCAGGATCTCGGCGACCTGCAGCGGATGGGAAAAATAAGGGTCGCCGGAGGCGCGCTCCTGCGACCCGTGCGCCTTCATCGAGAAGACGTAGGCGCGGTTCAGCGCCTCTTCGTCGGCGGTCGGGTCATAGGCCTTGACCTTCTCGACCAGCTCGTACTGGCGGATCATGGCGCGCGCCCTCCCGGCCGTCGCTCACGCGCGGCCGCCGGGGCGGCGCGCCGCGCCCGCCCGCGATGACGGAGCCGGGGTCACCCCTCCTGGTCGCCGGCGACCGGGCCTTCCTCGCCCTCGGCGCCCGGCTCGTCCTCGAACTCGCCCTCGATGGCGAGCTCTTCCTCGGCCGCCTGGCCGGCCTGCGCCTCGAGCAGCTCGGACAGCAGGTCGCCGCCGCCGGCGCCGAAGCCGCCCTCCTCCTCCGGCTCGTCGACCTCGACATGCTTCTGCAGCCCCTGGACGAGGCTGTTCGAGAGATGGTCGAGCTGGACCGTCAGGTCGGCGATCTCGCGCAGCGCGACCACCGGATTCTTGTCGTTGTCGCGGTCGATGGTGAGTGGCGCCCCGGCCGAGACGTCGCGCGCCCGCTGGGCGGCGAGCATCACCAGATCGAAGCGGTTGGGGACCCTGAGGACGCAATCCTCGACGGTTACGCGAGCCATGATGGGCGCACTCCGAGCAACAGAATTCCAGAGATTGAGCCGCAATATATGGGGGGCGGCACGGCAAAGCAAGCAGGGAAGCCCCCAGGGCTGCGATTTTCCCTGCCGGCCCCGTGGCTTAGCCGGGTATGGCTTAGCCGGGCGCGACCTGGCCGGGCGTGGCCTGGCCGGCGATCGGCCGGGCCACCTGGTCGGCCGGCAGCGCGGCGATCAGCGCGGCGATGCCCATGCCGGTCGCCGGGTGCCGCCAGTGCGGCCGCAGCTCGGCCAGGGGCAGCAGCACGAAGGCGCGCTGGGCGAGGCGCGGATGCGGCAGGAGCGGCGGCTCCGGCCCCTCCGCCACCCGGCCGCCATAGGCGAGCAGGTCGAGATCGAGCGGCCGCGCCTCGTTCACCACCCGACGCTGCCGGCCGAAGGCCCGCTCCACCGCGTGCAGCTCGGCCAGCAGCCGGTCCGGCGGCAGGTCGGTGTCGAGCAGCGCCACGCCGTTGACGAACCAGGGCTGGTCGGAGACCGGCACCGGCGCGCTCTCGTACCAGCGCGAGCGGGCGCTGAGGCCGATGCCCCGGGCGGCGAGGTCGGCCAGCGCCGCCTCGAGCACCGCCCGCGGCGGGCCGATCCGCGGCAGCGCCAGGTTGGAGCCGAGCCCGATCAGGATGTCCTCGCCCGTCCCGGCCGGGCTCATCGCCGTCCCCCGGCATCTTGCCGCAGCCCCGCGGCCGGCCAATCTAGATGACGCGGCCGGACGAATCCTGCTTTCCTGCCGCATCCGCGGTGCGTCCGCCGCACCTGCCTGCCCGACGATGGAATTCTCATGACCTTCTACCCGACCGAACGGCTGGCCCTGTTCATCGACGGCGCCAACCTCTACTCCGCCGCCCGCGCGCTCGGCTTCGACATCGACTACAAGCGGCTGCTGCAGCGCTTCGCCGACAAGGGCCGGCTGATCCGCGCCTTCTACTACACCGCGATGTTCGAGGAGCAGGAGTATTCGCCGATCCGGCCGCTGGTCGACTGGCTCGACTACAACGGCTACACCATCGTCACCAAGCCGACCAAGGAATTCACCGACGCCTATGGCCGGCGGCGGATCAAGGGCAACATGGACATCGAGCTGGCCATCGACATGATGGAGATGGCCGAGCGGCTCGACCACATCGTGCTGTTCTCCGGCGACGGCGACTTCCGCCGGCTGGTCGAGGCGGTGCAGCGCAAGGGCGTGCGCGTCTCGGTGGTCAGCACGGTCCGCTCGCAGCCGCCGATGGTGGCCGACGAGCTGCGCCGCCAGGCCGACGTCTTCATCGAGCTCGACACCCTGGCGCCGGAGATCGCCCGCACCCGCGAGCCGGCGGCGACGCCGCGCACCGCGCTGCGCGAGGCCGACGACCTGCTGGGCAACGCCTGACCGGCAAGCGGCCGCCGTTCCGATGAGCGAACCGGTCGCGCCCACATCCGGGACGCCGGGACCCGTGACGCCAGGACCCGTGACGGCAGGACCCGTGACGCCAGGGCGCGACTGCCCGCTCTGCCCGCGGCTGGTCGCCTTCCGCGCGGCCAACCGCGCCGCCGCGCCGGACTGGCACAACGCGCCGGTGCCCGCCTTCGGGCCGCTCGACGCGCCGCTGCTGATCGTCGGGCTGGCTCCCGGCCGCAAGGGCGCGAACCGTACCGGCCGCCCCTTCACCGGCGACTTCGCCGGCGACCTGCTGTTCGCCTCGCTGCTGCGCTTCGGCTTCGCCGCCGGCACCTACGACAAGCGCCCCGACGACGGGCTGGCGCTGCGCCAGGCGCGGCTGACCAACGCGGTGCGCTGCGTGCCGCCCGAGAACAAGCCGACGCCGCAGGAAACCGCCGGCTGCGCCGGCCGCTTTCTCGCCGCCGAGATCGCCGCGATGCCGCGGCTGCGTCTGATCCTGGCGCTCGGCGCCATCGCGCACGGCGCCGTGCTGCGCGTGCTCGGCGCACGCCCGGCCGCCTTCCCCTTCGCCCACGGCGCGCAGCATGCGTTGCCCGGCGGCCGCAGGCTGGTCGACAGCTATCACTGCTCCCGCCAGAACACCAACACCGGCCGGCTGACCGCCGCGATGTTCGACGCGGTCATCGCCGAGCTGCGGCGCCAGGTCGACGCGACCGGTTGATCGGCATTTTTTCCTAGAACTTGCGAAGCACCGAGAGCCCGTCCGGCCACGCTGGAACCGGCAGCATCGGCCATTGTTGAACCTGTCGCTGCCCGCCCCCCGTGTCATGTGTCGGGCAGCGCTCCCGGTGCCGAGAGCCAGACAGCATTTGCGCGACGCTGCGGCGGCGACGCCGCGCGTGCGCCAGAAAGGACCGCGATTTCCATGCTCATCCGGACTTGCCACCATGTTTGACTGGCTCGTCGTCGGCGCCGGCTTCGCCGGCAGCGTGCTGGCCGAGCGGCTGGCCAGCCAGCGCGACGAGCGCGTGCTGCTGATCGACCGCCGCTGCCATGTCGGCGGCAACGCCTATGACCGGTTCGACGCCGCCGGCCTGCTGATCCACCAATACGGCCCGCACATCTTCCATACCAACTCGGCGGCCATCGTCGACTATCTCTCGCAGTTCACCGCCTGGCGGCCCTACGAGCATCGCGTGCTGGCCTCGGTCGACGGCCGGCTGCTGCCGATCCCGATCAATCTCGACACCGTCAACCGGCTCTACGGCCTGTCGCTGAGCTCGGCGGAGCTCGAGGGCTGGCTCGCCGCGCGGGCCGAGCCGGTCGCCCGCATCCGCACCAGCGAGGATGTGGTGGTGAGCCAGGTCGGCCGCGATCTCTATGAGAAATTCTTCCGCGGCTACACCCGCAAGCAATGGGGCCTCGATCCCTCCGAGCTCGACAAGTCGGTGACCGCCCGCGTCCCGACCCGGACCAGCCGCGACGACCGCTACTTCACCGACCGGTTCCAGATGATGCCGGCCCACGGCTACACCCGGATGTTCGAGCGCATGCTCGACCATCCCAACATCAAGATCATGCTGCAGACCGACTTCCGCGAGATCCGCGACGTCGTCCCCTATCGCCGCATGATCTTCACCGGCCCGATCGACGAGTTCTTCGACCATCGCTACGGCAAGCTGCCCTACCGCTCGCTGCGCTTCGAGCACGTCACCCTCGACACGCCGCGCCACCAGCCGGTCGCCGTCGTCAACTACCCGCAGGCCGAGCCCTATACCCGGGTCACCGAGTACAAGCACCTGACCGGCCAGGAGCACCCGAAGACCAGCCTGACCTACGAGTACCCGTCCGACCGGGGCGATCCCTACTACCCCGTGCCGCAGCCGCGCAACGCCGAGCTCTACAAGCGCTACGAGCGCCTCGCCGCCGCCACCCCGGAGGTGCTCTTCGTCGGCCGCCTCGCCACCTACCGCTACTACAACATGGACCAGGTCGTCGGCCAGGCGCTCGCCACCTTCGCCCGCCTCGACGGCGGCCGGCGGCGCCCCGCGGCCGAGGCGGACGGCGCAGCGGCTCCCGTCGAGGCGGCCCTGTGAGCGATGGCCGCGACAGCCGCGCTGGCCCTCAGGCGGCCAGGGCCGCCTCGGCCAGCGCCGCGATCGCGGCCAGCGGAGCAGGCGCCTCCCCCTCCGCCAGGTGCCAGGCCGCCGAGAGGCCGGTCCAGGCGAGGATCCAGCGCAGCAGGCGGCCGCGATCGAGCCGCGCCGTCGCGGCGACGATCGCCACGCGCCGCGCGAAGCGGTCCGGCAGCGTCGCGACCGGCGGCAGAGGGTCGGCGAGGTCGGGGTTGCAGAACAGGTTGGCGTAGTCGAAGCCGCGCTCGCCGAGCAGGCCCTTGGGATCGATGGCGAGCCAGCCGCGCGGACCGAAGTCGAGCAGGTTGCCGTGGTGCAGATCGCCATGCAGCGGCACCGGCTCGTGCGGCGCCGCCAGCAGCGCCGTCCCGGCCGCCGCCGCGGCACGAAGCCAGCCGCCCTGAATCGCCGCCGCCGGTCCGAGCGCTGCGAACCAGATGTCGAGCGGCACCAGCGCGGGCGGCGCGCCCGGACGGGGCGCATGCAGCCGCGCCGCCGCGCCGCACAGGATGCGGGTGGCCGCATCGTCCGCCCCGTGGCGCGCCATCGCGGCAAGCGAGCCCGGGCTCGCGGCCCGCTCCCAGCAGCAGCGCCCGCCGTCGCGGGCCAGCACCCGCGCGGCGCCATCGCCCGCCCACCAGGCGAGCAGCGCGGCGCCGCGCCGCTCCTCCGCCGCCTCGGTGATCTTCAGCATGGCCGGCCGACCGGCCCGCAGGACCGGCAGCAGCCAGCTCCCGGCGGTGACGACCGGATGCCCGTCCGGGACCAGCTCCCAGCGGGCGAGCCAGGCGGGCGCCTGCGCCGCTAGCCCTTGTTGCGCATCAGGCGGGCCTTGTTGCGGCCCCACTCGCGCTCCTTCTCCGACTCGCGCTTGTCGACCTTGCGCTTGCCCTTGGCGAGGCCGAGCTGGACCTTGGCGATGCCGCGCTCGTTGAAGTAGATCGACAGCGGCACCACGGTCATGCCCTCGCGGCGCACCGAGCCGATCAGCTTGTCGACCTCGCGCCGGCGCAGCAGCAGCTTGCGCGGCCGGCGCGGCGGGTGGTTGTCGCGGTTGGCCGCCTCGTATTCCGGGATGTAGGCGTTGAACAGGAACAGCTCGCCGCCCTGCTCGCCGGCGAAGGCCTCGCCGATGCTGGCCCGGCCCTGGCGCAGCGCCTTGACCTCGGTGCCGAGCAGCATGACCCCGGCCTCGAAGGTGTCCTCGATGAAGTAGTCGTGGCGCGCCTTGCGGTTCTGCGCCGCCAGGCGACCCTCGCGGGAGTTCTGTGCCATCGGGTCAGTTCAGCAGGCCGACGCCCCGCATCGCGGTGTCGACCATCTGGCGGGTCGCCGGCGCGATGTCGCAGAGCGGCAGCCGCGTGTCGGGCAGGCAGCGGCCGATCAGGCTCGCGGCGTACTTCACCGGCCCGGGGCTGGTCTCGGCGAACAGCGCCTTGTGCAGCGGCAGCAGCCGGTCGTTGATGCGCTGCGCCGCGGCGATGTCGCCGTTGCGCCAGGCATGGTGCATGTCGGCGCAGAGGCGCGGCGCGACGTTGGAGGTCACCGAGATGCAGCCATGGCCGCCCTGGGCGAGGAAGGGCAGCGCCGTGGCGTCCTCGCCGGAGAGCTGGCAGAACTCGGGCCCGATGGCGACCCGGGTGGCGAGCGGCCGCACCAGGTCGGCGGTGGCGTCCTTGACGCCGACGATGTTGGGCAGCTTGGCCAGCCGCGCCATGGTGTCGACCGACATGTCGACGACGCTGCGGCCGGGGATGTTGTAGATGATGATCGGCAGCTCGACGGCGTCGTGGATCGCCTTGAAGTGGCGATACTGCCCCTCCTGCGTCGGCTTGTTGTAGTAGGGCAGCACGATCAGCGCCGCGTCGGCGCCGGCCTCCTTGGCGTGGCGGGTGAGCTCGATCGCCTCGGCGGTCGAGTTCGAGCCGGTGCCGGCGATCACCGGCACGCGCTTGGCGGCGGCGGCGACGCAGAGCTCGACGACGCGCTTGTGCTCGTCATGGCTGAGGGTCGGCGACTCGCCGGTGGTGCCGCACGGCACCAGTCCCTGGGTGCCCTCGGCGATCTGCCATTCGACCAGCGCGGTGAAGGCGTCCTCGTCCACCGCCCCGTCGCGGAACGGGGTGATGAGGGCGGTGATCGACCCCTGGAACATGACCGGACTCCGTCTGTGGCGGCCTCGCGCCGCCTCGCGCGAACCATAACGGGCGGGGCCGGTCGCAGCAAGCCGCGGGGGCCGGCGCCGGATCTCATCCGTCGAGCTCGGGATAGCGCCGGAAGATGCCGTGCTCGTTGAACGCGGCGCGGCGCGGGCTGTCGAGATAGCGGCGGATGCGCGGCCGGCCGGCGACGCGGTCATGGAGCGCCGCGACCAGCGGCGCCGCGGGCTCGACCCGGGCCATGGCGCGCGGGAAAGCGTAGCGCAGCCCGGCGACGAGCTGGAACAGCGACAGGTCGGCATAGCTCAGCCGGTCGCCGACGAGGTGCCGGTCGCCGGCCGGGTTGCCGGCCAGGATGCGCTCGAGCCAGCCGACGAACTTGGGCAGGCGCTCGCTGCGGAACTGCCCGGCACGCCGGGCCGCCTCCGGCTTCTGGTCCTCGTAGGTGAGACCGGAACCGATCGGGTGGTGGGTGTCGTGCGCCCCGGCGAGCGCGTCGGCGATGGTCAGCTGGATCTGGTGGGTCCATAGCCGACCGGCCGGGTCGGCCGGCGCCAGCCCGTGGCGGTCGCCGAGATGCAGCAGGATCGCCGCGGTCTGCCCGATCAGCAGGTCGCCGTCGCGCAGGAAGGGCGGCGCGAAGGGCGGGCGCACCGACTCCTCCGCCAGGATTCCCGCCATCGAGTCGATGCCGTCCTCCCCCCGGGCGACGTCCTCGTACGCGGCGCCCGCCTCTTCCAGCGCCAGGCGGACGAGCTCGCCGCGCCCCTGGATGCCTGGCCAGTAGTAGAGCTGGTAAGCCATGGCTGCTCCTGCCTCGGTCGGTTTGTCCTCGACTGATAACCGCCGCCGGCGGGCGATGGCGGCGGCGGTTGCCGATTGGCGGTTGACAGGAAGCTCGGCCGTCCCGAGATCAACGGCGTGGATGACCTGGAGAGAAGACCGGCGATGATCGACCCCAAGGCGTTGCTCGACCAGTTCCTCGGCAGCCAGTCCCCCGGAGGCCAGTCTCTTGGGGGCCAGTCGCTCGGGGGCCAGTCTCTCGGGGGTGCCGGGGAGAAGCTGGGCCAGCTCGGCGAGGCGGCGAGGCAGAAGCTCGATCAGGCCGGCGGCCTCGGCTCCTTCGGCGCCGGCGCCGCCGCCGGCGGCCTGCTCGGCCTGCTGCTCGGCAGCAAGAAGGTTCGCAAGATGGCCGGCGGCGCGGTCGGCTATGGCGGCGCCGCCGCGCTCGGCGCGCTCGCCCTGCGCGCCTACCAGAGCTGGCAGCAGGGCAGCGCCGGCGGGGGCGCCACGCCGGCCGCCGCCGACGACGCCGGCTTCCTGCCGCCGCCGCCGCCAGCCGCCAGTGCGCTTCCCTTCGAGCTGGCGCTGGTGATCGGCATGATCGGCGCCGCCAAGGCCGACGGCCACATCGATGCGGGCGAGCAGCAGCGCATCTTCGCCGAGGTCGAGCGCCGCGCCCTCGACCCGGCCGCCAAGGCGATGGTCTTCGACGCGCTCGCCAAGCCGGTCGACCTGTCGCAGGTGACCGGCGCGGTGCGCACCCCAGAGCAGGCCGGCCAGCTCTATCTCGCCTGCCGCATGGTGATCGATCCCGACGAGCCGGCCGAGCGGGCCTATGTCGAGGCGCTCGCCTACCGTCTCAACCTGCCGCGCGAGCTGGCGCAGCGGCTGGAGGCCGAGGTCGCGGCCCTGCCCGCCCCGGCGCGGGGCTGACCCGGACTACCGGCCCTTCACCCGCGACAGGAAGGCGGTCAGCACCGGGTAGTAGTCGGCCGGCTCCTCGTAGAAGGGCACGTGCGAGCTGTTGGGGAAGACGCGCAGCTCGGCGTCGGGCAGCGCCCGCCTCATCCGCGCCGCGCAGGCCGGAGTCTGCTCGTCATGGCCGCCGGCGGTGATCAGAACCGGGACGCCGATCTCGCCCATCCGGTCGATCCGCCGCCAGTCCTTCAGGTTGCCGATGTAGAGGAACTCGTTCGGGCCCTGCATGGCGCGGTAGGGCTCCTGGTTCCAGTCGGCGGCGGAGCGCTTCAGCGGCGCCGGCCAGTCCTGCAGCCGGCAGACATGGCGGTAGTTCAGCAGAGTGACCGCCGCCTGGTATTCCGGATGGTCGTAGGTCCCCTCCGCCTCGTGCCGCAGCATCATGCCGTAGGCCTCGGGGCCGAGCGCCTGGCGCAGCCGGTCGAGCTCGGCGGAGAGATGCGGGATGTCGCCGCAGGTGCTGTTGAGCAGCAGCGAGCGCAGCGCCTCGGGATAGGTCAGCGCGTACTCGATCGACAGCCAGCCGCCCCAGGAATGGCCGAGCAGGTGCACCCGGCCGAGGCCGAGCGCCCGGCGCACCGCCTCGACCTCCTCGACATAGCGGCCGATGCTCCACAGCCGCGGGTCGGTCGGCCGGTCGGAGGCGCCGCAGCCGAGCTGGTCGAAGGCGACCACCCGGAAGCCCTGGTCGGCGAAGCAGGAATGGGCCTCGCGCAGATAGTCGCAGGGCAGCCCCGGGCCGCCATTGAGCAGCAGCAGCACGTCGTCGCCCCGGCCGAAGCCGTAGGTGACGATCCTGTGGCCCGCGACCTCGACGGTCTCGGTGACGTCCGGCTTGCGCTCGCTCCACATGGGTCCCTCCTCGTCCGCCCGCCTCAGGGCCGGCGTTCCGATTGCATCGCCGCGCGCACCGCCGTCAAGGGGGCCGGCCGCAGCGGCACCCGCGGCCGGTTGAATCCCACCGCCTCGACGCCGCGCCCGGTGGCGTCCGCCACCAGCCGGGTCACCGACATGCGGCAGATCCGGCCCTGGCAGCGGCCCATCCCGGCGCGGGTCCAGATCTTGGCGCCGTAGGCGCTGTCGGCGCCGCCGGCGCAGGCGGCGCGGATCTCGCCGGCGCGCACCTCCTCGCAGCGGCAGACGACGGTGTCGTCGGCGATCAGCCGCGCCAGCCCCGGCGGCGGCGCGAAGAGCCGGCCGAGCCCGTGGCCGAAGTCGCGCGCCCGGGCCAGCGCGCCGGCGCAGGCGGCGAGCCGGCCGCGATCGACGGCGAAGCCCAGCGCGGCGGCCGCCGAGAGGCCGGCGATCTCGCCGGAGAGCCGGGCCGGCCGCGCCCCGGCCACCCCGAGCAGCTCGCCCGCGGCGTGGACCCCCGGCACCGAGGTCAGCCCGGTCGCGGGGTCGGCCGCGACGTGCCAGCCGCCGAGCGCCTCGTCGAAGCGGTGGGCGCAGCCGAGCAGCGCGGTGACGTCGATCGCCGGCTGGAAGCCGTAGCCGACGAGCAGCGCGTCGATGCCGCCGATCTCCGTCTCCGGGCCGCCCGGCGCCGGCGCGATGCGCACCGCCTCGACGCCGTCCCGGCCGAGCGCCGCGGTGACGATCCGGCCGAGGATGACCCGCCCGGCGCCGCGGCGCGCCGTGCCGACCAGCCGGGCGGTCTCGCGCCAGCGCTCGGGGTGCCGGGCGAGGTGCCGGGCCAGCGCCCAGGACGGGCGGCGCGCCTCGATCAGCGCGGCGATCCCGGCGCCCTTGGCGAGCAGGCTCTCCGCCACCGCCAGCAGGAACGGGCCGGAGCCGGCGAGCACGATGCGCCGGCCGGGCAGCACGCCATGCAGCTTGGCCAGCCGCTGCCCGGCCCCGGCGGTCATCACCCCCGGCAGGGTCCAGCCGGGAAAGGCCATCATGCGGTCGTGCGCGCCGGTCGCCACCACCAGCGCGCGGGCTTCGATCGCGGCCGGCCCGCCCTCGCCCGCCGCGAACAGGCGGAAGCCGGGATAGGCGGCGAACAGCTCGGTGCCGGTCAGCAGCTCGACGCCGGCCGCGCGCGCCGCGGCGATCGCGGCGGCGCCCTCGGCCATCTGCGGGCCGGCGGGCGGCGCGGCGGGCGCACCCGCCGGCGCCTGCATCCAGTACTGGCCGCCGGGGTCGGGAAAGGCGTCGAGGACCAGGGTGCGGGCGCCGGACCGCGCGGCGGCGGCGGCGGCGGCCAGCCCGGCCGGGCCGGCGCCGATCACCGCGACATCGGCCGCCAGCCGCCGGGCGCTCACCGTGTCTCGACCCGCATGCCGTCGCGCACCCGCGTCAGGCAGGCGCGCACCCCGGCCGGCCGTCGACGGTGACGAGGCAGTCGAAGCAGACGCCCATGCCGCAGAAGACGCCGCGCGGCTCGCCGGCCCGCGCCGTCGTCCGCAGCCGGCGCTGGCCGGCGGCGAGCAGCGCGGCGGCGAGGCTGGCGGTGGCCTCGGCCTCGAGGCGCTGCCCGTCGACCAGCAAGGTGACCCGGCCGCTCATGCCGCGGCGGCCGGCGCGAAGCGGCCGGGCGACCACATGCCGGCGTCGAAGGGCGGCGCCCGCCCGTCCAGCGCGTCGGCGATCACCCGGGCGATGGCGGGGCGCGGGCGAAGCCGGTGCCGCCGTCGCCGGCAGCGCGAGCAGGCCGGGCGGCCCGGCCGGCCCGACGATGAACAGGTCGTCGGGCGTGACGGCCTCGTAGCGCACCCAGGAGCGCAGCAGCTCGGCCTCGCCGAGCGACGGGAACAGCCAGAGCAGGGTGTCGATCGAGTTGCAGACGAAGACCGGGTCGACTTCCGGCACCTGTTCCTCCGCGCCGGGGTCGCTGACGCCGCCGCCCAGCACGGTGTTGAACAGCACCTGGCCGCTCGGCGCCTGCTGGATCTGGGTGTAGCCGGCCATCACCCCGCCCGCCGACTCGCAGGCGCCGACCACCGTGCGGATGGTCGGCGGCAGCGCCGGGGTGGCGAGGCACTGGGCGCGGCGCGGCCGGATCGGCAGGCCGAGCCCGGCGAGCGCTGCCAGCCGTCCCGTCCACGGTCCGGCGGCGAGCACGACGGCCTCGGCCTCGACCGGGCCGGCCGGCGTCACCACCCCGCCGACCGCCGCGCCGCGCCGCAGGAAGCCCTGCACCGGTGCGTGGGCGCGCAGCTCCAGCCCGTGGCCGACGGCGTCGGCGAGCAGGGCGCGCACCGCCAGGAACGGCGTCACCATGGCGTCGCCCGGCGACCAGGACGCGGCGACGATCGGGCCGGTCAGGGCCGGCTCGATGCGCCTGACCTCGGCGGGCGAGAGCAGCTCCGGCGGCAGGCCGGCGGCGCGCTCGAACTCCACCCAGCCGCGGGCGTTGGGCAGGTCCTCGGGCTGCGCCACGAAGCGGAGCTGGCCGCAGCGGCGATACTCGAAGTCGCGGCCGAGCGTCCGGTCGAGGCCGGCCCAGGCCTCGCAGGCCCATTTCAGCAGCTCGATCTCGGCGCGGCCGTTCATGTGCGTGCCGACGCAGGCGAGGCTGGCGCCGGTCACCGCGCCGCCGAAGCTGCCCTGCTCCAGCAGCAAGGTGCGGCGGCCGCGGACCGCCAGCTCGCGGGCGATCGAGGCGCCGACGATGCCGCCGCCGACGACGATTACGTCGACGGCCACGCGGCCGCTCTCCAGCGCGCCGGCGCCGCCTGCCAGAAGCGCGGATCGGCGACCTCGGCCGGCACCAGCGGCGGCGCCGGCAGGCCGACCTCGGCCATCGCCTCGAGGGCGCGGGCGACGTGGACGGGATCGGGGTAGCCGAGCCCGTGGACGCGGGTGGCGCCGCGCAGCGACAGCGAGCGGATGTCGGCAAGCTGCGCGCCCTGCTCCGCCCGCCCCATCTCGGGGCGCGCCACCGCGCAGGCGGCGAGCGCCGCCTCGGCATCGGTGAAGGCGATGGTCCAGCCCTGCAGCACGGCGTCGACCACCGCCTGCGCCGTCGCCGCGTTCCTCGCCAGCCAGTCCTTGCGGACGAGCAGCCCGTCCTTGAGCAGCGAGGCGCCGTGCGCCGCGGCGTCGAAGGGCAGCAGCGCGCCATGCCCCAGCCGGTGCTCGGCCTGGTGCAGCTCGTGATAGGTCGTCATCTGCGCCGCGGCGACCTGGTCGTCGCACAGCGCGGCCACGGTGTCGTTCACCGGCACGCGCTCGACGGCGCGCTCGTCGACGCCGGCGCGGCGCAGCATCCAGCGCAGCTCGAGGTCCTCATGGCCCGGCCAGACCCCGACCTTGCGGCCGGCCAGCTGGGCCAGCCGGGTGATGCCGGAGGCGCGCTTCACCGGATAGACCAGCGGGCTCTCCTGCTGGATGGCGAGGATGAAGGCGAGCGCGGCGGGATCGCGCGATTCGAGCAGGTGGCTCGGGCTCGCCACCGCCATCTCGACCTTGCCCGCGACCACCGCGTCGGCGGCGCTCTCGCCGAAGACGATCGGCTCGCAGGCGATCGCGACGCCGGCCGGCGCGGCGAGGCCGCGCTGCTCGGCGATGTGGTAGCCGGCGAACTGCGCCTGCGGCAGCCAGAGAAGCCGGATGCGGACGGTGGTCATGGTCGGCTGATCGGGGCCGCCCTCCCGGGCGGCCCCGCCTCTTCGGTCGATGCTCAGGACTTCGGGCAGGCGATCGTCTTGTAGGCGGCCGGGGCCTTGTCCCAGAACTGGTTGGTGAAGGCCTTCTCGAGGTCGATGCCCTGGTCGATCAGCTTGGCGCCGAGCAGCACCTTCTGCGCCGTCTCCCACTCCGACAGCACCGACATGCCGAACTTGCCGTCGAGCGTGACGCCGGTGCAGAAGATGTCGCCCATCGCCTGGATCATCTTCACCTGGAGGTCGAGCTTGAGCTCCGGGTTGTACTTGAGGACGATCTTCGCCGCCGCCTCGGGATCGGCCAGCGCCTCCTGCCAGCCGCGCATCGTGGCGTCGACCACCGCCTGGACCTTCTCGGGGTGGTCCTTGATCTCCTTCTCGGTGGTGAAGATGCCGGTGTTGACCAGCGCCACGCCGGAATCGGAGGGCTCGAGGAACACCAGGTCCTCCTTCTTGATGCCCTGGGCGTAGACCTGCTGCAGCTCGTTGTAGCGGGTCACCTGCATCACCTCGTAATCCTTGTTCATCCAGGCGATGATGTCGAAGCCCTGGTTGACGAGGTGAACGTCGCCCTGGTCGATGCCGGCGTTGTTCAGCATGGCGAGGAACTCGTGCTCGTCGCCGCCGAACCACAGGCCGACGCTGTGGCCCTTCATGTCCTTGATGGACTTGATGCCGGTCTCCTTGCGGGCGATGTAGGTGTCCGCCGAGGTGTGGCCGAACTGCACGACGGTGACCAGCGGGGCGCCGTTGGCCCGCGCCGCGATCACCTGGTTGGGATGGCCGATGCCGAAGGTGTCGGTCCCCTGGGCGACGGTCACCGCCGGACGGATGTCCGGGCCGGCCGGGAGCAGCTCGAGATCGACGCCGGCCGCCTTGTAGTACCCCTTCTCCAGCGCCATCAGCGGGCCGGCGAACTGGCCCTGGATGACCCATTCGAGACGCATGGTGTCCTCGGCGGAGGCGGTGCCCGCCAGCGCCAGAACACCGATCGCCGCCGCGGCGGCCGCTTTGAACCAGGACATGTGACGGTGCCTCCTCTTCTGTTTGCTCCGGTTTGCTCAGGCTTCGGTACGCATCGAGGCGTGCCAGGGAATGACCAGCCGCTCGATCAGGGTGACGATGCCGAAGAACACGATGCCGATCAGCGCCGAGACGATCAGCGCCGCCCACAGCCGCGGCATGTTGAGGGTGCGGTAGGTCGTCATGATGACGAAGCCCAGCCCGCGGTCGGCCTGCACGAACTCCGAGACGATGGCGCCGATCACCGAGAAGGTGACGTTGATCTTGAGCCCGACGAAGACGTAGGGCAGCGCGCTCGGCAGCCGCATCTTGAGGAAGCGCTGCCACGGGCTGGCGGCGGCGACGTGGAAGACGTCCATGATGACGCGGTCGTAGGACTGCAGCCCCTTCATCATGTTGAGGGCGAGCGGGAAGAAGGAGAGGAAGGTGGTGACGGCGATCTTCGAGCCGAGCCCGTGGCCGAACCACAGGATGATGATCGGCGCGATCGCCACCGTCGGGATGGTGTTGGAGGCGATGAAGTAGGGCAGCAGGCTGCGCGCCAGCAGCCGCGAATAGGCGAAGGCGGTGCCGAGCGCGGCGCCGAGCAGCGAGCCGATGGCGCAGCCGCTCACCGCCTCCAGCAGCGTGACGCCGGCGTTGCTCAGCAGCCCCTGCGGGTTGGCCCAGAACGCCAGCCAGATGCGGCTCGGCGACGGGATGAGGTAGGGCGGGATGTCGAAGGCGACGGTCATCCCCTCCCAGACCAGCCCGACCAGCACCGCGGTCAGCAGCGGCGGCCAGATCAGCGGCCAGGCCCGCGCCATCCAGGCCGGGCCCGGCCCGCCGGCCGCCCCGGCGCTATCGCTCATGGCTGCCATAGCCCTGCTCCAGCTCGGCGGCGCCGCGGCGGATCAGCTCGAGGTAGCGCGGGTCCTCCCGCGTGGCGAGCGAGCGCGGCCGCGGCAGGTCGATGTCGATCGCGCCGACGATGCGGCCGGGGCGCGGCGACATCACCACGACCCGGTCGGAGAGCAGCACCGCCTCGCGGATCGAGTGGGTGACGAACAGCACGGTCGCCTGGGTCGCCTCGGTGATGTGCACCAGCTCCATGTTGAGCCGGTCGCGGGTGATCTGGTCGAGCGCGCCGAAGGGCTCGTCCATCAGCAGGACGCGCGGCCGGGTGGCGAGCGCGCGGGCGATGGCGGCGCGCTGGCGCATGCCGCCCGAGAGCTGGCGCGGCCAGGCCGCCTCGAAGCCCTTCAGCCCGACCAGCTGGATCAGCTCCCGGGCGCGGGCCTCGCGCTCCCCCCGCGGCACTCCGGCGAGCTCGAGCGGCAGCGCGATGTTGTCGAGGATGCGGCGCCATTCGAGCAGCGCCGCCTCCTGGAAGACGAAGCCGATCTCGCGCGCCTCGCGGGCGGCACGCGGCGGCCGGCCGTTGATCGTGGCGCTGCCCTGGCTCGGCGCCATGATGTCGGCGATCACCCGCAGCAGCGTGCTCTTGCCGCAGCCCGACGGGCCGATCAGCGAGACGAACTCGCGCTCGGCGATGGCGAGGTCGATGCCGTCGAGCGCGCGCACCGGCGTATGGCCGCGCTCGGCGCGGAAGGTCACCGCGACGCCGGCGAACAGCACGCAGGGCGCCGGCGCGGCGGCCGGCCGCGGCGCGGCCATGGCGGCGGGCGGGCTCATCCGTAGCGCGTCCCGCCGGCGAACCAGTCGTCGAAGCGCGGGCCGGTGCGGACCACCACGCTGCGCTTTCTCAGGTAGCTCTTGAGCGCGTCCCAGCCGTTCTCCTTGCCGTAGCCGCTGGCGCCCCAGCCGCCCCAGACCGAGCGCGGGTCGTTCTTGTGATGGTCGTTGATCCACAGCACGCCGGCGCGGATCCGGCCGGCCAGCCGGTGCGCCCGGCCGACGTCGCGCGTCCAGACCGCGGCGCCGAGCGCGAACTCGCTGGCGTTGGCCAGCGCCACCGCCTCCTCCTCGTCGCCATAGGGCGTGACGCCGACCACCGGGCCGAACAGCTCCTCGCGGAACAGCCGGTGCTCAGGCGCCACGTCGGCGAGCACCGTCGGCGCGACGTAGAAGCCCTCGTCCAGCGCCGGCGGCAGGCCGGGCGGCGCGGCGCCGCCGGCGACCAGCCGGGCGCCCTCGGCCGTGGCCGCCGCGACATGGGCGAGGCAGCGATCGCGCGCCGCGGCGGAGACCACCGGCCCCATCTCGGTCGCCGGATCGGCGGGGTCGCCGACCCGGATGGCGCGGGCGCGCGCGCCCAGCCGCGCGACGAAGGCCTCGTAGATCGGCCGCGCCACGATGAAGCGGGTGCCGGAGACGCAGGTCTGGCCGGCCGCCACGAAGGCGGCGAAGGCGGCGCCGGCCGCCGCCTCCTCGAGATCGACGTCCTCGGCGATCACCACCGGCGCCTTGCCGCCGAGCTCGAGCGTGCAGGGCACCAGCCGCTCGGCGGCGGCGGCGGCGACCCGCCTGCCGGTCGCCGTGCCGCCGGTCAGGTCGATGCGCTGCACCGGGGTGGCGGCGCAGACCAGCGCGCCGGTGCGGCCGCCGCCGGTGACGACGTTGAGCGTGCCCGGCGGCAGCCCGGCCTCGACGGCCCACTCGGCGAGCAGCAGCGGCGACACCGGCGCCAGCTCGGAGGGCTTGACGAGACAGCAATTGCCGGCGGCGAGCGCCGCCGCCAGCTTCTTCACCAGGATCAGGATCGGGTGGTTCCAGGGTGTCAGCAGCGCACAGACGCCGTAGGGCTCCCAGGCGGTGTAGGTGAGGAAGCCGCCCTTCACCCGGTTGGCCTCGCCCTCCAGCCCGAGGACGATGCCCGCGAAGTAGTCGAGCCACTCCGGGATGCGGCCCATCTGGGCGCGCATCTCGCGGATCGGCCGGCCGGTGACCGCCGATTCCAGCGCCGCCAGATCGTCCATCCGGGCCCGCAGCAGATCGGCCAGCCTGCGCAGCGAGGCGGGCCCGCTCGGCCGGGTCGGTGGCGGCCCCGCCGGGCGCCGCCGCGGCCGCGGCGGCCGCGGCCGCCGCGACGTCGGCCTCGCCGGCATCGGGAACCGTGGTCAGCAGCGCGCGGGTCGCCGGGCTGCGCACCTCGAGGCGGCCGGCGTCGAGCGGCTCCCGCGCGGCGCCGCCGTAGTGCAGCCGGCCGCGTTCGGGAAGCAGCACCGCAGCCACCGCCGGCCTCAGATGATCGAGGAGCGCGAGGTGATGCCGCCATCGACGGTGAAGATGGCGCCGCTGGTATAGGCCGAGCGATCGGAGGCGAGGAAGGCCATCAGGTCGGCGATCTCGCGCACCTTGGCCGGGCGGCCGAGCGGGTAGCGGGCCTGCAGCTCGGGCCAGCGCGACTCGTCGCCGTACCAGTCCTTGGCGCGGCGCTTCAGCAGCTTGTAGATGCGGTCGGTGTCGACCGGGCCGGGATTGATGCCGACCACGCGGATGCCGTCGTCGAGGCTGCGCCCGCCGAGCGCGCGGGTGAAGGCCATCAGGCTGGCATTGCCGGCGGTGCCGGCGATGTAGTCGGCGTCGTGGCGCTCGCCCGCATTGCCGATGTCGTTGATGATGACGCCGCGGCCGCGCGCCTTCATCCGCGCATAGACCAGCCGGGTGAGGTTGATGTAGCCGAAGACCTTGAGCTCCCAGCCGTCGCGCCAGGCGCGCTCGTCGAACGAGGCCAGGTTGCCGCCGGGAATCACGCCGGCATTGTTGATCAGGATGTCGATCTCGGGCGCCGCCTCGGCCAGCCGCTCGATCGCGCCCGGCTCGGTCAGGTCCATCGGATGCAGCACGACCTGCACGCCATGCTCGGCGACGATGCCGGCCCTGACCTGCTCGAGGTTGTCGCGGTTGCGCGCCGTGAGGTGCAGGTGGCAGCCCTCCTCGGCGAACACCTTGGCGACCCCCGCGCCGATCCCCTGCGAAGCGCCGGTGATCAGGACCCACCGGCCCGCCAGTCCCAAATCCATCGCGTCCCCTGCCTGCCTTCCTGCTCGCGAACGCTCCCGGAGCGCCGCGTGCGGAGGCTTGTACACGTCTTGTATACCTAGTATCAAAGAGCCACGCCGTCGCGTCAAGACGGTCCCGCTTGAGACGATCTGCCGCAGCGCCGCCCCATGCCGCCCGACGATCACAGCCTCCCTCACGCGCTGCAGAGCCCGCACCAGCCCTCGCTGGTCGAGCGGCTCACCGCGACCATCGAGAACGAGATCCTCGAGGGCCGGCTGAAGCCCGGCGAGCGGCTCGACGAGGCCAGCCTGACGCGCCGCTTCGAGGTGTCGCGCACGCCGATCCGCGAGGCGCTGCGCCTGCTCGCCTCCTCCCGGCTGGTCGAGCTCCGGCCGCGGCTCGGCGCCACCGTGGCGCGGCCGACCGTGGGCGAGGTGGTCGGCCTCTTCGAGCTCGTCGCCGAGCTCGAGGGCGTCGCCGCGCGGCTCGCCGTCGAGCGCATGGAGGCGGCGAGCCTCGCCGCCATCGAGGCGGCGCACAGCGCCTGCCAGCTCGCCGCGGGGGGCTCCGACGCCGCGGCCTACTACCGGGTCAACGGCGACTTCCACGGCGCGATCCACGATGCCGCGCGCAACCTCGTGCTGGTCGAGGAGATCGGCGTGCTCGACAAGCGGCTGGCGCCCTATCGCCGCTTCATCACCTTCCGCCCCGGCCGCACCGAGGAGGCGCTGAAGGAGCACGACCAGATCCTGCGCGCCCTGCGCAAGCGCGACGCGGGGCGCGCCGCGCTCGCCATGCGCGACCATGTCCGCATCCTCGGCGAGGACGCGCTGACGCTGGCCAAGGGACTGCGGATGTGACGGCGGCGGATCCGGGCAGGCCCGCGCCGCGGCGCCTCGGCATCCTGCTGCCCTCCTCCAACACCGTGGTCGAGCCGGAGACGATGCGGCTGCTGCCGCGCGACGGCACCGTCACCGCCCATTTCTCGCGGCTCGGCGTCACGCTGATCTCCGACGATGCCGCCTCGCGCGACCAGTTCGCGCCGCCGGCCATGCTGCAGGCGGCGCAGCTGCTGGCCGACGCCGAGGTCGACCTGATCGCCTGGGCCGGCACGGCGGCGAGCTGGCTCGGGTTCGAGCGCGACGAGGCGCTCGCGGCGGCGATCGCCGGGCGCTGCGGCATCGCGGCGACCTCGTCGGTGATCGCCATCAACCGGCGGCTGGCGGCGCTCGGCGCCCGCCGCATCGGGCTGGTCACCCCCTATGTCGCCGCCCTGGAGGCACGCATCGTCGCCAACTACCGGGCGATCGGCATCGACACGGCGGCGGCCGACCGGCTCGACCTGACGGTCAACACCGACTACGGGCGGGTGCCGCCGGCGGCCATCGCCGCGCAATGCCGGCGGGTGGCGTCAGCGCGCCCCGACGCGATCGTCGTCATGTGCACGAACCTGCAAGGCGCGCCGATCGCCGCGGCGGTGGCGGCGGAAACCGGCATCCCCGTGCTCGATTCGGTCGCGGTTACGGTCGCGCACTGCGTGGAGCGGCTCGGCCCCGCCTGAGGCGCCTACCAGCGGCGGACCGGCCCGACGTCGAGATGGACGAAGTCGGAGCGCGGATAGAAGCCGACGCCGCCGCCGCGCAGCTCGAGGCCGGCCTGCCGGAGCTGGTCGATCGGCCGGTCGGCCAGCCGCACGTCGATCGCCTGGCCGCGCATGTGCAGGCTGTGCGAGGCGACGCCGCCCGACTCGGACGCGAGCCTGGCGTTGGTCTTCGGCGAGCGGTAGCCGGAGATCACCGCGAAGGGCCGGTTGCTGCCGAGGCGGCGATGCACCCGGGCCAGCAGCTCGAGCAGCCGCACGTCGATCGCATGGACATCGCCGGTGCGGAAATCGCGCAGCAGCCGGTCGATGGCCGCCAGCTCCTCCGGCACGTAGCGGCCGCCGGCGCGGAAGGTCGCGACCAGGCTCTCGCCGGTATGGAGGTTGTAGAAGCTGAGCGTCGGCTCGGCCTGGGAGACGGCGGCCCGGGCGAGCCGCGGGGCGCAGAGCAGGGCCGCCGCGGCGCCCAGCCCGAGGCGGAGCGCGGCGCGGCGGCGGACGGTGTCGGCGGCGTTCGGCTTCAACGGCTGACCTCCGGATCGGACGCGGGGCGGATGCAAGCAGGATCGCGGCCGGCTGGCAAGAGCGGCCTCAGGCGGGCGGCGGCGTCGGCGGGTCGCGGCCATAGAGGTCGTCGCGGAACTGCACCGTGCCGTCCGCATCGACCCAGGCCGTGAGATAGACCAACAGGATCGGCATCGGGACGCGGAGCGGCACGGTGCGCGTCGCGCCCGAGGCGAGCGCCGCCGCCAGCGCCGCCGGCGTCCAGGCGGGATCCCCGGCGAGCAGCCGCTGCGCCAGCTCCAGCGCCCGCTCGACCCGCACGCAGCCATGGCTGAGCGCCCGCTCGGCGCGGCGGAACAGGCCGACCGCCGGGCTGCCGTGCAGATAGACGCCGTAGGGGTTGGCGAAGACGAACTTCAGCGGTCCCAGCGGGTTCTGGCCGCCCGGATCCTGCCGGAAGCGCAGACCGCCGAGCGACGAGCGGGCCGCGACCTCGGCCGGCGACAGCTCGCCGCCGCCTTCGAAGACCCGGATGTGCTGGCGCCCGAGATAGCCGGGATCGCGCTTCAGCCGGGGACCGAGCTCGGCGGCGACGATGCTGGGCGGCACGTGCCAGGCGGGGTTGAGGTCGATGGCGGTGATGGCGCTCTCCAGCTCCGGCGTCGGCCAGTCGCTGCGGCCGACGATCACCGGGCTCTCGAACCCCACCTGCCCGTCGACCACCTCGGCGAGCTCGGCGGCGGCGATGTTGACCAGCAGGTAGCGCTCCGGACGGTCGGCGAGCGGCCGGCGCAGCCGCTCGCGGTTGGCCCGCAGCGTCGCCAGCCGGGCGGCGACCGTCCGGTTGAGGGCGCGGCGCGTCAGCGGCCCGACCGCGCCGTCGACCGCCAGCCCGTGGCGCAGCTGGAAGCGGCGCACCGCCGCCTCCAGCGCCGGGTCGAAGAGGGCCAGCGGCAGCGCCAGCTCGGGCGCGTCCTCGGCGGCGAGCCGCTGGCGCAGCGCCAGGACCCGCTCGTCCTCGTCGCCGGGCACGAGCGGCGGGCCGTCGGCGATCGCCGGCCAGTCGGCCGGCTGCAGCCGGGCATAGCGCTCGACCGCGGCACGCAGCCGCCAATAGCCGGGATCGTCGGGCAGCTCGCTCCCGAGGAAGGCGGCCAGCGCCGGACCGCCGGCCGGCTCGGTCGCGGCGGCGAGCGCGGCACGCCGCAGCAGCGCCAGCCCGGTTGTGTCGACCGCCCCCGCCGGGGCATCGACGTCGGCGAGGCCGGCCGCCAGCTGCAGCAGCGCGCCGCTCAGCAGCAGCTCGGTGGCGGCCGGGTCCGTGCCGGCCGGCGCCGGATGGCCGGAGGCCGCGAGCGCCGCCGCCAGGCGGCGGCCGGGCGCGGCGACCCCGCCAACATCGGTCCAGACCGGCCGGTAGCCCCGCTCGGCGTAGAAGGCAGCGAGCGTCGGCTGCGCAGCGGCCGCGAGCCGGTCCCGAAGCGCGGCTTCCGGTCCGGCGGCCAGGGACGTGCCGGCCAGCAACAGGACACACAGCAGGCCCGACCCCAGCCTCGCCACCCATCGCCCGCCCTGCCGGCCAGCCATCGCCCTCCTCCTTCTGCCGATGCCTTCCGCGAGCAGAGCCGGCCAGGGGGTCAGGGGCGATGACCTGGATCAAGCGGGCGGCGATCGAACCGCGCGGGTCAGAACGGGCCGCCCCACTCGGGGATCCCCGCCATCAGCTTGGTCAGCAGCCGGTCGAGCGTGCGGCGATCCGCGGCCGTCAGGCGGCGCAGCATCAGCGCCTCGCGCTCCTGGAACAGCACCGAGGTGCGGGCCAGCAGGTCGCGGCCCTCGGGCGTGATGGTGAGCACGCCCTTGCGCCGGTCCTCGGGGTCGGTCTCGCGGCGGATCAGCCCGGCGCGCAGCAGCTTCTCGACCGCCCGGCTGACGCTGTTCTTCGGCCGCGCCGTCACCTCGCAGATGCTGCGCGCCGTCAGGCTGCCATAGTGGGCCAGGCAGAACAGGATGTTGTTCTCGTCGCGCAGCAGGCCGAAGCGCCGCTCGATCTCGGCGAAGACCGGGACCGTGTAGAAGTTCGCCCACAGGCCGATGCGATAGCCGTCGCGGTCGACCCCCTGGGCCAGCATGGCGTCGAGGATCTCGCGCGCGCTGGCGCTGTGGCCGGCCTGACCCGCCTTCCCGGTTGGCGCTTTCATCGCTGCCCCTGCTCTTCCCCGGTCCGCCATATACCATGCGAGAGCGATGCGACACTCGCCGGACGCCGCCCGGCCCGCGTTGACAATCCGTTCCAAATGGTACGATATGCCGAAGCATCGACCGGGCAAAGAGGCGTGGAGAATGGCTCGCCGGCCGCAATACCAGGACGGTGGCGAGGACCGTGGCGAGACCTGCCGGCGCGACGGCCGCCGCCGGCCGCCGCCGGCGTGAGCGCGCCCGACCCGGCCGGGCTCCTGCTGCTGCTCGGCCTGGTTCTGCTGCCTCTGCCGGTGCTGGCGCTGGCCCGCCGCTGGCGCGGCGGACGGCCGGCCCCGGTGGCCTGGCGCGCCGGGCTGGCCGGGCTGCCGCATGCATACCTGCATACCGTGCACGGCATCGTCGCGCGCGATCCGCCGGCGGCGCGCATGCATGTGCTGGCGGCGGGCGGCAGCGTGGCGGCGCTGCTGCTGTCGCTGCCGCTGCACCTGCTCGGGCTGGGCGGCCGGCCGCTCGCCGTCCTCGTGCTGCTGGCCGCCGCCGCGGGCCTCGCCGGCATCGCCCTCGACCTCGGGCGGCGCCGGCCGGAGCGGCCGGCCCGGCTCTCCGGCGGCGCCTATGACCGCTTTCCCCTGGCGCTGGCCGCGCTCGCCCTGTTCCTGGCCCTCGCCGCCCTGCCCGTCCTGCTCGGCGGCAGCCCGGGCGTCGCCGGCTGGGCCGCCATCCTGCTGCCCGGCGCCGGGGCGCTCGCCTGGCTGCTGCCGGCATTGTGGCGCGGGCCGCTGCGCCATGCCTTCGCCGGCGCCCTGCATCTGGTCGTGCATCCCCGGCCCGGGCGCCCGGCCGGCGGCGACGACACCGCGCTGGCGCCGCTCGACCTCGCCGCCGCGCCGCTCGGCGCCGGCCGGGCCGAGGACCTGCCCTGGAACCGGCTCGTCGGCTTCGATGCCTGCGTCCAGTGCGGCCGCTGCGAGGCGGCCTGCCCGGCCTTCGCCGCCGGCCAGCCGCTCAACCCGAAGAAGCTGATCCACGAGCTGGTCGCGGCGGCCGGCCAGGGCGCCGCCTTCTACGGCGGCAGCCCGCATCCCGGCCTGCCGCCGCAGCCGCCGGCCGGCGCCCGGCTGCTGGTCGACGAGGGCGACGGCAGCGGCACGATCCGGCCGGAGACCCTGTGGGCCTGCACCACCTGCCGCGCCTGCGTGCGCGAGTGCCCGATGCTGATCGAGCATGTCGACGCGGTGGTCGAGATGCGGCGCTACCAGACGCTGGAGCGCGGCGCCGTGCCGGGCAAGGCGGCGGACGCGCTGCTGGCGCTGCGCGAGAGCGACACCGCCGGCGGCCAGCCGCTGGCCGCCCGCATCGACTGGGCGGCCGAGCTCGACCTGCCGGTGCTCGGCGAGGGCAGCGCCTGCGAGGTGCTGCTCTGGCTCGGCGAGGCGGCGTTCGAGCGGCGCCACCAGCGCACGCTGCGCGCGCTCGTCCAGCTGCTGCGCCGCGCCGGCGTCGACTTCGCCGTGCTCGGCGCGGCGGAAACCGATTGCGGCGACCTCGCCCGGCGGCTCGGCGACGAGGCGACCTTCCAGGACCTCGCCCGCCGCGCCATCGCCACGCTGGCACGCCGCCGCTTCCAGCGCATCGTCACCGCCGACCCGCATGCGCTGCACACCCTGGCGCGGGAATATCCGGCGCTCGGCGGCCGCTACCGGGTCGACCACCACAGCGCCTTCCTGCTCGAGCTGGTCGAGGCGGGCCGCCTGGCGCTGGCCGCCGGCGAGCGGGCGCCGGTCACCTATCACGACCCCTGCTATCTCGGCCGCTACATGGGCAGCTTCGACGCGCCGCGGCGGCTGCTCGCCGCCGCCGGCCGGCCGATCCTCGAGATGGAGCGGTCGGGGCCGCGCTCGATGTGCTGCGGCGGCGGCGGCGGCGCGCCGCTGACCGACATTCCCGGCGTCACCCGCATCCCCGACCTGCGGATGGGCCAGGCGGCCGCCACCGGCGCGGCGACCGTCGCGGTCGCCTGTCCCTACTGCGCCCAGATGCTGGAGGGCGTGGTCGGCCCGCGGCCGGAGGTGGCCGACCTCGCCGAGCTGGTGCTGGCGGCGGCCGAGGCGGCGGCATGAACGAGCCGCGCAAGCGCGTCGACCCGCGCCAGCGCCAGGCGGCGGCCCGGCCGCGCGCGCCGCTATCCGGCGCCCGCCGCGGTGCAGCGGGTCGAGGCGCCGTCCTGCCTGGTGCTGGCCGTGACGGACCTCGAGCATGGCCGCCTGACCCCGGCCGACCGCGCCCTGATGGGCGCCGCCCGCCAGCTCGCCGACGGGCTCGGCGGCGCGACGGTGCTGACGTTCTGCCAGGCGCCGCAGGAGACGCTGCGCGACGACCCGGCCCGGGCCGGCGCCGACCGGGTGCTGCGCCTCGCCGACCCGGCCTTCGCGGCCTGGGCGCCGGCAGGCCGGGCCGAAGCGGTCATTGCCGCCGCCGACCGCCTCGGCGCCCGCCACCTGCTGTTCGCCGACACCCCGCTCGGCGGCAGCGATCTCGGGCGCCGGGTCGCGGCGCGGCTCGGCGAGCGCCCGGCCGCGTCCGTGCTGCGCATCGCCGGCGAGCGCGTCACCTGCCGCTGGGACGGCGGCCGGAGCGAGGTCGAGCGGCCGGCGCCACGCGTCCTGATCCTGGCGGCGGAGGCCTTTGCGCCGGTCGCGGCGACGCCGTTGCGCGAGGCGCTGCCGGTCGAGCTCGCCCTGGCGCCGGCGTCCGCCCCCGAGCCTGCCGAGCCGCTGGACCTGCTGCCGCTCGACCCGGCGACCGTGCCGCTGGCCGAGGCCGAGCTGATCCTGGCCGGCGGCAACGGCCTGTCGGACTGGGAGTCGTTCCATCGCTTGGCCGGCCTGCTCGGCGCCGCCGAGGGCGGCAGCCGGGTGGCCTGCGACGCCGGCCGCCTGCCGCGCCACCGCCAGGTCGGCGCCTCCGGCCAGATCGTCGCGCCGGCCTGCTATCTCGCGCTCGGCATCTCCGGCGCGCCGCAGCACCTGCAGGGCATCGCCGCCAGCCGCCGCGTCGTCGCGGTCAACACCGACCCGCAGGCCGAGATGGTGAAGCGCGCCGACCTCGCCGTGATCGGCGATGCCGGCCCGGTCATGGCGGCGCTGATCGACCGGCTGCGGCGACGCGCCGATGGCTGAGCCGCTCGCCGTCACCGTGCTCGTCTCGATCGGCCGCCATCCGGCGTCCGGCCGGGCGCGGCGCGCCGACCGCGACGCGCGCGCCGTCGAGCTGGCGCTCGCCGCCGGGCTGGCGCCGCGGCTGCTGCATGCCGGCGACGCGGCCTGCCCGGCGCTGCAGGACTATCTCGGGATGGGGGTGGCCGAGCTCGCGGTGCTGCCACAGCCGGCCGGCAGCGACGCGCTGGCGCCGCTGGCCGAGGCGCTTCGCGGCCGGCCCGGGCTGGTGCTGGCCGGCGCCGCGGCGGAGGCCGGCGAGGGCAGCGGCATGCTGCCCTACCTGCTGGCCGAGCGGCTTGGCCTGCCGCTGCTGCCCGGCCTCGTGGCGCTGGAGCCGCCGGCGCCCGACGGCACGCTGCACCTGGTTCAGGCGCTGCCCGGCGGCCGCCGGCGGCGGCTGCGCGCCCGCCCGCCGCTGCTCGCCACGGTCGGCGAGCGCGCGCCCGTCGCCGCGGCTGCCGGCGCGCGGCCGGGCGCGGCAGGGCCATGATCGTCCCGCTGCCGCTCGTCGCGGCGCAGGCCGATGCGGCCGCGGCCTGGGCGGTGCGCCCCTCGCGCCCGCCCGCAGCGCGCAATGGCCGCCGCCGCCGGCAGCGCCGCCGAGCGGCTGGCGGCCGTGCTCGGCACCGCCGCCGGCGGCGGCGAGGTACTGGCCGGGCTCGATCCCGAGGCCGCCGCCGAGGCGATCCTCGCCTATCTCTCCCGCGAAGGGCTCCTCGCCGACGGGTAGCGCTCGGCGGCCGCGCCCTGCGCGGCTCTCTCAGCAGCGCAGCTGGTAGTCGCGGCGCAGCCGCGCAACGTAGGCGTCGGCCTGCCCGGCCGCCTCGGCCGCCGACCAGCCCATCGCGTCGCGCACCGCGGCGGCGGTGTCGTGCGCGATGTCGGCGCCCATCTTCTCGCTCCAGCCCAGGCGGACGCGGCGGAACATCAGGTCGTCGAGGTCCCGGACATGCTCGTGGGCGGCGGCGAAGCGCAGGTCGGAGAGGCTGACATGCTTGTAGTCCGCCGCGATCGGCGGGGTGTTGTGCTCGGCCGGGAACAGCCGCGCCGCCACCGGCACCGGGCGCGAGGCGCCCGAGGGCGGCGTGCGTGCCGCCACCGCCGCGGCGATGGCGCGGCCGGCGGCGCGATGGGTCATCAGCAGCCCGCCGGTATAGACGTAGTAGCCGGGCAGGCCGTCGCGGGCGAGGTCGTGCAGCATCACCGCGCCGCTGCCGCCGGGATGGCCGGCGCGGTGGGTGCGCGGGCGCACCCCCGCCCAGCTGTAGAGCACGTCCTCGCGGCGCAGCCTCAGCCGCGGGAACTGGAAGTTCATCTCGTCGATCAGGTCGGCGATCTCGACCTCCGCCGCGCGGAAGCCGTCCGGCCCGCCGTCATGCGGCCGGTTGCGCGGCCCGAAATAATGCAGGTCGTCCCAGGGGATGACGTAGAAGGGCTCGCCGCCGCGGGTCATCATCTCGAAGCCCTTGCCGCGGAACGGCTCGGGCAGGCGCATCACCACGTTGACGCCCTTGAAGCCCTGGTTGAGCCGGGGCGCGGCCAGCCGCGAGCCGGCCGCCAGCTGGTCGACCCAGACGCCGGCGGCGTTGACCACGGCCTTGGCGCGGATCGCCTCGGCGCGGCCGGCGACGCGGTCGTAGCTGTGCAGCGTCCAGCCATCGCCGTCGCGCGCCAGCCCGGTCACCGGGCGGTGGTTGGCGACGGTGGCGCCGCCGGCCTCGGCGTGCATCGCGGCGTCGACGCAGATCCGCTCCGGCCAGTCGAACTGGTACTCGGTGTAGCGCACGATGCCGGCCAGCCGGTCGGGATCGCGCAGATGGGCGAGCAGCGGGTCGCCCCGCGCCTCGGACGGCGGCAGGATGGCGATGTCGAGCGGCACGCCGCCGGGGTCGAGCCGCTCGAGCAGGGCGAAGCCGGCCCGCACCTTCCACAGCGGCTCCGAGGCGTCGCGGTGCAGCGGGAAGTAGAAGGTGACCGGGCGGACCCGCTCCGGCGTCGCGCGCACGAAGGCCGAGCGGTCGCGCATCGCCCGCTGCGCCAGCTCGATGCTCTCCCAGGATTCCCGCGGATGGGCGAGCGCGCCCAGCACCGAGTGGAAGCGCGAGAAGTAGGAGAGCCCGCAATATTGCAGGCGGCTGGTGCGGCCCGAGGTGGCGCCGCCGATGTCGCCGCGCTCCAGCAGGATGGTGCGGAAGCCGGCGGCGGTCAGGTGGTTGGCGGCGCTGCAGCCGATGATGCCGCCGCCGATCACGGCCACGTCGTAGCTTTCCACCTCGCCCGCCTTCCGCTTGCCTGCCGCCTTGCCGGTCGTCGGGCGGAATGCTGTCCCCGGAGCCTCCGCGGGTCAAGCCGCCGATGCTTGACCTAGTCCCATTTGGAACGGACAATGCCGTCGCCGGCAGCCGCCGGCGGGCCAGCCGGCAGGAGAATCATGAGCGAGTACGAGGCGCTGCTGAAGCCGCTGACGCTGAAGCATCTGACGCTGCGCAACCGGATCATGAGCACGGCCCACGCCTCCGGACTGGCCGAGGACGGCATGCCGGCCGACCGCTACCAGCGCTATCACGAGGAGAAGGCCAAGGGCGGGCTGGCGCTCACCATCTTCGGCGGCTCCTCCTCGGTGGCGCCGGACTCGCCGCTGACCTTCAACCAGATCGACATCAGCCACGACCGCATCCTGCCGCACCTCGAATCCTTCGCCGAGCGGATCCACCGCCACGGCGCCGCGGTGATGGTCCAGATCACCCATATCGGCCGGCGCGGCAGCTGGGACAACCCGCACTGGCTGCCGCTGGTGTCGCCCTCCTACACCCGCGAGCCGCTGCACCGCTCCTACGCCAAGGAGATGGAGGATTTCGACTTCCGCCGCATCACCCGCGCCTTCGCCGACGCCGCCGAGCGCTGCCAGAAGGGCGGCCTCGACGGCTGCGAGGTGATCGCCGCGGCGCACCACCTGATCGACAGCTTCCTGTCGCCGGTGACCAACCAGCGCCGCGACCGCTACGGCGGCAGCCTGGAGAACCGCATGCGCTTCGGCCTCGAGGTGCTGACGGCGATCCGCGAGCGCGTCGGCGACCGCTTCATCCTCGGCATCCGCATGGCGGGCGACGAGCTGCTCGAAGGCGGCCTCGACCAGAGCGAGTGCCTGAAGGTGGCGGCGGGCTTCGCCAACAGCGGGCTGATCGACTACCTCAACATCTACCAGGCGCACGGCGACAGCTTCGTCGGCCTCGCCACCATGCTGCCCGACATGTCCTTCCCGCTGGCGCCGTTCCTCTACCTCGCCAGCGCGGTGCGGGCCGAGACCGACCTGCCGGTGTTCCACGCCACGGCGATCCGCGACCTCGCCACCGCGGCGCGCGCGGTGGCCGACGGCCATGTCGACATGGTGGCGATGACCCGCGCCCACATCGCCGACCCGCATCTCGTGCGCAAGCTGCAGGAGGGGCGGGCCGACCAGGTGCGGCAGTGCATCGGCGCCAACTACTGCGTCGACCACGCCGCCAATGGCGGCGTCGCCTGCATCCAGAACGTCGCCACGGCGCGCGAGCGGACGATGCCGCACATCATCCCGCGCGCGGCGACGCGCCGCCGGGTGGTGGTGGCCGGCGGCGGGCCGGGCGGGCTGGAGGCGGCCCGCGTCGCCGCCGCCCGCGGCCATGCCGTGACGCTGTTCGAGTCCTCGGATCGGCTCGGCGGCCAGCTCAACATCGCGCGCGCCGTCGGCTGGCGCGAGAGCCTCGGCGGCATCACCCGCTGGCTCGAGCAGGAGCTGCGGCGCGGCGGCGTCGAGATCCGCCTGGAGCAGCCGGCGACGCCCGAGGCGGTGCTGGCGGAATCGCCCGACATCGTCGTCGTCGCGACCGGCGGCACGCCGGTCGTACCCGCCTGCCCCGGCGGCGAGCTGGCGGTGTCCGGCTGGAGCGTGCTGGGCGGCGAGACCAGCCCGGGCAGCAACGTGCTGGTCTATGACGAGATGGGGCTGCAGGCCGGCGCCGGCGTCGCCGAGTTCCTCGCCGCCCGCGGCGCCCAGGTCGAGCTCGCCACGCCCGACCGGCTGGTCGCCGAGGCGATCGGCCACACCGCCTTCGTCGCGCACCTGCGCAACCTCTACAAGCAGGGCGTCGTGCAGACGCCGAACCTGCGGCTGGCGCAGCTCTACACCGAGGGCAACACGATCGTCGCGGTGCTGCGCAACGAGTATAGCGGGGCGGAGGAGGAGCGCGCCGTCGACCAGGTCGTCTACGAGCTGGGCAGCCAGCCGCGCGCCGAGCTCTACCACGCCCTCAGGCCGCACTCGCGCAACCTGGGCGAGGTCGACTACGATGCGCTGATCGAGGATCGGCCGCAGGCGCTCGACACCAATCCCGAGGGGCGCTTCCAGCTGTTCCGCGTCGGCGACGCCGTGATGGGCCGCAACGTCCATGCCGCGATGTACGATTCGGCGCGGCTGCTGAAGGACCTGTAGCCGGCACCAGAGGGGGATTGAGCCGATGCGTTACGTCGACAGCGCCACGGTGCACCAGCTGCTCGACTATCCTGGGCTGGCGGCGGCGCTGCGGGCGGCGCATTGCGGCGGCGAGCCGCTGACCGACCGGTTCCTCATGCACGAGCCGCCGCCCCGGGGCAACGCCTTCCTCGGGCTGGGCGCCTGGGCGCCCGGCGAGGCGATCGCCGTCAAGCTGGTCGGCGTCTTCCCGGCAAACCTGTCGCGCGACCCGCCGCAGCCGTCCGTCCAGGGCGTCGTGGTGCTGTTCGACGGCGACACCGGCGGCGCGGTGCTGGCCGCCGACGGCGCGGCGATGACCGAGCGCAAGACGCTCGCTGATTCGGCGTTGGGCGCGGATCTGCTGGCGCGGCCGGACGTCGAGCGGCTGCTGGTGGTCGGGGCCGGCGCGCTGGCGCCGCACGCCGTCATGGCGCACAAGGCGGTGCGCCCCTCGCTGCGCGAGGCGCTGATCTGGAACCGCACGACGGCCCGCGCCGAGGCGCTCGCGGGCCGGCTCTCGGTGCCCGGCATCCGCGTCGGCGTCGCGCCGGATCTCGACGAGGCGGTGCGCCGCGCCGACGTCATCTGCTGCGTCACCATGGCGAGCGAGCCATTGGTCAAGGGCGCGCTGCTGCGCCCGGGCACCCATGTCGACCTGATCGGCGGCTACACCGCCGACATGCGCGAGGCCGACGACGATACGATCCGGCGCGGCCGCGTCTTCATGGATTCGCGCGCCGGCCACGATCATGCCGGCGACGTCATCCGGCCGATCGAGCGCGGCCTGCTGCGGGCCGCCGACATCGTCGATCTCTGGGACCTCTGTCCCGGCCGCGCCGCCGGCCGGCGCAGCGCCGAGGAGATCACCGTCTACAAGAACATCGGCGGCGCCCACCTCGATCTCTTCACCATCCGCCACCTGCAGCGCCGCCTCGCCGCCTGAGCGGCGGGATGCCCGGCTCGCGTTCCTGTTGACCGGCGGGGACGGTTTGGCGATCCTGGCGCGCAACGGGGGCCCCCGGCGCGCCAAGGGGGGGCCGCGGGCCAAGGGGATTGCGGTGGGGCACAGGATGCGGCGAAACATCCTCGTGGTGCTGGCGTTTCTGTCGCTGGCGGTGGCGGTGCGGCCGGCTGCGGCGGCGGTGCTGACAGCCGAGGACAAGCGACTCACCCGCATCGCCTTCGACGCGATCGACAAGGAGAAGTGGACCGACGCGTTCTACGCGATCAACCGCGTGCGCGATCCGGTGGCGCGCAAGATCGTGCTGTGGCTCGACCTGATGCGCGGCGGCCCGACCCATCCCTTCGCCGAGTACCAGAACTTCCTCGAGGGCAATCCCAACTGGCCGGGGCTGGTCACGATCCGCGCCCAGGCCGAGCGGGCGATGCCCGACGGCCTCGACAATGCCGAGGTGCTGCGCTGGTTCGCCGGCCACGAGCCGGTGACCATCACCGGCGTGATGGAGCTGGCGCTGGCGCTCGACAAGGCCGGCCAGCCGGCCCGGGCCGCCGACGTGCTGCGGCGGGGCTGGGTCGAGCTCGACTTCGGCAGCGACGACGAGGCGGAGTTCCGCAGCCGCTTCAGCCAGTTCCTGCGGCCGCAGGACGATGCCGCCCGGCTCGACCGCCTGCTCTGGGAGGAGAAGCGCGACGCCGCCCGGCGGCTGCTGTCGCGGGTCGACGAGGATCACCGGCTGGCCGGCCTGGCCCGGCTGGCGCTGATGACCGGCGCCAGCACCGACGCCGCCGTGCAGGCGGTGCCCAAGGCGCTGCAGCGCGACCCCGGCCTGCTCTACGAGCGGGCCCGCTGGTACCGCCGCGCCGGCCAGTACGACAAGGCCGCCGCGGTGCTCGACCCGCCGCCGGCCCGCCCGGCCCGGCCGGAGATCCTCTGGCCTGAGCTCGAGGATGCCGCCCGCCGGGCGCTGCTGCGCGGCGACATCTCGGTCGCCTATCGCCTGGCCAGCGGCCATGGCGGCGGCGACAGCCTGAGCTTCGTCGAGGGCGAGTGGCTGGCCGGCTGGATCGCGCTGCGCTTCCTGCAGGACGCGCCGGTCGGGCTGCAGCACTTCACCCGGCTCTATGGCGGCACCACTTCCAGCCTCAGCCGGTCGCGCGGCGCCTACTGGGCCGGGCGGGCTGCCGAGCAGCTCGGCGACCGCGCCCAGGCGCTGAAATGGTACCGCCTCGCGGCCGGCTACATGACGACCTACTACGGCCAGCTCGCGGCCCACCGGCTGGGGACCGATTCGGCGCTGCGCTTCCCCGCCTTGCCGCAGCCCAGTCACGCCGAGACGGCCGCCTTCGGCCGCCTCGAGATGGTGCGGGTGGTCCGCATTCTCGACGAGGTCGGCGAGCCGGACCGGGCGCGGCCGTTCCTGTGGCGCCTGGTCGAGCAGGCCAGCCGCCCGACCGAGCAGCGGATGACCGCCGACCTCGCCGCCGAGCTCGGCAAGGACTACGCCGTCGCCGTCGCCAAGCAGGCCCGCACCAAGGGCGTCGAGCTGGTCGACTACCTGTTCCCGACCCGCCCCGTGCCGCGCGGCGCCGGACCCGAGCCCGAGCTGATCCTGGCCGTCGTGCGGCAGGAAAGCGCCTTCGCGGTGAACGCGACCAGCCCGGCCGGCGCGCTCGGCCTGATGCAGCTGATGCCGAGCACCGCCAAGGACATGGCGCGCCAGCTCAAGATCAAGAAGTTCGACGCGCGCCGGCTGACCAAGGATCCCAACTTCAACCTGCAGCTCGGCAGCGCCTATCTCAACCAGCTGGTCCGCCGCTTCGACGGTTCCTACGTGCTGGCGGTCGCCGCCTACAATGCCGGCGGCTCGCGCGTCGCCGAGTGGACCCGGCTCTATGGCGACCCGCGCGACAGGAACGTCGACGTGGTCGACTGGATCGAGACGATCCCGTTCGACGAGACCCGCAACTACGTGCTGCGCGTGCTGGAGAACCTGCAGGTCTACCGGCACCGGCTGGGCGGCGCCAGCCACGAGGTCGAGCTGCAGCTCGCCCAGGACCTGACGCGCGGCCAGAGCTGAGCCGCCCGCCGGCAACCCGCACCACCCTCGATCTGTTGCTGCAGCGGGCGCGGAGCATGGACGCCGCCCAAGGAGGTCGGACATGGCCGAGCAGCGCGGGCGAGGATCGGAGGGCGGCGGCCGCGGCGGCGCGTCGGGCGGCCGCCGGTCGGGCCGCTCGACGCGGCCGCGCCGGGCTCGGGCAGCAACTGGGGCAGAAGCTGGGGCAGAGGCCGTGGCGGAGGCCGCGGCCAGCAGCGTCGGCGAAGCGGCGGCCGAGGGCGGCGGTGCCACGGCGGCCGCCGCCGGCGCGATCGGCCGCGAGCTGGCGAGCCATCCCGCCGGGCTGGCGGTCGCCGGGCTCCTGGTCAGCTTCGTGCTCGGCTATTTCGTCGGCGCGCACCGCCGCGCGCTGGCCGGGCTGCCGCCGCGCCGCCGCTGATCGCGGCCCGCGCGGAAGCCTCCCTGGACCGCGTCGCCGGGGCCGGCTTCCGAAGATCCCGGCTTGACTGGACCGCCCGGCGGCGACATGTCATTTGGCCTTCGTCGAATCGCGCACGGGATACCAATGGGGCAAGCGGCGATCGGGCTGGAGACGCCGGCAGCAAGGACCACCCGGCCCGCGCTCGTCCTCGGCGCGCTCGGCGTCGTCTTCGGCGACATCGGCACCTCGCCGCTCTACACGCTGCGCCAGTGCCTCAACCAGATCGAGCACGGCGCCGCGCCGGAGCGCGACGTGCTGCTCGGCGTGCTGTCGCTGATCACCTGGGCGCTGTTCATCGTCGTGACCGCGAAGTACGTGCTGGTGGTGATGCGCGCCGACAACCGCGGCGAGGGCGGCATCCTGGCGCTCACCGCCCTGGCGCTGCGCTCGACCGGCGGCACCGGCTGGCGGCACGCGCTGATCATCGGCGCCGGGCTGGTCGGGGCGTCGCTGTTCTACGGCGACGGCGTGATCACCCCGGCGATCTCGGTGCTGAGCGCGGTCGAGGGCCTCAAGGTCGCGACGCCGCTGTTCGAGCCCTACGTGCTGCCGATCACCGTCGGGCTGCTGGTCGGGCTGTTCCTGATCCAGAGCCACGGCACCGGCCGGGTCGGCCGCTTCTTCGGCCCGATCGTGCTCGTCTGGTTCACCGTGCTGGGCCTGCTCGGGGCCGTCCAGATCGTCCAGGAGCCGTCGATCCTGGTCGGCCTCAGCCCGCTGCACGGCGCCGCGTTCCTGATCCATCATCCCGGCGTGGGCTTCGTGCTGCTCGGCGCGGTCGTGCTGGCGGTGACCGGCGCCGAGGCCCTCTACGCCGACATGGGCCATTTCGGCCGCGGCCCGATCAGGGTCGCCTGGCTGCGGATCGTCTTCCCGGCGCTGCTGCTCAACTATTTCGGCCAGGGCGCGCTGCTGCTGCGACACCCCGAAGCCGCCGCCAACCCCTTCTACCACCTCGCCCCGGACTGGGCGCTCTACCCGCTGGTGGTGCTCGCCTCGATGGCGACCATCATCGCGTCGCAGGCGGTGATCTCGGGCGCCTTCTCGCTCACCCGGCAGGCGATCCAGCTGGGCTACCTGCCCCGCCTCGAGGTGCGCCACACCTCGGCGGCGGAGATCGGCCAGGTGTTCGTGCCGACCGTCAACCGCATCCTGGCGGTGGGCGTGCTGGCGATCGTGCTGATCTTCGAATCCTCCGACCAGCTCGGCTCCGCCTACGGCATTGCGGTGACCGGCACGATGACCATCGACACGCTGCTGGCCTTCATCTGCGTGATCTCGATCCTGCGCTGGAATCCGCTCGCCGCCGGCGGGCTGTTCGCCGTCTTCCTCGCCATCGACCTGAGCTTCTTCTCGGCCAACCTGCTGAAGGTGGCGCAGGGCGGCTGGTTTCCGGTCTGCGTCGCCGGAATGGTCTTTGTCGTCATGTCGACCTGGCGGCGCGGGCGGCAGGCGGTGGCCAAGGCGCGCGCCCGCGACGCCATGCCGCTCGCCGACTTCATCGCCCGGCTCGGGCGGCAGCGGCTGGCCCGGGTCCCCGGCACGGCCATCTTCCTCACCGGCAATGTCGGGCTGGTGCCCAACGCCCTGCTGCACAACCTCAAGCACAACAAGGTGCTGCACGAGCGCGTCGTGATCATGACCGTGCGCACCGAGGACATCCCCCGGGTCGCCGCGGCGCAGCGACTCGACATCGCCCACCTCGACGGCAACTTCCACACCATCGTCGTCCATTACGGCTTCCAGGACGACCCCGACGTGCCGGCCGCGCTCGCCTCCTGCGTCGCCCAGGGCATGTCCTTCAACCTGATGGACACCTCCTTCTTCGTCGGGCGGGAGAAGATCGTCGGCTCGGGCCGCTGGCGGCTCGGCCGCTGGCGCACCCAGCTCTTCATCTTCCTGTCCAACACGATGCTCGACGCCACCGAGTTCTTCAGCATCCCGACCAACCGCGTCGTCGAGCTCGGCGGCCAGATCGAGATCTGAGCCCGCGGCGCGGCCGCGTTCGACACGCTCAGACGGAGGCCTTCGAGATCGCGCCCGGCCTCCGAAACTCGTCCTCAGTTCGCACCGGGGAAGGTGCCATCCCGCCGGGAATGGAACAGCACGGCACGAGCCGCGCCCTGCCAAGGCGGCCGCATTGATGGCTCGTCCCCGGGCGAGGTCGGCACTGCGGCGGCGCGCCATCACCTCCTCGACGTTCAGTTCCTGGCAGCTTGTCGAAGACCTTCGTCGTGACCCTTCGAAGGACGAGGCCGGCGGCCGTGCCGCCGCAACCGCCAGTCCGGCCGCGACGCGCTCTTTATGCTACGCTTATGCCCAGCTGCTCGGATCCATATGGAGCCTTGATCCCTCTCGGACCCATATACCCGCCAGCGGCGGTGGTCCCACCCCTGCACCGGGACCATTTGAATGCCCGACGCGAGATCGAACGCCGACCTTCCGCCAAGCACCGGCCCCACGGGCACAAAACCAAGCTCCATGGTGCGAGACCCGGGGCGGACAACCGCCCCCCCGGATCCCGATTCCGTCCGCACGGCGGCACCACAGGCCAGCCCGACGCCCCACCGGGGCACGGCGAACGGCCTGCGGCCCGCGCTCCTGCTCGGTGCGCTCGGCGTCGTGTTCGGCGACATCGGCACCTCGCCGCTCTACACGCTGCGCCAGTGCATCAACGAGCTGGGCCGGATCGACCAGCCGGCCGTGCTCGGCGTGCTGTCGCTGATCGCCTGGGCCCTCGTCATCGTCGTCACGCTCAAGTACGTGCTGGTGGTGATGCAGGCCGACAATCGCGGCGAGGGCGGCATCCTGGCGCTCACGGCGCTCGTCCTGCGTACCACGCGGACGCTCGGCCGCGGCCATCTCTGGCTGATCGCGGCCGGCATCGTCGGCGCGGCGCTGTTCTACGGCGACGGCGTGATCACGCCGGCGATCTCGGTGCTGAGCGCCGTCGAGGGGCTGAAGGTGGCGACGCCGCTGCTCGACCCCTACGTCCTGCCGATCACCGTCGTGCTGCTGATCGGCCTGTTCCTGATCCAGAGCCACGGCACCGGCCGGGTCGGCAACTTTTTCGGCCCGATCGTGCTGCTCTGGTTCGTCGTGCTGGCAGTTCTCGGCGTGGCGCAGGTGGTCCGCGTCCCAAGCGTCCTGCTGGCGCTGGACCCGCGCCACGGCTTGTCCCTGCTGCTCGCCAACCCGCGCGAAGGATTCATCCTGCTGGGCTCGGTCGTCCTGGCGGTGACCGGCGCCGAGGCGCTCTACGCGGACATGGGGCATTTCGGCCGCGCGCCCATCCGGGCCGCCTGGCTGTGGCTGGTCTTTCCCGCCCTGCTGCTCAACTATTTCGGCCAGGGCGCGCTGCTCCTGCGCGTCCCCGAGGCGATCGAAAACCCATTCTATCACCTCGCGCCGGGCTGGGCCCTCTATCCGCTCGTGCTGCTCGCCTCGATGGCGACGATCATCGCCTCGCAGGCGGTGATCTCGGGTGCCTTCTCGATCACTCGCCAGGCGATCCAGCTGGGATACCTGCCACGCATGGAGGTGCGGCACACCTCGGCGGCCGAGATCGGCCAAGTCTATGTCCCGACCGTCAACTGGGTGCTGCTGGCCGCGGTGATCGCCGTGGTGCTGCATTTCGGCTCGTCGGACCGGCTGGGCTCGGCCTACGGCATCGCGGTCACGGGCACGATGGCGATCACCACTTTGCTGGCGCTCGTCTACACCCTGGGTCGCGGCCGCTGGAACCCGCTGCTCGTCGCCGCGGTCTTCGCCTTCTTCCTGCTCGTCGACCTCGCCTTCTTCGGCGCCAACCTGCTGAAGATCGCCGATGGCGGCTGGTTCCCGATCGTCGCCGCAGCCGCGGTGTTCCTGGTCATCTCGACCTGGCGGCGCGGGCGGCAGGCAGTGGCCAAGGCGCGCGCCCGCGATGCCATGCCGCTCGCCGACTTCATCGCCCGGCTCGGGCGGCAGCGGCTGGCCCGGGTCCCCGGCACCGCCATCTTCCTCACCGGCAATGTCGGGCTGGTGCCCAACGCCCTGCTGCACAACCTCAAGCACAACAAGGTGCTGCACGAGCGCGTCGTCATCATGACGGTGCGCACCGAGGACATCCCCCGCGTCGCCGAGGCGCAGCGCCTCGAGGTCGCCCACCTCGACGGCAACTTCCATACCATCGTCGTCCATTACGGGTTCCAGCAGGATCCCGACGTACCGGCGGCGCTCGCCTCCTGCGCCGCCCAGGGGATGTCCTTCAACCTGATGGACACCTCCTTCTTCGTCGGGCGGGAGAAGATCGTCGGGTCAGACCGCTGGCGGCTCGGCCGCTGGCGCACCCAGCTCTTCATCTTCCTCTCCAACACGATGCTCGACGCCACCGAGTTCTTCAGCATCCCGACCAACAGGGTCGTGGAGCTCGGCGGCCAGATCGAGATCTGAGGCCGGGCGCAGCCACACCCGCGCGGCCTTTATGCCCGGCTTACGGGCTGGGCAAACGATCCGGATCGACCCCTTATTCGCGGATGTGCATCTTCTAGTCGCGACGCCGGAATGTCGATTTCCCGGCGCGCTGCAAAGTCAAGATCATGTCTGCGAAGAACTGCCGGCCAAGCGGCGACGCCACTCTGCATCATCTCGACGAGCCTCAGCCCGAAGGGCCCGTCATCGGCAGCTACGCCGGGGCCGCGATCGCGGCGACCGTCGTCGACCTCAAGGGCCGCCGCTACCGCTTCGCCGGGGTGATGCCGCGCCGGGCGGAGGGTTGCTACGACCTGGGGGCCCTGGCCGAGGGTGAGTGGATCGTCGAGCCCGGCCTGATCTACCGCTGGGACGGCACCGAAGAGTCGAAGGCGGCGCCGGCCCTCGAGCAGCCCTGGTCGCAGCTCATCTAGCCAGCCAAGGTGTTCCGACCCGGGCAGGGGTCGCAACGGCGCGCCGGGCAGCGTCCCGCGGACTTCAACCCGCCTCGTCGCGCTGCCGCGCCGGCGGCCAGTTGAAGACCTCCACGACGAAGTGCCCGTCGGTGCGCTCCGTGAAGAGCTGGTCGGAGCTGCAGCGTGCTGCCTCGACCGCGACGAATCCCCGGGCCTCGTCACGACTAGGACCATGATCCTCTCTCACTGCACCTTCCCGACGGGCGCACCAGATCCCCGGGCATCCTGGCACACTCAGGACACGGCAGGATCTCCCGCCCCGACGTACGACCTGACGGTGCTCCGGCAGGGACGAATGGATCGTGGAGCCCGGCCTGATCCATCACCGGACCGACGGCCCGCCGGAGCGGGCGGCGGCGCCTGCATTCTCGATGCTGGTCGGAGACGATCTGACTGCCCTCGCTTACGCGCTGCTTATGCCGGCGCTGCGCCTTCGATATGGACACTTGACGTAGATCAAACCAATAAACACTGGCCTGCGCTAGCTCCTTAGCGTCCCAGAGGAGTATCCGCCCATGCTCGATCTTCTCTTCATCGCGATCACCGTGGGCTTCTTCGCCCTGGCGCTCGCCTACACAATAGCGTGCGAAAGGCTCTAGACGATGCTGCTCGAATGGATCCTCGGCGGCCTGGTCTCGGCCAGCCTGCTCGCCTACCTCGTCTTCGCCCTGCTGAAACCCGAGCAGTTCTAGGGCCCGGAGCAAGATCATGACATTGAACGGATGGCTGCAGATCGCGGTCTTCGCCGCGCTCGTGCTGGCGACCACCAAGCCGCTCGGCATCTACATGGCGCGGGTCTTCGCCGGCGAGCGGACCTTCCTCTCGCCGGTGCTGCGGCCGATCGAGCGCGGACTCTATGCGCTGTGCGGCATCGATCCGGAGCGGGACCAGCACTGGACGACCTACGCCTTTGCCATGCTGCTGTTCAACGCCGCCGGGCTGTTCATACTCTATGCGCTGGAGCGGCTGCAGGGCGTGCTGCCGTTCAACCCGCAGGGCATGGCGGCGGTGCCCCCGGCGCTGGCGTTCAACACCGCGGTCAGCTTCACCACCAACACGAACTGGCAGGCTTATGCCGGCGAGAGCACGATGAGCTACCTGGTCCAGATGACCGGGCTCACCATGCACAACTTCGTCTCGGCGGCCACTGGCATCGCGCTCGCCATCGCCCTGGTGCGCGGCTTCGCCCGCGCCTCGGCCAACGGCATCGGCAACTTCTGGGCGGACCTCGTCCGCTGCACGCTCTACGTCCTGCTGCCGATGTGCGTGGTAATCGCGCTGGTACTGGTGGCGCTCGGCGTGCCGCAAAACCTGCATGCCTACACCGAGGTCACGACCCTCGAGGGCGCCAAGCAGGTGATCGCCCAGGGCCCGGTCGCCTCGCAGATGGCGATCAAGCATCTCGGCACCAATGGCGGCGGCTTCTTCAATGCCAACGCCGCGCACCCCTTCGAGAATCCGAGCAGCATCACCAACCTGATCCACATGTGGTCGATCTTCGCGCTCGGGGCCGGCCTGACCTACACGTTCGGCCGGATGGTCCGCAGCCAGCGCCAGGGCTGGGCCATCCTGGCCGCGATGGCTGCTCTCTGGCTCGCCGGCGTGGTCACCGTCTATTGGGCGGAGAGCGCAGGCAATCCGCAGATCGCGAGCCTCGGTGTCGACCAGGCCCCGAGCACGCTGCAGGCCGGCGGCAACATGGAGGGCAAGGAGACCCGCTTCGGGATCGCCAACTCGGCCCTCTTCGCGGTCGTCACCACTGACGCTTCCTGCGGCGCGGTCAACGGGATGCATGACAGCTTCACCCCGATCGGCGGCCTGGTGCCGTTGCTGAACATCCAGCTCGGCGAGGTCATCTTCGGCGGCGTCGGAGCCGGCCTTTACGGCTTCCTGCTGTTCGCCGTGCTGGCCGTGTTCATCGCCGGCCTGATGGTCGGGCGCACACCGGAATATGTCGGCAAGAAGATCGAGGCCAAGGACGTCAAGATGACGATGCTCGCCATCCTCGTCCTGGCGCTCTCCATCCTGGGGTTCACTGCGCTCGCGGTCGTCTATCCGTCGGCGCTCGCCAGCCTCAACAACGCCGGCGCCCACGGCTTCAGCGAGGTCCTCTACGCCTTCACCTCGGGGACCGGGAACAATGGCAGCGCCTTCGCCGGGCTCAACGCCAACACCGACTTCTACAATACGACGATCGCGCTGGCGATGCTGATCGGCCGCTTCCTGATGATCGTGCCGATGCTGGCGCTCGCCGGGTCGCTCGCCGCCAAGAAGCTGGTGCCGGCCTCGTCGGGTACCTTCCCGACCACCGGCCCGCTCTGGGTCGGGCTGCTGGTCGGCGTGATCCTGATCGTCGGCGGGCTGGTCTTCTTCCCGGCGCTGACGCTGGGACCCGGGGTCGAGCAGATCCAGATGCTGGCCGGCAAGCAGTTCTAGGGAGCCTTCTCCAATGACCGTCGCACCCACCCACCTGCGGGCACCGACCTCGATGTTCGACGCCGGCATTCTCGGCCGCGCCGTCGGCGACGCGCTGCGCAAGCTCGACCCGCGCACGCTGTGGCGCAATCCGGTGATCTTCGTCACCGAGATCGTCGCGGCGCTTTGCACGCTGTTCTTCTTCCGCGATCTCGCCGGCGGCGGCGAAGCCGGGTTCACCGGCCAGATCGCTGCCTGGCTGTGGTTCACCGTGCTGTTCGCCAACTATGCCGAGGCAGTGGCAGAGGGCCGCGGCAAGGCCCAGGCCGACGCGCTGCGCCGTACCCGCACCGACACCATGGCCAAGCGGCTGCGCGACGGCGCGGGGACCGCCTTCACCTCGGTATCGGCGCTCGACCTCAGGCGCGGCGACCTGGTGCTGGTCGAGGCGGGCGACGTGATCCCGGGCGACGGCGACGTCGTCGAGGGGATCGCCTCGGTCGACGAATCGGCGATCACCGGCGAATCGGCGCCGGTAATCCGCGAGAGCGGTGGCGACCGCTGCGCGGTGACCGGCGGCACGCGGGTGATCTCCGACTGGATCAAGGTGCGGATCACCAGCGAGGCGGGCAGCACCTTCCTCGACCGTATGATCGCCCTGGTCGAGGGCGCGCAGCGCCAGAAGACGCCGAACGAGATCGCCCTCAACATCCTCCTGGCCGGGATGACGATCATCTTCCTGATCGCCACCGCGACAATCGAGAGCTTCGCGATCTATGCCGGCGGGGCGGTCCCCGTGACCATCCTGCTGGCCTTGCTGGTCTGCCTGATCCCCACCACCATCGGCGGGCTGCTCTCGGCGATCGGCATCGCCGGCATGGACCGGCTGGTCAAGTTCAACGTGCTCGCGAAGTCCGGCCGCGCCGTCGAGGCGGCGGGCGACGTCGACACGCTGCTGCTCGACAAGACCGGCACGATCACGATCGGCAACCGCGAGGCCGCCGAGCTGATCGCGCTGCCGGGAGTCCCGGAGCGCACGCTGGCGGACGCGGCGATGCTCGCCTCGCTCGCCGACGAGACGCCGGAGGGCCGCTCCATCGTGCGGCTGATCTCGGACCGGTTCTCGATGCGGGCGCCCGACCTCAAGGGACGCTCCGCCGCCTTCGTCGCCTTCTCGGCCCAGACGCGGATGAGCGGGCTGGACCTGGACGGCACCGCGATCCGCAAGGGTGCGGTCGACGCCGTGCTGAGCCACATCCGGCAGCCGCCGTCGCGCGAGCTGGTCAACGCCGTCGAGCGCATCGCGCGGTCGGGCGGCACGCCGCTCGCCGTGGCCTCGGGCGAGCAGGTCCTGGGCATCGTCCATCTCAAGGACATCATCAAGAGCGGTATCCGCGAGCGCTTCGCCGAGCTGCGCCGGATGGGAATCCGCACGGTCATGATCACCGGCGACAACAAGCTGACCGCCGCCGCCATCGCCGCTGAGTCGGGCGTCGACGATTTCCTGGCGGAGGCGACGCCGGAGGCAAAGCTGCAGCTGATCCGCGACGAGCAGGCCAAGGGCAAGCTGGTGGCGATGTGCGGCGACGGGACCAACGACGCCCCGGCACTGGCGCAGTCGGATGTCGGTGTCGCGATGAACACCGGCACGCAGGCGGCTCGCGAGGCCGGCAACATGGTCGACCTCGATTCGGATCCGACCAAGCTCATCGAGATCGTCGAGATCGGCAAGCAGCTGCTGATCACCCGCGGAGCGCTCACCACCTTCTCGATCGCCAACGACGTGGCGAAGTACTTCGCCATCATCCCGGCGATGTTCGTCGTCACCTACCCCGAGTTGCAGGCGCTCAACGTCATGCACCTGGCGACGCCGCAGAGCGCTATCCTGTCGGCGGTGATCTTCAACGCTCTGGTGATCATTGCCCTGATCCCGCTGGCGCTGCGCGGCGTGCGCTTCCGTGCCGCCAGCGCCGCGACGATCCTGCGGCGCAACCTGCTGATCTACGGGCTTGGCGGGGTCACCGTGCCGTTCGTCGGCATCAAGCTGGTCGACCTGCTGATCGCCGCCCTGCACCTCGCCTGAGGAGAAAACCATGCTTGCACAGCTTCGCCCGGCCATAGCGATGGCCGTCCTGCTGACGATCATCACCGGCCTCGCCTATCCGCTGGCGATTACCGCCGTCGCCGAGGCGATCTTCCCGCGACAGGCCAGCGGCAGCCTGATCGAGCGTGACGGCAAGGTCATCGGCTCGCCGCTGATCGGCCAGGCTTTCACCAGCGACGCGCACTTCTGGGGCCGCCCCTCGGCGGCCGGTGCCGGCTATGACGCGAGCGCCTCGGGCGGCAGCAATCTCGGCCCGACCTCGAAGAAACTGATGGACCGCATCGCCGGGGACGTGAAGAGACTGCAGGCCGGCAGCAGCGCTCCGGTCCCGGTCGACTTGGCTACGGCCTCGGGGAGCGGCCTCGACCCCGACATCACGCCCGCTGCGGCCTACTACCAGGTGAGGCGGGTCGCCAAGGCCCGCCAGCTCGACGAGGCAGCGGTGCGGGCCCTGGTCGATCAGCAGGTCAACGGCCGCGATCTCGGCTTTCTCGGCGAGCCGCGCGTAAACGTGCTGTCGCTCAACCTCGCCCTGGACGCGCTGGGCCATTGAGGCCGGGCGGCACGAGTCGCCGGCTCCGGCGGTCGCGCCTCGGTGCGCGAGACCTGGGTGGACGCTCCGTGGGCGCTGGACCCGGCCTCGCGGCGCCGGCTCGGCCGGATTGCCCTCAAGCTGACGGTCCGCGCCGCGGGCGCCGCACTGCCGGTCTCGGTCGGCGCCGCCCTGCCTGCGGCGTTCCTGGCGCTGTTCGCCCGGCTCTGCGGGCTCGGGTCGCTGATCGCGCTGTGCCTCGCCCTGATCGGACGCCGCCCCATGAACGGCAGCCTGGGCCTGTGCAACGAGGCGGCGGCCTTCGGGCTGCTCGGCTCGCTGGCACACATCGGCCTCGGGTGGCTGGTGCAGGCCTGGCCCCCCACGGCTCTGGCTAAGCCCACCGCTCCGCGATAGGTTCTCGCCATGGCCGATGCCGGCGACGCCGAGGTCGATCGCCCCTCACCTGACGCGCTGCTCGCCGCCATCGCCCGGCAGCAGCGCGGCCGGCTGAAGGTGTTCCTCGGCTTTGCGCCAGGGGTCGGCAAGACCTACGCGATGCTGGAGTCGGCGCAACGCCGGCGCGAGGACGGTGTCGACGTGGTGATCGGGCTGGTCGAGACCCATGGCAGGCGGGACACCGAGGAGCTGCTCGAGGGCTTCGAGGTCCTGCCGCGCAAGGCGCTCGAGTATCGCGGCCACACGCTGCAGGAGTTCGACCTCGACGCGGCGCTGGAGCGCAAGCCGCAGCTGCTGGTGGTCGACGAGCTCGCCCACTCGAACGCGCCCGGCAGCCGGCATGCCAAGCGCTATCGCGATGTCGAGGAGCTGCTGCAGGCCGGCATCGACGTCTACACCACGCTCAACATCCAGCATCTCGAGAGCCTCAACGACATCGTCGCGCGCATCACCCGCATCCGGGTGCGCGAGACGCTGCCCGACAGCGTGCTGGAGCGCGCCGACGAGATCGAGCTGGTCGATCTGACCCCCGAGGAGCTGCTGGAGCGGCTGCGCGAGGGCAAGGTCTACGTCCCCGACCAGGCGACCCGCGCGGCGCGCCACTACTTCCAGGCAGGCAACCTGACGGCGCTACGCGAGCTGGCGCTGCGACGCACCGCCGAGCGCGTCGACGACCAGATGGTCGACTACATGCGCCAGCACGCCATCGCCGGTCCCTGGCCGGCGGGCGAGCGCATCATGGTCTGCGTCAGCGCCGCGCCGGAGGCGCAGCAGCTGGTGCGGGCCGGCCGCCGCATGGCCGACATCATGGGCGCGCGCTGGTATGCGGTCTATGTCGAGATGCCGAAGCACCACCGCCTGTCCGAGGCGGCGCGCGAGCGCATCGCCGCGGCGCTGCGGCTGGCCGAGCATCTCGGCGGCGAGACGGTGGTGCTGCCGGGCCGCGACCTGCCGGGCGAGCTGCTGGTCTTCGCAAAGCGGCAGAACATCACCCAGATCATCCTCGGCAAGTCGCGCGGCGGCCGGTTGAGGCAGATGCTCGGCCGCTCACTGGTCGCCGAGGTGACGCGGCGCAGCGAGGACATCGCCGTCCACATCATCACCGGGCGGGAGACGCCGCGGCCGAAGGCCGAGCCGGCCGGGCGGCAACAGCTCAGGCTGCCGCCGCTCGGCCCCTATGCGGCGAGCGCCGGCGCGGTCGTCGCGGCCGCGCTGATCGCCAAGGCGGCAACCCACTTCTTCGCGCTGCCGAACCTGTCGCTGATCTTCCTGATGGCCGTGCTGTTCAGCGCGGTCAGCTGGGGGCTCGCGCCGTCGATCTTCGCCTCGCTGTTCTCGGCCGCGGTCTACAACTTCTTCTTCATCCCGCCGCTCTACACCTTCAGCATCGCCACTGGCTACGAGATCCTCTCCTTCCTCGTGTTCCTGGTGGTGGCGATCCTCACCAGCAACCTGGCGGGCCGGGTGCGCGACCAGGCCGACACGGCGCGGCGGCGGATGCGCACGACGCTGGCGCTTTACGAGTTCAGCCGCAAGCTGGCCGGCACCTTCAAGCTCGACGACCTGCTCTGGGCGATCGCCCACCAGGTCGTCACGGCGCTGCGCGGCAACGCCGTCATCCTGCTGCCGGAGGGCGAGGCGCTGGCGCTGAAGGCGAGCTACCCGCCCGAGGACACGCTCGACGCCGCGGCCTGGGCGGCGGCCCGCTGGTCGTGGACGCATGGCGAGCCCGCCGGCCGCGGCTCGGGCACGCTGCCGACCTCCGGCTGGTACTTCCTGCCGCTCAAGGCGGGTAGAGGCACGGTCGGCGTGGTCGGCCTGCAGCGCGCCGCCGAGGCGCAGCAGCTCGAACCCGAGGAGCGCCGGCTGCTGGAGGCCATTCTCGACCAGGCCGCGGTCGCCATCGAGCGCGCCGAGCTCGACCGCAAGATCGGCGAGGCGCGCCTGCTGGCCGAAACCGAGAAGCTGCGTACTGCCCTGCTCTCCTCGATCTCGCACGACCTGCGCACGCCGCTGGCCTCGATCCTGGGCTCGGCCAGCAGCCTGGCCGAGAGCGGCACCAGCTTCGACGAGACGGGGCGGCGGGAGCTTTTGCTCACCATCCAGGAGGAGGCGGAGCGGCTCAACCGATTCGTCGGCAACCTGCTCGACATGACCCGGTTGGAGTCCGGCGCCCTGCCGCTCAACCGCGACTGGATCGGCGTCGGCGAGATCATCGGCATGGCGCTCCGGCGGGTGGAGCGGCAGATGCGCGACCTGCGCGTCCGGCTCCAGGTACAGAGCGGCCTGCCGCTGCTGCGGGTCGATGCCGCGCTGATCGAGCAGGCGCTGTTCAACCTGCTCGACAATGCCGCCAAGTTCTCGCCGGCCGGCGGCGCCATCAAGGTGAAGGCACGGCAGGAGGGCGACCAGGTGGTGATCCTGATTGCCGACCAGGGGCCGGGGATCCCGACCGACGACCTGGAGCGCATCTTCGACAAATTCTACCGCGTGCGCGGCGGCGATCGCCAAGCCGCCGGTACCGGCCTCGGCCTGTCGATCTGCCGCGGCATCGTCGAGGCGCATGGCGGCACGGTGGTAGCGCAGAGCCCGGCGGACGATGCGGGCGGCAGCCGCTTCGTGGTGCGGCTGCCGGTCGAGCCGCAACCGCCGCGAGCCGCACTCGAGGCCTAGACGATGAGCGCGCCTGCCGCCCGCGTGCTGATCGTCGACGACGAGCCGCAGATCCGGCGCTTCCTGCGCGCCAGCCTGTCGGCGCACGGCTACGAGACGGTGGAGGCGGCGAGCGGCGCCGAGGCGATCCGCCAGGCCGCCGCCCTGTCGCCGGCGGTGATCATCCTCGATCTCGGCCTCCCCGACATGGAGGGGATGGAGGTGATCCGGCGGCTGCGCGAATGGACGCAGACGCCGATCGTCGTGCTCTCGGTGCGAGCCCGCGAGGCGGACAAGATCGCCGCCCTCGACCTCGGCGCCGACGACTACCTGACCAAGCCCTTCGGCATGGGCGAGCTGCTGGCGCGCATCCGCACCGCGCTGCGCCACCGCCTGCAGGAGGGCGGCGAGGCGCCCCTGTTCCGCAGCGGCCGGCTGACCGTCGACCTGGTCAAGCGGCTGGTCACCCTGGACGGCCAGGAGGTGCGGCTGTCGCCCAAGGAGTACGATCTGTTGCGGCTGCTGGTGCAGCATGCCGGCCGGGTGGTCACCCACCAGCAGCTGCTGCGCGAGGTGTGGGGGCCGGCGCAGGTCCGGGAGACCCAGTATCTCAGGGTCTATATCGGACAGCTGCGGGCCAAGCTGGAGGCCGATCCCAGCCAGCCCCGCCTGATCCTGACCGAGCCCGGCGTCGGCTACCGCCTGCGCGACCAGGGCGACGAGGGCGCCGCGACGGAGGCGCCATCGCCACCCGGCAGTTGACAGGCCCCGCCGGTCTGCGCCTAGCTGGCGGTTAGACAAGCCGGACGACAGCCATGCGGGAAGAAGCCGTCGCGGCCGGCCGGCCGGGGGTGGCAGGCGGCGAGGCCGGCGAGGACCAGGAGTTCCTCGCGCGGGTCATCGAGGCCGTACCCGACGCCGTGCTGGTGAAGGACGAGCGGCACCGCTTCGTGCTGCTCAACAGCGCCTTCGCGCGGCTGATGGGACGCACCGCCGCGACCCTGCTCGGCCACACCGACTTCGACTTCGTGCCGCCCGAGGAGGCCGGGCTCTTCTGGCGGATCGACGAGGAGGTGCTGGCCAGCGGCGAGCCACACGAGAACCGGGAGATCCTGACCGACGCGGCCGGCCGGCAGCACCATCTGGTGGCGCGCAAGTCGCTGGTCGTCGCCCCGGGCGGCCGCCGCTACATCGTGGCGGTGCTGTCCGACGTCACCGAGCGGGTGCTGGCCGAGCGCTCCCTGCAGCAGAGCGAGGAGCGCTTCCGCAACCTGATCGAAGGCTCGATCCAGGGCATCGTGATCCAGCATCGCGGCCGGCCGCTCTTCGCCAACCAGGCCTTTGCCGGGATCTTCGGCTACGCCCATCCGGGCGAGATCCTGGCGCTCGGCGATACCTATGCGCTCACCGCCCCGGAGGACGTCGGCCGGCTGCGCGGCTATGGCGAGGCCCGGCTGCGCGGTGCGCCTGCGCCCGCCATCTTCGAGCATCAGGCGATCCGCCGCGACGGCAGCCGCATCTGGCTGGAGAACCGCTCGCGCGCGGTCGACTGGAACGGCGTGCGCGCCATCCAGTCGGTCTGCGTCGACATCACCGAGCGCAAGCGCGCCGAGCAGGCGCTGATCGCCGCGCGCGACCAGGCCGACCGCGCCAACCGCGCCAAGTCCGAGTTCCTCGCCCGGGTCAGCCACGAGCTGCGCACGCCCCTGAACGGCATCCTCGGCTTCTCCGAGCTGATGCGGACGGAGGCGCTGGGGCCGCTCGGCGGCCGCTACCGCGAGTTCTCCCAGGACATCCACGACAGCGGCGCGCACCTGCTGGCGATCATCAACGACATCCTCGACATCGCCAAGGTGGAGGCCGGCCGGCTCGAGCTGCGCGAGGAGGAATTCGGGCTGGCCGAGCTGCTCGACACCGTGCGCCGCCTGGTCGCCGGCCGCGCCGAGGCAGCCGGCCTCGCGCTGGCCGTCGACGCGGCGGCCGGCCTGCCGGCGCTGCGCGCCGACCGGCGGGCCTTGAAGCAGGTCCTGCTCAATCTCCTGTCCAACGCCATCAAGTTCACGCCGGCCGGCGGCGCGGTCCGGCTGCAGGCGGCCCGCGGATCGGCCGGCGACATCGTGCTCGTGGTGCGGGACGACGGCATCGGCATCTCGGCCGAGGACATCCCGCGGGTGCTCGAGCCCTTCGGCCAGGTCGACAGCGCGCTGGCCCGCCGCCACGCCGGCGCCGGTCTCGGCCTGACCATCAGCCGGGCCCTGGTCGAGCTCCATGGCGGCCGGCTCGAGCTCGACAGCATGCCCGGGCTCGGCACGACCGTCACGGTGCGGCTGCCGCCGGAGCGCGTCCTCGGCTGAGCGAGGCCGGCGCTACGTGCGGCGCGCCACCTCGAGCACGACACGGAACCGGGCCCCGCCGCCGATCATCCGCTCATAGGCCTCGGCGGCCCGCTCCAGCGGGTAGGTCTCGATCATCGGGCGCACGCCGGTGAGCGCGGCGAAGCCCATCGTGTCCTCCGATTCGATCGGCGTGCCGGAGGGCCAGCCGGCCACCGAGCGGCGGGCCATGATCAGCTGGACGGGCGTCACCTCGATCGCCTCGGCCGCCGCGCCGACGACCAGCAGCTGGCCGTTGTTGCCGAGGCCGTCGATCACCTCGGTCATCGCCGCCGCGCTGGGCGCCGTCGCCAGGATGACCCGGGCGCCGCCGAGCGCCTGCAGCGCCGCGGCGGCATTCTCCGCCGCGCTGTCGATGTAGCGCCAGGCGCCGAGCCTGAGGGCGAGATCGCGCTTGTCGGCGCCGCGGGCGATCGCCACGGTGCGGAAGCCGAGCTTGGCCGCGAACTGCACCCCGAGATGGCCGAGCCCGCCGATGCCGAGCACCGCCACCAGGTCGCCGCCGCGCGCCGGGCTGAAGCGCAGCGCGTTGAAGGTGGTGATGCCGGCGCAGAGCAGCGGCGCCGCCTCGGCGGCGGTCAGCTCGTCCGGCACCAGCGCCAGCGCCTCGATCGGCGCCAGCATGTACTCGGCATAGCCGCCATCCATGCTGATGCCGGGGATGCGCAGGTTGACGCAGGTGTTGAAATCGCCGCGCCGGCAGGGATTGCAGTGGTTGCAATGCCCGCCATGCCAGCCGACGCCGACCCGGCGCCCCGGCTGCCAGTCGCCGGCGCCCTCGCCCGCCGCGTCGATCACCCCGCAGACCTCGTGGCCGGGAACGATCGGATAGGCGATGCCGGGGAAGGCGCCGGTCTTGGCGAACACGTCGCTGTGGCAGACGCCGCAGGCCTCGACCTTGATCCGCACCTGGCCGGAGCCAGGACTGGGGATCGGACGCTCGACCAGCCGGAACGGCGCATTTGCCGCCGACAGCTCGACGACCCGCATCTGGCTCATGACTCCCCTCCTCGCTCGGCCAAGCCCCTGCTGCATACAGCCAAGCAGGGCAAAAGTTCGCCACGCCCATCCGCGTTGTGCGGCTGCCGGCTTTTCCCGTAGTCTCGCCGGTCATGAGCTCGTCCCGCTTCCGCGCCGTCGTGTTCGACGCCTACGGCACGCTGCTCGACGTCGATGCCGCCGCCCGCCGCCACCGGGCCGCGCTCGGCAGCCAGGAGGCGGCGCTGTCGCAGCTGTGGCGCCGCAAGCAGCTGGAATATAGCTGGCTGCGCAGCCTGATGGGCCGGCACGCCGACTTCCTCCAGGTGACCGGCGAGGCGCTCGACTTCGCGCTCGACGAGCTGCGGATCGGCGACGGGCCGGAGGACCGCGCCGAGCTGCGCGCCCGGCTGCTCGAGACCTACCGCCGGCTCGACGCCTATCCCGAGGTCGCCGGCGCGCTCGGCGCCGTGCGCCGGCTCGGGCTGGGCACCGCGATCCTCTCCAACGGCACGCCCGACATGCTGGCCGAGGCGGTCGGCACCGCCGGCATCGGCACCTTGCTCGACGCCATCCTGTCGGCCGAGACGGTCGGCACCTTCAAGCCCCACCCCAGCGTCTACGGCCTGGCGACCCGCCGCTTCGACTGCGCCCCGGCCGCCATCGCCTTCGTCAGCAGCAATGGCTGGGACGCCGCCGGCGCTGCGGCCTTCGGCTTCCATACGGTGTGGATCAACCGCCGGGGCGCCGTGCGCGAGCACTTGCCGGCCGGACCGGCGGCGGCGCTGCCCGACCTCGCCGGCCTCGCCGACCATCTCGCCGGCCAGGGATGAAGGCGCCCGAGGCGCAGGGCGGATTCCTGGCGCGCGACTATCACGGCCAGGACGGGCTGCGGCTCCATGCCCGCGACTATGGCGACCCCGGGGCGACGGCGCTGCCGCTGCTCTGCCTGCCCGGGCTGACGCGCAACAGCGCCGATTTCCACCCGCTCGCGCTGCGGCTGCGCGGCAACCGTCGGCTGCTCTGCCCGGACTATCGCGGCCGCGGCCTGTCCGAGCGCGATCCCGATCCGGCGAACTACGTGCCGGAGACCTACCTCTGCGACCTGCACCACCTGCTGATCGTCGCCGACGTGCCGCGGGCGGTGATCGTCGGCACCTCGTTCGGCGGCCTGCTGGCGATGGGCCTGGCCGCCGCCCATCCGACGGCGGTGGCCGGCGTGGTGCTCAACGACATCGGCCCGACCCTGGAGGACAGCGGCACCGACCGCATCCTGCACGCGATCGGCAGCGACCGGCCGCAGCCGGACTGGGACGGGGCGCTGGCCTGGGTCCGCGCCACCCTGCCGCCGCGCGCCGGGCTCGACGAGGCCCAGCTCGAGCGCTTCACCGCCGGCAGCTTCCGCCGCGGCGAGGACGGGCTGCTGCATGTCTCCTGGGACGTGCGCATCGTCGCCGCGCTTGCCCGCGCCCGCGCCGCGAAGCAGGACCTCTGGGCGCTCTATGGCGGGCTGCGCGACGTGCCGGTGCTGGTGCTGCGCGGCGGCGAGAGCGACCTGCTCTCCGCCGCCACCCTGGCGCGCATGGCCGAGGCGCATCCCGACTGCCGCACCGTCACCGTCCCGGGCGTCGGCCACGTGCCGCCGCTCGACCACCCGCTCGTGATCGAGGCCATCGATGACTTCATCAGCCGTTTCTGAGCCCCTGCCGACCGCCGCCGACATCGAGGCCGCCGCCGCGCGGCTGGCCGGCCACGCCGTGCTGACGCCGCTGCTCTCCAGCCCGGCGCTCGACGCCCGCACCGGCGGCCGCATCCTGCTCAAGCCGGAGATCTTCCAGCGCAACGGCTCGTTCAAGTTCCGCGGCGCCTACAACAAGGTGGCGCAGCTCGCGGCCGGCGGCACCCGGGCGGTGATCGCCTTCTCTTCCGGCAACCATGCCCAGGGGGTGGCCGACGCCGCGCGGCTCTGCGGGCTGGCCGCCACCATCATCATGCCGCGCGACGCACCGGCGATCAAAATCGAGAACACCCGCGCGCTCGGCGCCGAGATCGTGCTCTACGAGCGCCGCGGCGAGGACCGCGAGGCGATCGCCGAGCGGCTGATCGCCGAGCGCGGTGCCGCGCTGGTCCGCCCCTACGACGATCCTGCGGTGATCGCCGGCCAGGGCACCGTCGGCCGCGAGCTGGCGGCCCAGGCGGCCGCGCTGGGCGCCGTGCCGGAGACGGTGCTGGTGCCGTGCGGCGGCGGCGGGCTGACCGCCGGCATCGCGCTGGCGCTCGAGGCGGCGCTGCCCGCCGCCCGGGTGAGGCCGGTGGAGCCCACCGGATTCGACGACACCACCCGCTCGCTGGTCGCCGGCGAGCGGCTGGGCAACGCCGCGGAGGCGACCTCCTTCTGCGACGCGCTGATGGCGGCGATGCCGGGACGCCTCACCTTCCCGATCAACCACCGCCTGGTCGGACCCGGGCTCACGGTCACCGATGCCGAGGTGACGGCGGCGCTCGCCTACGCGTTCCGCGTCCTCAAGCTGGTAATCGAGCCAGGTGGCGCGGTCGGGCTGGCGGCGCTGCTCGCCGGCAAGCTGGACGCGCGCGGCCGCACCGTGGCGGTGGTGCTGTCGGGCGGCAACGTCGATCCCGCCACCTACGCGGCCGCCATCACATAAGCACCGGCGGCGCGGCCGGCATCGCCTGAACGCCGGCGGCGCGCCGGGAACCGCGCGCGGCCGCAGCCCGTTGAGCCGGGGACGCGGGGGGCGGAGGGTGCGCTGCCGAGCTTCCATCTCTGCGCCGGCGTCATCGGGCTGTCGGCGCTCTTCAGCCTGATCAACCAGCACACGCTGCGGCTGCCGACCACCGCGGCGCTGCTGCTGCTCTCGGCCCTGGCCGGCGGCGCCACCCTGCTGGCCGACCGGTTGCTGCCCGATCTCGGGCTGCGGCAGATCGTGGCCGAGCTGGTCGAGGATGCCAACCTGCCGCGCACGGTGCTGCAGGGCGCGCTGGGATTCCTGCTCTTCGCCGCCGCCTACAACGTCGACCTCAGGGCGCTGTGGCGCCGCAAATGGACCGTGCTGGTGCTGGCCACGCTCGGTGTCGCCGCCAGCACCCTGCTGCTCGGGCTGGCGATGCACGCCGCGTTCGCGCTCGCCGGCCTCGACCTGTCGCTCGCCTGGTGCCTCGCCTTCGGCGCCCTGGTGGCGCCGACCGACCCGGTGGCGGTGGCCGAGGTGCTGCGCCGCGTCGGCCTGCCGCCGGGCCTGCAGGCGACCATCTCCGGGGAAAGCCTGTTCAACGACGGCGCCGGCGTCATCGGCTTCGTCACCCTCGCCGGCGTGGCGGCGGCCGCCGGGGCGGGCGCCGCCGGGCCGCCGCCGCTGCCCGCCGAGGTCGCATTCGGCTTCCTCACCGCCTCGGTCGGGGCCGCGCTCCTCGGGACGGCGACCGGCTGGCTGGCGCTGTGCGCCATGCGCAGCGTCGACGAGGTGAACCTCGAGTTGATGATCTCGCTGGCGCTGGTGACCATCACCTACAGCCTGGGCGAGGTGCTGGACCTGTCGGCGCCGATCGCCGTCGCCACCGCCGGCCTGCTGATCGGCCATTACGGGCCGCGCCGCGCGATCAGCCCCGGCAGCCGGGGTCAGATCGAGACCTTCTGGTCGCTGGTCGACGGGCTGCTCAACGCCCTGCTGTTCCTCGCCATCGGCTTCCAGCTGGTGGTGATCCAGCTGACCTCGCCGATCCTGCTGGCGGCCACCGCGGCGATCCCGCTCGCGCTGCTCGCCCGCGCCGTCAGCGTGCTGCTGCCGACGCTGGCCATCCCGGCCCCGCTGGGCGGGCGGCTGGCCGGCATCGCCATCCTCAGCTGGGGCGGGCTGCGCGGCGGCGTCTCGGTCGCGCTGGCACTGACCCTGCCGCCCGGACCGTGGCGCGATCCGCTGCTCGCCGCGTGCTACGCGGTCGTGCTGTTCACCGTGCTGGTGCAGGGACTGACCCTGGAGCGGCTGGTCCGCCGCCTGCAGCCCACGATCGATGCCGCGACGCGCCGGCACGAGGCCGCCGCGCCGGGCTGAGCGCTCAGGATCCGGTGCGGCTCGCCGGGGTCGGCAGGATCGGCGTCGGGCGCAGCGGCGAGGGCGAGATCGGCGTCGGGCTCGGACCGCCACTGAGCGAGCTGGTGCCCAGCGGCGACAGCGGCAGCGGCGCAGGGGAGAGCGGCGTGGCGGCGGCCAGCGGCGTCGGCATGATCGGCGACGGCATCACCGGCGACGGCATCATGGGCGACGTCATGACGGGCGACGGGCCGGCGCCGGGCAGCGCGAACGGCGACGGGCTCGGCGTGAACGCGGCCGGTGCGGCCGGCGCCGCGGCCGGCTTGTCCTTGCCGACCAGCGCCATCTTCGGATCGACGCCGTCGATGCGCTTGATCGAGCCCTCGAGATAGGCGCCCGCTTCCAGCGCCATGGTCTGGTGCACGATGTCGGAATGGACCTTGGCGGACTTGGCGAGCGTCACCGTCGTCGCCTTGATGGTGCCGCCGCTGACCGTGCCGTAGACCCGCACCGTGTCGGCCGACAGCGAGCCGCGCACCTCGGCGCCCTCGCCCACCGTGATGCTGCGGCTGTGCACGTCCCCCTCGACGATGCCGTCGATCTGGATGTCGCCGCTGCCGATCACGTCGCCCTTGATGCGCAGATCGGAGCTGATGATGGTCGGCGCGAGGTTCTTGGCGGAGACCTTCGGATTTTCGGGAGGCGGTGCCATGCTTCCGTCGCGCCCTCTGATGACTGTCCTGCGAATGATGGCTAACCCTTGAACATGTATTTGCCGGCTTTGATGAAGTTCATCGGGTCGTAGGGCCGGCCGTCGACCCGGATCTCGTAATGCACGTGCGGCCCGGTGCTGCGCCCCGAGCTGCCGAGCAGTCCGACCTCCTGACGATAGTCCACCATGTCCCCGACTTCGACATCTATCTGCGAGAGATGGGCATAGCGGGTGTGGATGCCAAGCCCGTGGTCGACCTCCACCATGCGGCCATAGCCGCCCGAGAAGCCGGCGAACACCACCTGACCCGGCGCGGTCGAGAGCACCGGCGTCTTGATCGCGCTCTGCAGGTCGAGCCCCTCATGCAGCGCCGGCCGGCCGTTGAACGGGTCGGTGCGCACGCCGAACGGGCTGCCGAAGGAGAAGTGATCGATCGGCGTCGAGAGCGGCAGCGAGTGCAGCACCAGCTGCAGCCGCTGCCAACGCTCCACCTGGTCGTCGAGGACCTCGGCGCTGGCCAGCAGCGTGCGGCCCTCCCCCGGCGCGCCCGTGGCGACGGTCAGCGCCGCCGGCACGAACGGCCCGCCCACCGCCCCGTCGATCGCCCCCGCCGCGCCGGCCTGCTGCTGGCCGAGGCGGGTCAGCAGGTCGTCGGCGTCGAGGCCGGTCATGGCGATGATCTTGGTCATCTCGCCGACATTGCTCTTGGTCCGCTCGCCGATGCTGGCCATCAGCGACTTCTGCGAAGCCTGCATGGCGGCCAGCCGGATCTCGAGATCGGCCACCCGGTCGGTCAGCTGGCGCTGCACCACGCGCATCGCGTTGCGCTCGGCGATCACCGTCGCCAGCGCCTGCTGGGCGACGGTGACCTGCTGCGACAGGTACACGGTGCCGGCCTGTGTCTGCTCGAGGGCGGAATTGAGACCGACGACCTGGCCTTCCAGCTGCTGCTTCACCCGGGTCATGGTCTGCAGGGTGCCGGTCAGCACCGCCACCTGATGCTCGAGCTCGACCTTGTCGACGCCGGCATTGTCGAGCCGCTGCGACAGCGTCTCGATCTGCTGCTGGAGCTGGCCCTTGTTGCTGCGGACCGTCTGCAGCTGCTCGTTGAGGCCGGCGATCTGCTGGCTCAGCTGCTGCTGGGCGGCGACCGAGGCGATCTGGGCCCGCTCGGCGTCGGACAGTCGGTTGCGCAGCACCGCGACGGTGCCCTCGATGGCCGAGCTGCCCTGGCGGGCGGTGGTCACCTGGCCCTCGATGGCGGCGAGCTGCTCGTTGATGCGCTGCCGCGACTGCACGATGCTGTGCTGCTCCTCCTCGGAGAGCTTCAGCCGCTCCTGCAGCATCGCCAGGTTGTCGGTCAGCGTCTTCTCCGAAGCGCCCAGCCGCTCCTTCAGGTCGGCGATGTCGCCGGTCAGCGTCTGGTTCAGGCTGGCCATGTCCTTCAGCCCGGATTCGAAGGCCTTGGCCTTGTCGCGAAGCGGCGCCGACCCGTCCTGCGAGAGCATGCCCAGCATCACTTTCTGGTTCTGCTGCATGCTCTTGGTGAGCGTTCCGAACTGCTGATAGTAATTCGCCAGCTCGCCGAGCAGGGCGACGTAGGCGCTCTTCGCCTGCTCGCGCTCGGCGTCGAGGCGGCTGAGCCGGTAGTTGGTCAGCATCGTCTCGGCGGTGGTGAAGGCGAACCACGCGCCGGCCAGCAGCAGGACGCCGGCGGTCGCCGCCTGGAGGCGCGGCGACAGGGTGATGTACTTGATCCGATGGTTGGTCCGGAGGATGAGGTCGCGCGGCGGAAAGATCCGCTCGGTCAAAGCGCGGAAACGTCCCCCCATACCAGCGATGGCCATCGTTCGTGGGTTCCCCTATGCAAGCGCCGAACGACGCGACAGCTGCTTCGAGTCATTGCCCGCGGACCGCCCTTGCGGGAGGATCGCGAACCACCCCCTGTGCCCGGCAGCCGCTCGTGGTGCCCTGACACCACAACACGCTGCAATAACGGTACTTTCCGCGGCCTCGTTTATCCTGCGGATGACACCCGGGACGGTACTAGGTGGGCGCCGCCCAATGCAAGCGCAATCTGGCGGGCGGCGCCGTGCGCGACTCAGGAACGCACACTACTCACGGTTGTGGCCGTGACGGCGAACTGCTGCTCGATGTAGGCGATGATGCGCTCGACGCAGCTGGCGATGTCGGCGCTCGCGGTGTCGACCACCAGCTCGGGCGCCTCGGGCGGCTCGTAGGGCGCCGAGATGCCGGTGAACTCGCCGATCTCGCCGCGCCGGGCCTTGCGATAGAGCCCCTTGGGATCGCGCAGCTCGCAGGTCGCGAGGTCGGCCTCGATGTAGATCTCGTGGAAGGCGCCGCGCGCCGCGTCGCGGGCCCGCTGGCGGTCGGCGCGATAGGGCGAGATGAAGGCGGTGATGGCGATCATCCCGGCATCGGCGAACAGTGCCGCCACCTCGCCGACCCGGCGGATGTTCTCGGCGCGGTCCTCCGGCGAGAAGCCGAGATTGGCGTTGAGCCCCTGCCGGACGTTGTCGCCGTCGAGCACGTAGACGTGGTAGCCGCGGCGGAACAGCGCCTGCTCGACCGCCATGGCCAGCGTCGACTTGCCGGCGCCGGACAGCCCGGTGAACCACAGCACGCCGCCGCGATGGCCGTTGCGCAGGGTGCGGGCCATCGCCGAGACCCGATGCTCGACGCTGTGCAGGTTGCTGGAGCGCACGGTGACCGCCATGCGCTGGTCGGGATAGCCCTCCATGTCGATCTGGCCGCCGGCGACGATATTGTGGCCGTCGGTCAGCACGAAGCGGCCGGTGCGGGCGAGCCGGGTGCCCTCGTCGAGCGCCAGCATGGCGCGCGAGCGCAGGATGACGTCCGCGACGCCGTGGCGCGGCAGCTGCTCGGCATCCTCGACGACCGAGAGGTCGTCGACCTGGAACAGCCGCTCGATGCGCTGCACGCGCACCGGCACCTCGCGGGTGGCGAGGCGCAGCCGGTACTCGGCGCCGACGGCGAGCGGCTCGCGGCCGAGCCAGAACAGCCGGCCGCGGAACACCGTGGTCTCGACCGGCGGGTCCTCCTCGGAGCTGGCGAGCTCGCCGCGCTCGACGAAGATCTGCTCGTCGAGCGTGAAGCCCACCGCCTGGCCGGCATCCGCGCTCTCCGGCGGGTCGGCCGCCCAGGCCTCGATGGTCGCGACGCGCGCCACCTTGTTGCTCGGCGAGAAGAGCAGCCGGTCGCCGACCGCGAGGCGGCCGCTCTCGATGCGGCCGACCAGGATGCGGCGGTCGTCGAACTTGTAGACGTCCTGGATGGGCAGGCGCAGCGGCAGGTCGGTGTCGGGCACCGGCGCGCGGAAGCGGTCGAGCGCCTCGAGCAGCGTCGGGCCGACATACCAGCCCATCGCCGCGGAGGCCCGGGCGATGTTGTCGCCGTCGCGGGCGGAGACCGGGATGAAGGCGACGTCGCCGAAGCCCAGCCGGTCGAGATACTCGCGATAGACGCGGCGGATCTCGGCGAAGCGCGCCGCGTCCCAGCCGACCAGGTCCATCTTGTTGACCACCACGGCGACCTGGCGGATGCCGAGCAGCTGCAGCAGGAAGCCGTGCAGGCGCGACTGCGCCTGGACGCCGTGCGCCGCGTCGATCAGCAGCAGCGCCGCGTCGGCCGCGGCGGCGCCGGTCACCATGTTCTTGATGAACTCGCGGTGCCCCGGCGCGTCGATCACCACATAGTGGCGCTGCGCCGTGTGGAACCAGATCTGGGCGGTGTCGATGGTGATGCCCTGGTCGCGCTCCGACTGGAACGCGTCCATCAGGAAGGCCCACTCGAACGGCATGCCGCGGCGCTCGGACATCGCCTGGATGGCCTCGAGCTTGCCCTCCGGCAGCGAGCCGCTGTCGTGCAGCATGCGGCCGACCAGGGTCGACTTGCCGTGATCGACATGGCCGACGATGACGATGCGCAGCTGCTCGTCGCTCGCCGGGTCGGGGCGGCCGCCCCGCTGCGTCGCGTCCTTCATCACATGTACCCCGCCGCGCGCAGCCGCTCGAACGCGTCCTCGGTCTCGCGATCCATCGCCCGGCCGGCCCGCTCCGGGGTCAGCGTCTGCTCCAGCTCCTCGATGATCTCGTCGAGGGTCGCCGCGGCGCTCGCCACCGGGGAGGTGATGTCGTGGTCGCCGAGCGAGCGGTAGCGCTTGCCCTCGCGGGCGAAATAGAGATCCACGATCGGGATGTTCTCGCGCCGGATGTAGCGCCAGATGTCGAGCTCGGTCCAGTGCAGCAGCGGGTGGATCCGCAGGTGGGTGCCGGGCGGCAGGTCGGTGTTGAACTGGTCCCAGAACTCCGGCGGCTGGTCGCGGAAGTCCCACTGGCCGGTGTCGCCGCGCGGGCTGAAGACGCGCTCCTTGGCGCGCACGCTCTCCTCGTCGCGGCGGATGCCGGCGATGATGCCGGTGAAGCCGTGCTTGGCGATGGCGTCGCGCAGCCCCAGGGTCTTGCGCGCGGCCGAGCGGGCGGCCGGCGGCAGGCTCTGGTCGACCGCCTCGATCGGCGGGCACTCCTCGCGCAGCAGGTTGAGACCCCAGATCCCGGTATAGCGGTCGCGGAACTCGTACATCGCCGGGAACTTCTTGCCGGTGTCGATATGCATCACCGGAAAGGGCACGCGGCCGAAGAAGGCCTTGCGCGCCAGCCAGACCATGACGTTGCTGTCCTTGCCGAGCGACCAGAGCATGGCGATCCGGTCGATGCGGTTGAAGGCCTCGCGCAGGATGTACACACTCTGCGATTCGAGGCGGTCGAGATGATCCATCGGCACGGGGGAACGGTCCCGGGGTGGGTAGGGGGAAGCGCCGTGTACCCTGTAAGGGATTGGGAATCAAGCTTGAGCGGATGCGGCGCGCGGGGGGCTCCGGCGCCGCTTCGCCCGCGTCCCCGCGCCTAGCCCGTGCCGAGCCTCGGCGGCGGGGCTGCCGACGGCCTGATCCTGGCCGTCTTCGCGGCGACCTATCTCGGCATGGCGCTGGGGCGCGTGCCGGGGCTGCGCACCGACCGGCCGGCGATCGCGGTGATCGCCGCCGTCATCGTCATCTTCGCCCGGGGGCTCGACCTGCCGCAGGCGGCGCGCTGGGTCGACCTGCCGACGCTGGCCCTGCTGTTCGGGCTGATGGTGCTGTCGGCGCAGTTCGCCGCGTCGGGCTTCTACGACGCCTGCGCGGCGCGCATCACCCGGGCGCGCGGCGGGCCCGGCCGGCTGCTGGCGGTCACCATCCTGGCGGGCGGCCTGCTCTCGGCGGTGCTCGCCAACGACATCGTCGCCTTCGCGGTGACGCCGCTGCTCTGCGCCGGCCTGGCGGCGCGCCGGCTCAATCCCCTGCCGTTCCTGATCGCGCTCGCCGCCGCCTGCAACGTCGGCTCGGCCGCCACCATGATCGGCAACCCGCAGAACATCCTGATCGCGCAGAAGGGCCACCTCGACTTCATCTACTTTCTCTGGGCCTGCGGCGTGCCCTCCCTGATCGGCCTGGCGGTGGTGCAGGGCGTGGTGATGGCGCTGTGGCGCGGCCGCTGGTCTCTGCCCGAGAGCCACCGGGCCCCCGAGGCGGCGGCCAGCGTCCGCATCGACCGCCCGGTGCTGACCAAGGCGCTGATCGCCGCCGCCGCGCTGCTGATCGCCTTCGCCACCGCGCTGCCGCGCGACGTGGCGGCGCTGGCCATCGCCGCCGCCCTGCTGGTCAGCCGGCGCATCACCAGCCGCAAGCTGCTCGGCAGCGTCGACTGGAGCCTGCTGATCCTGTTCAGCGGCCTGTTCGTGGTGACCGGCGCGGTCGCCGAGATGCCGGCCACCCAGCAGGTGTTCCGCGACCTCGCGGCGGGCGGCTGGCTGCCCGACCGCCTGTCGGTGATGGTGCCGGCGATGCTCGTCGCCAGCAACTCGATCGGCAACGTGCCGGCGGTGATCCTGCTGCTGCAGCTCTGGCCCGACGCGCCGGCCGCCGCCCTCTACGGGCTGGCCCTGCTCTCGACGCTGGCCGGCAACCTGCTGCTGACCGGCAGCCTGGCCAACCTGATCGTCGCCGAGCGCGCCATCGCCTCCGGCTGGTCGCTGCCCTTCCTCGACCACGCCAAGGCCGGCATCCCGATCACTCTGCTGACCACGGCGCTCGCCGCCCTCTGGCTGTGGGGCGTCGGGCTGCTGCCATGGTGATGCCGCGATAACCAAATTTTATCGAAGATCGGTTCGGCTCGTCGCCGGGCAACAATTGATGTATGGTCCGGCCGGACGTAAGCGAGCATTCGGGGTCCGCCCTTCACGGCGGAGTCCTTCGCAAAGACCGAAGGAGGGGACAGATGGCCATGACCAAACGCCTGAGCGCGGAATTCCTCGGCACCGCCGTGCTGACCTTCGGGGGCTGCGGCAGCGCCGTGCTCGCCGCCGCCTGGCATCTCGACCAGGGCCCGCTGCTCGGCATCGGCTTCGCCGGCGTAGCGCTCGCCTTCGGCCTTACCGTGCTGACCATGGCCTATGCCGTCGGCCACGTCTCCGGCGCGCACTTCAATCCGGCGGTGACGATCGGCCTGTGGGCGAGCGGCCGGTTCAAGGCCGGCGATGTCGTCCCCTACATCGTCGCCCAGGTGATCGGCGCGGTCGTCGGCGCCGCGGTCCTCTACCTGATCGCCTCGGGCAAGCCCGGCTTCGAGGTCGGCGGCTTCGCCTCCAACGGCTATGGCGAGCTCAGCCCGACCAAGTACAGCCTGCTCGCCTGCCTGGTCTGCGAGGTCGTCTGCACGTTCATCTTCCTGGTCGTCATCCTCGGCGCGACGGACGGCCGGGCGCCGAGCGGCTTCGCGCCGATCGCCATCGGCCTGGCGCTGACGCTGATCCACCTGATCTCGATCCCGGTGACGAACACCTCCGTCAACCCGGCACGCAGCCTCGGCCCGGCGCTGTTCGCCGGCGGCGCCTACATCAGCCAGCTCTGGCTGTTCTGGCTCGCGCCGATCGCCGGCGCGGTGCTCGCCGGGATCCTGTCGCGCGCCATCCACGCCCGCGACGAGACGCCCGAGGCGCAGATCTCCGGCAATGGAGGGCGCGCCTCGCGCGGGCGCGCCTAGCCCCGCCCGCCCGCTGGCGGCGAAGGGCAAGGCGCAACCCGCCGATCCCGGCTATGCTGTCGGCGCCGCGGCCAGGGGCACCTGCTCCCGGCCGCGGCACTGACGGGGGATCGACAATGACCGAGGCGTGGCCAGCGCCACATCGCCTGCGCGCCGTTCTGCTGGCGCTGCTTTCTCTGATCGCATTGCTGCCTGCGCTCGCCCCCGGGGCGGCCGGGGCGGCTGAGGTCAAGGCGGTGCCGGCCGAGCCGCCGGCGCAGGTTCGCGAGCTGCTCCAGCTGCTCGACGACCCCCAGGTGCGCGGCTGGCTCGAGCAGCAGCGGAGCGCGGCCGCCCCTGCGCCGGCGCCGCGGCCCTCGGCGACGGCGATCGAGGCCGATCTGTCGGGCCTGACCGCCTCCCGGCTGGACCAGCTGAAGCAGCATTTCGGCCAGCTCGCCGCGGCGCTGCCCATGGTCCCCGCCGAGCTTGCCCGCGTCGGGACGCGGCTCGGCGACGAGCTCGCCGGCCGCGGCGTCGTCAGCATCGTCCTGCTCGTCCTCGGCTTCGTGGTGCTGGGGTTCGGCGCGGAATGGGTCTTCTGGCGGCTCACCCGCGGCCTGCGGGCGTGGATCAGTGAGCGCCCGATGGAGACCGTGCGCGACCGGGTCCGGCTGGTGCTGACCCGATTCGCCTTCGGCGTCGCCCTGGTGCTGGTGTTCGCGCTCGGCAGCATCGGCGCGTTCCTGCTGCTCGACTGGCCGCCGATGCTGCGCGAGATCGTGCTCGGCTATCTCCTCGCCTTCCTCGCGCTGCGGCTCGGCCAGGTGCTCGGCCGCTTCCTCTTCGCGCCGGCGGGCGGCACCGCCTTCCGCAACGTCGAGCGGTTCCGCATGCTGCCGATGAGCGACGCGGCGGCGCGCTTCTGGTACCTCCGGCTGGCCATCGTCGTCGGCTGGCTCGCCTTCTGCTATGTCACCCTGCAGCTTTTCGTCGCCCTCGGGGTCGATCCGCCGGTGCGGCGGCTGATCGCCTACCCGCTCGCCCTGATCTGGGTCGGCATCGGCCTGGAGGCGATCTGGCGCCGGCCGCGGGCCGAGGCGGCCGTCGAGGGCCGCATCGGGCAACAGGCGATGTCCTGGCTGTTCAGCCTCTATCTCGTGCTGCTCTGGGCGCTCTTCGTCACCTTCGCCATCAGGCTGTTCTGGCTCGCCGTGTTCGCCGTCTGCCTGCCGGCCCTGCTGCGCCTGGTGCAGCGCGCCATCAACCACATCCTGCGGCCGGCGGGGGCGACCGGCGCGGCAGCCGCCGTCCCCAGCCTCTACGCCGTGGTCCTGGAGCGCGGCGTGCGCACCGCGCTGATCGTCGGCGCCGCCCTGCTGCTGGCCGACCGGCTGGGGATCGACCTGGTCGCGCTCACCGCATCCGACAACACCGCCACGCGCCTGGTTCGCGGCGTGATCACCGCGGCGGTCATCCTGCTGATCGCGGAGTTCATCTGGCGCATCATCAAGACGGCGATCGACCAGAAGGTCGCCGAGGTCTCCGTGCCCGGCCAGGCCGACACCGAGGAGGGCCGCCGCCGGTCGCGGCTGCGCACCCTGCTGCCGATCGCGCGCAACCTGATCCTCATCGTGCTGCTGGTCATCGCGGCGCTGATGGCGCTGTCCGCCATGGGCGTCGAGATCGGCCCGCTGGTGGCCGGCGCCGGCGTGGTCGGCGTCGCCGTCGGCTTCGGCGCCCAGACCCTGGTGCGCGACGTGATCAGCGGCATGTTCTACCTGCTCGACGACGCCTTCCGGGTCGGCGAGTACATCCAGTCGGGCAGCTACAAGGGCACCGTCGAGTCCTTCAGCCTGCGCTCGGTCAAGCTGCGCCACCATCGCGGCCCGCTCTACACGGTGCCCTTCGGCGTGCTCGGCGCGGTGCAGAACATGAGCCGCGACTGGGTGATCGACAAGCTGTCGGTCGGCATCACCTACGATTCCGACATCGAGAAGGCGCGCAAGCTGATCAAGCAGATCGGCCAGGACCTGCTGAAGGACCCCGAGCTCGCTCCCAACATCATCGAGCCGCTGAAGATGCAGGGCGTCGAGCAGTTCGGCGACTTCGCCATCCAGATCCGCATGAAGATGATGACCAAGCCGGGCGAGCAGTTCGTCATCCGGCGCAAGGCCCTGGGGTTGATCAAGAAGGCCTTCGACGCCAACGGCATCAAGTTCGCCTTCCCGACCGTGCAGGTCGCCGGCGGCACCAGCGACGCCACCGCCGCGATGGCCCAGCAGGCCCTGGAAATGACCAAGCCGCATCCCGCGCCGGCGTGAGCCGCGGGCGCGTCCTGCGCGCCTCGTCCGGTCCCCGAACCTCGTCCCTGAGACTTGTCGAAGGGCGAAGTCGGCACGGCCGCGCCGTGCCCCCCTTGATCGGGATCAATGCCGGTTCCGCGCCGGGCGCGAGAGTCGCGGGCGGCAGCAGAGGAGAGCCGGGATGCGCGCCAGCGACGTGATGCGGACCGAGGTGGTGACCTGCGCGCCGGACTCGACCATCGCCGAGGCGATCCGGCTGATGCTCGACAAGGGCATCAGCGGCCTGCCGGTGGTCGACGCGGCGGGAGCGCTGGTCGGCATCGTCACCGAGGGCGACTTCCTGCGCCGGGCCGAGCTCGGCACCGAGCGCCGCCGGCCGCGCTGGCTGGAGCTGCTGGCGAGCCCCGGGCGAATCGCCGCCGACTACGTCCAGTCCCATGGCCGGCGGGTCGCCGAGGTGATGACCCCCGACGTCGCCGCCGTCGCCGAGGACACCCCGCTGCCGGAGCTGGTGCGGTTGATGGAGCACCACCGCGTCAAGCGCCTGCCGGTGCTGCGCGACGGCCGGCTGGTCGGGCTGGTGGCCCGGGCCGACCTGCTGCGCGCGCTGGCCGCGGCCGCGGCGCCGCCTGCCGCTCCGGGCAGCGACGACGCGATCCGCGCCGCAGTGCTGGCGGCGCTCGCCGGGCAGCCCTGGGCGCCGGCCGACGGCACCCGCGTGGCGGTCGCCGACGGCGTCGTGACGATCTCCGGCGTCGTGTTCGACGACGAGCAGCGCGCCGCCATCCGCGTCGCCATCGAGAACGTGCCCGGCGTCAGGGGCATCGAGGACGACCTGACCTGGATCGAGCCGATGTCGGGCATGGTGATCGAGCCGCCGCCCGGCAAGGAGCACAACTAGCGCGCGACAGGCCGGCCGGCCGGCCCGAATCGTGCTACCTTGCCGCCCGATCTGCTGCGCGCTGTGGAGACGACGATGGATGGCGGCAATCGGGTGTGGGTCCTCGCTCGGCTGATCGCCCTCGCGGCGATCGTCGTGCTGGTGCTGACGGTGGTCTTCGGAAGCTTCTACACGGTCGATCAGACCGAGCGCTACGTGCGCACCACGCTCGGCGAGGTCGACGGCATCTCGGGGCCCGGCCTGCACTTCAAGGTGCCGATCGCGCAGCAGGTCCGGGCCTACAGCATCTCGCAGCAGGACGTCGACAACATCAATGACAGCAAGGGCCTCAGCATCTACACCAACGACAACCAGGAGGTGTTCGTCCACGTCCGCGTCCTCTACACGCTGACGGAGGACCAGCTGCTCTGGATCTACGAGAACGTGACCAAGGATGCGGCGACGCTGCGCGACCGCGTCTGGACCACCGCGGTAAAGGCCTTCAAGGCCGACATGGGCAAGGTCAACACCACGACGATCGCCCTGCAGCGCGACCGGATCAACGCCTCGGCCAGGCGCGCCGTCTCGGACGACGTCGCCGCGATCCTGCATGTCCGGGTCGACGACCTGCAGATCCTCAACATCGAGTACAGCCCCGCCTTCAAGGCCGGCGTCGAGGCGGCGGCGCTCGCCAAGGTGGCGATCGAGCGGGCCAACCAGGAGAAGCTGCAGGCCGAGGTCGACGCCGCCAAGAAGCGCATCGCCGCCGAAGGCGACGCCAGCGCCGTGCGGGCGCAGGCGGACGGTGCGGCCTATGCCCGCATCGCCGAGGCCAAGGCCGCGGCGGAGGCGACCCGCCTGGCCGGCGACGCCGCCGCGGCGGCCGCGCTGGCCAAGGGCCTGGCCGAGGCCAAGGCAATCGAGGCGCAGGTGGCGGCGCTGCGCGACAATCCCGACTATGTCAGGCTGCAGATCGCCAAGCAGTGGAACGGCACCCTGCCGACCTGGACCGGCGGCGGGCCGCTGCCGCTGCTCAATCTCGAGGCGAACCAGGCTCCGCACTGACGCAGGCGTCGGCGCGGGCGCCGGCAGCGACCGGCCATAGCCAGCCGTCGCGGAACCTCGGGCGGCGCCGGCAGTTCCCCGGACGACGCTACTGCCGTCCTGCGTCACGACGCTGCAATCCTCTTGCCGCAGGCTGGCGTCTGCACCCCCCGCTCCGAGGAGAGGCCGATGCCCGACGCGCCCGCGCCCGAGACCCTGCTCACCGACGACGAGCTGGCGCTGATCGACGCCTGGTGGCGGGCCGCCAACTATCTTTCGATCGGCCAGATCTACCTGCTGGACAACCCGCTGCTGCGCGAGCCGCTGACGCTCGCCCACGTCAAGCCGCGGCTGCTCGGCCATTGGGGCACCACGCCGGGGCTGAATTTCGTCTACGCCCACCTCAACCGGGCGATCAAAGCGCGCGACCTCGACATGATCTATGTCTGCGGCCCCGGCCATGGCGGGCCGGGCATGGTCGCCAACGCCTGGCTCGAGGGCACCTATAGCGAGCTCTATTCCGGCATCCCGCAGACCGAGGCCGGGATGAAGCGGCTCTTCAAGCAGTTCTCTTTTCCCGGCGGCATCCCGAGCCATGCCTCGCCGGAGACGCCGGGCTCGATCAACGAGGGCGGCGAGCTCGGCTACTCGCTGCTGCACGCCTATGGCGCGGTGCTCGACAATCCCGGGCTGATTGCCGCCTGCGTCGTCGGCGACGGCGAGGCGGAGACCGGCGCGCTCGCCACCAGCTGGCATTCCAACAAGTTCGTCGATCCGGTCGGCGACGGCGCGGTGCTGCCGATTCTCCACCTCAACGGCTACAAGATTGCCGGCCCGACCGTGCTGGCGCGGCTGCCCGAGGAGGAGCTCGTCAAGCTGCTCGAGGGCTGTGGCTACGCGCCGCTCGTCGTCGCCGGCGACCAGCCCGAGGCGATGCACCGCCTCATGGCGGCGACGCTCGACCGGGCGCTGGACACGATCGCGGCGATCCAGGCCGAGGCGCGGCACCACGGCTTCCGCGAGCGGCCGCGCTGGCCGATGATCGTGCTGCGCACGCCGAAGGGCTGGACCGGGCCGAAGACGGTCGACGGCAAGCCGGTCGAGGGCACCTTCCGCGCCCACCAGGTGCCGCTCGCCGAGCTCCAGGCCAAGCCCGAGCATCTCGCCATGCTCGAGCAGTGGATGCGCAGCTATCGCCCGGAGGAGCTGTTCGACGAGGCCGGCCGCCTGCGGCCGCCCCTGGCATCCCTGCCGCCGCGCGGCCCGCGCCGGATGAGCGCCAACCCGCACGCCAATGGCGGCCTGCTGCTGCGCGACCTGGCGCTGCCGGATTTCCGTGCCTACGCCGTCGCGGTGCCGCAGCCGGGGACCGTCGAGGCGGAGGCGACGCGGGTCGCCGGGCGCTGGGTCCGCGACGTGATGCGGCTCAACGCAGAGACGCGCAACTTCCGCCTGGTCGGGCCCGACGAGACGGCGTCCAACCGGCTGGATGCGGTGTTCGAGGTCACCGACCGCACCTCGGCGGCGATCATCGAGCCGGGCGACGAGCATGTCGCGCCCGACGGCCGGGTCATGGAGGTGCTGAGCGAGCATATGTGCCAGGGCTGGCTGGAGGGCTACCTGCTGACCGGCCGGCACGGCCTGTTCTCCTGCTACGAGGCCTTCATCCACATCGTCGATTCAATGTTCAACCAGCACGCCAAGTGGCTGGAATCGACGCGGCACATTGCGTGGCGGCGGCCGATCGCCTCGCTCAACTACCTGCTGACCTCGCATGTCTGGCGGCAGGACCACAACGGCTTCAGCCACCAGGATCCCGGCTTCATCGACCATGTCGTCAACAAGAAGGCCGACGTGGTGCGCGTCTACCTGCCGCCGGACGCCAACTGCCTGCTGTCGGTGATGGACCACTGCCTGCGCAGCCGCCACTACGTCAACGTCGTGGTCGCCGGCAAGCAGCCGGCCCTGCAGTGGCTCGACCTGGAGCAGGCCATCCGCCACTGCACCGTCGGGCTCGGCATCTGGAGCTGGGCGAGCAACGACCAGGGCGCGGAGCCCGACGTGGTGATGGCCTGCGCCGGCGACGTGCCGACGCTCGAGACCCTCGCCGCGGTGGCGCTGCTGCGCGAGCACCTGCCCGAGCTCAGGATCCGCGTCGTCAACGTCGTCGACCTGATGACTCTGCAGCCGCCCAGCGAGCACCCGCACGGCCTGGCCGACCGGGAGTTCGACTCGATCTTCACCACCGACCGGCCGGTGATCTTCGCCTTCCACGGCTATCCCTGGCTGATCCACCGGCTGACCTACCGCCGCACCAACCATCACAACCTGCATGTGCGGGGGTACAAGGAGGAGGGCACCACCACCACGCCGTTCGACATGACGGTGCTGAACGACCTCGATCGCTTCCACCTCGCCGGCGACGTCATCGACCGGGTGCCCGGCCTCGCCAACCGCGCCGGCCACACCAAGCAGTGGCTGCGCGACCGGCTGATCGAGCACCGCACCCATGTCGACGAGCACGGCATCGACCTGCCGGAGATCGCCGGCTGGCGCTGGCCCGGCCCGCGCGGCTGACCGCGAGCCGCCGGTCCCTCGCCGCCGAGGCGCCCGGGCGGACGGCACGCGGACGTCAGGCGGACGGCACGGCCCGGTTTGACGATCATCAAGGAAATCTTGATGATGTTTCCCGCGCCGCCGGGGGTTCCGGCGGCGGCCGGCCCTGCCATCCTGGTGGACCGGCGGCATTGCGCCGCGCCCGGACGATGGCCGATGGAGCGTCGATGGGACGGTTGACGACGCACGTGCTGGACACCGCGGCCGGTCGGCCGGCGGCGGGCGTCGCCATCGAGCTCTTCCGCCTCGACCCCGACCGGCAGCGCCTGGCGTCGCTCGCCACCAACGCCGACGGGCGATGCGATCGGCCGCTGCTCGAGGGCGCGGCGCTCGTCGCGGGCCAGTACGAGCTGCTGTTCCGGATCGGCGACTACTTCGCCGCGCACGGCCATCAGCTGCCCCGGCCCCGCTTCCTCGACGAGGTGGTGATCCGCTTCGGCATCGCCGCGCCCGACCAGCACTACCACGTGCCGCTGCTGATCTCGCCCTACGGCTACTCGACCTACCGCGGCAGCTGAGGGGCGGATCCGCATGGCGACGGCACCCCGCGACCGCATCCGTTTCCTGCTCGGCGGCGAGGAGCGCGAGGTGACCGCGCCCGACCCGACCATGACGGTGCTCGAGTATCTGCGTCGCGTCGAGCGGCGCTGCGGCACCAAGGAGGGCTGCGCCGAGGGCGATTGCGGCGCCTGCACGGTGGTGCTGGGCGAGCTCGACGGCGACGGCGTCCACTACCGCCCGGTCAATGCCTGCATCCAGTTCCTGCCGACCCTCGACGGCCGGCAGCTGGTCACCGTCGAGGACCTCGCCGGGCCGGACGGCACGCTGCATCCGGCGCAGCAGGCGATGGTCGAGACCGGCGGCTCGCAATGCGGCTTCTGCACGCCCGGCGTGGTGATGTCGCTGTTCGCGCTCTTTCATGCCGGCGAGCCCCCGGACCGCGACGGCATCGACGACGCGCTGGCCGGCAATCTCTGCCGCTGCACCGGCTACGGCCCGATCGCCGCGGCCGCCGAGCGGATGTTCGAGCTGGCGCCGTTCGACCCGTTCGACGCCGAGCGACGGCGCGTCGCCGAGCGGCTGAAGCGACTGCATGCCGGCGAGATCGCGACGGCGGCACCGGACGGCCGCCGCTTCTTCGCCCCGACCGACCTCGAGACGCTGGGCCGGCTCTGCCGCGACCATCCCGAGGCCTGGCTGCTGGCCGGCGGCACCGATGTCGGGCTGTGGGTGACCAAGCAGCACCGCCGTCCCGACACGGTGATCTATCTCGGCACCGTGCCCGAGCTGCAGCGCGTCGAGCGGCGCGACGGCTGGCTCGAGATCGGCGCCATGGCGACCTATGAGCGGCTGCGCCCGCTGCTCGCCGCCGAGTGGCCGGACTTCGGCGAGCTGTTGCGCCGGCTCGGCTCCACCCAGATCCGCGCCATCGGCACGATGGGCGGCAACGTCGCCAACGGCTCGCCGATCGGCGACAGCCCGCCGGCGCTGATCGCGCTCGGCGCCCGGCTGGTGCTCAATCGCGGCGGCGAGCGGCGCGAGATGCCGCTGGAAGACTTCTTCCTCGCCTACGGCAAGCAGGACCGCCGGCCGGGCGAGATCGTCGAGCGCATCCGCCTGCCGCTGCCGCGGCCGGGCTGGCGCTTCGCCTGCTACAAGGTGGCCAAGCGCTTCGACCAGGACATCACCGCCGTGCTCGGCGCCTTCCATCTTCGCCTCGAGGGAGCCCAGGTCGCCGAGGCGCGGATCTGCTTCGGCGGCATGGCCGCGACGCCGAAGCGGGCGCCGGCCGCCGAGGCGGCGCTGGCCGGCCGGCCCTGGAACCGCGAGACGGTGATGCTGGCGCAGCGCGCCCTGGCCGAGGACTACCGGCCGATCGACGACATGCGGGCCAGCGGCGACTATCGCGCCCGCGTCGCCGGCAACCTGCTGCTGAAGTATTTCGTCGAATCCACCGAGCCCGGCGCGGCGACGCGCCTGGCCGGCACCCGGCGTCGCGCCGATGGCTGAGGGCGCCACCCTGCCGGCCGCCGCCGAGGTCCGCGGCGTCCACAAGCGGGTCGAGCACGACAGCGCCCGCAAGCACGTCACCGGCACCGCGCTCTATGTCGACGACATCCCGGAGCCGGCCGGCACGCTGCACGTCGTGCCGTTCGGCAGCGAGCGCGTCCATGCCCGGCTCGCCCGGCTGGACCTCACCCGGGTGCGGCACGCGCCCGGCGTGGTCAAGGTGCTGAGCGCCGCCGACGTGCCCGGGCGCAACGACGTCAGCCCGATCGGTGCCGGCGACGACCCGGTCTTCGCCGCCGAGCGCGTCGTCTTCCGCGGCCAGGTGATCTTCGCCGTGGCGGCCGAGAGCATCGCCGCGGCGCGTGCCGCGGCCCGGCTCGCCGTCGTCGAGTACGAGGACCTGCCGCCGCTGCTCGAGCTCGACGCGGCGCTGGCGGCGAAGTCCTTCGTGCTGCCGCCCTATGCGATGCGCCGCGGCGACCCCGAGAAGGCGATCGCCGCCGCGCCGCACCGGCTCTCCGGCCGGCTGGAGATCGGCGGCCAGGACCATTTCTACCTCGAGGGGCAGGTCTCGCTCGCCCTGCCGCAGGAGGACGGCGACATGGTGCTGCACTGCTCGACGCAGCACCCCTCCGAGGTGCAGCACCTCGTCGCCGGGGTGCTCGGCCGCCTCGACAACGCGGTCACCGTCGAGGTCCGCCGCATGGGCGGCGCCTTCGGCGGCAAGGAGACCCAGGCGGCGCAATGGGCGGCGATCGCCTCGATCGCCGCCAACGCCACCGGCCGGCCGGCCAAGCTCCGGCTCGACCGCGACGACGACATGGTGATGACCGGCAAGCGGCACCCCTTCCGCATCGACTGGCAGGTCGGGTTCGAGGCCGACGGGCGGATCCGCGGCATCGTCTTCGACCAGCTCGTGGATTGCGGCTGCTCGGCCGATCTCTCCGGGCCGATCGCCGACCGCGCCATGTTCCACGCCGACAACGGCTACTTCCTCGAGAACGTGGTCATCAACTCGTACCGGCTGCGCACCAACCGGGTGTCGCACACCGCCTTCCGCGGCTTCGGCGGGCCGCAGGGCATGATGGGCATCGAGGAGGTCGTCGAGGCGATCGCGCGCCAGCTCGGCCGCGACCCGCTCGAGGTGCGCAAGCGCAACCTCTACGGCACCGGCCCGCGCTCGGTGACGCACTACCAGATGACCGTCGAGGACAACATCCTGCCCGAGCTGATCGCCGAGCTCGAGGAGAGCGCCGACTACCGGGAGCGCCGCGCCGCGGCGGGCGCCTGGAACGCCGCCAATCCCTGGCTGAAGCGCGGCCTGGCGCTGACCCCGGTGAAGTTCGGCATCTCCTTCACCAACACGCCGTTGAACCAGGGCGGCGCGCTGGTGCACCTCTATACCGACGGCAGCGTCCATCTCAACCATGGCGGGACCGAGATGGGCCAGGGGCTGTTCGTCAAGGTGGCCCAGGTGGTGGCCGAGGAGCTGCAGGTCGACCTCGACCGCATCAAGATCACCGCCACCAGCACCGGCAAGGTGCCGAACACCTCGGCCACCGCCGCCTCCTCGGGCTCGGACATCAACGGCATGGCGGCGCAGGCCGCGGCGCGCACCTTGAAGCAGCGTCTCGCCGCCTTCGCCGCCGAGCGCCACCAGGTGCCGGTCTCGGAGGTCCACTTCCTGCCCGGCCGGGTGCAGGCCGGCAGCCACGAGATCCCCTTCCCGGAGCTGGTGCGCCAGGCGCATGTCGGGCGCATCTCGCTGTCGGCCGCCGGCTACTACGCGACGCCGAAGATCCACTGGGACCGCGCGCGGGGGAGCGGCCGGCCCTTCTACTACTTCGCCTACGGCGCGGCGGTCAGCGAGGTGCTGGTCGACACGCTGACCGGCGAGACCCGGGTCGAGCGGGTCGACATCCTGCACGATTGCGGCCAGTCGCTGAACCCGGCGATCGACCTCGGCCAGATCGAGGGCGGCTTCATCCAGGGAATGGGCTGGCTGACCAGCGAAGAGCTGGTCTGGGACGCCGACGGACGGCTGCGCACCCACGCACCCAGCACCTACAAGATCCCGGCCTGCGGCGACCGGCCGACCGAGCTGCGCATCCGGCTGCTCGAGGACACGCCGAACCGCGAGGCGACGATCTACCGTTCCAAGGCGGTGGGCGAGCCGCCCTTCATGCTCGCCATCTCGGTGTTCCGGGCGATCTCCGACGCAATCGCCAGCCTGGACGGCTATCGCCGGCTGCCGGCCCTCGACGCGCCGGCGACGCCGGAGCGCGTGCTGCGCGCGATCGACCGGCTGCGCGCCGGCGACGAGGCCGCCGCATGATCCTGGAGCGGGCCCGCCGCGCCGTCGCCGCCGGCCAGCCCTGCCTGCTGGTGGTGGTCACCCGGATCGCCGGCTCGGCGCCGCGCGAGCCCGGGGCGCTGATGCTGGTCGCGGGCGACGCCATCGAGGGCTCGATCGGCGGCGGCCGGCTGGAGTACGAGGCGATCGCCGCCGCGCGGCGCGGCCTCGCCGAGGGCGGCCCGCCGGGGCTGCGCCGGTTCGCGCTCGGCCCCGAGCTCGGCCAGTGCTGCGGCGGCCAGGCCGAGCTCGCCTTCGCGCCGCTCTCGGCCGACGATCTCGGCTGGCTCGACCGCTGGCAGGCGGCGGCCTCCGGCGACGCGCCGGCCGGCGTCCTGGTCCGGCCGCTGGCGCCGGGCCGGACGCCCGCCTGGCTGCAGGCCGGCGAGGCCGCGCCCGGCCTGCCCGAGCCGGTGCGCCACCGCGCCCTGGCGCTGCTCGCCGGCGAGGCGGACGCCGCCAGCCTCGAGCAGGGCGGCGTCACCTGGCTGCTGGCGCGCTCGCCGCGGCCGCTCGACCGCCTGTTCCTGTTCGGCGCCGGCCATGTCGGCCGCGCCGTCGCCCGCGCCGTCGCCCCCCTGCCCTTCCGGCTCGACTGGCTCGACGAGCGGCCGGAGCTGGTGGCCGAGCTGGCCGACCCGCGGCTGCGCTTGGCGCCCGATCCGGCGCTGGCCGCCGCGGCGGCGCCGGCCGGCGCCTTCCACCTGGTGATGACCCACAGTCACGGCCGCGACTACGAGATCTGCGAGGCGGTGCTGCGGCGCGGCGGCTTCGCCTTCCTCGGGCTGATCGGCAGCGAGACCAAGCGCGCGCGCTTCGCCAGCCGGCTGCGCGGCGCCGGGCTGTCGGCCGAGCGCGTCGCCCGCCTGACCAGCCCGATCGGCCTGCCGGAGATCGGCGGCAAGCAGCCGGCGGTGATCGCCGTCTCGGTGGCGGCCCAGCTGGTGGCCTTGGCCGAGCAGCTGCGCCAGGCCCGGCCGCGCGGCGCCGCCACCGCGCCCTAGGATTCCGGATGGCCAAGCACGGCCGGGTGCCGTAATGAACGAGGGGGCTTCACGACGGGCCGCGCCGGATCCGGCAGGCGGCCAGGGGGACGAGCGGGGAATGGCGGAGCGTGCGGCAGCGGCGGCGGCCAGAACCGGGCACGGCACGGCGGGCGGAGGCGCGCCGCTGCTGGCGCTGCGCGGCATCGTCAAGAGCTTTCCCGGCTGCCTCGCCAACGACCATGTCGACCTCGCCATCGCCGCCGGCGAGATCCACGCCCTGCTCGGCGAGAACGGCGCCGGCAAGAGCACGCTGGTCAAGATCATCTACGGCGTGCTCCGCGCCGATGCCGGCGAGACGCTGTGGAACGGCCGGCCGGTGCGCATCGCCAGCCCGCACGCCGCCCGGCGGCTCGGCATCGGCATGGTGTTCCAGCATTTCTCGCTGTTCGAATCGCTGACCGTCGCGGAGAACATCGCGCTCGGGATCGACGACCCGGCGGGGCGGCGCGACCTCCGGCGGCGCATCGTCGAGGTCTCCGGCAGCTACGGGCTGGCGCTCGACCCGGACCGGCACGTCTACGACCTGTCGGTCGGCGAGCGGCAGCGCATCGAGATCGTGCGCTGCCTGCTGCAGGACCCCAAGCTGCTGATCATGGACGAGCCGACCTCGGTGCTGACGCCGCAGGAGGTCGAGCGGCTGTTCGGCACGCTGCGGCGGATCGCCGGCGAGGGCTGCGCCATCCTCTACATCAGCCACAAGCTGGAGGAGATCCGGGCGCTCTGCCAGGGCGCCACGATCATGCGGCTGGGCCGCGTGGTGGCGGCCTGCGACCCGCGCCAGGAGACCGCCCGCCGGCTGGCCGAGCTGATGCTGGGCGACGAGCTGAAGCAGCCGGCGCGCGGCGAGCGGACGGCGGCGACGGGCGCGCCTCGGCTGGTCGTCGACCGGCTGTCGCTGCCCTCGGAGCAGCGCTTCGGCACCGCCCTCAAGGAGATCAGCTTCGCGGTCGCGCCGGGCGAGATCCTCGGCATCGGCGGCATCGCCGGCAACGGCCAGAACGAGCTGATGGCCGCGCTCTCCGGCGAGGCGCTGGCGCCCGCCGCCGCGGCGATCCGCATCGACGGCACCCCCGCCGGGCGCATGGGACCCGCGGCGCGCATGACCCTCGCCGCCGGCTTCGTGCCGGAGCAGCGCGACGGCCACGCCGCGGTGCGCGACCTCAGCCTCGCCGACAACGGCCTGCTGCGCGCCTGGCGGCGCATGAAGCTGGTCGAGCATGGGGTGATCCGCTTCGGGCGGGCGACCGGCTTCGCCCAGCAGGTGATCAGGGCCTTCGACGTGCGCACCACCGGGCCGCGGGCCCAGGCGCGCAGCCTGTCCGGCGGCAACCTGCAGAAGTTCGTGGTCGGCCGCGAGATCCTGCAGAAGCCCGGCCTGCTGGTGGTGAGCCAGCCGACCTGGGGCGTCGATGCCGGGGCCAGCGCGACGATCCACCGGGCGCTGCTCGACCTCGCCGCCGCCGGCGCCGCCATCGTGGTGATCTCGCAGGATCTCGACGAGATCTTCGCCATCTGCGACCGCATCGCGGTGATCGCCGCCGGCCGGCTCTCCGCGGCGCAGCCGATCGGCGCCGTGACCATCGAGCAGATCGGCCTGCTGATGGGCGGGACGGCCGCCGCGGCGGGGGATGCGCATGCTGCGGCTTGAGTCGCGCGGGCAGCGCTCGCCCCTCTGGAGCTGGGCCTCGCCGCTGCTGGCGCTGGCGCTGACGCTCGCCACGGCGGCGGTGCTCTTCGCCATTCTCGGCCAGGACCCGGGCACGGCCCTCTACACCTTCTTCGTCGAGCCGCTGCTCGCCGACAACGGCCTGCCCGAGCTGCTGGTCAAGGCCTCGCCGCTGGTGCTGATCGCCACCGCCCTGGCGCTGGGGTTCCGAGCCAATGTCTGGAATATCGGGGCAGAGGGGCAATACACGCTGGGCGCGCTCGCCGGCGGCGGGGTGGCCCTCTGGTTCTTCGACAGCGACAGCCCGCTGCTGCTGCCCGCGATGATGCTGGCCGGCATCGCCGGCGGCATGGCCTGGGCGGCGATCCCGGCCCTCCTGCGCACCCGCTTCAACGCCAGCGAGATCCTCACCAGCCTGATGCTGACCTATGTCGCGCAGCAGCTGCTGCTCTACCTGGTCACCGGGCCGTGGAAGGATCCGGAGGGTTACGGCTTCCCCCAGTCGCGGCTGTTCTCGGCCGCCGCGACCCTGCCGATCCTGGTGCCGGAGACGCGGCTCCATCTCGGCGTCGTCATCACCCTGGCGGTCGTGCTGGTCGCCTGGGGGCTGCTCGCCCGGACCCTGGTCGGCTTCCAGCTCAAGGTGGTCGGCCAGGCGCCGCGCGCCGCGCGCTATGCCGGCTTCAGCGAGAAGGCGATCATCTGGCTCTCCTGCTGCTCGGCGGCGGCGCGGCCGGGCTGGCCGGCCTCTTCGAGGTGGCCGGCCAGTCGGGCAGCTGACGCCGCAGATCTCGCCGGGCTACGGCTTCACCGCCATCATCGTCGCCTTCCTCGGCCGGCTCCACCCGGTCGGCATCCTGTTCGCCGGGCTGGTGCTGGCGCTCTCCTATCTCGGCGGCGAGAGCGCCCAGGTGGCGCTCGGCCTGCCCAACGCGGTGACCGGCATCTTCCAGGGCATCCTGCTCTTCTACCTGCTCGGCTGCGACATCCTGATCCTCTACCGGCTGCGGCTGCGCCGCCGGCGCCGCGCGGCGCGGCGGTGCCGGCATGAGCGGCGAGCTCGGATGGCTGGTGCCGGTCGCGCTCGGTGGTGAGCGCGGCGACGCCGCTGTTGCTCGCCGCCACCGGCGAGCTGGTGACCGAGAAGTCCGGCGTCCTCAATCTCGGCGTCGAGGGCATGATGCTGGTCGGCGCGGTGGTCGGTCGCAGCACCGCTGTGACCACCGGCAGCGCGCTGCTCGGCATCGCCGCGGCGGCGCTCGCCGGGCTGCTGCTGGCGCTGATCTTCGGCGTCCTCACCCTGGTCTTCCTCGCCAACCAGGTGGCGACCGGCCTGGCGCTCACCATCTTCGGCACCGGGCTGTCGGCCCTGGTCGGCGCCCGCTTCGTCGGGATCGGGCTGGACCCGCTGCCGCGGCTGCACATCCCCGTCCTCAGCGACATTCCGTTCGTCGGGCCGGTGCTGCTCGGCCAGGATGCCCTGGTCTACGCCTCGATCCTGCTGCTCGCCGCCGTCGCCCTGGTTCCTGCGCCGCAGCCATCCCGGGCTGGTGCTGCGCTCGGTCGGCGATTCGCACGAGGCGGCGCACGCCATCGGCTATCCGGTGATCGGGGTGCGCTTCGCGGCCACCGCCTTCGGCGGGCTGATGAGCGGGCTGGCCGGCGCCTACATGTCGCTGGTCTACAGCCCGAGCTGGGCGGAGAACATGACCGGCGGCCGCGGCTGGATCGCGCTGGCGCTGGTCGTGTTCGCGACCTGGCGGCCCTGGCGGCTGCTGCTCGGCGCCTACCTTCGGCGGCATCACCATCCTGCAGCTCACGTCCAGGCGCTCGTCGGCTGCGCATCCCTCGCAGTTCCTCACCATGCTCCCCTACCTCGCCACGGTCGTCGTGCTGGTGCTGATCTCGCGCGATGCCGCGCGGGTCCGCCTCAACGCCCTGGCCTGCCTCGGCAAGCCGTTCCACGCGGCGGGGTGAGGCGCAGATCCCGGACCTTCCTGCCGTCATTGCTCGACCCGGCAATCCAGGGCGCAAGGATGCCGGCTCAGGCGGGCATGACGAGCAGGAGGCCTGGACCGTCGCCGGCCCCCTTGCCGCGCACCGACCGGATTGACTACACTTGCCCGAAGTCACCTTGCCAATGGGAGGCACCTTCATGAGCACCAGCCGCAGGACGTTCAACAAGATGCTGGGGGCCTCGCTGGCCACCGGCGCGATCGCCGGCCTCGGCCGCCCGGCGGCGGCCGCCGAGCCGTTCAAGGCCGGCTTCATCTATGCGTCGGGCCTGGTCGCCGACTTCGGCTGGAGCTACCAGCACGATCTCGGCCGCAAGGCGGCCGAGGCGGCGCTGGCCGGCAAGGTCAAGACGACCTATGTCGAGAGCGTCAAGGAGGGTCCCGGACGCCGAGCGCGTCATCCACCAGCTGGCCTCGACCGGCCACGGCATCATCTTCACCACCTCGTTCGGCTACATGAACCCGACCCTCAAGGTCGCCAAGCAGTTCCCGAAGGTGAAGTTCGAGCACTGCACCGGCTACCAGCGCTCGGCCAACGTCGCCACCTACAACATCCGCTTCTACGAGCAGCGCTACGTCCAGGGCGTCATCGCCGGCCACATGTCGAAGTCGGGCATCGTCGGCTATATCGGCTCGGTGCCGATCCCCGAGGTGGTGATGGGGATGAACGCGGTGATGCAGGGGCTGCGCTCGGTCAACCCGAACGGCAAGATCAAGATCATCTGGGTCAATGGCTGGTACGATCCGGCCAAGGAGGCCGACTCGGCCAAGGCGCTGATCGACCAGGGCGCCGACATCATCTGCCAGCACACCGACTCGGCCGCCCCGCTGCAGGTCTGCCAGCAGCGCGGCGTGTTCGGCTTCGGCGAGGCCTCCGACATGATCAACCAAGCGCCGAAGGCGCAGCTCACCGCGCTGGTCGACAACTGGGCCGGCTACTACACCGACCGCATCAAGGCGGCGATGGAGGGCAGCTGGAAGACCGGCGACGTCTGGGGCGGTTCCCTCGGCATGCTGGAGAGCGCGCCCTTCCGCAACATGCCGGAGGACGTCGCGGCGGCGGCGTAGAAGGCCCAGGACGGCATCACCGGCGGCCAGATCACCATCTTCAAGGGCCCGATCAAGGACCAGGACGGCAACCTCAAGGTCCAGGACGGCCAGGCCCTGAGCGACAAGCAGATCCTCGGCCTCGACTGGCTGGCCGAGGGGATCGAGGGCAAGATCCCGTCCTAGGTCCAGGCACCGTCCCGGGGCGCCCGCCGGCGCCCCGGGACGGCCGCCCGCACGCATCACCGGCAGAGCAGGAGCAAGGAGCATGAGCGCCATCACGAGCTTCATCGAGAAGATGCCGAAGGCCGAGCTGCACGTGCATATCGAGGGCACGCTCGAGCCGGAGCTGAAGCTGGCGCTGGCGCAGCGCAACGGCATCGCCCTGCCCTACAAGGACGCCGCCGCGGTCAAGGCGGCCTACAAGTTCAACGACCTGACCTCGTTCCTGGTCGGCTACTACGAGGGCATGAGCGTGCTGGTCAGGGAGCAGGACTTCTTCGACCTGACCTATGCCTACCTGACCAAGGCGCACTCGCAGAACATCGTCTATGCCGAGATCTTCTTCGACCCGCAGGCCCACACCGCCCGCGGCGTCGCCTTCGACACGGTGATCCGTGGCATCCGCCGGGCGCAGATGGCGGCCGAGACCGCGCTCGGCATCCGCTCGCAGCTGATCCTCTGCTTCCTGCGCGACTGGAGTGCCGAGTTCGCCATGGCGACCCTCGTCCAGTCGCTGCCCTACAAGGACTGGATCATCGGCGTCGGGCTCGATTCCGACGAGCGCGGCAACCCGCCGACCAAGTTCAAGAAGGTCTTCCAGCGGGCCCGCGAGGAGGGCTACCTGCTGACCATGCATTGCGACGTCGACCAGCAGGATTCGGTGCAGCACATCTGGCAGTGCCTCGACGAGATCGGCGTCGGCCGCATCGACCACGGCGTCAACTCGCTGGAGGACGACCGGCTCTGCGAGGAGATCAAGCGGCGCGGCCTCGGCCTCACCGTCTGCCCGATCTCCAACGCCTACGTCACCGACGGCACCAAGGCGGCGGCGATCAGGACGATGCTGGAGAAGGGCATGCGGGTCACCGTCAACTCCGACGACCCGGCCTACTTCCTCACCTACATCAACGAGAACTTCGTCAAGGTGCAGGAGGAGCTCGACCTCGGCCGCGACGCGCTGGTCCAGCTCAGCCGCAACGCCTTCGAGGCCTCCTGGCTGCCGCGCGCCCGCAAGGACCAGTACCTGGCGCAGCTCGAGGCCTACGCCGCCTGATTTCCGCCGGCCCGCGGCGCGGCGGCGCCGCGCCGCGGGCGGGTGTATGATCGGCCATGGTCGAACTCGCCCCCTTCATCGCGGCGCTGCCCAAGGCCGAGCTCCACATCCACATCGAGGGCAGCCTCGAGCCGGAGCTCGCCTTCGCGCTGGCCCGGCGCAACGGCATCTCGCTCGGCTACGATTCGGTGGTGGCGCTGCGCCGCGCCTACAGCTTCACCCGGCTGCAGGACTTCCTCGATCTCTACTACCGCTGCATGGCGGTGCTGCGCACTGCCGCCGACTTCCGCGACCTCGCCGCCGCCTATCTCGAGCGCGCGCACCGGCAGAACATCCGCCATGTCGAGATCTTCTTCGACCCGCAGGCGCACCTGCCCCGCGGCGTGCCGTTCGCCGCCATCCTCGACGGCCTCACGGCGGCGCTCGCCGAGGCCGGCCGCAGGCACGCCATCACCGGCCGGCTGATCCTCTGCTTCCTGCGGCATCTCGACGAGGCCGACGCCGAGCGCACCCTCGACCTGGCCCTGCCGGAGAAGGCGCGCATCGCCGGGGTCGGGCTCGATTCCTCGGAGATCGGGCACCCGCCGGCCAAGTTCGCCCGGGTCTTCGCCCGCGCCCGCGAGGCGGGGTTCCGGCTGGTCGCCCATGCCGGCGAGGAGGGGCCGCCCGACTATGTCTGGCAGGCGATCGACCTGCTCGGGGTCGACCGCATCGACCACGGCAACCGCGCGCTCGAGGATCCGGCGCTGGTGCGGCGGCTGGCCCGGGACCGCATCCCGCTCACCGTCTGCCCGCTCTCCAACCTCAAGCTCTGCGTCGTCGCCAGCCTCGCCCGCCATCCGCTGGCGCGCATGCTCGAGGCCGGGCTGATGGTCACCCTCAACTCCGACGATCCCGCCTATTTCGGCGGCTACCTCGAGGAGAACTACCGCGCCGTCGGCGAGGCCCTGCACCTGCCGCCGGCGACGCTCGCCGGCATCGCCCGCAACGGCTTCGAGGCCTCGTTCCTCGAGCCGGCGGCCAAGGCGGCGGCCGTCGCGACGGTGGAGCGAGCCGTCGGCGCCTGAGCGGCCGCCCGGCCCGCCCTGGCCTGGCCTGGACCTGGCCTGGACCTGGCCTGGTCCGGGCGCTTGCGGCGCCCGGCGATCCGTGACAGAGCTTGCCGCCTTCGACCAGGACGAGGAGGACCGACCGGCATGCTCGAGCAGACCTTCGGCCGCGCCAAGCCGATCATCGCCATGGTGCATTTCCCGCCGCTGCCGGGCTCGCCGCGCTATGACGCGAAGGGCGGCATGCAGGCGATCATCGACTCCGCCGCCGCCGACATCGAGCGGCTGCAGGCGGGCGGCGTCGACGCGCTGATGTTCGGCAACGAGGGCGACCGCCCCTATCTCGTCAGGGCGACGCCGGAGAGCCTCGCCGCCATGGCGGCGGCGATCGCCGCGGTGAAGCCCGCCATCCGCATCCCGTTCGGCGTCGACTACCTCTGGGACCCCGTCGCCACCGTGGCGCTCGGCGTCGCCACCGGCGCGCGCTTCGGCCGCGAGGTGATGACCGGCGTCTACGATTCCGACATGGGGCTGTGGACGCCCGACAGCGCGTCGGCGCTGCGGCTGCGCCGCAACCTGTCGCGCGACGATTTCGTGCTGATGTACAACGTCAATGCCGAGTTCGCCTCGCCGGTCGGCGACCGCCCGATCGCCCAGCGCGCCAAGAGCGCGGTGTTCTCCTCGCTGGCCGACGTCATCCTGGTCTCCGGCCCGATGACCGGCCAGGCGGTGGCGACCAGCGACCTCGAGGCGGTGAAGGCGCTGGTCACCGACACGCCGGTCTTCGCCAATACCGGGGTCAACATCGACAACGTCGCCGACATCCTGAAGGTCGCCGACGGCTGCGTCATCGGCACCCATTTCAAGGTCGGCGGCGACACCTGGAAGGCGGTCGACCAGGCCCGCGTCCGCCGCTTCATGGACAAGGTCGCCACCCTGCGCTGAGCCGTCCCGTGCCCGCCCTGCTCGGCCTCGACATCGGCACGACCTCGACGATCGGCATCCTGATCGACGATGCCGGCGGCACGCTCGCCACCGCCACGCGGCCGAGCGAGCTGGTCTCGCGCCACGCCAACTGGGCCGAGGAGGATCCGGCCCAGTGGTGGGGCAACTGCGTCGCCATCGTCGGCGAGCTGCTGGCGAGGTCCGGCCTCGCCGGCCGCGACGTCGCCGCCGTCGGGGTCACCGGCATGGTGCCGGCCCTGGTGCTGCTCGGCCGCGACGGCGCGGTGCTGCGGCCCTCGATGCAGCAGAACGACGCCCGCGCCACCGCCGAGATCGCCGCCATGCAGGCGGCATTCGCGGCCGAGCGCTTCTTCGCGCTGACCGGCGGCAGCATCAACCAGCAGCTGGTGGCGCCGAAGCTGCGCTGGCTGGAGCGGCACGAGCCGGGGGTCTTCGGCGCCATCGCCACGGTGCTGGGCAGCTACGACTACGTCACCCACCGGCTCACCGGGACGTTCAGCCTCGACCACAACTGGGCCCTGGAATCCGGGCTGATGGACTTCGCCCGCCGCGCCTTCGCGCCGGAGCTGGTGGCCGCGGCCGGCATCGCGCCCGCCGCCCTGCCGCCGATCCGCGCCTCGCACGAGATCGTGGGATCGGTCACCGCCGCGGCGGCGGCCGCCACCGGCCTGGCCGCCGGCACGCCGGTGATCGCCGGCTGCGCCGACCACGTCGCCTCGGCCTATGTCGCCGGCGCCGCGCATGACGGCGACCTCGTGCTGAAGTTCGGCGGCGCCGGGGACATCCTGCTGTCGACCGCCCAGCCGGTCGCCGATCCGCGGCTCTTCATCGACTACCACCTGATCCCCGGGCTCTATTTCAGCAATGGCTGCACCGCCACGACCGGCAGCCTGCTCAACTGGATGGTCCGCGAGATGGGTGGCGGCGCGGCGGCCGAGGCGCGGGCCGCCGGCCTCTCGCCGCATGCCTGGCTCGACCGCCAGGCGGCCGAGGTTCCACCCGGCGCCGAGGGGCTGGTGCTGCTGCCCTACATGCTGGGCGAGAAGACGCCGCTGCACGACCCGCATGCCCGCGGCACGCTGGTCGGGCTCGGGCTGCACCACCGGCTGGCGCACATCTGGCGGGCGGCGCTGGAGGGCGTGATCTTCGGCTTCCGCCACCATGTCGAGGTGTTCCGCGAGCGCGGCCTGCCGGTCAGCCGGGTGCTCGCCACCGACGGCGGCGCGGCGAGCGACCTCTGGCTGCAGATCGCCGCCGACGCGATCGGCCTGCCGGTGCAGCGCGTCGAGCGCCATCCCGGCTCCTGCCTCGGCGCCGCCTATCTCGCCGGCCACGCCGCCGGCATCTTCCCCGACCCGGCCCGCGTCACCGACTATGTCGAGGGCGGCCGGGTCTTCGCGCCGGACCCGGCGAGCCGCGCCGCCTACGACCGGGGCTACGACAACTTCCGCGACATCTATCGCCGCCTGCAGAGCCTCTATCCCCGGCTGACGCCGGAGGGCTGAATCGAGGGAGGAACGCCATGAACAAGACCAACCTGCTCGCCGGCAAGTCCGCGCTGGTGACCGGCGGCGGGGCCGGCATCGGCGAGGCGATCGCCGCGGCGCTGGCCGGCGCCGGCGCCCGCGTGGCGGTGACCGACAAGGACCCGGCGGCGGCGGCGCGGGTCGCCGGGCGGATCGGCGGCGGCGCGATCGCCGCCGCGCTCGACGTCACCGACGCCGAGGCGACCGACGCGGTGCTCGAGCAGGCCGTCGCGGCCTATGGCGGGCTCGACATCGTCTGCGCCAATGCCGGCATCTCGACGATGGCGCCGGTCGTCGACATCACCGAGGCGGAGTGGGACGCCAACATGGCGGTCAACGCCAAGGGCGTCTTCCTGACCAACCGCGCCATCGTGCGCCGCTGGCTGGCCGCGAAGCATCCGGGCGTCATCGTCAACACCGCCTCGCTCGCCGGCAAGATCGGCGCGCCGCTGCTGGCGCACTACTCGGCGAGCAAGTTCGCGGTGGTCGGATTCACCCAGGCGCTGGCCCGCGAGGTCGCCCCCAACGGCATCCGCGTCAACTGCGTCTGCCCGGGCTTCGTGCGCACCTCGATGCAGGAGCGCGAGCTGGCGTGGGAGGGACGGCTCCGCGGCATGACCGCCGAGGCGGTCTTCGCCGAGTACATCCAGCTGACGCCGCTCGGCCGCATCGAGGAGCCGGAGGACGTTGCCGACATCGTGCTGTTCCTGGCCAGCGACCTCGCGCGCTTCATCACCGGCGAGGCGATCAACGCCAGCGGCGGCGTGCGCATGGATTGAGGCTCAGGGGCCGGGCAGCCGGATCTTGAGCGCCCGCTCCCAGGACGGCTTCTTGCCGTAGAGCCTCGCCAGGGTGTCGACGAAGACCCGCACCCGCGAGGGCAGGAAGCCGCGCTGCGGGTAGAGCGCGACGATGGCGTGGCCCGGCGGCGGCCAGGCCGGCAGCACGACCTTGAGCCGCCCGGCATTGAGGTCGTCGACCACCTCCCAGAGCGACTTCAGGGCCAGCCCGTGGCCGGCCAGGCACCAGTCGCGCAGCACCTCGCCGCTGTTGGCGTCCATGTTGCCGGAGACGCGCAGCGTGATCGGCCCGTCCGGGCCCTGCAGGGTCCAGCGATATTGCTGCGAGCCGGGAAAGCGCAGCAGCAGGCAGTTGTGGCGCAGCAGGTCGCCCGGCTCCTGCGGCTCGCCATGGCGCTCGAGGTAGGCGGGCGCCGCGAGGATCTTCCGCCGGTTGGCCGCCAGCCGGCGGACCACGGCGGTCGAATCGGGCAGCTCGGCGATGCGGATGGCGAGGTCGACGCGCTCCTGCGCCAGGTCGACCAGCCGGTCGGTGAGGTCGAGCCGGAGCTGGAGCTGCGGATAGCGGGCGAGGAAGGCCGGCACGTGCGGCGCGATGTGCAGCCGGCCGAAGGCGGTCGGCGCCGTCACCTTGAGCGGCCCGCGCGGCTCGGCCAGGCGCTCGGCGATCTGGCTCTCCGCCTGCTCGAGCTCCCCCAGGATGGCGACGCAATGCTCGTAGAAGCCGGCGCCCTCGGCAGTGGGGGCGACGCGCCGCGTGGTGCGGTTGAGCAGCCGCACCCCCATGTCGCCCTCCAGCCGGGCGACCCGGTTGCTCACCACCGCCGGCGACATGCGCATGTCGCGGCCGGCCGCCGACAGGCTGCCGAGCTCGACAATCCGCACGAAGATCGCCATGTCCTCGGTATCGGGCATGGCCGACTTTCCCCGATTCCTTGAAGATCAATTGCGTTATATCACGCTGCCGGGGCGGCGCCGCGCTGCCATGCTGGGCGCCGCTCGCGAGAATGCCGGGGAAGGCTTCCGATGGTTTCGCTGCTGCTCGACTGGCTGGGGCTGCTGGTGCGCTGGACCCACGTCATGCTGGGGATCGGCTGGATCGGCACCTCGTTCTTCTTCATCTGGCTCGACGCCAGCCTGCGGCGCGCGCCGGGCGCCCCGGAGGGCATCGCCGGCGACAGCTGGATGGTGCATGGCGGCGGCTTCTACCTCGCGCAGAAGTACCTGGTGGCGCCGGCCGCGCTGCCCAAGGAGCTGCACTGGTTCAAGTACGAGGCCTACCTCACCTGGGTCTCGGGCTTCCTGCTGCTCTGCCTCGTCTACTACGCCGGCGCGCAGAGCTACCTCGTCGATCCCGAGGTGCTCGACCTGCCCTCCTGGGCGGCGATCCTGATCAGCCTCGGCGGGCTGGCCGGCGGCTGGGTCCTCTACGACCTGATCTGCCGCTCGCCGATCGGCCGCAGCACCCTGCCGCTCGCCGTCGCGGTGTTCCTGCTGGCGACCGCCGCGGCGATCCTCTTCACCCACGTCTTCAGCGGCCGCGCCGCCTTCCTCCATGTCGGCGCCTTCCTCGGCACGATCATGGCGGCCAACGTCTTCATGATCATCATCCCGAACCAGAAGAAGGTGGTGGCCGACCTGCTGGCCGGACGCAAGCCGGACCCGGCGCTCGGCAAGCAGGCCAAGCAGCGCTCGCTGCACAACAACTACCTGACCCTGCCGGTCGTGCTGATGATGATCAGCAACCACTATCCGATGCTGACCGAGAGCCCCTATAGCTGGGCCTTCGTGGTGGGATTCTTCCTGCTCAGCGGCCTGCTGCGGCTCTATGCCAACGAGACCCATGCCGGCAAGCCGGCCGCGAAGCTCTATTGGGCGGTGGCGGCCGCCGCCGCGGTCGGGCTGGTGCTGGTGCTGGCCAATATCGGCCTGCTGAGCGCGCCCGCGACCACGCCCGCGAGCAGCGCCGCCGTGGCGCCGGCGGCGGCGCCCGCCGCGGCCACGACGCAGGCCGCCGCCCCCGCCGCCGCCACGGGCGGCACCACCACCACCACCGCCGCGGCGACCGCGCCCGCGGCTGCCCCGGCGGCACCCGCGGGCCCGCGCGTCGAGATCGCCGCGGTGGTGCCGGTGATCCAGGCGCGCTGCGTCGCGTGCCATTCGGCGAACCCGTCCGATCCGGGCTTCCGCAAGGCGCCCAAGGGCATCGTCTTCGACCGGCCGGAGGACATCGAGCGCCAGGCCGAGCTGATCCGCAAGGTCGCGGTGCAGACCCACCTGATGCCGCTCGGCAACAAGACGAAGATGACCGCGGAGGAGCGCGACCTGCTCGCCCGCTGGCTCGCCGGCCGCGGGCAGGACTGAGCTACCCCGCCGGCTGCCACGGGTGCACCGCCCGCCAGTGGCGGGCGATGTCGACGCGGCGGCAGATCCAGACGCCGGCATGGCGCTGGACGTGGTCGAGGAAGCGGGCCAGCGCGGCGATGCGGCCGGGCCGGCCGACCAGCCGGCAATGCAGGCCGATCGACATCATCTTCGGCGACCGCGCACCCTCCTGGTAGAGCCAGTCGAAGCTGTCGCGCAGATAGGCGAGGAACTGGTCCCCGGAATTGAAGCCCTGCGCGGTGGCGAAGCGCATGTCGTTGGCGTCGAGCGTGTAGGGCACGATGAGCTGCGGCCGGCCCTCGACCAGCTGCCAGTAGGGCAGGTCGTCGGCATAGGAGTCGGCGTCGTAGAGGAAGCCGCCCTCCTCGGCCACCAGCCGGCGGGTGTTCGGGCTGCAGCGCCCGAGGTACCAGCCGAGCGGCCGGCTGCCCGTGGCGCGGGTGTGGATCTCGATCGCCTTGGCGAGATGCTCGCGCTCGACGGCCTCAGGCAGGAACTGGTAGTCGATCCAGCGATAGCCGTGGGTGGCGATCTCCCAGCCCGCCTCGCGCATCGCGGCGACCGCCGCCGGGTTGCGCTCCAGCGCCATGGCGACGCCGTAGACGGTGATCGGCACGCCGCGCTCCACGAACAGGCGGTGCAGCCGCCAGAAGCCGGCCCGGCTGCCATATTCGTAGATCGATTCCATGTTGATGTGGCGCACGCCGGCGAGCGGCTGGGCGCCGACGATCTCCGAGAGGAACGCCTCCGAGGCGGCGTCGCCGTGGAGCACGCAGTTCTCCCCGCCCTCCTCGTAGTTCATCACGATCTGCAGTGCCAAACGCGCGCCGCCCGGCCAGGCGGCGTCGGGCGGCCGGCCGCCATAGCCGATCATGTCGCGTGGATAGTGTTCCTCCCCCATCATCCCCTCCTCACAGCGCCTGCAGCCGCAGCAGCGCGATCTTGTGCACCTCGGCGAGCGCGGTGGCGAACTCGGCGGCGGCCCCGTTGCCCAGCCGCCGCTCGAAGGCGGCCAGGATCTCGTCCCGGCTCCGGCCCTTCACCGCCATGATGAACGGGAAGCCGAACTTCGCGCGATAGGCCTCGTTGAGGCTGGTGAAGCGGGCGAACTCCTCGGGCGAGCACTGCGCCAGCCCGGCCCCGGCCTGCTCGGCCGTCGAATGGGCGGTGAGCTCGCCGCGCACCGCCAGCCGGCCGGCGAGGTCGGGATGGGCGCGCAGCAGCGCCAGCTGGCGCTCGCGCGGCGCGGCCTCGACGATCGCCGCCAGCGCGGCATGCAGCCCCTCGACGGTGTCGTGCTCCGCCGTCAGGCCGCGGGCCAGCAGCGCCTCGGCGATCCAAGGCGAATGCTCGTAGACGGCGCCCTGCGCGGCGAGGAAGGCGGCCGGCGCCAGCATGCGCGGCGGCGTGGCAAATCGCTGTCCCGAGGCGCCCGGTTGCGGGTCGGCCATGCGTCTCCTCCAGCCAGGTGTCGCGGCTACTAGACGCGGCCGGCCGGGCGCTTGGCAAGCGGCACGGCGGGCGCGCCCAGGCTCGGCGGCAGCCCGATGAACCCTGGCTGAACAGGGAACCGGCGCCCGGTTCAAAGCCTTGCCTGCACCATGCGGTCATGAACGCGAACCCGGAGGTTCCGATGCGACGCACGCTCATCCCGGCGGCCCTGGCCGCCGCCTTCCTGCTCGGCGACTGGCCGGGCGCCCTGCAGCACCCGACAGCCCCGGCGACGCTGATCGCCCCGGCCGCCGCCCAGGGCTATGACGACAGCGCCTACCAGGACTTCTACGACTCCATGGCGCCCTACGGACGCTGGGTGGTCAGCGCGCGCTGGGGCCATGTCTGGTACCCGAACGACGTGCCGCGCGGCTGGCGGCCCTACACCGACGGCCACTGGGCCTATACCGACCAGTATGGCTGGACCTGGGTCTCCGACCAGGCGTGGGGCTGGGCGGCGTTCCACTACGGCCGCTGGGCCTTCGACCCGGGCTATGGCTGGGTCTGGGTGCCCGGCCGGGTGTGGGGCCCCGCCTGGGTCAGCTTCCGCGCCAGCGACGAATATATCGGCTGGGCGCCGCTGCCCCCGGAGGCGTCCGGCTACGACTATGACAACTACGAGCCGCCGGTGCAGCCGGGCTGGTGGTCGTTCGTCCGGCGCGACCGCTTCGACTCGCGCCAGATCGCGCCGCAGCTGGTCGTCTCGCAGCAGAACGTCAACATCATCCACGTCACCAAGAACATCACCAACATCAAGGTGGTGAACAACTACGGCGTGAACCGGAGCTTCGACGACCGCTCCATCGAGCGCTACACCCGCCGCCCGGTCGAGCACTACCATCCGGCGGTCGTCGACGAGGATGCATGGCGCAAGGGCCAGCGCCCGTCGCGCAACCAGGTCGTGGTCGTGCGGCCGCCCAAGGAGAGCCGGCAGGCGGGCCAGGGCTCCGGCAACAAGGACGGCAACCTCCAGGACCAGCAGCGGCGGCAGCAGCAGCAGGCCGGCCAGCAGCAGGACCGTCGCCGCCAGCAGGAGAAGCTCCAGCAGGAGCAGCTCCAGCAGCAGCAGGCCGGCCAGCAGCAGGATCGCCGCCGCCAGCAGGAGAAGCTGCAGCAGCAGCAGCTCCAGCAGCAGCAGGCCGGCCAGCAGCAGGACCGTCGCCGCCAGCAGGAGAAGCTGCAGCAGCAGCAGCAGTTCCAGCAGCGGCAGGCGCACCAGCAGCAGGATCAGCAGCGGCAGAGGAACCTGCAGCAGCAGCAGGAGGGACAGCAGCAGGCGCGCCGGCAGCAGAACGGCAACGGCAACGGCCATGGGAACCAGGAGAACGGCCCGCCGCCGAAGCATGGCAGCTGCGGGCAGCCCGGCCAGGGCCCTTGCTGAGCCGGCCAAGCCGACCGCTGATGAACCGCGGATGAATGGGACGCGCCGGGCCGGTTCAGGCCGGCCGGCGCAGGCTGCGGCAATGGGCACCCCGCGCATGGTGGCGCGGGGTGCCGTCCGACCCGGAGGTCCCGATGCGGCGCATCCTGCTTCCCACCGCCCTGGCGACGGCCGTGCTGCTCGGCAACGGGATGATGCCGACGGCCGGAGGGGCGCCGGCATTGGTCGCGACGGCCGCCGCCCAGGATTACGGGCAGGATTACGGCCAGGGATATGGCCAGGACTACAGCCAGGGCTATGGGCAGGACTACGGTCCCCCCGACCAGCAGGGCTACGGCCCGGATTACGGGCAGGGCTACGGGCCCGACCAGGGCCCCGGCTACCCGCCCGACAACGGCCAGGGCTATGGACCGCCCCCGGGCTACGACAACGGCGCCTACGACAATGGCGGGTACGGCAACGTCGGCTATGACAATGCCGGCTACGGGGCCCAGGACGGCGCCTACATGCAGTTCTACGATGCGCTGGCGCCCTACGGGCAGTGGGTGATCTCGGCGCGCTGGGGCCATGTCTGGTTCCCCACCGGCATGCGCCCGGGCTGGCGGCCCTACAGCGACGGGCACTGGGTCTATACCGACGACTATGGCTGGACCTGGGTGTCCGACTACGAATGGGGCTGGGCGCCGTTCCATTACGGGCGCTGGGCCTTCGACGACAATTACGGCTGGGTCTGGGTGCCCGGCAGCGTCTGGGGGCCCGCCTGGGTCAGCTTCAGGGCGGGCGACGACTATATCGGCTGGGCGCCGCTGCCGCCGGAGCCCGCCGGCTATGGCTATGCCAGCTACGACGCCTACTACGAGCCGCCGATCCAGCCGGGCTGGTGGTGCTTCGTCCGCCGCGAGCAGTTCGACGCCCCGGTGATCGCGCCGCAGTTGGTCATGGTGCAGCAGAACGTCAACATCATCCACGCCACCCGGAACATCACCAACATCCGGGTGGTGAACAACTACGGCGTCAACCACAGCTTCGACGACCGCTATGTCGAGCGCTGGACGCACCGGCCGGTGCCGCACTACCGGCCGACCGAGGTCGATGCCCGGGACTGGCATCGCGGCCCGCGGGTCCAGGGCGACCGCCTCTACGTCGTCCGTCCGCCGCAGGATGGCTGGCGCGGCGGCAAGCAGGCCTGGCAGGGCGCGAACCGCCCGGGCCAGCAGGCCCAGCCCTGGCGCAACGGCGCCGACCAGCGCCAGTACGGCCGCGACAAGCAGCGTCGGCCGGTCGACCAGGGCCGCGGCCAATGGCAGGGACAGCAGCCCTGGCCGCCGCAGAACCAGGCGGCCTCGCAGCCTGGCAAGCATCGGCACCAGCAGCAGCAATGGCAGCAGCAGCAGCCGTACCAGGCAAACCTGCAGGGCCAGGATGCCGGGCAGCAGGACAGGCAGCGCCGACGCCAGCAGCAGCAGTGGCAGCAGCAGAACCAGGCCAGCCTGCAGGGTCAGGGCGCCTGGCAGCAGGACCAGCAGCGGCGACGCCAGCAATGGCAGGGGCAGCAGCAGAACCAGGCAAGCCTGCAGGGCCAGGGCGCCTGGCAGCAGGACCAGCAGCGGCGACGCCAGCAGCAGTGGCAGGGGCAGCAGCAATGGCAGGGGCAGCCGCAGAACCAGGATGGCCGGCAGCAGCAGGGTCAGCAGCGCCGCCAGCAGCAGCAATGGCAGCAGCAGGGCCAGCAGCAGCAGGCGCAGCGGGACCAGCAGCAGGGGCGGCACCGGGCCCAGCCGGCCGGCAGCAGCGACGGCCGCTACATGCCGCGCAAGCAGGGTCGCGCCGGCGAGGGCGGGACCTGCGGGCAGCCGGGCAGCAACTGCTGACCGGCCGGCGCCGGCGCGCTCTTGGCACGATGCCGAAAATGCGTTATCTAATCGTTTAGATCGGGTGCGGCCGCCCCTGCCGCACCGCTGCGGGAGGACCGGCCCGATGTACACCAAGCAGGCGCTGCGCGAGCTCGGCCTGACCGGCGACGAGCTCGGCGACGCGCAGCGCGAGGCGCTCGATCGCGACGGCTTCTTCATCGTCCCGGACGTCTACTCGCCGGCGGAATGCCGGGCCATGGCCGAGGCCTTCGACCGGCTGAAGGCCGTCGAGGGCGAGCGCGGCGGCCACGAGGTGCATGTCGAGCCGGGCGTGCCGCGCGTCTCCAACATCTTCAACAAGACCGATGCGTTCGACAGCTGCCTCGCCTGCCGGCCGCTGCTCGCCGCCTCGCACCTTCTGCTCGGCGAGTTCAAGCTGCACGGCGCCAACCTGCGCGATCCGGTCAGGGGCCAGGGCCACCAGGACCTGCATGTCGACGTGCCGAAGCACTTCGCCGACGACTGGTGGGTGTCGAACGGCATCATCCTGTTCGACGACATGCGGCTCGACAACGGACCGACCCGCGTGGTGCCGGGCTCCCATCGCTGGCCGCCGATCAACGTGCCCTACGTCAACATCGGCGACTGGGAGCCGGCGCCGCTCTCCGCCGAGGAGCGGGCCCGCGTCCCGGCCGACCTCGGCGCGCCCTATCCCGGCGAGGTGCGGGTCACCGCCCGGGCCGGCTCGGTGATCGTCATCAACTCCTCGCTGTGGCACTCCGGTACCCGCAACGAGAGCGGCGACCGCCGGCGCGTGCTGCACCTCACCTACACCCGCCGCGACCTGCCGCAGCAGCTGCATCAGCGCGACTATCTCACGCCGGCGCTGTACGACCGGATGAGCCCGGCGCAGCGCTTCCTGATGGATATCGAGGGACCGCCGGCGGGCGCGCTCGAGCTGCGGCAGCCCAGGCGCGCCAACGCCAAGGGCTGGTGGAACTGAGCCGCCGTCAGGCGGAGAGCACCGCGACCGGCAGCGGATCGAGCAGCTCGGCCAGGCGCAGCCCCTCCCCCGCTTGCGGCCGGACGAGGCGGCCGGTCAGCAGCTCCGTCAGGGGTCCCGGCGGCTCGCCCGCCAGCGGCAGCACAGTGTCCGCCCAGCGGACCGGCTCGTAGCGGCCGGCCTCGTCGGCCAGCCGGGTGAAGAACCGGCCGGCCACGACCACCAGCCGCGCCTCGCCGAGCCGCCGTCCGAAGGCGATCACCTGGTCCTGCCGCGGCCCGGTGGCGGCGAGCGGCTGGTAGTCGCCGGCCGCGAGCAGCGCCGGCCGCTCCCGCCGCAGCGCCAGCAGCCGCCAGATCAGGTGGAGCTTGATCCGCCCGTCCGGCCAGCCGGCGAGCAGCGCGGCGAGCGCGGCCGGCCGCTCCGGCGCCGGCCGCTCGCCGACGGCGCGGACCTCGTCGAGCAGGGCGGCGTGACGGGCGAAGTCGACCGGCCGGCGGTTGTCGGGATCGACCAGGGTGAGGTCCCACAGCTCGCTGCCGCGATAGAGGTCCGGCAGGCCGGGGATGGTCAGCTTCAAGGTCGTCTGCACCAGGCTGCCGAGCGCGCCGAGCGCCGCCACGCGGCGCTGGAAAGGCAGGAACGAGTCGAGGAACGGGTTGGACCGGTCGCGCTGCAGCAGCCGCCGGGCGAAGCCGATGCAGGCCGCCTCGTAGCCCTCGTCGGGCCGCGCCCAGCCGGTCCGCTGCTTGGCCTCGCGCAGCGCCTTGACGAGGTACTCGGCGATGCGCTCGGCGAAGTCGTCGAGCGCCCCCTCCTCGTTCGGCCAGGCCCCGAGCAGCGTCTGGTAGATCAGGTACTCGTCCCGGCGCGAGGGGGCGCGGCGGCCGGCATGGCGGCGCCGGGCAAAGCGGTTGAGCGTCGCCCATCGCCGGCTGAGCTCGGCCCAGTCGCCGGGCAACTCGGAGAGCAGGTCGAGCCGCGGCCGGACATCCTCGCCGCGCTTGCTGTCGTGCGTCGCGGTGGCCAGCATCGCGTTCGGCCAGCGCCGCGCCCGCTCGCGGTTGGCGTGGTGGAAGGCGGCGAGGCTGACCGCGAACTGGCGCGGATCGCCGCCGACCTCGTTCAGCGAGAGCAGCCGGGCATAGCGGTAGAAGGACGTGTCCTCCAGCGCCTTGGCCATCACCGGGCCGGTATATTGCTGCAGCTTCATGGCGAAGCGCAGCACCTCGGAGCGGCCATAGCTGCCGCGCCCGGCGAGATCGGCGGTCAGCGCGTCATGCAGGAAGTCGAACAGCGCGCCGTCGATCTCCGGGCAGCGCCGGCGTGCCTCCACCACCGCCCAGTCGATGTCGCGGCGATCCTCGGTCGTCGTGCCGCGCGGGCTCACATAGGTGCGGTAGACCGGGAAAGCGATGACCACGGCGCGCAGCGCGCGGTGCAGGCGCTCCATGGTGAAGTCGCGGCTCAGCCAATGGCTTTCCGACAGCCGGTCGAGCGCGTTGGCCAGCACGTTGAGCTCGCTCCCCAGCAGATGGTCGACCACCAGCGCCTTGGCATCGCGCAGGATGTCGTCGAAGGCGACCGCCTCGCCGAGGAAGCGATGCCAGGCGCGGTCGAGCGGCCGCTCGCCGGCAGGATCGACCAGCACTCCGTTCAGCAGGTTCATCACCTCGTAGCCGGTGGTGCCGTCGACCGGCCAGCTCTCGCGCAGCCGCTCGTGGCGCGCCAGGATCTTCTCGACATGGATGGTGAAGCCGGGGCCGCCGCCGCGCTCGGCGACCAGCGCGCGGAGCCGGCGGCAGTAGTCCTCCGGATCGTAGAGCCCGTCGATATGGTCGATGCGCAGCCCGTGCAGCCGGCCCTGCCCGATCCACGCCGCGATCAGCCGATGGCTGCGCTCGAACAGCTCGGGCTCCTCGACGCGGATGCCGGCGAGGTCGGCGATGTCGAAGAACCGGCGATAGTTGACCGCGTCGGCGGCGGTCCGCCAGTGAGCGAGCCGGTAGCACTGGCGGTCGAGCAGCTGGTGCAGCGGCAGGAAGCTGCCGGGCTCGCCCGGGCGGCCGGCATAAGCCTCCGCCGCCGCGCCCAGCCGTGCCGCCATCCCCGGCGCCGCCGCGAGATCGGCCAGCTGCCGCTTCAGCGCGCCGGCCTGGCGGTCGCGCCCGGCACGGTGCGCGCGGCCGCTGCGCGGGCCGAGCGCGGCGAAGGCCGCGGCGAGCTCGTCGAGCCGCTCGGGCCGCTCGGCCGCCGGCAGGCCGCGGCGCAGGATCTCGCCGTAGTGGCGCGGCGAGATCGGGAAGGAACGGTCGAAATAGGCGACGGCGAAGCTGCCCGATTCCGGATCGAAGCGCAGCGCCAGCTCGCCGCGCTCGAGCACCGCGCCATAGGCCTCGCCCAGCACCGGCAGCAGCACCTTGCCGCGCAGCCAGGGCTGGCGCGGCGCCCACTCGATGTCGAAATAGCCGGCATGTCGGGAGTCCGGCCCCCATTCGAGCACGTCGAACCACCAGGCGTTCTCGCCCTTGCCGATGCCCATGTGGTTCGGCACGAAGTCGAGGATCTGGCCCATGCCGCGCGCCGCGAGCGCACCGCAGAAGCGGTCGAAGGCGGCGGCATCGCCGATCTCGGGATTGAGCGCGTCGTGGGCCACGATGTCGTAGCCGTGGGTGCTGCCCGGGCGCGCCTTCAGGTAGGGCGAGGCATAGACGTGGCTGACCCCGAGCGCATCGAGATAGGGCAGCAGCGCGGCCGCATCGGCGAAGGTGAAGCCGGCATTGAACTGCAGCCGGTAGGTCGCCCGCGGCGGCCGCGGCACGGCCGCCGCCTCGGCCGGCTCGAGGCGCAGCGCCGCCACCGGATCGCGGTCGGCGCTCACGGCTCGCCCGCCTCGATCAGCGACCAGTGCACGAACCAGGGCGGCAGCGGCCGGCGCTGGCCGGCGGCGCCGGGATGGGTGCTGAAGAGCGGCCTGCCCTCGAGCGCCGGCCACGCCGCCTCGCTGTCGTCCGAGAGCAGCCCGGCGAGCCGGAGCTGGCTGCCGTCGCCCATGCGCCAGGCGACCTGCAGCACCTTGCCCTGCACCGTCCAGGCGCCGCTGCTGCCCTCCATGCCGGCGAGCCGCGGCACGATCTCGGCGTGGCGGATCATCAGCAGCGCGCGGTAGAGCGCCAGCCATTCGCGATGGCCGGGCGCCTCGGCGTCGCTCCAGCGCAGGGTCGCGCCGGACATCGTGGCCGGGTCCTGCGCGTCGGGCAGCCGGTCGAGGATGGCCGGATCGGCGAACTGCGGGAAGCTGCCGAACTCGCGGCGCCGGCCGAGGCGCACCGCCTGCGCCAGCTCCGGGCCGAAATCGCAGAAGAAGGGGAAGGGCTGCGCGGCGTTCCATTCCTCCCCCATGAAGAGCAGCGGCACGGCGGGCGCCAGCAGCAGGATGGCGACCGCGGCGCGCAGCGCCGCCGGCGCGGCGAGCGCGCCCAGCCGCTCGCCGAAGGCACGGTTGCCGACCTGGTCGTGGTTCTGCAGGAAGGCGACGAAGGCGGTCGGCGGCAGCCCGCCGCTCGGCTCGCCGCGCCGCCGGCCGCCGCGGTGGCGCGACGGCGCCCCCTGGTAGTCGAAGCCCTCGGCCAGCACCCGGCCCAGCCGCTCGAGCGGCCGGTCGGCGTGATCGGCGTAGTAGCCGTCGCGCTCGCCGGTGACCAGCGCGTGCAGCACGTGGTGGAAGTCGTCGTTCCACTGCGCGGTGTACCAGCGCGGCCGGCCGGGCGGCGCGCGCGCCAGCAGCCGCGCGGCGTTGTCGTCGTTCTCCAGCACGAGGTGCAGCGCGCGATCGGGCGGCAGCAGGCGCCGCGCCGCCAGCGCCATGTCCCGCAGGATATGCGGCTCCCCGTCGTCCCGGATCGTCTGCACGGCGTCGAGCCGCAGGCCGTCGAGACTATATTCCTCCAGCCAGTAGAGCATGTTGTGGCGGAAGAAGTCGCGCACCGGGCCGCTGTCCGGCCCGTCGAAGTTGATCGCCGCTCCCCAGGGCGTGCGGTGCCGCTCGGTGAAGAAGCCGGGGGCGTAGCGGTGGAGATAGTTCCCCTCCGGCCCGAAGTGGTTGTAGACGACGTCGAGCAGCACCATGAGGCCGCGCTGGTGCGCCGCCGCGACCAGCGCCTTGAGGCGCTCCGGCCGGCCATAGGCGGCCTCCGGCGCGAAGGGATAGACCCCGTCATAGCCCCAGTTGCGCCGGCCTGGCGCCTCGGAGAGCGGCATCAGCTCGAGCGCGGTCACGCCGAGCGCGGCCAGGTGGTCGAGCCGCGCCGCAACCGCGTCGTAGCTGCCCTCGGCGGTGAAGGCGCCGACATGCAGCTCGTAGATCACCGCCTCCTCCCAGGGCCGACCGCGCCACGCCGCGTCGGGCCAGTCGAAGGCCTCCGGGTCGACGATCTCGCTCGGGCCGTGCACATCCTCCGGCTGGAAGCGCGAGGCCGGGTCGGGCACCGCCTGCTCGCCGTCGACGACGTAGAGGTAGCGGTCGCCCGCGACGGCATCCTCGACCAGCTCGAACCAGCCCTCGCCCGCGGCCGCCATCGGCGCGTCCGGACCGCGCCCCGGCCGGCGCAACGCCACGCTGCGCGCCGCCGGCGCCCACAACCGGAAGCGCGCGCCGCCGCCCGGCAGCAGCGCGGCGCCGAAGGGCATCTCGTGACGACGTTTCACCATGGGCGGGAGCCGGCGGCGCGGAAGGAGGGCGGCATGGCGCTCACCCCAACCGACCGAGGTGGCGATAGTTCCGCCGCCATCGTCTTCCGCGCCCGGGCGCGCTAAACTCGGGCCGGGGACCAGGACCGCCCAGGAGGCCGGGCCATGATCAATCTGCCGTCGACCGCGCTCGCCGCGCTGCTGGCGCTCGCCGGCGCGGCCTTCGCCCAGGATTCCGGACAGGCGCCGGACGCGGGCGGTGTCGACCAGCCTCCCGCCGACCTCTATCAGGGCCCGATCGTCGGCGGGAAGAAGATCCAGCCGACCCAGAGCGAGATCATGGACCGGCTGATGCTGCAGCGCGAGGGCCAGCCGGGCGGCGCGCCGCCGCCCCAGCAGAAGGACAAGGAGCTGGACGAGCTCTACGACCAGCTGCTGCAGCAGAGCGGGCCGGGCAGCAGCACCGGGCAATGAACGAGGCGACGGTCCCTCGCCTGCCGCGCGCCGCCGCCGGCGCGATGCGCAATCCCGGCATGCCGCTCGATCTCGACTGGGTGGCCGGGCTGCAGGCCAATCTCAGCGCCGTCGAGCGGCGTTGCGCCACGCTGGGCGGCCGGCGCTCGGTGAAGAAGGACTGGCAGGCCGCCTGGCTGCTCAAGGCGATCAGCTGCATCGACCTGACGACGCTGTCCGGCGACGACACGCCGGGCCGCGTGCGGCGGCTCTGCGCCAAGGCGCGCCGTCCCGTGCGCGGCGATCTGCTCGAGGCGCTCGGCATGGCCGGTCGCGGCCTCACCGTCGGCGCGGTCTGCGTCTACCACGCCATGGTGCCGACCGCCGTCGCGGCGCTCGAGGGCAGCGGGATCCCGGTCGCCGCCGTGTCGACCGGCTTCCCCGCCGGGCTCTCGCCCTTCGCGACGCGGCTCGCCGAGATCCGCGCCTCGGTGGCGGCGGGCGCCGCCGAGATCGACATCGTCATCACCCGCGCCCACGTGCTGACCGGCGACTGGGCGGCGCTCTACGACGAGGTGCGGCAGTTCCGCGAGGCCTGCGGGCCGGCGCACATGAAGGCGATCCTCGGCACCGGCGACATCGCGACGCTGCGCAACGTCGGACGCGCCAGCCTGGTGGCGATGATGGCCGGCGCCGACTTCATCAAGACCTCGACCGGCAAGGAGGCGGTCAACGCCACCCTGCCGGTCAGCCTGGCGATGGTGCGGGCAATCCGCGCCTATGGCGAGCGAACCGGCCAGCGCATCGGCTTCAAGCCGGCCGGCGGCATCTCGACCGCCCGCGACGCGCTGCTCTATCTCGTGCTGATGAAGGAGGAGCTCGGCCGGCCCTGGCTGGAGCCGACGCTGTTCCGTTTCGGCGCCTCCTCGCTGCTCGGCGACATCGAGCGCCAGCTCGAGCACCACGTCACCGGCCGCTACGCCGCCGCCCACCGCCAGCCGCTGGCCTGAGCATGGGCCTGGAGTCCTGGGAGCCGCCCCGTTGAGCGTCGCCGAGATCTTCGACACGATGGAATACGGCCCGGCGCCCGAGAGCGACGGGCCGGCCCGCGCCTGGATCGCCGGGCACGGCGCGCGCTTCGACCTCTTCGTCGGCGGCGCCTGGCGGCGCTCGTCCGGCAAGGCGCGCTTCGACACGATCGAGCCCGCCACCGGCAAGGTGCTGGCGAGCCTGACCCAGGCCGATGCACGCGACATCGACGCGGCCGTCGCCGCCGCCCGCGCCGCGCAGCCCGGCTGGGCCGCGCTCGGCGGCCATGGCCGCGCCCGCTACCTCTACGCGCTCGCCCGGCTGGTGCAGCGCCACGCCCGGCTGCTCGCCACGCTCGAGACGATCGACAACGGCAAGGCGATCCGGGAGAGCCGCGACATCGACCTGCCGCTGGTGGCGCGGCATTTCTACCACCATGCCGGCTGGGCGCAGCTGATGGCGAGCGAGCTGCCCGACCAGGAGCCGATCGGCGTGATCGGGCAGGTCATCCCCTGGAACTTCCCGCTGCTGATGCTCGCCTGGAAGATCGCGCCGGCGATCGCCGCCGGCAACACGGTGGTGCTGAAGCCGGCCGAGCTCACCAGCCTGACCGCGCTCAGGTTGGCCGAGCTCTGCCAGGAGGCGGGGCTGCCGCCGGGGGTCGTCAACATCGTCACCGGCGACGGCGCGGTCGGCGAGCGGCTGGTGCGCCACGCCGGCATCGACAAGGTCGCCTTCACCGGCTCGACCGAGGTCGGCCGCGCCATCCGCCGCGCCACCGCCGGCAGCGGCAAGGCGCTGGCGCTGGAGCTCGGCGGCAAGTCGCCCTTCATCGTCTTCGAGGATGCCGACCTCGACAGCGCGGTCGAGGGGGTGGTCGACGCGATCTGGCTCAACCAGGGCCAGGTCTGCTGCGCCGGCTCGCGCCTGCTGCTGCAGGAGGGCGTCGCCGAGCGCATGGTCGCCAAGCTGAAGGCGCGCATGGAGACGCTGCGGGTCGGCGACCCGCTCGACAAGGCGATCGACATGGGCGCCATCGTGGCACCGGTGCAGCTGGCGCGCATCGAGGCGCTGGTGGCGCAGGGCATGGCGGAGGGCGCGCGCCGCTGGCAGCCGAGCCGGACCTGCCCGGCCGAAGGCTGCTTCTATCCCCCCACCCTCTTCACCGAGGTCGAGCCCGCCTCGACGCTGGCCCAGGTCGAGATCTTCGGCCCGGTGCTGGTGGCGATGACCTTCCGCACGCCGGCCGAGGCGGTGCAGCTCGCCAACAATACCCGCTACGGGCTGGCCGCCAGCGTCTGGACGGAGAACGTCAACCTGGCGCTCGACGTCGCGCCGAAGCTGCGCTGCGGCGTCGTCTGGGTCAACGCCACCAACCTGCTCGACGCCGCCTGCGGCTTCGGCGGCGTGCGCGAGAGCGGCTTCGGCCGCGAGGGCGGGCGCGAGGGCTTCCTCGACTACCTCCGGCCGCGCTTCGAGCGGCGGCTGCCGGCGCTGCCGCCTGAGCCGCCGCTGCCAGAGGCCCGTCTGCCCGAAGCCCGGCTGCCGGCTTCTGCGGCCGGGCTGCCGGCGATCGACCGGACCGCGAAGCTCTATATCGACGGCCGGCAGGCGCGGCCCGACGGCGGCTACAGCCGGCCGGTGCTGGCCCCCGACGGCCGCCTGCTCGGCGAGGTCGGCAGCGGCGATCGCAAGGACATCCGCAACGCCGTCGAGGCGGCGCGCAAGGCGGAGGGTTGGGCCCGCATGGCCGCGCACGGCCGGGCCCAGGTGATCTACTATCTCGCCGAGAACCTGGAGGCGCGCGCCGCCGAGTTCCGCGATCGCATCGCGGCGATGACCGGCCGCTCGCGGCGGCGGGCCGAGGCCGAGGTGGCGGCGGCCGTCGCCAGGCTGTTTTCCTACGGCGCCTGGGCCGACAAGTTCGAGGGCGCGGTGCACCAGCCGCCGCTGCGCGGCATCGCCATCGCCCTGCACGAGCCGGTCGGCATCGTCGGCATCGCCTGCCCGACGGCCTGGCCGCTGCTCGGGCTGGTCAGCCTGGTGGCGCCGGCCATCGCCATGGGCAACCGGGTCGTGGCGGTGCCGAGCGAGCGCCACCCGCTCTCCGCCACCGACCTCTACCAGGTGCTCGACACCTCGGACGTGCCGGCCGGCGTGGTCAACATCGTCACCGGCCCGCGCGACCCGCTCGCCCGGGTGCTGGCCGAGCACGACGAGGTCGATGCGGTCTGGTACTTCGGGTCGGCGGAGGGCAGCCGCATGGTCGAGGAGGCCTCCGCCGGCAACCTCAAGCGGACCTTCGTCGATGACGGGCGCGACCGCGACTGGCTCGACCCCGCCCAGGGCGAGGGCCGCGCCTTCCTGCGCCACGCCACCCAGGTCAAGAACGTCTGGGTGCCCTACGGCGAGTGAGCCTCAGCGCCGCCGCGCCCGCCACGCCGCCAGCTCGACGACGTTGTCCGCCCGCCGCACCGGCGCCGGCCGCCGCCGGCGCTCCGCCGCCAGCACCCGGGCCGGCAGCCACAGGCTCGCCGCCAGCGCCGCCGCGACCACGGCCAGCAGCGCCCCCTGCAACCCGATCGTCACCCACATCGCAGCACCCCCAATGCGGCGACGGTAGCGGAGCGGCGCAGCCCGGGGCAAGCCGCCGGATGCGGTCGGCAGCGGCGTCAATCCTGCGGCAAGGTTCCACGCCCGCCGCCGGCCGGCCCGACGAAAGCCGGGATCGGCGCCGCCCGTCGCCCGGCGACATGGATCCCGGCTTTCGCCGGGATGACAAGCTGGGGGCTGCCGGGACAACGTGAGCCAAGTCGCAGGCAATGCCCTCAACATCGTCATCCCGGCGAAAGCCGGGATCCATGCCTCCGCCAGCGCGATGCGGGACGATGGATCCCGGCTTTCGCCGGGATGACAACGTGAGTGGGGCCTATCCGACCATGCCTGGAAAAAGGTCTACCCAGTGCGGGTTTGTCGTCTCGACCAGCTCGATCTTCCACGCCCTGCGCCACTCCTTGATCTGCTTCTCGCGGCGGATGGCGCCCTCTGGCGTGTCGTGCTGCTCGAACCAGACGAGCCGGTCGCAACCATATCTTTTGGTGAATCCGGGGATGGCCTTCGCCTTGTGCTGCCAGACGCGGTGCATGAGGTCCGAGGTCATCCCGATATAGAGCGTGCCGCGGGCGCCGCTCGCGAGCAGATAAACGAAGTAGCTCCGGTGCTCAGGCAATAGTGGGCAACCTGCAGAGGCCGGCGGCTACAGCCGCACGTGGATCGCCTCGACGTCGACCGCCTTGTAGTCGTCCGGCAGCTCATAGGCGTCGGCGTCGGCCTTGACCCGGGCCGCGTCCAGCCTGTTGGCCGCCGCGACGAAGTCGTTCTTGATCACGTCCTCGGCCTTGAGGTCGACGGTGATCTGGCCGATGTCCCTGACCGTCTTCAGGAACAGCCGCCAGCTGTCGAGGTCGTGCCAGCCCCAGCCCTGGCGCTTGGCGAAGTCGCCGCGGAACACGCTGGCGAGCTCCATCATCGACTCGGTGGCGATGTCGGGCTTCAGCTGCAGTCCCGGGAACTGGGTCATGACGATGTGGGTGGCCGCCCGCGGATTCTGGTGGCCGAATTCCAGCCCCATCGCCCAGGCCCGCAGATAGCTCTCGTAGAGCGAGGTCCTCGACGCGTCCTCGAAATCGGCCCGGCGCATGACGAAGCTGTTGGCCGGGAAGCGCGAGATGTCGCGGCCGAGCAGGTAGTCGAAGTCGAGGCCCTGGCCGCGCCACTGCGCGCGCAGGCCCTCCCAGGACAGCGCGGCATCGGCCTGGCCCTGCGCCAGCGCCTGGCCCCAGCCCGGTCCCGCCTCGGCGTACTTGATCGACGCCGGCTCGATGCCGGCCTGGGCGAACATCGGATCGGAGATGGTCTTCCACTCGATGCTGGCGAGCGCGATCGTCTTGCCCTGGAGGTCCCGCAACGACCCCGGCGCCTCCCCCTTCCGGAAGGCGAAGTCGAACAGGTCGGTGGCGCCCATCTGCCATACCGAGACCAGCTTCATCCCCTGGCCGAGGCCGGTCGAGAAGACCCCCGGCGACGGATAGCCGAGGTCCGACTGGTCCTGGTCGACCAGCCTGACGCAGGCCGCGGCCTCCATCGGGCCCGGCTCCAGGGTCGTCGCGATGTCGCCGAAATAGCCGAACTTCTTGGCCACCCAGTAGGGATAGTCGTCGAGCACCTCGATGTTGCCGCGCGGCGACACCCAGCGCACCGTCCGCTCGAATGCGGCGGCGGGCCGCGGCCGCAGCCCCGAGCCGGCGCCGAGCGACAGGGCGGCGACCCCGGACCCGGCGGCACGCAGCAGCCAGCGGCGGCTGACCCGGCGGCCCGGCCGGTCCTCTGCCTCCCCGGTCATCCCTGTCCTTGGCGTCCCTAGAGCTCGACGGCGCGGCGCGTTCGGATGCTCTCGTCGGCGGCCAGCACGATGCGCAGCGAGTTGACCGCGTCGTCCATCGATGCCCCGAGGTCGAGATCCTCGCGGATCGCCTTGAGGAAGAAGGCCTGCTCGCGGTTGCAGAGCTCCTGGTGATCGGGCTCGTCCGCCATGTTGATCCATTCGTCGCGCTTGACGAAGTTGTTGCTGGCGTCGATCTCCGCCGAGTGCACCTTCAGCGCATTGGTCTTCGTGTGCTGGTCGATGTCCGCGGAGTCCGACAGCCCGTCGAGCTTCGCCTCCTTCTGGCCCTCCTGCGGCACGACGATGCTGACGCAGCCCTTCGGGCCGACCACGTCCTTCACGAAGTAGGCGACCTCGCTCATCATCGGGCCCCAGCCGGCCTCGTACCAGCCGACCGAGCCGTCGTCGAAGACGACCTGCAGGGCGCCGTAGTTGTAGATCTTGACCTCGTTGCTGAGGTGGGCGCCGATGCCGTGCACGCGGACCGGCTTGGCGCCGGTCATCTGGCACATCACGTCGACATAGTGGACGCCGCAATCGACCAGCGGCGACAGCGACTCCATCAGGTTCTTGTGCCAGTTCCAGGCCGGGCCGCTGCTCTGCTGGTTGAGGTTCATGCGCATCACCAGCGGCTTGCCCAGCGTGCGGCTGACCTCGACGAACTTGGCCCAGGAGGGATGGACGCGCAGGATGTAGCCGATCACCAGCTTGCGGCCGGTGGCGCGCGCCCGGTCGACCACCTTCTGGGCGTCGGCCGCGTTGGTCGCGATCGGCTTCTCCATGAAGACATGGCAGCCGGCGTCGAACGCCTTGAGGGCATAGCTGGCGTGGGTGTCGGGATAGGTGTTGATCGACACGGCGTCCGGCCTGGCCGTGCGCATCGCCTCGTCGAAATCCTCGAAGCGCGGCACGTCGGCCAGCGCCTCCGGCAGGTCGTTGCGGCCGCGGATCGTGCGGCTCATCAGCCCGACCAGCTCGAACCCGTCATTCGCCTTGTAGGCCAGCGCGTGGCTGCGTCCCATGTTGCCGACGCCGACCACCAGGACCTTGACCTTCTTCCCAGCCATGGCTCGTCCTCGACTTGTTTTTCGCCCGGGCCTCCCGCCCGGGGCGGCAGCATAGACGCCGCCGCCGGCCGCGTCATGCCCCCTGTCGACCGAGCTGCCGACAGGAGCGGCCGACGCGATCCTCGCGCGCCGACGCGATCCCGGCGGCGACGCGCTAGCCCTTCATCACGCCTTCCATCAGGCCCTTGAAGAACAGGCGCTGGGCGAAGGTGAAGGCGATGATGCCGGGGGTGACGACGATGACGTAGACGGCGGCGAGGTTCGGCCAGGCCCAGTAGCCCTGGCCGCCCTGGGCGGCGGCCAGCACGACCGGCATGGTCCGCTTCGCCTGGTCGTCGATCAGCGTCACGCCGAGCAGGTACTCGCCCCAGGCGGTGACGAAGTTGACGATGAAGATCACCACGAGGCCGTTGCGCACCATCGGCAGCCCGATCTTCCACAGCGTGTAGAGCTGGCCGGCGCCGTCGATCCGCGCCGCCTCGATCATCTCGTGCGGCACCAGCTGGAACATGCTGCGCATCACCAGGATGCTGATGGCGAGCTGCAGCGTGATGTAGGGCAGGATCAGGCCGCTGGTGACGTTGATCAGGCCGAGGAAGCGCTGCGTCTCGTAGATGCTGATCAGCGAGACGACGCGAACCGGGAAGTAGAGCGAGACCAGCAGCAGCACGATCACCAGCCCGGCGCCCCTGGGCCGCAGATGCACCAGCGCGTAGCCGGCGAGCACCGCGAACGTCGTGGTCAGCAGGACGGTCGCCGTCGTGACGTAGATGCTGTTGAAGAGGTTGGTCGGCAGGTCGCTGATCCGCTCGAACACGAAGCTGTAGTGCGTGAAGTCGAAGCTGCGCGGCCAGAAGTCGCCGCGCATCGCGTCGGGCAGCGACTTGAACGACATCATCAGCACCCAGGCCAGCGGCAGCAGGATGATGAGGTTGAAGAAGTTGATGACGGTGTGGCGGACGACGACGCTGCGGTTGCGCTCGAGCCAGCTCTGGCGCGGCCGTGCCACGACGCCGCGGACGATGTTCTCAGCCATGCGGATCAGCCCTTCGGCCGGAAGATGCGGATGAGCAGGATCATGACGAACATCATCGCCACGGCGCCGATCATGCCGATCGCCGCCGCATAGCCCTGCCGCCACAGGCCCTGCTTGAAGGCCTGGTCGTACATGAAGATGGTCCAGGTGTAGGTCGGCGAGGCGCGGTTGAAGCCGCCGAAGATCAGGTACTCGTCGATCACGGCCATCGCCGTGCCGAAGCGCAGCACCACCAGGATCATCATGATCGGCGCCAGCCGCGGCCGGGTGATGTGCCAGAAGACCTGCCACTCGCTGGCGCCGTCGATGCGGGCGGCCTCCGGCAGGTCCTTGGAGATGGCCGCCAGGCCGGCAATGAAGAAGATCGTGTGGTATCCCAGCCCCCACCACACCTCCATGATGGCGATCGAGGGCAGGGTCAGGGCGGTGCCGCCCAGCCATTGCGGCGCGTTGTAGAGGGTGAAGACGCCGAGCGTGTCGACCAGGAAGTGGTTGATCGGGCCGCTCTGGTAATTGTACATCCACTTCCAGAGCACGAAGACCAGCGTGCTCGGGATCACCGCCGGGATCAGCAGGATGACCCGGTAGATGGTGGCCAGCCGCTGGTTGGTCACCTTGTCGACCAGGATCGCCAGCCACAGCGGCAGGATGATCGTCCCGGGCAGGAACATGATGGTGAAGAGCGCGGCGCGCCACAGGCTGCGCCACATCAGCGGATCCTGCACCGCCTGGACGTAGTTGTGGAACCAGACCCAGTTCGCCGGCTCGTTGGTGAGGAACTGGTAGTCGGTGAAGCTGAGCCAGAGCACCCGGATGATCGGCCACACCTGGTAGCCGAAGAAGAAGATCAGGGCCGGCGCCAGGTACAGCCAGATGCCGAGCTGCTGGCGCAGCCGCGTCACGGCGCCTCCCGTGCGCGAGGGGTAGGCGACCGGCCGGGCCGATGCGATGGTCTGCGTCATGGGCGGCCGCCCTGCCGGCCCTGCCGCTGCAAATATCCGAGCGCGCCCAGAATGAGCATCGAGCCTTCCTGATTGTCCTGAGGTCTTATCGGGGAGAGGCGGGGACCGGACGAACGGCCCGGTCCCCGCGGTCGTCGACCGTTAACCCTTCTTGATCTCGGCCTGGACGGCCTCCATCACCTTCTGCATGGCGACCTTCGGGTCGGGCTCCTCGCCCTTCAGGTAGGTCTCCCAGATCGGCTTGCCGATGACGAACTGCTGCAGGCCGAAGATGTGGTTCTCGATCGCCTTGGCCTTGTCGAGCTGGCTACGGACCAGCGCCACGAAGGCCGGCATCCAGTCGGGCTTGTTCGCCTCCCAGTCCGCGTAGATCGACTTGTAGGGCGGCAGCTGGCCGGGATGGCCGCTCTTGGTGCCGACGATCGAGTCCTTCCAGATCTGCCGGTCGTAGGTCAGCGCCTTGATGTACTCGGCCGCCTTGTCCTTGTTCTGGCCGTACTTGAAGAGCGCGCAGCCGGTGGTCCAGAACACCGTCGAGCCCTCGCCGTTCTTGAACTTCGGCAGCGGCCCGAGATGCAGCAGCTTCGGGTCGTCCCAGTTGGCGGCCATGCGCAGCGGCGCGTTGAAGTACTTGAAGTAGAGGCCGACGCGCTGCGCCGCGAAGGCGACCTCGTCCGGGGTGCCGTTGACGCCGGCGTCCGACGCCCCCTCGAGGAGGATGTCGGGGTTGGCCATCGGCATGATCTCCTTCATCAGCTTCAGCGCCTCGATGGCGGGCTCGCTGGTGAAGTCGAACAGGTGGTCCGGCGTGTAGACCTTCGTGCTCATGCTGTGGGTCAGCGGCGCCACCGAGCGCCAGCCATGGCTGTCGAAGGTGGCGCCCCAGGGAGCCGCCTTCGAATCGACGATCTGCTTCGAGGCGGACTTGAAGTCATCCCAGGTGGCGGGCGCCGAGTCGGCGACGCCGGCCTTGCTGGTGATGCCGGAGTGCCAGCCCATGCCGATCACGTCGAGCAGGAACGGCCAGCCATAGAGCTTGCCGTCGATCGTGCACTCCTCGCGGATCGACGGGATGATGTCGTCGAGCACGTCCTTCGGGATGTACTTGTCCCACGGCTCGATGACGTCCGCCTTGACCATCGCCGACATCTCGACGAACGGCGTCTGGCCGACATAGACGTCCCAGGTGCTCTGCTTGTTCTTCGCCTCGGCGACGAAGCGCTCGATGCCGAAACCCTCGACCGGCGCGATCTGGTAGTTGATCCCGGGGAACTTGGCGTTGACGTCCGGGATTCCGGGGTGCAGGTCCTGGATCCACTGGTAGAAGGTCGGGGTCAGCGGCCGGTCGGCGGCCCAGGCCGGCCGCATGCCCGACTTGGCGACCGCGCCGACGCCGGCCAGCCCGAGGCCGGCCACCAGGCTGCGCGTCAGGAACTCGCGGCGATCGATGCCGCCGCGCTGCAGCTGCCGCAGCCCCTCCTGTTGCAGGAGGTATTCCTGTTCCTTTCGTGTGGTCATTCTCATGCCTCCATCCCCTGGTATTCGGCTCGGCGGGCGCCGAGCGGGCGTGGGGCGGGGGGTCTCCTTCCACTCCCTTGTCGGCCACTATCCGGCATCGTGCCGCCGGCGGCAAGACGCACCGGTCGGACGGATCGCCGCCGGGTCGCCGCTCACCTCTCTGGCTGGCCGCCGCGCTTGCCGCTACGATGGGTGCCAAGCGCCAGCCAGCCGGGTCCGCGGCCGGCCGGCGACAGTTGCGTAACCTGAACAGCCAGCCTGGGAGGCTTTGATGAACCGTCGATCGACTCTCTGCGCCCTTGGAGGCGCGCTTGCCCTCGCCTTCGCCGCGGCGCTCGCCGGCCCGGCCGGCGCCGCCGACATGATCGGCAATTGCGAGGTGTCCGGCGCGCACGGCTCCTCGCCCTTCACCCCGGCCAAGGCCGGCCAGCTCACCGTCGAGGTCAACCTGCCGGCGCCCGGCTTCTGGAACGGCGACACGCCCGACACGATCAAGGACGGCTTCGAGTACTGCCTCGCCGCCGACATCGCCCACCGCGCCGGTTTCGACAAGGTCGAGGTCGTCAACGTCGCCTGGGACGCCCTGGTCGCCGGGCAGACCAAGAACTTCGACCTCGCCCTGTCGCAGATCTCGATCACCGACGAGCGCAAGAAGGTGGTCGACTTCTCGATCCCCTACTTCTCCTCCGACATCGGCGTCCTGGTGAAGAAGGGCACCAAGGTCGACAGCGCCTCGATGAAGAGCATGCGGATCGGCGTGCAGCAGGCGACCACCGGGGCCGACTTCGTCGACCAGAAGCTGAAGCCGACGACCGCCGCCAAGGTGTTCCCCGACACGCCGTCGATGTTCACCGCGCTGCAGGCCGGCCAGATCGACGTGGCGATGACCGACACCGCCATCGTGCTGCAGCAGGCCGCCGTCTCGGGTGGCCGCTTCGAGGTGGTCGGGCAGTTCGTCACCGGCGAGACCTACGGCGCCCTCTATCCCAAGGGCTCGGCCAACGAGGCGACGCTCAACAAGATCCTCGGCGACCTGATCGCCGACGGCACGGTCAAGCAGCTCGCCATCAAGTATCTCGGCGGCGACCCGACCAGCATCCCGAAGCTCAGCGCCGGCAACTGAGGCGCCACGCCCGCCGGGTGCCGGCCCCGTGAGCCGGATCATGACCGTGGCCGGGGAGCGCGACCGACGGTGGCGCGCCCCGGCCGCACCCCCGGACAATTCCGGCTTCGCCACGATCGCGGTGATCGCGGCGCTGCTGGTCGCCGCGGCGAGCGGCTGGGTCGCCTGGTCCGTGCACGCGGCGCTCGCCGCCGCCGGGGTCGCCAGCCCGGTCGCCGACGCGCTGCTGGTGATCTGCGCGCTGGGCTCGCTCGGCCTGCTGCTGCCGGCCTGGCGCAGCCATCAGGCGGTCCGCCGCGCCCGGGCCGCGCTCGCCGCCGGCGACATCATCGAGGCGCGGGTGGCCGGGGCTGCGGCGCGCACCGGTGCCTGGTTCACGCTCGGCTACGCCGCCGCGGTCCTGCTGCTGGTGGTGATCGCGCTCTTCATCGTGCTCAACGACATGGCGGTCGGCCGCACGTTCTTCTACCTGCCGCTGATCGGCGACTCGTTCTGGCTGGTGCTGCGCGCCTTCTGGACCAACGTCTACATCTTCTGCGTCGCCGAGGCGCTGGTGCTGGTCTGGGGGCTGCTGGTCGCCGTCGCCCGGCTGGTGCCGGGGCGGCCGGGCCAGCCGATCCGCATGATCGCCACCGCCTACACCGACATCTTCCGCGGCCTGCCGGCGATCATCACCATCTACCTGGTGGGCTTCGGCCTGCCGCTCACCGGGCTGCCCATCGTCCGCGACTTCCCGATGGAGTGGTACGCCATCCTGGCGCTGACGCTGACCTACGGGGCGTATGTCGCCGAGGTCTACCGCTCGGGCATCGACAGCATCCACTGGAGCCAGACGGCGGCCGCCCGCTCGCTCGGCCTCTCCTTCGCCCAGACGCTGCGCTACGTCATCGTGCCGCAGGCGGTGCGGCGGATCATCCCGCCGCTGCTCAACGACTTCATCGGCCTGCAGAAGGACACCGCGCTGGTCAACGTGATCGGCGCGATCGACGCCTTCAACCAGGCCAAGATCGTCGCCTCCAACCATTTCAACCTGTCCTCGGTGACGACGGTGGCCTTCCTCTTCGTCATCATCACCATCCCGCAGGCGCGCTTCGTCGACCGGCTGATCGCCCGCGACCAGCGGCGCACCCGGGCGGGTGGCTGACGCCATGTCGCTGCTCGAGGTCCGCCAGGTGACCAAGCGCTTCGGCACCCACCAGGTGTTCGACGGGCTCAGCCTCAACGTCGAGGAGCATCAGGTGGTCTGCCTGATCGGCCCCTCGGGCTGCGGCAAGTCGACCTTGCTGCGCTGCATCAACGGGCTGGAGCCGATCGACGGCGGCGAGATCCGGCTGCATGGCGACCGGGTCACCGGCCCCGGGGTCGATCTCGACGCGCTGCGCCGCGACGTCGGCATCGTCTTCCAGAGCTTCAACCTGTTCCCGCACATGACCGTGCTGCAGAACGTCACGCTGGCGCCGGTGCGGGTGCTCGGCACGCCGGCCGCCGAGGCGGCCGAGCGCGGCATGACGCTGCTGAAGCGCATCGGGCTGGAGCAGAAAGCCAACGAATACCCCGATCGTCTGTCGGGCGGCCAGCAGCAGCGCGTCGCCATCGTCCGCGCCCTGGCGATGGACCCGCTGGTGCTGCTGCTCGACGAGATCACCTCGGCGCTCGACCCCGAGCTCGTCTCCGAGGTGCTCAACATCGTGCGCGACCTGGCGACCGACGGCATGACCATGCTGCTCGCCACCCACGAGATGGGGTTCGCCCGCGACGTCGCCAGCAAGGTCTGCTTCCTGTTCGGCGGCGTGGTGCACGAGGAGGGCCCGCCGGAGCGCATCTTCGACGCCCCGACCGAGGAGCGCACCCGCATCTTCCTCAAGCGGATCATCGAGGCCGGGCGGCTGTAGAAACCGGGGAGACGGCGATGGTGCGGCACTTCGACCACATGACGATCGTCGTCCACGACCTGCCGGCCGCCAAGGCGTTCTTCGCGCTGCTCGGGTTCGAGGAGCAGATCGCGGTGGTGATCCAGGGCGAGGTCTTCGACCGCTACATGGGCGTGCCGGGCATCGAGGCCGACCACGTCACCATGGCGCTGGCCGGCGCCTCGCCCCGCGCCGAGATCCAGCTGCTGCACTACCGCCGGCCGCTGCCGCCGCCCGACCCCGACCTCGCCGACCTCTGCCGGCTGGGCTTCAACCACATCTGCTTCGCCGTCGACGACCTCGAGGCCGAGGTCGTCCGCCTGCGCAGCCACGGTGTCCGGACCCGCGGCGACATCCTCGACTTCCACAAGCGCAAGCTGGTCTTCCTCGAGGGCCCCGGGGGCGTCACCGTGGAGCTGTCGCAATGGGTGTGAGCGCCTAGCCCACCTTGGCGGTCACGCCGCCGTCGACGGTGTGGATCGAGCCGGTCACGAACCCCGCCAGGCCGGAGGCGAGATAGAGCACCGGGCCGGCGATCTCGGCCGGCGTCGCGACCCGCTTCACCGGGCGGTCGCGCGTCATCAGCGCGAAGCCGGCCACCGGGTCGCCGCCGCTCAGCCTGGCGGCGGTGGCGCGGAGCATCTCGGTGTCGACGGTGCCCGGGCAGATGCAGTTGACGCGGATCTCCGGGGCCAGCTCGATGGCGAGGTCGCGCGTCAGGTTGACCACCCCGCCCTTCGCGGTGCAGTACAGCGAGACACCGATCCCGCGCCCGCCGAGGCCCAGCACCGAGGCGATGTTGACCACGTTGCCCTGCGCGGCGCGCAGCGCCGGCACGGCGAACCGCGTGCAGAAGAACACGGCCCGCAGGTCGATCCCGACCACCGCCTCCCAATCGGCCTCGGTGGTTTCCTCGAACCGCAGGCCGCCGTTGCTGACGCCGGCGTTGTTGACGAGGACGTCGAGGCCGCCCAGCGCATCGACGGCCCCGGCCACGACGCGCCGGCAGCCTTCCACCGTGCCGAGATCGCCGGGCGCGGCGACCGCCGCCGCGCCGGCGCCGAGCGAGGCGAGCGCGCCCGCCACCGAGCCCGGGCTGCGGCCGTTGACGGCGACGCGGGCCCCGCCTCGAGGAACGCCTCGACGACGGCCCGCCCGATCCCTCGGGTTCCGCCGGTGACCAGGACTCTCTTGCCTGAAAATTCCATCGACGATCCCTCCGGTGTCAGGGCTTCTCCGCCAGGTACAGGAAGCGCGACAGCTGTCGGCGCTCGGCCAGATCGGCCGTGACCGCGAGATAGCTCTGTCGCTGCGCGAACCAGTCGGCACCCTCCTGCTGGCGCAGCGACTCCGCATTGCGTTCGCGCACGGCGTGCCACCGCGCCGCGATCTCGGCGATCGACGCGGTCGTGTCGTCGACGCGCGGGACCGTGAGGCCGGCCGCCGCGAGCCCCTGTTCAGTGACGCCCGGGGCAACGATTTGAAGGAACCCGATCGATCCCTTGACGTCGACCTGCTGCCGGCTGATCGCGCCGGTGAGAACGGCAGAATCGGTCAGCAGCAGGCGCCCACCGCGGGCGAGCAGGCGCCCCCACTCGGCCAGCGCCGCGGCGCGGTCCTCGAGATGGGCGATGGCGTCGACGCAGAGCACCGCGTCGAAGCTGCCGTCGGCGAGCGGCAAAGGCCGGCCGCAGTCGCGGACCTCGAAGCGTGCACTCTCCTGCAACCCGCGCCGCGCCGCCTCGGATGCGGCAAACGCGATCGCCGCCGGCTCGATGTCGATGCCGAGCAGGCGGCAGCCGGTGCGCTCGACCAGCGCCAGCGACGGCCCGCCGGAGCCGCAGGCAATGTCGAGGACCAAGCTCCCCGGACCGAGCCGCAGCAGGCCGGGGATCGCCGCCTGCTCGGCGAGCGATCGCCAGCCCTGCTGCCCAAGATCCTCGCCATAGACCTCGCGCCGCATCGCGGCGGCAGGGGCGCTGGCAAAGCGGGCATATTGCGCCTCGTAGAACGCAAAGGAACCCTTCTGCTCGGGCATGACGTCAGCCTCTCTGGCCTGCGGCGGGACTACATCGGCTTCTCGCCCTTGATCGTCACCCGCCAGCCGGAGCGCGTCGCCGGCCAGTAGTCCCACATCGCGCGGTGCTGCGTGCAACGATTGTCCCAGAAGGCGACCGAGCCCGGGCGCCAGCGGAACCGGCACTGGAACAGCGGGTCCTCGAGGTGCTGGTAGAGATAGCCGAGCAGCGCCTCGCTCTCCGCCACCGGAATGCCGACGATGCGCAGCGTGAACCAGCGGTTGACGTAGAGCGCCTTGCGGCCGGTCACCGGGTGGGTGCGGACCACCGGATGCTCGGCCCGGGGATAGCTCGCCTTGTCGGCGACGCCGAAATTGGCGAACAGGCCGCGATAGACATGCTCGCCGTCATGGAGCGCGGTGAGGCCCTCGAGATGGGTCTTCATGCGGTCCGACAGGGTTTCCCAGGCGGCGTACATGCTGGCGAACAGCGTATCGCCGCCCTCGGGCGGGCACTCGCGGATGTAGAGGATCGAGCCCATCGGCGGCTCGGGATCGCAGGATACGTCGGTGTGCCAGGATCGCCGTTGGCCCGCGGCGAGTCGCGGTCGGTGCGGATGGTCATCAGCTCCGGCAGGCCTGCCTCGTGCGGCGCCGCCGGATGGCAGTGCAGCCCGCCGAAGCGGCGGCCGAACTCGAGATGCTGCTGCGGTGTCAGGACCTGGTCGCGGAAGAAGATCACGAGATGCTCGGCGAGCGCACGGCGGATCTCGGCGAGCTGGCGCTCGGCGAGCGGCGCCGCCAGGTCGACGCCGCCGATCTCGGCGCCGATCACCGGGGTCAGGCGCTCGACCGTGAAAAAAAAAAAAAAGGGGGGGGGGAATGGTCTCGTAGGGCGCATCGGCTGGGGCGCCGACCGCGGCCGGAGCTGCGCAGCGGCGGCCCGCTCGGAACGTACTGCATGGCAGCAGCCTAGCCCCGCGACGGGCGACGAGAAGCCCGCGCCGCGCCCGCTTGCCCCGCCCGCTTCTTTGCGCGCATCCTGTCGCCGCCCCGCCACCCTCCCCCGAGCGCCCCCTTGCCGACCAGCCTCTTCTGCTATGCCTGGGACCTCGCCGGCGCCGCCGGCCGGGCCCGGCTCGATCGCGTCGCCGAGCTCGGGCTCGACGGCCTCTCGCTCGCCACCGCCTACCATGCCGGCAAGTTCCTGCGCCCCGGCGATCCCGACGGGAAGGTCTATTTCCCGGAGGACGGCACGGTCTTCTTCCGGCCGCGCGGCCGCTACCGCACGCTGGTGCCGCAGGTCGCGAAGGTGGCCGAGGAGCAGGACGTGCTCGCCGACCTCCTCGCCGACGGCCGCTTCGCGGTGCGCGGCTGGACCGTGCTGCTGCACAATTCGCGGCTCGGCTTCGCCCATCCCGATCTCGCGGTGCGCAACGCCTTCGGCGACCCGCTCTTCTACAGCCTGTGCCCGGCCCAGGCGGAGGTGCAGCACTACGCCGTGACGCTGTGCGCCGACCTGGCGCAGCACTACGCCGTCACCGGGCTGGCGCTGGAGACGCCGGGCTTCATGCCCTTCGCGCACGGCTACCACCACGAGTTCGGCCTGATGCCGACCAACGGCTGGATGAACCTGCTGCTCGGCCTCTGCTTCTGCGACGCCTGCAAGCAGCAGGCGCGGGTCGCCGGCATCGACGTCGAGGGCCTGGCGCGGCGGGTGCGCGACGCCGTGCACGGCTACATGGCGGGCCCGGCCAGCGTGCCGGAGGACATGGCGCAGGCCTGGACCGCCGCCGACCTCGTGCTCGACCCCGAGCTCGGCGCCTTCCTGCGCTGGCGCTGCCAGCTGGTCACCGGCCTGATCGCCGCCATCCGCGCCGCGCTGCCGCCGAGGACGGCGCTCTCCATCATCCCCTCGGTGCAGCGCCCGAGCGCGGCGGCCTGGAGCGAGGGCAGCGATCTCGCCGCCATCGCCGCCGCCGGCGCTGCGATCGAGCTCTGCCTCTACGAGCCCGATCCCAACCGGGCGCTCGCCGACCTGCTCGACAGCCGCCGGCGTGCCGGACCCGGCGCCGAGCTCGCCGCCATCCTGCGCCCCGCCTGGCCCGACATCGGCAGCGAGGCGCAGCTCACCGCGACGATCCGGCTGCTGATCGAGCAGGGCGTCCGGCATGTCGGATTCTACAACATGGGCCATATCCGGCCGCACAACCTCGCCTGGCTGGGCGCCGCCGCGGCGCTGCTCGCCGGTGCCAGCCAAGGAGCGCAGCCATGATCACCCTCGACGGCAAGACGGCTCTCATCACCGGCGCGGCCGGCGGCATCGGCCAGGTGCTGTGCCGCCAGTTCGTCGAGCTCGGCGCCCGGGTGATCGCCAGCGACCGGGAGGCCGACCGCCTGACCGCCTATCTCGCCGAGGCCGGCGCGGGCGACCGCATGGTGCCGATGGTGGCCGACGTCACCGACGCGGCGGGCGTCGCCGCCGCGCTGAGCGCGGCGATCGCCAGGGCCGGCGCGCCGACCATCCTGGTCAACAATGCCGGCTTCGCCGTCGCCGACAGCTTCGACGCCACCACGCCGGAGATCTTCCGCTTCGAGGTCGACGGCAACCTCACCGGCGCCTACATCCTGGCGGCCGCGGTGCGCCCCCACATGGAGCGGGCGGGCGGCGGGGCGATCGTCAACATCAGCTCGGTGAACGGCCTCTACAGCGTCGCCAACCCCGCCTACAGCGCCGCCAAGGCCGGCCTCATCAGCCTGACCAAGGCGCTCGCCACCGAGCTCGGCCGCTACAACATCCGGGCCAACGTGATCTGCCCCGGCACGGTGCGCACCCCGGCCTGGAAGCAGCGCGTGGCGCGCGACCCGCAGGTCTTCGAGCGGCTGGCCAAATGGTACCCGCTCGGCCGCGTCGCCGAGCCGCTCGACATCGCCAAGGCCGCCGCCTTCCTCGCCTCCGACGCCGCCGCCTACATCTCCGGCGCGACGCTGACCGTCGATGGCGGGCTGACCGCGGGCAATGCGGTGTTCGCCGACGAGCTCACCGCGCACAAGCGCCAGGGCTAGAGGCGATGGCCGGGACCGACCTCGAGCTGGTGCTCGCCGACGCCGAGATCCATGACGGCAGCGGCGCGCCGCCGCGGCGCGGCGACGTCGGCATAGCGGGCGGCCGCATCGCGGCGATCGGCGCGCCCGCCAGCCTGCGCGGCCGCGAGACGCTGCGGCTCGGCGGCAAGGCGCTGGCGCCGGGCTTCATCGACGTCCACACCCATGACGACCGGGCGGTGCTCTCCGACCCCGGCATGCTGTGCAAGCTGAGCCAGGGCGTGACCACGGTGGTGGTCGGCAATTGCGGCATCAGCCTGGCGCCGATCACCCTGCCCGGACCGACCCCGCCGCCGCCGCTCAACCTGCTGGGCGGCGCCGACCGCTTCCGATATCCGACCTTCGCGCAGTACGCGGCGGCGGTCGACGGGGCGCAGCCGGCGGTCAACGTTGCGGCGCTGGTCGGCCACGGCACGCTGCGCATCGGCGCGATGCAGGACCTCGACCGCCCGGCGACCGCCGACGAGCTGGCCGTCATGGCCGACCGGCTGCGCGAGGGGCTGGCGGCCGGCGCGATCGGCTTCAGCTCCGGCCTGTTCTACGCCCCCAACCAGGGCGCCGACATGGACGAGGTGGCGGCCCTGGCGCGCGAGGTGGCGGCGGCCGGCGGCGTCTACGCGACCCACATGCGCAACGAGGCCGACCGGGTCCTCGATTCGCTCGACGAGACCTTCGCCACCGCCCGGGCCGCGTCGGTGCCGGTGATCATCTCGCACCACAAATGCGCCGGCCCGGCCAATTGGGGCCGCACCGTCGAGACCCTGCCGCGCATCGAGGCGGCCGGCCGCACGCAGCCGGTCGGCCTCGACGCCTATCCCTACATCGCGGGCTCGACCGTGCTGAAGCCGGAGCTGGCCGACGGCCGGATCCGCATCATCGTCGCCTGGTCGGAGCCCTATCCGGAGATGGCCGGGCGCGACCTCGCGCCGATCGCCCAGGAGTGGGGCGTCACCCAGCGCGAGGCCTGCGAGCGGCTGCAGCCGGGCGGCGCCGTCTACTTCCAGATGCGCGAGGACGACGTCCGCCGGGTGCTCGCCTTCCCCGCCACCATGATCGGCTCGGACGGGCTGCCGCACGACATCCATCCCCATCCCCGCCTCTGGGGCACCTTCCCGCGCGTGCTCGGCCACTACAGCCGCGAGCTCGGGCTGTTCCCGCTGCCCGAGGCGATCCGCAAGATGACCGGGCTGCCGGCCGAGACCTTCCGGCTGAAGGGCCGCGGCCGCATCGCCGAGGGCTGCCACGCCGACCTCGTGGCCTTCGACCCGGCGACGGTGATCGACGCCGCCACCTTCGAGCGCCCGACGGCGCCCTCGACCGGCATCGCGCTGGTGCTCGTCGCCGGCCGCATCGCCTGCCGCGACGGCCAGCCGACGGGCGAGCGGCCCGGCCGCTTCATCCGCCGGCAGGCCGCATGAGCGGCACCGCGTCGTTCCGCCATGGCTGACGCCCTCTTCCTCGGCGTCGACGGCGGCGGCACGCATGTCCGGGTGCGGCTGCGCGACGCCGCCGGGCGCTGCCTCGGCGAGGGCGAGGGCGGACCGGCCAACTCGCGGCTCGGCATCGCCACCGTGCTGGCCGAGGTGATGACGGCGACGCGCCGGGCGCTGGCCGCCGCCGGGCTCGGCGAGGGCGATCTCGGCCGCGTCCGGGCCGGGCTCGGGCTGGCCGGCGCCACCGGCCCGGCCGAGCGCGCGCGGGTGCTCGCCGAGCCCCTGCCCTTCGCCCGCACCGCCGTCGATTCCGACGCCTACATCGCCTGGCTCGGCGCCTTCGGCGGCCGCGACGGCGCGATCCTGATCGTCGGCACCGGCACCTGCGGGCTGGCGGTGGTCGGCGGCGAGCGCCTCAATGTCGGCGGCTGGGGCAACATCGTCTCCGACGACGGCAGCGGCGCCGAGCTCGGCCGCGCCGCCGTGCGCCGCGCCCTCTGGGCGCTCGAGGGCATGATCCCGTCGACGCCGCTGGCCGACGCCGTCCTCGCCGAGTTCCGCCGCGACCCCGAGCAGATCGTGCCCTGGGCGGCGGCCGCCAAGGCCGCCGACTTCGCCCGGCTGGCGCCGCTGGTGCTGCAGCACGCCGAGTCCCGCGATCCGCTCGCCATGGCGCTGCTGGCCGAGACCGCCGGCCATGTCGGCCGCATGGTCGAGCGGCTGCTCGCCGCCGGCGCCCCGCCGTGGCGCTGATGGGCGGGCTGGCCGAGCCGATCGCCGCCTGGCTGCCGCCGCCGCTGCGCGCCAGGCTGGCCATCCCCGAGGCCGATGCCCGCGACGGCGCCGTCCTCCTCGCCCGCGCGCTCGAGCCGGCCCGATGACCTCGCTGATGCGCTCCGAGGCGGCCGAGGCGCCGGCACGGGTCGCCGCGCAGCTCGCCGCCAACGACCGGCTGGCCCGCGACATCGCCGCCCGGCTGCGCGCCGCCCCGCCGCGCTTCGTCGCCACCGGCGCGCGCGGCAGCTCCGACACCGCCGCGCTCTACGCCAAGTACCTGATCGAGATCGCGCTCGGCCTGCCGGTCGCCTCGATCGGGCCGTCGGTGGCCTCGGTCTACGGCGTCCGGCCGCGGCTGGCCGACAGCCTGTTCATCGCCGTCTCGCAATCCGGCCGCAGCCCCGACCTGCTCGAGCTCGCCGAGGCCGCGCGGGCCGGCGGCGCGCTGACGCTCGCCGTCGTCAACGACGAGGCCTCGCCGCTGGCCGAGCGCTGCCAGCTGGTGCTGCCGGTGCGGGCCGGCCGCGAGGGCAGCGTCGCCGCCACCAAGTCGTGGATCGGCTCGCTCGCCGCGCTGCTGCAGCTGGCGGCGCGCTGGAGCGGCGAGCCCGCCCTCGACGCCGCGGTCGGCCGGCTGCCCGAGGACCTCGCCACCGCCGCTGCCGCCGACTGGGGTGCGCTGCGCCGCTGCTCGCCGCCGCCCGCAGCCTGTTCGTGGTCGGCCGCGGGCCCGGCTTCCCCGCCGCGCAGGAATGCGCCCTCAAGCTCAAGGAGACGGCCGGGCTGCATGCCGAGGCCTACAGCGCCGCCGAGCTGATGCACGGCCCGCTGACCCTGGCCGGGCCGGACTTCCCGGTGCTGGCGCTGAGCCAGTCCGACCGGTCGCTGCCCGGCCTCGTCGAGCTGCTCGACACGCTGGCCGGCCGCGGCGTGCCGCTCGCCGTCGCCGGTCCGGCGGCGCGCTCCGGCCACCCGGCCCTGCCGCTGGCCGCCGATCTCCACCCGATGGCGGCGCCGATCGCCGCGGTGCAGAGCTTCTATCCGCTGGCCGAGGCGGTCGCCCGGGCGCGCGGCCGCGATCCCGACCGGCCGCCCCATCTCAGCAAGGTGACGGAGACGCGGTGAGCCGGCTCGCCCTGATCCCGGACCGGCTGTTCGACGGCGAGCGCTTCCGCGACGGCCGCGCCGTGGTCATCGCGGGCGGCCGCATCGTCGACGTCCCGGCCGCTGCCGGGCCTCGATCCCGCCCTGCCCCGCCGGGCGGTGCCCGCTGCTGGCGCCCGGGTTCATCGATGTCCAGGTCAATGGCGGCGGCGGCGTGCTGTTCAACGACGATCCCAGCCCGGCCGCCATCCGCGCCATCGGCGCCGCCCATCGCCGCTTCGGCACCACCGGCTTCCTGCCGACCCTGATCACCGACCGGCGGGCCCGCATGGCGCAGGCCATCGCCGCCGTCCGCGAGGGGCTGGCGGCGGGGCTGCCCGGACTGCTCGGCGTGCATCTCGAGGGCCCGTTCCTCAGCCCGGCCCGCCCCGGCGTGCACGACCCGGCGCTGATCCGCGCGCCCGACGCCGAGGATCTCGCGCTGCTGGCCTCGCTCGGCGCCGGGCGGACCCTGGTCACCCTGGCGCCGGAGCGGGTGGCGCCGGCGGCGATCGCCCGGCTCGCCGCCGCCGGTGTGCGGGTCGCCGCCGGCCACAGCGCCGCCACCCTGGCTGAGGTCGAGGCGGCGCTCGACCACGGGCTGGCCGGCTACACCCACCTCTTCAACGCCATGCCGCCGCTCGCCGCCCGCGAGCCCGGGCCGGCCGGCGCCGCACTCGCCGACCGGCGCGGCCATGTCGGCGTCATCGCCGACCTGCACCACGTCGCCGCCGCCGCGCTGCGGCTGGCGGTCGCCGCGGCCGGGCCGCAGCGGATCGTGCTGGTGACCGACGCCATGCCGACGGTCGGCTGGGAGGGCGACAGCTTCCGGCTGCTCGGCAAGGAGGTGCGGCGGGCCGACGGGCGGCTCACCACCGCCGACGGCACGCTGGCCGGCTCCGACCTCGACATGGCGACGGCGGTGCGGAACATGGTCCGCACCGTCGGCGTGCCGCTCGGCCAGGCGCTGGCGATGGCCTCGCTCAACCCCGCCACATTCCTCGGCCTGGAGGGCGAGCTCGGCCGCATCGCGCCGGGCTGGCGGGCCGACCTGGTGGCGCTCGACGCCGGCCTCGCGGTGACGGAGAGCTGGATCGCGGGGGCTGCCGCCGGTTGAGCGGCGGTGCGACAGCCCGCACTTTGACAAAGGGCGACCCGGCACCGATAGTGCGGCTATTCGAGGCCCGGCAGCCGGTGGACCGGCGCGCCGCGGTATGGTGTTGCCGCAAGGGCGGGGTGCCCGCCCTCGATATCCGGGACCGGCGATGGATTACGAGCAGTTCTTCCGCGAGCGGATCGCCGGGCTGAAGGCCGAGGGCCGCTACCGCTACTTCGCCGAGCTGGAGCGCCAGGCCGGGCGCTTCCCGCAGGCGCTGCTGCATGGCGGGCGCAGCCCGGCCGAGATCACCGTCTGGTGCAGCAACGACTATCTCGGCATGGGCCAGCACCCCGCGGTGCTGGCGGCGATGGCCGAGGCGCTGCAGCGCTACGGGGCCGGCGCCGGCGGCACCCGCAACATCTCCGGCACCACCCACCTGCATGTCGAGCTGGAGCGCGAGCTCGCCGACCTGCACGGCAAGGCGGCTGCCCTGGTCTTCACCTCCGGCTACATCTCGAACGAGGCCTCGCTGGCGGCGCTCGCCGGCCTGCTGCCGGGCTGCCTGGTGCTGTCGGACGCCGGCAACCACGCCTCGATGATCCACGGCATCCGCTACAGCGGCGCCGAGAAGGCGATCTTCCGCCACAACGACCTCGAGCATCTCGAAGCGCTGCTCGCCGCCCAGCCGGCCGCCCGGCCGAAGCTGGTGGCCTTCGAATCGGTCTACTCGATGGACGGCGACATCGCGCCGATCGGGGCGATCTGCGACCTCGCCGAGCGCTACGGCGCGATGATCTATCTCGACGAGGTGCACGCCGTCGGCATGTACGGCCCGCGCGGCGCCGGGGTGGCCGAGCGCGACGGGGTGATGCACCGGCTCGACGTCGTCGAGGGCACGCTCGGCAAGGCCTTCGGCGTGATGGGCGGCTACATCGCCGGCTCGGCCGCGCTGGTCGACGTGGTGCGCAGCTTCGCCCCCGGCTTCATCTTCACCACCGCCCTGCCGCCGGTGATCGCCGCCGGCGCGGTGGCCAGCATCCGGCTGCTCAAGGCCGATCCCTCGATCCGCACCCGCCACCAGGAGCGCGCCGCCCGCCTCAAGCGGCTGCTCGCCGGGGCCGGCCTGCCGGTGATGCCGAGCGTCAGCCACATCGTGCCGCTGCTGGTCGGCCATGCCGGCGCCTGCCGCGCGATCTGCGACGAGCTGCTGGTCCGCCACGCCATCTACGTCCAGCCGATCAACTTCCCGACCGTGCCGCGCGGCACCGAGCGGCTGCGCCTGACCCCGACGCCGCTGCACGACGACGCCGCCATGGACCGGCTGGTCGAGGCGCTGGTCGACGTCTGGCACCGCCAGGGCCTGCGGCTGGCCTCCTGAGGCGGCGGCACCGTGCCGGCCCATCCTTCGACGAGCTCAGGATGAGGCTCTCCAACCTGGTCCTTAGCTCGTCGAAGGGCGAGGTCGGCACGGCCGCACCGCGGCGCGCGGCGCCCTGCGTGGACAGAACCGGCGCGCCGGGGTAGGATCATGCCCATGTATCGCGACAACAGCCTGGTCCCGAGCGAGGCGATCCGTCTCTGCGCGCTCGGCCTGCTCGCCCGGCAGCCCGCGGGCTATGCCGAGATCGCCGGCGCCGTCCGGCATTTCAGCGGCCGCATCGTCGGGCCCTCGCTCGACTTGCTCGCCCCCTCGCTCGAGCTGCTGAAGGTCGAGGGCCTGCTCGAGCTCGAGGGCACCGGGGACGACGCCATCGTGCGGCTGACCGAGTCCGGCCGGCGGGAGTTTCACCGGCTGATGACCGCCCGCGTGCGCGGTCCGCTCGGCGACGTCAACAAGCTGATCCTGGCGCTGAAGCTGCGCTTCCTGCACCTCCTCGACCAGGAGACGCAGCTGGCCCAGCTCGACCTCTTGAGCGAGAGCGTCGAGAGCGAGCTGGTCCGCCTCACCGACCTGCGCCGCCACCACGCCGAGGAGCCCGGCTACCTCGTCGCCTGGCTCGATCACGAGATCGGCCAGCTCGAATCCCGCCGCGAGTGGCTGGCGGGGCTGGCGGACAAGCTGGCCTGAGACCCCCTCGCCCGCGTGAGCGGGAGAGGGAGGGGCCCGGCGCGTCAGCGCCGGGAGGGTGGAGCGGGCTGAACGACCCTCACCCCGACCCTCTCCCGCAAGCGGGAGAGGGAGAAAAAGCCCCTCACGCCCCCGGCATCTCCCCGGTGTCCCAGCCGCCGCCCAGCGCCTGGATCAGCGCCACGGCGGCGAGCAGCCGGCTCTGCAGCACCGAGAGCGCGATCTGCTGGTTGGCCAGCGCCTGGGTCTGGGCGGTGATGACGCTGGTGTAGGGCACCGTGCCGGCCTTGTACTGGTTCAGGGTCAGGCGCTGCGCCTCGAGCGCGAGGCGCACCGTGTCGGCCTCGACCGCCGCCTGCTGCTCCAGGATGCGCAGCGCCGCGAGCTGGTCCTCGACCTGCTGGAAGGCGGTCAGCACGGTCTGGCGGTAGAGCGCCGCGCTCTGGTCGAACGTGGCGCGCGCCTGCTCGACCTGGGCGCCGCGCAGCCCGGCATCGAACACCGTCTGGGCGAGCTGCAGCCCGACCGCCCAGACCGGGTTGGAGAACTGCGCCAGGTTGGCGAGGTTGGCGGCGGTGGTGCCATAGGACGCGGTCAGCGTGATGTCCGGGAAGTAGGCGGCGATGGCGACGCCGATCTCGGCATTGGCGGCGGCCACCCGGCGCTCCGCCGCGGCGATGTCCGGCCGGCGCTCGAGCAGCGCCGAGGGCAGCCCGGCCGGTGCCACCGGCACGCCGGGCACGCTGTCGACCGCGGGGATCGAGAGGTCGGCCGGCGCCTTGCCGATGAGCAGCGCGATGGCATGCTCGAACTGCGCCCGCTGCACGCCGACATTGATCGCCTGCGCCTCGGTCGAGCGGACCTGGGTCTCGGCCGAGACCACGTCGGCCTTGCTGACGATGCCCGCATTGTACTGGTTGGTGGCGATGCGCAGGGATTCGCGGAACGCCACCACCGTCTCGTCCAGCAGCCGCTTCAGCGCGTCGGCGATGCGCAGCTGCAGGTAGTCGGCGGCGAGCTCGGCCTCGGCCGCCAGCCGGGCCGAGGCGAGGTCGCCGGCGCTCGCCCCGGCGGTGGCCCGGCTCGCCTCGATGGTGCGGCGGATGCGGCCCCAGAGATCCGGCTGCCAGCTCGCCGACGCCAGCGAAAAGTCGAAGCTGTTGACCGGCGGCGGCTCGGGCTGGCCGCTGATGCCGCCGGACTGCGCCCGCTGGAAGCTGCCGCCGAGGGAGAGCGTCGGGAACAGCCCGGCGCGCGAGGCCGCCACGCCCGCCTGGGCGGCGCGGAAGGCGGCCTCGAAGGCCTTCAGATTCTCGTTGGAGACGTCGACCTGGCGGATCAGCGCGTCGAGCTGTGGGTCGCCGAACACCGACCACCAGGAGCCGCGCGCCGCGGCGTCCTGCGGCACCGCCGTCCGCCATCCATCGGCCGCCGGCGGCTGCTCCTTGTAGGCGGCCGGCACCTCGACCGCCGGGCGCTGGTAGTCGGGCCCGACGGTGCAGCCCGAGGCCGCCAGCAGCAGCGCCGCGGCGGCAGGAAGGACACGGGTCCGCCTCATGGCTGCACCGCCGCCGGCCGGCCGTGCCGGCGCGCCCAGCCGACCCGCAGCCGCTCCAGCGCGAGATAGACGACCGGCGTGGTGTAGAGGGTGAGCAGCTGGCTGACCAGCAGCCCGCCGACGATGGCGATGCCGAGCGGCCGCCGCAGCTCGGCCCCCTCCCCCAGCCCGATCGCCAGCGGCAGGGCGCCGAGCATGGCAGCCAGCGTCGTCATCAGGATCGGCCGCAGGCGGAGCTGCGCCGCCTCGAGGATCGCCTGGCGCGGGGTCAGCCCGCGGCTGCGCTCCGCGTCGAGCGCGAAGTCGATCATCATGATGGCGTTCTTCTTGACGATGCCGATCAGCAGGATGACGCCGATCAGCGCGATCAGGCTGAGCTCGGTGCCGCAGAGCAGCAGCGCCAGCACCGCGCCGACCCCCGCCGAGGGCAGGGTCGACAGGATGGTCAGCGGGTGCAGGAAGCTTTCGTAGAGCATGCCGAGCACGATGTAGACGGCGAGCAGCGCCGTCAGGATCAGCAGCGGCTGGTTGGCGAGCGACTGCTGGAAGACCTGGGCGGTGCCCTTGAAGCCGCCCTGGATGCTGGCCGGCACGCCGATCTCGTTCATCGTCCGCTCGATGCGCGCCACCGCCGCGCCGAGCGAGCCGCCCGGCGGCAGGTTGAAGGACAGCGTCACCGCGCTGAACGGGCCCTGGTGGTTGACCGAGAGCGGCGTGGTCCCCGGCCCGAAATGGCTGAAGGCCGAGAGCGGCACCATCGTCTCGACCCGGCCGCTCACCGCCGCGCCGGTCGAGGTGCCGGCCCGCGTGCTGTTGGCCAGCGCGTTGGTGCTCTGGTTGCGCGCGGTCTCGGCCGCGATGGCGGCAGCGGTCGCGACCGTCGCTGCGCTCCCGCCGGCCGGCGTCGCCGTCGCGGCCGGTGCCGCGGTCAGCGCGCTGCTCGCCTGGGTGCCGCTGACCGTGCCGCCGGAGGTGCTGACATAGATGCCGCGCAGCGCCTCCGGGCTCTGCC